>NZ_JBIAPL010000007.1:0-466743 GCF_042888225.1 Streptomyces sp. NPDC003023
GCCCGGTTACATTCCGAACCCGGAAGCTAAGCCTTTCAGCGCCGATGGTACTGCAGGGGGGACCCTGTGGGAGAGTAGGACGCCGCCGAACAATCTTTCAGGACCCTTGGTCCAGCGTTCACGCTGGACCAAGGGTCCTTTTTGTTTTGCCGAGAATGACGAAGCGCGTCCGATGGCCGGCTGCGCGAGAATGACTGTGGTACCCGAAGACAGGAGTCACACCGATGTCCCCCAACTCTTCCGACGATCGTCCGGAACGCGAGCCGCGTCGCAGCGACGGTGGTGACAGGGGCGGCTTCCGCGGCGGTCGCGACGACAGGGACCGTGGTCCCCGTCGTGACAACGACCGTGGTGACCGTGGTGGCTTCCGTGGGGCCCGTGACGACCGTGGCGGTCGCCCTGGTGGCGGTGCCGGTCGTCCCGGCGGTGCCGGTGGTGGCGGTGGCTTCCGTCGCGACGACCGCGACAGGGATCGTGACCGTGGCCCCCGTCGTGAAGACGACCGCGGTGGATACCGCGGTCCTCGTGACGACCGTGGCGGCCGACCTGCCGGTGGTGGCGGTGGCTTCCGTCGCGACGACCGTCGCGACGACCGGGGCGGCAGCTTCCGACGTGACGACCGTCCCGGTGACCGGGGTGGATTCGGGCGCGGTGACAACGACCGTGGTGGATACCGTGGTCCTCGTGACGACCGTCGTGACGAGCGTCCGGGCGGCTTCCGTCGCGATGACCGTCGTGACGACCGGGGCGGTCGCCCCGGGGGTGGCGGTGGCTTCCGTCGTGACGATCGGTCGGGTCAGAGTGGTTTCCCGCGGCGTGATGACCGTCAGGGTGGGTTCCGCCGTGACGACGACCGTGGTGGATACCGCGGTCCGCGCGATGACCGTCGTGACGAGCGTCCGGGCGGCTTCCGCCGTGACGAGCGCCGTGATGACCGCCGGGATGAGCGCCCGGGTGGTTTCCGTCGCGACGACCGTCGTGACGACCGCCGTGAGGTTCGTCGTGACGACCGGTCCGGTCAGAGTGGTTTCCCGCGGCGTGATGACCGTCAGGGTGGGTTCCGCCGTGACGACGACCGTGGTGGATACCGCGGTCCGCGTGACGACCGTCGTGACGAGCGTCCGGGCGGCTTCCGCCGTGACGAGCGCCGTGATGACCGCCGGGATGAGCGCCCGGGTGGTTTCCGTCGCGACGAGCGCCGTGATGACCGCCGGGATGAGCGTCCCGGTGGTTTCCGTCGCGACGACCGGCGTGATGACCGCCGTGACGACCGGGGCGGTCGCCCCGGTGGCAGCGGTGGCGGCGGCAGCTTCCGACGTGACGACCGTTCCGGCGACCGCGGTGGTCCCGCCCGCCGTGACAACGACCGAGGCGGCTTCCGCGGCCCTCGCCGCGACGACCGTCCCGGTGACCGCGGTGGCTACCGCGGGTCCCGTGACGACCGTGGTGACCGGGGCGACCGTGGTGGCTACGGGCGGCGCGACGACCGGGACCGTCCCGATCGCGAGCCGATCAAGCGTCTGCCGATCCCGGACGACGTCACCGGCGACGAGATCGACAAGGACGTCCGCCAGGAGCTCCAGAGCCTGCCCAAGGGCCTCGCCGAGGACGTCTCCCGCAACCTGGTCATGGTCGCGAACCTGATCGACGAGGACCCTGAGCAGGCGTACGCGTACTCCCGTATCGCGCTGCGGCTCGCTTCTCGTGTCGCCGCCGTGCGCGAGGCCGCCGGCTTCGCCGCGTATGCGACGCAGAAGTACTCCGAGGCGCTGGCCGAGTTCCGCGCGGCCCGACGGATGACCGGCACGGTCGAGCTCTGGCCCGTCATGGCGGACTGCGAGCGCGGCCTGGGCCGCCCCGAGCGGGCGCTGGCGATGGCCGGCGAGCCCGAGGTTCAGAAGCTGGACAAGGCCGGCCAGGTCGAGATGCGTCTCGTGGCCGCCGGAGCGCGCAGGGACATGGGGCAGCTGGACGCGGCCATCGTGACCCTGCAGAGCCCGGAGTTGGCCTCCAGCTCCGTACAGCCCTGGACCGCTCGACTCCGGTACGCCTATGCCGACGCGCTGCTCGCCGCCGGTCGGGAGGACGAGGCCCGGGAGTGGTTCGCGAAGGCACTCGAGGCCGACAAGGACGGCGCCACCGACGCGTCCGACAGGCTCGCCGAGATGGACGGTGTCGAGTTCGTCGACGCCTTCCACGACGACGAGCAGGACGAGCAGAACGAGCACGGCCGGCACGACGGCGACGTGAAGACTGTCGACAGCGACAGCGACAGCGACAGCGACAGCGACAGCGAGGAGCCGGCGCCGGGTACGGACCGCTCCGACGACCAGTCGTAGCGGCTCGGCTGCACATGAGTGAGGGCGGCACCCGGTCAACGGGTGCCGCCCTCACTCGTTTTCGCTTCCGTCAGCCCTGCCGGTCCAGCGTGAGGCTCCTGAGCACCAGCCCCGTCGCCGGCTTGGGCCCGAACGACGTCGACTTGCGCGGCATGGTCACGCCCGCGAGCGCCAGGTCCCTGACCACCTCTTCCCGCACCGGGTGCATCAGCACCGCCGTGCCGCCGTCCCGCTCCGCCTTGGTGACCGCCGCCCGGGCATCGTGGATGTAGGCGATGTGTTCCGGAGCATCCGGAATCTGCCAGATGTGTTCCAGGAGAGTGGAGTGCAGCACCGTCGCGTCCAGCATGCGCCAGGCCTCCGGGCGGTCGTCCCGGACCGTGCGGCCGAGCAGCGCGGCGTCGGGCCGGTCGACGAGATGGAAGGTGCCGTCCCCGGCGAGGAGGAAGGCGTTGCTCTCGCCGGCCGCCTCGGCGAGGCGGTCGAGTGCCTGTGGCAGGGGCACGTCCAGCTGCCGGACCCGGAAGGAACCGGTCAGGGCCGCGAGAGCCTCCGAGGCCGGGAGGCGGTGCAGCACCCGGTGGATCGCCCGTACCTGCAGGGGATAGCGGGCGCTGTCGATGAGCAGGACCAGGCCGTAGTTCCAGGGGCCGGGCGCCCTGTGCTCCGCGCGGAGCCGCAGGTACGTGGCCCAGCGGTGGTGGCCGTCGGCGATCATCGCCTGACGTTGCGCCAGGTCACGTTGGACCTCGGCCAGTTCGGCCGCGTCCGTGACGCGCCACAGCCGGTGGCTGAAGCCGTCCTCCGTGGTGGTGGACAGCAGCGGTGCGCGTCGGATGGTGCGTTCGATGACGGCCGTCGTGCCGACGGCCTTGCCGGCGCTGCGGTACGTGAGAAGCAGCGGTTCCAGGTTCGCCGCGGTCGTGCGCATGAGGGCCGCGCGGTCGGCGACGACGTCGGGCATGACGTCCTCGTGCGGCAGGACGACGCCGTCGGACGGTTCGGAGAGTGCCAGCGCACCGATGACACCGCGCTGCAGGACATCGCCCTTGCGCTGCTCGTACACGTACAGGGCGGGCTCGTCGTCCGCCGCCAGGACGCCTTCCGTCAGCCAGCGCGTCAACGTCTGTGCGGCCTGGCTGTTGCGGTCCTCGGCGGCCGTCGCCTGGGGCAGGATCAGCCGCACGATGTTGTGCGGGTCCGCCGATTCCAGGTGGTGAAGTCCGTCGGGTCTGACGACGACGTCGTACGGCGGCGAGGTCACGGCGGCGAGGCTGCCCACCCGCTCCGGGACGTAGCGCAGTCCACGGAACGGGATCAGATGCAGACCGCCATTGGCCGCAGGACCTTCGTTGTTCATCAGTGCATCGTATGTGTACCTGGCGATGAGCGATGATCGGGGGAGCGTACCCGGGCACCGGGTACGGAGAGCGGTGAGGAGCGGAGACGGATGAGTCAGCAGGGCGCGAACCGGCCGAGTGCGAGCGCGAGGGCGCTGAGCGAGGCGTACGACACTGCCCTGCTCGACCTCGACGGGGTGGTGTACGCGGGCGGCGAGGCGATCGTGCACGCCGTCGAGTCGCTGGCGACGGCCCGGGCGCAGGGCATGCACCTGGCGTACGTCACGAACAACGCGCTGCGCACACCCGACGTGGTGGCCGGGCATCTGACCGAGCTCGGCATCCCGACGGAGGCCGGCGATGTGATCAACTCCGCGCAGGCGGTGGCCCGGTTGATCTCCGAACAGGTCCCGGCCGGCTCCCGTGTACTGGTCATCGGAGGCGAGGGGCTGAAGGTCGCGCTGCGCGAGCGGGGTCTCGAGCCGGTGGAGTCGGCGGACGACGATCCGGCGGCGGTCGTCCAGGGGTACGGGGGCCCCGACCTTGCCTGGGGGCGGTTCGCCGAGGCCTGTTACGCGATCGCGCGGGGTGTTCCGTGGTTCGCGTCCAACACCGACCTGACGATTCCGAGCGCCCGGGGCATCGCGCCCGGCAACGGCGCGGCGGTCGAGGTCGTACGGATCGCGACGGGCGCGGAGCCGCAGATCGCGGGCAAGCCGCTGCCGCCGATGCACAAGGAGACGATCCTCCGTACAGGGGCGGAGCGGCCGCTGGTCGTGGGTGACCGGCTGGACACCGACATCGAGGGCGCGTTCAACGGGGGTGTCGACTCGCTGCTCGTGCTGACCGGGGTGACGGACGCGGCACAACTGCTCGCGGCCGTGCCGCAGCACCGGCCGACCTACGTCGACGCGGATCTGCGGGGCATGCTGACGGGGCAGCCCGAAGTGGCGGAGTCGGACGGTGCGTTCCGCTGTGGCGGATGGACCGCCTCGGTGCGCGGCGAGGAGCTGGCGCTGGACGGCGAAGGCGAACCGCTGGACGGGCTGCGGGCGCTCTGCGGTGCCGCGTGGACGAACGGGGGCGACGGTGCCTGCACGCTCGACGCCGGGAAGGCCCTGGCCCGGCTGGGGTTGTGACCGGCTCGGTGGGCGGCGCCGCTTTGGGGGGTGGCGCAGGGCCTTGAGTTCTGGGGGGCCGGTCAGCCCGGCGGAAGCATCATGCGAGGGTAGGCTAACCTAACCGCGTGTTGGTCGACAGTCCCCCGAAACGGAGCGCGGAGTCCGAATCCGCACCCGCAACCCCCAAGCGTCACGCCCTGCGTGCCACCGGGCTGCTGGTGTCGTTCGTCATCCTGCTGCTGATCTGCGTCGCGAGCATCGCCGTCGGCGCCAAGGCGATTCCCGTGTCCGACGTGTGGGACGGACTGTTCCACAACACGGGCACCGGCAACGACGTGATCATCAGGGACGTCCGCGTACCGAGGACCCTGCTCGGGCTGATCGTCGGCGCGGCCCTCGGCGTCTCCGGCGCGGTCATGCAGGCGCTCACCCGCAACCCCCTGGCCGAACCCGGCCTGCTGGGTGTGAGCGCCGGAGCGTCGGCCGCCGTCGTCTCCGCGATCAGCTTCTTCGGCGTCACGTCGCTCACCGGCTACGTGTGGTTCGCCTTCCTGGGCGCGGCGGTGGTGTCCGCGGCCGTGTACGTCCTCGGCGGCAGCCGAGGCGCCACCCCCGTGCGACTAGCGCTCGCCGGCACGGCCGCGACCGCCGCGCTGTACGGCTACATCAACGCCGTCCAGCTCCTCGACGCGGCCGCCCTCGACCGGCTGCGCTTCTGGACGGTCGGCTCGCTCGCCTCCGCCGACATGGAGACCATCAGGAAGATCGTGCCGTTCGTCGCCGTCGGACTGGTGCTCTCCCTGCTGCTGGCCCGGCCGCTGAACGCGATGGAGATGGGCGACGACACCGCCCGCTCGCTGGGCGCGCACCTGACCCGCACCCGCATCCTGTCGATGGCCGCCATCACCCTGCTGTGCGGTGCGGCGACCGCCGCCTGCGGGCCGATCGTCTTCATCGGGCTGATGATCCCGCATGTGGTCCGTGCCCTCACCGGCCCCGACATGCGCTGGATCCTGCCGTACGCGGCGGTCCTCTCACCCGTGCTGCTGCTCGGCGCCGACGTCGTCGGCCGGGTCGTCACCCGCCCCTCCGAACTGCAGGTCGGCATCGTCACCGCGCTGATCGGCGGGCCGGTCTTCATCCAACTCGTACGCCGCAAGAGGATGGCCCAGTTGTGAAGGCCGTGAAAGCACTCCGCACGCCCGGCGGGCTCTCCGTACGGGTGGACTCCCGCGCGGCCGCGGTCGTCCTGCTGCTCGGCGCGGTCGCGGCGGCCGTCGCGGTCGTCCTCGTCGGCAGCGGCGACTTCCCCATGTCGTTCGGCGACGTGGTCAATACCTTCCTCGGAAACGGCACGGCGGCACAGGAGTTCATCGTCCAGGACGTGCGGCTGCCGCGAGTGCTGGTCGCGGTCCTCGTCGGCGCCTCCCTCGCGCTGAGCGGCGCCGTATTCCAGTCGCTGTCCCGCAACCCGCTCGGCAGCCCCGACGTCATCGGCTTCTCGCAGGGGTCCACCGTCGGCGCGCTCACCGTGATCGTGCTCTTCGGCGGCGGTTCACTCGCCGTGGCGGGCGGTGCGGTCGCCGGCGGAATCGTCACCGGCATCGCCGTCTACACCCTGGCGTGGAAGCGCGGGGTGCAGGGCTTCCGCTTGGTGCTCGTCGGCATCGGCGTCGCCGCCATGCTCACCGCGGTGATCCACTTCCTGATCACCAAGGCCAACCTGGTGGACGCCACCAGGGCGACGCTCTGGATGACCGGCTCGCTCGACGGACGCGACTGGGCGCAGGTGTGGCCGCTCGTCGGCATGTGCGTGGTCCTGATGCCGGTCGTGTTCGCGCACGGACGGCCGCTGCGGATGCTGGAGATGGGCGACGACGCGGCCTACGCCCTGGGCGTGCCCGTCGAACGCACCCGTGTCGTGCTCATGGGATCCGGCGTCCTGTTCATCGCGGTCGCCACGGCCGCCGCCGGGCCCATCGCCTTCGTGGCGCTCAGCGCGCCGCAGCTGGCACGCCGCCTCACCCGCTCGCCGGGACCGAACCTGGCCGCGGCCGCCCTCATGGGCGCGGCGCTGCTCCTCGTCGCGGACTGGATCGCCACCAACGCCTTCGGCGACCGGATGCTGCCGGTCGGCGTCGTCACGGCGGTGCTCGGCGGCGGCTACCTGCTCTGGCTGCTCGTCACCGAGCGCAAGGCGGGCCGGATATGACGCCGACGCCCTTCGCCACCTCTACCGCAGGCCCGAAGACACAGGATCCCAGGAGTACGACGACGATGCAGCGACAGCGCCTCACCGCGGAATCGGTCACCCTCGGCTACGACCAGCGGGTCATCGCCGAGGACCTGTCGGTGGAGATACCCGACAACTCCTTCACCGTGATCGTCGGCCCGAACGCGTGCGGCAAGTCCACACTGCTGCGCGCGCTTTCCCGGATGCTCAAGCCGGCACAGGGGCAGGTCCTGCTGGACGGGCAGGCCATCCACTCGCTGCCGGCGAAGAAGGTCGCGCGGACGCTGGGCCTGCTGCCGCAGTCGTCCGTCGCCCCCGACGGGATCACCGTCGCCGACCTGGTGGCACGCGGGCGCTACCCGCACCAGGGCCTGTTGCGCCAGTGGTCGCCGAAGGACGAGCGGATCGTCGAGGAGTCGATGGCCGCGACACGGGTCGGTGAACTGGCGGACCGTTACGTGGACGAACTGTCCGGCGGTCAGCGTCAGCGGGTCTGGATCGCGATGGCGCTCGCGCAGCAGACGCCGCTGCTGCTGCTCGACGAGCCGACGACGTTCCTCGACATCCAGCACCAGCTCGAGGTCCTCGACCTGTGCGCGGAACTGCACGAGGCGCAGGGGCGCACGCTCGTCGCCGTTCTCCACGACCTCAACCAGGCCGCGCGCTACGCCACGCACCTCGTCGCGCTGCGGGAGGGAAAGGTGGTGGCCGAGGGGCCGCCGGCCGAGGTGGTCACGGCGGAGCTGGTGGAGGAGGTCTTCGGGGTCAGGAGCCGGATCATCGACGACCCGGAGTCCGGGACGCCGCTGGTGGTTCCGGCGTCGTCTCGGAGGGGGAGCGGGGTGCGGGTCGGGTGAGGTACCCGTACTCCCGCGCCTCGATCGCGGGCGGGCCCTGTCCACGTTCGCGCAGTCGTCCCGTCAGAGCAGCGCACGCAGGCGGATGAGGTCCCGGAAGCCGGCCTCCAGGCGGACCCGGCCCGCCGCCCACGCCTTCGCGAAGTGCAGCGATCCGTCCACCATCGACAGCAGGTCGTCGCCCGCCATCGCCAGACGGATCTGGGCCTTCTGGGAAGGCGGCCCCTGCGCGGTGTCGGTCACCTCGATCCGGCCGTTCGCCAGTCGGCCGCTGAACGTGACGTCCAGGTCCGTGATGTGGCAGCTGAGGGAACGGTCGAGGGCGGCAGCGCTCCGTACGTCGCCGTCCGCCTTCGCCAGATTGTCCGAGAGTCTGTCGAGCGCGCTGCGGCACTCCTGCGTGGTGGCCATCGCCAGCGACGGTACCGCAGGCCGTCACGGTAGCGTCTTGGCATGAGCGACTCGATGCCCCGGGGCCCGGAGCCGGCGGAGACCGACGCCGCGCGGGGTGCCGCGCAGGACTCCGTGCGGGATGCCGCGCAGGAATCCGTGCCGCCTTCCGCGACTGCCTCCGCGCCGCAACCCGCGGCCGCCACCCCCGACACCCCCGCCGCTCCCGCACCCCTCGGCGTACCGCGCGTGCCCACCGGTGACGCCGGGGTCGACGCGCTGCTCGAGCGGCTGGCCGATGCCGACCACCTCGCCGCTGACGGACACCTCGAGGTGTACGAGGATGTACACCGGGGGCTCAGGGACGCGCTGACCGCGCTGGACACCCGCCCGGGGCCCCGTCCGGAATCGCACAACCACAGGAGCTGAACCGAACGTGGCACGAGTGGCCCGTCTTCGACTCGACGCGGAGCTGGTACGCCGGGAACTCGCGCGCTCGCGCGAGCACGCGAGCCAGCTGATCGCCGCGGGCCGGGTGACGGTCGGCGGCACGGTGGCGACCAAACCCGCCACCCAGGTCGAGAAGGCCGCCGCCATCGTCGTCGCGGCCGACGACAGCGACCCCGACTACGTCTCGCGGGGCGGGCACAAACTCGCCGGCGCGCTGGCCGCCTTCGTACCGCTGGGGCTGCGGGTCGAGGGGCGGCGTGCCCTGGACGCTGGGGCGTCGACCGGCGGATTCACCGACGTGCTGCTGCGTTCCGGAGCGGCGCACGTCGTCGCCGTGGACGTCGGGTACGGACAGCTCGCATGGTCCCTGCAGAGCGATGAACGCGTCACCGTCAAGGACCGTACCAACGTGCGTGAAATGACGTTGGAGACGATCGACGGAGTGCCGGTGGACATTGTGGTGGGGGACCTCTCCTTCATCCCGCTCGGGCTCGTGCTGCCCGCGCTGGTCCGCTGCAGCGCACCCGACGCGGATCTCGTGCTGATGGTCAAGCCGCAGTTCGAGGTCGGCAAGGAGCGCCTGGGCAGCGGCGGAGTGGTGCGCAGCCCCGAACTGCGGGCCGAAGCGGTACGGGCGGTGGCACAACGGGCGGCCAAGCTCGGGCTCGGAGTGCGGGGCGTCACTGCCAGCCCTCTACCGGGACCCTCGGGGAACGTCGAATACTTTCTCTGGCTCCGGGCGGATGCGCCCGAGCTCGATCCTGCGGACGTCGACCGTGCAGTGGCGGAGGGACCTCGTTGACCACAACTTCAGAGCCGGCAGCAGCACGCACTGTCTTCCTGCTCGCGCACACCGGGCGGCCGGCGGCGATCCGCAGTGCGGAGCTGGTCGTCCTAGGGCTGCTGCGCCACGGCATCGGTGTACGCGTGCTGGAGGCGGAGGCGGAGGACCTGCCGCTGCCCGCCTCCGTCGAGACCGTCGCAGAGGCGACCCCTGAGGTACTGGACGGCTGTGAGCTGCTCATCGTGCTCGGCGGCGACGGCACACTCCTGCGCGGCGCCGAGTTCGCCCGCGCCTCGGGCGTACCGATGCTCGGCGTCAACCTGGGCCGGGTGGGCTTCCTCGCGGAGGCGGAGCGCGACGACCTCGACCGGGTGGTCGACCGGGTCGTGTCCCGTGCCTACGACGTCGAGGAGCGCATGACGCTCGATGTCGTCGTGCACAGCAACGGCGACATCGTGCATCGCGACTGGGCGCTGAACGAGGCGGCCGTCCAGAAGGTCTCCGCCGAGCGGATGCTGGAGGTCGTCCTCGAGATCGACGGCCGTCCCGTGACCGGCTTCGGCTGCGACGGGATCGTCTGCGCCACGCCGACGGGCTCGACCGCGTACGCCTTCTCGGCCGGCGGCCCCGTCGTCTGGCCCGAGGTGGAAGCGCTCCTCATGGTGCCGATCAGCGCACACGCCCTGTTCGCGAAGCCGCTGGTGACCTCCCCGAAGTCGACACTGGCGGTCGAGGTCCAGCCGAACACCCCGCACGGGGTGCTGTGGTGCGACGGGCGCAGAACCGTCGAACTGCCGTCGGGCGCAAGGGTGGTGGTGCGGCGCGGTGCCGTGCCCGTACGGCTCGCCAGGCTGCACCACGCCTCGTTCACGGACCGGCTGGTCGCTAAATTCGCCCTGCCGGTTTCCGGCTGGCGCGGGGCCCCGCACTGAGCCGTTCCGTCCCGGGAGAGTGAATCGGAGGCCGGGGCCCGTCGCACACCGGGGGGCGGACCTCGTATGGTCGTGTCCGTGTTGGAGGAGATGCGGATACGGTCACTCGGGGTCATCGACGACGCTGTTGTCGAGCTGTCACCCGGATTCACGGCGGTGACCGGCGAGACGGGCGCCGGTAAGACGATGGTCGTCACCAGCCTCGGGCTGCTGCTCGGCGGGCGTGCCGACCCCGCTCTGGTGCGGATCGGCGCGAAGGCGGCCGTGGTGGAGGGGCGGGTCAGCGTCCCCGCCGACGCCCCCGCCGCGCTGCGCGCGCAGGAGGCGGGCGCCGAGCTCGACGACGGCACGCTCCTGATCAGCCGTACCGTTTCCGCCGAGGGACGCTCCCGCGCCCACCTCGGGGGACGCTCCGTGCCGGTCGGCACGCTGGCCGAGCTCGCCGACGAGCTCGTCGCCGTGCACGGCCAGACCGACCAGCAGGGCCTGCTGCGCCCCGCCCGGCAGCGCGAGGCCCTCGACCGGTACGCGGGCGACGCCGTCAGCGGCGCGCACGCCAAATACGCGGCCGCCTACCGGCGCCTGCGTGCCGCCGGCGCGGAACTCGACGAGCTGACCACGCGCGCTCGTGAACGCGCCCAGGAGGCGGACCTGCTGCGCTTCGGCCTGAACGAGGTCGCCGGTGTGGAGCCGCGGGCCGGTGAGGACGTCGAGCTCGCCGCGGAGGCGGAGCGGCTCGGGCACGCGGAGGCGCTCGCGTCCGCCGCGTCCGTCGCCCATGCCGCCCTCGCGGGCAACCCGGAGGACCCGGAGGTCGTCGACGCCACGACACTCGTCGCCGGCGCGGGACGGGCACTGGAGGCCGTACGGTCCCACGACCCGGCGCTGGCGGCGCTCGCCGACCGGATCGGCGAGATCTCGATCCTGCTCGGCGACGTGGCCGGCGAGCTCGCCGGATACGCCGACAACCTGGACGCCGATCCGCTGCGGCTCGCCGCCGTGGAGGAGCGGCGGGCCGCGCTGACACAGCTCACCCGGAAGTACGGAGCGGACATCGCCGCCGTGCTCGCCTGGGCGGAGGACGGCGCCGCCCGTCTCACCGAACTGGACAACGACGACGACCGCATCGGCGAGCTGACCGCGGAACGGGACGCGCTGCGCCGTGAACTTTCCGGGCTCGCCCAGGCATTGACGGACGCCCGCACGGAAGCGGCGGCACGTTTCGCCGAGGCGGTGACGGCGGAGCTCGCCTCCCTCGCGATGCCGCACGCCCGGGTGTCGTTCGAGATCCGGCAGACGGAGTCCGCCGACGAGGCTTCGGGTGTCGAGGTCGGCGGCCGGTCCGTGGCGTACGGCCCCTCCGGCGTCGACGAGGTCGAACTGCTCCTCGCCCCGCACCCCGGAGCCCCGCCCCGGCCGATCGCCAAGGGGGCCTCGGGCGGTGAACTGTCCCGGGTGATGCTCGCCGTGGAGGTCGTCTTCGCGGGCACCGACCCGGTGCCGACGTACCTCTTCGACGAGGTCGACGCGGGCGTGGGAGGCAAGGCGGCCGTCGAGATCGGTCGCCGGCTCGCCAAACTGGCCAAGTCGGCACAGGTGGTGGTGGTGACCCACCTGCCCCAGGTCGCCGCGTTCGCGGACCGGCAGCTGCTGGTGGAGAAGACCAACGACGGCACGGTCACCAGGAGCGGCGTCACGGTCCTCGAGGGCGAGGACCGGGTACGGGAGCTGTCGCGGATGCTGGCCGGTCAGGAGAACTCCGAGACCGCCCGCGCCCACGCGGAGGAACTCCTGGCGACAGCACGCGCGGACGGCTAGGGCCCCTCGTTCGGGTCTTGCCGGGCTCGCGTGCCCTGGCATCGCACCTCCCGCGGCCTTCGGCGCGGGAGGTGCCTCCCACACCGCGTTGTCGTCGGTCGCCGACTCCTCCGTAGCCCTCCGCGCGCAAGGGAGGTGACCCCTCCATGTGGGCTCCTTGCTAAGCCTTGCGACGCACGGCACCAGCCCCCTACGGGGGACCACTCACGGATCCGGCCTGATCCCGACGAAGGACCCTGGGTCGCTGCCCCGGACCGACCGGAAATCACCTATGTGGGTGATCCGGTCGACCGGACCGGCCGCCGTACACAGGCACGACACCCGGACGGTGCCGGAACGTCCGTACGGACTGGCATCCTTGGCGAGTGACACAGCTGCGTACGGTCCAAGTGCTTGGCGGCACAAGTGCGGGCAGCAGCGCGCACGTCAGGTCACTGGCCGCAGGGCTCACGGCGCGCGGTGTGGGGGTGACGGTGTGCGCTCCCGCCGGGACCGACCACGCCTACGACTTCCAGGGCGCGGGCGCCCACTTCGTGCCCGTCCCCCGCCGGAGCGACCCGGCGGCGGTCGGCGCACTGCGGGCGGCATGTGCCGAGGCGGACGTGGTCCACGCACACGGACTGAACGCCGCCGTACGCGCCTCGCTCGCCCTCGGCGGGCTGCGCCCCCACCCTCCGCTCGTCGTCACCTGGCACACCCGGGCCCACGACGCGGGCGGCGCGCGGGCGGCGGTCATCCGGCTGCTGGAGCGCAGAGCGGCGCGCGCGGCGGCGGTCGTCCTCGGCACATGCTCGGAACTGGTCGACCGGGCGCGTGCGTGCGGCGCCCGCGACGCCAGGCTCGCTCCGGTGGCGACGCCCCTGGCGTCCCAGGAGGTGCCCGCCGGGGACGGGAAGCTCCGCGCCGAACTCGGCGTCGTCGGGCGCCCGCTGCTGGTGGCTGTCGGCGCGCTCGGGCGGAACCGGGGCCACGGGACCCTCCTCGACGCCGCCGGTGCCTGGCGCCGCCTCGATCCGGAGCCGCTGCTGATGATCGCGGGGGAGGGGCCGGAGCGGGCGAGGCTCCGGCGCCGCATCACGGACGAGGACCTGCCGGTCGTGCTGCTGGGCCGCCGCGACGACGTCCCCGAGCTGCTGGCCACGGCGGACGTCGCCGTGTTGCCCTCCCGCTGGGAGGGGCGCGCCCTGTTCGCCCAGGAGGCACTGCGGCTTGGCGTGCCGCTGGTCGCGACGGCGGTCGGTGGTACGCCGGAACTCGTCGGCGAGGCGGCCGAGTTGGTGCCCGTCGGTGACTCCGTCGCGCTGGCGGCGGCGGTGGCGCGGCTGCTGTCGGACCCGGAGCGGCGGGAGCGGCTGTCGGAGGCGGGCCGGGCGCAGGCGCGGACGTGGCCGACGGAGGACGAGACGGTGGTGCAGGTTCTGAGCGTGTACGACGAGCTGGCGGCGCGTCCGTAGCCGCGGCGCTGTTCCCCACCCCGCCCCTTTCCCGAAACCGGGGGCATGCCCCGGGCCCCGTGCCGCCTCGGCGGGCCCGTTGCCGCCGTGCGGGCCGGGCCGTTGTCCCACCCTGTCGCGCGGTGGCCTCAATCGCCCCTACGGCCCGGCGGCCGTGGGTGGGGGTGCCTCGTGTGCCGTCAGGCGTAGGGGGTGCCTGCGGGCGGGTTGGATTTCGCTTTGCGGGGTCGGTCCGAGGGGTGGGGGCTCGTCCAGTCTGGTCGGTGTTCGGGGCGTGGGGTCTGGGTGGGGGTGCCTCGTGTGCCGTCAGGCGTAGGGGGTGCCTGCGGGCGGGTTGGATTTCGCTTTGCGGGGTCGGTCCGAGGGGTGGGGGCTCATCCAGCCTCGCCGGCGTTTGAGGCGCGGGGTCCGGGGGCGGAGCCCCCGAAACACCGCGCGGAGCGCGGTACCGGGTCCGGCGGACCGCACATCGGTACAGGGGGAAGGGGCGGGGAGGGGAACACGTCCGCCGCAGGCGCCACCCCGTCGCGCCCGCGCGTCAGCGCGTGTGGCGGCGGGCCCGGAGCGCCACGCTGAGCGCGAGTACCGTCTCCGGGTCCTCGAGGTCCGTTCCCAGCAGCTCCCCGATCCGCGCCAGCCGGTTGTAGAGCGTCTGCCGGTTCAGATGCAGTTCCCGTGCCGTCTCCGCCTTGCGGCCCGCGTGGGCCAGGTAGGTCTCGAGCGTGGGCAGCAACGGCGGGCGGGACGCCGCGTCGTGGGCCCGCAGGGGCCCGATCGCCCGGTCGACGAACGCCGCCAGGTCCGGGTGCTCCCGCAGCCGCCACAGCAGCAGGTCGATGTCGAGGCGGCGTGCGTCGTACCAGGGCCGGTCACTCAAACCACGCGCGGCCGTCGCCGTCTCCGCCGCGTGCCGCAGCGCCGCGCTCGCCGCGGCCCAGCCGCCCGCCGTCGCGACCACGACCACCGGCGGATGCGCACCCGCGCGTTCCAGCCCCGCCCGGGCCACGCCGGTGCGCAGCGCCTGCGCCACCCGGTCCGCGACTTCGGTGCGGTCGGACTCCGCGCGCAGGCCGACGAGGAGCGGCACCCGGCCCTCGACCGGCCGTACGCCCAGCAGGACGGGTACTCCGAGGGACGACAGCTCCTCGGACACGGCGCGCGCGAGTACGGCCCAGTTGCCGGTGGGTGTGAGTTCGGCGGCGAGTCGCATGACCACCGGCAGCAGCGGCCCCGAGCCGGGCCTGAAGCCGAGGACCCGCGCCTGGGCGGGCGCGTCGTCCGGCGCGATGCGGCCCTCTGCCAGGTCGGTCAGGAAGTCACCGCGCCCGCGGGCCGCGAGCTCCTCCTCCTGGCGGGCCTGCATCAGGACCACGGCGAGGATGCCCGCCGCGCGCTCCGCGGCGATCCGGTGCACGGGCAGCAGAGGGGACGAGACGGCCAGCAGCACGAGCCGGGCACGCACCGCGCCGGCGCCGCGGCCGCCGCCCGGTACGTCGATCAGGACGGCGTTCGCCGGAGGTCCGAATGGCCGGCCGCCGCGCAGGCCCTCCCACACCTGGAGAGGGTCCGCGGGCGCGGGCCCGGCGCCCGGCAGGTCGGCGGCGTACAGGAGTTGCCCGTCGGGGGTTTCGAGGAACACCGGGTCGCCGGTGAAGGACGCCAGGATCCCGAGCACCTCCGGGACGCCGCCCCCGCCGAGGAGGGCCTCGGTGCAGCGGCGGTGCACCTCCTCCGCCTGCTGGAGCAGCGCGTAGTGGCCGTTGACGATCTCGGTGTGGATCTCCTCGGTCACCGCCACGAACGGCACCTCGCGGTGCAGTTGGACCAGTGGCAGCCCGGCCGTCCGCGCGGCCTCCACGATCGCGGTTGGCAGCCGGGAGAAGCGGGGCCCCAGCTCGACGACGAGCGCGGCGATGCCGCGTTCGGCGAGCCGGTGGACGAAGGCGCGCTGCTGCGCCGGGCGGGTGCCGAGACCGAGACCGGTCGTCAGCAGCAGCTCCCCGCCCTTGAGCAGCGAGGCGATGTTCGGCACCTCGCCGGCGTGCACCCAGCGCACCGTCCGTTCGAGCCGGTCCGCCCCCGCGAGCACCTCGGGGAGTCCGCCGCGGAGCCCGGGCAGCTCGAGCGCCCGCCGCACGGTGATGCCGCCCTGCGTTTCCATGGCTCAGGACGCTACCGGCGTGGCAGTTCCAAGGACAACCACGGTCACGCCTTAGCCGCCGTAGGCTCCGGACGCGGTCAGGCGCAGTGCCGTGTCGATCAGGGGAACATGGCTGAACGCCTGCGGGAAGTTGCCCACCTGCCGCTGGAGTCTCGGGTCCCACTCCTCCGCGAGCAGGCCGAGATCGTTGCGCAGCGACAGCAGCTTCTCGAACAGCTGCCGGGCCTCGTCCACCCGCCCGATCATCGCCAGGTCGTCCGCCATCCAGAACGAACACGCGAGGAACGCGCCCTCGTCGCCCGGCAGACCGTCGACGCCCTCGTCCGCGCCCTCCGTCGGGTACCGGAGGATGAAGCCGTCGTCGGTGGACAGCTCGCGCTGGATCGCCTCGATCGTGCCGATGACCCGCTTGTCGTCGGGCGGCAGGAAGCCCATCTGCGGGATGAGCAGCAACGACGCGTCCAGCTCCTTCGAGCCGTACGACTGGGTGAAGGTGTTGCGCTCCGGGTCGTATCCCTTTTCGCAGACGTCGCGGTGGATCTCGTCGCGCAGGTCGCGCCAGCGGTCCAGCGGCCCGTCCGCGTCGCCGGACTCGATCAGCTTGATCGTCCGGTCGACCGCGACCCACGCCATCACCTTGGAGTGCACGAAGTGCCGGCGCGGTCCGCGGACCTCCCAGATGCCCTCGTCGGGCTGGTTCCAGTGGTTCTCCAGGTAGCGGATCAGCTTCAGCTGCAGAAGCGACGCGTAGTCGTTGCGCGCCAGGCCCGTCATGTGCGCCAGGTGCAGGGCCTCCGTGACCTCGCCGTACACGTCGAGCTGCAGCTGGTGGGCGGCGCCGTTGCCGACGCGCACCGGGCCCGAGTTCTCGTAGCCCGGCAGCCAGTCGAGCTCCGCCTCGCCGAGCTCGCGCTCGCCGGCGATGCCGTACATGATCTGCAGGTTCTCCGGGTCGCCGGCGACCGCCCGCAGCAGCCACTCGCGCCAGGCGCGGGCCTCCTCGCGGTATCCGGTGCGCAGCAGGGAGGAGAGGGTGATCGCCGCGTCGCGCAGCCAGGTGTAGCGGTAGTCCCAGTTGCGGACGCCGCCGATCTCCTCCGGGAGGGAGGTGGTCGGCGCGGCGACGATGCCGCCGGTCGGGGCGTACGTCAGGGCCTTCAGCGTGATCAGTGAGCGGACCACGGCCTCGCGGTACGGGCCGTGGTACGTGCAGTGGTCGACCCACTCGCGCCAGAACTCGGCGGTGGCCTCCAGCGAGCCCTCCGGGTCCGGCAGGGCCGGCGGCTTCTTGTGGGAGGGCTGCCAGCTGAGGGTGAACGTGATCCGGTCACCGGGGCCGACGGTGAAGTCGGAGTAGGTCGTGAGGTCCTTGCCGTAGGTGTCGGTGTCCGCGTCGAGCCACACCGAATCGGGGCCGGCGACGCCGACCGTGCGGTTGTCGACCCGGTGGACCCACGGCACGATCCGTCCGTAGCTGAAGCGCATCCGCAGGGCGGACCGCATCGGCACCCGGCCGGAGACACCCTCGACGATCCGGATCACCTGCGGCGCGCCGTCACGCGGCGGCATGAAATCGGTCACGCGCACCGTGCCACGAGGCGTGTCCCACTCGGATTCGAGGATCAGGGAGTCGCCCCGGTAGTTGCGGCGGGTCGCGACCGGCGCCTGGTTGTGCGAGCCGTACGCGGGCCCGAGCCGCCAGAAGCCGTGCTCCTCCGTGCCGAGCAGACCGGCGAAGATGGCCTGTGAGTCGAAGCGCGGCAGGCACAGCCAGTCCACCGTGCCGTCCCGGCAGACCAGTGCTGCGGTCTGCATGTCTCCGATGAGTGCGTAATCCTCGATGCGCCCGGCCACGTGCATCTCCAGTCGAACGGCCATGTCCGCCCCGCGGGGCGCTTGCTGCGGTTTTCTGCGGTTCTTGCGGTCCAGGGTCGTCGACGAGCCGCGGCTACCCCAAAAACACCACGCGGGAGGCGTTGCCACTTGCCTGGTGGGGGTGCCGTGCTCCGGGTGATACGGCCTGGGGATGGAGACCGTTCACAGGCCGGCTCGGCAGCGAGTGTCCGAGCAGGATACGACGCACGTCGGCGATCTGTGTGAGTGTCCTGGCAACACATGTGCCCCGAACGGGTGAGCGGCAGGTGAGCCGCGCCGAGCGGTTGCCGCCTGCTGCCGTCACGGTACCTCCGGCACCCCGGCGGCGCGTGCGCAGGCGTGGCCGGAGGCGGGCCACCCTCGTCGCTGTTACCCTGGTACCCCGTGGACCGGTGGCCGCAAGGCCCCGAAACCGCAGCGACGGCACCCCCCGGATCCGGGTCGGCAGCCGGCACGCACCTCACTTCGCGACCACGGGAGCCCCCTCTTGGCGATGCCGCCCGCTGCTTTTCGAAACAGCACAGCCATGACGACCAAGCACATCTTCGTCACCGGGGGTGTCGCCTCCTCCCTCGGCAAGGGCCTCACGGCCTCCAGCCTGGGTGCGCTGCTCAAGGCGCGGGGCCTTCGGGTCACGATGCAGAAGCTCGACCCGTACCTGAACGTCGACCCCGGCACCATGAACCCGTTCCAGCACGGTGAGGTGTTCGTCACCAACGACGGCGCCGAGACCGACCTGGACATCGGCCACTACGAGCGCTTCCTCGACGTCGACCTCGACGGCTCCGCCAACGTCACCACCGGCCAGGTCTACTCGCAGGTCATCGCCAAGGAGCGGCGCGGCGAGTACCTCGGTGACACCGTGCAGGTCATCCCGCACATCACCAACGAGATCAAGTCCCGCATCCGCAGGATGGCGACCGACGACGTCGACGTCGTCATCACCGAGGTCGGCGGCACCGTCGGCGACATCGAGTCGCTGCCGTTCCTGGAGACCGTCCGCCAGGTCCGCCACGAGGTCGGCCGCGACAACGTCTTCGTCGTGCACATCTCGCTGCTCCCGTACATCGGCCCGTCCGGGGAGCTGAAGACCAAGCCGACGCAGCACTCGGTCGCCGCGCTGCGCAACATCGGTATCCAGCCGGACGCGATCGTGCTGCGCGCCGACCGTGACGTGCCGACCGCGATCAAGCGCAAGATCTCGCTGATGTGCGACGTCGACGAGGCCGCGGTCGTCGCCGCCATCGACGCCAAGTCGATCTACGACATCCCCAAGGTGCTGCACACCGAGGGCCTGGACGCCTATGTCGTGCGCAAGCTCGACCTGCCGTTCCGCGACGTCGACTGGACGGTGTGGGAGGACCTGCTTGACCGGGTCCACAACCCCGACCACGAGGTCACCGTCGCCCTCGTCGGCAAGTACATCGACCTGCCCGACGCCTATCTGTCGGTGACAGAGGCGATGCGTGCCGGCGGTTTCGCCAACAAGGCCCGCGTCCAGGTCAAGTGGGTCACCTCCGACGACTGCAGGACGCCGGCCGGTGCGGCCAAGCAGCTCGGCGACGTCGACGCGATCGTCATCCCCGGCGGTTTCGGCGAGCGCGGCGTCAACGGCAAGGTCGGCGCCATCCAGTACGCCCGTGAGAACAGGATTCCGCTGCTGGGCCTCTGCCTGGGCCTGCAGTGCATCGTGATCGAGGCGGCGCGCAACCTGGCGGAGATCCCGGACGCCAACTCCACCGAGTTCGACGCGGCCACCTCGCACCCGGTGATCTCCACGATGGAGGAGCAGCTGGCGTACGTGGAGGGCGCGGGCGACCTGGGCGGCACCATGCGGCTCGGTCTGTACCCGGCGAAGCTCGCGGAAGGATCGATCGTGCGCGAGGTGTACGACGACCAGCCGTACGTCGAGGAGCGCCACCGCCACCGCTACGAGGTGAACAACAGCTACCGCGCGGAACTCGAGAAGAAGGCGGGCATCCTCTTCTCCGGCACGTCCCCCGACAACAGGCTCGTCGAGTACGTCGAGTACCCGCGTGAGGTGCACCCCTACCTCGTCGCCACCCAGGCGCACCCGGAGCTGCGCTCCCGTCCCACCCGTCCGCACCCGCTCTTCGCCGGTCTGGTGAAGGCGGCCGTGCAGCGGAAGGAAGAGGCGCGCACGACGGGCGAGTGACGCTCGGACGATACGGTTGACCGGGGTACGGACCTGACACGGTCCGTACCCCGGATTCCGTTGTGTGGGGTGGAAGGACGCTATCGATGGCCATCAAGGACACGCCCGAGCAGTGGCAGGTCACCGCGACCACGACGCCGTTCCGTGGCAACAAGACGAGCGTCCGCACCGACGACGTCGTCATGCCCGACGGCACGGTCGTCAAGCGTGACTACCAGGTTCACCCGGGCTCGGTCGCCGTGCTCGCCCTCGACGAGGACGGGCGGGTCCTGGTCCTGCGCCAGTACCGGCATCCCGTGCGGCAGAAGCTCTGGGAGATCCCGGCCGGACTGCTCGATGTGCCGGGGGAGAACCCGCTGCACGCCGCACAGCGGGAGTTGTACGAGGAGGCGCACGTCAAGGCGGAGGAGTGGCGGGTGCTCACCGACGTCTACCCCACGCCCGGCGGCTGCGACGAGGCCGTGCGGATCTTCCTCGCGCGGGGGCTGTCGGAAGCGGAGGGCGACCGCTTCGAGGTCTCGGAGGAGGAGGCCGACATGGAGCTGGCTCGGGTGCCGCTCGAGGAGCTGGTGCGGGGAGCGCTCGCCGGTGAACTCCACAACACCTGCCTCGTCGTCGGCGCTCTTTCCGCGGTCGCGGCGCGCGGCGGCGACGGGTTCGAGGCGCTGCGCCCCGCTGAGGCGCCGTGGCCGGCGAGGCCCTTCGAGGCGTGAGTACACCCATCGGCGTGCTTGATGTGACCATCTGCTGATCCGATCGGGTGATGACTCCGACGTCCGCTGCCGTGCTCCGCACGGATCGTCGCAGAGAGTGAACTACGCTCGAATCGCCCGCCCGGAGCCCCGGCGGGCTCGGCTCGTGCACGGCGGACGGGAGCGTGGCCCGTGACGGATCAGGCGCTGGACTTGGACGGCCCCCACCGGTCGGTTCCTGCTGAGCCCGACCGCCTCGCGAAGCAACCGGACGCGGACGCCACGCCCACCCGACCCGCGCCACAGGCGCCGCCCGCCCGGCCGGTCGGACACCGGCCTGAGACGCCCGCGGCGCCGGTCACCGAGAACTCGTCGCCGACCGGCAGCGGTGATCCGCGCGACGCGGAACAACCGGGCGCCGAGCCTCTCCGTCTCGGCCCGGACGCGCGGGTCTGGCGAGCGGCGGCGGCCGGCGAGGCACCCGGCGCCGGCGCCGCGGGGCAGGCCGCTGATCCGGCCGGCCCGGCACGGGACCGGGCCACGGACCGGGCCGCGGGACATCGCCGGGAGGAGGAGCCGCCCGGCGGGGGAGACGAGCCCCTTCCCGACGCCGCGACACCTGCCGGTTCCCCCATGGCGGAGTCCACCGACGGGCCGACGGCGGCGGTCCTGACCGCGGGCGACAGGCCCGATCGTCCGGAGTCCGACAACTCCCCGGTCGTGCCGGTCCTGTCGACTGCCGACGGCTTCCCGGTCGCGCCGGAGGCGGCCGAGTCGGACGGCCCGGCCGCGGCGGCCCCGTTGAAGGCCGAGGGCTTCCCGGTGGTGTCCGTCCCGTCGACTGGTGACGGCTTCCCGGTTGCGTCGGATGCGCCGGAGGCGGCCGAGTCGGACGGCCCGGCGGCGGCGGTCCCGTTGAAGGCCGACGGCCCGCTCACGGTGTCCGACCGAAACGCGGCGTCCGGGCCCGCCGGACGCGACGGACTCGAGGCACCCGGCCGGGAGAAGGCGGACCTCGGGCGTTCGCCGGCGGGACAGGGCGATGGTCCGGGTGCCCGACCCCGTGGCAGCGGCGCCCAGAAGGTGGCCGACGCCCGGGCGACGGGGAACGGGCCGGCCCGTGTGCCGTTCTTCGGGCGGCAGCGCGAGCTCAAGGCGCTCGTCGCCGACATCGAGAGGGCCGGCCTCGACACGCTCGCCGGCCGCAAGGCGCCCCGCGCCCGCGTGCTGCTGATCGCCGGCAGGCCCGGTACCGGGCGCACCGCGCTGGCGGAGGAACTCGCCCGCATGCTCGGCGCCCGGTACCCGGACGGCATCCTGCGGGTCAGGCTCACCGAACCCGGCGGCCGGCCGGTGCCCATGGAGGAGGCGGCCCGCGGACTGCTCGACCGGCTGCGCATCGCCTCACCGCCGGGCGCGGGCGACGACGAGCTCACCGAGATGGTGCGCGAGGCACTGGCCGTGCGCCGGGTGCTGCTGCTCATCGACGACGCCACGGACGCGGAGCAGGTGGACCTGCTGCTGCCGCAGAACCCCGGCTGCCTGGTGGTGGCCGTGTCCCGAGGCCCGCTCACCGGCATTCGCGACGTAAGGCCCTGCACCCTCGGCGGCATGGACGCCAAGTCCGCGATCGAACTGCTCGCCACCTTCACCGGCTCCGTACGGATCACGGTGGACCCGCAGGCCGCGGAGGCGGTCGCGGAGGAGTGCGGCGGTCAGCCCGCGGCGCTGGTACTCGTCGGCGGCTGGCTCGCCGCCCGCCCCAGCGCCTCGGTCGCCGACGCCGCCAAGCGGCTGCGCACAGTGCCGGAGGACGACCGGCACCCGACCGGGATCAAGCCCCTGGCCAGGGCGTTCCATCTGGTGTACGAGTCGCTTCCGCAGTCGGCCGCGCGGCTGCTGCGGCTGCTGGCGCTCACATCCGCCGGCCGTGCGGACGCGCACACCGCGTCCGCGCTGGCAGGCTGCTCGGTCTCGGAGGCCGAGGAGAGCCTCGAGCGCTTCGCCGGGCTGGGGCTTCTCCGCCGGGCGGGCGCGTCGTACGAGGTACCGGGAGCGCTCGCGCCGCTGCTGCGCACCCTGATGGAGGCCACCGACCGCCCGGCCGAGGTGCAGCTGGCCCGGGCGAGGATGCTGGAGCGGACGGTACGGCGCCTCCAGGCATGCAGGGCGATCACCGAACCCGAAGGCTCCCCGGCCCGCACGAAGCTCGCCGCTCTGCCCCGCGCCCTGCGCTTCGGCTCCGCACGGGCGGCCGGTGAATGGCTGCGCGCCGGGCTGCCGGAGCTGCTGGCCTCCGCGCGTCTCGTCGTCGAGGACGGTGAGCTGGACACCCTGGCACGCAGGCTGGTCGCGGCCCTGGTCAGGGCGCTGGCGGCGCACTGGGGCACGGAGGCGGCGGCCCCCGAGCTGTACGGTCTGCACCAGCTGGTCCTCGATGTCGCCGAGCGCCGGGGCCTGCACCGTGAGCAGGCCGCCGCACTGCTCAATCTCGCCGATCTGGACGCGCGGACCGGGCGCACCACGGACGCGCTGGCCCGCTACCGTGCCGCGCTCGACGCGGGCCGTGCCGCGAACGACCCGTACGCGACGGGCCGGGCGATGGAATCCGTAGGCGGCGCCCACCAGGAACTGGGCGACTGGCAGCGGGCCGCCGACTGGTACGGCAGGGCCCTGGCGCAGCGTCAGGCGCGCGGCGAACGCGCCGACGAGGCGCGGCTGTACGGGCGGCTGGGCACGGTCCACACCTACGCGGGCCGTTACGGGGAAGCGCTGCGGAGTTGGCGGGCGGCGGTCGCCGGATACCGCAAGGTCGGTGATCTGCCGTCCCAGGCAAGGGCGTTGAGCGAGGTCGCCCGGGTCCAGGAGTACGCGGGCCGGCCGGAGGAGTGTCTGCGCACCTGCCAGGAAGCGCTGGAACCGGCGCGCCGGGCGGGCGATGTGCGGCTGCACGCGGCGCTCCAGCTCAGGCTCGCCGACACCCTCGACCGCCTCGGCGATCCCGCTGCGGCGCGGCTGCACCGTACGACTGCGGAAAGAATGCTTGGAACAGAGGATTCAACCTACGAAATCCGTGGCACTGCGCTGAAAGATTAGTGCTTTGCAAGGCTAGACAGCTGGAAATCCTTCATTAGACTGGCAGCACCACGGCTTCTCGTGGTGTGTCCCGGTATGCCTTCGCGCGGCTGGGTACGCGTGTCATCGACCGATATATCCCCTGAGTCAAGGACCGTGATCGACGTGAAGGTCGGCATCCCCCGCGAGGTCAAGAACAACGAGTTCCGGGTGGCCATCACCCCCGCCGGCGTGCACGAGCTCGTGCGCAACGGTCACCAGGTCTTCATCGAGCAGAACGCCGGTGTCGGCTCCTCGATCACGGATGACGAGTACGTGGCCGCCGGTGCGCGGATCCTGCCCACCGCGGACGAGGTCTGGGCCACCGCCGACCTGCTGCTGAAGGTCAAGGAGCCCATCGCAGAGGAGTACCACCGCCTCCGCAAGGACCAGACGCTCTTCACTTACCTGCACCTCGCCGCCTCCCGCGAGTGCACCGACGCGCTGCTGGAGTCCGGCACCACCGCGATCGCCTACGAGACGGTCGAGGTGAACCGCGCGCTGCCGCTGCTCGCCCCCATGTCCGAGGTCGCGGGCCGGCTCGCCCCGCAGGTCGGCGCGTACCACCTGATGCGCTCGGTCGGCGGTCGCGGCGTGCTCCCCGGCGGTGTCCCCGGCACCCAGGCCGGCAAGGCCGTCGTCATCGGCGGTGGCGTCTCCGGCTGGAACGCCACCCAGATCGCCGTCGGCATGGGCTTCCACGTGACCCTGCTCGACAAGGACATCAACAAGCTCCGCGAGGCGGACAGGATCTTCGGCACCAAGGTGCAGACGATCGTCTCCAACGCCTTCGAACTGGAGAAGGCGGTCGTCGACGCGGACCTCGTCATCGGCGCCGTACTCATCCCCGGCGCCAAGGCGCCGAAGCTGGTCACCAACGAGCTCGTCGCCAAGATGAAGCCCGGAAGTGTACTTGTCGACATTGCAATCGATCAGGGTGGATGCTTCGAGGACTCGCGTCCGACCACCCACGCCGAGCCGACGTTCAACGTCCACAACTCGGTCTTCTACTGCGTCGCCAACATGCCGGGCGCGGTGCCGAACACGTCCACGTACGCGCTGACCAACGCCACGCTGCCCTACATCGTGTCGCTGGCCAACAACGGCTGGGTCGAGGCGCTGCGCCGTGACGCGGCGCTCGCCAAGGGCCTCAACACCCATGACGGCAAGGTGGTTTACCGCGAGGTCGCGGAGGCGCACGGCCTCGAGAGCGTCGAGCTGGGCACGCTGCTCCGCTAGGCGGTCAACGCGCGGCGTCAACATCACGAGTCCGGCCGGACCTTGCTCAGCAGGGTCCGGCCGGACTCGTCCGTGCCCGCTTTGCGGGGGTCGTTCAACTCGCCTCGAACGTAACCCTTTAACCGATTCGCGACCCCCCGAAACGTGCCGACGGAGGCACGCGGGACGGCCTGTGCGCCCTTGACAGAGGGGTGTTCGATTGCCGACACATCGGGCCGGGTCCGGCGGATTGTGTTGCTGCGGACCGGTGACACGCCATAGAGTCGCCAACCGTCGGCATGGTGCCACGCTGACCTATCGATAAGTTTCCTGGTCACGGTCCAAGGAGGTAAGACGACTTGTGAATGAGTCGACATTTACTCCCGGGGGTGGTCAACCAGGAACGGTCCACCTACGCCCTGAGGGTGTGGTGGCACCCCCGGTCGCGGGGCAGGACCCGTCGTCCGGTCTCGAGGCCGTCGGCTCCGTCGCTGTCCGCCCCTTCGCCACGCACCAGCGCCGGCACCCGACGCACATGACGACAGCCCACACGATGAAGATGATGGACGGCCAACACGTGAACGCCATGGCCGGCAACGAGAGTGGCAGAGAGTCCACCCACTTCGCCGCCTACGAGGAAGTCCCCGAAGGGCACTTCTACGACCCCGACGCCGAGTACGAGCCCGATCCCGAGTACGCGGCCACCCTCGCGCCCGACGCTGCCCGTCAGCGCCGCGAGAGGATCGGCCCCACCGGGCGTCCGCTGCCGTACTTCCCGATTCCGGGCCCGCTGACCGACCACGGCCCCGCGAAGATCATCGCGATGTGCAACCAGAAGGGCGGCGTCGGCAAGACGACGTCGACCATCAACCTGGGTGCCGCGCTCGCCGAGTACGGCCGACGGGTGCTCCTCGTCGACTTCGACCCGCAGGGCGCGCTGTCCGTGGGCCTGGGTGTCAACCCGATGGAGCTCGACCTCACCGTCTACAACCTGCTCATGGAGCGGGGCATGTCGGCGGACGAGGTTCTCCTGAAGACCGCCGTGCCCAACATGGACCTGCTGCCGAGCAACATCGACCTGTCGGCCGCGGAAGTGCAGTTGGTGAGCGAGGTCGCGCGCGAGTCCACGCTGCAGCGTGCGCTCAAGCCGCTGATGGCCGACTACGACTACATCGTGATCGACTGTCAGCCGTCGCTCGGCCTGCTCACCGTCAACGCGCTGACCGCGGCGCACAAGGTGATAGTGCCGCTCGAGTGCGAGTTCTTCGCGCTGCGAGGTGTGGCACTGCTGACCGAGACGATCGAGAAGGTCCAGGAGCGGCTCAACCCCGACCTGGAGCTGGACGGCATCCTCGCCACGATGTACGACTCGCGGACCGTGCACAGCCGCGAGGTGCTGGCGAGGGTCGTCGAGGCGTTCGACGACCACGTCTACCACACGGTCATCGGACGGACCGTCCGCTTCCCGGAGACCACGGTCGCCGGTGAACCCATCACGACGTACGCGTCGAACTCCGTCGGCGCCGCCGCCTACCGCCAGCTCGCCAGGGAGGTGCTCGCCCGGTGTCACGCCGAGTGAGTCTGCCCGGGGCCGACGAGCTGTTCCGTACGACCGGGGGCATGGCGCTGCAGTCGTCGTCCCCGCGCAAGCAGGGGAACCCGGCAGCGGGCGGCGGCGAGCCGCGGGTGCCGGCGCAGGGGGAGTCGGACGAGGCGTCGCCGTCGTCGTCCTCTTCCGCAGCCTCCGCCTCCTCCGCCTCGGAGGAGCACTCCACGGCGGCAGCGGACGCGACTGGCGAGGGACGCAGCCGGGCCAGGGACGGCGCGGGGCCCTCCGCCCGGGACGCGGGCACGGGAGCGGCCAAGGGCCGCCCTGCCGGGCAGGAGAGCGCTGCCGCCTCCCCGCCCCGCCGCCGCGGGCGCGGCGCGAACCGTCGCCCGAGCGGCCGCGAACGTCACGACGAGAAGATCACGGTCTACGTCTCCGCCGAGGAACTCATGGACCTCGAACACGCGCGTCTGGTGCTGCGCGGTGAACACGGACTGGCCGTCGACCGGGGCCGTATCGTCCGCGAAGCGGTGGCGGTGGTCCTCGCGGACCTCGAGCAGCGCGGCGACGCGAGCATCCTCGTGAGACGCCTGCGCGGCCGCTGACCGGGTAGCCTGCGGGCGCGCCTGTCCCTTCCGCTCCCTGGAACCACATGCCCCCGAACGACGCCCTGCCGAGCCCGTCCCGCCGCCGCGCCCTGGGACGGGGGCCGGGTGCGCCGCGCGAGGGCGGGGACGAGGTGGCCGGACCGGGGGAGGCTTCCCCCACCACGCCCTTTCCCGAGGCCGGTGGCGAGCCCCCGGCCCCCAACGCGTCCGAGCCCGGCGGGCGGGCGGCCGCGCCGCGCGGCGAGGAACCCGGTTCCGGGGCGGCCGGCGTGCCTGAGACGGCGGCGTCGCGTGGCGGGGTGCCCGGTCCGGTGGTGGAGGAGGCGTCCGAGCAGGACGCTTCGTCCGGCGCGGCGGGCTCTCGGGTGGCGGTCTGGGCGGGTGGCCGGCGGTCGGCTGGAGGTGTGGCAGCGGCCGGCGTGCCCGAGACGGCGGCGTCGCGTGGCGCAGTGGCGGGTCCGGTGGTGGAGGACGCGTCCGATGCCTCAGCGTCTGGCGTCGAGCTCGCCCCGGGGGCGGTTGGTGCCGGGCCGGCCCCTGAAGCGGTCCCGCCGCGTGGCGGGGAGCCGGCCCCCGCATCGGCCCCGCCGCGTGGCGGCGAGTTCGACCCGGGGTCCGCCGGGGCCACTGCCCCGTCACCCGAGGCGGCCTCGCCGGGTGACGCGGAGACCGGTCCGGGGGCAGACACGGCGGGCGACGGATTCCGGGTGAAGCTGGTCAACTTCGAGGGGCCGTTCGACCTGCTCCTGCAGTTGATCTCCCGGCACAAACTCGACGTCACCGAGGTCGCCCTCTCCAAGGTCACCGACGAGTTCATGACGTACATCCGCGCCATGGGCCCGGACTGGGACCTCGATCAGACCACCGAGTTCCTCGTCGTCGCCGCGACACTGCTCGACCTCAAGGCCGCCAGGCTGCTGCCGGCCGCCGAGGTGGAGGACGAGGGCGACCTCGCCCTGCTCGAAGCCCGTGACCTGCTCTTCGCGCGACTCCTCCAGTACCGCGCGTACAAGCAGATCGCCGACATCCTCGATCGGCGGCTGGACGACGAGGCGAGGAGGTTCCCCCGTACCGTCGGGCTGGAGCCCCACCTCGCGGAGCTGCTGCCCGAGGTCGTCATCAGCATCGGCGCGGAGGGCTTCGCCAGGCTCGCGGTGAAGGCGATGCAGCCCAAGCCGAAGCCGCAGGTGTACGTGGACCACATCCACGCGCCCCTGGTCAGCGTCCGCGAGCAGGCCGAGGTCGTGGTCGCCGTGCTCAAGGCGCGGGGCAGGGCCTCGTTCCGCGAGCTGACCGAGGGCGCTCCGGACACGCTGACCGTCGTGGCCCGCTTCCTCGCCCTGCTCGAGCTCTACCGGGAGAAGGCCGTCGTGCTGGACCAGGAGGACGCCCTCGGCGAGCTGACGGTGATCTGGGCAGCCCAAGGGGCCGAGGCGGTGACCGTGACGGACGAGTTCGATCAAGTGGTGGAGGAGAAGCAGTGAGCGATCTCAAGCCCGCCCTCGAGGCCGTCCTCATGGTCGTGGACGAACCGGCGACCGAGGAGCACCTCGCGAAGGTCCTGGAGCAGCCGCGCCGGGCCGTCGCGGACGCGCTGCGGGAGCTCGCCGACGAGTACACGGTCCAGGGCCGCGGATTCGAGCTGCGGCTCGTCGCCGGCGGCTGGCGGTTCTACAGCCGCCCGGAGCACGCCGGCGCCGTCGAGCGCTTCGTGCTCGACGGCCAGCACGCCAGGCTCACGCAGGCCGCGCTGGAAACCCTCGCGGTCGTCGCGTACCGGCAGCCGGTGAGCCGTTCACGGGTCTCCGCGGTGCGCGGAGTGAACTGCGACGGCGTGATGCGCACCCTCCTCCAGCGGGGTCTGGTCGAGGAGGCGGGCGCGGAACCCGAAACAGGTGCGATCCTGTACAGGACGACGAACTACTTTCTGGAGCGGATGGGCCTGCGCGGCCTGGACGAGCTCCCGGAGCTCGCGCCCTTCCTACCGGAGGCGGACGCGATCGAGGCGGACACGCTGGAAGGGGTTCCGTCGTTCGATCCGGATGCACCGGATCGTGATGACGCAGACGACAAGACGGAAATTTGATGCGAAGCAGCAGCGGCAGGAACAGCAGCGGAAACAACGGCGGGAGCCGTGGTGGCAACAGCGGCGGCCGCGGCAGCAGCGGTGGTGGGCGCGGGAACTACCGGGGCGCCGGCAACAGCAGGGACGACCAGCAGAAGCGTGCCGGCAAGCCCCGCCCCGAGGAGCGACGGTACGACGTGGGCGGTTCGTCCGAGGCGCCGAAGAAGGGCCGCGGCGGCGCGGCCCGCGGCGGAGCCAAGGGCGGTCCCCGGCAGTCCCCGCAGCGCGGTGGCGGCCGCACCACACCCGCGCGTTCGCGCGAGTACGACGCCCGCTCCGAGGAGCGCAACCGCGAGCGTTACGCGGACAAGCCGGTGATCAAGACCCCGAAGACCTTCGGGGACCAGGAGGGCGAGCGGCTCCAGAAGGTGCTCGCCCGCGCCGGCATGGGTTCGCGCCGGGCGTGCGAGGAGCTGATCGACGCCGGCCGTGTCGAGATCAACGGCAAGATCGTGATCGAGCAGGGCGTCCGCGTCGACCCCGAGAAGGACGAGATCAAGGTCGACGGCCTGACGGTCGCGACCCAGTCTTACCTTTTCTTCGCACTGAACAAGCCCGCCGGTGTCGTCTCCACGATGGAGGACCCGGACGGCCGCCAGTGCCTCGGTGACTACGTCACCAACCGTGAGACCCGGCTCTTCCACGTCGGCCGGCTCGACACGGAGACCGAGGGCATCATCCTGCTCACCAACCACGGTGAGCTGGCGCACCGCCTCACCCACCCGAAGTACGGCGTGAAGAAGACCTACCTCGCCGCCATCCAGGGGCCCCTGCCGCGTGAACTCGGCAAGCGGCTCAAGGACGGCATCCAGCTCGAGGACGGCTACGCCAGGGCCGACCACTTCCGTGTGGTGGAGAACACCGGCAAGAACTACCTCGTGGAGGTCACCCTCCACGAGGGCCGCAAGCACATCGTGCGCCGCATGCTCTCCGAGGCCGGCTTCCCGGTCGACAAGCTCGTGCGGACCGCGTTCGGTCCCATCGCGCTCGGCGACCAGAAGTCCGGCTGGCTGCGCCGACTGACGAACACCGAGGTCGGCATGCTGATGAAGGAAGTCGGCCTGTAGGCCCGACGGGGCGTCCGGCACAGACGTACACGAGGAGCCCGTGACTGGCCGGTCACGGGCTCCTCGTCGTCCTCGGCCCGAGTGGGGTACGCCGCGGCCCGTAACGCCTGCCACGCATCGGCACCCGCTGGGAGCGGGAGCCGGGCCGGCGGGCGCCACCATGGCGGCGAACGCCGGCCCGGCGCTGTCCAGGGTCAGCCGCACGCCGGTGTCGACGGGGTCACTCGGCCCTCTCCACGATCGTGCGCCCTCCAGCGCGGGCGGTACCGGGGCGCCGGCCGTCGCCGGACCGCAGGAGGCGGTCGAGCGTGAGGGGCAGGCCGCCCGCGGGGGCCAGTGCGAGCAGCAGGGCGGCGGCGGTGGCGCTGAACACCGAGCTGTTGAAGGGTGCTTCGAAGTCCGAGAAGAAGAACATCGACAGCGCGAAGCCCAGCAGCACCGCGCTGCTCGTCCAGGCCGAAAGGCGGGTCCCGGCCCCCAGCAGCAGGGTGACGCCGAGGGCCGCCTCGATCGCGGTGGCCGCACCGCCCACGACATCGACGAGGCCGCCGGAGAGGTAGGGGGCCAGATCGTGTACATAGGCGAGGTAGGCGTCGTAGCCGCCCCATGCCACGGCACCGGTCCCGGCCCCGCCCCACAGACCGAACCGGTCGGCGACCGCCGAGAGGAACCCGAGGCCCAGCGCGAAGCGGGCCAGGACGGTGGCGACCGCCCGGACGCGGGCGTGGTTCTCGGCGTTCCGGGCGCGCCGAAGGAGGTCGTTCAACTGCGTCATGAGTCCGCACTCCGACATACGTGGTCAGGAATCAGTGGTCGTGTGTGGTGCCGGGAACAGTGCACGGCTCATTCGGGGTGAGCGCCGGAGGCGGCGGACCGGGCCGGCTCTTCATAGGCGATCCGGTACGGGGCGGCGATGCGGTTGAGCTCCGCGGGGTCGAGGCGTCCCTTGTGGCTGATCCGGGACCGGTGCTCGATCAGGTCCTCCAGGTAGCACTCCCAGCCGCCGGGCGAGGAGATCTGGAGGACGCGGGGCGGCGGGGTGCTCGCCGGGCGCAGGGCGTGCGGGACGCCGTGGGGCAGCAGTACGAACTGGCCCGCCGTCGCCGTGTGGGTGGTGTCGTCGAACTCCACGCCGAGTTCGCCGGACAGTACGTAGACGCACTCGTCGGCTTCATGGTGGACGTGGCGCGGAATCTCCTGTGCCACGACGACCTCCATGAGGGAGAAGCGGCCCTCGGTGTCCTCGGTTCTGGCCTTCACGGCCATCGCCGGAGGCAGCGGCACCCGGGTGGTGCGGGTGGCGCCGGGGGCGAGGAGGATGAAACGGTCGTCGGACATGGGTATCCTTCCCTCTCAGAGACGGAATCGGAATCCGATTCCGTTTTAAGGGCAGCAGAGAAAGCAGTCGAATGTCAAGACCGTCACGGGCCGACGCGGAGCGAAATCGCCTGCGCGTGCTGGAAGTTGCGCACGATCTGTTCGCCGAGCGGGGCGACGAGGTGCAGATGGCTGAGGTGGCGCGGGCCGCCGGCGTCGGCGTGGGGACCGTCTACCGGCATTTTCCGACGCGGCGGGCCCTCGTCGAGGCCGTCGCCGTACGTCGGTTCGCGGAGATCCTGGCGTTCGCGGAGGAGCAGTGCCTGACGCAGCCCGACGCGTGCGGGGCGGTGGCCGCGCTGTTGACGCATGTGGGAGAGGTTCACGAGCAGGGGCGTGCCGTCTCCGGCGTGATCGAGGCGGCGTTCGGCGGTACGGCCCCCCGGGGTGAGGTCGGTGAGGCGTTGCTCGCGATGGGCGCGCGGCTGGTGGAGCGCGGCCGCGAAGACGGCACGCTGCGCGCGGATGTGACGGTGGGGGACCTGTACATGAGTGTGGGGGCGGTGGCGGTGCTGAGTCGCGACGCGATCGGCGACTGGCGCCGGTTCGTGCAGATCGTGCTGGACGGCCTGCGGGGGCGCTGAGCGTTTTCGGTCTGCCTGCGGGCGGACGCCGGACCCGTTGCCTGCGGGCTGGAACGCTCGGCCGTCTCGTGCGGAGTGGGTGGCCGAGGCGGCCTCGGTCGACGGTGCCTCCAAGTCGCGCTGTACGACGCCGAGCTCGAACCCGGCGGCCTCGCGCTGTGGGCGGCACTCGCGGGCGGCGGGACGGATGGGCGCACACCCCGTCGCAGGCCCCTTGTGGCGGCACCCGGGACCCTTTATAGTCATCCTGACTATAAAGGAGGCGGGTGTGAGTCTCGCAGACATCCTTCAGCCCTTGCAGCAGCCGCTGTTCACCGTGCTGGAGACCCCGGTGAGCTGGACCGAGTTCCTCGGGTTCGGCAGCGGCGCGCTCTGCGTGTGGCTCGTCGCCCGCCAGCACATCGCCAACTGGCCGATCGGCATCGCCAACAACGTCTTCTTCATCCTGCTCTTCACCCAGGCGGGCCTGTACGCCGACGCCGGCCTGCAGGTCGTCTTCATCACCCTCGCCGCGTACGGCTGGTGGACCTGGACCCACGGGGGTGGACCAGGCTCTTCCGTCCTGCCGGTGCGGCGCACCACCCGCACCGAATGGACCTGGCTGCTCGCGGCGGGGGCGGTGGGGACACTCGCGCTCACCCTGCTCCTGGACCGGGCCACCGACTCCACCGTCCCCTTCTGGGACGCCCTGACGACCGCCCTGTCGCTGATGGCGACGTACGGGCAGTGCCGCAAGCGCCTGGAGTCGTGGTGGCTGTGGATCGCCGCCGACGTGGTGTACGTACCGCTGTACGCGTACAAGGAGCTCTATCTGACCGCGCTGCTCTACATCGGGTTCATGGCGCTGTGTGTCGCCGGTCTGCTGAACTGGTCGCGCGACCTGACCGCCCGGCGACAGGCGGTGGCGGCATGAGGCGCCACGGACACGGCCTGGTCCTCGGCAAGTTCTATCCGCCGCACGCGGGCCACCACCATCTCGTGCGGACCGCGGCGGCCCACTGCGAACGGCTCACCGTTCTGGTGTGCGCCTCGTCCGTCGAGACGCTCCCGCTCGCGGACCGGGTGGCCTGGATGCGCGAAGTGCACCCCGGCGTACGGGTCGTGGGCACGATGGACGACGTTCCGGTGGACATGAACGACCCCGCGGTCTGGGACGCCCACATGGCCGTCTTCCGCGCCGCCGTCCCCGAGCCCGTGGACGCCGTCTTCACCTCGGAGGCGTACGGCGCGGAACTGGGCCGCCGGTTCGGCGCCGAACCGGTCTGCGTCGACCCCGACCGCGGCGCCTTCCCGGTCTCCGGAACCGCCGTACGCAAGGACCCCGTCGGCTGCTGGGACTTCCTCGAGCCCCCGGTGCGGGCCGCGCTCGCCCGCCGGGTGGTCGTCCTCGGCGCGGAGTCCACCGGCACCACCACGATGGCCGGCGCCCTCGCGGAGCACTACCGGCGGCGCGGCGGGGTGTGGCGGCGGACCCGCTGTGTGCCCGAGTACGGCCGGGAGTACAGCGAACACAAGCTGGCCGCGCTGCGGGCACGGCGACCGGGGGCGGACTGGGCCGGGGTCGAGTTCACGTCCGAGGAGTTCCCGCTGATCGCACGACGGCAGGCGGAGCTCGAGGAGGAGGCGGCACGCGCCGGCTCTCCCGTCGTGTTCTGCGACACCGACGCCTTCGCCACCACCATCTGGCACGAGCGCTACACGCAACGCCCCTACCCGGTGGCCCCCGAACCGCGAAGGCAGCACCTGTGGCTGCTGACCGGCCACGAAGGCGTCGCCTTCGAGGACGACGGTCTGCGCGACGGCGAGCACCTCCGGCCGTGGATGACCGGCCGCTTCCGCGAGGAACTGGCCCGCACCGGCCGCCGCACCGTCGAACTCACCGGACCGCACGAGCAGCGCCTCGCCACCGCGGTCGCCGCCGTGGACGCACTGATCGACGAGGGATGGGACCTCGCGGACCCTCTGCCGGAGAAACGATGAGCGCCCCCCGCCCCGCCGGCTACGACCCGTACGCCTTCGAACCGTTCGCCGTCACCGTCGATCTGGCCGTCTTCACGGTGAGGGAGAACCGGCTGCACGTGCTGCTCGTCGAACGCGGCCAGGAGCCCTACGAGGGCGCCTGGGCGCTGCCGGGAGGCTTTCTGCTGCCCAGGGAGTCGGCGGAGAGCGCCGCGCGCCGCGAACTGGCGGAGGAGACCGGCCTCACCGAGCGCACCGCCGCCGACCTCCACCTGGAACAACTGCGCACCTACAGCGAACCGGACCGTGACCCGCGGATGCGCGTCGTGTCCGTCGCGTACACCGCGCTCGTCCCCGACCTGCCGGAGCCACGGGGCGGCGGCGACGCGGCACACGCCCGGTGGACACCGCTGCCGGCGGCCGTGCCCCTGGCCTTCGACCACGACCGGATCCTCGCCGACGCGCAGGAGCGCATCGGCGCCAAGCTCGAGTACACCTGTCTCGCCACCGCCTTCTGCCCGGGCGAGTTCACGCTCGGGGAACTGCAGCAGGTGTACGAGACCGTCTGGGGCGTCGCGCTCGACCGCCCCAACTTCCGGCGCAAGGTGCTCGCCACGCCCGGCTTCGTCGAGGCCGTCGAGGGCGAACCGCGCCGAACCGGCGGCCGTGGCAAACCGGCCGCGCTCTACCGGGCGGGAGCCGCGTCCGCCCTGCACCCACCACTGCTGCGACCGGAGGGACGGCACCAGCCATGACCAGCACGAGAAGTACCACGCCCATCACCAAGCAGGCCGCCACCGGGGCGCTCACCGGGCTCGCGCTCGGCGACGCCCTCGGCTTTCCCACCGAGTTCAGCGACGTGCCGTCCATCCTCGCCAAGTGCGGGCCGTGGCGGCGGATGGAACTGCCCGCCCCCGCGATCGTCACCGACGACACCCAGATGACACTCGCGCTGGCCCGAGGCATCCGCACGGCCATGTCCCACGGCCCGCTCGTCGCCTCCCGGCTCGTCCGGCCGGTGCGCGAGGAGTTCGTCGACTGGTACCACTCGCCGGAGAACAACCGGGCGCCCGGCCGCACCTGTCTGGTCGCCTGCCAGAAGCTCGACAGCGACCTGCCGTGGCAGCAGGCCGGTCAGATCGACTCCAAGGGCTGCGGGGCCAACATGCGCGTCGCGCCGGTGGGGCTCGTGCCCGGCCTGAGCGAGGAACAGCGGTCCGGCGCGGCGCAGTTGCAGTCCGCGCTCACCCACGGGCACCCGACGGCCCTCGCGGCGAGCGACCTCACGGCCCGCGCCGTCCATCTGCTGGCGCAGGGCGTGGAACCGACCGGTCTCGTGGGCCGGCTGCGCTCGTACGCGTACGACAACCGCAGCCGCTACCAGCACCACTGGCTCGGCGACCTGTGGACGTACTCGCACGACGCGACGCCGGAGGCGTTCATCGCGCGCGGCTGGGACGAGTGCCTGGGCATCCTCGAGCGGCTCGCCGAGGCCCTGCGCGCGCCCGAGCCGGAGCTCGACCCCTGCCTCGCCACCGGCGACGGCTGGGTCGCGGAGGAGGCGCTCGCCACGGGGCTGCTGTGCTTCCTGATGTTCCCGGAGGACCCCCTGACGGCACTGCGCCGGGCCGCGTGCACCAAGGGCGACTCGGACTCGATCGCGTGCCTGGCCGGCGCCTTCGCGGGGGCGCACCTGGGCGCGCGGGCGTGGCCGGACGAATGGGCGGACAGGGTCGAGTACCGGGACGAGCTCGTGACGTTGGGGGCGCTCTGGGACGCGTGACGCCGGGGCGCTGTCCGGAGCGCCACGGGGTCTCACCCGGCAGAGGCCCTTCTGGCACGCACCAGGAAGTCCTCCACGCGAGCCCGGTCCGGCTCCGGAGGGAGCGGGGAGGAGGCGGCCGCCGCGTCCGCCTCTCCGGCAAGGCGCGTCATCCAGGCCTCCACTTGGTCCCACGGCACCTCGCCGCGCTTGACCTCCAGCAGCGGTTCGCGGGCCGCGCCCACGTCGATCACCAGCTCGCCGGTGCGCAGCAGATCGCGGCAGCTGGACAGCAGCCGCAGCAGGTGCATGGCGTGCTTCCAGCGCGGCGCCCCGTGGAGGCGCACGTCCGCCTCCAGTTTTCTGCGCTGTCCCGTCGCGTAGCGCACGAACGTCCCGTGCGCCTGGCGGGAGAGGAGCGCCCCGCGCAGGGAGAGCAGTTCACGACCGGTGTCGTCGATGTGCTCGACGATGGGGGAGTGCAGGCACTCCAGTACGTTCGGATTGGCGCGCAGCGCGAGCTCCAGAAACCGCTCCAGTTCCCAGGAGAACTGCTCGTCGGCAGGCCCCTCCAGATGCGTGGGAGGCTTCTCGAAGCCCCAGAAGAGCGGCGTCGGCGCGAGGAACACTCCCCGGCGGTCGATGTCGCTGTCCTCGGAGGCCAGGCCGAAGGCCCGCGACCCCATGACGCAGGAGTAGACCGTGTGGTCGCGGATCAGCGTCCTCGCAGTCTCGGGCGTCATGCGCGAGAGATTACGCGAGGTGCCGCCGCGCTACCCGACCCGGATCGAGTCCCCCGAGACGGTGATCGGCTGTGCCGGCAGCGGCTCGGTCGCCGGACCACTGGCCACGGAGGCATCGGCGATCTTGTACTTGCTGCCGTGGCACAGGCAGTTGATGGTCCCGTCGGAGACGTTGGCGACCGTGCAGCCCTGATGGGTGCAGACGGCGGAGAACGCCTTGAAGTCTCCGGCCCGCGGCTGGGTCACCACGATCTTCCTGTCGGCGAAGACCTTGCCGCCGCCGACCGGGATGTCCCCGGTCCTGGCGAGTTCCTCGCCGGCGGGCGAGGGCGTGGCGCCGCCGTCCTCGGACGTCGCCGGCGCGGGCTCGCTCGGCGGCTGCGTCGCCGGGCCGTCGCCGCCTCCGTCCCCGCAGCCCGCCACCAGGGCGGCCGCACCCGCCGCACCCGCCGCCAGGACCGTCCGTCGACTCGTGTCCATGAACAGTCTCCTCAGCTCGTGACCCCGACCCGCTCGGGACACGAGCATCCTGGCCCTTGAGCAGGCGGAGACGAAGCAACCGGGCAGCCGATGTCCGCCCGTCGGCCCAGCGCGCGCCTCCGCCGGAAGTCCGGCTCGGGGGCGACGTCAGGCCCAGGGGGTGAGCTGCCGGGGGTGACCGTCGCCGTCCCGGTGCACCGCCATCACGGCCTCCACCGCCGAACGCTCGATCGGCCCGTACACGTGCGGGAACTCGCCCCCCGGCCCTTCCCAGCGGACCTCGGCGCCGAGCCGGACCTCGTCGATCAGCACGACCAACAGGTCCGGCGCGTCCCGGTAACGGGCGTCCGCCACGGCGAGCGCGGCGAGTTCGTCGCCCGAACAGTGCACGAATCCCTCGGTGGACAGGGAGGCGGGGGCGTACGGGGCCTCGGCGGCCGCCGTCCACTCCCGCGCGGGCACGACATGAAAGATCATTCGCCCGTTGTAGCGCAGTGCCGACCGTCTCGCAGAGCGGGCACCGCCGTCGAAGCGCCGCGCGCTGACTACGCTGAAACCCAGGCACCCGCGCAGGTGGGCGCATCCGGTGAGCACATGAGGAGCACGTCGTGGCGGTACGAGCGGTCCGGGGAGCCGTCCAGCTGGAGCGGGACGACGCCGAGCACATGGACGAGCAGGTCAGGGAGCTGCTCACCGCCGTCCTCGAGCGCAACGGCCTGATCGCCGACGATCTGATCAGCATCTGGTTCACGGCCACGCCCGACCTCCACTGCGACTTCCCCGCGGCAGCCGCCCGGGGACTGGGCATCGTCGACGTGCCGCTGATCTGCGCGCAGGAACTCGACATCCACGGCGCCATGCCCCGCGTGGTGCGCGTACTCGCGCACATCGAGTCCGACCTGCCCAAGTCGAAGATCTCCCACGTCTACCTCGGCGCCGCCGGCGCGCTCCGCAAGGACATCGCCCAGTGAGAACCGCACTCGTCATCGGAACCGGGCTGATCGGCACCTCCGCCGCGCTCGCCCTCGCGGGACGCGGGGTCACCGTGCACCTCGTGGACCACGACGCCGAGCAGGCCCGCACCGCCGCGGCGCTCGGAGCGGGCACGGAAGAGAAGCCGGAGGGCCCCGTCGACCTCGCCGTCGTCGCCGTGCCCCCCGCCCACGTCGCCGCCACGCTCGCCGACGCCATGCGCGCCACAGTCGCCCGCGGCTACCTCGATGTGGCCAGCGTCAAGGGCGGCCCGCGACGGGATCTCGAAGCGCTCGGCATCGACATGTCCGCCTACATCGGTACGCATCCGATGTCCGGCAAGGAGCGCTCGGGCCCGCTCGCGGCCACCGCGGACCTCTTCGAGGGCCGCCCGTGGGTCCTCACCCCCACCCGCGACACCGACACCGAGGTCCTCAACCTCGCCCTGGAGCTGATCTCCCTCTGCCGGGCCGTACCGGTCGTGATGGACGCGGACGCGCACGACAAGGCCGTCGCCCTCGTCTCCCACACGCCGCAGCTGATCTCCTCGATGGTCGCGGCACGGCTCGAGGAGGCCGACGACACCGCCGTGCGCCTCTGCGGGCAGGGCATCCGCGACGTGACCCGTATCGCCGCCTCGGATCCCCGGATGTGGGTGGAGATCCTCGCCGCCAACCCCGGTCCCGTGGCCGACGTGCTGGCCGGCGTGGCCGCGGACCTCGACGAGACGGTCCACGCGCTGCGCGCCCTGCAGTCGTCGGACGAGTCGGAGCGCCGTGGCGGTGCCGACGGCATCGAGGACGTGCTGCGGCGCGGCAACGCCGGCCGGGTGCGAGTGCCGGGCAAGCACGGAACCGCACCGAAGGTGTACGAGATCGTCGCCGTGCTGATCAGCGACGAGCCGGGCGAGCTGGCCCGTATCTTCGCCGACGCCGGACGGGCCGGGGTGAACATCGAGGACGTCCGCATCGAGCACGCGACGGGCCAGCAGGCCGGCCTGGTCCAGCTGATGGTCGAACCGGCGGCGGCCCCGCTCCTGGCGGCGGCGCTGCGGGAACGTGGCTGGTCGATCCGCCAGTAGGCGGCCTCGGGCCCGGTCCGCCGACGCCTCCCGGCCGCCGTCGGGCGGCCGGACGCCCGGCCCGCGGACCCCCTCCCGGCGCCAGGCCGGGCCGGTCCCGGAGCACGGGTGCAGAAGTGGTCGTCCGCACTCGGTAACCTTGTGCTGGGCCCACCGGCAGTCCCGCCGTGCCCGCTCCCAAGAACCAGGAAGGTGTCCGACACCGTGGAATCCGTGATCGTCGCCATCGATGGCCCCTCCGGCACGGGCAAGTCGAGCACCTCCAAGGCCGTCGCCTCCGCGCTGGGGCTGAGCTACCTCGACACCGGTGCTCAGTACCGTGCCATCACCTGGTGGATGATCAGCAACGGCGTCGACGTGACCGACCCCTCGGCGATCGCGAACGCCTCCGGCAAGCCCGTGATCGAGTCCGGTACCGACCCGTCGGGCCCGACGATCACCGTGGACGGTCTCGACGCCTCCGGCCCGATCCGCGAGCAGGACGTCACCTCCAAGGTCAGCGCGGTCAGCGCCGTCCCCGAGGTGCGCACCCGGATCACCGAACTGCAGCGGTCCATCGCCAAGGAGGCGGAGAAGGGCATCGTCGTCGAGGGCCGTGACATCGGCACGACCGTGCTGCCCGACGCCGACCTGAAGATCTTCCTGACCGCGTCGCCCGAGGCCAGGGCGGCCCGCCGCAGCGGCGAGATCAAGGGAGCCGACGTCGCGGCCACCCGCGAGGCCCTGATCAAGCGGGACGCGGCCGACTCCAGCCGTAAGACGTCCCCGCTCGCCAAAGCGGCCGACGCGGTCGAGGTCGACACCACGGACCTCACCCTCCAGCAGGTCATCGAGTGCGTCGTGACCCTGGTCGAGGAGAAGCGGGCCGCGAAGTGACCGTAGCCTCGCAGAAGGGCGCGGCCGTCGGGCGGGGCATCGGCATCGGGCTGATGTACGGACTGTGGAAGCCGCGCGTGCTCGGCGCGTGGCGGGTCCCGGCAGCGGGTCCGGTCATCCTCGCGGTGAACCACTCGCACAACATCGACGGACCGATGCTGATGGGCACCGCGCCCCGGCCCGTGCACTTCCTGATCAAGAAGGAGGCGTTCGTCGGCCCCCTCGCCCCGTTCCTGACCGGGATCGGACAGGTGAAGGTGGACCGTACGACCGTCGACCGCACCGCCATCACGGCCGCGCTCGGCGTGCTGGACGACGACGGAGTCCTCGGGATCTTCCCCGAGGGCACCCGGGGGGAAGGCGACTTCGCCTCGCTGCGTTCCGGGCTCGCGTACTTCGCGGTGCGCAGCGGCGCCCCGATCGTGCCGGTCGCGGTGCTGGGAAGCACGGAGCGCCGCGGACGGTTGATACGGGCGCTGCCACCGCTGCGCAGCCGCGTCGACGTGGTCTTCGGTGAGGCCTTCGAGGCCGGTGACGGGAGCGGACGCCGTACGCGCGGGGCGCTCGACGAAGCGACCGTGCGCATCCAGGATCGGCTGACCGCCCACCTGCAGAACGCGAAGCGCCTGACCGGGCGCTGAGCCAGACTTGAGTAATGGACCACGCAGCTGTCGCGGTCCAGTGACGGACGAGGAACGGACTTCATGAACGACCAGCACGACCACGGAGCACTCGGCGACGCCGAGTACGCGGAGTTCATGGAGCTCGCCGCGGAAGAGGGCTTCGACATCGAGGACGTCGAAGGCGCGATCGAGGAGGCCGGGCACGGCCCGCTGCCCGTCCTCGCTGTCGTCGGACGACCGAATGTCGGCAAGTCGACCTTGGTGAACCGCATCATCGGCCGCCGCGAGGCGGTCGTCGAGGACAAGCCCGGCGTGACCCGCGACCGCGTCACCTACGAGGCGGAGTGGGCCGGCCGCCGGTTCAAGGTCGTCGACACCGGCGGCTGGGAGCAGGACGTCCTCGGCATCGACGCGTCCGTCGCCGCCCAGGCCGAGTACGCCATCGAGGCCGCCGACGCCGTCGTCTTCGTCGTCGACTCCACGGTCGGCGCGACCGACACCGACGAGGCGGTCGTCAAGCTGCTGCGCCGGGCCGGCAAGCCCGTCGTGCTCTGCGCCAACAAGGTCGACGGGCCCAGCGGCGAGGCGGACGCGACGGCGCTGTGGTCACTCGGTCTCGGCCAGCCGCACCCGGTCTCCTCACTGCACGGCCGCGGTACGGGCGACATGCTCGACGCCGTCCTCGAGGCGCTGCCGGAGGCACCCGCCCAGACCTTCGGCGGCGCGGTCGGCGGCCCCCGCCGCATCGCGCTGATCGGCCGTCCGAACGTCGGCAAGTCCTCGCTGCTCAACAAGGTCGCGCGCGAGGAGCGCGTCGTCGTCAACGAGCTCGCGGGCACCACCCGTGACCCGGTCGACGAGCTGATCGAACTCGGCGGCGTGACCTGGAAGTTCGTCGACACCGCCGGTATCCGCAAGCGGGTCCACCTGCAGCAGGGCGCCGACTACTACGCCTCGCTGCGCACGGCCGCCGCCGTCGAGAAGGCGGAGGTCGCGGTCATCCTGATCGACGCGACGGACACCATCAGCGTCCAGGACCAGCGCATCATCACGATGGCGGTCGAGGCCGGCCGTGCGATCGTCGTCGCCTACAACAAGTGGGACGACCTCGACGAGGAGCGCCGCTACTACCTCGAGCGCGAGATCGAGACGGAGATGCAGCAGGTCGCCTGGGCGCCGCGGGTGAACGTGTCCGCGCTCACCGGCCGTCACATGGAGAAGCTGGTCCCGGCGATCGAGACCGCCCTGGCGGGCTGGGAGACGCGTGTCCCGACCGGTCGGCTGAACGCCTTCCTCGGTGAGATCGTCGCCGCTCACCCGCACCCGATCAGGGGCGGCAAGCAGCCGCGCATCCTCTTCGGCACCCAGGCCGGCACCAAGCCGCCGCGGTTCGTGCTCTTCGCGTCCGGCTTCCTCGAGCACGGCTACCGGCGTTTCGTCGAGCGCAGGCTGCGTGAGGAGTTCGGTTTCGACGGCACCCCGATCCACATCTCGGTCCGGGTGCGGGAGAAGCGCGGCCGCAAGAAGTAGCCCACAGTCGCCGACGCCGCTGCACCCGGACCGTTCCCACAAGGTCCGGGTGCAGCGGCGTCCTTTGCGGTCGCGGGCTCAGAGCCCCTTGCGCGGAGCCGGTGGCAGTGCCGCCGGCCGGTGGACCGCGTGCCGGCCCGTGCCGGTCTGGTGCGGATGCCAACTGCCGTGCTGGCTCGCGAAGCCGCCCTGCCCGCCCGAGTGGCCCGACTGCGTGTGACCGGTGTGGCCGCTCGTGTGGCCCGTATGGCTCCCGTAGCCGAGGAAGCCGCCGCGGCTGCTGTGCAGCCCCGTCCCGAACGCCTTGAAGTCCAGATCCTCCTCCCCGCTGCGGTCACCCGGCAGCGTCCTGAACGCCCTGAGGTACTCGGAGTACAGCGCGTCGTAGATCGGCGTGGCCGAGCGGCCAGGCGACCCGTCGCGCGAGGGGCGCATGGAAGGGATCTGGCTCTGGAACGGCTGGGGGGAGGGGTCGTATGAGTGCACGTACCTGCAACGACGCCGCAGTCCCGCGGATGCGGGCTGCGGCGAGCTGCATTCTTCCGGGGGACGATTCGGGCCATGCGGACCCCTCCGGTACACGCGGACGTACGCCGGGGCGGGAGAGCGGCCTCGGCGTACGTCCTGTGCCTGCCGGGCCGGTCGGCGGGCACCCCCGTGGGTCCAGGGGTTCTGCAGCGGCCGGGAGTCGTACGGCCCCGGCCGGCTCAGGGGCTCAGGTGCCCGCGAGCGGCATCGCCGCGGCCACCAGACGGCCGTCGGCCGCGGCCTTCTCCAGTGCGTCGCGCAGCAGGTCCTCCCTGGGCTGCTGGCCGATCGAGCCCACCGGAGCGGCGTAGACGAGGACGGTCTGCGTCTTGTTGACGGCGGTCCGCCAGGCCTCGGTGACCTGCAGGGGCTGGTGGGCCTGCCACCAGGCGACCGGGCTGCCACCGCCCGTACCGGGCTGGAGCACCGCGTGCAGCTGCCCCATGGCGATCAGCACCGACCAGCCGGGCAGCTGCGACGGGCGCCGGCTCACGTCCATGACCGGCAGGAATCCCTGCTCGATCAGGAGCGGCAGGAAGTCGTCGCCGCCGTTGCCCGTGGTGCCCGGGCGGGCGATCGGCGCGGTCGGTTCCACGACGAGGGCGGGGTGCACGTCGCCGTCGAGCAGGATCAGACCACTGGTGACGCCGAGCACGGCCTGCTCGGGGGCGGCGCCCGGAACGCGCGGCTCCTCACCGGTGATCGACCGGACCGCGCCCTGGAGCTGGTCCTCCTCGACCTGCACGACCTGTGAAGGGATGCAGGTGGCGTGGGCGAAGGCGAGAACGGCGGTCTCGTCGCCGACGAACAGCACGGTGCTGGTCCGCTCCTGCTCGGAGTCGCCCGGGGTGCGGCAGGAGGTGCAGTCGTAGCTGCCCGGGGCGTTCAGGCCGGCGAGCAGCCGGTCGGCTTCTTCGTCGCCGATCTCGGCACGTACGTCCTCGCTGACGTCGAGCATGCGCGGCACGGGTGGCTCCTCGGACTTGATCGGGTGTGCCGGGCGGGTCCCGGCGCACCAGGTTCAACGGGAGACGTGTCGCAGGAGTCACGCGTGAAACGGCAACGAATCGAGCCGTCGCGCCACCGCGGGGGATCGGTACAGGCCGGAAACGAACCGGAACCGCTACGACGTACCGCGGATCCCGTACCGCCCCCGGCAGGCAAGTACAGTCGTCGCGTAGATCCTCTGACCAGGAGAGGATCTTCGGGACCCCGGGGGACACGGCGACGTATGCGCATCTCATTTCTGCTCCACAACGCCTATGGCATCGGCGGGACGATCCGCTCGACGTTCAACCTCGCGGGCGAGCTCGCAGAACGGCACGACGTCGAGATCGTCTCCGTGTTCCGGCACCGCGACGTCCCGTCCATGGGCGCCCCCGCCGGCGTCACCCTCAGGCACCTGGTCGACCTGCGGAAGGCGAGCCCCGGCTACGACGGTGACGACCCGCTGGCCAAGCAGCCGGCGAAGGTCTTTCCGCGCGGCGACGGCCGGCACCGTCAGTACAGCCGTCTCACCGACAAGCGGATCGGGGCTCACCTGGCGTCCCTCGACGCCGACATCGTGGTCGGCACCCGCCCGGGTCTCAACGTCCACATCGCCCGCGAGGCCCGCCGCGGCGTCGTACGGGTCGGGCAGGAGCACCTGACGCTCGACGGCCACGGGTACCGCCTGCGCCGCGAGATCCGCCACCGCTACAGCCTGCTCGACGCGATCACCACCGTCACAGAGGCCGACGCGCGCTCCTACCGCGAGCGGCTGAAGCTCCCCGGTGTGCGCATAGCGGCGGTGCCCAACAGCGTGCCCGTGCCCAGCGTCCCTCCCGCGGACTGCACGGCCAAGTGGGTCGTGGCGGCCGGACGCCTCACCAACGTGAAGCGGTACGACCTCCTGGTGACGGCGTTCGCCAAGGTCGTCGCCGCCCGCCCGGACTGGCGGCTGCGGATCTACGGCAGCGGCGACGCGACCGGCAACGGGAAGCAGGGCCTGCTCGACCGGATCGAGGAGTACGGCCTCCACAACCATGTCTTCCTCATGGGTCCGGTGAGCCCGTTGGAGCCGGAGTGGGTCAAGGGCTCGGTCGCGGCCGTCACCTCCAGCCGGGAGTCGTTCGGCATGACCATCGTCGAGGCGATGCGCTGCGGGCTCCCCGTCGTCGCCACCGACTGCCCGCACGGTCCCGGCGAGATCATCGAGGACGGTGTCGACGGCCGGCTGGTGCCCGTCGGTGACGTGGACGCCATCGCCGACGCGCTGCTCGAACTGATCAACGACGACGAACTGCGCAAGCGCACCGGCCGGGCGGCACTGGCCGCCTCCGCCCGGTTCGACCCCGCCGAGGTCACCGGGCGTCACGAGGCGCTGTTCGCCGAGCTCGTCGCGCGCGGCGGGGCCGGGCGCGCGCACAGCGTGACGCGCGAGCGCCTGCACCAGGTCCGGAGTGCCCTCTATGACAGGGTCTATGCACTGCGTTATCTTGCCGCGGAGGTGGTCCGCAGACGGAAGAAGAGCTGATGAGCACGCCCAGCACAACCGCCGGACACCGCACGCCGCGAGCCGACTGCGTCGCCGACACGACAGGCGCCCTCGTGTTCGACGTCGCCGGAGCGGGCGGGCCGGACGCGGTACTCGTACTGAAGCGGCGCGGCGGAAAGAGCCCCGCGGACGAGCTGCGGCTGCCGCTCACACCGTCCGGCGAGGACACCCTGCGGGCCGTGCTGCCCATGACGCTCGAGCTCGCCGAAGGCCGCTGGGACGTGTACACGCGGACCGGCGAGGCCGTACGGCCCGGCACCCGGGACCTGCGGGCGCTCGTCGACCAGGACCCGGCCCCGGGCCGCGTCACCGTGCGGGTCCCCTACCCGACGGCCGACGGCCGGCTCGCGGTGCGCTGCTGGGTGCGCGCACCGCACGCCGAGGCCGGCGCGATCGGCCTGGCCCCCGAGCGGGACGCCATGTCCGTCGAAGGTGTGCTGTACGGGGTGGAGCTGGGCGAGGGGGCGGTGGCCCAGGCACGGCTGCGTTCGGGCAGCCGGGAGTACGAGGCGCCCGTGACCGGCGAGGGGCGCGCGTTCGTCTTCACGCTGCCGTACGGACCGCTGGCCGAGGGCGCCGGCGGGGAAGGCCTGTGGGAGCTGTGGCTGCGGCCGGCCGCGGACGCGGCGGCGGTGCGGATCTCTCGCATCCTCGACGACGTCTGGGACAAGAAGTCGGTCTTCGTCTATCCCCGGCGCCGCGTGGCCGACCGCATCGCCGCTCCCTGCTACACCGGTGACAACAACCTCTGCGTCCGTATCACCGCGGCAGGCTGAGCACGGCCCTCCCCAGCCCGCAGTCGCGGACAGTGGCTGTCCGCAACGGCTGGCAGACTTCCGCCATGTTGGAAACCTCGGCACGACTGCTGCGTCTGCTCTCCCTGCTGCAGGCGCATCGCGACTGGTCCGGCGCCGACCTGGCGGACCGCCTCGGTGTCACCCCGCGGACGGTGCGCAGGGACGTGGACCGGCTGCGCGAGCTCGGCTACCCGGTCAACGCCAGTCCGGGCACGGGCGGCGGATACCAGCTCGGGGCGGGAGCCGAACTGCCGCCGCTGCTGCTGGACGACGAGGAAGCCGTGGCGGTGGCCGTCGGACTGCGCACCGCGGCGAGCCAGGGCATCGAGGGCATCGGCGAGACCTCCGTACGCGCTCTCGCCAAGCTGGAGCAGGTGCTGCCCAGCAGGCTCCGGCGGCAGGTGAGCGCGCTCAACGCCTTCACCGTGCCCATGCTGCGCGGCGGGCAGCGTTCGACCGTCGACCCCAGTGTGCTCACGGAGCTGGCCAACGCCTGCAGGGACAGCGAGCGGCTGCGTTTCGAGTACCGCGACCACGGCGGCTCCTCCACCCGGCGCACCGTCGAGCCGCACCGCCTGGTGTGCACGGAACGCCGGTGGTACCTGGTCGCCTGGGACGTCGAGCGCGGAGACTGGCGGACCTTCCGCGCCGATCGCATCGACCCCAGGCCCCCGCACGGCCCCCGCTTCACGCCGCGTACGCCCCCCGCCGACGACCTGGCCGCCTACGTGGCCAAGGGCGTGTCCACCCATGCGTACCCGGCCCACGCCGTGGTGCGGCTGCGCACCTCCGCCGAGCGGGCGGCGGAGGCCGTCGGCCCGGCCGACGGGATTCTGGAGGCGGTCGACGACAGCAGCTGCCTGCTGCGGACCGGGGCCACGAACCTGGACGTGCTGGTGATCCACGTGATGCTCAGGGGTCTCGACTTCGAGGTCGTCGAGCCGCCGGAGCTGGTCGACCACGTCAGGACGCTCCGCGACCGGCTCTCCCGAGCCCTGGGACCTGACGGCTCGTGAGTCGAGTGGATTATGTAAAGAAATGGTGAATGGCCCACGCTGTGAATTCTCCGGGCGGCGGGAGTCGATTCGGGGAATTGGAAGCGGAGCCATTGTGAATTCGTCCCGGTCCGCACGGCAGCTCAATTCGTTCAGGAACAGCCGCGAGCGCCCGATCGGGTGAACCAGTTCGAACGGGGCACCTGTCGAGATCCTGTGACACAAGCGTGACCGGCGGAGTATCCGGGACTGCTGCGGTCACCTGTCACCGGGTTTGTGTCGTCCGCCGTTCTTCTTCCGGCTCCGCTTCCGTCACCGTCCGCTGCCGCCTACGGTGAAGGCATGGCACCCATACCGACCCCTCCCGCACAGCCCGACGACACCCCGGAGTCGTACGTCGGCCTCGAGGCCCACGAAGCCGAGCAGCAGGCCCGCGAGCGGGGCTGGTCGACGGTCAGAGCGCTTCCGCCCGGCTCGATCATCACGATGGAGTACGTGCAGGGCCGGCTGAACTTCGAGGTGAAGGACGGTTCGGTCATCCGCTGCTGGAAGGGCTGAGCCCACTCGTGTACGCCGAAGGCCCCGGTACTCCGTGAGTACCGGGGCCTTCGCGCTCAGCCACCTGCCTGTCGGCCGCCTGTCAGCCGCCCGTCAGCGGTCGCGAATGCGGCGGCCGTCGGCTGCCCGACGGGGTCACCGGGGTCCGCTCGGAGCGCGGGTGCGACCGCGACCGGTCGTGCGTGGCAGCCCTGGTGCCCGCCGTCGGGCCACCGGCCGACCCGGCCGCCGGCCGGGTGGTCGTGGTGCCGACGCCGGTCACCGGCCCGGAGCCGTGGCCGTCGGCCTGTGCGGCCTCCGTCCCGCGCTGCGGGAACACGGCGGGCCGCGGCGGCCCTCCCGACGCGACGGGCCGCGAGGGCAGCGGCGACGCCGCCCGGCGGGCCCGCCACTGTGCGCGCAGGGCGAGGATCCATGCCTCGGCGCGGCTGATCAGGGGCTCGCACCAGGGGAGACCGAGAAGGATCAGCAGCCCCGCCGCCCAGCCGAGCAGTACATCGCTCAGCCAGTGCGTACCGAGGTACACGGTTGTCAGACCGACGCCGAGGGAGACCACGGCCGAAAGTGCCGACAGATAGCGCCGGGCTCTCGGGGTGGTGGCCAGATAGGCCAGGATTCCCCAGGTCACGACGGCATTGGCGGTGTGTCCGGACGGAAATATATCGCCGCCGGCGAAGAGTTCGGCGGAGCCGATCTCCGTCGCGTAGTGGGGGCCGAGCCGGCCGAGTCCGATCTTGACGGCGCCCACGGTGACGTTCAGCAGCAGCAGGGCCGCGCCGAGCGAGAGCAGGGGGCGCAGGGTGTGCTGGCGCCAGGAGCGCCAGCCCAGCCACGCCGCGACCATGACGGCCGTCGGGCCGCGCTGGCCGAGCACCACGAAGTAGTCGAGAAAGGCGTGCTGCTCCGGCCACTGCTCGTAGGGCCGGAAGAGCATCAGCTTCCAGTCGAGGGCCACGAGCCACGTGGACGCCAGCACGGCGACGACGATGGCCAGATAGAACGCCGACGTCCCGCCGAAGAGGGCGAGACGCGTGCGGCTCATCCGCGGGATCTCTGTCTTCGGCGGTTCCGGCTCCCGGTCCAGCCGGGCAAAGAAGTCGGTACGCACGCAATCGACGTTACAGGGAGTGAGTGAGTGGTCAGGTCGATCCACTCTCTATCGTGATCCCTATGTGATGTGGAGTTTGTCTCAGGTCCAGTTTCATTCACGGTCCGTCAGGAAAAGCCGGTGGTCGTGTTCCCTATTTATCGGACGGCCTTCTCGGACGGCTTCCCGGCATCGGGCGTGAATGGTTTGCCGGAGTCCCATGTGGAATTTCCGGTGTGTTCAGGCGCGGCCCGGACCGGCCGCGGGCTCCCTCCGGAGTGGCGTACGCCACACCGGAGGGCCGGGCGGGGTGAGAGATCGGCCACGCGGACCGCACGGGAACTCGCGTACGCTGACGACTCACTCGCCCGTCGATGCCGGGCCGCCCAGTCGGGACGAACCCCGCAGCACCGTCCCGGCCGGCCCGCCGAGCGCGAGGGACTCACTGGGAGGTACGTACATGTCCGTGACGCCCACGGCCGGCGCACGCCTGCGCTCCGTCGGCAACGGCGCCAACCGCTGGGTCGTCCTCTTCGTCCTCTGCGTGAGTCTGCTGCTCGTCGCGCTCGACTCGACCGTGCTGCACGTGGCGGTTCCCGCCGTCACCGAGGATCTGCGTCCGAGCGGTGTCGAGCTGCTGTGGATCGTGGACGCCTACCCCCTGGTCTGCGCCGCCCTGCTGATCCTTTTCGGGACGCTCGGCGACCGGATCGGCAGACGCCGTGTGCTGCTGCTCGGCTACGGCATCTTCGGCGCCGCCTCCGCCGTCGCCGCCTTCGCGCCGACTCCCGACGTACTGATCGGCGCCCGCGCGCTGCTCGGGGTCGGCGGCGCGATGATCATGCCGGCGACGCTCTCGATCCTGCGGGCGGTCTTCCCCGACCGCCGCGAGCGGGCCACCGCCATCGGTATATGGACCGCGGTCGCCGCCGTCGGCGCGGCCACGGGGCCCGTGCTCGGGGGCTTCCTCGTGGAGCACTTCTGGTGGGGCTCGGTCTTCCTGGTCAACATCCCGCTGATGGTCCTGATCCTTCCCGCCGGACGCTGGCTGCTGCCCGAGTCCAGGGGAGGAGCGGACGGCCCGTGGGACGTGCTGGGCGCGCTGATGGCCGCCTGTGGTGTCCTCGGTGTGGTCCTCGGCGTCAAGCGGCTGGGGGCGGGCGCCGGCCTGCTCGACATCCGCGCCGTGGGGCCGCTGCTCCTCGGCGCGGCGCTGCTCGTGCTGTTCGTGGGACGGCAGAAGCGCCGCAGGCATCCGCTGATCGACATGCGGATGTTCGCCATCGCGGCCTTCTCCACCTCCGTGGGCTGCATCATCCTCGCCATGCTGGCGCTGGTGGGCCTCGAGCTGATCGCCGTCCAGTACCTCCAGCTGGTCCTCGGGCTGGGCCCGCTGGAGACCGGCCTGCGGCTGCTGCCGCTGACCTTCGCGGCCATGGCCGCCGGGGCCACCGGTTCGAGCACGCTGAGCCGGCTCGGCCCCCGGCGGATGGTCGGCTGGGGCTTCGTCCTGACCGCCGCGGCCGTGCTGATGCTGACCGTGATGGGCCAGCACGACCGCCCGTGGCTGCTGACCGCCGCCTTCGTCCTGCTCGGTTTCGGCCTGCAGACGACGCTGTTCGGTGCTTACGAGTCGATGCTCAGCGAAGCCCCGGCCGCACAGGCGGGCGGGGCCGCTGCGATCGGCGAGACCTCGTACCAGCTGGGTGCCGGCATGGGCATCGCCGTGCTCGGCAGCGTGATGAACGCCGCGTACGCACCGGCGCTGAAGTCGCTCCCCGGAGTGCCGGGCCACGCGGGCTCGGCCGCCTCCCACTCGCTCGGCGAGGCGTATCACGTGGCCGACCGGCTCGGCGGTCCGGCGGGCGAGATGCTGCGGTCCACGGCCCGTCACTCCTTCGTGCACGGTCTGCACGTCACCCTGCTGGTCAGTGCCGGGCTGCTGCTCCTCGGGGCGGTCGCCGCGCTGCGGCTGCCGCGGCGGATGGAGTGCGGCTCGGTGGAGAAGTACCCGACCCCCGGTCAGGCCGAGTCGGCGAAGGTCCCGGCGACGCGTGCGTCCGACGCCTCGGGCGCGCCGCGGACCGGCGCGACCAGCCCCCGCGCCGCCGGCGCCGATCCCCGTCCCGGCGGATCCGACCCCTGTTCGGGCGGGCCCGACGCGCGTTCCGGCGCCGCGGGGCCGACGGGCCGCAGGCCGCACGTCCCCGGTCCGCCCGCACCCGCGGAGACGGCGGGGTCTGGACGCACGGCACACTGAGCCGTAACGTCTGGCGAGGCCCCTGACTAGCACTGCTAGTTTTAGGGGTCGTGCCGCCCGTTCCACTCCCCGGCGGCCACCGGCCGGGGGAGTGCCAGTGTGAGAGCCGCCGGAGGTCGTGTCATGTCCAGAGCCTCGAAGCTTCCGCCCTTCGACCCGGGCGATCCGCTCGGCATCGACGACCTCCTCGGTGCCGAGGACCTGGCGATCCGCGACACGGTGCGCGACTGGGCCGCCGACCGCGTGCTGCCCCACATCGCGGACTGGTACGAGCGCGGCGAACTCCCCGGCATCCGGGACCTGGCCCGCGAGCTCGGCTCCATCGGCGCGCTCGGCATGTCGCTCGACGGGTACGGCTGCGCCGGTGCCACCGCCGTGCAGTACGGCCTGGCCTGCCTCGAACTGGAGGCCGCCGACTCCGGCATCCGCTCCCTCGTCTCCGTACAGGGCTCGCTCGCCATGTACGCGATCCACCGCTTCGGTTCGGAGGAGCAGAAGCAGCGCTGGCTGCCCGGCATGGCCGCCGGCGAGATCATCGGCTGCTTCGGGCTGACCGAGCCCGACCACGGGTCCGACCCGGCCGCGATGCGCACGCACGCCAAGCGTGACGGCGGGGACTGGGTGCTCACCGGCCGCAAGATGTGGATCACCAACGGCTCCGTGGCCGGCGTCGCCGTGGTCTGGGCACAGACCGACGACGGCATCCGCGGCTTCGTCGTGCCCACCGACAGCCCCGGTTTCTCCGCGCCAGAGATCAAGCACAAGTGGTCCCTGCGGGCGAGCGTGACCAGCGAACTGGTGATGGACGAGGTACGGCTGCCCGCGGAGGCGGTGCTGCCGGAGGTCACCGGTCTGCGCGGCCCGCTCGGCTGTCTGAGCCACGCCCGGTACGGAATCGTGTGGGGCTCCATGGGCGCCGCACGCTCCAGCTTCGAGGCGGCGGTGTCGTACTCGCGGACCCGTGAGCAGTTCGGCCGGCCGATCGGCGGCTTCCAGCTCACCCAGGCCAAGCTCGCGGACATGGCCGTCGAACTGCACAAGGGCATCCTGCTCGCCCACCACCTCGGCATGCGGATGGACGCGGGGAAGCTGCGGCCGGAACAGGTCAGTTTCGGAAAACTCAACAACGTGCGCGAGGCGATCGAGATCTGCCGCACCTCACGCACCATCCTGGGCGCGAACGGGATCTCGCTCGAGTACCCCGTGATGCGGCATGCGACCAACCTCGAGTCGGTGCTCACCTACGAGGGCACCGTCGAGATGCACCAGCTCGTGCTGGGCAAGGCGCTCACCGGCCTCGACGCGTTCCGGTAGGACCGAGGAGGCCCGGCCCTCGGCGGCCGGCGAGCTCCTTGCTCAGCTCTGGTTGAAGAAGCCGTCCTGGGAACGGCCCGCAGGGTCCCCGCTGACGATCTCGGTGTCGGCGGGGGTCAGCAGGAACACCCGCGTCGCGACCCGCTCGATCGAACCGCGCAGCCCGAAGGCGAGGCCCGCGGCGAAGTCGACGACCCGCTTGGCGTCGCCGGGCTCCATCGACGTGAGGTTCACGATGACGGGGACGCCGGAACGGAAGAGCTCACCGATCCCGCGGGCGTCACGGAAGCCGTCGGGGGACACCGTCGCGATCCGGCGGCCCTCCTGCTTGGCGGACTCGGAGGCGACCCGTACCCGGGGGTCGGTGACCCACGCGTCACCCGTCTGCGCACCCTCGGCGTACTCGTCGTCGTAGTAACGCCCGTCGTCCTCGACGAGTCCCAGCCAGGCGCTCGCCTTGCGCACCGATCCCATGGACGCCTCCTTTCATCGCGGTCACTTGTGGTTCCGCATATCCCCTATCGTCGTCCATGATGCGGATCGGGCGCCAAGTGGATAGTCGCCGCGCAGGGGATTCGTGACGGTACTGGTGCAGAAGATGTGGCGATTCGTCAAGCTCCGCCCGCCACATGGGGCGTGACGGGATGAAAATATAAAAGTCGGGCCGGACGGGTGAGCTTCGGCACGTACGGGTGAACGGCCTGGCTGGATACGATGCCCACCGCACATCTCAGCGACACACGGGGGCGTCGTGTTCGGAATCGTCAGGCCATGCTCACACCGGCTCACCGATGGGCTCAGAACGGAATGGATGGCCCATCTCTGCGGACTCTGTCTGGCACTTCGGGCCGACCACGGGCAGTTCGCCCGGGTCGTCACCAACTACGACGGCCTGATCGTCTCGGTCCTGACGGAGGCTCAGACCGAACGGACCCCCGCACAGCGGCGTACCGCCGGGCCCTGCCCGCTGCGTGCCATGCGCACCGCGCCCGTCGCCCGCGGTGAGGGCGCGCGCCTGGCCGCCGCGGTGTCCCTGGTGCTCGCGTCGGCCAAGGTGCGCGACCACGTCGCCGACGGCGACGGCGTGTTGGCCCGCAGGCCGGTGGCCGCCGCGGCCCGCAGGGTCGCCGCCGGATGGGACAGGGCGGGCGCGCGCGCCGGCGCCGCCCTCGGCTTCGACACGGCGGTGCTGCTCGACGCGGTCGACCGGCAGGGCGGCATCGAGGCGCTGGCCGGACCCGGCACCTCCGTGCTGACGGTCACGGAACCGACCGAGACCGCCACGGCCGCCGCCTTCGCGCACACCGCCGTGCTCGCGGGGCGACCGGAGAACGCGGCACCGCTCGCCGAGGCCGGACGGCTCTTCGGACGGCTCGCACATCTGCTGGACGCAGTGGAGGACCAGGAAGCCGACGCGGCGTCGGGTGCGTGGAACCCGCTCACCGCCACGGGCACCTCGCTCACCGAGGCCCGCCGCCTCGCCGACGACGTGCTGCACGGCATACGCCTGGCGCTGCGGGACGCCCGCTTCACCGACGGCAAACTGGTGCACGTGCTCCTCGCGCACGAACTGCGCACCTCGGTCGACCGGGCCTTCGGTACGACGACATGCGCGCACCAGCCCGGCCCTTACGGCCCGCCGGTGCCGGGCAATCCGTACGCCCCCGGGCCGGGCGGTCCCGGCGGCCCTTCGGGGCCGCTCCCGCCCGAGCCGCCCCGCCGCGATCGGAGGGGTCTGATCGCCGGGTGCCTGGTCTGGGCGGGGCTGGCCTGCACCTGCCAGATGTGCTGCGGCACGCACGAGGACCCGTGGAGCGGTGAACGCCGCGAGAGCCTGTGCAGCAGGTACGACTGCTCGGACTGCTGCGATTGCTGTGACTGCTGCAGCAACTGCTCGGACAGTTGCTGCTGCGACGGCTGCTGCTGCGACTGCAACTGCTGACCACCCGTCAGCACGCTGCCGTGCCGTGCCGTGCGCCGGGGAGCGCGGGGGAGCTGGAGTGCGGGGGTGCCGGTGCCACGTTCCGGTAGCCCGGAGCCCGCAGTGCCGTCGCGGCCGGGAGCCCCCGTGCCGGGGGCTCCGCGCACCGCCGTCCCCGGAAGCGGTCACGATTGCCGGCCGGTGCCGGCCTCCCCGGCGGTCGGACGGTCGGGCGGTTGGACGGTCTGGCGGTCTGGCGGTCTGGCGGTCGGCGCGGCTTACGGCCGGAAGCCACCCCGCGAACCCGGCCTGCACGGTGGCGGCTTCCGGCCCGGCGGCGGCCCGGTCGTGCCCGTGTCACCTGCGGACTTGAGATCCGTTCGGCCTGCGGTCTTGTGCGTCCGCTGTCCGGAAGTCACTATCACTGGCGGTGACATGTCAGGAACACGCCATCCTGGCAGCGCCTCACGGGCCCGCCACCGCGGGTTCTTCTCTCTTCCCAGGAGGAGCACAGTGAGGATCAAGCGCACCGCAACCCTGCTCGCAGCGGCAGCCACCCTGGCAGCCGGCTTGGCCGCGCCGACCGCCGCCACGGCGGCCCCCGCTCCGGGGCCCGCCGGAGCGGCTCAACTCGCCCGTGCCGACGCCGCCGTACTCGCGGCCGACGTGGAGGGCACCGCCTGGTACGTGGACCGGGCCCTCGGCCGGGTCGTCGTCACGGCCGACTCCACCGTCTCCGACGCGGAGATCACCCAGATCCGCAGGACGGCCGGCACGGACGCCGGCGCGATCACGGTCAACCGCACCCCCGGCGTCTTCACACAACTCCTCGGCCCGGGCGACGCGATCTACGGCGGTGGCTACCGCTGCTCGCTCGGCTTCAACGTGCGCAGCGGAAGCACCTACTACTTCCTCACGGCCGGCCACTGCGGTGACGTCGCCGACACCTGGTACGCCGACTCCGGCCAGTCCACCCTCATCGGGCCGACCGTCGGGTCCAGCTTCCCTGGCAACGACTACGCCCTGGTCCGGTACGACAACGCCGCCCTCAGCCACTCCGGCGGCTTCACCGCGGCCGACGCCTACGTCGGCGAGTCGGTCAAGCGCTCCGGCTCCACGACCGGCACGCACAGCGGCACCGTCACCGGCCTGAACGCCACGGTCCACTACTCCGGAGGCGGCACGGTCCGCGGCATGATCCAGACCAACGTCTGCGCCGAGCCCGGCGATTCCGGTGGCGCGCTCTACGACGGGTCCAAGGCCCTCGGCCTCACCTCCGGCGGCAGCGGTAACTGCCGTACCGGCGGCACCACGTTCTACCAGCCGGTGCCCGAGGCCCTCGCGAAGTACCGGGTCAGCCTCCTCTGAGAGCCCGTTCTCCCGGTCTCCGGCGCCCGCCGCGGAGGCCGCATGGCCAAAAACACTCCCTTGTGGCGTGTGACCGCATGGCCTGAAACTTCCCCCACAGCGCCGGCCCCAGGCCGACGCCTCACGGGTCCGGCACCCCACTGCGGGCCCCTGAATCCCCCTGGAGGGACGAGACGTGAGGAAACAACGGCACACCATCACCGCCGGCAGACCGAGCCGTCTGCTGGCCATCGCCACCGGTCTGATCGCGGCCGCCGCACTGGCGGTCCCCACCGCGACGGCCGGCGAGGCACGGGCGTACGACGCCCGTCAGCTCGACGCCGCGAGTGACGCACTGCTCAGCGCGGACGTGCCCGGGACCGCCTGGCACATCGACACGGCGACGAACACCCTTGTCGTCACCGCCGACAGCACCGTCTCGAAGGCCGAGATCGCGAAGATCAGGCGCGAGGCCGGAACCAACGCCGGTGCCCTGCGCATCGAGCGCACCCCCGGCACGTTCTCCAAGCTGATCTCCGGCGGCGACGCCATCTACGCGTCCAGCTGGCGCTGCTCCCTCGGCTTCAACGTCCGCAGCGGCAGTGGCACCTACTACCTGCTGACCGCCGGTCACTGCACCGACGGCGCGGGCACCTGGTACACCAACTCCTCGCGCTCCACGAGCATCGGTCCCACGGTCGGGTCGAGTTTCCCGGGCAACGACTACGGCATCGTCCGCTACTCGAACACCTCGCTGTCCCATCCCGGCACCGTCGGCAGCCGGGACATCACCAGCGCGGCCAACGCCACCGTGGGCATGTCCGTCACCCGCCGCGGCTCCACCACGGGCACCCACAGCGGCACCGTCACGGGCCTCAACGCCACCGTCAACTACGGCGGTGGTGACATCGTCTACGGCATGATCCGCACCAACGTGTGCGCGGAGCCGGGTGACAGCGGCGGCCCGCTCTACTCCGGCAGCCGGGCCATCGGCCTGACCTCGGGCGGCAGCGGGAACTGCTCCTCGGGCGGCACGACGTTCTTCCAGCCGGTCACCGAGGCTCTGAACGCCTATGGAGTGAGCGTCTACTGACGCGGTCGGCACCTGTCGGCAGATCTGTACGAGCCTCCGCCCGGACCATCGGGCGGAGGCTCGTCACCGTGCGGCGGGCCCGGTTCCTGTGAAGAGGCTGTGAACGCAACCGTGTTGTCGTGTGCCCGTCCAGTAGTCGACCTTGTGTGCGAGTGCGACGCCTCGGAATAGTGGGCGGCTCATCCTCCGTGTCCGGGCACCCCACTCGCCCGGGCGCGGCCCCCACAGGAGGTCGAAGTTGAAGCACCGACGCATACCCAAGAGGAAAGCGGCGGTAGCCGGCGGCGCGATCGTCGCCGTCGTCGCCGCGGGCGTCACTTTCCAGAGTGCGAACGCCAGTGACAACACCGCGCAGTTCGAGGTGAAGGCGCTCTCGGCACCGGCGGCCGGTGACCTCGCGCACACGTTGAGGGCGGACCTGGGCGCCGCTGAGGCCGGGGCGTACTACGACGCCCGTACCAAGGCGCTCATCGTGAACGTGCTGAGCGAGGACGCGGCGCAGACGGTGCGCGAGGCGGGCGGCAAGGCCAGAATCGTTGAGAACACGCTCGTGGAGCTGAAGAGCGCACGGCAGACCCTCTCGGACAAGGCGACCATTCCGGGAACCTCGTGGGCGACCGACCCGGTCACCAACAAGGTGGTCGTCACGGCCGACCGTACGGTCGAGGGCGCCGACTGGGCCAAGCTGCAGGAGGTCGTGAAGGGCCTCGGCGACAAGGCGGACCTGAAGAAGACCGCGGGCGAGTTCAAGCCCCTCATCGCCGGCGGCGACGCCATCCACTCCGGCGGCGGGCGCTGTTCGCTCGGCTTCAACGTGGTCAAGGGCGGCGAGCCGCACTTCATCACCGCCGGACACTGCGGGCAGTCCGGCAGCGAGTGGTCCGACTCGGCGGGCGGCGCGGCGATCGGCACGATGGTCGACTCGCAGTTCCCGGGCAACGACTTCGCGCTGGTGAAGTACAGCGGCGCCACGGAGCACCCGAGCGAGGTCAACCTCTACGACGGCGGCACGCAGGCGATCACCCAGGCGGGCGAGGCGACCGTCGGCATGCAGGTGACGCGCAGCGGCTCCACCACTCAGGTTCACGACGGTGAAGTCACCGGTCTCGACGCGACGGTCAACTACGGCAACGGCGACATCGTCGAGGGCCTCATCCAGACGAACGTCTGCGCGGAGCCGGGCGACAGTGGCGGCTCCCTCTTCTCGGGCGACGCGGCGATCGGCCTCACGTCGGGCGGCAGCGGTGACTGCTCGTCGGGCGGCGAGACGTTCTTCCAGCCGGTGACGGAGGCGCTGTCGGTGTTCGGCGCGGAAATCGGCTGACGCCGGGCTCCAGGGGGCCGGCCCCGTCACGTCAGGGTGACGGGGACCGGCCCTCCGCCGTGTCCTTTCCCGTTCCGCCCCTGCGCAGCCCCGCGCACACCGCCGTGACCACGGTGCCCGCGACCGCCCACGCCGCGAGCACCAGCATCGGTCCGCCCACCCCGTTGCCCCGGAAGTACGCGATCGAGCGCGCCGCGTACGTGCCCGCGCCGGGCGGCAGCGCGGGCCCGATCGCCCGCCAGAACGGTGGCAGCAGCGGGTAGGGGTAGGCGCCCCCCGCGCTCGGGTTGCCGAGCACCACGACCAGCAGGATCGCCAGCCCGATGCCGACGATCCCCACGAGCGACTGCAGCGCCAGCGTGATCGCCCCGACGGCGAGGACGATCAGCGTGCCGAGTCCCCACAGGGCCCAGACGCTGCCGGGCAGCGCGTCCAGAGCCGGGCCCGCGATCACCGCTCCGAGCAGCCCGGAGGCGATCGAGTAGAGCAGCAGCGCGCCGAGCCGGATGAAGGCGCGGCCCGCGTCGGCCGGGCGGGCTCCCGCGCTGATCGCGAGGATCGCCGCGCACAGATAGCCGCCCACACACCAGCCGACCACCAGGTAGAACGAGGAGAGCCCCCGCGCGTCGCCCGCGGCGCCGGGGACCACGTCCGCCACGCGTACGCCGCGGCCCTGGGAATTCCCGGCCTTCGTGACGACCTCGGCGAGCGCCTGCGACAACGCGCCTCCGCCGCCGCCCGCGACCAGCAACCGGTCGGTGCCGCCCCGTGGGTCGATGACGAGGGCCCCCGCGACCTTCCGTTCGGTGATCTGCCGCCGGGCCGCCGCCTCGTCGTCGACGGTGCGCGGTTCGAGGGGCTCGCCCGGCAGCCGAGCGAGCCGGTACAGGGCCTCGTCGGCGACCTGGGCGTCGGGCGAGGTGACCGCCAGCGGGATCTTGTGCGGCTTCGGCTGGTGGAAGGCGCCGATGTACGACGTGATGAAGCCGAGTTGGAGCGCCAGTACGCCGAGGACCAGTACCGCGGCCCGTACGGTCACCGCGTCCCTGATCCGGCCGAGGAACCCCCCGCGCGGCTCGTCGTCCGTCTGTGGCTGTGCCTTCTGTGCCATGGCCCAACGCTGGGCGGGGACCGTGGTGCCCGCATGCGGAGTCAGCCGGATGGCTGAGAGCGGACACTGTCCACCCGCGTAGTAGACAGTGTCTACGCGACTGCGGTAGACACTGTCCATGAGCGAACAGGACGAGGGTCTGCGGGCCCGTCTGGTGGCGGTGGGCGTCGAGTTGGTGACCACCAGGGGAATCGACGCGCTGTCCCTGAGGGAGATCGCCCGCAGCGCGGGCGTCTCGCACGGCGCTCCCCGCCGCTACTTCCCCACCCATCTCTCCCTGCTGTCCGCGATCGCCCGGGAGGGCTTCGCCGACCTGGCGCGCAGGGCCGCCGAAGTGACCGACGGCGTTGAACAGGAGCCGCGTGCCCGGGTGGCCGCACTGTGCCGCCTCTACCTCGACTTCGCGCGCACCCGCGGCGGCATGTTCGAGCTGATGTTCCGCCACGACCTGCTGAAGAGCGGTCATCTCGGGCTTCGGGAGACCAGCCTGCCGCTTTTCGGCCGGTTCGTGGACGCGGTGGCCCAGGTGCGGACGCGCCCGCAGGGCGCCCCGCCGCAGGTCGTCGCGACCGCCCTGTGGGCGAATCTGCACGGCATCGCCCAGCTGTGGGGCTGGGGCAGCATCCAGCTCGCGACGGGCACGGAGGACGTGGAGCCGCTGCTGCGTACCGTGCTGGACGCCCATCTCGGGCCGGAGCGCCGGTGAGTGCCCGAACCCCCGCAGGTGCGGGCCACCGGCGGATCACGCTGGCCGGCAGCGTCGTCGGAGCGGCGATCGTGGCACTCGACGGAACCGTGCTGACCATCGTGCAGCCCACCATGCAGCGGGATCTGGGGGCCTCCTTCGAGCAGGTGCAGTGGACCGGCACCGGCTATCTGATCGCGGTGGCCGGCCTGCTCGTCCTCTCCGGCCGTCTCGGCGACCGGTACGGCCACCGGCAGGTGTTCGCCACCGGGATCCTGGGATTCGGCGCGGCCTCCGCCGGGATCGGCCTGGCGTCGGACATCGGCTGGGTGATCGCGCTGCGCGTCGTGCAGGGGGTGTTCGGGGCCCTGCTGCAGCCGGCCACCCTCGGGATGCTGCGGACCGCCTTCCCTCCCGACCGCCTGGGGACGCCCATCGCGCTGCGCACCAGCGCCATCGGCGTGGCGGCCGCCGCCGGTCCGCTCGTCGGCGGGGCGCTGACCGGGCACTTCGGCTGGCGGTCCGTCTTCTGGCTCAATGTCGTACCGGCGCTGGTGATCGGGCTGCTCGTCCTCGCCGTACGGGACCCGGCGCCGGTGGCGACCGGGCCGAGGGCCCGGCTCGATCTGCCCGGCGCCTGTCTGCTCGCGGTCGCCCTGGCCTGTCTGGTGCACACCCTCGTGGGCGTGCCCGGCGCCGGGCATGCCGCGGCGACCGTGGCGGGACTCGGCGCGACCGTGATCGCCGGTGTCGCGTTCGTACGGCACGAGCGGCGCACCCCCGGCCCGCTGGTGCCGCCCGAAGTGCTCGGCTCCACGGCCGTCGCCGCTGCGCTCGGGATGCTGGTGTGCGCGTCGGCGGTGCTGTTCGGGGCCGTGTTCACCGGCACCTACTTCCTGCAGGGCGTCCTCGGCCTGGATCCCTTCGGCAGCGCGCTTCAGGGACTGCCCGGGCCCGCGGCGATCGTGCTGGGCGCGCCGGTCACCGCCGTGCTGCTGCGGCGGTACGGTCCGCGCCGGACCACCGCCGTGGCGATGGCCCTCCTCGTCCTCGGCGCACTCGCGCTGTCCCGCCTCGACCGGGCGTCCGGCGTGACGGCGGTCGGCGGCGCCTTCCTCCTGCTGGGTGCCGGATTCGGTGCCGTGATGGTCGCCGCGACGGCGGTCGTCGTACGCCACGCTCCCACGGAGCACGCGGGCGTGGCGGGCGGACTCCAGCAGACCGCGATGAACGTCGGGCCGGTGCTGGGGGTGGCCGCGGCGACCGCGCTGATGACCCTCACCGCGCCCGGCGGGGGGCCGGTGTCCGCGGAGTCCCTCTCCGGGACGGGGGCGGCGCCGGTGGTTCTGGCGCTCGTTGCGGGGTTCGGCATGTTCCTCGCGACCGCGCTGCCGGGCCGTTCCGGTGCCGCCCCGTCGCGGCCGCGGGTCACCGTATGAGCCTTGGCGGGGTCGTCGTATGACCCCTGGCAGGGGCCCCTGCGCGACCCGGAGCCGGGCACTGTGCGACCCGGAGCCGGGCACTGCGCCGCCGGGTGGCAGGGCGCCGGACAATGTGTCGTACGCATGTTCGAAACTGGTCTATGGTGGAGGTGGGGGAGGTGAGAACGACTGATCCAGGAGGTGCAGGTGTCAGGCTTCACGCATCTGCACACCGTTTCCGGGTTCTCCCTGAGATACGGGGCGTCCCACCCGGAGCGGCTGGCCGGGCGTGCCGCCGAGCGCGGTATGGACGCCCTCGCGCTGACCGACCGCGACACCCTCGCCGGCGCGGTCCGCTTCGCCTCTGCCTGCGCCAAGGAGGGGGTGCGGCCCTTGTTCGGGGTCGACCTCGCCGTGGGGGAGCGGGAGCGGCAGGACGGGCCCGCCGAGCGGCGCCGTACACCGGTGCGCGGCGGGGCGTTCGTCGACGAGTCCGCGCCCCGTACCGTCTTCCTCGCCCGTGACCGCCGGGGCTGGGCCGAGCTGTGCCGGATGATCACCGCCGCCCACGCCGCCGACCCGCGCAGTCCGCTGCTGCCCTGGGACGCCAATCACGGCGACGGGCTGACCGTGCTGCTCGGCCCTGCCTCCGAGGTGGGTGGCGCCCTGGCCGCCGGCCGCCCGGACCGTGCCGCCAAGCTGCTCGCCCCCTGGCGGGAGCGGTACGGCGACCGGCTGCGCCTGGAGGTCGTGCACCACGGCCGCACCGGCACCGGCGCGGGATCGCTGCGGCACGCCGCCCGCACCCTCGGCCTCGCCGCCGAGCAGGGTGTACGGGCGGTGCTGACCAACGCCGTCCGTTACGCCGATCCCGGCCAGGGGCCGGTCGCCGACGTCCTCGACGCGGCCCGCCGCCTGGTGCCGATCGACCCGCGCAAAGGTCTCGACAGCGGCGAGCGCTGGCTCAAGGACACGGCGGCGATGGCCCGCCTCGCCGAGCAGGTCTCGGAGGCCGCCGGTTTCCGGCGCGAACTCGCGCACCGGCTGCTCGCCATGACGGAGGAGACGGCCGCGCAGTGCCTGGTCGATCCCGAGGACGACCTCGGGATCGGCAGCGTCCACTTCCCCGAGCCGGCCCTGGTCGGCGCGGAGTACCGCACGGCGCAGCGGGTGCTGGCCTCCCGGGCCGCCGCCGGGATGGTGCTGCGCGGTTACGACGGCCGGCGCGAGTACTGGGAGCGGGTGCACCACGAGCTGGACATCATCGCCCACCACGGCTTCGCCTCCTACTTCCTGACGGTCGCCCAGGTCGTGGACGACGTCAAAGGGATGGGTATCCGGGTCGCGGCCCGCGGCTCCGGCGCCGGCTCGCTGGTCAACCACCTCCTCGGCATCGCGCACGCCGACCCGATCGAGCACGGCCTGCTGATGGAACGTTTCCTCTCCAAGCGCCGCCGGGTCCTGCCCGACATCGACATCGACGTGGAGTCCGCCCGCCGGCTCGAGGTCTACCGGGCGATCATCGGCCGCTTCGGTGAGGAACGGGTCGCGACCGTCTCCATGCCCGAGACCTACCGTGTCCGCCACGCGGTACGGGACGTGGGCGCCGCCCTGTCCATGGACCCGGCGGAGATCGACCGGATCGCCAAGTCCTTCCCGCACATCCGGGCCCGCGACGCCCGCGTGGCACTGGAGGAGCTGCCGGAGCTGCGCGACGTGGCGGGAGAGGAGCACGGCAGGCTGTGGGAGCTGGTCGAGGCGCTGGACGCGCTGCCCCGCGGGGTCGCCATGCACCCGTGCGGCGTGCTGCTCTCCGACGCCTCGCTGCTCACCCGTACGCCGGTGGTGCCGACCAGCGGCGAGGGATTTCCCATGTCGCAGTTCGACAAGGACGACGTGGAGGAGCTCGGGCTGCTCAAGCTGGACGTCCTCGGTGTGCGGATGCAGTCGGCGATGGCGCACGCGGTCGCAGAGGTGCGGCGGGCGAGCGGCGAGGAGATCGACATCGACGCCGTACCGCCGGGCGACCCGGACACCTACCGGCTCATCAAGTCGACCGAGACGCTGGGCTGCTTCCAGATCGAGTCGCCGGGCCAGCGCGATCTGGTGGGACGGCTGCAGCCGGAGACCTTCGGCGACCTGGTCGTCGACATCTCGCTGTTCCGGCCGGGCCCCGTCGCGGCCGACATGGTGCGGCCGTTCATCGAGGCCAGGCACGGCCGTGCGCCCGCCCGCTATCCGCATCCCGACCTGGAGGAGCCGCTGCGTCAGACGTACGGGGTGGTGGTCTTCCACGAGCAGATCATCGAGATCCTGGACATCATGACCGGCTGCGGACGCGACGAGGCCGACCGGGTGCGGCGCGGTCTGTCCGATCCCGAGTCGCAGGGGAAGATCAAGGCGTGGTTCGCGCAGAGCGCCGGGGCGAGGGGATACGCGCCCGAGGTGATCGGCCGCGCCTGGGAGATCATCGAGGCATTCGGGTCCTACGGCTTCTGCAAGGCGCACGCGGTCGCGTTCGCCGTGCCGACGTACCAGTCGGCGTGGCTCAAGGCGCACCACCCGGCGGCCTTCTACGCCGGGCTGCTCACCCACGACCCCGGCATGTATCCCAAGCGGCTGCTGCTCGCGGACGCACGGCGGCGCGGGGTTCCGGTGCTGCCGCTGGATGTGAACCGGTCGGCGGTCGCCCATCGAATCGAACTGGTGTCTGATGGTGAGGGTTCCGGGCAGTGGGGCCTGCGGCTCGCGCTCTCGGACGTCCACGGCATCAGCGAGGCGGAGGCGGACCGTATCGAGGCCGGGCAGCCGTACTCCTCACTGCTGGACTTCTGGCAGCGGGCCCGTCCCGGGCGGCCGGTCGCCGAGCGGCTCGCCCAGGTCGGCGCGCTCGACGCCTTCGGCGCCAACCGGCGCGACCTGCTGCTGCATCTCGCCGAGCTGCACCGCGGCCGGCGCGGTGCCGCCTCCTACGGCAGCCAGCTCCCCCTCGCCCACGGGCAGAAGACCGCCCCCGTCGGGCTGCCCGACCTCGGCGACGCCGAACGTCTCAGCGCCGAACTGGGGGTGCTCGGCATGGACACCTCCCGCCACCTGATGGCGGATCACCATGCCTTCCTGGCCGAGCTGGGCGTGCTCTCCGCGCAGCGGCTGCGCGGTGCGTCGCACGGGGCGACGGTGCTCGTCGCGGGCGCCAAGGCGGCCACTCAGACCCCGCCGATCCGTTCCGGCAGGCGGGTCATCTTCACCACCCTCGACGACGGCACCGGCCTGGTCGACCTCGCCTTCTTCGACGACAGCCACGCCGCCTGCGCCCACACCGTCTTCCACTCCTGGCTGCTGCTGGTACGCGGAGTGGTGCAGCGGCGCGGACCGCGCAGCCTCAGCGTGGTCGGCTCGGCCGCCTGGAACCTGGCGGAGCTGGTGGAACTGCGGCGCACCGGCGGCCTCGACGCGGTCGCCGCCCGGCTGGCGGCGCCCGCGCCGGGGAACAAGCCGGAAGGTGAATCGGAGAGCGGGTCGGCGCCCGCGCCGGAGAGCGGGAGGGGCGCCGGCGGCGGCCGCCGTATCCAGCTGCCGACCGGCTACGAGCTCAACCCGTGGGCGGATCTCAAACCCGCCGGTGAGCCGGCGGCGGGTGGAAGGAAGTTGTGGCACCAGAGCCCGGGGAGCGCGGGATGATCCTCTGCGTACGTTTCCTGCTCGCACAGCCCGCACCCGGGACGGGAGCGGCCCTGGCGGCACTGCCCGCGCTGCTCGCCCTGTCCGAGGACATCAGCCCTGTCGTCCAGGCCCTGCCGCCGGACGCGGCGCTCGTCGACGTCCGGGGCGCGCAGCGGTACTTCGGGCGGGACGCTGCCCAGCTCGCCGCCCTGCTGCGGGTACGGGCACTCGCGCACTGCGGCGTGGACTGCGTGATCGGCGCCGGCCCCGTACCCATGCTCGCCAGGATGGCGGCACGGGAAGCCGTCCCCGGTACGACCCTGGTGGTGACGGAGGAGGAGTCCGCTGCCTTCCTGGCGGACAAGCCGGTCGCCGCGCTCGACGGGGTGGGACCGGTGACCGCCCGCACCCTGTGCGCGTACGGGCTGGACTCCGTCGGCCGGCTCGCCGGCGCGACCCTCGCGGTGGTCCAGCGGATCCTGGGCGCGCGGGTCGGGCGCGAGGTGTGGGAGCGGGCGCGCGGCATCGACCGTACGGTGGTGGTCCCGAACGCCCTCTCACGCTCCATCGCCGCCGAACGGTCCTTCGGAATCGATGAGTTGGACCAGGCGGAGCACCGGCGGGCGCTGCTCTCGCTCGCGGAGGAGCTGGGTGTGCGGATGCGCGGCGAGCACCAGGTGTGCCGGTCGCTGACGCTCACCGTGCGCTACGCCGACCGGTCAACGACCACCCGTACCCGCACTCTGCGCGAACTCACCGCCCATTCGGGGACGCTCGCCGACGTCGCGTACGCGCTCCACGCGGGGCTCGGGCTGCAGCGGGCCAGGGTGCGTGGCCTGTCGCTGCGGGCGGAGGGCCTGACCGCGGCCGAACGGGCGGCGCGTCAGCTGACGTTCGACCCCGCCGACGAGCGGGCGCGCCGGATCGAGGAAGTGGCGGACCGGGCTCGGGCGAAGTTCGGCCCGCGGGCGGTCGTGCCGGGGTCGCTGGCCGCGTAGAGGCCGAAGTCCTCCCGCGCGGCCGGAGGTTGAAGAAAAGTCAGTCTTTACCGACGCGTAACTTCCCAGTGGTGGTTACTCGCCCGTAAGTTGTCGTGAGCACAGCATATCCAGCCATCGCAACTCCCTTGAGCCGCAAGGAGACCGATCGATGCTGCCTTGGAAACGTGCGCTCAGACCGCTGTCAGCCTTCATGCTTGCAGTGGTCGTCGCCCTCACCCCAGCCGCCACCGCTACCGCGCAAGAGGTCGCTGCCGCCCCCAGTAGTGGCTGGAACGACTACGACTGCAAGCCCTCCGCCGCCCATCCCCGCCCCGTCGTCCTCGTCCACGGAACGTTCGGCAACTCCGTGGACAACTGGCTCGTCCTCGCCCCGTACCTGGTGAAGCGCGGCTACTGCGTCTTCTCCCTCGACTACGGGCAGCTCCCGAACGTGCCCTTCTTCCACGGCCTCGGCCCTGTCGACAAGTCGGCGGAGCAGCTGTCCGCTTACGTCGACCGGGTCCTCACCGCGACCGGCGCCTCCAAGACCGACATCGTCGGCCACTCCCAGGGCGGCATGATGCCGCGCCACTACCTCAAGTTCCTCGGAGGAGCGGAGAAGGTGGGTGCCCTGGTCGGCATCGCGCCGAGCAACCACGGCACCACCCTGAACGGCTTCACCAAACTGCTGCCGTACTTCCCGAGCGTGGGCGACCTGCTGAACGACAGCACCCCCGCCCTCGCCGACCAGGTCGCCGGATCCGACTTCATCACCCGGCTCAACGAGGGCGGCGACACCGTCCCCGGCGTGAAGTACACCGTGATCGCCACCCGCTACGACGAGGTGGTCACTCCCTGGCAGTCGCAGTACCTCAGCGGTCCGAACGTCCGCAACGTACTGCTCCAGGACCTCTGCCCCGTCGACTTCTCCGAGCACGTCGCGATCGGCGTGTTCGACCTGATCGCCTACCACGAGGTCGCCAACGCCCTCGACCCGGCGAACGCGAAGCCCACCACCTGCGCGTCCGTGTTCGACTGACCCACGCACACATGAGGCTGCCCTCCGCCCGAAAGGCGGAGGGCAGCCTCGCCCCGTATCCCTCAGCGGCCGTGCCGCCCGCCCGCAGTCGCGGTCCTGCGCCGGCCGATCCCGAACAGCGCCGCCGTTCGGACCGCGAACGCCGCCCGTGCCGACCGCCGTGGGGCCCACGCCCGGCTCGGCCGCCGGGTTTGGGCCATACGGTGCACGGCCCGCGTCCATGACCGCGGTCCGGGGACTGTTGTGTGGTCGTATGGCCTGAGCTGGACGCGGACGGCGGTATGCCCCCGCCGGCGCCGCAGCCGCGGCGGGAGGAGAGTGAGGTCAGTGGTGCGGGACCCGCAGGACACGCCCTCCGACGACTCGGCAGACGTTCCCTACATGTCGCTGCTCAATCTGCCGCTCAGTTCCGATCTGGACCGCATCGGTGAGCAGATGCACGCTCTCGCCCGGGCGCAGCGAAGCCTGCAAGGGCTGCTCGAGGCGGTACTCGGCATCAGCAGCGCACTGGAGCTGCCGACGGTGCTGCGTCGGATCGTGCGCACGGCCATGGACCTGGTCGGCGCCCGCTACGGGGCCATGGGCGTGCTGGACGACGAGGGAGAACTCCTCGCGGAGTTCATCCCTCTCGGTCTCAGCACCCAGGAGCTGGCAAATCTCTCCGGGGTGGAGCTGCCCCGGGGGCGTGGCCTGCTGGGGCACCTGATCCATCATCCGGAGCCGTTACGGGTGGAGAACATCGCCGACCACGCGGAGTCCGCCGGCTTCCCGCCCGGCCACCCGCCGATGCGTTCGCTGCTCGGGGTCGCCATCTCCGTCCGGGGCCGTGTGTACGGCAACCTGTACTTGTCCGACCGGCAGGACGGCAAGCCGTTCGACCGGCACGACGAGGGGGTGATCCTGGCGCTTGCCGGGACCGCGGGTGTCGCGATCGAGAACGCCCGCCTGTATCACCAGGTCCGCAACAGCGCCGAGCAGTTCCAACGGTTGCTGCTGCCTCAACTGCTGGACCTGCAGCCGTTCGAGTCGTGCACGATCTACCGGCCGGCCAACGCGCCCGGGCACCTGGGCGGTGACTGGTACGACGCGGTGAAACTCCCCGACGGTTCCTGCGTCGCGATCATCGGTGATGTGGTGGGCCACGACATGAGGGCGGCAGCCGCGATGTCCCAGACCCGTAGCATGCTGCGGGCGCTGTCGTTCGACGCGGAAAGCCCGCCCAGTTCGTCACTGGCACAACTGGACCGGATCATGCACATGACCGGCGGCCATCTCGTCACCACGGCGTGCGTGGCCCGCATCGAGCCCGCTGATCACGGCTGGGTCCTGCGGTGGTCCAGCGCGGGACACCCGCCGCCTCTCGTCCTGCTGCCCGACGGCGACGTGCGCTACCTCGAGGCGGAACCAGGGCTGCCGCTCGGGGTGGACGCCACCCTGCCCCGGCCCGACCACACCTTCCCCCTGCCGGCGAACAGCACCGTCATCCTCTACACGGACGGACTGGTCGAACGGCACGACCAGCCGCTGGACCGCGGGCTGGACTCGCTCGCCGCCACGGCCCACCGGCACGCTCAGGCGCCGGTCGACCAGTTGTGCAAAGCCCTGGCCGACCATCACCCCAGCGACGGTCACGACGACATGGCCGTCCTCATCCTGCGCACCCCCACGACCACCGGCGAAGCGCCGCCGAGCGATCAGGCCCAGCGGCGGGAGCCGGATCAGGAAACGGGATACGGCGGCCGACCGCGCGAGACGGATCCGCTGTACACATCGGGGCAGCGCGCACATCCCACGCGCCCATGGCCACCCTGACAGCCGTTGCCGGTCCGCACTTCGCACGAACCGCTTCTGCGGTGGCGCCGTGCGGCCACTGACCGTGCCGTGCCACCGAAGGCATGTCGTTCCATGGGGTGCCCCGGAACGGTGAGGCGATTTCGAGTGCGCTCTACGCATGTTCGCGCAACTCCTCACGGCCACAGGTGCTCGCGGCCCGGACCATGGTTCCGGACCCCATGACAAACCATGGACGCCCAAACGGCGTCCGTGCCCCAGGACCGGCGGCCGGGCGGGCGTGGGCGGGAACAGCGGGGCCCGTTCGGGTGCTGATCCGGATATGACCTCACACTCAACGCACACGAAGACGGGCCGGGGACACCGGATCACCGTCGAGGCCGGGACCGAGCACGTCCGCGTCGTCCGGGACGGAAGGACGCTCGCCGAGAGCCGGCAGCCCCTGGTCCTGCGCGAGACCGGCTGTCCGGACCGGTACTACCTGCCGCCCGCCGACGTACGGACCGACCTCCTGACCCCCTCCGGCACCCGCACCCACTGCCCGTTCAAGGGCGACGCCTCCTACTGGTCGGTGCCCGGCGCGGACGATCTGGTCTGGGCGTACCTCGACCCAAAACCAGGCGTGGCCGCCATCGCGGGGCACTACTGCTTCTACGACACGGAGGTGGTGGGCTGACCGACGCCCCGAGTTCGGGCGGGCCGTCCCGGAGCACGTCGAGCAGGCTCTCGCCGGTCACGACGACACCCACGCGAGGGACAAAGCTCTGTATCTTTCCTGGCTGGCGGAGGCTTACCTGACGGCCGGTGAGGTCGACCAGGCCGCCGCGGTCACCGGCCAGGCTCTCGCTCTGACGAACGGCGTCGCATCCGTGCGGCCCAGGAAACGGCTTCAGTCGGTACTCGAGCGGCTCGCGCCCCATTGCGGAAACGCAGCGGTCGACGACGCGCTCGAGCGAGCGGCTGTGCTCTGACCTACCTGCCGTTCTCCGGAGCGGTGTTCTTCGCCACCCAGCTCAGACACCCTTTGGACCCCGCGACAACGGGCACTGCCTGCACCTGCGGCGTCTCCCAGGGGTGGTGCTCCAGCAGATGCGTCTCGAGCTCGGGGTAGCGCTCGGTGCGTGTGGTCAGCAGCAGCTGCCACTCCTCACCGGTGCCGAACTCCCCGAGGTGCCAGAAGACGGACGTCACGGGGCCGATGACCTGAGCCCCGGCCGCAAGCCGCTCGCGGACGGCGGATTTCGCCAACTCGATTGCTTGGTCCCGGGTTTCAGTCGCAGTGGACACCTGCACGAAGTCGGTCATGACCGGCAGCCTAGCCGCCGGTACCCGAGGCCGACGGCACCTGGCGCCGACAGGCCCTCGGTGATCACGAGTCGCGTCGTTGACGGGACCATGCCGGGCTTGTCCGTCATGCCCGAACGCGCTGCTTGTCAAGACGCACTGGACTGATCGGTTCGCGCGGGCCCCCGATCTCGATCAGTGGCCGCAACCGCCTCGGGCCCGGCAGCGGAGCAGCGTCCCGGTCCGCGATCCTGGTGGCCCGTCCGGGCCGGGCCCGTCAGCCGATGCGGCGGTAGCGGCGTTCCGGGCGGCCTGTGCCGCCGTAGCGCAGGGTCACCTCGGCGCGGCCCGTCTCCGCGAAGTACTCGAGGTAGCGGCGGGCGCTGACGCGCGACAGTGAGCCGGCCTGGGCGCATTCGGAGGCGGACAGGTCGCCCGGGTGCTCGCGCAGGATCCGCTCGACAAGCTCGGCCGTGTGAGGAGCGAGGCCCTTGGGCAGTTCACGGGAGCCGGGGGGCCTGGCGCCGAAGATCTGGTCGACGTCCTCCTGGCGGGCCTCGTCCATCCGGTCGAGACGCGAGCGCAGCGCCGCCACATGCCGGAGCTGCTCATGGAGGGCGGCCTGGTTGAAGGGCTTGATCAGATAGTGCAGAGCGCCCGCGCGCAGGGCGCAGCGGATGACCGCGGCGTCGCGGGCGGCCGTGATGAAGAGGGCGTCGACGGGCGGTCGGGCACGGTCGAGCGCCTCCGCGGCCCGCAGCTCGCGCAGTACGGCGATCCCGTCCATGTCGGGCAGATAGACGTCGAGCAGCACGAGGTGGGGCCGCAGCCGCTCGGCGGCGCGCAGCGCCTCCGCGCCGCTGTGGGCCACCCCGACGACCGTGAACCCCTCCGCCTGGGACACATAGCGGCTGTGCAGCTTGGCGACCATGAAGTCGTCGTCCACCACCAGCACCTTTGTCACGACGTCACGCTAAGCCGCGACCACAAGGTTCACAACGTCCGTTGATTCCGGAAGAGAGACAGCTTCTTAACGCGCAGGCAACATGTGGGCCACTTCACACATCCACGACGAGAGGCGATCAGTTGCGAATGCGCACCCCCATTGCCCTGCTCGGGGCGGCGCTGCTGGTGCTCGTGGGGCCGCCGCTGCTCACTACGGGCAGCGGTGCCGAGACCGGGACGCAGATCCCCGGACTGCGGTTCATGGTTCCCAACACGCCCGGCGGCGGCTACGACATCACCGCCCGCACCGCCGCGAAGAACGCAGAGGACGCAGGGCTCACCCACAACATCGAGGTCTTCAACCTGCCCGGCGCCGGCGGCACCGTCGGTCTGGCCCGGCTCGCAGGCGAGCACGGCAACGGCAAGCTGGCCATGTCCATGGGCCTCGGCGTCGTCGGCGCCGTACACACCAACAAGTCGCCCAAGACGCTCGCCGACACCACCCCCATCGCCCGGCTCACGGAGGAGCAGGACATCGTGGTGGTGTCCAAGGACTCCCCGTACAAGAGCATCGGCCAACTGCTCGAGGCGTGGAAGAAGGACCCGGGCAAGCTGCCCGTCGGCGGCGGTTCGTCGCCCGGCGGGCCGGACCACCTCGCGCCGATGCTGATGGCGAAGGCCGCGGGGATCGCCCCCAAGACCGTCAACTACATCCCCTTCGACGGCGGCGGCGAACTGCTGGCCTCCATCCTCGGCAACAAGGTCGCCTTCGGTGTCTCCGGAGTGGGGGAGTACCTCGACCAGATCAAGTCGGGCGAGCTGCGGCTGCTGGCCGTCACGGGACCCGAGCGTGTCCCCGGTCTCGACGCTCCCACCCTGCGCGAAGCCGGCCTCGACACCGAGTTCACCAACTGGCGCGGCATCGTCGCACCGCCCGGCCTGTCCGAGCCGGAGCGGGACAAGCTCATCGGGCTCGTCACCAAGCTGCACGACTCCCAGGAGTGGCGGGACTCCATGAAGAAGAACGGCTGGGACGACGCCTTCCTCGCCGGCGACGAGTTCGGCGACTTCCTCGACCAACAGGACGACAGCGTCGACCAGGTGCTGAAGGAGCTGGGGCTGTGAGCACGACAGAGACCGGCAGCCGGCGCTCCTGGCTGCGTGAACACTCCGAGCTCGGCGTCGGCCTGCTGCTTCTCGTCATCGGTGTCCTCGTCCTCACGGACGCGCTCACCATGGATGTCGACATCGCCCAGCGCGGGCCCGTCGGCCCCAAGACCGTTCCGGTCGTCGTCGGCCTCGGCCTGCTGGTCGTCGCCGTCCTCCTCGCGATCGACGTGCTCAGAGGCGGCCGGGGCGAGGCGGAGGGCGGCGAGGACATCGACCTCTCGGAGCCGAGCGACTGGCGGACGGTCCTGCTCCTCGCCGGGGTGTTCCTCGGCAACGCCGTCCTCATCGGACCGCTCGGCTTCCCGATCTCCGGCGCGCTGCTCTTCTGGGGTTCCGCCTACGCGCTCGGCAGCCGTCGCGTCGACCGTGACCCGCTGATCGCGGCCGTCCTGTCCCTCGTCACCTACTTCGTCTTCAACAACCTGCTCGGCGTACCGCTGCCCGGTGGCCCGCTGATGGGAGTGCTCTGATGGATTCCCTGAACTCCCTCCTCGACGGCTTCGGCACGGCGCTCACTCCGATCAACCTGCTCTGGGCCGCCATAGGCGTCCTGCTCGGTACGGCCATCGGCGTCCTGCCCGGTATCGGTCCGGCCATGGCCGTCGCGCTGCTGCTGCCCGTCACGTACGGTCTCGAGCCGACCGGCGCGTTCATCATGTTCGCCGGCATCTACTACGGGGCCATGTTCGGCGGCTCCACCACCTCGATCCTGCTCAACACGCCCGGTGAGAGCGCGGCCGTCGTCGCCGCGATCGAGGGCAACCCGATGGCGAAGGCGGGCCGCGGCGCCCAGGCGCTGGCCGCGGCGGCGGGCGGACACTTCGCGGGCGGTCTGATCGGCACCGTCCTGCTGGTGGCGCTCGCCCCGACGGTGGCCGAGCTGGCCGTCGACATCGGCGCCCCCGACTACTTCGCCATCATGGTGCTGGCGTTCATCGCCGTCACCTCGGTGCTCGGCTCCTCGCGGATCCGGGGCCTCGCGTCGCTGCTCATCGGTCTCACCCTCGGCCTCGTCGGACTCGACCAGATGACCGGTCAGCAGCGGCTGACCTTCGGGTCGCTCCAGCTCGCCGACGGCATCGACGTCGTCATCGTCGCGGTCGGTCTCTTCGCGATCGGCGAGGCCCTGTGGGTCGCCGCCCACCTGCGGCGCACCAGCGGCGACGCGATCCCGGTCGGCAGGCCGTGGCTGGCGAAGTCCGATGTGAAGCGCACCTGGAAGCCCTGGCTGCGCGGACCCGTCATCGGCTTCCCGTTCGGCGCGATCCCCGCCGGCGGCGCGGAGATCCCCACCTTCCTTTCGTACGTCACAGAGAAGCGGCTGTCCAAGCACAAGGACGAGTTCGGCAAGGGCGCCATCGAGGGCGTGGCCGGACCCGAGTCGGCCGCCTCCGCGTCCGCCGCGGGCACGCTCGTCTCGATGCTCACCCTCGGCCTGCCCACGACCGCCGTCGCGGCGGTCATGCTGGCCGCGTTCCAGCAGTACGGCATCCAGCCCGGCCCGCTGCTCTTCGAGCGCGAGCCGGACCTGGTGTGGGGCCTGATCGCCTCGCTGTTCGTCGGCATGGTGCTGCTGCTCGCGCTCAACCTGCCGCTCGCGCCGCTCTGGGCCAAGCTGCTGCGCATCCCGCGGCCCTACCTCTACGCCGGCATCCTGTTCTTCGCGGCGGTCGGTGCGTACGCGGTCGGCGGTGAGGCCATCGACCTGGTGATCCTGCTGATCATCGGCCTGATCGGCTTCGGAATGCGGCGTTACGGACTCCCCGTCCTGCCCGCCGTCATCGGTGTCATCCTCGGCCCTGCGGCGGAGCAGCAGTTGCGGCGCGCGCTCCAGATCAGCGACGGCAGCGCCGTCGGACTCGTCAACACGCCGTTCTCGGTGACGGTGTACGCGGTGGTCGTGGTGCTGCTGGCCTGGCCCTGGCTGAAGAAGCTCCTCATGCGGAACCGGAACCGGAATCAGTCGGTCTGAGGTGCGAGGACGTGAGGGGGCGGGCCATCGTGGTGGCCCGCCCCCTCACCCGTTCACGACGTCAGCAGATCGGTGAAGCGGCCCGCGCGGGCGAGACGTTCCAGCTCGTCGAGAGCACGGACGGCCTGTGTCGCGGCCTGCGGGTCCCGGTCGGTCAGACCGCTCGCATCGAACTCGTCTTCGTCCAGCCGGAGGATCTCCTTGCCGTCCGCCGAGACCCACAGATCGAGGTCCAGGTCCTCGACGCTCAGCTCGGCGCCGTCGTCCGCCAGCACGGCGGGCCGGGTGATGTCGCAGTACCAGCCCTTCAGGGTGCCGTCGCCGGTGCGGACCTCCTTGACCGAGTACCAGCGGTCCCGCCAGTAGTGCTCGGTGAACACGTCCCCGGCCTCGAAGCGTACGAAGCCGAAGTCGCGCGTCCCCGGCGCGGCCCACGGGGCGCGGACCGTGAGCCGGGTGCCGTCGTCGGTGAGCAGCTGTGCGGGGTATCGGATCTTCGTGGCACCGGCCTTGACGAGCCGTACCTCAATCGAGGGGGCGGACATGGCGGACCTCCGTCGCACAGATCTCGTAGCCGAACCACCTGTTGATCGCGAGCATAGGGCCGTTGTCGGCGTCGTTGCTGGTGAAGGCGTCCGTGTACCCCGCCGCGCGGGCCCGGTGAAGCGAGTCCGTCTTGGCCAGTTTGGCCAGTCCCCTGCCGCGGTGGGCGCGCATCGTGCCGGTCATGCCGGTCGCGTAACGGGTGTTGCCGTCGGTCAGGGCCGCGGTGTAGGCCGCGACGCTGCCGTCGACCACGACGACCGTGGTGAGACGGCGGTCGAGCAACGGGTCGTTCCAGGTGTGGGTGATCCAGTCCTCGTAGTCGTCGAGGCTGCTGCTGATGTCCCCCGGTTCGTCCGCGGTCGCCTCCGCGTCCGCGTCGAACAGCGGGCGCGGGTCGTCCTCGAAGTCGGCGGCGGTGCGCAGTTCGACGCCGGGTGGCAGGTCGGACGGTGCCGGCAGACCGGGGAGCGGGCCGTTCGCCAGGTCCAGCCGCTGGAAGTGGGCGGCACGGGTGGGGGAGTAGCCCCGCTTCTCGGCGAAGGCGAGGTTCCGCGGGTCGTCGAGGACCCACGCGTACACGTTGGTCGCGCCTTCCGCCCCGAGGTGGTCCTCGGCGACGCGCAGCAGGAGACCACCGGCGCCGTGCCCCCGGTGGTCGGGGTGCACATGCGGGGTGACGAACGACTGGCCGGGCTCCGTGGAGTCGTACGCGATGCCGGCATGGGCCGTCCCGATCAGCTCCCCGTCCTTCTCCGCGACCAGCAGACGGTATTTCTTGGCGGGGTTGGCCGTCTCGACGCCGAGGAGGAGGGACGCGGGCGTCATCACCTCGAAGGGCAGACAGGCACGCCGTACCCGCGTCACGGCCTCGGCGTCCTCGGGACGGAAATCACGGACGATCACAGTCATGGGGACGGACGCTACGCGTGTGGGCGGCGGCGGCGCCTCCCAATTTCCGGGTCGTGGGGGACAATCACGCCGTGACCTTGAACATCACTGTCGATGCCGACTCGTCCGACGCGCCCTACGAGCAACTGCGCGCCCAGATCGCCGAGCAGGCCCGCTCCGGCACGCTGCCCGTCGGGTACCGCCTGCCGACCGTCCGCGGTCTCGCGGAGGAACTGGGGCTCGCGGCCAACACCGTGGCGAAGGCGTACCGGGCGCTGGAGGGCGACGGGGTGATCGAGACGAAGGGCCGCAACGGGACGTTCGTCGCGGCGGCGGGGGACGCGGCCCAGCGGCGGGTGGCCGAGGCGGCGGCGGAGTTCGCGACGCTGGCGCGCCGCCTCGGCATCCCGGAGGAGACGGCGGTGGGCGCGGTCGAGGACGCGGTGCGGGCGGTGTACGGCGCGGGGAACTGACGCGGAGACGCGCGGGGAAAGAAGCGGGCCCCGTACGGGGCTGTTTCCGCCGCCCGGCCGTTTTCCGGTCCTCGACCACCGTCCCGGGCTGCTTCCCGCCGCCGCGTCAGAGGTACAGGCCCGCGTCCGCGCCCCCTCCGGCCTGCGTCGGGACCGACGCCGGCGCCGTGCCGCGGCGGAGCGCGTAGAGCTCCGCGAGCGTCGAGCCCTCGCGGCCCACGCCCTCCTCCGTGCCGAGCCACGACACGGCCTCGGGCCGTGTCAGAGGGCCCACCTCGATGCGGGCCAGGCAGCGGCCCGGGCGGACGACGGCCGGGTGGAGCCGCTCCAGGTCCTCGTTGGTGGTGACACCGACGAGGACGTTGCGGCCCTGGCCCAGCAGACCGTCCGTCAGGTTGAGCAGGCGGGACAGCGCCTGGCCCGCCGTGTGCCTGGCCTCGCCGCGGATCAGCTCGTCGCAGTCCTCCAGGAGGAGCAGCCGCCAGCGCCCCTTGGACGTGCCCTCGTCCTCGCCGATCGCGATGTCCATCAGATAGCCGACGTCGTTGAACAGCCGCTCCGGGTCCAGCACGCAGTCCACCTGGCACCAGTCGCGCCACGAGCGGGCGAGGGTGCGCAGTGCGGACGTCTTGCCCGTGCCCGGCGGGCCGTGGAGCAGCAGCAGCCGGCCCGCGATGTCGTCCGGGGTCACCTTCATCAGCCGGTCCATCGCGTCGGCGACCGGCGCGGTGTAGTTGGGACGGACCTCGTCCCATGTGCCGGCGGCGATCTGCCGGGTCGTGCGGTGCGGGCCGCGGCGCGGTGAGACGTACCAGAATCCCATGGTCACGTTCGACGCCTCCGGCTCCGGCTCGTCCGCCGCGCCGTCCGTCGCCGCCTTGAGGATCCGTTCCGCGAGCTCGGAGGTGACCGCGGTGACCGTGACGTCGGCGGCGCGGTTCCAGCGGGAGACCAGCAGTGTCCAGCCGTCTCCCTGGGCGAGCGTGGCGCTGCGGTCGTCGTCGCGCGCCGAGCGCAGCACGGAGGCGCCGGGTGGCAGCATCGTCGCGCCGGACTTGACCCGGTCGATCGAGGAGCTGTGCGAGTACGGCTGCTCGCCCGTCGCGAAGCGGCCGAGGAACAGCGCGTCGACGACGTCGGAGGGTGAATCGCTGTCGTCGACGTTGAGCCGGATCGGCAGCGCGTCCTGGGGGTTGGCAGACATGGCGCCCATGATCCGGCACGTCACCGGCCGCCGCACCGTCTTTTGCCCGGTGCGGCCGGTGCGGCCGGTGTGACCGGTGCGGTGGTGCGGCCGGTGCGGCGGGACCTGCGGCCGATGTCCGTTCAGCGCCGGTCGCGCGGGACGGCCCGGCACTTCCCGTGGGCCGCGGCGACGGCGCACCTCCGTGAACCCCCGCGCCTCCCCGCGTCGGCCCGTGCCTGTCGCGGCACCGACACCGGCCCTTTCTGACGGCGGATCAGTCGCTTCGTGCCACAGCGCCCCAGGCGCCCCACTAACTCGTCAGTAACAATTCTTGGCATGGACACTTCCGGTGAAGTCCGTCCGCTGGTACCAAAGTTGAGGCAGAGATCCTGCTAAAGGGAGGTTCCATGAAACTGTCCCGAGTCGCGGCATTCTCATCATCACTCCTCCTCGGCGCTGTCCTCGCTCTCACCGGAGCGGGCCCGGCGCAGGCCGACACCACCGCCCAGTCACTGGACTACGTGGCCCTCGGCGACTCCTACTCCTCCGGTGTGGGAGCCGGCAGTTACGACAGCGCGAGCGGTAACTGCAAGCGCAGCACCAGGGCTTTCCCCAAGCTCTGGGCGAACTCCAATTCACCCTCGTCGTTCGCGTTCACCGCTTGCTCCGGCGCTCGTACGGGTGATGTCACGGCAAGTCAGCTCGGCCCGCTCAGCTCCGCCACCGACCTCGTCTCCATCACCGTCGGCGGCAATGACGCCGGCTTCGCGGACGTCATGACCACATGCGTCCTGCAGTCCGAGTCGACCTGCATCAACCGGATCAACCAGGCGAAGGCGTACGTCGACACGACCCTGCCGGGAAAGCTCGACCAGGTGTACTCGGCGATCAGCGCAAAGGCCCCCGCGGCCAGGGTCGTCGTCCTCGGCTATCCCCGCTTCTACAAGCTGGGCGGCAGCTGTGTCGCCGGCCTGAGCGAGAACGAGCGGCGAGCCATCAACGACGCTGCGGACCACCTCAACACGGCGACCGCCAAGCGTGCGGCGGACCACGGGTACACCTTCGGAAGTGTCGTCGGGACGTTCACCGGTCACGAGATCTGCTCCGGTTCGTCATGGCTCCACAGCGTCAACTGGCTGAACATCGGCGAGTCGTACCACCCGACAGCGGCCGGTCAGTCCGGCGGCTATCTGCCCGTGTTCAACGCCAACGACTAGGGTCTTCCGTTCGGATCAGGCCGGATGAGCGAGCGTGCGCGCAAGGGCACGCGAGCCCGGCGGGATCCGGACGAAAGGCCCTGAGCGCACGGTGCGGCCCGGCTGCCGGTGGACGCGGAAGCGTCCGCCGGCGGACCGGAACTCCGGCTCCGCCCGGCAGGCGGTCACCCGCCGCCTCCGACCAGCACCCAGACCAGGGCCGCCACGATGAGCAGCATCAGCGCCACCCCCACGGCGAGCACCGCCGTGGCCCGCCTGGTCTCGTCCGGCCCGGTCGCCGCCGCGGTCACGGCCGCGGGCTGCCGGGCGGCGGGTCCGGCGTCCGGCTCTCCCGCGCGGTCCGCCGCGGTGCTCGGTGCGGTGTCCGTGGAGGACGCGGACGCCGGCGTGTCGGTACGCACGCCGCCTCCCGCACTCGCGAGACGCAGCTGATGCTCGGCCTCCGCCCCGTCGAGCCGGTCCGCGGGGTCGGGGCGCAACAACCCGGCGACGACCGGGCCCAGGCCGTCGGCGGCGCCCGCTGCCTTCGGGCTCCGGAGCCCGGTTTCCGCGCCGGGCGGCAGTCCTTCTTCCCGTGAGGGCGACGGCTCCTCCCCCGAGGGCGACCACTCCCGCCGCGAAGGCGGCGACACGGCCGCGCGCAGCAGCGCCCCCAGCGACCACAGGTCCGATTCCGGGCGCGGGGCCCTGCCCGGCGCCCTCTCCGGTGCTCCGAACCCCGGAGTGTCGTCGGCCGTCAGTGTTCCGAAGTCGGTGACCATCACCCGCCCGTCGTTGGCGATCAGCACGTTCGACGGTTTGACGTCCCCGTGCGGCACGCCCGCGGCGTGGGCGGCCCGCAGGGCGGCCAGGATCTCCGCCCCGATGTGGGCGGCGCGGTGCGGCGGCAGCGGGCCCTCCGCGTCGAGGACGTCGGCGAGGGTGAGCCCTCGGACGAGTTCCATGACGATCCACGGCCGGCCGTCGTCGGTGGCCACGTCGTGGACGGCGACCACGTTGCGGTGCGAGACGCGGCCGGCGGTGCGGGCGGCGTTCTCCAGGTGGTCGTACAGCCTGCGCGCCTCTCCGGCGTCGGCGGAGGCGGGTGCACTGATCTCCCTGACGGCGACCTCGCGCCCCAGCATCTCGTCCCGGGCCCGCCACACGAAGCCCGTCACGCCCTCGCCCAGCGGGCTCAGCAGCCGGTAGCGGCCCGCGACCAGCCGTACGGATCCCGGCGTCCCCGGAACGTCGCCCATGACCGGCCTCCTGTCCCGCAACCAGATCCGCAACACGGCGGAAACCACTCCAAGCTAGCTCAAGTCACGGCGTTTGAAGCAGTCCTGAGTGGTCATCAATGTGATGGAGTCCGGAAAACGCATGCACGCTGTCCAACTCGCCCTGGAAACACCCGCATTCAGAGAGTAATTGTCAACCCGTGTACGGGTGTGGTGAATCATGCCGGCGGGATACACGGGTGTCCCGCCGGGGCGATAGGGTTACCCTGCCCGGGCCGGGTGCCTCGTACGGGTGGGGAGTGACATGGAACAGATAACAATGCGCAGCAGGGCGCGAGTGCCTGCCATCACATGCGGGAGCGGTGCGACCAGCTCGCGCCTAGACCGCCACCTCTCGGTGCTCGGCGGCCCTGCCGTCCCGCAGCGCGAGTCGGCGGAGGCGACGCTGCTGATGCGAGAACTGACCTCGCGTGACGTGACGCGCAGCCACAGGAGCAGGAGTGCACGCGTGTCGCTCTTCGCGCCCCTGCGCCGACTGCGCCGCTCACTGTTCGGCAGCCGCCGCTGAACCGACCCGGCCGCACCGCCCACCGGCTCCCACGGCGTCGGGACGACCCCGCCCAACCCCGCTCAGGCGACCACACCGTCCCGGCGCAGTACCGCTGCAGCTTCATCCGTCATCCCCAAGGCCCGAAGCAGCGTGTCGGTGTGCTCGCCCAGACCGGGCACCGCCCCCATCACAGCCGGTTCCCCGCCCGGCAGATTGATCGGCGGCAGCATCGCCCGGAGCGGCCCCACCGGTGACCCGACCTCGCGCCACCGGTCCCGCGCCTTCAGCTGTGGATGAGCGGCCACGTCGGCCATGCCGTTGAGCCGTGCGCAGGCGATGCCCGCCGCCTCCAGCCGCGTCACCGCCTCCGCGGTGCCCAGCCCCGCCAGCGCCTTGGCCACCACCGCGTCCGTGCGCTCGCGATTCACCGTCCGGGCCCTGTTGGTGGAGAACGCCGGATCCAGGGCCAGCGCCGGCTCCTCCAGTACCTGTTCGGCGAGCCGCCGCCACTCGCGGTCGTTCTGCACGGACAGCAGGACCTGGCCGCCGTCGGCGGTGGAGTAGGCGTCGTACGGCGCGATGACGGCGTGCGCGAGACCCGTGCGTGCCGGTGTCCCGCCCCCGTGCATCGTGTGGTGCAGCGGGTGCCCCGTCCATTCGGCCAGCGACTCCAGCATCGAGATCTCCACCGGGCCGCCGAGCCCGGTGGCACCGCGTCGCAGCAGCGCCGCCAGCACACCGGAGAAGGCGTACATGGCGGCGGCGATGTCGGCCGCCGGGATGCCCGCCTTCACCGGCTCCTCCGGCGTGCCCGTGACGGAGACCAGGCCGGCTTCGCACTGTACGAGCATGTCGTAGGCCCTCTTGTGCGCGTACGGCCCCTCGGCGCCGTAACCGGAGATGTCGACGGCGACCAGCCGCGGATGCCTGGCGCACAGGGCCGCTGCGTCCAGTCCCAGCCGGGCGGCCGCGCCCTGCGCGAGGTTCTGCACGAACACGTCCGCGCCGGCGACGAGCCGGTGCACGATGTCCCGGCCCCGCGGGTCCTTGAGATCGACCGCGATGGACTCCTTGCCCCGGTTGCACCACACGAAGTGCGACGCGAGGCCGCGGGCGGCCGTGTCGTACCCGCGGGCGAAGTCCCCGCCGTCAGGACGCTCCACCTTGATGACACGGGCGCCGAGATCGGCGAGCTGACGGGTGGCGAACGGGGCGGAGACGGCCTGCTCGACGGCGACGACGGTGATGCCGCCGAGGGGCAGCGGTTGCGGCTGATGGCTCATCCGCCGTGCATATCGTGTACCGGCCACCTTTGTCACCACCCCGGTGGCCGGGCGGGGTCAGGACCGGGTGAGCCGCCGCACCGCGAGCGGCACACGGAGCGCGAGCGGCGCCGGTGACCGGCACACGGCGTCGGCGACCGGATGGGCCACCGGCCGGGCCGCGTCGGCCGGTGGCGCCGCGTTGCCGAACAGCTCGCGCACCGCGGCGCTCACGGCGGAGACCGGGTTCCGCTCCGCGGCCGTGCGCAGCCGTCCCGGCAGGCCGTCGGTGGGCAGACAGGCGCTCGACAGCCAAGGCAGCACGAAGGTCGCACTGCCCGGTTGGCCGGCTGCCTCCTCGCTGCGCGAGGCGGGCCGAGCAGGATGCCCACCCAGGTGGTGGCCAGGCGGAACGCTGCCGGGCCGTCGCCGTCATGTGGAGCGCGGCTCTTGCTGCGCGTACCTGGCGGGGCAGCCGGCCCGGCCGGTCCGCGGTGCCTACGCAGTGCCCCCGTGCTCCGTTGGGCCCGCGCGGCGCCCCCCGTCCGCCGGGCCCGCGCGGCACCGCCTCACAGCAGTGCGAACTGCCCCTCCGGGCCCTCCTCCGCGTGGTCCAGGACCGACGCCGGACGGCGCGAGCGGGCCGGCGGCGGGAGGACGCCCGCCGAGCGGAGTGCCTCGGCGGGCAGCCACCGCCCGGATTCGGCCAAAGCCGTTCGCTGCGGAGCCAGTTCGGCCAGCAGCGCCAGTACGGTGATCAGCTCCAGCAACTCGGAGGTCCACGACTGCGGCCAGGACGCCGGCCCCACCGCCTCCAGCGTGCCCGGTTCCGCCCCCTCCGTGCGCTGCGCGAACCACAGCTCGAGCACCCGCACGCCGCCCATCTCGAAGTGCCAGGCCGCCGCCGGGACAGGCGAGACACGACCGGTGCCGCCGACCAGCAGGGCCTCGTCGGCAGCGTCGTAGTCGAGCGAGCCGGGCCGGGCCGGGACGGCCGCGCGGACGTAGGGCCGTCGACCGCCCGGCAGCTTCGGGCGCTCGCCGCCCCGCGCGCCGCGCAGCATGACGCGGATCAGCTCGCGGCCCAGGGCGACACCGGAGGCCCACACGCCGGCGTCCTCGGTGAGCGGCACCGCGCACCCCGCCGTGGACGGCTGCCAGGCCGCCACCACCCACGCGGCGAAGTCCTCCGCGTCCACGGGGTGCCCGTACCGCTCGCCCAGCAGCTCGGTGAGGCCCGGGGCGAGGTTGGGCTCGTGACCGCCGGGCCGCCGGTAGAGCGGGCGGACCCGTCCCGGCCGGCCCGCCGGTGAACGCCCGTCCGGCAGCAGCCCGGACACCACCAGGGCAGGGCCCGTCTCCACGACGAACAGCTGCCGTTCGTCCCGTACCCGCCACAACTCGGGCCTGGCCACGTCGATCAGCCGGTGGTCCGGTATCAGCCACTGCTCGTCGAACGCGCCGTGCAGCACCCGCACGGGCTCCGGGCAGGGCCCGTTCTCGCGCGCCAGCCGCCCCGTACCGGTCGGCCGGCCCGGCAGCTGAGCGACCGCGCTGTGCGGTCCCCGCAGCCTGGTCGGGCGGAACAACGCCGCACGCTCGTCGCCCTCTGCCCGTACGAGGGCGTCCCAACGCGCCCGCAGGGTCGCCGCGTCCGGGGCCATCACCCAGCTCCGGCCCAGCCGAAGCGGCGCGACGGACCACGGCATGAGGTCGTCGAGCAGCGGTACGTCCTCGGTGAGAGCAGACACCGTCCGCATGGTAGTCAGCCCCGCTACTCCGCGGCGTCCAAGGTGACGGAGAACGAGAACCGGTCGCCGCGGTAGCGGATGCGGGCCACGTCGACGACCCGGCCGGAGTCGTCGTAGGTCACCCCGGTGTAGTGGAGGATCGGGCTCAGCAGCGGGACCCGCAGCAGTTCCGCGGTCCGCGGGTCCGCGAGCCGTGCCTCCACCGTGTCCGTGATCCGGCTGATCCGGACGCCCAGCGCGTCCCGCAGCACCTTGGTCATCGGCCAGCGTTCCAGGTCGGCGACGTCCAGACCGGCGGCGACGTCCGGGTGCAGGGCGTTCTCCGCCCAGTTGGTCGGCTCGCCGCTGTCCCCGTCACAGCGCAGCCGCCGGTACATCACGATCTCCGCCGCGCCCGGGAAGTGCTCGGCGAGCTCACCGGGCACCGGCTCGGGGCCGTGGCCGAGGATCGTGGTGAGCTCGCCGGACTGCTGCGCGACGATCGCGTCGATGGAGCCGAGGAGCCGGCGGGGCGCGCCCCGCCGGGCTCCCGGTTCGATGAAGGTGCCGCGCCGCCGGTGCCTGCTGATCAGGCCCTCCGTCTCCAGCTCCTTGAGTGCCTGGCGCATGGTCAGGACGCTCACACCGTAGTGCTGGGCCAGCTGCTCCTCGGTGGGCAGCCGCAGCGACGCCTCGGGCCCTCGGCCCAGTATCGAGGCGCGCAGCGACTGCGAGACCTGGTACCACAGCGGCAGCTTGCGGTTCAGGACCAGCGAGTCGGGGGCGAAGGAGGACACGGCATCTCCGTACACGGCATCTCTCTACTACGGCCGGAAGTGACGCTCAAGACCCTGCCACACGTTGTCGTACCCCTTCTGCAGATGGTCGGCTTCCGCGGCCTGGCCGGTGGCGGTGACCGGCCAGCGGGTCTCGAACATGAAGGCCAGCCCGTCGTCGATCTTCTGCGGCCGCAGTTCCGCGGCGCTCGCCCGGTCGAAGGTCTCACGGTCGGGGCCGTGCGCCGACATCATGTTGTGCAGCGAGCCGCCGCCCGGCAGGAAGCCCTCGGCCTTGGCGTCGTACGCGCCCTCGATGAGGCCCATGTACTCGCTCATCACATTGCGGTGGAAGTACGGCGGCCGGAAGGTGTCCTCGCCGACCAGCCAGCGCGGCGCGAAGACGACGAAGTCGACGCCGGCGAGACCGGGGGTGTCGGACGGCGAGGTCAGCACGGTGAAGATCGACGGGTCGGGGTGGTCGTACGAGATCGACCCGATGACGTTGAAGCGGCGCAGGTCGTAGACGTAGGGGACATGGTTGCCGTGCCAGGCGACCACGTCGAGGGGGGAGTGGTCATAGGTCGCGGTCCACAGGTTTCCGCAGAACTTGTTGACGACCTCGACCGGGCGCTCGACGTCCTCGTACGCGGCGACCGGCGCCAGGAAGTCACGGGCGTTCGCCAGGCCGTTGGCGCCGATCGGGCCGAGGTCGGGGAGCTGGAACGGCTGCCCGTAGTTCTCGCAGACGTAGCCCCGTGCGGTCTCGTCCAGGAGCTCGACCCGGAAGCGGACGCCGCGCGGGACAAGGGCGACCTCGCCGGGGCGGACCGGCAGCAGACCGAACTCGGTCACCAGCAGCAGGCCGCCCCGCTCGGGGACGATCAGCAGCTCGCCGTCGGAGTCGCTGAACACCCGGTCCGTCATCGACGTGTCGGCGTTGTAGAGGTGGATGGCCATGCCGGTGCGCTGGGTCGCGTCGCCGTTGCCGCCGAGGGTCCACAGGCCCGCCAGCCAGTCCGTGCCGGGCGCGGGCTCGGGCAGCGGGTTCCAGCGCAGCCGGTTGGGGTCGGGCACGGTCTCGGTGAAGGGGGCGCTGCGGATGTGGCCGTTGTCGGCGCGGACGAACGGGGGGTGCGCGGCCGACGGGCGGATCCGGTACAGCCAGGACCGGTGGTTGTGCGCGCGGGGCTCGGTGAAGGCGGACCCGCTGAGCTGCTCCGCGTAGAGACCGTGGGGGGCGCGCTGGGGGGAGTTGCGCCCGCGCGGAAGTGCTCCGGGTTCCGCCTCGGAGCTGTGTTCGTTGCCGAAGCCGGGGGAGAACGACTGATCGGTCAGTCCTTCGACAATCTTCCGCGCCTGCTCGGTGCCGCTCATCGCCCGCTCCTGGTGCTGAGGGTCCGCCGACCCATTCCTATGGACAACCACAGGATTGCAGGTCCACCCCGTCATCGGCAACGGGACGGCATGACGGACCGCGTGTCGACGGCAGGTTTCCCTCCTCCTTCCCGTCCCCGTCTCCGCAGTGCACCGGTGGAGCGGCGCAGCGCCGGCCCGCTCGCCCGGATCCTGGACGCCTGCGCCGAAGTCCTCGAAGAGGACGGCTGTGAGCGGCTGTCCACCCGGACGGTCGCCGTCAGGGCCGGGTCCCGATCGGCTCCGTCCACCGCTTCCTCTGCGACAAGCGCGCCCTGGTCAGCGCGCTCGCCCGCCGCGACCTGGACGGCTACGCCGAACCTGCTGCCCACCGGGGGCGAGGAGATCGTGACCGAGACATGGGCGCCGCTGTGCGCGTGTCCCGCCCGGATCCTCGGCCGACGGCGGCCAGGCCGACGCGTCGGAAAGCGGCCTTCCCGCGCATGCGTACCGGTCGGTATGCTCGATCGGCCGACACTTCGCCGCTGCCGCCGCCCCGGGAGGGCTCATGCCCCGCACCGCCCCCGACACCCGCACGACGACGTCCCCGCCCGCCGCACAGACGCGCACCGCCCTGCGGATCTGCCCCCTGTGCGAAGCCACCTGCGGACTCACCCTCACCATCGATGGCACCCGCGTCACCCGCGCCCGCGGCGACCAGGACGACATCTTCAGCCAGGGCTTCATCTGCCCCAAAGGGGCCTCCTTCGGGGAGCTCGACGCCGACCCGGACCGGCTGCGCACCCCCCTGATCCGGGAGGACGGCGAGCTGCGCGACGCGACCTGGGAGGAGGCGTTCGACCTGATCGCCGCGCGGATCAGGCCGCTGATCGAGGAGCACGGACCCGACGCCGTGGGAGTCGTCCTCGGCAACCCGAACGTCCACACCATGGCCGGCGGCCTCTATCCGCCCGTACTGATCTCCGCGCTGGGCACCCGCAACATCTTCTCCGCCTCCACCCTCGACCAGATGCCCAAGCACGTCTCCAGCGGACTGCTGTTCGGCAGCGCCGTGGCGATCCCCGTGCCCGACCTGGACCGCACCGACCATCTGCTGATGCTCGGCGCCAACCCGCTGGAGTCGAACGGCAGCCTGTGCACCGCGCCCGACTTCCCCGGCAAGCTCAAGGCGCTCCGCCGCCGCGGGGGCACCCTCACCGTCGTCGACCCGCGCCGCACCCGCACCGCCCGGCTCGCCGACCGGCACGTCGCCATCCGCCCGGGCACCGACGCCCTGCTGCTCGCCGCTCTCGCCCAGGTGCTCTTCGAGGAGGGGCTCACGGATCTCGGCGCCCTGGCCGGCCACGTCGAGGGCGTCGCCGAAGTGGAGGCCGCGGTCAAGGACTTCACGCCCGAAGCCGTGGCCGGCGCCTGCGACATGGACGCGCAGGAGATCCGTACGATCGCCCGGGAACTCGCGGCCGCACCGACGGCAGCCGTCTACGGACGCATCGGCAGCTGCACCGTCGAGCACGGCACCCTCGCCAGCTGGCTGGTCGACGTCCTCAACGTCCTGACCGGCAATCTCGACCGGCCCGGTGGCGCCCTCTTCCCGCTCGCCGCCACCGATCGCGCCCCGCGCCCCGCGGCCCCCGGCAAGGGGTTCGCGCTCGGCCGCTGGAACAGCAGGGTCGGCGGCCACCCCGAGGCCAAGGGCGAACTGCCCATCGCCGCGCTCTCGGAGGAGATCGAGACACCGGGCGAGGGACGGATCCGTGCCGTGATCGCCGTCGCCGCCAACCCGGTGCTGTCCGCCCCCGACGGCGACCGCCTCGACCGGGCCCTGGCCGGCCTCGACCTGATGATCAGCGTCGACCCCTATCTCAACGAGACCTCACGCCACGCCGACGTCGTGCTGCCCCCACCGCCGCCGGCCCAGAGCGCCCACTTCGACTTCGCGTTCAACGCGCTGGCCGTCAGCAACCAGGTCCGCTACAGCCCCGCCGCCGTACCGCTGGAGGCCGGGCTGATGGACGAGTGCGAGATCCACGCGCGACTGGTCCTGGCCGTGTCGGGGATGCACGGGGCCGATCCGTCCGCCGTCGACGACATGGTCATCCGGAAAGCCCTGGCCAAAGCGGTCACGGACCCGCACTCGCCGCTCTTCCGAACCGACCCCGCAGAGCAGGCGCGGCTGCTGGGCGGCAGCAGCGGCCCCGAACGGCGGCTGGACATGATGCTCCGCCTCGGCCCGTACGACCTCGTCCTCGACGACCTGCTGCGGGCACCGCACGGAATCGACCTCGGCCCCCTCCGGCCCCGCCTCCCGCAGATCCTCAGGACCCGCAGCGGACGCGTCGAACTGCTGCCCGGCCCGATCGCCGACGACCTGCCCAGGCTGCGCGCGGCGCTCACCCAGCGGCCTGCCGGTCTCGTACTCGTCGGCCGCCGCCATCTGCGCTCCAACAACAGCTGGCTCCACAACGTGCCCACGCTGAACGGCGGTTCCAACCGCTGCACCCTCCATGTCCACCCGGACGACGCCGCCCGGCTCGGCCTCGAGGACGGTGCCACGGCACGCGTCACCGCGGACGGCGGCAGTGTCGAGGCCCCGGTCGAGATCACGGACTCGGTACGGGCGGGAGTCGTGAGCCTGCCGCACGGGTGGGGCCACAGCCGTCCCGGCACCCGTATGACGGTGGCCGCGGGCAGTCCCGGCGTCAACGTCAACCAGCTGCTGGACGGATCACGCCTGGACCCCCTCTCGGGAACGGCGGTGCTCAACGCCATCCCCGTGGATGTGACGCCAACCCGATGACCTGGGGTTTTGCTCGTATTGCTCACACGTCGACATCTTGTTAACGGCAGATGACGACACCTAACGTCATCCGGACCGCACCCCGGTGGCCGCTTCCGCCGGTGGCAGTTCAAGGATGAACGTTAGGTGTCCCCATGCTGACAATCCTCGGCTTCGCCATGATCGGGACCTTTCTGGTCCTGATCATGATGAAGAAGATGTCGCCGATCGCGGCGCTGGTCCTCATACCCGCCCTCTTCTGCGTCGCTGTCGGGCAGGGCGCCCAGCTCGGCGACTACGTCCTCGAGGGTGTCGGCAACCTCGCCCCCACGGCGGCGATGCTGATGTTCGCCATCGTCTACTTCGGTGTGATGATCGACGTCGGGCTCTTCGACCCGATCGTGCGGGGCATCCTCCGCTTCTGCAAGGCGGACCCGCTGCGCATCGTGGTCGGTACGGCGGTGCTCGCCGCGATCGTCTCGCTGGACGGTGACGGCTCCACCACTTTCATGATCACTGTCTCGGCGATGTATCCCCTCTACAAGCGCCTCAAGATGAGCCTGGTCGTGCTGACCGGCATCGCCGCCACGGCGAACGGTGTGATGAACACCCTGCCCTGGGGCGGCCCCACCGCCCGTGCCGCCACCGCGCTCAAGCTGGACGCCGCCGACATCTTCGTACCCATGATCCCGGCGCTCGGGGTCGGCCTCGTCTTCGTGCTCCTCCTCGCCTGCGTCCTCGGCCGACGCGAGCGCAAGCGGCTCGGGTACCTCAGCCTCGACGAGGTGCTCGAGCCGGAGACCGAGACGGTGCTCGTCAAGGCCGGTGGTGGCGGCGAGCGCCCCGCGACCGGCGGCTCGTCGGCCGGCTCCGACTCCGACTCCGCTTCCGATTCGGGGGAGCCGCACCTGGAAGGCGGGTTCCAGGGCCTGGACCCCGACCGCCCCACCCTGCGCCCGAAGCTGTACTGGTTCAACGCCGGCCTCACCCTCGCCCTGCTCACCGCCATGATCATGGAACTGCTGCCGATCCCGGTGCTGTTCCTCATCGGCGCGGCGCTGGCCCTGACCGTCAACTTCCCCAAGATGTCCGAGCAGAAGGCCCGGATCGCGGCACACGCCGACAACGTCCTCAACGTCTCCGGCATGGTCTTCGCCGCCGCGGTCTTCACCGGCGTCCTCACCGGCACCGGCATGGTCGAGCACATGGCGGACTGGCTGGTCGCCGCCATCCCGGACGGCATGGGCCCGCACATGGCGATCGTCACCGGCGTACTGAGCCTTCCGCTCACGTACTTCATGTCCAACGACGGCTTCTACTTCGGTGTCCTGCCGGTCCTCGCCGAGGCGGGCGCCGCCCACGGCGTGTCACCCCTGGAGATCGCCCGGGCGTCCCTCGTCGGGCAGCCCCTGCACATGTCCAGCCCGCTCGTCCCCGCGGTGTACGTCCTCGTCGGCATGGCGAAGGTCGAGTTCGGCGACCACACCAGATTCACGGTGAAGTGGGCGGCGCTCACCTGCCTGGTGGTGCTCGGGGCCGGGATCCTGTTCGGCATCGTCTGACATGGGCAGGTTCTGGCTGCTCCGTCTCGTCATCGCCTTCGGCTTCGCGCAGGGGGCGGTGTCGATGGCGCGTCCGGCCGTCTCGTACCGGGCGCTGGCGCTCGGCGCGGACGAGCGGGCGATCGGCGTGATCGCCGGTGCGTACGCGCTGCTTCCGCTGTTCGCCGCCGTACCGCTGGGCCGCAGGACCGACCACGGCCGGTGCGCGCCGCTGCTGCCGCTCGGCGTCGTACTCATCGCGGGCGGCTGCGCGTTGAGCGGACTCGCGGGCTCGCTCGCCGCGATGGCGGCGTGGAGCGGGGTCATGGGACTCGGGCATCTCTGTTTCGTCATCGGCGCCCAGTCGATCGTCGCCCGGCAGTCCGTGCCAGCCGAACAGGACCGCAACTTCGGTCACTTCACCATCGGCGCGTCCCTCGGGCAGCTGGCCGGGCCCGTTGCCGCAGGGGCGTTGATCGGCGGCGACATGATGCGGACGAGTGCGCTGGCGCTCGTCGTCTCCGCGGCCGTCTGCGCCGCGGCCCTCACCTCGCTGTGGCGGATCGAGCGCCGGACGCCGCGGGCCGAGCGGAAGCGGCGCGAGCCGGCGGAGAAGGTGCCCGTGCACCGCATCCTGCGCACCCGTGGCGTGCCTGCGGGGATCTTCATCAGCCTCGCCGTGCTCTCGGCCACCGACATCCTGACCGCGTATCTGCCGGTGGTCGGTGAGCACCGCGGCATCCCGCCCGTCGTCGTCGGCATGCTGCTGAGTCTGCGGGCCGCCGCCACCATCGCCTGCCGGCTGGTGATGACACCGATGATCCGCGTGCTCGGCCGAACGGCCCTGCTCACCACGACCTGTCTGCTGGCGGGGGCGCTGTGCGCGGCCGTCGCGCTGCCGGTGCCGCTGTGGGCGCTCGCGGCGATGCTGGCGGCGCTCGGCTTCTGCCTGGGCGTCGGGCAGCCGCTGTCCATGACGACGGTGGTCCAGGCGGCTCCGGCCGGGGCTCGTTCGACGGCGCTCGCCCTGCGCCTGACCGGCAACCGTCTCGGCCAGGTCGCCGCCCCGGCCGCCGCCGGGCTGATCGCCGGGGTCGCGGGCACGGCGGCGCCCTTCGTGATGCTGGGTGGGCTGCTGCTCGTGTCGGGCGCGGTCGCCGTCCGTACCGGGCGGGCCGGGGCGGCCGCGGCGCAGGGCGGCGGCCGTGCAGGCGCGTCCGAGGGCGCCGGTCGTGCAGGGGCGGCAGATGCCGGCGGCCCCGACGGGGTTGCCGCCTGCGACGGTCCGCACGACGCCGACGGGGCTCAGTCCCCCGGTCGGCATACACGTCGTGTCCGCTAGTAGAGGCATTTCTGACGGCTTCTCAGCGTTTCGACGCTTCTTTCTGCCGAATTCGTGACATCTAGTCAGGCGATCGCGTGATCAGTATGACAATCGCATCGGCTTGAAGGAGCCTCGCATGAGCACGACTGCAACCCTCCGCCCCCGCCGTGTACGCCGGGGGGCCGCCGCCCTCGCCGCCGTCGCCTTCGCCGGCGTGACCCTGGCGGGCGCACCGGCCGCCTACGCCCAGCCCGGCGACAGCGGAGACCTCAAGATCCACAAGGCCGGTGTCGAGCACTGGGACACCCGGGACGACATCAAGGGGGTCTGCAAGTTCAGCCTCAGCGCCTTCAACTTCGAAAGCCTCGAGGTACTGGCCTGGGAGATCACCCCGCAGCCGCCCACGGCCACCGGCCCGACGCTGAACGACACCATCGCGCTCATCGCCGGCCGAGGCCACACGCAGCAGTACGCCCTCCCCGACGGCGACTACCTCCTCACCTGGACGGTCCCGGGCAACCCCGAGGCCAAGCAGAAGGTCTTCACCGTCGACTGCGAGAAGTACGGCGACAAGCACGGGGCCAAGGGCCAGGAGAAGGACAAGATCGAGGACAAGGAGCAGGGCAAGGACTGGTCCAAGGGTGACAAGGAAGGGCCGCACGGCGCGGTGCCCGCGGGTGGCGGCGGCATGGCCGACATGACCGGCGGGGGCGGCGACGACGGCTCCTCCGTCGGCGTGACCACCGCGCTCGTCACCGGCGCCGCCGGAGTGGCCGGCCTGGTCCTCGTCCGACGGGCCCGCCGCCGCGCCCATGGCGCCGCGTAACGTCCGCAGTCGCCGCCGCCGCAGACGCGGACCGAGCCGTGCCTGCCGTCTGACCATCACGCTCAGCGTGACGGCAACGCTGGTCACCGGCGTCGTCCGGGGGTGCGAGGACCCGCCCCCGGACGCGCCGCCGGTCACCGTCGCGGCGGACACACCGCTCGGTGCCGGCCGCCCGGTCGCCGAGCAGCAGGATGCCGCGAGCAGCACCCCGGCCGGGGCCGGCGGCCCCAGCGGGCAGGGCGGGTCCAACGTGATCGACCTGCCGCCCCTCACCACCCGTACCGCGAGGCCGGTCGCCACGCCGGCGACCGAGGCGCCGGCGCAGTCCCGGCAGCCGGCACCCCGGCCCTCGAAACCCGGGACGGCGCGGCCCACGGCGCCGGCGACACCCAAGGCGCACACGGCGAAGGGCGGCTCACTCGTCCTTCCGCCGTCCCCGGCGAAGCAACTGTCGATCCCGGCCATCATGATCGAGTCGCCGGTGATGGGGCTCGGTCTCGACAGCAAGGGTCAGCTCAGCGCCCCGCCGGTGAACAACCCGCGCCTCGTCGGCTGGTACCGCGACGGTCCGGCGCCCGGTGAGAAGGGAACGGCGCTGGTGGTCGGCCACCGCGACACCACGACCGGCCCCGCCATCTTCCTCAACCTGAACGCGCTCGACCCCGGCGACAAGGTCAACGTCGTACGCGCGGACCGGCGGACGGCTGTCTTCACCGTGGACAAGGTGCGCACCTACAAGAAGGAGGAGTTCCCCGACGCGGAGGTGTACGGCCACACCGGCCGGCCCGAACTGCGGCTGCTGACCTGCGGCGGCAGCTTCGACAAGAAGAAGGGCTACGCCGCCAACGTCGTCGTCTTCGCCCATCTCACCGACGTCAAACAGGTCTGACCGCACCGCACGGCACGCGGGGCCTGCCGTACGACACGGCGGCCCCGCGGCCGGGTGCCCGGGGAACCGGCCCGGTTTCCGGTGCGGACCGCGGACGTACGCCGCGGACCGACCGTTTCCGGCCGCCCTGCCTGGCCGTCTTGCCCGGCCGCACCACTCCACCGCCCCGCCCGGTCTCGGATGGTGGACACATGTGCAACAAGTGCACCTTCCGGCGTGCGCGATCCATTCCCTGACGGGACACAGTGGGTTAGCTTCTGGCCACGCAGCTGCCCCTTCTCATCCCGGGCGGGACCCATGACTCGCGCCATCGCTCTGCACAACGTCAGCAAGAGATACGGCCGTGCTCCCCGCGCCGTCGACCGCTTCTCCCTCGGTGTCGCACCGGGGGAGTTCCTCGTACTGCTCGGGCCATCCGGCTGCGGCAAGTCGACGGTGCTGCGGATGATCGCCGGGCTGGAGGACATCACCGAGGGCGAGTTGCTGCTGGACGGCGAGTACGCCAACGACACGCCGCCGCGGGAGCGCGACATGGCCATGGTCTTCCAGAACTTCGCGCTCTACCCGAGCATGACCAACCGGGAGAACATCGGTTTCCCGCTGAAACTGGAGAACCCGCGGGCCGACCGCAATCCGCGTGTCGAGGCCACCGCCAGGATGCTCGGTATCGAGGACCTCCTCGACCGGTTCCCCGCGCAGCTGTCCGGCGGCGAACGCCAGCGCGTCGCCATGGGCCGGGCCATTTCGCGGCGGCCGTCCGTCTTCCTGATGGATGAGCCGCTCTCCAACCTCGACGCCAAGCTCCGCAATCATCTGCGCGCAGAAATCGCCCAGCTCACAGCGGAGTTGGGTGTGACGACGGTGTACGTCACGCACGACCAGGCGGAGGCGATGTCGCTCGGCGACCGGGTCGCGGTGATGCGCGGCGGAGTGCTGCAGCAGGTCAGCAGCCCGCGTGAGACCTACGCCCTCCCGGCGAACGTCTTCGTCGCCGCGTTCATCGGCACGCCGCGGATCAATCTGCTGCAGGCCGTCGTCCATGCGCCGTTGGACGGCAGGATGTCGATCGACCTGGGCAGGCAGCGGCTGCCGCTGCCCGAACCCCTGAGCCCCGACCATCAGTTGCTCCGCATCCAGCAGGGGCGGCAGATCATCGTCGGACTGCGGTCCGAGGCCGCGCGTATCGCGCCGCCCAGCCAGGCCCGCCCCGGTGAGGTCGCGCTGACCGGGCTCGTCGAACACATGGAGTACCAGGGGCACGAGGCACTGGTGCACTTCAACACCGGCTCGACGCCCGCCGTCGTCGCCGATCTGGAGTCGCCGCGTCCGCAGACCTCCGTCCGGCGTCGGCGAAACGTCGGCCCCGGAATGCTCACTCGGCTCAAGGACCGTGCGATGGCCCAGGTCGCGGGACCGGTCGCGGTGCTCGACGAGCCGGAGCCGGCACCCTTCCGCGAGCGCCGGGCGGGGGGTTCGAGCGACCTCGTCGTCCGCACCGGACCCGACATCCACCTGCGCACCGGTGCGCAGGTGCCGCTGCTCGTCGACCTCGCCCACCTGTACGTCTTCGACCACCAGGGCCGCCGGATCTGCCCCGCTCCGCCCGACCTCCCGGGCCTCGACGCCTGACGCGGGTGCGGGCTGGTGCGGGCCGGGAGCAGCGGCCTCGCCTGTACGCGGGCGGGGGCACCGGCCCCTGTGAGGTCCGCCCGCACATGGGCAGGGCGCGACCGGAGCGAGGGCTCCGGTCTCCGGTCCGTAGTGGGGAAGGGGGTGCGGTCCGGACGGCGAGGGCGGTGGTCTCCGCCGGCACGCGGGGCAGGGCGCGTGCGAGCGGTGGGCCGAGCCGTATCGGGGCAGAGGCCCGGCCTGGACGAGGGCGGGTGGGCTCGGCACGTACTGGGGGGGCCTGGGGCTTCGCGCGAGGGTGCCGGCCTGTGACGGGGGCGGGGGGCGGGCCCGAAGTCCGTACGAAGGAGTGGCCTCCAGCACGCCGGATGCCCCTGGCGCCGTAAAACTAACGGCGCTAGTTTGGGTCGCGGACAGTACCGCGAGGCGTGGAGGAGAGCGATGAAGGCCCACGACGGCATGTACATCGGCGGCCAGTGGCGGCCGGCCGCGGCACCGGAGACGATCGCGGTCGTCAATCCGGCGGACGAGCAGGTCATCGCGCATGTCCCGGCCGGTACGGCCGAGGACGTCGACGTCGCCGTACGCGCAGCCCGCGCGGCCTTCCCGGGCTGGGCCGCGACGCCACCCGCCGAGCGCGCGCGGCACATCGCGGCACTCCGCGACGAACTCGGACGCCGGACGGAGGAGATCGCCGAGACGGTCACCGCCGAACTCGGCGCGCCGCCCGCCCTCGCCCGGGCGGTCCACGCGGGTCTTCCCGTCATGGTCGCGGGGTCGTACGCGGAGCTCGCCGGCTCGTACCCGTTCGAGGAGAGGATCGGCAGTTCCACGGTGCTGATGGAGCCGGTCGGCGTCGTCGGGGCGATCACACCCTGGAACTACCCCCTGCACCAGATCGTCGCCAAGGTGGCACCGGCGCTGGCGGCCGGCTGCACGGTCGTGCTCAAGCCCGCGGAGGACACGCCGCTGACCGCGCAGCTGTTCGCGGAGGCGGTGCACGACGCGGGAATCCCCGCCGGGGTGTTCAACCTCGTCACCGGGCTCGGACCGGTGGCCGGTCAGGCGCTCGCCGAGCACGAAGGCGTCGACCTGGTCTCCTTCACCGGATCCACCGCCGTCGGCCGGCGGATCGGCGCGACCGCGGGCGGTGCGATCAAGCGCGTCGCGCTCGAACTCGGCGGCAAGTCCGCCAATGTGATCCTGCCGAGCGCCGACCTGGCCAGGGCGGTGAACGTCGGCATCGCCAACGTGATGTCCAACTCGGGCCAGACCTGCAGCGCGTGGACCCGGATGCTGGTGCACAGCGACCGGTACGACGAAGCGGTCGCCCTCGCCGCGGCCGCCGTCGCCAAGTACGTCCCCGGCGACCGGGTCGGCCCGCTCGTCAACGCGAAGCAGCAGGAACGGGTGCGGGGCTACATAGAGAAGGGCGTCGAGGAGGGGGCCCGGCTCGTCGCCGGCGGCCCCGAGGCGCCGCTGGAGACCGGCTACTACGTCAGCCCCACCGTCTTCGCCGACGTCACGCCCGGCATGACCATCGCCCAGGAGGAGATCTTCGGGCCGGTCGTGTCGATCCTCAGGTACGAGGACGAGGACGAGGCCCTCGCCATCGCCAACGGCACCGTCTACGGCCTCGCCGGCGCGGTGTGGGCGGGCGACGAGTCGGAGGCGGTGGCCTTCGCCCGCCGGATGGACACCGGCCAGGTCGACATCAACGGCGGCCGGTTCAACCCGCTGGCGCCCTTCGGCGGGTACAAGCAGTCCGGTGTCGGCCGCGAGCTCGGACCGCACGGTCTGGCCGAGTACCTCCAGACCAAATCCCTCCAGCTCTGATGCCCGCGCGCCACGTCCGCATCACGTCCCGCACCACCTCCTGCCACACCTCCTGCCACACCTCCTGTCACACCTCCTGTCACACCTCCGGCACCACCACCGACACCCCCTGACATCTCTGAGCGGTAAGGAAACCAACGTGGTCCGTGCAGCCGTCCTGCCCGCCGTCGGCGCTCCCCTCGAAATCACGGAGATCTCCCTGCCGGAGCCCGGCCCCGGCCAGGTCCGTGTCAGGCTCGCCGCCGCCGGGGTGTGCCACTCCGATCTGTCCCTGTCCGACGGCACCATGCGGGTGCCCGTCCCCGCGGTTCTCGGACACGAGGGCGCCGGCACCGTCGTGGCCGTCGGTGAGGGCGTGGCCCGTCTCGCCGTGGGTGACGCGGTCGTCCTCAACTGGGCCCCGTCCTGCGGCCGTTGCCACGCCTGCACGATCGGCGAGGTGTGGCTGTGCGCCGACGCGCTGACCGGCGCCGGCCGGGTGCACGCCGTCGCGGCCGACGGCACCGAGCTCCATCCGGGCCTGAACGTCGCCGCGTTCGCCGAGGAGACCGTCGTCGACGCGAACTGCGTGCTGCCCGTCCCCGAAGGCGTCCCGCTCGAGGACGCGGCGCTGCTCGGCTGCGCCGTCCTCACCGGATACGGCGCCGTGCACAACGCCGCGCGGGTGCGCGAGGGCGAGTCCGTCGTGGTTCACGGCGTCGGCGGCGTGGGCCTGGCCACGCTCCAGTCCGCACGGATCGCGGGCGCCGGGCCCGTCATCGCCGTCGACGTGTCCCCGGAGAAGGAGGAGCTGGCCCGCCGAGCCGGTGCCACGGAATACGTCGTCGCCTCCGAGAACACCGCGCGGGAGATCCGGGCGCTGACGGGCAAACGGGGCGCGGACGTGGCGATCGAGTGCGTCGGCCGGGCGGTCACCATCCGGGCCGCCTGGGAGTCCACCCGCCGTGGCGGCCGCACGATCGTCGTCGGTATCGGGGGCAAGGACCAGCAGGTCACGTTCAACGCGCTGGAGCTCTTCCACTGGGGCCGCACCCTGTCCGGCTGCGTCTACGGCAACTCCGACCCGGCCGCGGACCTTCCGGTCCTGGCGGACCACATCCGCGCGGGCAGACTGGACATGAGCACGCTGGTCACGGAACGGATCGCGCTGGACGGCATCCCGGCGGCGTTCGAGAACATGGTGGCGGGCAAGGGCGGACGGGCGCTGGTGGTGTTCTGACGGGCCGGTCGCCGTCGGGCTCCGCCCCTGCGCGGCCCGTCCTCCCGCCGTCCTGTTCGCGGCCACCGTCACGTCCACGGCGGTCCTGCCCCGCATCGTCGCGCTCGCCGTGATCTCGCTCGTCGCGATCAGGATCCCGGCCTCCCGCGCCGAGAAGGCATCCCCCTACGGCTGACGTCCTCCTCGCTCCCGGCCGCGGACACCGACCGCGGCCGGGCCGCCCCGGGCCGGGCACCGGTCCGGGAGCGGGAGACGGCCACGCCCGCCAGGCACAGCGCGCCGCCGGCCGTCGTCAGCAGCGCGGGCACCTCGTCGAGGGCCAGCCACGACATCAGCACCACCAGCGCGGGCACCGCGTACGTGGTCGCCCCCATCCGTCCGGCCGTCGTACGGGCGAGGGCGTACGCCCAGGTCGTGAAAGCCAGCGCGGTCGGGAACACACCGAGGTAGACCATGTTGAGAGTGGCCGACACGGGCGCGTCGGAGGCCTGATCGACCAGCTGCCCCGCGAACGGCAGGCACGCCACCGTGCCCACCAGGCACCCGAACGTCGTCACCTGCAGAGCGCTCCCGTGCGCCAGCGCCGGCTTCTGGGCCACGACCCCGCCCGCGTAGCCCACCGCGGCCAGCAGGCACAGCAGCACGCCCAGGGTGGAGGCGCTGCCCTCGCCCGACATCGACAGGCCCACGACCACCGCTCCGGCGAACGAGACCGCCATGCCCGCCACCAGGCGGGGCGGCAGGCCCTCGCCGAGCAGCCGGGCGCCGAGCAGGGCGATCAGGATCGGGCCGGTGTTCACCACCATCGCGGCCGTGCCCGCGTCGACCTGCTGCTCGCCCCAGTTGAGAACCACCATGTAGACGCCGAACCAGAGCAGCCCCGACACGACGATGCCGGGCCATGCCGCGCGTGGCGGCAGGCCCTCCCGCCGTATGAGCAGCACACAGCCGAGCGCGAGCGACCCGGCGAGCAGCCGGCCGAGGGCGAGTGCGCCGGGGGAGTACGCCTCCCCAGCACTGCGGATGGACACGAACGCGGACGCCCACAGCACGACGGTCACACACGCGGCCACCAGCGCGGGCCACTGCGAGTGGCGGTTCTCCGTTGTCATGGGGCGACCGTACGGTGCCGACCCTTCGGCGCTCACCGCAATATCGCGGGATCGATGCCGAGCAGTGCGCGCAGCGCCCGTTCGCCTTCCCCCGTGACCTTCACGGCCCGTTCGGTGCCGATCCGTACGCACCAGCCGGCGTCCAGCGCGTGCCGGCACAGCCGTGCGCCCGCCAGGCCGGCGAGGTGCGGCCTGCGTTCGGTCCAGTCGAGACAGCCGCGCACCAGCGGCCGGCGCCCGGCCGCGTCGAGCGGGACACCCAGTTCGGCGAACCAGCCGGTGCCGGCCTCGGTGAGGGCGAAGCCGGTGTCCACGGTCAGCAGGCCGCGCGTGGTCATGGCGTGGGTGATGGTGATGCCGAGCCGTCCCGCGAGGTGGTCGTAGCAGGTACGGCCGCGCGCCATGGCGTGTGCGGCGCTCGACTCCCGCAGGGTCCGCGGCGGCTGCGCCGGGCCGGGCGCGGCGTACGCGGCGAGTTCCTCGACCAGGTGTGCCACCCGGTCGTCGGCCAGCCGGACGTACCGGTGGCGGCCCTGCCGTTCCTCGGCGAGGAGCCCGCCGGCGACGAGTTTGCCGAGGTGTTCGCTCGCGGTGGACGCGGCTACCTCGGCGTGCCGTGCCAGCTCCCCGGCGGTCCAGGCCCGCCCGTCGAGCAGCGCGAGCGCGAAGCCGGCGCGGGTCTCGTCGGCGAGGAGCGCGGCGAACGCGGCGAGGTCGCGGGAGGAGGTCATGGCTCCCAGGATGCGTCAGGGACGGTTCGGCGTGGGCCGAAGCGTGTCGTGCCCCGTTGCGTCGTGCCCCGTGGCTTCAATGCCGACGGCGTCGTGCCCGCCGGTGTCGTGGCGGACGGCCTCGTACTGCATCGCCAGCCCGTCGAGCAGGGCCGTCAGCCCCGTCTCGAACGCTCCCTCGTCGATCTTCTCCTGCTGGTCGGCCAGCAGGTGGGCCTGGCCCAGGTGCGGGTAGTCGGCGGGGTCGTACGCCGTCGCGTCGTCGACGAAGCCGCGGGCGAACGAGCCGAGCGCGGAGCCGGTGATGAAGTACCGCATCAGGGCGCCGATACGGGTGGCGTGCGCGGGCGGCCAGCCGGCGCGGACCATCGCGCCGAAGACGGCGTCGGCGACCTTGAGGCCGGCCGGGCGGCGGCCGGGGCCGCGGGCGAGGACGGGCACGGTGTTGGGGTGGGCGGTGAGGGCGGCGCGGTAGGAGACGGCCCAGTCGTGCAGGGCGGTGCGCCAGTCCCGGGCGTCGTCCGCGTCGAACATCGACAGGTCGACACGGGAGCTGACCGCGTCGGCGACGGCGTCCAGGATCTCGTCCTTGTTGCGGAAGTGGTTGTAGAGCGAGGGTCCGCTCACTCCGAGCTCCGCGGCGAGCCTGCGGGTGGAGACCGCGTCCAGACCTTCCGCGTCCACGAGCGCGCTCGCCGTCTCGACGATCCGGTCTCTGCTGAGGAGGGGCTTGCGCGGTCGGGCCATGCGGCACATAGTAGGGCCTGCCAGATGGAAACTAGCAGTGGTAGTTAAAAGTGGGGTTACGCATGAACCTGGAGCTCGGCGAGGAGCGGTCGGCCGTCAGGCAGCTGGCGAAGGACTTCGTCGCCCGCGAGATCACCCCGCACGTCGTCGAATGGGACCGCGCCGAGTGTGTCGACCGGGGCATCGTGAAGAAGCTCGGCGCGCTCGGCTTCCTCGGGCTCACCGTCGGCGAGGAGTACGGCGGCTCCGGCGGCGACCATCTCTCGTACTGCCTCGTGACGGAGGAGCTGGGGCGCGGGGACTCCTCCGTGCGCGGGATCGTCTCGGTGTCGCTGGGCCTGGTCGCCAAGACCGTCGCCGCGTACGGCACCGAGGATCAGAAGCGCCACTGGCTGCCCCGTCTCACCGCCGGCGACGCCCTCGGCTGCTTCGGTCTCACGGAGCCCGGTACCGGCTCCGACGCCGGGAACCTGATCACCCGGGCCGTCCCCGAAGGCGGTGACTACGTGATCAACGGCTCCAAGATGTTCATCACCAACGGCACCTGGGCCGATGTGGTGCTGCTGTTCGCCAGGACCAACGACACCCCCGGACACAAGGGCGTGTCCGCCTTCCTCGTTCCCACCGACACGCCCGGCCTCACCCGTCGCACCGTCCACGGCAAGCTGGGGCTGCGCGGCCAGGCCACCGCCGAGCTGGTGCTCGAGGACGTCCGGGTGCCGGCGTCCGCGATGCTCGGCCCGGAGGGCAAGGGCTTCTCGATCGCGATGTCCGCCCTCGCCAAGGGGCGGATGTCGGTCGCCGCGGGCTGTGTCGGCATCGCCCAGGCGGCGCTCGACGCCGCGGTGGGCTACGCGAAGGAACGCGAGCAGTTCGGCAGGTCGATCGCGCACTATCAGCTGGTCCAGGAGCTGATCAGCGACATCGCGGTCGACGTGGACGCCGCCCGGCTGCTGACCTGGCGGGTCGCCGACCTGATCGACCGGGGCGAGGAGTTCGCGACGGCCGCCTCCAAGGCCAAGCTGTTCGCCTCGGAGGCGGCGGTACGCGCCGCCAACAACGCCGTCCAGGTCTTCGGCGGCTACGGTTACATCGACGAGTACCCCGTCGGAAAGCTGCTCCGCGACGCCCGGGTCATGACTCTCTACGAGGGCACCAGCCAGATCCAGAAGCTGATCATCGGGCGGGCGCTGACCGGGGTCTCCGCCTTCTGAGGCGCGCCGGGGGTCGGCGGTCGGCCCGGGCGGGTGGGCCGGGTGGTTCTCCGGGTTCTGGCCGCCCGGAAGCACCCGTCAGACTCTAAGCGCTTGCTCACCTTCGGGGTATGGTGTTCGTCCTGTGCCACGAAAGGGGCGAACGAGCGATGAGTGCGGCGGACGAGACGGCGGACCGGGCGGCTGAGGAGGACAAGCCGTGGGACGAGGTCACCCCTGACGCGGCCAGGAAACTCCTCGTCGCCGCTGTCGAGGCCTTCGCCGAGCGCGGTTACCACGCGACCACCACCCGGGACATCGCCGGCCGTGCGGGCATGAGCCCGGCCGCGCTCTACATCCACTACAAGACGAAGGAAGAGCTGCTCCACCGGATCAGCCGGATCGGGCACGACAAGGCTCTCGAGATCCTCAACGCCGCATACGACGGCGCCGGCACGCCCACCGATCGCCTCGCCGACGCCGTGCGCTCCTTCGTCCGCTGGCACGCGGGCCGCCACACCACCGCCCGTGTCGTGCAGTACGAACTCGACGCGCTCAGCGACGGCCACCGCACCGAGATCTTCGGGCTGCGCAGGCAGACCGACGCCGTGGTGCGCCGCATCCTCAACGAGGGTGTCGAGGCGGGTGAGTTCGACGTGCCGGACGTGCCCGGCACCACCGTCGCCGTCCTGTCGCTCTGCATCGACGTGGCGCGCTGGTTCAACACCCAGGGCCGCCGGACGCCGGACGAGGTCGGGGCCCTCTACGCCGACCTCGTACTGCGCATGGTGAGCGCCAAGGGCCCCCGGAGCACTCAGAAGAAGTAGCGGGACACCGACTCCGCCACGCACACCGGCTTGTCGCCGCCCTCGCGCTCGATCGTGACGAGGGCGGTCACCTGGACGCCGCCGCCCGCCTCCTCGACACCCTGCAGAACCGCGGTGGCGCGCAGTCGTGAGCCCACCGGCACGGGGGAGGGGAAACGGACCTTGTTGGTGCCGTAGTTGATGCCCATCTTCATGCCCTCCACCCGGAGGACCTGGGGCACCAGGGCGGGCAGCAGCGACAGCGTCAGGTAGCCGTGGGCGATCGTCGTGCCGAAGGGGCCGCTCGCGGCTCGCTCCGGGTCCACGTGGATCCACTGGTGGTCGCCCGTGGCGTCGGCGAAGAGGTCGATCCGCTTCTGGTCGACCTCCAGCCAGTCACTGTGACCCAGTCGCTCGCCGACTCCGGCGCGCAACTCCTCGGGGGAGGTGAAGATCCTCGGCTCTGTCATGTCCCTGTCCCTGCCTCTCAGGCGTTCCACAAGTTTCTAAGCGCTTGCTCAGCATGGTCGGGCGGCACCGTCCTGTCAACGACGGACCAGTAGGCTTCGAGGAGTGCCACAGATTCCAGAGAAGATCCACGAGCTCACCGTCGGCCAGCTCGCAGCGCGCAGCGGAGCGGCCGTGTCCGCCCTGCACTTCTACGAGTCCAAAGGCCTCATCAGCAGCCGTCGTACCAGCGGCAACCAGCGCCGCTACAGCAGGGACGCGCTGCGCCGGGTGGCCTTCGTACGTGCCGCGCAACGCGTCGGCATCCCGCTCGCCACCATCAGGAAAGCCCTCGCGGAGCTGCCCGAGGAGCGGACGCCCGACCGCGACGACTGGGCCCGGCTCTCGGAGGCGTGGCGCGGCGAGCTCGACGAGCGCATCAAACAGCTCGGCCGGCTCCGCGACCATCTGACGGACTGCATCGGCTGCGGCTGCCTCTCGCTGGAGAACTGCGTCCTGTCCAACCCTGACGACGTCTTCGGCGAGCGGCTGACCGGCTCGCGACTGCTGGCGGAGCAGCGGCGCGCGAAGGGCGACAGCGCCTGACAGGCCGGAGGGCGGGCCCGCACCCCCGTGACGGGCCCGCCCTCCGCGCGGGGTTCCTACTCGTACTCGGTGCCGCCCTTGCGGGTCAGGTACGCAGGGCTCACCGCCTTGGCGATCGCTCGTCCGCCGGTGACCGGGCTGTACCGCTCCACGACCGGACGGACCACCACGCCCTCCCGCAGATGAAGCCGCCGGCCCGACACCGTCTCGCGGCCGCTCGCCAGCTCCAGCACCTTGTCCGCGTCGTACGGGCCCGTGAACAGCCTGGGCACGACCGGCAGTTCACCGCGGAGCACGGCGGCCGGATCCAGCCAGCGGACCCGGCCGTCGATCTCCGCCGAGACGTCGAACACGGCGTAGCCCAGCCCGTCCCGCGCTCTGGCGTCCTTGCCGTAGGCGAGGTCCTGGACACCGGCGCCGTACACCTCGGCGAACAGCCCCACCCGGTGCGCGCCGAGCCGCTCGGCGAGGCGTGCCGCGATCTTGGGCACGCCGTGCCCGAGGATCGCGCGCCAGTAGAGGTTCGCCGGGTCGTTCTTGATGGCGAGGCCCTTGGCGCCGAACCCCTTGGACGAGACCTGCACCCGCCCGCCGTCCTCCGTGCTGTAGGTCATGAGGCAGGCGCTGCCGTGCAGCTTCTCGGTGATCACGACCGCCTCGCCGGGCTCGAAGATGCCCGGATAACGCTGCAGGTTCTCGATGTCCACCCATGGGAGCAGGTCCGGGGCAGCCTCGATGTCACCGTTCATCCTGGGCGGGATCGGCGGCGACCACTTGGTGATCGAGAGCCGCTCGGCGAAGTCCGTGCCGTCCGCGGCCGCCCGCACCAGGTCGACGTCCGCGAGCGCGCTCGGCCGGCACACGATTCCCTGTGACAGCTCGCCGCGCAGCCGCACCGCCTTGACCCGGTTGGCTTCCCCGCCCGCGAGCCGGCCGGTCAGGCCCAGCTCCTCGACGAGTGCGGCCGGGAGAACGGCCTGCTCCGGGATGTAGAGCGCGGCATCGCCGGTGCGGTAGGCGCCCTTGGCGACGACGGCCCGGTACAGGCCCACCTGGGCCAGTTCGAGCGCATCGGCGTTCGGGTGCTCGTGCACGGTCAGGACTTCGGCGGTGACGCGCAGCGTCGACATGTCGGGGCTCCTCGGTGGTGTTCCGCAACGCAGCCAACTGTGCCGCCGCCGAATCCCGTTGGCCCATCGGTTTTTCCGCCTGGTAGCGTCGCGATCTTCGGCGGGCGTAAGCCGCGGCCGGAGTCACCCGACAGGAGGTGGCACCCATGGCCTCACCCGTACTCGACACGGCGGTGCAGCGCGTTCGGAAGGTCTTCGCCGGTATGACCAGCCCGGGCGAGACGGGCTGCGGCCTGTGTCATCTGCCGGAGGAGACGGCGCTGCTGCGCACGCCGGACGTGGAACTGCCCGACGACGTGCTGCGGATGTTCACGCACGAGGTGCCGTCCCACTTCGACGACCATCCGGCCGTGATGCGCCGGATCCTTCCGCAACTGGCCGGGCAGCTGGCGACGGGCCGCTACGAGGGGCCCTGCGCGTACGAGATGGCAGGGCTGGGGCGCTCCGGCTGGCGCACCTGGCCGACCGAGCAGGCGGAAGCCGTCCGTGTGTTCCTCGAAGCCTGGTGGGCGGACACCGTCGGCAGGGCACGACCCCTGTATCCGGCGGTCGACGTCTTCGACGCCTGCGTGGTCGTCGGCGCCACGGTCACCCCGTTCCTCGCGACCTGGGCCCGGCAGCCGCCGGGCGGACCGGCGGACGAGCAGCTCCACGACTACCTGGAGCTGTGGATCGACGAGTTGCTCGACGACCGGCCGTTGTTCAGCAGCTGGTGGGGCGACCACCGGCGGGAGGAACCGGTCGCCGAGTTCCAGGCATGGATCGCGGCACACGCCCCCGGCCGGCTGCGGGGCCGTGGTGCCGACGCCGCACTCCTCTTCAAGGTCGGGCTGCTGAACCTGCCCCGTGAGCGGCGGTTCACCGACGAGGCGTGGGAGGACTTCCCGGGCTGACCGCGCCCCGCCTGGTCCCGGGCCCGACCGGGCCCACGGTTGCGGCCCCGACCCGGCCCACGGGTCCCCGACCGGGCCGGCCCCGACCGGGCCCACGGGCCCCGGGCCCCCGCCCCGGAACCCGTGGAGGTCAGGCGACGGAGGCGAGCTCGCGCCGGCCCGCGCGCTTCGCCGCCGCCACGGCCTCCGGTGTCAGGACCGGCTGCGGCACGACGATCCCGCAGCCGGTGCAGACCGGTCCGAACCAGGGTTCGCGCTGCAGGTCCTGTCGCCACACGATGTCGGTTCCCCGGCACACCGGGCAGCCGGAGCCCGGCTCCGCCTCGAGTGCGCCGATCAGCCGGCGCAGCACCTCACCGAGGGGCGCGGACGGATGCTCCGCCGGCGTGTCGCAGCGGGCGACCCCGTTGCCGCCCCATGTCCTTCGGTGCCAGTCGTCGATGTGTCCGGGCCGCCGCAGCCCGTCGTGCTTCTCCCGTTTGCGGCGGTCCGCGAAGTTGTCCTCGTACGCGAGCCAGACGGCCCGTGCCTCTTCCAGCTCCTCGAGCGCGGCCACCAGCCGCGCCGGATCCGGGGCCCTGTCCTCGGGATCGATGCCATGCCTGCCGCACAGGTGGTCCCATGTGGCCCGGTGCCCGTAAGGGGCGAACCTTTCAAGGCACTTGCGCAGCGAGTAGCGCCGCAGCGCCAGATCACACCGCGGGTCGCGCACCTGTCTCGCGAGACTCCGGAAACCGGCCATCGTAACGACACCTCCGTCGCTGGTACATCGGCGTTGAAGAATGGACGTAGGAGTTCCCGTTTCGGCTCCATCGAAAAGAGGGAATGTGCGCTTCGGCCGGATCACGTCCCCGCGTGGTGCCCTGCGACCCGGCCCGCCGTCAGCACCACCCGGGCCAGTTCCTCATGGCAGACGTCACCGTGGGCGCCCACCGGCGGGCGGCCGCGCCGCACCACCGCCGAGGCGTCGACGCTGACGCAGCCCGAGGCCGGCAGCCCGGTCCGCAGCGCCTCCTCCAGCGTCAGCCGTGGCGTGTCCGCGACTCCCCGGATTCCGTCGTGTCCCATCGCCCACCACCTGCGGTCGGTGCCTGCCGCGGCCGCCTCGTCGCCGGCCAGGCTCGAAACCAGCGGGTAGAAGACCCCGAGCGCGGTGTCGTGCCGTGAATGGCACGCCACGACCGGCCCGTCGACCCGGTCCTGCAACGCGCCGAGCACCCCGCAGCGGGACGGAGCGTGGGGCAGGCTCGTGGCGAACGCGTAGTGCGAGAAAGCAGCTTGGAACAGGGTCAGCGATTTTACGTTGCACGCTCCGTCCGGCAGTCCCCGCAGGGCGAACGCGACCAGCCGCGCACCGTGGCTGTGGCCGACGAGATGCACCCGCAGGTGGGGCGCGGACCGGGAAAGCCGCCCCAGCAGCGGGCCGAGACCCAGCTCGCCGACCGTTCCCGCGCGACGCTTCATCGCGTAGTACGTCGTCTGCCGCAGCAGCTCCTTCGCACCCCGCCAGGCCGCCCCCGGCCCGCCGTGGTCCCGGTGGTGGCCGTCGAGGGCAGCGGCCAGCCGCAGGGACAGCGTGAGGCCGTCCTCGTACAGGACCGCCGGCGGGCTCTGCTCGTCCCGCGGCAGGTCCTCCGCGAACGCCGCCTCGAGCCCTCCGGGCGGTACCGCCGCCAGCTGCCGGGCGAGCATCCCGAACTCCGCGAACGCCGCCCGCGACTCCGGCTGTTCGTCGAGGAGCGACGCCAGCCGGTCCACCGTCGCCCCGTGCCCGGGAAACAGGCAGGAGAGCAGGTCCCGTGTCGGCTTGCCCAACCCCGGCCCTGCCGTCGTCGCCGCTTCCTCGACCCGCTCGGCGGCGGGGAACGGCTCGTCCGGAAACCGCATGGAGGGCCACAGCACGCCCGCGTACCCGATACGGACCCCGGGTGCCGAGGCCAGCAGTTTGGGGAAGGGCGCGAAGAACGACTGGTGGAACCGGCGCGCGGTGGCGGGCGAGTTGTTCCAGCCATGTGCGAACACCACGAGATCCGTGACGTCCGCAGCCGCGAGCGTGTCGTACGCCCCTCCTCCCGGATCGCCGTCCGCGTCGAAGCAGATCTCCCGGTACGGTCCCGCACCCGTCCCCGCCATGGCCCGCCCCTCCCCTTGCGTTCCGCTGCGGCCCAGCATCCTGCGCAAGAGGAGAAACGGCCATACCTCGTGCCGTGCGAGCCGCTCGGAGCGAGCCCCGCTTCAGTACCGGCGCGCCCCGCGTCAGTAGCGGAGGTACTCCTTCCGGACGGCCCGGAACGCCGCCAGCTCCTCCTGCCACGCGCCCACCACCTCGTCGGTGTCCGCGCCGGCGTCGATCAGGGTGCGAACCTTGGTGGAACCCGTCAGCTTGTCGATCCAGTTGTCGGCGCGCCAGGCGAAACCGCTCCAGGTCCGCTTCGCCGTCACCAGGAGGGCGATGCCCGTGCGGACCGGGTCGTAGGACTCGCGGTCGTGGACGTGCAGCTGGACGCCGCCGACGGTCTTCCCCGCGAACTTGGAGAAGGTGGGCGCGAAGTACGCCTCACGGAAGCGGACGCCCGGCAGGCCGAGCGAGTTCGCCGCCCCGGCCCAGGCCGGGCCGATGCCCTCGGCGCCGAGCAGCTCGAACGGGCGCGTGGTTCCCCGGCCCTCCGAGAGGTTCGTGCCCTCGAACAGGCAGGTGCCGGAGTACACCAGCGCGGTCTGTGGCGTCGGCATGTTGGGGCTCGGCGGCACCCAGGGCAGGCCCGTCTCGTCGAAGAAGTCGCCCCGCCGCCAGCCCTTCATCGTCACGACCCCGAGCTCGACGGGCCGGGGCAGGAACTCGCCGTTGAACAGCAGCGCCAGCTCGGCGACGGTCATGCCGTGCGCCTGCGAGATGGGTTCGCGGCCCACGAAGGTCGCGAACGCCTTGTCGAGCACCGGCCCGAGCGCGGACCTGCCCGTCATCGGATTCGGCCGGTCGAGCACGACGAAGCGCTTGCCGGACAGCGCCGCCGCCCGCATGCAGTCGAACAGCGTCCAGATGTACGTGTAGAAGCGGGCGCCCGCGTCCTGGATGTCGAAGACGACCGTGTCCACGCCGGAGGCCGTGAAGATGTCGGCGAGCGGTTGACCGCTCTTGAGGTACGTGTCGTAGACGGGCAGCCCGGTCGCCGGGTCGTCGTAGCGGCCCTCTGACCCGCCCGCCTGTGCGGTGCCGCGGAAGCCGTGCTCGGGGCCGAAGACCGCGACGAGGTCCACACGGTCGTCGGCGTGCATCACATCCACGATGTGGCTGACGTCGCGGGTGATGCCGGTCGGGTTGGTGACCACCCCGACCCGCTGCCCGGACAGTGCCGCGTACCCGTCGGCGGCCAGGCGTTCGAAACCGGTGCGGACCCTGCCGCGGCCCGAGTGGGCCGTGGCGGACCCGGGGGTGACGGTCATCGCTCCCACCGCGCCGCCGCCCGCGACCAGCAAACCCCGTCTGGACAGGCTCATAGAGCTACCTCCGTGATCGCCTTGTGTCATGACCACCGCACGCTAGCGCTCATGTCGCCGCGGGGGAACGACCCGCGCACGTGGTTGTGCCTGCCTCTTCCGCGGCCACATACCGACTGGTTAGTCTGTAGACATCGACCGGTGGACGGAGAGGCGGAGCCGATGAGTACGGTGCAGGGCGCTGGGGTCGTGATCACGGGCGCGGGCGGCGGAATCGGAGCCGCGCTGGCCCGCCGGTTCGCCGCCGGGGGCGCGCGCGTTGTCGTCAACGACATCGACGCGGGCAAGGCCAGGAAGGTCGCCGACGAGATCGGTGCCACCGCCGTACCCGGCGACGCCTCGCGGATCGTGGACGAGGCCCGTGACGCCCTCGGCGGCGTCGTCGACGTCTACTGCGCCAACGCGGGACTCGGCTCCGGCGGCGACGCCTTCGCCGACGAGGACGTATGGGCCACCGCCTGGGACGTCAACGTCATGGCCCACGTACGGGCGAGCCGGGCACTGCTGCCAGACTGGCTCGAGCGCGGCAGCGGACGCTTCGTCTCCACCGTCTCCGCCGCCGGGCTGCTCACCATGATCGGCGCCGCGCCGTACAGCGTCACCAAGCACGGCGCGCTCGCCTACGCGGAGTGGCTCTCCCTCACCTACCGGCACCGCGGCCTCAAGGTCCACGCGATCTGCCCCCAGGGCGTACGCACCGACATGCTGACCGCCAGCGGCACGGCCGGCGAACTGGTCCTGACGCCGACCGCGATCGAGCCGGAGGACGTCGCCGAGTCCCTCTTCGAGGCGATGGACGAGGACCGCTTCCTCGTCCTGCCGCACCCCGAGGTCGCCGAGTACTACGCGGCCCGAGCGACCCGGAGCGACCGGTGGCTCGCCGGTATGAACCACATCCAGCAGAAGTGGGAGGAGACCGGCCGATGAGCCCGATCCACGCCGCCGGGCCCTGGCTGTCCCAGCTCGGCGACGCCCAGCGGGCGGCCGTCGACCCGCCCGCGACCGTGGTGCATTCCTTCCGCGCCGCGGTCGCCCGTGCCACCGGGCACACGGCCCTCGCCCACTTCGACGGCCGTCCGAGCAACCGCGAGACCTACGAGCTGTCCCCGACGGCGAACCGCGCACCGGCGACATCGGCCTTCGCCTGCCTGCGCCCGGGGGCGGCGGCGGAACCGGACTCCGCGTACTGTGCCGAGCGGCCGGCCGCGTACAAGTACCCGCACGAGGTCGAGGTGCTGCCGGAGCTCCCGAAGGCGACAAGTGGGAAGATCCTCAGGCGGGAACCGCGATCTCCCGCGTGACACACAGCGGAACACGGCTCGGAGAACGGAAAGAAAGGCGGGTGGCGGCAATGGCCAGGACGACGGACGGGGACGGCGCCCCCGTCCCGCAGAGGCTGCTGGCCGCCGCCACCCGGCTCTTCGCCGAGCGCGGCTACGACCGCACTTCGGTGCAGGAGATCGTGGAGGCGGCCGGCGTCACCAAGGGCGCGCTCTACCACTACTTCGGCTCCAAGGAGGACCTCCTCCAGGAGGTCTACGCCCGCGTGCTGCGCGTCCAGCAGCAGCGGCTCGACGCCTACGCGGACGCCGACGAGCCCGTGGAGGCGCGACTGCGCGGCGCGGCGGCGGACGTCGTCGTCACCACCATCGAGAACCTCGACGACGCGGACATCTTCTTCCGTTCCATGCACCATCTGAGCCCGGAGAAGCACAAGCAGGTCCGCGCCGAACGCCGCCGGTACCACGAGCGCTTCCGGGCGCTGGTGGAGGAAGGGCAGGAGAGCGGCGTCTTCTCCGCCGCCACCCCCGCCGACCTGGTCGTCGACTACCACTTCGGCTCGGTGCACCACCTGTCGACCTGGTACCGACCCGACGGCCCGATGACCAAGCAGCAGGTCGCCGACCACCTCGCGGACCTGCTGCTCAGGGCACTGCGGCCGTAGCGCCCGCCAGGTGGTCGAGGAGCGCGGCCGCCGCCGGGTTCCGCGGGCGCGGACCGCGTCCCGCAAGCACCACGGTCCTGCCGGGGTCGGGCTGCCGGATCGTCACACACGGCAGCCCCGCGTCCTCGCCGATCCGGCGCGGCACGATCGCGACGCCGATCCCCGCCCGCACCAGGTCCACCAGCAACTTGATCTGCGTGACGTCACAGGTGATGCGCCGCTCGAGCCCGCAGTGCGCCGCGAGCCGGCGCACCGCTGTCTCCAGGCCCGTCCCCGCGCGGAAGTCCACGAACGGCTCGCTGCCGAGATCGTGCAGGAGGGTGCGGCCCGCGGCGGCCAGCGGATGGCCCGGGGCGGTGATCAGCACCAGTTCCTCGTGCCAGGTCGCGAACGCGGTGAGGCTCTCGGGCAACTGGTCCGCGTCCGGGGCGACATAGGCGAGGTCCAGCTCACCCGCGCGCAGCGCGTCGAGCAGTTCGCCGACCGGCGCGTCCCGCACCGAGACCTGGATGCCGGGCCACCGCCGGTGGAATGTGGCCAACTGGGCGGGGAGGTCGACAGTGGTGAGCGTCTGGATGGTGCCGATCGCCACGCGGCCGGTGGCCAGCTCGGTGACGGCCGCGACGGCGTCCCGGGCGGCGGCCGCGTCCGAGAGGAGCCCGCGGGCGGCCGGCAGCAGGGCACGCCCCGCCTCCGTCAGCACCACCCGCCGCCCCGTCCGGTCGAACAGCTCGGCGCCGAGTTCCCGCTCCAGGTTCCGGACGGACGTGCTGAGCGCTGACTGCACGATGAGCTCGGCGCGGGCGGCGGCGGTGAAGCTGCCGTGGGTGATGACGGCCACGAAGTGGCGCAGCTGACGGATCTCCACGGGGGCCAATCTACCCATCGCCGTTCGCGATGGCTGCCAGCTAAACCATCTGTTGGACCGAGGGGGTGGGGCGGCGCGACGCTTGATCCATGGACCTGATGGATCGCGTACCGGCGTTGTGGACTGCCGCGTACGGCTCGCGGCGTGGACCGGCCCTGCGGGGGCTCGCGAGGCTCGCGCTGAGGGTGCGGGCGTTTCTTCGCGAGCTGGCTCTCGCGGACCATACGCCGTTCGCGGGCTACTGAGCGGGTGGGTGCGGGGCCGCTGCGCGGGGCGTGTTCCCCCACCCGCCCCTTCCCGCAACCGGGCTCCGCCCGGACCCGACACCGCGCTCCGCGCGGTGTTTCGGGGGCTCCGCCCCCGGACTCCCGCGCCTCAAACGCCGGCGAGGCTGAAGTGCGCGGTGTTTCGGGTGGCTCCGCCCCCGGACCTCTGGGCGCCAAGCGCCGGCGAGGTTGTGGTGCGCGGTGTTTCGGGCGGCTCCGCCCCCGGACCTCCGGGCGCCAAGCGCCGGCGAGGTTGTGGTGCGCGGTGTTTCGGGTGGCTCTGGCTCCGGACCCTCGCGCCTCAAACGTCGGCAAGGCTGAAAGATGGCCCGTCGGCGGGCTGACTGTGCCGCGCAGCGGCGCAGTCAGCCCGTGCCGGCACCCACGGCCGCCAGGCCAGTAGGGGCTTGGGGGCACCGCCCGCCAGGGCGGTACAGGCGGTCCGCGGGGCGGAACGGGGCCCGGGGCCTGCCCCGGTTCGGGAGAAGGGGCGGGGTGGGGAAACGGCCCGCCGCAGGCGCCACCCGCAGGCGTCACCCCCGCCCGGACCTCACACGTACCGCTTGAGCTCCCGCCGCGCCAGTGACCGTTGGTGCACCTCGTCCGGGCCGTCCGCCAGCTTCAGCGTCCGAGCCGCCGCCCACAGTTCCGCCAGCGGGAAGTCCTGACTGACGCCGCCCGCACCATGGACCTGGACCGCCTTGTCGAGGATGTCCACGACCGCCCGCGGCGTCGCGATTTTGATGGCCTGGATCTCGGTGTGCGCGCCGCGGTTGCCGGCCGTGTCCATCAGCCATGCCGTCTTCAGCACCAGCAGCCGCAGCTGCTCCACCGTGACCCGCGCGTCCGCGATCCAGTTCTGCACGACGCCCTGCTGCGCGATCGCCTTGCCGAAGGCCTCGCGGGACACGGCCCTGCGGCACATCAGCTCGATCGCGCGCTCGGCCATGCCGATCAGGCGCATGCAGTGGTGGATGCGCCCCGGCCCGAGCCGGGCCTGGGCGATGGCGAAGCCTCCGCCCTCCTCGCCGATCAGGTTGGCCGCCGGTACCCGCACGTCGTGGAACACGACCTCCGCGTGGCCTCCGTGGGAGTGGTCCTCGTAGCCGTATACCTGCATCGCGCGCCGCACCTCGACACCCGGCGTGTCACGCGGGACGAGGATCATCGACTGCTGGCGGCGGACGTCGTCGCCGTCCGGGTCGGTCTTGCCCATCACGATGAGGATCTTGCAGTTCGGGTTCATCGCACCGGAGATGTACCACTTGCGGCCGTTGATGACGTAGTCGTCGCCGTCACGGTCGATCCGGGTCCGGATGTTCGTCGCGTCGGAGGAGGCGACCTCCGGCTCGGTCATGGCGAAGGCGGAGCGGATCTCGCCGGCCAGCAGCGGCTCCAGCCACTGCTTCCTCTGCTGCTCGTTGCCGAACTGTGTCAGCACCTCCATGTTGCCCGTGTCGGGGGCGGCGCAGTTCAGCGCGGTGGGGGCGAGGTGCGGGCTGCGGCCGGTGATCTCGGCGAGCGGTGCGTACTGCAGGTTCGTCAGACCGGCCCCGTACTCCGAGTCGGGGAGGAAGAGGTTCCACAGGCCCTGCCTGCGGGCCTCCGCCTTGAGCTCCTCGACGACCGCCGGGGTGTCCCACGGCGACGCCAGTCGCGCGCGCTGCTCGTGCTCGGTCTGCTCGGCCGGGTGGACGTGCTCGTCCATGAAGGCGAGCAGCTTGGCGCGGAGTTCCTCGGTGCGGGCGTCGAATGCGAAGTCCATGGAGGTGTTCAGCCTTCCTGAAGGGTCGTGAGGCCGTGCCCGATGAAGACGGGGACGAGGTCGCCGATCCGGTCGAAGCCCGCGCCGACGGTCTGCCCGAGCGTGTAGCGGTAGTGGATGCCCTCGAGGATCACGGCGAGCTTGAACCAGGCGAACGCCTCGTACCAGGAGATCGCCGAGGTGTCCCGGCCGGACCGCTCCGCGTACCGCTGGATCAGTTCGGCCGGTGACGGGTGGCCGGCGGCGCCCGCGGTGGTGCTCACGGGGGAGTCGGGCAGCTCCAGCCGCTTGCTGTACATGACCAGCAGGCCGAGGTCGGTCAGCGGGTCGCCGAGGGTGGACATCTCCCAGTCGAGGACCGCGTTGATCCGGTCGTCGTCGCCGATCAGGACGTTGTCGAGGCGGTAGTCGCCGTGTACGACGGTGGCGGCGGGGGAGGAGGGCAGTGCGCGGCCCAGCGCGGCGTGCAGCTCGTCGATGCCGGCCAGTTCGCGGCCCCGTGACGCCGCCAGTTGCTTGCCCCAGCGCCTCAACTGCCGGTCGAGGAAGCCGTCCGGTCGGCCGAAGTCGCCGAGTCCGACCGCCTCGGGATCGACGGCGTGCAGGTCGACGAGGGTGTCCACGAGGGAGAGCACCGCACCGCGGGTGCGTTCGGCGCCGAGCGGCGCGAGCTGTTCCGCGGTGCGGTACGGGGTCCCGTCGACGAACTCCATGACGTAGAAGGGCGATCCGATGACCGACTCGTCCTCGCACAGCAGCACGGGCAGCGGCACCGGGACGGCGGTCGGCACGAGCGCGCTGATCACCCGGTGCTCGCGCCTCATGTCGTGGGCGGTCGCGAGGACGTGGCCGAGCGGTGGCCGGCGGACGACCCAGCGGGAGGTGCCGTCGGTGACGGCGTAGGTGAGGTTGGAACGGCCGCCCTGGATCAGCCGGGCGCTGAGCGGTCCGCCCACGAGTCCTGGCCGCTCGCGGTCGAGACAACCGCGCAACGCCTCGGGATCGAGGCCTGGGGGGACTGAGCTCATGATGCGCACCTCCGGCGTGGTCCTGGGGAACGCGCTCATGATGACCGACCAGTCGGTATGTCGTCCAGTGGGCTGGTGGAAGCGATGCCCGGATCACACCCCGGCAGGCGACGGGCGACGGGCGGTGGGTGCTGCGGACCGCGCCGCGGACGGACGGGGCGCGGTGCCGCCGTCAGGCGTGGCAGGCCACCGGCACTCCGCCGTTCATGGCCGCCATGTCCGCGAACACCGTGGCCGGGTCGAGCGGTGAGCCCTCCGGCAGCCCGTCCAGCTCCGCGTACGCCCGGTGCGGATTCGCCACCAGCCGCTCGCTCTCACGCAGTTCGGCGAAGAATTCGAGGTCCGTCGCCCGCGCGGCCTCCAGCGGGCTGAGCCCCTTGCCGTGCCCCTCCTCCGCCACCTCGGCGACGAACCGCAGATAGCGCTCGGTCGCGTCGTACGCCGAGGGGTCGGTGATCGGCCCGTGGCCCGGCACGACCGTCTCCGCGTCGAGCGATCGCAGCACGTCGAGGGCCCGCCGGCAGTGCCTCGCGCAGTGCCTCGCGCAGTGCCTCTGCCCGTCGTTCGGTGGCCGTGGTGTCGATGAGAAGCGTCGACTCCCCGTCGCTGACGAATCCCGCGTTGTCGAGGCACCAGCCGCCGTCCGGCTGGACGTAGGCGTGCACTTCGGGTGCGAGCTGGACGATGTAGGGCTCGGCGGCGGGCAATTGGGCTCCCCCGGATTCCGGTCGACGGTGAATCGGCCTTCAGAGCCTGCCGGTCCGTCCCGGTCGGGGGAACCGCGGGAGGTGCCTGTCAGTGATCGTCCCAGTGCCCGTCGTGCTGTGCGTGCCGGTGCCCGTCGTGGACGTAGTCGACGTGGTCTCCGTGCGCCACGGCGGGATGGCCGCACCCTGCGCCGTGCTCGTGCGCGTGGCCGCTGTGCGACACGTGCTCACCGGGTTCGCACTCGTCCCAGTGCCCGGAGTGCTCCCGGTGGAGATGTCCGTCGTGCGCGTAGTCGACATGGTCGCCGTGCGGGACCTCGGTGTGGCCGCAGGCGGGGCCGTGGGCGTGCTCGTGCGCGGTGTGCTCCTGGTGGACAACGGTCATGGCGCTCACCTCTGGGTCATATGTGCCGTTCTGTCTCATTCCAGGCTAGTGGGCGCTCCCCGGCAGGGTCCCGCACCGCCCTCCGCGCCGCGATGGAACAGGTGCCCGAGACGGCACAGCACGCACCGTGCGGCCCGCGTCAGACCGCGATCGCCACCGCGAGGGCCGCCAGCGCCAGGACGCACACCACCGCGGCGATCGCACCGCCCACGGACATGGCGGCCGGCCGCGCCGCGTTCATCGCCCCGATACGCCGGTGCGCGACGGCCAGGAACCCCAGCCAGGCGATCACGCTCAGCCCCGCCGCGAGCGCCACGTCCTGCGCCGCCTGCCTGGCGGCCAGAACGGCGACCACCGTGCAGGTCAGCGTGGTCCGCCGCCACGCCAGCCGGGTCCGTTCCGGCTGCAGTCCCGGATCCCGCACGGGTGACGTCATACGTCACCCCACGCCACGACCACCACCATGGCCAGCGACACGACCGCCACCACGACCGCCAGCAGCGCCGGGAACCGCGAAACGGGCAGATCCTCACCGCGGCGCATCGCCCGCTCGCACCGCACCCAGTGGTTCACGGCCCGCACGGCACACGCGGCCCCTGCGCCGATCAGCGCCAGCGCGAGCCCGGCCCGTACGCCCCACCGCAGGTCCGGCAGGAACTGGTCGACCGCGAACCCGCCGCCGATGAGCGCGAGCGCCGTACGGATCCAGGCGAGGAAGGTCCGCTCGTTGGCGAGCGAGAAGCGGTAGTCCGGCGTCTCGCCCTCGTCACGTATCCGCGCCGGGGCGAACCACAACCGCAGGCTCTGTACGAAGTCGCTCACGCAGCGCACCCTACCGGCGGTGCCACCGGGCCCCGGGAACCGGCCTCAGCCCGCGCGCTGAGACCGCAGACGTGCGTACGCGGCCAGCCCGTCCGGCACCCAGTCCCACTCGCCCAACCGCGCCTCGAGCTCGGCCTCCGTCAGGAACCCGTGCCAGGCGACCTCCTCCTTCTGCGGGTCCACGGGCAGCTCGCAGCAAACCTCGTAGACCTGCGCCCACCACGACGGGCCGTCGTTCCCCTCCGCCTGGTAGAGGAACTTGAACAGGGGCGTCGGCCTCGGGAGCCCGCGCACCCCGAGCTCCTCCTCCGCCTCCCGCAGCGCGGCCTCGTCGTAGGACTCGCCGGCGCCCACGACCCCGCCCACGAACATGTCGTACATCGAGGGGAAGACCAGCTTCGTGGCGGTGCGCCGGTGCACGAAGATCCGTCCGGCCGCGTCCCTGGCGAGAATGAACGCACACCGGTGGCGCAGCCCCCGCGCGTACGCCTCACCGCGCGGTGCCTGCCCGGTGACGCGGTCGTGCTCGTCGACGATGTCGAGGATCTCTTCTGCTGGGCGCACGGAAGTCATGCCCCCATCCAAGCACCGGCGCCCCGCCGCCATTGACGAGTTACTCGCCCGTAAGGAAGATCGGGACCCACCGGCCCGACGGACGAATGGAAGACCATGGCGTACGACGCTGACGTGATCGTGATCGGGGCGGGACTCGCCGGCCTCGTGGCCACCGCCGAACTCGTCGACGCCGGACGGAAGGTCATCCTGCTCGACCAGGAGCCGGAGCAGTCCATCGGCGGACAGGCCCACTGGTCCTTCGGCGGTCTCTTCTTCGTCGACTCGCCCGAGCAGCGCCGCATGCGCATCAAGGACAGCCATGCCCTGGCCCTCCAGGACTGGCTGGGCACCGCCGGATTCGACCGGGACGAGGACCGCAGGCCACGCGAGTGGGCCGAGGCGTACGTCGACTTCGCGGCGGGGGAGAAGCGGGCCTGGCTGCACCGGCAGGGTGTGCGGTTCTTCCCCGTCGTCGGCTGGGCCGAGCGCGGCGGTTACGACGCGAACGGCCACGGGAACTCCGTACCGCGCTTTCACATCACCTGGGGCACCGGGCCCGGACTGGTGGCCCCCTTCGAGCGCCGGGTCCGGGAAGGGGTCGCCAGGGGACTGGTCCAACTGCGGTTCCGGCACCGGGTCACCGGCCTCGGCAGCAGTGCCGGCAGCCTCGACACCGTCACCGGCGAGATCCTCGAGCCGTCGGACGCGGAGCGGGGTTCGGCCAGCAGCCGCGAGATCACCGGCGCGTTCGAGTACCGGGCCCAGGCGGTGATCGTCACCTCGGGCGGCATCGGCGGCAACCACGACCTCGTGCGTGCCCAGTGGCCGGACCGGCTCGGCACGCCGCCCGCGAAGATGCTGTCCGGTGTTCCCGCACATGTCGACGGTCTGATGCTCGGCATCGCCGAGCGCGCCGGCGCCAGCCACATCAACCGCGACCGGATGTGGCACTACACCGAAGGCATCGAGAACTGGAACCCGATCTGGGCCAGGCACGGCATCCGCATCCTGCCCGGCCCGTCCTCCCTGTGGCTGGACGCGCGCGGCAAACGGCTGCCGGTGCCCCTGTTCCCGGGCTTCGACACCCTCGGCACGCTCGACCACATCATGCGGACCGGGCACGGCTACACCTGGTTCGTGCTCGACCAGAGGATCATCGGCAAGGAGTTCGCGCTGTCCGGCTCCGAACAGAACCCGGACCTCACGGGGAAGTCCGTCCGCGACGTCCTCGTGCGCGCGAGGGCGGACGTGCCGGCGCCGGTGAAGGCGTTCATGGACAAGGGCGTCGACTTCGTCGTGGAGAGGGAACTGGGCGCGCTGGTGCGCCGTATGAACGAGCTCACGGGGGACGGCCTGATCGACGAGGCAGAGCTGCGGCGCGAGATCACGGCGCGGGACCGCGAGATCGCGAACCCGTTCACCAAGGACCTCCAGGTCACGGCGATCCGGGGGGCCCGCAAGTACCTCGGCGACAAGCTGATCCGCACCGCCGCGCCGCACCGGCTGCTGGACCCGAAGGCGGGCCCGCTGATCGCCGTGCGGCTCAACATCCTGACGCGCAAGTCGCTCGGCGGTCTGGAGACGGACCTGTCGTCGCGGGTGCTCGGGCTGTCCGGTACGCCACTGGAGGGCCTGTACGCGGCGGGTGAGGCGGCGGGCTTCGGCGGCGGCGGTGTCCACGGCTACCGGTCCCTGGAAGGCACGTTCCTCGGCGGCTGCCTGTTCTCGGGACGGGCGGCGGGCAGGGCGGCGGCGGCCGCGGTCGCGTAGCCGGACGGGCCGCGAACGCGGACCTGTCCACGACGGCCGGGGCGGGGCCGAGTGTCAGGGCGGGCGCCGAGTGACCGGGCGGGTGTGAAACGCCGGACGGGCCGGCATCCGCAAAGGGATGCCGGCCCGTCCTGTGCACGCGCGGACGGACGGTCAGCGGAAGACTGCCCGGACCGTGTCCCTCGCCGTCTCCACCCCCCGTTCCACCAGCCGTACGACGATGGTCCGGTGACCGGACCCGTACGCCCCCGTGTCCAGGGAGAACGACCAGTCGGCGAGCCCGCTCGCGGGCTTCCACGCGGCGGCGTCCACCGACGCGTTGCGCTGCACGACCTGCCACTCGACCCGGGCGTCCGGCACCACGCGGAACGTGGCGGCGGCCACCTCGGACGCGGTGCCGTCACGCACGGCGCGGACGTGCAGCACATGCTCGCCCGCGGCGAGCCGACCGAGGTCCGCCCGCCAGGTGCCCGTCGCGTCGTCGAGCTCCGCGCTCACCGGCGAGGCGAACGTGTCGTCGTCCACCGACACCTGCACGCGGTGCGTCTCCGGCCGTCCGCCGACACCCTGCGGATCGGTGCCGAGGTCGGGGAAGGCGAACCGGCCGCCCGCGACGACCGTCTGCCCCGCCACCGTCTCGGAGCCGTCGGCGGGGGAGTCGATCGTGGCGCCGAACTCCAGACCGGTGGGCGGCAGCGCCGCCGGTCCGACCGTCAGCTTCGAGGCGTGGTCGCCCTCGTAGCCCACGGACGCGAGCGCCGTGGTGTCGGAGAGCAGCTGCACCGTCAACTGCTCGCCCGTGAAGGCGTGGCGGGCCGTCTCGAAGTCGATGGTGAACTTCGTCCAGCCGCCGGTGACCGGCTGGGCGGCGGCCTTGCCACGCCCGATCTCCCGGTCGGTCGCCTGGAGCACGACCGTCGGGCCCGTCATCGCGGCGGGCGCACTGGTGCGCACGTACAGCTCCGCCCGCACCTGCGAACCGGAGGCGAGCGGCGCGCCGAGGGTGTCGGTCGCCGGGTACGCGGCCGTCGGCAGGTACGGCGCGGCCGAGGACAGCGTGTCGCCGACGGCGCAGCCGTCCGCGTCGCCGGTCCGGTCGGTGCGGTCCATCGTCCGCTCCGCGTCGCACTCCGGTCCCTGGTGCAGGTAGTAGCTGAAGACGCCCTCCCCTGCGGGAGCCTCGGCCGCGGCCGAGGTGTCGCGCGCGGCGGCCGTCCGGTTCAGGACGTCGAGCGCGCCGTCGAGCGTGGCCACGTCGTCGAGTGAGGCGGAGAGGCCGGTGGGCATCGCCGCCGGGTCGGAGGCGCCGTCGCCGTCGCGGTCGTAGCCGCCCCAGATGCTGTCCCGGATCGTCCGGTCGGTGGCGAAGAAGTCGTCCTCGACGGGCCGTTCTGGCAGCAGCGCCCTGCCGAGCAGGGTGTCCACGGCACGCCTCGCGGTCTCGGGCGTCGCGGCGCCGTAGCCCTCGAAGAGGACATTGCCGGCGGTGTACGGGGAGGCGAGCGGCCAGCTCGCGGACGGCAAGTTGTCCTCACCGAGCGGGAAGGCGTTCTTCAGGACCGCCTCGCGCAGTTCCGCGCGGGTGAGCCGGCCGTCGTGCAGGTACACGCTCGACGGCACGGCCCTGCCCTCCGCGACCACCTGGCCGGCCTTCTGCCCGGCGCTCGGGTCGCCGATGGCGTCGCGGACCCGCTGCAGCGTGGTGCCGAAGACACCCGCCGTGTAGGGGGTCGCCGCCGAGGTGCCGCTGAACTGGTCCTGGCAGTACACCCCGGTGTGGCAGGCGGACGGCAGGCTGCCGATGCCCCACGAGGAGAGATGTACGGGGATGCCGTCGCCGACGACGGCCCGCTGGTCGTTCCTGCGCAGCGCGCCGACGGTGATGTTCCAGTCGGGTCCCGTCTGGTCGGAGTGCCAGGTGCTGACCGGTACGTCGAAGGCGTTGCCGACGCCGTTGCCGGCCGCGAACAGCACGGTCTGGCCGCGCTCGGCGGCCTCCTTGGTGACCTCCTCGCCGCTGAGGACGGGGCCGACGGGCGCGCCGCCGATGTAGCCGAAGGAGTGCGAGGTGATGTCGACCCACGGGTACGCGGTGGCGACCGTCTCGTCGAGGCCCTCCACCATGACCAGCAGACAGGACGGGCAGTAGCCGTAGCGGTTGCCCGCCGACACCGAGGCGGAGCCGGTGCCGTGACCGTGGTCGTCGAGCACCGGGTGCGCGCCGTCCACGCTCGAGGAGTACGCGCCCACGATCTTGGTGCCGGGGATCCAGTGCAGCTTGCCGCCGGGCACCTTCTCGCTCGTCCACAACTCCTTGTCCTCGGCGGGCAGATAGCCCTTGCCGAGTGTGACGGGGACGGCCGGCGCTGAGGCCGGGTAACCCGGGATGTACTCCGAGGGGTGGCGGGTGAAGTTCTTCGTCAGCGCCAGGACGTCGGGGTCCGGGTAGGTACTGGCGGAGAACTCCAGGTGGTACGGGTTGATCCCGGTGTCGGCGATGCCGATGACGGTGACCGGCGGTCCCGCGGCGAGCCGGTCGGCGCTGCCCACCAGCACGGACGTCGTCTCACGGCGCTCCAGACCGTCGGCGTCGGTCGCCTTGAGGGTGACCAGGTGCCGGCCGTCGGGGAGGGCCGTGTCGAGCGTGGCGCCCGAGCCGTCGTCGAACTGCCCGTCCGCGTCGAGGTCCCAGGCCGTGGCGACGGGTCCGGCACCGCCGGCGACGCTGCCGGCGAGCCGCTGTGCGGCTCCGCTCTCGAACTCGTACGGACCGCCCGCGGACACCTTCGGCCGGGGGTCGGCCGGGCGCTCGCGCGCCACGACCCGGGCGGTCACCTCGTCGGTGACGGTCGCCCACTTGACGGCGACGACCTTCCACGTGCCCGCGGCGGGCGACGACACCGACGTCTTCTCGGGATGCCCGGACGACTCGGAGCGGGCCACGACCTCGCCGGACGGATCGGTGACCCGCAGGTCGTAGTCCTGAGCGGTCGTCTTCCACGACAGGGTGACGTCGAAGGAGCTGACGCCGGAGGGGACGTCGAAGGGGAACTCGACGGCCTGGCCGCCGGGGAACGCGCCCGGGGTCGGGTCGGACTTCGTCTCGTCGAGCACGGTCGAGGAGGTCTCCTCCACCACCACGACCCTGACGGTGTCGTCCGTCTTCGCACCGGCCGCGTCGCCGACGGTCAGCCGCACCTCGTAGGTGCCCGCGGCGAGGCCGGTGGTGTCGAACGTGGCGCTCGACGAGCCGGCGCCGCCGAGAGTGCCCTGCTCGGCCGTCCAGGCCCAGGTGTAGGGCGCCGTACCGCCGTACGCGCCTCCGAGCAGCACGGCCTTCTCACCGGCGGCGACGTAGGCGCTGTCGCCCGCGTCCGCGTGCAGCGGCGCGCTCTCGCCGGGAGCGCCGGGCGCCCCGGTCCGGGCGGTGCCGGCCACGTCGACGGTGCCGTCGAGGGCGCCGCGCACGGCCCCGTCGACGACCTGCCGGCCGTCCACGGAGCCGACCGTGACATCGGCGCCCTGCGCGCCGGAGGCCGAGGCGGGCAGCAGGGAGACGCACACGGCCAGCGCGGCCACCGCGACGGTGCCGCACAGCCGCCGGGTTCTGCCGGGTCCCAGGGCCATCAGTTCTTGCCCCAGTTCTTGGCGCAGGTCTTCAGGTCGGCCTTGACCCTCTGCCCGCGGTCGACGACGACGGGCACCCGCTCGAGCACCTTGCCGTCCTTCTCGCAGGTGAGCGTCCAGTTCTCGATCAGACCGCCGGTCTGCTGCTCGGTGGCGTCGAAGAGCGACGCGGTCAGCGTCCACGACGGCGTCGCGGAGGCGAAGTTCTCCACCCGCAGGACGTACGTGCCCTGCTCCGGGTCCTGGAGGAGGGCGCGCTCCTTCTCACCGACGAAGCCGGCCGAGCTCGCGACCTGGGTGAGCGTGCCGTCGGCGTTCTTGCGCAGCACGTACAGGTCGAGGTCGTCCGGGGTCGGCCAGTCCAGCTTCACCTCGAGGACATCGGCGTCGCGGCCGACGGTGAACTCCTGCTCGGTGCGCTGGCCCGGCGCGGTGGTGCCCGTGAACGTCTGCTGCTCCAGCGGCTCGGAGGAGATCACCCGGAGCTGGCGCGCCTTGACGACCGGCCGCGTCGAGGGGTTGACGTGCCAGGTGTACGAACCGCCTCCGCCGACGGTCATCGTCGTGTTCAGCGTGTCCTGGATGCTCCCCGACCAGGTCGGTGTGGCGAAGCTCTTGCTCAGCCGCAGGGTCGCGCCCTCGGGGGCCCTGCCGGAGATCACCGAGTGGGTCGCGGTGTCGACGGCGCTCTCCAGCGCGATGAGGTACGCCTCGCGGTTGCCCTTGCCCGCGTACTCGCCGGCGCCCAGGTACTCGTCGACGACCTCGGCGAACGGCGGGTGGAACTCGTCCGGCCCGATCTCGAACGTGTAGCCGAAGCCGCCGGTCGCGTTGTACGACCAGTCCTCGGTGGAGCCCGTGGTGTCGTAGAGCTCCCAGCTGTGCTGGCTCGTGTAGCCGTTCTGTTCGGCCATCCTGTCGCCGAGTTCGACGAGCGCCGCGTCGTCGGCCGCGCTGCCGACCGGCACGCCGCCGGGTCCGATCGTGTCGGGGGCGACGCCGCCCGGGCTGAGCACCAGGTTGGAGAAGGTGTGGTTGGTGATCAGGCCGGTCACCTGCCGGTTGCTGATCAGGTCGCGGATGTTCTGCGTCTCCGGTTCGGAGAAGGCCGTGGCGCCGCGATAGGTCGGGTCCACGGACTGCGCGGACGCGCCGGGACCGCCCCAGAACGCGCCGTAGTTGCGGTTGAGGTCCACGCCGGCGGCGTAACCGCCGGGGCTGCTCGTCAGGGCGCACTCGCCGGCCAGCGGGGCCTGGCCGTCGACGATCCGGCAGTTCTTGCGCTTGTAGGCGTTGCCGGGCGTCGCCAGGATGGACGCCGTGCCGCCGCCGTCGACGGTGCGCAGGTCGACCAGCTGCCCGTCGTTGAAGGACTTCTCGAAGCCGTCGACGTTGACGACGGGTACGACCACGACCCGGGCCTTCTTCAGCAGCGACGTGATGCGTTCGTCGGTGCCGTAGTTCTTGACGAGGTCGTGGGCGAACTCGATGGCGTGCTCGCCGGAGGGCCATTCACGGGCGTGGTGCAGACCCAGCATGACGAACACCGGCCGCCCCTCCACGGCGGCCGTGACGTCGTGCGCGATCTCGATGCCGTGGACGGGCTTGCCCTCGAGGCTCTTGTGCTTGAGCGTGATCTTCTTGACGATGCCGGGGTGCTCGGTGGCGAGGCGGTCGAGATCGGCGTTGTAGTCGGCGAGACCGCGGTAGCTGTCGCGGCCCGATGGCAGCGGCGAGGTGGCGGTGGCGGCCGCGTAGGCGCGGTTGGCCGCGTTGATCTCGGACTCGCGCTGGACGAGGTCCGGTATGCGCACCTCCCAGGTGAAGCCGGCCGCCCGCAGGGCCAGGGCGTCGCCCGGCTGGTGCAGGACCACTTCGGTGTAACCGTGCCCGGCGTGCTCCGTGACGTCGAGACCGAGCGTGCCGAGCTCGGTCCTGTCCGCTCTGGTGGGTGTGTCCACCGTGACGAGCTGCGGCCGGAAATCGTCCTCCGTCGCCCCGGCGGGGGAGAAGGCCGTGAAGGGAAGCAGTCCGCCGGCGGCGGCTGCTACCAGGGCGCACGACAGAGCGATGCGCTTGCGGGATCGTCGATGAGAAACGACCACGTGAACTCCCGTCAAAAGGAGCTCTGCCCAGGTCAGCGGCGTGTCAGGGTGGTGGCGCGACGCCTGTCCGGAGCATTGCCCGATCCATGGTGGGGGGAGGCAGACGGGAACGTACCAAAGGAATGCCATGGGCACGAGATCTTGGACGCAAGAAACGGAAGAAGTTGCTCCGGGGTGTCGCGTTTTCGACTGCTTCGCGGTGGGCCGGCGGCTGCTCCCACGTAACGGACCCGCACCGTCGCGAGTGTGACGGAAGTCTGACGGACCACCGCCGGCCCTGGCCTCCACGGCGGCCGGGTGCTCGAATCGAAGGGTGACCACAGACAGCTCCGACCCGGGCGGCAAACCCGTCGGCCGCCGCATCGTCCTCGGCATGCTCGGCCTCGGCGCCGCGGGTGTCGCCTCCGCGCCGTACGCGCAGCGCGGGCTCGAGAGCTTCCTCGGGGCCGCGGTGGACAAGGATCCGACGGGGCTCACCGGCCTGCTCCCGAACGGCGGGGGCTTCCGCTACTACTCCGTCGCCTCCTCCGTGCCGCGCAGGACCGCAGAGACCTACCGCCTCACCGTCGACGGCCTCGTGGCGAAGCCGGCCACGTACACCCTGGCCGACCTGCGCTCCCTCCCGCAGACCCGCGTCGTGCGCGACGTCCAGTGCGTCACCGGGTGGCGGGTGCCGGACACACCCTTCGAGGGTGTGAGGCTCTCGCGGTTGCTGGACGCCGCCGGGGTACTGCCCCGGGCGCGCGCGATCCGCTTCACCTGCTTCGACGGAACGTACAGCGAGAGTCTGACCCTCTCCCAGGCCCGCCGCGACGACGTGCTCGTCGCCCTGCGGATGCAGGACCAGCCGCTCGGCCACTCGCACGGCGGCCCCGTCCGGCTCTACGTCGCGCCGATGTACTTCTACAAGTCGGCGAAATGGCTCTCCGGGATCACGGTCACCGAGACCGTCCGGCCCGGCTACTGGGAGGAGCGGGGCTATGACGTCGACGCCTGGGTCGGCCGGTCCAACGGCCGCACCGACACCCCCACCGTCTGACCCCGCGCGACGCGAGCGGTTCACCCGCGCCGAGCGCTGGGTGCACCGCACCACCGCCGCCCTGATGCTGCTGTGCGTCGCGACCGCCGCCGCGCTGTACGTGCCCCAGCTCGCCGAACTCGTCGGCCGCCGCCACCTCGTGGTCACCGTGCACCAGTGGTCGGGGCTGCTGCTGCCCGTACCGATCCTGCTGGGCCTCGCCTCCCGTGCCTTCCGCGCGGACCTGCGCCGTCTGAACCGCTTCGTGCCCCACGACCGCCGATGGCTGCGCGCCGTGCGCCACCGCGACCGCACCCCGGGCGCCCGCCCGGCGGGCAAGTTCAACGCGGGCCAGAAGGTCTACGCCGCCTGGATCGCCGGTGCGACGCTGGTCATGCTCGGCACCGGGCTGGTGATGTGGTTCACCGGCCTCACACCCCTCGTGTGGCGGACGAGCGCGACGTTCGTGCACGACTGGCTGTCACTCGCCGTCGGGGTCGTCGTCGCCGGGCACATCGCGATGGCGCTCGCCGACCCGGAGGCACGCCGTGGCATGCGCACCGGGTCGGTCGAGCGCCGGTGGTCCCGTCACCACCACAGCGAGTGGCTAGAGGACGAGTGACAGCAGCAGTACGAAGACGATGCCGACGACCGAGATGATCGTCTCCATCACCGACCAGGTCTTGATCGTCTGGCCGACGCTCATGCCGAAGTACTCCTTCACCAGCCAGAATCCGGCGTCGTTGACATGGCTGAAGAACAGCGAGCCGGCGCCGATCGCGAGGACCAGCAGGGCCGCGTGGGACGTCGACATGTCGGCGGCGAGCGGGGCGACCAGACCGGCAGCGGAGATCGTGGCCACGGTCGCGGAGCCGGTCGCGAGCCTGATCGCGACGGCGATCAGCCAGGCGAGCAGCAGCGTCGGGATGGCCCAGTCCTCGGAGAGGTCCAGGATCATCCGGCCGACGCCGATGTCGATCAGCGTCTGCTTGAAACCGCCGCCGGCGCCGACGATGAGCAGCACACCGGCGATCGGCGCGAGCGACTTCTCGACGGTCGAGGAGAGCCGTTCCTTGGCGAACCCGGCGGCGCGGCCGAGCGTGAACAGGCCGACGATCACGGCGGCGAGCAGGGCGATCAGCGGTGAGCCGATGACATCGGTGACCTTCTGGACGCCGTGCTCGGGGTCGTCCACCACGATGTCGACAAGTGCCTTCGCCATCATCAGGGCGACGGGCAGCAGCACCGTGGCGACGGTGGCGGCGAAGCTCGGGCGCTTCTCCAGGTCCTCCGAGGGGCGCGTGGCGGAGGTCCGGGTGTCCCCGGCCCGGAACAGCATCTTCTCGGGCACCGGGATGTCCACCCAGCGTGCGGCGTACCTGGAGAACACCGGACCGGCGATGATCACGGTCGGTACGGCGACGACCAGGCCGAGGGCCAGCGTGACACCGAGGTTGGCGCCGACGGCGTCGATGGCGACGAGCGGGCCGGGGTGCGGCGGGATGAGGCCGTGCATCACGGAGAGGCCGGCCAGCGCCGGGACGCCGATCCGCATCAGCGAGTAGTTGCCGCGCTTGGCGACCATCAGCACGACCGGGATCAGCAGGACGATGCCGACCTCGAAGAAGAGCGGGAGCCCGATGATCGAGGCGATCAGCACCATCGCCCACGGCATGGCCCGCCCGCTCGCCCTGGCGAGGATCGTGTCGACGATCTGGTCGGCGCCCCCGGAGTCCGCGAGCAGCTTGCCGAGGATCGCGCCGAGGGCGATCAGTACGCCGACACCCGCGACGGTCGAACCGAGACCGGTCGTGAAGGACGCGATCGCCGCACCGAGCGGCGCACCGGCGAACGCGCCGAGCGCGAGCGTTCCGATGGTCAGCGCCAGGAAGGCGTGCAGCTTGAACTTGGTGATGAGCAGGACGATGACAGCGATGCCCGCGAGGACGGCGATGCCCAGCTGTGCGTTACCCGCCGAGGTGATCGGTTCGACGGTGTCCGCTGCCAGCATCTCGACGCTGAGACTGGTCACGGTGATTCCTTAGTGTTCGAGCCCGCGCAGCGCGGCGACGGCCCGGTCGGTGATTTCTTCTGGGGTGCCGGACACATCGACGGCGACGCCCGCCTCGTCGTCCTCCAGTGGCTGGAGGGTGGCGAACTGGGAGTCCAGCAGCGCGGTGGGCATGAAGTGCCCCTTGCGCTCCGACATCCGCTGCTCGATGAGCTCACGGCTGCCGGTGAGGTGGAGGAAGACGGCGTCTGGCGCCGCCGCCCGCAGCCGGTCGCGGTACTCACGCTTGAGCGCGGAGCTGGAGACCACTCCGCCGAGCCCCGCCCTGCTGTGGGCCCACTTGCCGATGGCGTCGAGCCACGGCCTGCGGTCCGAGTCGTCCAGCGGGGTGCCGGCGGACATCTTGGCGATGTTCGCCGGGGGATGGAAGTCGTCGCCCTCGGCGTAGGGCGTGCCCAGGGCGGCGGCGAGCAGGGGGCCGATCGTGGTCTTGCCGGTTCCTGCCACGCCCATCACCACGACGACGTGGGGGGTGCTCATTGCGTGCCTCGCTGTCTTCGTCGACATCCGACATCCGTCCGTCGCGCTACTGAAACCCATTAGGTACGACGTATTCAAGAGGCTGAGACAGAAACGTCATACTTTTTGTTCCCGTGGGCCCGGCGGTGATCCACGCGCCGTAGGCTTTGCCCATGACCACAGAAGGCCGAGGGCTCCACACGCATGTGCTCGACACCCTCGGTCTCGCGATCACCGCGGGTGAGTACCCGCAGGGCAGCGTGGTGCGCACCGACGAGGTGGCCCAGCGCTTCGACGTCTCGCGCACGGTCGTCCGTGAAGTGGTCCGTGTCCTCGAATCCATGCACCTCGTGGAGTCGCGCCGCCGTGTGGGCGTCACCGTGCGTCCCGCCGAGGACTGGAACGTCTACGACCCGCGTGTCATCCGCTGGCGGCTCGCCGGCGCCGACCGCCCCCGGCAGCTGCGATCGCTGACCGTGCTGCGCTCCGCGATCGAACCGGTCGCGGCCGGCCTCGCCGCCGTGCACGCCAGCCCCGAGCAGTGCGCCGCCCTGACGGAGGAGGCCCTCGGGATGGTCGCCACCTCCCGCGGCCAGCAGCTCGAGGGGTATCTGAAGCACGACATCGCCTTCCACCGGGTGGTGCTGAGCGCCTCCGGCAACGAGATGTTCGCCCGGCTCGGCGACGTCGTCGCCGAGGTCCTCGCCGGCCGCACCCACCACCATGTGATGTTCGACGACCCCGACCCGGCGGCGGTGACGCTGCATGTGCAGGTCGCGGAGGCCGTTCGCGAAGGCGACGCGGAAAGGGCCGAGCGGCTCACCCGGGAAATCGCCGTCGGGGCCCTTCAGGAGCTCGACGTACTGGCGCCTTGAAAGCGCATGGCATCCTTGCTTCATCTTGTTGAAACCTCTGAAATACCTCAGATGTGTGTCTGAGTGAGGTTCACCACTGTCAAAATCCCAGGGTTGCCCCGACCATGAATCCTTGGGTCTCCCCACGAGCCCGTCTGGTCTCCAGGTTTCGAAGCCAGGTCAGGGCGCCCCCTTCCTTCACTCCCGGGAAGACGCCGGCGCAGGCCGGGTACCGCACACCCCCTCACGAAGGCGAACCACCTCAATGAGTGACCGCACCATGGCTGCGGCCGACACGTCCGTCGCCGGCGCGACGGGCTCCCCCCACGTAGACGCCGGAGACGCCGGGTACCGCAAGGACCTCAAGTCGCGGCACATCAACATGATCGCCATCGGCGGCGCCATCGGCACGGGGCTCTTCCTCGGCGCCGGTGGCCGCATGGCCGGCGCAGGGCCCTCCCTCTTCATCGCCTACGCCGTCTGCGGCGTCTTCGCCTTCTTCGTCGTGCGCGCGCTCGGCGAGCTCGTGCTCTACCGGCCCTCCTCCGGTGCGTTCGTCTCCTACGCCCGCGAGTTCATGGGCGAGAAGGGCGCCTACACGGCGGGCTGGCTGTACTTCCTCAACTGGTCGACGACCGCCATCGCCGACATCACCGCGGCCGCGACCTACGCCCACTTCTGGGCGATGTTCAGCGACATCCCGCAGTGGGTGCTGGCTCTCATAGCGCTCGCCGTGGTCCTCACCGCGAACCTCATCTCGGTGAAGTACTTCGGTGAGATGGAGTTCTGGTTCGCGATCATCAAGGTCGCCGCGCTCGTCGCGTTCATGCTCATCGGCATCTTCCTCGTCGTGACCTCGCACGACATCGGCGGCCACACTCCGGGCTTCGCCACCATCAGCGACAACGGCGGCATCTTCCCGTCCGGCTTCATGCCGATGCTGCTGCTCATCCAGGGCGTCGTCTTCGCCTACGCCTCCGTCGAGCTGTGCGGCGTCGCCGCCGGCGAGACCGAGAACCCCGAGAAGATCATGCCGAAGGCGATCAACTCGATCATGTGGCGCGTGGGCCTGTTCTACGTCGGCTCCGTCGTCCTGCTGGCGCTGCTGCTCCCGTACACCGCCTACTCCGGCGACCAGAGCCCCTTCGTCACCGTCTTCGACAAGCTGGGCATCCCGGGCGCGGCCGGCGTGATGAACCTCGTCGTCCTCACCGCCGCCCTGTCCAGCCTGAACTCGGGCCTCTACTCGACCGGCCGCATCCTCCGCTCCATGTCGATGTCCGGCTCGGCGCCCAAGTTCACCGGTGTCATGAACAAGGGCGGCGTGCCCTACGGCGGCATCCTCCTCACCGCCGCGTTCGGTGTCCTCGGCGTCGTCCTCAACTACGTCATGCCGGGCGAGGCCTTCGAGCTGGTGCTGAACTTCGCCTCGATCGGGATCATCGGCACCTGGGCGATGATCATGGTGTGCTCGCTGCTGTTCTGGCACCGCTCCCAGGACGGCCGCGTCACGCGCCCGGCCTACCAGCTGCCCTGGGCCCCGTACACCCAGATCGTGACGCTGCTCTTCCTCGCCTCCGTCGTCGTCCTGATGTGGATGGACGAGGGCATCTCCCGCACCACCGTCAACTGCCTGCCGCTGATCGCCGCCGCGCTCGTCGGCGGATGGTTCCTCGTCCGCAAGCGGGTCCGCACGACGGCCGCCGCGAGCAAGACGCTCTGACACCCGTACGAGAGGCCCCCGCGGCGTTCCCGCGGGGGCCTCGTCGTGCCCGCCCCGGCCACGGGTCATAGTGGGTGACGACGTCCACTGCGCGAGGAAGGGCAGGTTCTGCGATGCCGCAGCAGGTGCAAGGTGTGGTCGCACCCGGAAAGAACGAGCCGGTACGGGTGGAGACGATCACCGTCCCCGACCCGGGACCCGGCGAGGCCGTGGTCAAGGTGCAGGCCTGCGGGGTCTGCCACACCGATCTGCACTACAAGCAGGGCGGGATCAACGACGAGTTCCCGTTCCTCCTCGGCCACGAGGCGGCGGGAGTCGTCGAGTCGGTCGGCGACGGCGTCACCGACGTCGCGCCCGGTGACTTCGTGATCCTCAACTGGCGTGCCGTCTGCGGCCGCTGCCGCGCCTGCCTGCGCGGCCGTCCGTGGTACTGCTTCGACACCCACAACGCAAGCCGGCGGATGACCCTCGCCGACGGCACGGAGCTGTCGCCCGCCCTCGGCATCGGCGCCTTCGCGGAGAAGACCCTGGTGGCCGCCGGCCAGTGCACCAAGGTCGACCCGGCGGCCTCCCCGGCCGTCGCCGGCCTGCTCGGCTGCGGAGTGATGGCCGGCATCGGAGCCGCGATCAACACCGGCCAGGTAGGCCGCGGCGACTCGGTCGCCGTCATCGGCTGCGGCGGTGTCGGTGACGCGGCCGTCGTCGGCGCCCGGCTCGCGGGAGCGGCGAAGATCATCGCCGTGGACATCGACGACCGCAAGCTCGAGAAGGCGAAGAAGATGGGCGCCACCCACACCGTCAACTCGCGCGCCGGTGACCCCGTCGAGGCGATCCGCGAGCTCACCGGCGGCTTCGGCGCCGATGTCGTCATCGAGGCGGTCGGCCGCCCGGAGACGTACGAACAGGCCTTCTACGCCCGTGACCTGGCCGGCACCGTCGTCCTCGTCGGCGTCCCCACCCCCGACATGTTGCTCGAACTGCCGCTCCTGGACGTGTTCGGCCGCGGTGGCGCGCTCAAGTCGTCCTGGTACGGCGACTGCCTGCCCTCCCGCGACTTCCCGATGCTGATCGACCTGCACCAGCAGGGCCGCATCGACCTCGGCGACTTCGTCACCGAGACCATCGGGCTCGGCGACGTCGAGAAGGCGTTCGCCCGCATGCACGAGGGCGACGTGCTGCGTTCCGTGGTGATGCTGTGATGGCCGCCCGCGTCGACCACCTGGTCACGTCCGGCACGTTCTCCCTCGACGGCGGCACCTGGGACGTCGACAACAACGTGTGGATCGTCGGCGACGACCACGAGGCCGTCGTCGTCGACGCCGCCCACGACGCCGACGCGATCCTGACCGCACTCGGCGGCCGCACCCTGCGCGCCATCGTCTGCACCCACGCCCACAACGACCACATCGACGCCGCACCGGCGCTCGCCGCCGCCACCGGCGCCCCGATCCTGCTGCACCCGGACGACCTGCCGCTGTGGAAGCAGACCCACCCGGAACGCGCCCCCGACCGCGAACTCGCCGACGGGGAGACGATCACGGTCGCGGGCACGTCCCTGACCGTGCTGCACACCCCCGGTCACGCCCCCGGCGCCGTCTGCCTCCACGCCCCCGAACTCGCCACCGTCTTCACCGGCGACACGCTCTTCCAGGGCGGACCGGGAGCGACCGGCCGGTCGTTCTCCCACTTCCCGACGATCATCGACTCGATCCGGGACCGGCTGCTCGGCCTTCCGCCGGAGACCGTCGTCCGTACCGGTCACGGCGACACCACCACGATCGGCGTCGAGGCGCCGCACCTTCAGGAGTGGGTTGACCGCGGCCACTGAGCGAGCCGCTGCCGGCTCTCGAACCGCCGCGGTTCCCCGGTCACCGGATCGGTGAACTCCAGCACCCGCGCCAGGAGCTGAAGCGGACACGAGTAGTCGTCCGGGGCGTCGGGCAGCACGACGGGATACAGCGGATCGTGCACGATCGGCAGCCCCAGAGCGTTCATGTGCACCCGCAGTTGATGGGTACGGCCGGTGACCGGCAGCAGCCGGTACCGGCCGTACCCCTCGCACCGCTGCGCCAACTCGATCCGGCTCTCGCTGTTCGGCTCGCCCGGCTCCTCCCGGGCCGCCGGCACTCCGCGCTCCTTGACGATCCTGCTGCGCACGGTCCTCGGCAGCTCCACCGCCGGGTCGTACGGCGCCACCGCCTCGTACTCCTTGCGCACCCGCCGGTCCCGGAACATCGTCTGGTACGCGCCCCGCTCACCGGGCCGTACGACGAACAGCACCAGGCCCGCCGTGAGCCGGTCCAGCCGGTGCGCGGGCTGCAACGCCGGCAGCCGAAGATCGCGGCGCAGCCGGGCCACGGCGGTCTCCGTCACATGGCTCCCGCGCGGCATGGTGGCCAGGAAGTGCGGCTTGTCGGCGATCACGACGTGCTCGTCCCGGTGCACGATCCCGATCTCGAACGGCACCCGCCGCTCCGCCGGGAAGTCACGGTGGAACCAGACGTCGACCCCCGCCGTGTACGGCTCGTCACCGGTGACCGGCCCGTCCTGTGTGACGAAACGCCCCTCGCCCAGCATCGCGTCGACCCGCCCGGCGCCGACGGCGTCCCCGTAGCGGGCCAGCAGATGGTCCCGCACGGTGGGCCAGCTGCCGTACGGGTCCTCCGGCAGCCGCAGCCGCACCGGATCGATGCCGTCGCGCTGGGGGAGCGGGGAGGGCCGGGCCGCCCTGTTTCTGCGTCTCACCGACGAGACTGTATGCCGCCGCCGTCAGTGCTTCATGCCGCCGAGATACATGACGGCCACTCCGACGATCACCAGGCCGATCCCGATCAGCGTCGCGGGTTTCACCGGCTCGTCGAACAGGAGCACCCCGCCCACGAACGCCCCGACGGTGCCCACCCCGGACCAGATCGCGTAGACGGGCCCCACGTTCAGCGACTTGAGCGCCTGCGCCAGCAGGACGAAGGCCGCCCCGTACCCGGCGACCACCAGCACGCTCGGCCCGAGGCGGCTCAGCCCGTGCGACGCGCGCAGCGCCAGGGTGCCGATCACCTCGGAGACGATCGCGACCGCCACCAGAACGAACCCCATGAGCTCCACCTCCGTACGACCGGTCGTGAAACGCGAAGATCCCCGCGGGAATCCGCGGGGATCTTGCTGGTGTCCGAGGGGGGACTTGAACCCCCACGCCCGATAAAGGGCACTAGCACCTCAAGCTAGCGCGTCTGCCATTCCGCCACCCGGACAAGGTGTCTGTCTCGCGGCCCTGGGCCGTTCCGACGTGGAAAACCATAGCAAACATTCGACCCCGCTCGATCACCCCCCGGTTCGGACGGCCGCCGTGCGATGGCGGCGGGCACCCTTGGGGTACGCGGCACGATGACGAGAGGATGAGGCCGGACCACCAGCAGCGACAGCGGGAGGAATCAGCGTGAGCGAGTCGAACACGGCCCGGGCGGTCACGGGCGAGGACGAGGTCGTCGATCTCTGCCGTGAGCTGATCAGGATCGACACCAGCAACTACGGGGACCACTCCGGCCCCGGCGAGCGCGCGGCGGCCGAGTACGTCGCTGAAAAGCTCGCGGAGGTCGGGCTCGAGCCGCGGATCCTCGAGTCGCACAAGGGCCGCGCCTCCACCGTCGCCCGTATCGAGGGCGAGGACCCGTCGCGGCCCGCGCTGCTCATCCACGGCCACCTCGACGTGGTGCCCGCGAACGCGGACGACTGGACCCACCACCCCTTCTCCGGCGAGATCGCGGAGGACTGCGTCTGGGGCCGGGGCGCGGTCGACATGAAGGACATGGACGCCATGACCCTCGCCGTCGTACGGGACAGGCTGCGCAGCGGCCGCAAGCCCCCGCGCGACATCGTCCTCGCCTTCCTCGCCGACGAGGAGGCCGGCGGCACCTACGGCGCCCGGTACCTGGTCGACAAGCACCCGGGGCTCTTCGAGGGCGTCACGGAGGCGATCGGCGAGGTCGGCGGCTTCTCCTTCACCGTCAACGAGAACCTGCGGCTCTACCTCGTCGAGACGGCGCAGAAGGGCATGCACTGGATGCGCCTGACCGTGGACGGCACCGCCGGCCACGGCTCGATGACCAACAACGACAACGCCATCACCGAGCTCTGCGAGGCCGTCGGCCGGCTCGGCCGCCACACCTGGCCGGTCAGGGTCACCAAGACCGTGAGGTCCTTCCTCGACGAACTGTCCGACGCCCTCGGCACACCGCTCGACCCCGAGGACATGGACGCCACCCTCGCCAAGCTCGGCGGCATCGCCAAGATGGTCGGCGCCACCCTGCGCAACTCCGCGGCGCCCACCATGCTCGGCGCCGGGTACAAGGTGAACGTCATTCCGGGCCAGGCGACGGCGCACGTGGACGGGCGCTTCCTGCCGGGCTACGAGGAGGAGTTCCTCGCCGATCTCGACCGGCTGCTCGGCCCCCGGGTCAAGCGCGAGGACGTGCACGGCGACAAGGCGCTGGAGACCAGCTTCGACGGGGCGATCGTGGACGCGATGCAGGTGGCGCTGAAGGCGGAGGACCCGATCGCGAGGGCCGTGCCGTACATGCTCTCCGGCGGCACCGACGCCAAGTCCTTCGACGACCTCGGCATCCGCTGCTTCGGCTTCGCGCCGCTCAAGCTGCCGCCGGAGCTGGACTTCGCCGGGATGTTCCACGGCGTGGACGAGCGGGTGCCGGTGGACGGACTGAAGTTCGGCGTGCGGGTCCTCGACCGGTTCATCGACCAGTGCTGAGGGCGGCCGGTCCGGGCCTCCCGGGATGTTCGGATGACGCTCCGATAATCGTCCGTACGTGCGCACATGACTTGAAAGAGTGAATGGGGGTGTCGGCTCGTAGCCCCTGCGCTTCCTCCTCGTTACAGGTGTTGCGGTCCGCGGCTGGGACCGCATTTGCCAACAGGAGGAATAATGATCAAGAAGGTCGTCGCGACTGCGGCTGCCGCCAGCGGTCTGCTGCTCGCCGGTGCGGGCATGGCCATGGCTGACGCGGGTGCCCACGGCGCGGCCGTGCACTCCCCCGGCGTTCTGTCGGGCAACCTGGTTCAGGTGCCGGTTCACGTCCCCGTGAACGTCTGCGGCAACACGGTCAACGTCATCGGCCTGCTGAACCCCGCCTTCGGCAACACCTGCGTCAACGCCTGACGTTGCGTTCCGGCCCGCTGTGGGCCGGCGGTGAATCCGGGCGGCTCCGGAGTGCGCGCCATGCACTCCGGGGCCGCCCGCTTCTTCAAAACCCTCGGCATGTGCCCAGGGGCATTCGTGAAGCTGGAAGGCAGGGCATCAAGACATGCGACAGGTCACGCGTAAAGGCCTGATCACCGTGGCCGCTGCGGGCGGCGTACTCGCCCTCGGCGGCGGCTACGCGCAGGCGGACGCCGGGGCGCACGGAGGAGCGTCGAACTCCCCGGGCGTACTGTCCGGGAACAACGTCCAGGCGCCGGTGCACGTGCCGGTGAACGCCTGCGGCAACACCGTGAACGTCGTCGGGCTGCTCAACCCGACGTTCGGCAACGAGTGCGCCAACGTCTCCGAGTCGGGCCACCACGGTGGCGGCTCCACGGCGGACGGTTCGACGAGCAACTCGCCGGGCGTCGGTTCCGGCAACAACGTCCAGGCGCCGATCGACGTACCGGTCAACGCCTGCGGCAACAGCATCACCGTCGGCGGGCTGCTCAACCCGACGTTCGGCAACGACTGCGAGAACGACTCGGGCACCACGCCGCCCGGTGGCCCGGAGGAGCCCGGCCACCCGGAGGAGCCCGGCAACCCCGGCACGCCGCAGACCCCGGAGACCCCCGAGGCCCCGGAGACGCCGAGCGAGCCGAACACGCCCGGAGCCCAGACGGTGACGCCCGGTGGCGGCGGTGAGCTCGCGGCGACCGGCATGGACGCGCTCGACCTGCTGGCGCCGGCCGGTATCGGCCTGCTGCTCGCCGGAACGGTGCTCTACCGCCGCTCCCGCGCAGCCGCGTAGGACCGCGCGGGAGCGGCGGAGCAGGGCGCCCGCGGGGAGGAGTGAATCCCCCGTGGCCGTGCGGTCACGCACAGCAGGGGCCACGGCCCCGGCAGCCCTGCTGCCGCCGCATCACGAGGAGCGGGTCCCGCGGTCGCGGGGCCCGCTCCTTCGCGTGTGCCGCTCTTCCTGATCACCAGGTGGCGCGCACCTGGCGGATGATGCGCCGGCGCAGCCGCACTCTGCGGCTGCCGTCCCGGTGCAGGGTCAGTCGGTCCAACTCCCAGTGTCCGTACTCGGCATGGTCGGTCAGCAGACGGGTCGCCTCCTTGCGGGAGACCCCGCGAGGGACGTACACGTCGACAAATTCGTATTCCGGCATCGCATCTATTGTGCGGGCAGCGCCCCGGTACGGATAGCGTCTGCACTATGTCTGATGCTGCGCAGCCCACCGCTGCCGAGGTACGTGCCGCCGCCGAGGCGGTCAAAGCCGCACTGGACCGTCACCTCGAGGCGGTCGAGAACCGCACGGGAGACGACGACCCGGCCGTCTACGACGCGTTCAACGCGCTCGCCGCGGCGGCGGAGGCCTACGACGAGCGGCTCTACGACCGCTACGACGAGGTCACACCCTTCGAGATCCCCGGCGCGGACGATTCACTGCCGCCTTACACGGGCCCCGAGGAGCCGAACGCGCTGAGCGTGCTGATCCGCCGCGACTACGCGGTGGTCGAGCCGCTGCGCCTGCTCGCCCAAGCGCAGCGCATCGTGGATCTCGACCCGGACGACGAGGAGCGGGCGGCGAACGTCCCGGTCGTCGGGACGAGCGTGCACGCGGCTCTCGGGATGCTCTTCGGCGAGTACGAACCGGACGAAATCGCGTCACGGCACAAGGAATTCGGTCTCGAGGAGGGTGACTCCACGCTGTGGGTGGCCGCCGCGGACGAGCTTCCGGAGCCCGGTGAGTGGCTGAGCGTCCCCTTCGACCAGGCCGACCCGGAGCGCGTCGTCTGCCGGTTCGACGTCAGTTCGGTCTTCGACGAGGACGAGCTGCGGGAGGAGCCTCTGGGGCTCGAAGGGGAGTCCTGACCCGTACGGATCAAGCCGCTGTTGCAGCACCTGGTCCCCGGCCCGGGGCGACCTTCGACGGTCGCCCCGGGCCGGGGACCTTCTACGACTCGGTCGCTCCCACCCTCGTACCCGTCACGGCGCCTCATCGGGTGGTGACGCCTGTGCCTGTGCTGGTGCCGGCGTCTGCGACGGTGACTGGGGAGCGGGTTCGGCCAGCAGCCCCTCCAGGAGGGCCCTCAGCCGAGTGGTGCGCGCGGCACCCGGCACCTCCGCCACCGCGCGGGGCAGCGCCTGGTCCGCCCCGTGCACCACGGACAGGTGCCGCTCGGCGCGGCTGAACGCCGTGTACACCCACGGTCTGCTGAGCCCCTGCGCGGCGTCGCCCGGCAGCACGACGACCACCGCCGGCCACCGCATCCCGGCCGCCTGGTGCGCGGTGAGCGCCCAGCCGTGGCGCAGCGCCGGCTCGACGCGCTCCTTGGGCACGACGGTCCGGGACCCGTCGCAGTCGAGGTGCAGCCCGTCCGCGTCGGCCGAGACGACCGTGCCGGTGAGCGTCCGGCCCGGCGCCCGGGCGTAGGCGACCCGGTCACCGGGGTCGTAGCCGGCGAAACGGCCGGGTCCGGGGTTGAGGCGCTGCTTGAGCGCCGCGTTGAGGGCGCGGGTGCCCGCGGAGCCGCCGTGTCCCACGGTGACCACCTGGGTCTGCCCGGCCGGCACCCCGATCGCCCGCGGCACCGAATCGGCCACCAGCTGCACCGTACGGTGCACGGCCTCACCCGCGTCCCGCACCGGGACGATCACGACCTCCTTGCCGGGGGCCGCGACCTGGTTCAGCTCGCCGATGCCGATGCCCGACACGAGTTCGCCGATCGGTCCGGGGTCCGGGGTGCGCGACGCGACATGCGGGCACACGCGGGCCGCCAGCACGTCCGCGAACACCCGTCCGGCGCCGGCGCCGTCCAGCACACCGGGGTCGCCGCTCAGCACCAGCCGGCTGCCGTCCGGCATGGACTCCACCAGCATCGCGGCGCTCTCCACGTCGAGCTGCGGCGCGTCCAGCACGACCAGCAGGTCGAGTGCGAAGGCGCCGTCCGCGTCACGGCCGGGGCCGGCGGTTCCCGCCAGCAGGGCGGCGACGGTGACGGCGGCGGCCTCCGGTCCGAGCCTGCGCACGCCGTTGTCCCCGTGGACGGCCACGACGGCGCGCAGGCCCAGGGCGCGTGCCGCCCGCGCGAGGGCCACCGGCTCCTCCCTGGCCGCCTCGCCGCCCGTGTGCACCACCAGGCCGTGCGAGGCCGCGGCCCGCACCAGTTCGGGGCCCTCCCAGGCGTCGCCCGGTCCGGTCCTGACCAGCCTGGCCAGTCCGTCGGCGAGGCTCTCCTCCGCCATCGCGTACCGGTCGAGGCCCAGCAGGACGGGCACGGCCTCGCCCTCATGGTCCTCGTCGTCCGCCGGGACACCGTCCTGGAACACGAGTACGGCGCCGTCGGCCACGCCCTGCTGCACGGCCTCGTCCGGGTCGGGCACCGAGCGCTCGGCGAGCGAGGCGCGGACGGCCGACGCCTCGACGGCCGTGTGCCCCTGGAGTGCGGCGCGCTCCAGCAACCACGTGACGAGGGCCGACGTCCTGCGCTCGTCGCCGGGGCCGGCCTCCGCTCCGAGCAGCGCGCGGGCGAACCCGTCCGCCTGATCCGGCAGGACTCCCGGCACTGAGAGCAGCCGCCAGGGGTCCTCGGCGAGGATGTTCCCGGCCGACTCGCCCAGGACCTCCGCGACCTGCCCGGCGAGGGCCTCCGGGGCGCCGCCCCTGGCCAGTACGGTTCGCGCGGCGGCGACCGTCTCGGGCGGAACCGCCGCCACGGGCTCCGCGGCCCGGGCCCGGACCGGCTGCGGCGCGGCGACGGGAGCCGCCCTGCGCGGCTCGGGACCGGGCGACCCGAAGTAGGCGGCGCCCGGCTTCTCGCCGCTCTCGACGGCCCGCACTGCGGCGAGCAGATCGGCGGTCCTCCCGCTCAGCTTCGTCCCGCTCGCGATGGGGGCGTCCCGCTCCGCCTTGCGCTGCTCGATCCGCGCCCGCAGCTCCCGCTGCGCGGCGATCTCCGCCTCGGCCTCGCTCAGACCTCCCGCCGAGGAGGCGTCCTCCCCCTCGGCTGCCGCCCCGGCCCCCGAAGCGCTTCCGGCCGCTTCCGCCCCCTCCGCCGCGTCCCCGGTGCCCGCCGTGCGGGCGTTTTCCGCCTCGGGGATGTCTTCGCTCTCCGCGCCGTCGGGCGCTGCCGTCCCGGCGTCGTCCGCTGTCGCGCCGATCTCGGAAGCGGTTCCGGCCGCCTCCGCCCCGTCCTCCGCGCCTGCCGTACGAGTGTTTTCCACCCCTTCGTGGCCGCCCTCGACGACGGCGTCCGACGGCCCCGTAGGTGCTGCCCCCTCGGTGGGGCGGCCGGCCGGCGCGCGGCCGTCGGACCCCTCGGGGATGCCTGCGCTCTCCGCGCCGTCGGGCGCTGCCGCCCCGGCGCCGTCGCCCCCTGCCCCGTCACCGGCTTCGCCCTCGGCGGCGTCCTGGTGCGACGGCACCGGGCCGTGGCCGTCCTCGCCGTCGCCCGCGGCCTCCGCGGCCTCCGCGGTCTCCGCGGCCTCCGCGGTCTCCGTGTCCTTCGCACCTTCGGCGGTTTCGCCGTCGGGCGTGCGCGCTTCGTCCGGCGGTCCGTCCGCGGGCGGGGGAGGGGTGTGGCCGTCGGGGACGGCCTCGGCCGGGGAGCCGGGGGATGTGCCCCCGGTAGGCGCAGTCACAGCGTGCTCCAGTCCTGGTCGGGATATCGGTGCACGGGCGCCGACACGTCGTCGAGCGCCTGGCAGATCTCGTCAGGAAGACTAAGTGCCTCCACCGACAACGCCGCCATGAGCTGCTGCGCGTTGCGCGCGCCGACGATCGGGGCGACCACGCCCGGCCGGTCGCGGACCCAGGCGAGCGCCACCTCCAGCGGTGTCGCCGCGAGACCGTCCGCGGCCGTCGCGACCGCGTCCACGATGCTGCTCGCCGCCTCGTCCAGGTACGGCTCCACGAACGGTGCCATCTGCTCGGAGGCACCACGGGAGCCGGACGGAGTGGCGGCCCGGTACTTGCCGGTGAGCACCCCGCGACCCAGCGGCGACGACGGCAGCAACCCCATCCCCAGGTCGAGCGCCGCAGGCAACACCTCCCGCTCCACGCCCCGTTGCAGCAGCGAGTACTCCATCTGCGTGCTCGCGAGCCGGGTACGCACTCCCGGCGCCGCCAACTGCCAGGTCGCCGCCTTCGCCAACTGCCAGCCGCAGAAGTTCGACACGCCCGCGTAACGAGCGCGTCCGCTGCTGACCGCGATGTCCAGCGCCTGGAGCGTCTCGTCCAGCGGTGTGCCGGGGTCGAAGGCGTGGACCTGCCAGAGGTCCACGTAGTCCGTGCCGAGCCGCGCCAGTGACGCGTCCAGCGCGGCGAGCAGATGCCCGCGGGACCCGTCGAAGCGCCGGTCGGGGTCCGGCACGCTGCCGGCCTTCGTCGCTATCACCAGGTCCCCGCGCGGCACCAGCCGCTCGACCAGCTTCCCGAGCAGGTACTCGGCTTCCCCGCCCCCGTAGACATCGGCGGTGTCGACCAGCGTGCCGCCCGCCTCCCAGAAAACCTTCAGCTGGTCGGCGGCGTCGTGCTCGTCGGTGTCCCGGCCCCACGTCAGGGTGCCGAGTCCGATGCGGGACACGCGCAGGCCGGTACGGCCGAGATGCCTCTGCTCCATGGGCGCTGAGATTACTGGCCAGGGGGCCCACGCAGAGAGAGCCTGTGGACAACGTGCCCCTGCCGGACGGCCCGCAGCCGCGCTAGAGTCCGGGCACCGGCACGTTACTGATCAGTAAGAGGGAGCGGTTATGCGGCTCGGCATCAACCTCGGCTACTGGGGCGCGGGCATGGACGGCGACAACCTCGCCGTCGCGCAGGAGGCGGACAGACTCGGCTACGACGTCTGCTGGGCGGCGGAGGCGTACGGCTCCGACGCGCCCACCGTGCTCAGCTGGGTCGCCGCCCAGACCGAGCGCATCGACGTCGGTTCCGCGATCCTGCAGATCCCCGCCCGCCAGCCCGCCATGACCGCGATGACGGCGGCCACGCTGGACTCGCTCTCCGGCGGCCGCTTCCGTCTCGGACTCGGCGTCTCGGGGCCGCAGGTCTCGGAGGGCTGGTACGGCGTCAAGTTCGACAAGCCGCTGGCGCGCACCCGCGAGTACGTCGAGATCGTCCGCAAGGCGATGTCCCGCGAGCGTCTCTCGTACGAGGGCGAGCACTGGACGCTGCCGCTGCCCGACGGCCCCGGCAAGCCGATCAAGCTCACCGTCCACCCGGAGCGTGAGCACATCCCGCTCTACATCGCCGCGATCGGGCCCAAGAACCTCGAACAGACCGGCGAGATCGCCGACGGGGCCCTGCTCATCTTCCCGTCCGCGGACCACATCGAGGAAACCGCGCTGCGGCACATCCGCGCGGGCCGCGAGAAGGCCGGGAAGACGATGGACGGCTTCGACGTCTGCCCGACCCTGCCGCTCGCGGTCGGCGACGACGTGACCGGACTGGCGGACATGTTCCGGCCGTACACCGCGCTGTACGTCGGCGGCATGGGCAGCCGCAAGCAGAACTTCTACAACCAACTGGCGCAGCGCATGGGTTACGAGAAGGAGGCCGCCGAGATCCAGGACAAGTACCTCGACGGCGACAAGGCCGGTGCGGCCGCCGCCGTCCCGCACCAGCTCATCGACCAGACCGCGCTGCTCGGCCCAGTGGAACGGATCGCCGACCGGATGCGGGCCTACGCGGCGGCCGGGGTCACCACCCTGACCCTCGCTCCGGCGGGCTTCACGCTGGAGGAGCGGATCAACGCGCTGCGCGCCGGCACCGAGGCCATGGAGCGCGCGGGCCTCGCGTGACACCGCCCGGGGAAGCCTGCGGCCGTGGTGGGGGCTCGGGGGTCTTCCCCGCCACGGCCGTCACGCGGTACAACGCGTGACGGCCGCGGCGGTTACTGCCTGGAGCGCCCGTTCCCTGTCCGCCATCCGGGCGAGCCGGCCCACTCATCTGTTGCCCGTCCCTCCGTCTCGCATTTGACTCGTTCCCCGGGGATGTCCCAAGGTCCGACGGAGGTGGCGGCCATGCTCTCGGCCCGGAGTCTCTTCCAGGAGATCGTCGACAACGACGACTCCTTCCGGCTGTTCTGCTCCATCGCCGCCGGCGGCGAGGCCCAGGGAGGCTGGGAGAACGGCCGCATCGCCGCCCTCGTTCCCGAGAGCATGCGCACCCTCGCCCCTAAGATCACCCGGCACGGGGCCGACGAGGACAAGCACGGCCGGCTGTTCAACGCCCTTCTGAAGAAGCGGCGGCTGGACCCCGTACCGGTGCCGCCGGAGACCGACTACACCATGCTGCTCGAGCAGCGGGGGATCGGACTCGCGCACGAGAAGCTGCGCCGCGACGAACGGCTGACGGAGCAGGACATCGTGGTCTACCTCGCCCACAGCAGGGTCACGGAGGAGCGGGCCGCCGGCCAGATGGCGATGCTCGTGCGGTACTTCGGCGACCATCCCGGGCTGGGGAAGGCCATCAGGATGATCTGCGACGACGAGGACAATCACCTGGCCTACTGCCACGAGGAGTTGCTCCGTCTCGCGGCCGCCGGACACGGCCGCGCCATCCAGCGTGTGCTGCGCGTCAGCGCCCTTGCCGAGATCCGGGTCCACCGCGACGTGAGCCTCGCCGTCATGGCGCACATGGGAAGGCTGCTGCACTGGCCCAGGACCAGGTCCGCCGCGCTGGCCGCGGGCATCCACGCGCTGTACGTCTACGAGCGCGCCGTCGGCTGGCGCCGCATGGTCCGTCTGACGATGCCCGAGCGGCGCGGAGCTCTGGACGGCCCGGCCACCGTGGTTCCCGCGTTCTGATCGGGCCGGGTTCCCGTCCGGCCCGACGCCCCGTGTCCCTCGCCCCGCCCCGTCTCCTTCCCCGTCGCCCAGCCCTGTTGCTTCCTCCCGTTCCCTCGGCCCACGCGGCTGACCCACGCGGCTGACCCGCCGGGCCCCCGTGCGCGCCCCGCTTGTCCCGTATGCGGCACGGATGCAGCGTGTCCGCATGACGCGCCCGCCTGCTGTGACCTCCACGCCGCGGGAATCCGTGCCGGGAATCCCACGCAACCGTCGCCCGGCGTTCCGCGACTTCCGGTGGCCCGCGGCCGTCGCCGCGGGATACACCCTGGTCCAACTGGCGCTCTTCCTCCCCGGGACGGCACTCGGCTGGGACGAGACGGTGTACGTCAGCCAGGTCGGCCGGGGCGCCGAGGCCGCGTTCTTCAGCGCGCCGCGCGCCCGCGGCATCACCCTCCTCGTCGCACCGGTGACCCTCCTCACCTCCTCGGTCGACGTCCTCCGCGCCTTTCTGGCGCTGCTGTCCGGTGCCGGGCTGTTCCTCGCGCTGTGGGCGTGGCGGACCCTGCTCCCCGAGCGGGTTCTCGCGCTTGCCGGCGGCCTGTTCGCCGGACTGTGGATCACCCTCTTCTACGGACCGCAGGTGATGCCCAACCTCTGGGTCGCCCTCGGTTCGCTGTTCGCCGTCGGCTGCTTCCTGCGGGCGGCCCGGGACGGCTCCGACCGCGGCGCCCTCGTCGGAGCGGGCGCGGGTGTGGCGTTCGCCGCGCTGATGCGGCCCTCCGACGCCTTCTGGCTGGTCGCACCGCTCGCTGTCGCCGCCCTCGCCGTCACGTCATGGCGACGGCCCTCGCTGCTGCTCGTACTCGTCGCGGGCACCGCCGCCGGCTGCGCTCCCTGGATCGTCGAGGCCCACCTCGCCCACGGCGGCCCCATCGAGCGGCTGCGGCGTGCCGGCGAGATCCAGGGCGGCCTGGGGTGGCAGCTCGCGTTCGGCGACCAGATGCGCGCACTGGCCGGCCGTTCGCTGTGCCGCCCGTGCGACGTCCCTTGGAAGCAACCCGTCACCGCGGTGTGGTGGTTCCTGCTGCCGGTCCTCGTCGCCGGCGGGGTGCTGACCGCGGTGCGCGGCCGGCAGGCGTCCACCGTGGTGGTCCCCACCCTGGCCGGGCTCTTTCTCGCGGCCCCGTACCTGCTGCTGATCGGCTACGCCGCCCCGCGCTTCCTGCTGCCCGCCTACGCCCTCCTCGCGGTGCCGACGGCGGTGTGCCTGACCCGGATCGTCTCGGCGGCCCGGCCGAGGGTGCCGGCGGCGGCCGTGCTCGCGCTGCTGATCGCCGGCCACCTGGCCGTCCAGTACGGGATTGTGCACGCCAAGGTCCGGGACAGCCGGGCCGACCGGCGGGCGCTCGACCGGATCGCCGCCGCACTGCACCGCCAGGGTGTCCGCCCGCCGTGCGTGATCACCGGACGGGAGGCGCCCCGGATCGCCTACTGGACCGGCTGCGCCTCACGCCAGGTCGGCGGTCACGACGGGAGCATCACCGCCGCGGGACTCGCCGCGCTCGCACGGGACCGGCCGGTCGCCCTCGTGGCCGCGGGGGACACGGCCCCGCCGGTGTACGCGCGGGGCTGGCGGACGGCCCGGCTTCCGGCCCTGCAGGGCCGGCGCGACCTCCGGGTCCACCTGGCACCCCTCGCCCGGCCCTCGTCCGGCGCGCGGACGGTACGCCCGCCTACAGCCAGCCCCGCCGCTTGAAGAGCCGGAACAGCCCGTAGACCGCGGCCGCCATCAGCACCACCGTCGCCGGATAGGCCCAGGCCTGCTTCAGCTCGGGCATGTGCTCGAAGTTCATGCCGTAGATCCCCGCGACCATCGTCGGCACGGCCGCCATGGCCGCCCACGCCGAGATCTTGCGCATGTCGTCGTTCTGCCGCACGCCCATCTGCGCGAGATGGGCGGACAGAATGTCGGACAGCAGCCGGTCCAGCCCCTCCACCTGCTCGTTCGCCCGGGTCAGGTGGTCCTGGACGTCCCGGAAGAACGGCTGCGAGTGTTCGTGGACGAACGGCACGCCCGCGCCCGCCAGTCGCGACATCGGCGCCGCCAGCGGCCCTGCCGCCCGGCGGAACTCCAGCACCTGCCGCTTGAAGGTGTAGATCCGCGCCGCCGTGTTCTTGGCGTCCCCGCGGCCCGGTTCGAAGACCGCGGTCTCCATCTCCTCCAGGTCGATCTGGAGCTCGGCCGCGACGTCGATGTAGTGGTCGACGATGGCGTCGCTGACCGCGTACAGCACGGCTGTCGGGCCGTGCCGCAGCACGGCCGGCTCGGCCTCCAGCCGCTCCCGCACCGCGTGCAGCGGGGCGCCCTCGCCGTGGCGGACCGTCACCACGAACGAGTCGCCTATGAAGACCATCAGCTCGCCCGTGCTCACGGAGTCGCTCTCCGGCTCGTAGGACACCGGTTTCAGGACGACGAACAGCGAGTCGTCGTACACCTCGAGCTTGGGCCGCTGGTGCGCGTTGAGCGCGTCCTCAACGGCGAGGGGATGCAGCCCGAACTCCGCGGAGACATGGTCGAACTCGTCCTCCGTGGGCTCGTGCAGGCCGATCCACAGGAAGGCGTCGCCGGTGGCCCGTGCCTCGTCGAGAGCATCGGAGAAGTCCGACGGGCCTTCGGTGCGGCGCCCGTCGCGGTAAATGGCACAGTCCACGATCACGGCGCCGATTCTTCCCTGACCACCGCGCCGCCACACCCCCGGCCCACCGGCCGCTTCAGGACCGTAGGGTGGCATCCATGGCCACGCTGATCCTCGTACGCCACGGACGTTCCACCGCCAACACCGAAGGGGTGCTCGCCGGCCGGACGCCTGGCGTCCATCTCGACGAACGCGGTCGCGCCCAGGCGGCCGCACTGCCCGGACGACTGGCCTCCGTGCCGATCGTCGCGGCGGTCTCCAGCCCGCTGGAACGATGCCGGGAGACCCTCGCGCCCCTGCTCGATGCCCGGCCCGGTCTCGCCCTGGAGACCGACGAGCGCATCGGGGAGTGCGACTACGGGGACTGGTCGGGCCGCAAGCTGAAAGACCTCGCGGGGGAACCCCTGATGGAGGTCGTCCAGCAGCATCCGTCCGCCGCCGCCTTCCCCGGCGGTGAGTCCATGCGCGCCATGCAGGCGCGCGCCGTCGACGCCGTACGGGACCTGAACGCGCGCGTCGACGAGGCCCACGGCGACGGGGCCGCCTATCTGATGTGCTCGCACGGGGACATCATCAAGTCCCTCGTGGCGGACGCCCTCGGCCTCCACCTCGACCTGTTCCAGCGCATCCACGTCGAGCCGTGCTCCGTCACCGCGATCCGCTACACGCGCGGCCGGCCTTTCCTGCTGCGCCTCGGCGACACCGGGGAGCTCGGCTCCCTGGTGCCTTCCGCGGAGGGCACCCGGGAGAAAGGCGTCGCGGTCGTCGGGGGCGGCGCAGGCGCACCGTGATCGCTTCGCGCAGTAGGGTGGACGCGCCGAAAAGCTGAACACCGCCCGATGCGCAGACCACCGCCGAACCCGGCGGGCGCGGGTCCTGAGCACGACCGACGCAGGACCGGCGCGCAGACCGACCGATCCGACGATCCCAAGGGAGACAGAACGTGTCCCGTCAGGTGTTCCTCTACGACCCGCCGGACCGCTTCGTGGCCGGTACGGTCGGGCTGCCTGGCCGCCGAACGTTCTTCCTGCAGGCTTCCGCCGCGGGGCGAGTGACCAGCGTCGCCCTCGAGAAGACGCAGGTGGCCGCCCTCGCAGAGCGGATCGACGAACTGCTGGACGAGGTGGTGCGCCGCACCGGCGGCAACGCGCCGGTACCCGCCGTCGCCCCGGCGGACGTCGCCGACACCGCGCCGCTCGACAATCCGGTCGAGGAGGAGTTCCGCGTCGGCACGATGGCGCTGGCGTGGGACGGCGAGGAACAGCGCATGATCGTCGAGGCGCAGGCGCTCGTGGAGCTCGAGGCGGACTCCGAGGAGGACCTCGCGGAGGCCGAGGAGCGGCTGCTGCAGGACGAGGAGAACGGCCCGCCGATGCTGCGGGTCCGACTCACCGGATCTCAGGCCAGGGCCTTCGCCAAGCGGGCCTTGGACGTGGTGAACGCCGGCCGCCCCCCGTGCCCGCTGTGCAGCCTGCCCCTGGATCCGGAAGGACACGTATGCCCGCGCCAGAACGGATACCGACGGGGCGCGTGAGCACGGCCGACGCGCTCACGCTCCTCACCAGGGGCGAGCTGACCGTACGCGGAAGGCTGCGCGAGGCGTCCAACGCGGTGCTCTACTGCACGGTCTCTTACGAGGGGGACGAGGCCCACTGCGTCTACAAGCCCGTCGCGGGAGAACGCCCGCTCTGGGACTTCCCCGACGGCACCCTCGCACAGCGCGAGGTCGCCGCGTACGAGCTGTCCGAGGCGACCGGCTGGGGTCTGGTGCCGCCCACCGTCCTGCGCGAAGGCCCGTACGGCGAGGGCATGGTGCAGCTGTGGATCGAGGCCGACCCGCAGGCCTCCCTGCTGGCGCTCGTCGAGGACGAGGAGCCGGGGGAGGGATGGAAAGCGGTCGGTCTCGCGGAAGTGGGCCCCGGCCGGACGGCGCTCCTCGTCCACGCGGACGACGTCAGGCTGCGCCGCCTCGCGGTCCTCGACGCGGTGATCAACAACGGTGACCGCAAGGGCGGCCATCTGCTGCCCACGGCCGACGGCACCCTCTACGCGATCGACCACGGCGTCACCTTCAACGTCGACGACAAGCTGCGCACACTGCTGTGGGGCTGGGCGGGTGAGCCGCTTCCCGCGGAGGCCACGGCGGCGCTGACGGCCGTCGCGGCGGCCGTCGCCGACGGCGGTCCGCTCGCCACCCGTCTGGCGGAACTGCTCACGTCGGCCGAGGTGGCCGCCGTACGGGGCAGGGTGGCGGCGCTGCTCACGGCCGGCACGCATCCCGAGCCGTCGGGGGACTGGCCCGCGATCCCCTGGCCGCCCGTGTAGAGGTGGACGAACACAGTTCCGAGTGGAGCGCAAGAGTGCCCAACCGGCCAGGACCGGTGATCCGGTTCGTATGCGGAAGCTCCGTCCGGTTACGCTCATGACATGCATGCCTGGCCCGCTTCTGAGGTCCCCGCCCTGCCCGGCAAGGGCCGCGACCTCCGGATCCACGACACCGCGACCGACGGTCTTGTGACCCTCGACCCCGGTCCCGTCGCCCGTATCTACGTCTGCGGCATCACCCCGTACGACGCGACCCACATGGGTCACGCGGCGACCTACAACGCGTTCGACCTCGTGCAGCGCGTGTGGCTCGACACCAAGCGGCAGGTTCACTACGTCCAGAACGTCACGGACGTGGACGACCCTCTGCTCGAGCGCGCGATCCGGGACGGGCACGACTGGACGGAGCTCGCGGAGCGCGAGACCGCCCTGTTCCGCGAGGACATGACCGCGCTGCGGATGCTCCCGCCGCAGCACTACATCGGCGCGGTCGAGGCGATACCGGGAATCGTCCCGCTCGTCGAACGCCTCCGGGACATCGGCGCCGCCTACGAGCTCGAGGGCGACGTCTACTTCTCCGTCGAGTCCGACCCGCACTTCGGGGAGGTCTCCCGGCTCGACGCGGAGGCCATGCGGCTGCTCTCCGCGGAACGCGGCGGCGACCCCGAGCGCCCCGGCAAGAAGAACCCGCTCGACCCGATGCTGTGGATGGCCGCCCGTGAGGGCGAGCCGAGCTGGGACGGCGGCTCCCTCGGCCGCGGCCGGCCCGGCTGGCACATCGAGTGCGTCGCCATCGCGCTCGACCACCTCGGCATGGGCTTCGACGTCCAGGGCGGCGGCTCCGATCTCGCCTTCCCCCACCACGAGATGGGCGCCTCGCACGCACATGCCCTCACCGGCGAGCACCCGTTCGCCAAGGCGTACGTCCACGCGGGCATGGTCGCCCTCCACGGCGAGAAGATGTCCAAGTCCAAGGGCAACCTGGTCTTCGTATCCAAACTGCGCCGGGACGGCGTGGACCCCGTCGCCATACGGCTCGCGCTCCTTTCGCACCACTACCGGGCCGACTGGGAGTGGACCGACACCGTGCTGCGGGACGCCGTGGAACGCCTCGCGCGCTGGCGCGCGGCTGTCTCCCGGCCCGACGGACCCTCCGCCGACGGGCTCGTCGAGGAGATCCGAGAGGCTCTCGCCGACGATCTCGACGCCCCCTCGGCGCTCGCCGCGGTCGACCGCTGGGCCGTGCTCCAGCAGACCGAGGGCGGAACGGAGGAGGGCGCACCGGGAGTTGTGTCCCGCGCGGTCGACGCCCTGCTCGGTGTGGCGCTGTAGGAAGCGCCGACGCTCCATCCGCCGGTCCTGACCCAGGGCCCCGGCCTTTCCGCTCCTGCCGGGCGCGCCACGCGCCCGGCAGGAGCCTTTCCTCCGCTTGGACGTATCCGGAGCGTGCGCGCCCTGCGTGTGGTGAGCTGACGGCACAGGCCCGTAGGGGCATCCGTCCACCACTTGCCAAAGGACGCACAGTGGAACGTTCCTTCGCACGCAGAGAGGTTCTCGGCGCGGCCGCGGCCATCGGCGCGGCCGCCCTTCTCGCCCCCGCTGCCGGGACCGCCCGGGCCGCACCACAGGGCTCCTGGCCGACCGGCTTTCCGCTGCCGAACGGATTCCAGCCGGAGGGCATCACCATCGGGCGCAGCCCCTACGCCTGGTTCGGCTCACTCGCCGACGGCGACGTCTACCGGGCGAGCCTGGCGACCGGCCGAGGCCGCGTCGCCGTCGAAGGTCTGGGCACGGGCCGCTCCGTCGCCGGGCTGAAGATCGACGGGCCGGAGCGGCGGCTGTTCCTCTCCGGCGGCTTCAGCCGCGAGATCAGGGTCGCCGACGTGCGCTCCGGGAAGATCGTCAGACTCTTCACCGTCGGAGCCGAGGGCTCGATGGTCAACGACGTGGTGCTGACGCCCCGCGCGGCCTGGTTCACCGACTCGTTCCGACCCCAGCTCTACCGCCTGGAGTTGGACCGCCACGGCGAGCCGGGGCGCGAGGTGGCGACCCTGCCGCTGGGCGGTGCCTGGGAGCAGGGCACGGACTTCACGGCCAACGGCATCGCGCGCACCCCGGACGGCAGCGGCCTGCTGGTGGTGAACACCGTGGTGGAGGGCGGATCGCTGATGCGGGTCGACCCGCGCGACGGCATCGCCCGCCGGGTCGACCTCGACGACCTCGCCATCCCCTTCGGCGACGGCCTGCTGCTGCTCGGCCGTCATCTCTACATCGTGCAGCAGCGGTTGAACCAGGTCGACGTGGTCCGGCTCGACGCCGCCGGCACCAGGGGCACGCCGATCGCCCGCATCACCGACCCGCGGTTCCGCATCCCGACCACCGCCGCGGCCTGGGGCGACCGGATCTACCTGCCCAACGCCAGATTCGACGTGCCGCCCGCATCCGACACCGAGTACGACGCGGTCGCCGTCGACCAGGTGTGATCTTGGAGCGTCATCCGAACGCGGGAGGGGGCCGGTGCCCACCGGCACCGGCCCCATCCCGAGCGGATCAGTCCTGTGACGGGTCCGTCGGACCGTCGCCCTCACCCTCGCGCTCGTCGCCCTCACCCTCGCGCTCGTCGGCGTCGGCGTTCCGGCCCTCGTGCTCAGCGCCCGAATCCGAGGACGCCCCGGACCCCGGTCCCGACGCGTTCCCGGACTCGGCCTGCGGCTCGTTCCCGGGTTCGTTCCCCGGCTCGGCCTGCGGCTCGTTCCCCGGGCCGCTCCCCGGCTCTGCCTCCGGCCGCGAGGGCAGCGACGGCTTCGCACGCCCCCCGGCCGGGTCACGCAGATAGGAACTGCCCTCGCCGCCGTCCGTCGCGTGACCGCCCGGTCCTCCGCCGTCGCGCCTGCGCAGATACCGCTCGAACTCGCGGGCGATCGCCTCACCGGAGGCCTCCGGCAGCTCCGCGGTGTCGCGCGCCTCCTCCAGCGTCTGCACGTACTCGGCGACCTCGCTGTCCTCAGCGGCCAGTTGGTCGACGCCGAGCTGCCACGCCCGTGCGTCCTCGGCCAGCTCGCCCAGCGGGATACGCAGGCCGATGAGGTCCTCCAGCCGGTTGAGCAGGGCCAGCGTCGCCTTCGGGTTCGGCGGCTGCGACACGTAGTGCGGCACCGCCGCCCACAGGCTCACCGCAGGCACGCCGGCATGGGTGCAAGCCTCCTGGAGGATGCCGACGATGCCCGTCGGCCCCTCGTACCGGGTCTCCTCGAGGTCCATCGTCCTGGCCAGGTCCGGGTCGGACGTGATCCCGCTGACGGGCACCGGCCGGGTGTGCGGGGTGTCTCCGAGCAGCGCGCCCAGGATCACCACCATCTCCACACCCAGTTCATGGGCGAAGCCCAGGATCTCGTTGCAGAACGAACGCCAGCGCATGGACGGTTCGATGCCGCGGACCAGTACGAGGTCGCGCGGCTTGTCGCCGCCGATGCGGACGACGGAGAGCCGGGTGGTCGGCCAGGTGATCTTCCGTACCCCGCCGTCCAGCCACACCGTGGGCCGGTTGACCTGGAAGTCGTAGTAGTCCTCGGCGTCGAGCGCCGCGAACACCTCGCCCTTCCATTCCCGGTCCAGGTGAGCGACCGCGGTTGAGGCGGCGTCGCCGGCGTCGTTCCAGCCCTCGAACGCGGCCACCATGACCGGGTCGATCAGCTCGGGCACCCCCTCGAGCTCGATCACCCAGTGCCTCCTTCCGAAGTTCCCTTTCGTACGCCCCAACCTTACGGCTTCCCGGGTACCCCTCCGCAGCCCCTGTGCACGGCCCGGCCGAGTGCGATAAAGGAGGGCGAGGACGGCCCCCGCGTGCGGGAACCGCCCTCGCCGTGTCCTGCGGGCCCTTCCCGGGCCGGATCTCGGGTACCCGTCACCGGGCGCGCAGCACGTCCTCGACCCGGCCGCGGATCTCGTCCGTGGCCAGTCCCCGGATCGTCAGCGTCGTACGGCGGCGCAGCACGTCGTCCGCGGTCTCGGCCCACTCGTTGTCGCGGGCGTACACGACCTGCGCCCAGATCTCCGGCGCGTCCGGGTGGATGCGCTCGGCCAGCGCCGGGTCCTCGTTCGCCAGGCGGGCGATGTCGAACGACAGCGAGCCGTAGTGGGTGGCGAGATGACGGGCGGTGTCCGCGGCCATCCGCGGGCCGGGCGAACCGCCGTCGACGAGCAGCCGGTGCGCGACCGCGTTCGGGTTGGCGATGCCGGGCAGCGGAAGCTTCTTCGGCAGGCGCGCCATCGGCTCCATGTCCTCGGCCAGCGGGCGGCCCGGCAGGGTCGCCAGCTTGTGCATGACCGTACGGCCGATGTGGCGGAAGGTGGTCCACTTGCCGCCGGCCACCGACAGCATGCCGCCGCGGCCCTCGGTGACGACCGTCTCCCGCTTGGCCTTCGAGGTGTCCCCGGGACCGCCGGGCAGCACCCGCAGGCCGGCGAACGAGTACGTGATCAGATCGCGGGACAACTGCTGGTCGCGGATGGAGAACGCGGCCTCGTCCAGGATCTGGGTGACGTCCTTGTCGTTGACCGCGACATCCGCCGGGTCGCCCTCGAACTCCTCGTCGGTCGTCCCGAGCAGCAGCATGTCCTCCCAGGGGAGGGCGAACGTGATGCGGTACTTGTCGATCGGTGTCGCGAGCGCGGCCCGCCACGGGGAGGTCCGCTTGAGCACCAGGTGCGCGCCCTTGGAGAGGCGGATGGAGGGCGCGGCCTCCGGGTCCTCCATCCGGCGCAGGTGGTCGACCCACGGCCCGGTCGCGTTGAGCACCAGACGGGCGGTGACACCGAACTCGGTGCCGTCGGTACGGTCCTTGAGCTCGGCTCCGGTGACCCGGCCCCTGGTGAACCGCAGTCCGGTGACCTCGGCGTGGTTGAGGACCGTGGCCCCCGACTCCGCGGCCGCGCGGACCGTCATGAGCGCCATCCGCGAGTCGTTCATCTGGTCGTCGCCGTAGACGGCGACGGCCTTCAGGTTCTCCGTACGCAGCTCCGGCACGTCGCGCTGGGCCTTCGACGCGGATATGACGTGACCGACGCCGTCACCGAAGGCGGAGAGCGCCGAGTAGGCGAACACGCCCGCGCCGAGCTTGGCCGCGCCGTGCGGGCCGCCCTTGTAGACGGGCAGGTAGAAAGTGAGCGGGTTGGCCAGGTGTGGCGCCACCTGACGGGAGACCGCGCGCCGCTCGAAGTGGTTCTCCGCGACGAGCTTCACCGCGCCGGTCTGCAGGTAGCGCAGACCGCCGTGGAGAAGCTTGGAGGAGGCGGAGGACGTGGCGCCGGCGAAGTCGCCGGCGTCCACCAGAGCCACCCGCAGCCCGGACTGCGCCGCATGCCAGGCCGTGGAGATGCCCAGGATGCCGCCGCCGATCACCAGGAGGTCGTACGTCGCCTTGGAAAGCTGCTCCCGAGTCTCGGCGCGGCCCGCTGCTTTGAGGGAAGACACAGCCGAGCCGGAGGCCGGGTGCGTCCCGGGGGAGGGGACGCTCTGCAGGGTGGTCATTCTTGCTCCTCGTCAGTTTTCCTCGTCGAGCCAGCCCATGGTCCGCTCCACGGCCTTGAGCCAGCTCTTGTATTCGCGCTCACGCTTGTCAGCGTCCATGCGGGGGGTCCACTCGGCGGCCCTGCGCCAGTTGGCGCGCAGCGCGTCGGTGTCGGGCCAGAAGCCGACGGCCAGGCCGGCGGCGTAGGCGGCGCCGAGGCAGGTCGTCTCGGCGACCATCGGGCGCACCACGGGGGCGTCCAGGAAGTCCGAGAGGGTCTGCATCAGCAGGTTGTTGGAGGTCATGCCGCCGTCGACCTTGAGCGCGGTCAGCTCGACGCCGGAGTCCTTCGTCATGGCGTCGGTGATCTCACGGGTCTGCCAGGCGGTGGCCTCGAGCACGGCGCGCGCGATGTGCGCCTTGGTGACGTACCGGGTCAGGCCGGCGATCACACCGCGGGCGTCGGAGCGCCAGTACGGGGCGAACAGACCGGAGAAGGCCGGCACGAAGTAGGCACCGCCGTTGTCCTCGACCGAGGACGCGAGGGTCTCGATCTCGGCGGCGGAGTTGATCAGGCCCATCTGGTCGCGCATCCACTGCACCAGCGAACCGGTGACGGCGATCGAACCCTCGAGGGCGTACACGGCCTTCTGGTCGCCGATGCGGTATCCGACGGTGGTCAGCAGGCCGTTGTAGGAGTTGACGGGCTCGTCACCGGTGTTCATCAGCATGAAGGTGCCGGTGCCGTAGGTGGACTTGGCCTCGCCCTTCGAGAAACAGGTCTGACCGAACAGGGCCGCCTGCTGGTCGCCGAGCGCGGAGGCGACCGGGATGCCGTCCAGGACACCGCCCTTGGCGAGGCCGTAGACCTCGGCGGAGGAACGGATCTCCGGCAGGATCGCCGCCGGGACCTCCATGGACTGCAGGATCTTGTCGTCCCACTCCATGGTGTGCAGGTTCATCAGCATGGTGCGGGAGGCGTTGGTGACGTCGGTGACGTGCACGCCGCCGTCGGCTCCGCCGGTCAGGTTCCAGATGACCCAGGAGTCCATGGTGCCGAAGAGGATGTCGCCGCGCTCCGCGCGCTCACGCAGCCCCTCGACGTTGTCCAGCAGCCAGCGGGCCTTCGGGCCGGCGAAGTAGGAGGCGAGCGGCAGGCCGGTCTCGCGCCGGAAGCGGTCCTGGCCCACGTTGCGGCCGAGTTCCTTGCACAGGGCGTCGGTGCGGGTGTCCTGCCAGACGATGGCGTTGTGCACCGGCTCGCCGGTGTTCTTGTCCCACAGCAGCGTGGTCTCGCGCTGGTTGGTGATGCCGATCGCCTTGACGTCGGCGGAGGTGATGCCGGCCTTGTCGATGGCGCCCGCCACGACTTCCTGGACGTTCGTCCAGATCTCGGCGGCGTTGTGCTCCACCCAGCCCGGCTTCGGGAAGATCTGCTCGTGTTCCTTCTGGTCGACGGCGACGATCCGGCCGTCCTTGTCGAAGACGATGCAGCGGCTGGAAGTGGTGCCCTGGTCGATGGCCGCGATGAACGGGCCGGTGGTGTGTGCGTCGGTCACGGTCTGCTCCTGCTCGGGTCTCTTGGAATACGTCTCGTGCCGCGTGTACGGCTCAGGCGAACGCGATGTTGTAGATACCCGCTGCGACGGCCGCACCGATCAGCGGACCGGCGATCGGGATCCAGGCGTAGCTCCAGTCGGAGCCGCCCTTGTTCGGCAGCGGGAGCAGAGCGTGAACGATGCGCGGACCGAGGTCGCGGGCAGGGTTGATGGCGTAGCCGGTGGGGCCGCCGAGCGAGAGGCCGATGGCCACGACGACGAACGCGACGATCAGTCCGCCGATCGGGCCGAGACCCTTGCCGGTTTCGTTGAGGCCCTGGGTGAGCACGGCCAGGACCAGCACGATCGTGCCGATGATCTCGGTGGCGAGGTTCTGCCAGACGTTGCGGATCTCCGGGCCGGTCGAGAAGATGCCGAGGACCGGACCGGCGTCGGCCGCGCTTCCGTCGTGCGGGCCCTCGATGGCCTTGTCGGCCGGGTCGCCCACGATCTCGCGGTCGGTGAGGTGCGCGTGGAACTGGCCGTAGTAGGCGATCCAGACCAGGGTCGCACCGATCATGGCACCCAGGAGCTGGCCCGCGATGTAGACCGGGACGCTGCCCCAGTCGTTGTCCTTGATCGCGATGCCGAGGGTGACGGCCGGGTTGAGGTGGGCCCCGGAGAGGGCACCTGTCATGTAGACGGCCGTCATGACCGCGAAGCCCCACCCGAAGGTGATCGCCAGCCAGCCGGCGTTCTGCGCCTTCGAGCGCTTGAGCACGACGGCGGCGACCACGCCGCCACCGAGCAGGATGAGAACGGCGGTACCGATGATCTCGCCGATGAAGATGTCGGAGTTGGACACCCGCGACTCCTTTGTCCTTCGTCCAGGGGAAGGCGAACCCCGGGTCCCTCCGGTGGTCCGCGCCCTCAGCTGAGGGCGAATCCCGGCCTGGCGCCGCCCACTCTAGCGTGTATTGCCGTTAGGTGTTCGGCATTGCCGACCGGTGAACGGCAGTTTTCTCCTCGGTTCAACATGACGTCAAGAGTTGGGTTGGCCGAAATCCGGATCGTTACCCGATGATGCGCCGAAGTGGTCAGAACCGCCCGGCGCCGAGGTCCCTGGACACCGCGCGCGCGGTGTCCCGCACCGCCGCGACCAGCTCGGAACGCAGCTCCGCGCCGTCGCACACCCGCTCCACGGCCCCGGTGATCGCGACCGCGCCCACGGGCATGCGCCGGCGGTCGTGGATCGGCGCGGCGACGGCCGCCACGCCCTGCCAGGTCTCCTCCACGTCGGCCGCCCAGCCGCGCGCCCTGGTGAGGTCGAGCACCGACTCGAAGTCCTCCAGGTCCGTCACCGTCCGCGGCGTGAACGCCTTGCGGTCGACCTCCAGCGCCTCCGTGTGGGCGACCGGGTCGTAGGCCGCCAGGACCTTGCCCAGGGCGGTGGAGTGCAGCGGCTGCATCGCCCCGACCTCCAGGACCTGACGGCTGTCGTCGGGCCGGAAGACGTGGTGCACGATCAGTACGCCGTGCTGGTGCAGTACGCCCAGGTGGACGCTCTCACCGCTGGAACGCGCCAGGTCGTCCGTCCAGACCAGGGCGCGGGCCCGCAGCTCGTGCACGTCCAGATAGCTGTTGCCGAGCCGTAGCAGCTCCGCGCCCAGCTGGTAGCGGCCGGAAGCGGCGTCCTGCTCGACGAAACCCTCCGCCTGCAGGGTGCGCAGGATGCCGTGCGCCGTACCCTTGGCCAGGTCGAGCGACGACGCGATGTCCGACAGGCCGAGCCGGCGTTCTCCGCCCGCGAGCAGTCGCAGCATCGCCGCCGCACGCTCGAGTGACTGGATGTTCTTCGCCATCGGCTCGGCCCTTCTCCAACACGGTTCGACAATGCTGAACACTATCGGTCGATGCCGACCCCGGTCACGGCGGACCGAGTATCTCGCGCGGACAACGCCGTGAAAAAGCCAGGAGACGGCCGGAGACATGCCGTTCGTCCGTCTCGTGGGACACCCCCGCCCCCGGGCGGCCCGCACGGCTACTCTGGCTGGGTGCGCCCTCCACCGAGGGCGCAAAGCCGACAGCCGTCGCATCCCAGGGAGCACATCCATGGCCTCGTTGCCGACCCCTTCCGCTGACAGCCGGACCCGTATCGACGCCCTGCGCGAAGCGCTCGCCACCCGGGTGGTGGTGGCCGACGGGGCGATGGGCACCATGCTCCAGGCGCAGGATCCGACACTCGAGGACTTCCAGGACCTCGAGGGCTGCAACGAGGTCCTCAACGTCACCCGCCCCGACATCGTCCGCTCCGTGCACTCCGCCTACCTCGAGGTCGGCGTCGACTGCGTGGAGACCAACACCTTCGGGGCCAACCACTCCGCCATGGGCGAGTACGACATCCCCGAGCGGGTGTACGAGCTTTCCGAGTCCGGTGCGCGGATCGCCCGCGAGGTGGCCGACGAGTTCACCGCCTCCACCGGGCAGCAGCGCTGGGTGCTGGGCTCCATCGGCCCCGGCACCAAGCTCCCCACCCTCGGCCACGCCCCCTACACCGTGCTCAGGGACGGCTTCCAGCAGAACGCCGAGGGCCTGATCGCCGGCGGCGCGGACGCGCTCATCGTCGAGACGACGCAGGACCTCCTGCAGACCAAGGCCGCGCTCCTCGGCGCCCGCCGTGCCATGGAGGCGACGGGTGCGGACCTTCCGCTGCTGTGCTCGCTGGCCTTCGAGACGACCGGCACCATGCTGCTGGGCTCGGAGATCGGCGCGGCCCTCACCGCGCTCGAACCGCTCGGCGTCGACATGATCGGTCTGAACTGCTCCACGGGCCCGGCCGAGATGAGCGAGCACCTGCGCTACCTCACCCGCCACTCCCGTATCCCGCTGCTGTGCATGCCCAACGCCGGTCTGCCGGTGCTCACCAAGGACGGAGCGCACTTCCCGCTCGGTCCCGAGGGGCTGGCCGACGCCCAGGAACAGTTCGTGACGGACTACGGCCTGTCCCTGGTCGGCGGCTGCTGCGGTACGACGCCGGAGCACCTGCGTCAGCTGGTCGAGCGGATGCGGGGCGCACAGCCCTCGGCCCGCGACCCGCGCCCGGAGCCGGGAGCGGCGTCGCTGTACCAGACCGTGCCGTTCCGTCAGGACACCGCTTACATGGCGATCGGTGAGCGGACGAACGCGAACGGGTCGAAGAAGTTCCGTGAGGCGATGCTCGAGGGCCGCTGGGACGACTGTGTGGAGATGGCCCGTGACCAGATCCGCGAGGGCGCGCACATGCTCGACCTGTGCGTGGACTACGTGGGTCGTGACGGTGTCGCGGACATGGAGGAGCTGGCCGGCCGGTTCGCGACCGCCTCCACCCTGCCGATCGTGCTGGACTCCACCGAGGTCCCCGTCATCCGGGCGGGTCTGGAGAAGCTCGGCGGCCGCGCGGTCATCAACTCGGTCAACTACGAGGACGGCGACGGCCCCCAGTCGCGTTTCGCGAAGGTCACCGCGCTGGCGAAGGAGCACGGTGCCGCGCTGATCGCGCTGACGATCGACGAGGAGGGCCAGGCGCGCACCGCCGAGCACAAGGTCGCCATCGCCGAGCGGATCATCGCCGACCTGACCGGCAACTGGGGCATCCACGAGTCGGACATCCTCATCGACACCCTGACCTTCACCATCTGCACCGGTCAGGAGGAGTCCCGCAAGGACGGCGTCAACACCATCGAAGCCATCCGGGAGCTGAAGCGCCGTCACCCCGAGGTGCAGACCACGCTGGGCCTGTCCAACATCTCCTTCGGCCTCAACCCGGCCGCCCGTATCCTGCTCAACTCCGTCTTCCTCGACGAGTGCGTCAAGGCCGGCCTGGACTCGGCGATCGTCCACGCCTCGAAGATCCTGCCCATCGCCCGGTTCGACGAGGAGCAGGTCACCACCGCCCTGGACCTCATCCACGACCGCCGCCGCGAGGGATACGACCCGCTGCAGAAACTGATGCAGCTGTTCGAGGGCGCCACCACCAAGTCCCTGACGGCGGGCAAGGCGGAGGAACTGGCGGCCCTGCCGCTGGAGGAACGCCTGCAGCGGCGCATCATCGACGGTGAGAAGAACGGTCTCCAGGCGGACCTCGACGAGGCCCTGAAGGACCGTCCCGCGCTCGACATCGTCAACGACACCCTCCTGGCGGGCATGAAGGTCGTCGGCGAGCTGTTCGGCTCCGGGCAGATGCAGCTGCCGTTCGTGCTCCAGTCCGCCGAGGTGATGAAGCTCGCCGTCGCCCACCTCGAGCCGCACATGGAGAAGTCGGATGCCGAGGGCAAGGGCACGATCGTGCTGGCCACCGTCCGCGGCGACGTCCACGACATCGGCAAGAACCTCGTGGACATCATCCTGTCCAACAACGGCTACAACGTCGTCAACCTCGGCATCAAACAGCCCGTCTCCGCCATCCTCGACGCCGCCAGGGAACACCGCGCCGACGTCATCGGCATGTCCGGCCTCCTGGTCAAATCCACCGTGATCATGAAGGAGAACCTCCAGGAACTCAACCAGCGCAGCATGGCCGCCGACTACCCCGTCATCCTCGGCGGCGCGGCCCTCACCCGCGCCTACGTCGAACAGGACCTCCACGAAATCTACGACGGCGAAGTCCGCTACGCCCGCGACGCGTTCGAGGGCCTGCGCCTGATGGACGCGCTCATCGGCATCAAGCGCGGTGTCCCCGGCGCGACCCTGCCCCCGCTCAAGCAGCGCAGGGTGAAGGCCACCGCGACGGTCGTCGAGGAGCGTCCGGAGGAAGGCGCGGTCCGTTCCGACGTGGCCACCGACAACCCGGTCCCGGCGCCGCCGTTCTGGGGCAGCCGCGTCGTCAAGGGCATCCCGCTGGGGGACTACGCCTCCTGGCTCGACGAAGGCGCCCTGTTCAAGGGCCAGTGGGGACTCAAGCAGTCCCGCGCCGGCGACGGGCCCTCGTACGAGGAGCTGGTGGAGTCGGAGGGCCGGCCCCGACTGCGCGGCCTCCTGGACCGCCTCCAAACCGACAACCTCCTCGAAGCCGCCGTCGTCCACGGCTACTTCCCCTGCGTCTCCAAGGGCGACGACCTGATCATCCTCGGCGACGACGGCTCGGAACGGACCCGGTTCTCCTTCCCGCGTCAGCGCCGAGGGCGCCGGCTGTGCCTGGCCGACTTCTTCCGGCCGGAGGAGTCGGGTGAGACGGACGTCGTCGGCCTGCAGGTCGTCACCGTCGGCTCCCGCATCGGCGAGGAGACCGCCAAGCTCTTCGCGAGCAACTCCTACCGCGACTACCTCGAGCTGCACGGCCTGTCCGTCCAGCTGGCGGAGGCCCTCGCCGAGTACTGGCACGCCCGTGTCCGTTCCGAGCTCGGTTTCGCCGGAGAGGACCCGGCCGAAGTGGAGGAGATGTTCGCCCTGAAGTACCGCGGTGCGCGGTTCTCGCTCGGCTACGGCGCCTGCCCCGACCTCGAGGACCGTGCCAAGATCGCGGAGCTGCTCGAGCCGGAGCGCATCGGGGTCAAGCTCTCGGAGGAGTTCCAGCTCCACCCCGAGCAGTCCACCGACGCGATCGTGATCCACCACCCAGAGGCGAAGTATTTCAACGCACGCTGATCGGTCGGGACGTACACTGGTCGGTCCAGTGCAGGCCGGTCGCCTGTCCCCGCGGGAAAGCCGCTGGGGCGAGGTGGCCGGCCTTCTCGTCCCTCATGGAGGTGTGCCTATGACCAGCACGGTTCCCGCGTCGCTGACCCGCTCGGCGGAACCGGCCGCACTGCAGGCCGTGTTCCTCGACATGGACGGCACCCTCGTCGACACCGAGGGCTTCTGGTGGGACGCGGAGGTGGAGGTCTTCGCCGACCTCGGACACCGGCTGGACGAGGCATGGCGGGACGTCGTGGTGGGCGGTCCGATGACGCGCAGCGCGGGCTATCTCATCGAGGCCACCGGTGCCGACATCAGCCTGGCGGAGCTGACGGTGCTGCTCAACGACAGGTTCGAGGAGCGGATCGGGCAGGGCGTGCCGCTGATGCCGGGCGCGGCCAGGCTGCTCCATGAGCTCGCCGCGCACAATGTGCCCACGGCGCTGGTCTCCGCCTCGCACCGGCGGATCATCGACCGGATCCTCACCTCCCTCGGACCCCAGCACTTCGCGCTCTCGGTCGCCGGGGACGAGGTGCCCCGCACGAAGCCGCACCCCGACCCGTACCTGCTCGCGGCACAGGGGCTGGGAGCCGACCCGGCGAGATGCGCCGTCGTGGAGGACACCGCGACCGGCGTCGCGGCCGCGGAGGCCGCGGGCTGCCGGGTGGTCGCAGTCCCGTCCGTGTCACCGATCCAGCCGGCCGGAGGCCGCGTCGTCGTGTCCTCTCTGGAAGAAGTCGACCTTGTTTTCCTGCGCACTCTGATCAGCACAAAGCTCTGATACGTGTACTGTCCGTGTTTCTCGAATGCAGGAGAAACTCAGGGCAGTCGTCCGTGCCTTTTCCGTGACCGGTGTTCGACTGTTTACTTGATCGCCAATATGTTCCCGGCGTGACCTTCATCACTTTGTGTGCTGTCGCAACCAGGGCGTTTTGGGTCCCGCGCCCGGTTCGAGAGGATGCCGGACGTGTCCATGTGTCCCGATTGATGGGCAAATCCGAGAAACTTCCGTGGCAGAGCCATCTACGTACGGGAACTGATGATCACTCAGTGATTACAAGCCAACTGGGGCCTGGTCACGCTTTCCTGGCACCGCCGACTAATCTCGTCGCGAGAGCTTCGCCGCATCACCGTGGTGTCCCTGTCGGCACCCCAAGCCGACGGAAACACAGGACCGATCGTCTGTATCCCCGGCCCGATCGCACCGCCCCGAACGGGCGGCGCGGCGGAGTGTCTTGAACGCATCGCTGTATCACAGTGCGCCGGATGGATGAGGAGAACGTCCAGGATGAACCGTAAGACTTTGGTGCTGCCGGCCGTGGTCGGCCTGCTCGCGCCCGTGCTCGTCGCGTGCGGCAGCGCCGACGGCGGGTCCGAGGGCGGTGACGCCATCGTCGTGGGCACCACGGACCAGTTCGTCGCCGGCGAAGACGCCCCCGCGCCCCTCGACCCGGCCTACGCGTACGACACCGGCGCCTGGAACGTCCTGCGGCAGACCCTGCAGACCCTCATGCACACCCCGCGCGGCGGCGGTGAGCCCGTCCCCGACGCGGCCGAGTCCTGCATCTTCACCGACACCGTCAGCGAAAGCTACCGCTGCAAACTGCGCGCCGGCCTGGAGTTCGCCGACGGCACGCCGGTGACCGTGGAGGACGTCAAGTTCTCCATCCAGCGCGTCCTCGACATCGATGCCGACAACGGCACCGCCGCCCTGCTCTCGAACATCGACACCATCGAGACCAAGGGCGACAACGAGATCATCTTCCATCTCGCCACCCCGGACGCCACCTTCCCGTACAAGCTCTCGACACCGGCCGCCGGCATCGTCAACAAGGCGAAGTACGACGGGAAGAAGTTGCGCGAAGGCTTCCAGGTCGACGGCTCCGGCCCGTACACCATGAAGACCGAGACCGAAGGGGACCACGTCTCCCAGGTCGTCTTCACCAAGAACGCGAAGTACAAGGGCGACGTCAAGCTCAAGAACGACAAGGTCGTGCTCCGCACCTTCGCCGACGCCGAGTCCATGGGCAAGGCTCTCGAGTCCGGTGACATCGACCTCATGACCCGCGCCATGGCGCCGGCACAGATCAAGGAGATGCTCGAGAGCCCCAAGGACGGCATCGAGCTCACCGAGATGCCCGGCCTGGAGATCCGCTACCTCGCCTTCGACACCAGCGACCCGGTGGTGAAGGACAAGGCCGTCAGGCAGGCCATCGCCTCGCTCGTCGACCGCGGACAGATCGCCGGCGAGGTGTACGGCGCCACCGCGGAGCCGCTCTACTCGCTCATCCCGAAGAGCATCTCCGCGCACACCAACTCGTTCTACAACAAGTACGGCGAGCCCAGCCGCGCGAAGGCCGCCGCCCTGCTGAACGACGCGGACATCGACACACCCGTCAAGCTCACGCTGCACTACACCACCGACCACTACGGCGAGGGAACGGCCAAGGAGTTCGAGGCGCTCCGCGACCAGCTGAACGGCAGCAAGCTCTTCGACGTCAGGATCCAGGGCACCGAGTGGTCCAAGTTCCGGCCCGCCCAGAAGCGCGGCGACTACGCCGTCTACGGGCTCGGCTGGTTCCCCGACTTCCCGGACCCGGACAACTACACCGCGCCGTTCCTCGGCAAGGGCAACTTCCTCAACTCGCCCTACGTGAACGACAAGATCAGTCAACTCATCCCGCAGTCGCGGCGGGACGTCGACCGCACCGCGGCGGCCCCGGCGTTCAAGGAGATCCAGGAGATAGTCGCGAACGACGTCCCCGTGCTGCCGCTGTGGCAGGGCAAGCAGTACGTCGCCGCACGCGACGACATCGCCGGCGTCGAGTGGGTGCTGAACGCCAGCTCCGACCTGCAGCTCTGGGAGCTGTCCCGAGGCACGGCCTGATCCGGCCGGACCCGACGAGCACGAAGGCCGGCACCCGGCAGCCGCGGAAGCGAGCTGCCGGGTGCCGGCCACTTCCGCGGAGCGGAACAACCGGCCACTTCCGCGGAGCGGAACAACCGGCCGCATCCGCGGAGCGGAACAACCGGCCGCCGAAGCGGTGGCTACCGGGCGCCCGGACGCACCAGACCGCTCTCGTACGCGTAGACCGCCGCCTGAACCCGGTCGCGGAGGCTCAGCTTCGTCAGCACATGACCCACATGCGTCTTGACCGTCGTCTCGCTGACGAAGAGATCCGCGGCGATCTCCGCGTTGGACAGCCCGCGAGCCACCAGTTTCAGGACCTCCACCTCACGGTCGGTCAGCGTGTGCAGGGTGTCCGGAACCGGCTCCTCGCCCGACGGCAGATGATCCGCGTACTTGTCGAGCAGCCTGCGGGTGATGCTCGGCGCCAGCATCGCCTCACCGGCGGCCACCACACGGATCGCCTGCACCAACTCGTCGGCGGGCGCGTCCTTCAGCAGGAACCCGCTCGCACCGGCACGCAGCGCCTCCACCACGTACTCGTCCAGATCGAACGTCGTCAGCACCAGGACCTTCGCCGGACCGTCCCGGCCCGGGCCGGTGATCTGCCGGGTCGCCTCCACACCGTCCATCCGGGGCATCCGGATGTCCATCAGCACCACGTCGGGCTGCAGCGCCCGCACCTGGTCGAGCGCCTGCAGGCCGTCCCCGGCCTCGCCCACCACCGCGATGTCCTGCTCGGCCTCGAGGATCATCCGGAAACCGGTGCGCAGCAGCGGTTGGTCGTCGACCAGTAGGACGCGGATAGCCACGGGAACTCCTTCTTTAGACCGGGCCCATTCTGCCCTGGCCATCCTCGACCGACGCGCGCGGGGAAACGCTCAGCGGATAAACCGGGGGAGTGCCACCGAATTCCGGACACACCGCCTGGTGGTCGCACCAGCCGCACAACTTCGTCGGCCGCGGCCGCCAGTCACCCGTCTCCGTCGCCAGCCGGATCGCCTCCCACAACGCCAGCAGCTTCCGCTCCGTCCGCTCCAGATCAGCCGGCACCGGGTCGTACGTCAGAACATCACCACTGCCCAGATACACCAACTGAAGCCGGCGCGGCACCACCTGCTTGAGACGCCAGATCACCAGCGCGTAGAACTTCATCTGGAACAGCGCGCCCTCGCTGTACTCGGGACGCGGCGCCTTGCCCGTCTTGTAGTCCACGATCCGGACCTCACCGGTCGGAGCGACATCCACCCGGTCGATCACACCGCGCAGCCGCAGCCCCGACTCCAGCTCCGTCTCCACGGACATCTCCCGCTCCGCCGGCTCCAGCAGCGTCGGGTCCTCCAGCGTGAACCACCGCTCCACCAACCGCTCCGCCTCGCCCAGCCAACGCGAAAGCCGCTCCCCGCCGGGATCCTCCGCGAACAGCTCACCCAGCTCCGGCCTCGAGCCCAGCAGCCGGCTCCACTGACCGGGAATCATCGCCTTCGCACGCGGCGCCGTCCGCTCGGCCGCCGGATCGTCGAACAACCGCTCCAGCACGGCGTGCACCAGCGTCCCCCGCGTCGCCGCCTCACTCGGCTTCTCCGGCAGCCTGTCGATCACCCGGAACCGGTACAGCAGGGGACACTGCATGAAGTCGCTCGCCCGCGACGGCGACAACGACGTGGGCTGCGCCACGCGGACGGACACGACCGGCTCCGCAGGCTGCTGGCTCGTACTCATGACCCAGACCCTACGGCCCGCCACTGACAGCGAGCGGCATACCATCGACGGCAGACCCCACGACGCCGCATGATTTCGAGCGAGCGACGCATACGGAACGAAGGGAACCCGTGAAAGAGGACGACACGAGCGACGAGCGCGAGCGGGCGCGGTCCGGACCGGACAAGACGTCCGGCAGCGACGCCCCCCGGCGCCGCACCGAGTCAGGAGGCGGCATCCTCATGGGCCGCCCCTTCGGCGTGCCCGTCTACGTCGCCCCCAGCTGGTTCATCGTCGCCGCCCTGATCACCTGGGTCTTCGGCGGCCAGCTCGACCGCGTACTGCCGGAACTCGGCGGCGCCCGCTACCTCGTCTCCCTGTTCTTCGCCGTCGCCTTCTACGCCTCGGTCCTCGTCCACGAACTCGCCCACACCGTCGCGGCCCTCCGGTTCAAACTCCCCGTACGCCGCATCCAGCTCCAGTTCTTCGGCGGCGTCTCCGAGATCGAGAAGGAGACCGAGACCCCGGGCCGGGAATTCTGGCTCGCCTTCGTCGGCCCCCTCCTCTCCCTCGCCCTCGCCGGCGTCTTCTACCTCGGCATGTACGCCGTCGAACCCGGCACCGTCCCCGGAGTGCTCATCGCCGGCCTGATGATCTCCAACCTCATCGTCGCCGCCTTCAACCTCCTGCCCGGCCTCCCCCTCGACGGCGGCCGGATGCTGCGCGCCGTCGTATGGAAGATCACCGGCAGGCCCATGGCCGGCACCGTCGCCGCCGCCTGGGTCGGCCGCGCGCTCGCCGTCGCCGTACTCATCGGCCTCCCGCTCCTCACCCACACCGGCGCCCTCGGAAACTCCACCGAGGACATGGGCGGCATGGAAACCGTCACCGACGCCCTGCTCGCCGCCATCCTCGCCGCCATCATCTGGACCGGCGCGGGGAACAGCCTCCGCATGGCCCGACTGCGCGAACACCTGCCCGAACTCGCCGCCCGCGCCCTCACCCGCCGCGCCGTCCCCGTCGAGTCGGACACCCCGCTCTCCGAAGCCCTGCGCCGCGCCAACGAAGCCGGAGCCCGTGCCCTCGTCGTCGTCGACGGCCACGGCGACCCCACCGGCCTCGTCCGCGAAGCGGCCATCGTCGGCGTACCCGAACACCGCCGGCCCTGGGTCGCCGTCAGCGGCCTCGCCCAGGACCTCAACGAGGGAATGAGGATCCCCGCGGAACTCGCCGGAGAAGCCCTCCTCGACACCCTGCGGGCCACGCCCTCCAGCGAGTACCTCGTCGTCGAGGAGACCGGCGAGATCTACGGCGTCCTGTCCGCCGCCGACGTCGAGCGCGCCTTCGTCGCAGCCATGGCACGCCCGGGTTCCTGAACCCCATACACTGGTCACATGTCCGAACCGACCGGTGCCGCCCGCCGTCGCGGGCCCTTCAAGGTCGGGGACCAGGTCCAGCTCACCGACCCCAAGGGACGCCACTACACGTTCACGCTCGAGGCCGGGAAGAACTTCCACACCCACAAGGGTTCCTTCCCCCACGACGAGCTGATCGGCGCTCCCGAGGGCAGTGTTGTCCGAACCACGGGAAACGTCGCCTACCTCGCGCTGCGCCCCCTGCTCCCCGACTACGTCCTGTCCATGCCCCGCGGCGCCGCCGTGGTCTACCCCAAGGACGCGGGGCAGATCCTGGCCTTCGCCGACATCTTCCCCGGCGCCCGCGTCGTGGAGGCCGGGGTCGGCTCCGGCTCGCTCAGCAGCTTCCTCCTGCGCGCCATCGGCGACCACGGCATGCTGCACTCCTACGAGCGCCGCGCGGACTTCGCCGAGATCGCCCAGCAGAACGTGGAGCGCTACTTCGGCGGCCCCCACCCCGCCTGGCAGCTCACCGTCGGCGACCTCCAGGACAACCTGACCGACGCCGACGTCGACCGGGTCATCCTCGACATGCTCGCCCCCTGGGAATGCCTCGAGGCCGTCTCCAAGGCACTCGTACCCGGCGGCATCCTCTGCTGCTACGTCGCCACCACCACCCAGCTCGCGCGCACCGTCGAGTCGATCCGTGAGATCGGCTGCTTCGCAGAACCGCAGCCGTGGGAGTCGATGATCCGCAACTGGCACGTCGAAGGCCTCGCCGTGCGCCCCGACCACCGGATGATCGGCCACACCGGCTTCCTGGTCACCGCCCGCCGCCTCGCCGACGGCGTCGAGCCCCCCATGCGCCGCCGCCGGCCCGCCAAGGGCGCCTACGGCGACGACTACGAGGGCCCCAACAAGGGCTGACGGGCCGCGCCCGCTCACCCGCGACAACGCGCGGACGCCGCCGCCGAGTTCCCGTGCCCCGCACGGAACTCGGCGGCGGCGTCCTCATGTTGGCCCCACCGGCCGCGGCTCTTTGCCCGAGCCTTACGGACCCCGCTGTTCCGGTCCGGTGTGACATATGGCACGATGCTGGCCACCCCCACCGGCAGCCCCTCAGGAGACCCTTCGCGTGCAGAACTCCGTCGCCGTCCCGGACCTCGCGCACACCCACGCCCGCCCGGTGCACTGGCTGGCCACCGCAGCGGCGATGGCCGCCGTCGTGGCAGGCGCCGGACTTCTGCAGCCCGAGGCCGCGACGGCCTCCCAGCCCGGCGGCGGAACCGAGACCACCACGGCCGCGGCCGCCGCCCCCGCACCGGACCCCGCGGCCGTCCGGCTGCCCGTCGAATGCGGCGGACTCCCGAGCGTCGTCACCCAGCGGGCGACCGGAGACCTCGACGGCGACGGCACCCCGGAAACCGTCGTCGCCGCACGCTGCGACGCAGGCTCCGGAACCCCGCCCAGCGGCATCTACGTACTGGCCACCGGCCGGGACGCCGGCCCCCGCGTCGTCGCCACCCTCCTCGACCCCGCCGGCAAGCAGAGCGTCGGCGCCCTCGCGGTACGTGACCGGACGATCACGGCGACCCTGCTCGGCTACTCCTCCGCCGCCGTGCCCAGCTGCTGCCCCGACGAACGGGAAAAGGTCAAGTGGCAGTGGCAGGGCGGCAAGTTCGTCCGCAGCGCACAGGCCGCGGCACGCGGTATGTGATCCGTCACTCCGCGTCCGGGCCGTAGACCTCGACCCTGTCCGAAACCCGACGGACATGGATGCAGTCGCCCGGGCACTCCTTCGCGGAGTCCACCACATCGGTCAGCAGCGGAAGCGGCACCGGCGTCGTGGCGCCCGGAGCCTGGAGCAGTTCGTCGTCCGCGGACTTCACATACGCCAGCCCGTCGATGTCGAGCTCGAAGACCTCAGGGGCGTACTGCGCGCAGATTCCGTCCCCGGTGCAGAGGTCCTGGTCGATCCAGACCTCGAGCGCCTCGGCGGCGCCCTCGGTGGGAACCTCGTGCTGCACGGTCATATCTCCTGCCGTTTCCTTCGTCGGATGCCGTTCGGCGAGGCAAGTCGTACCGCCGCTGACGGGTGTTGAACGCTTCGACGATACAACCGCCCGCTTTTCGATGTTGCTGGGTGGGTATCCCGTGGGTATTCCCCTCGCAGGAGTAAGAGCGCAAGGGTGAAGATCGGACACACCCCTTACGTCTTTGTGATCTAGGGGTTTCAATCACCACCCACACAGGTAGGGTCAGGAAGCGTCCAGCTCCCCTTGGAGGAGGTGAGGACCGTGGCAGCCCACGACGACGACATCAACCGCGGCATCCGGCCGGGGCGGGGGTCTGAAGACCCAGCCGGCCAGGTTGCCTATCTCGAGCAGGAAATCGCCGTCCTGCGCCGCAAGCTCGCCGACTCTCCGCGACACACGAGGATTCTCGAAGAGCGGATCGTCGAACTGCAGACCAACCTGGCCGGCGTATCCGCTCAGAACGAGCGGCTCGCGGGCACACTCCGTGAGGCCCGCGACCAGATCGTGGCCCTCAAGGAGGAGGTCGACCGGCTCGCGCAGCCGCCGGCCGGCTTCGGTGTCTTCCTGCAGGTCAACGAGGACGGCACCTGCGACATCTTCACCGGGGGCCGCAAGCTCCGGGTGAACGTCAGCCCCAGCGTCGAGCTCGAAGAGCTCCGGCGCGGCCAGGAAGTCATGCTCAACGAAGCGCTCAACGTGGTCGAGGCCATGGAGTTCGAGCGGGCCGGGGACATCGTCACCCTCAAGGAGATCCTCGAGGACGGCGAGCGTGCCCTGGTGATCGGCCACACCGACGAGGAGCGGGTGGTCCGGCTCGCCGAGCCGCTGCTGGACATGAGCATCCGCCCCGGCGACGCCCTCCTTCTCGAACCCCGCTCCGGGTACGTCTACGAGGTCATCCCCAAGAGCGAGGTCGAGGAGCTCGTCCTCGAAGAAGTCCCCGACGTCGACTACGACAAGATCGGCGGACTCGGCGGCCAGATCGAAATGATCCGGGACGCAGTCGAGCTCCCCTACCTCCACCCCGACCTCTTCAAGGAGCACGAACTGCGGCCGCCGAAGGGCATCCTGCTCTACGGCCCGCCCGGATGCGGCAAGACGCTGATCGCGAAAGCGGTCGCCAACTCCCTTGCCAAGAAGGTCGCGGAGGTGACCGGCCAGCCCGCGGGGAAGAGCTACTTCCTCAACATCAAGGGCCCCGAGCTCCTCAACAAGTACGTCGGCGAGACCGAGCGGCACATCCGCCTGGTCTTCCAGCGCGCCCGCGAGAAGGCGAGCGAGGGCACCCCCGTCATCGTCTTCTTCGACGAGATGGAGTCCCTCTTCCGCACCCGTGGATCCGGCGTCAGCTCGGACGTGGAGAACACCATCGTCCCGCAGCTCCTCGCCGAGATCGACGGTGTCGAGGGCCTGGAGAACGTCATCGTCATCGGCGCCTCCAACCGTGAGGACATGATCGACCCCGCGATCCTGCGGCCCGGCCGGCTCGACGTGAAGATCAAGATCGAGCGTCCGGACGCGGAGGCCGCCAAGGACATCTTCGCCAAGTACCTCACCCCCTCCCTCCCGCTCCACGCCGACGACCTCGGCGAGCACAGCGGGTCGAAGGCAGCCGCCGCCCACGCCATGATCCAGTCGGTCGTGGAGCAGATGTACGCCGAATCCGAGGAGAACCGCTTCCTCGAGGTCACGTACGCCAACGGCGACAAGGAAGTCCTCTACTTCAAGGACTTCAACTCCGGCGCGATGATCCAGAACATCGTCGACCGGGCCAAGAAGATGGCCATCAAGGCATTCCTCGACCACAACCAGAAGGGCCTTCGGGTCTCCCACCTCCTCCAGGCATGCGTGGACGAGTTCAAGGAGAACGAGGACCTGCCCAACACCACCAACCCGGACGACTGGGCCCGTATCTCCGGCAAGAAGGGTGAGCGGATCGTCTTCATCCGCACCCTCGTCACCGGAAAGCAGGGCGCGGACACCGGCCGGTCCATCGACACGGTGGCGAACACCGGTCAGTACCTGTAAAAGGCACCCCGGCTGCGGATGCCGGCGTCCCCCGTCGAAGCACGGGGGACGGGCATCCGCAGCCGGTTGCTTTCCGGACAGGTCCGACCACACCGGAGCAATGACGAAAATGATCTCCCCACCCACGCAGCGGCGTTCTAGGCTCGTCTGTACCGCCGGGTCGCGCGGTGCGGGGACGGGCACCGCGCACGCACCGGAGCACCCGCGGTACTTGAGCGCCGTTCCCGGAGGGGAACGCCGCCGGGCAAGGAGGGCCGCATGACCGTACGGCGAGTAATGGGCATCGAGACGGAGTACGGGATCTCCGTCCCCGGCCACCCGAACGCCAATGCCATGCTCACCTCGTCCCAGATCGTCAACGCCTACGCGGCGGCGATGCACCGGGCGCGCCGCGCCCGCTGGGACTTCGAGGAGGAGAACCCGCTGCGGGACGCCCGCGGCTTCGACCTCGCCCGCGAGGCCGCCGACTCCAGCCAGCTCACCGACGAGGACATCGGCCTGGCCAATGTCATCCTCACCAACGGCGCCAGGCTCTACGTCGACCACGCCCACCCGGAGTACAGCTCGCCCGAGGTCACCAACCCTCGCGACGCCGTCCTCTGGGACAAGGCCGGAGAGCGGATCATGGCAGAGGCGGCGGAGCGGGCGGCACAGCTCCCCGGCGCCCAGCCGATCCACCTCTACAAGAACAACACCGACAACAAGGGCGCCTCCTACGGGACGCACGAGAACTATCTGATGAAGCGGGAGACCCCCTTCTCGGACATCGTGCGCCACCTGACCCCGTTCTTCGTCTCCCGGCAGGTCGTCACCGGCGCCGGAAGGGTCGGAATCGGCCAGGACGGGCACGAGCACGGGTTCCAGCTCAGCCAGCGTGCCGACTACTTCGAGGTCGAGGTCGGGCTCGAGACCACCCTCAAGCGCCCCATCATCAACACCCGCGACGAGCCGCACTCGGACGCGGAGAAGTACCGCCGGCTCCATGTGATCATCGGCGACGCGAACCTCTCCGAGATCTCGACCTACCTCAAGCTGGGCACCACGGCCCTGGTCCTGTCGATGATCGAGGACGGATTCATCGCGGTGGACCTGGCCGTCGAGCAGCCCGTACGGACTCTGCACCAGGTCTCGCACGACCCCGGACTGAAGCATCTCGTCACTCTCCGCAGCGGCCGGACGCTCACCGCCGTGCAGCTGCAGATGGAGTACTTCGAACTGGCGCGCAAGTACGTGGAGGAGCGCTTCGGCGCCGACGCGGACGAGCAGACCAAGGACGTGCTGATCCGCTGGGAGGACACGCTCAACCGGCTGGAGAACGACCCGATGAGCCTCGCCGGCGAGCTGGACTGGGTCGCCAAGCGCGAGCTCATGGAGGGCTACCGCCGGCGTGACGACCTGGACTGGGACGCGGCACGGCTGCACCTGGTGGACCTGCAGTACGCGGACGTGCGCCCGGACAAGGGCCTGTACAACCGCCTGGCGGCCCGCGGCAGGATGAAGCGCCTGCTGGACGAGCCCTCGGTGGAGCGGGCCGAGACGAAGCCTCCGGAGGACACCAGGGCCTATTTCCGTGGTCGGTGCCTCGAGCAATACGCGGACGACGTGGCCGCGGCGTCCTGGGACTCGGTGATCTTCGATTTGCCGGGTCGTGACTCTCTGCAGCGGGTGCCCACGCTGGAGCCCTTGCGCGGCACTCGCAACCATGTGAAGGAGCTCCTGGACCGCTGTCGCAGCGCGGAAGACCTGCTCCGGGTCCTCTCCGGGGGCTGAAATGGCTTCCGTCCGGGAATCATGAAGGTGGGCCCCGGACGTTGGAGGAAGTGCGGGGCCGATGTCGGACCCCGCGAGTAGGGTCTGATCAGATACGTCGAACCGAGCGGGGTGAGGTGCATGGCGACCAAGGACACCGGCGGCGGACAGCAGAAGGCGACACGCTCCACCGAGGAGGTCGAGGAGCAGGCGCAGGACGCGCAGGCCGCGGAGGACCTCAAGGAGCGGCAGGAGAAGCTGAGCGACGACGTGGACTCCGTGCTCGACGAGATCGACGACGTCTTGGAGGAGAATGCCGAGGACTTCGTGCGGTCATTCGTTCAAAAGGGTGGTCAGTAAGGTCGTTTGACCTTCGATTCGAAGGCTCGGGGGTGAGTGGTCGACACGATGGCGGGCGGCATGAAGCGCTGTTCGCGTTGCGGACGTACACAACCGACCGCGGCGTTCGCGAGCAACAGGTCCATGCGTGACGGTCTCCAGGCCTACTGCCGAGCCTGTCAGGCCGACCACTACAGGCAGCGCCAAGAGGCCAAGGGTCGGACGGTGCGGGCGAAGGTGCCCGTGCCGTCCGGTCACAAGCGGTGTCCCCAGTGCGGGGAAATCAAGCCGCACTCTCAGTGGGAACGGAACGGGACCAGCTCGGACGGCTGGGCCAGCTACTGCCGGGAGTGCAGGGCGCAACGCAACCGAGCTTCCTACTTCAAGCGCAGGTACGGCATCACCGAGGCCGAGCGCGACGAGATGATCTCCGCCCAGATGGGGATCTGCACGATCTGCCTCATCGCCCCGGCCGTTCATGTGGATCACTGCCATCGGACGGGTAGGGTCCGTGGCGTACTGTGCTTCAACTGCAATTCGGCCATCGGCAAGTTGGGAGACGATCCCGACACTCTGCGTCGGGCCATCGCCTATCTGGAAGGAAACGCGTGGAAGCCAACACTCGTAGCACCGGGCGTCTACCAGCTGCCTTCCTGACGCCTGGATCATCGTCGTTCATGGACTTCCTGGGCGAGCACTCGCCCGATCTGCTCCCTGGCAAGCGCGTCCTGCCGCCGCTGCAGGGGGCCATCGAGGCGCCGCACGGGACGACCATCGTCGCCACCACGTTTCCCGGTGGTGTGGTGCTCGCCGGTGACCGGCGGGCCACGATGGGGAACATGATCGCCCAGCGCGACATCGAGAAGGTGTTCCCTGCCGACGAGTACTCGGCGGTGGGCATCGCGGGCACCGCTGGTCTCGCGGTGGAGATGGTCAAGCTGTTCCAGCTGGAGCTGGAGCACTTCGAGAAGGTCGAGGGTGTTCAGCTCTCCCTCGAGGGCAAGGCGAACCGCCTGTCCACGATGATCCGCAGCAACCTCGGCATGGCCATGCAGGGGCTCGCCGTCGTCCCGCTGTTCGCCGGTTACGACATCGACCGCGAGAAGGGCCGCATCTTCTCGTACGACGTGACGGGCGGCCGCTCCGAGGAGCAGGGGTACGCGGCCACCGGCTCGGGTTCGATCTTCGCCCGGGGAGCGATGAAGAAGCTCTACCGCGAGGACCTGACCGAGCAGCAGGCCACCACTTTGGTGATCCAGGCGCTGTACGACGCGGCGGACGACGATTCGGCCACCGGTGGGCCGGACGTGGCCCGGCGCATCTATCCGATCGTCACCGTGATCACGGACGAGGGCTTCCGCCGGCTCGGCGACGCGGAGACCTCCGAGATCGCGCGTTCGATCCTCGAGGGCCGCCTCGCCCAGCCCGACGGTCCGCGCGCCGCGCTCCTGTGACGGCCCCATGTACTCGCCTCTGACAGAAAGGGACGGATAGCCGGTGTCGACGCCGTTCTATGTCTCACCCCAGCAGGCCATGGCCGACCGGGCGGAGTACGCCCGCAAGGGCATCGCCCGTGGCCGCAGCCTGGTCGTGCTGCAGTATGCCGACGGCATCGTCTTCGTCGGCGAGAATCCGTCCCGTGCGCTGCACAAGTTCAGCGAGATCTATGACCGTATCGGCTTCGCCGCGGCCGGTAAGTACAACGAGTACGAGAACCTGCGCATCGGTGGCGTGCGCTACGCGGATCTGCGCGGTTACACCTATGACCGCGACGATGTGACGGCCCGTGGGCTGGCGAACGTGTACGCCCAGACCCTGGGCACGATCTTCTCGAGTGCCGGTGAGAAGCCGTACGAGGTGGAGTTGGTCGTCGCGGAGGTGGGGGCGTCGCCCGAGGGCGACCAGATCTACCGGCTGCCGCACGACGGTTCGATCGTGGACGAGCACGGGTCGGTCGCGGTCGGTGGCAACGCGGAGCAGATCAGCGGTTTCCTGGATCAGCGGCACCGTGACGGCATGTCGCTGGCGGAGGCGCTCAAGCTGGCCGTGCAGGCGCTGTCCAGCCAGTCGAACGGGAGTGACCGGGAGATTCCGGCGGAGCGGCTCGAGGTCGCGGTGCTGGACCGTACGCGGCCGCAGCAGCGGAAGTTCAAGCGGATCGTGGGGCGGCAGCTGGCCCGGTTGCTGGAGGCGGACGGTGCCGCCTCGACCCCGACGGACGCGCCCTCCGACGAGGAGACGGACGAGGCCGGGGGCGCTCCCGGCGCCAGCGGCGCCAGCGGCGCCACTGGTTCCGCCACGCCGGGCACCAGCATTCCGGACTCCCCGGACACTCCTGACACGCCGGAGAAGTAGTCGGGCGGTTCGACGACCGTGCCCCGGACCGCCCGTGCGGTCCGGGGCACGGTCATGTCCCGGTCCTGCGCCGCGTGGTCGCGGGGGGTGCGCAGGAGCCGCGTACGACGAGTTCGACGGGGAGGCTGTCCTCTCGGGGGGCGCGGCCGTCGAGGACGTCGAGCAGGGCGGTCATGCCGCGTTCGCCGACCTTTTCCGCGGGGAGGCGGACGGTGGTGAGTTCGGGTTCCACGGCTGTGGCGAGGGCGAGGTCGTCGAATCCGGTGACGGTGATGTCCTCGGGTACGCGCAGGCCGAGCCTGCGGGCGGCCTTGCAGGCGCCGGCGGCCAGGATGTCGTCGTCGCAGACGAGGGCGGTCGGGCGCGGGCCGGGCGCGGTGAGGGCGTGGACCGCGGCTCGGCGGGCGCTCTCGACGTCGAGGGGCGCGGGGACGGTGTGCACCTGTGTGCCGGTGACGCGGTCGGTCGCGGCGTGGAGTGCGCGGGCGCGGACGTCGAAGGTCCAGGAGGTGACGGCGGAGGCGAGGTGGACGATGCGCCGGTGGCCGAGTGCCAGCAGATGGTCCGTCACCTGGCGCATGCCGTCGGCGATGTCGAGGTTGACGTGGGCGGCGGCGCCCGGGTCGCAGGGGTCGCTGTCGAGCATCACGAGGGGGAGGTCGGTGCCGCGGATGGCGGTGAGGGCCTGGGCGGCCATGGAGGAGGCGATGACGCCGTCGAGGGCGGCGCGGGCGGAGGCGAAGGGGTCCTTGGCGGGGCCGACGCCTTCGGGGGAGGGGTAGAGGACGACGCCGAAGCCGTGCTGGGCGGCGACGGTGGCGGCTCCGGTGTAGACGCGGGCGAAGAACTCGTTGGTGAGGGCGGGGACGACGAGGAGCGCGGTCCTGGTGCTGCCGAGGCGGAGGTTGCGGGCGGCGAGGTTGGGGCGGTAGCCGAGTTCCTGTGCGGCTTCGCGGACCACGGCGGCGGTTCTTTCCGAGACGCGGCCGCGCCATTTGTCGCCGAGTACGAGGGAGACGGTGGCCTGGGAGACGCCGGCGGCGCGGGCGACGTCCCTGCTGGTGGGGCGGGCGATGTCCGTTCCTGGGGCGGGGGGACGGTCCTGCCGGGACCGGTGTGCCATCTTCATCCGTCCTCGGCCGCCCGGCGAGGTGTCGCTGGGTCCGGGGCGGCGGCGCTGTGGACCCGCGGACTGTCGACATGGTACGTATGGATACTGACGTTATACGTAAAACCTCGACCGGAGCCACGACGGTGGGAGCCGGTGAGAAGGGAACGGCATGGCCGCCGGCTACGCAGACATCCTCAAGGCCCCGCACGCCGCCCGGCTGCTCACCGGCACCCTGGTCGGCCGGCTGCCGAACGCGACGGCGCACATCGCCATCGTGCTCTTCACCCGGGCCGAGGGCGGCAGCTACACCCTCGCGGGCGCGCTCGCCGCCGTGTACGGGCTGGCCACCGCCGTGGGCCAGCCGCTGCTGGGCCGCGCCGTGGACCTGTACGGGCAGCCGCGGGTCCAGTTGCCGGCCGCCGTGGTCTCCGCGCTCGGCATGTTCCTGCTCGCCGTGGCGGGGACCGGATCGCTGATCGTCGCGTACGCGGCCGTGACCGTGGCCGGTCTGTTCACCCCGCCGCTCGAGGGCGGTCTGCGGGCCCTGTGGCCCGGCGTGCTCGGCGGCGAGGAGCGGGTGCACCGGGCCTACGCCATGGACGCCGTGGCCCAGGAGGTCATGTTCACCGTCGGCCCGCTGATGGTCACGCTGCTCGTCTCTGTGTGGTCGCCGGGCGCGGCGCTGTTCGTGATCAACGCCGTGGGCGTCGTCGGGGCGCTGTCGGTCGTGATGTCGGAGCCGTCCCGTGCCTGGCGTTCCGCGCCGCGGGAGGCGCACTGGCTGGGCGCGCTGCGGTCGCCGGGCCTGCTGGCGCTGCTCGGGGCGTTCTTCTTCGTCGGTCTGGCGCTCGGGTCGATCACGGTCGCGGGTGTGGCGTATGCCGACGACCAGGGGCGTGAGTCGGTGTACGGCTGGCTGATGGCCGCGTTGGGTCTCGGCGCGCTGGTCGGCGGGAGTGTCTACGGTGCGCGGCAGTGGGCCGGGGCTCCGGAGCGGCGGCTGCGGCTCATCGTGGCGCTGCTGGCCGTGGGCTACCTTCCGCTGGTCCTCACGCCGGGTGTGGCGGCGATGACCGCACTGTCGGCGCTGGCCGGTGTGTTCCTGGCGCCGGCGATCGCGTGTGCGTTCATCGTCGTCGACCGGCACGCGCCGAGGGGCACGGTCACGGAGGCGTTCTCCTGGCTGGTGACGACGTTCGGTGTGGGTGCGGCCGTGGGCACGGCGGTGGCGGGTCCGGCGGTCGAGATCGGCGGTACGGCGTGGAGTTTCGCGGTCGCGGGGGCCGGGGGGATCGCCGCACTGCTGGTTCTGACGGTCACTCAGGGGGTGCTCGCGGTTCCCGTTCGTGCTCACGACATCGCGGTGTCCGGCCCGGACTCCGGCACCCGCTCATCGGAAAATGATCGAAACGGTGCCGCCCAACCCGGTTTCAGCTCAGGCCGTGAGGCGTAATGTTCAGACATGGACCGCCGCATTTTCGGGCTGGAGAACGAGTACGGCGTCACGTGCACGTTCAGGGGACAGCGCCGACTGTCACCTGACGAAGTGGCGCGCTACCTCTTCCGCCGTGTCGTGTCATGGGGCCGCAGCAGCAATGTCTTTCTGCGGAACGGCGCCCGCCTGTACCTCGACGTGGGTTCGCATCCGGAATACGCAACACCGGAATGCGACAATGTGACCGAGCTGGTCACGCACGACAAGGCCGGTGAGCGCATTCTGGAAGGCCTTCTCGTCGACGCCGAACGCCGCCTGCACGAGGAAGGAATCGCGGGCGACGTCTATCTGTTCAAGAACAACACCGACTCGGCGGGAAACTCCTACGGCTGCCACGAGAACTATCTCGTCGCGCGCCATGGCGAGTTCTCGCGGCTGGCCGACATCCTGATTCCGTTCCTGGTCACGAGGCAGCTGCTGTGCGGTGCGGGAAAGGTGCTGCAGACGCCCCGGGGAGCGGTCTACTGCGTGAGCCAGCGCGCGGAGCACATCTGGGAGGGTGTCAGCTCCGCGACCACCCGTTCGCGTCCCATCATCAACACCCGTGACGAACCGCACGCGGACGCCGAGCGGTACCGCCGGCTCCATGTCATCGTCGGCGATTCGAACATGTCGGAGACGACGATGCTCCTCAAGGTCGGCGCGACCGACCTGGTGCTGCGCATGATCGAGGCGGGCACGGTCATGCGCGACCTCACCCTGGAGAACCCGATCCGGGCGATCCGCGAGGTCAGCCACGACATCACGGGTCAGCGGAAGGTGCGCCTGGCCAGCGGCCGGGAGGCCTCCGCGCTGGAGGTCCAGCGCGAGTACTACGAGAAGGCGGTGGACTTCGTCGACCGGCGCGGCATCCGCACCGGCACCGTCGAGCAGGTCCTGGAGCTGTGGGGCCGCACGCTGGACGCGATCGAGCAGGAGGATCTCGACCGGATCGGCACCGAGATCGACTGGGTCATGAAGTACAAGCTGCTCGAGCGGTACCGCGCCAAGCACAACATGTCGATGTCGCACCCGAGGGTCGCGCAGATAGACCTCGCGTACCACGACATCCACCGCAGGCGCGGGCTGTACTACCTCCTGGAGAAGAAGGGGCAGGCCGCCAGGATCTGCAACGACCTGAAGATCTTCGAGGGCAAGTCGGTGCCCCCGCAGACCACCAGGGCGCGGCTTCGCGGCGACTTCATCCGCCGGGCCCAGGAGCAGCGGCGGGACTTCACCGTCGACTGGGTGCACCTGAAGCTCAACGACCAGGCGCAGCGCACCGTGCTGTGCAAGGACCCCTTCCGGTCCGTCGACGACAGGGTGGAGAAGCTGATCGCCGGCATGTAGCCGCCGGCGTCGGCATGCCCGCTCGGGCCGGTCGCACGCGTGTCGGAACGTCACCCGGGCCCCGTACGTTTCTCGTGCGGGGCCCTCGGCACGGCCTAGAGTGTCCCGCATCTACCGAGCCGTTAGAGATCTGAGGACCACGTGCGCCGACTTGCCGGCCTGCTCGTCGTACCCCTGCTGCTGTTGACGACAGCGGCGTGCGGTGACGACAAGGGCTCCGATTCCGCTTCCACCTCGACGACGAACGGGCTTCCCGCGATCACCGAGGGTGCCGAGTTCGGTGAGAAGCCGACCCTCGCCACGGGCAAGGGCGAGCCCCCCAAGGACCTGAAGGTCGATGTCGTCAGCGAGGGCAAGGGCCAGACCCTCAAGAAGGGTGATGTCGCCCAGGTCGACTATCTGGGCCAGGTGTGGGACGGCAAGGAGCCGTTCGACAACAGCTTCGACCGCGGCGAGCCGTTCACCGTGACGCTCGGCGGCGGCGGTGTCATCGAGGGATGGCAGCAGGCTCTCGACGGTCAGAAGGTCGGCAGCCGGCTCGAGGTGTCGATCCCGCCGGAGCTGGGATACGGCGAGCAGGAGCAGGGCGGCATCCCGGCCAACTCCACGCTGGTGTTCGTCATGGACATCGTCAAGGGCACCACGCTGCCGACGTCCGCCAAGGGCAGCGAGGTCGCGCAGGACAACATCGACCTGCCCAAGGTCGGCACGAACACGGACGGCGAGAAGCCGTCTCTGACGGTGCCCAAGAAGGACGCGCCGACGAAGCTGGTGTCGAACTACGTGATCGAGGGCACCGGCCCGGCGGTCAAGGCGACGGACACGCTGTCGGTGAAGTACCAGGGCGTCCTGTGGAAGGACGGCAAGGAGTTCGACAGCAGCTACGCCCGCGGCAACGCGCCGGTGAGCTTCCCGCTGGCGCAGGTCATTCCGGGCTGGCAGAAGGGGCTGGAGGGCAAGAAGGCCGGCAGCCGTGTGCTGCTCGTCGTCCCGCCGGACATGGGCTACGGCGACCAGGAGCAGCAGGGCATCCCGGCCAAGTCCACTCTGGTCTTCACGGTCGACATCCTGGCCGTTCAGTAGGCGGACCGGGACGTTCTGCAAGACTGTCCCGGTTGATCGCAGACAGAACGCAAGGAGCTACATCCGTGAGCATCGAGAAGCCCGAGATCGACTTCCCGGGCGGCGAGCCGCCGGCCGATCTGGAGATCAAGGACATCTGGGAGGGCGACGGCCCGGTGGCGAAGGCGGGTGACACCGTCTCCGTCCACTACGTGGGCGTGGCCTTCTCCACCGGTGAGGAGTTCGACGCGTCGTGGAACCGCGGCACCCCGCTGCAGTTCCAGCTGGGCGTCGGCCAGGTCATCTCCGGCTGGGACCAGGGTGTGCAGGGCATGAAGGTCGGCGGGCGCCGTCAGCTGACCATCCCGGCGCACCTCGCCTACGGGGAGCGCGGCGCCGGTGGCGGTGTCATCGCCCCCGGCGAGACGCTGATCTTCGTCTGCGACCTGGTCGCCGTCTGAGGCCGGTCGCCGAGTGACGTGCGGGGCCCGTGCCTGATGGCACGGGCCCTCGCTTTTGTCCGGACACCCCGGGGCGGTACGGTCGACGGCCTAAGGGACTTCTTAAAAGAGGTGAAGGGCGTCGATGGCCATTGCCAAGGCCGAGCGGCTGATGAATCTGGCGCTGTGTCTGCTCGGGACCCGGCGTCCGCTGAGCAAGCGGGAGCTGCGCGGGTCCATCGAGGCCTACCTGGAGGCGGGTTCCGACGACTCGTTCAACCGGATGTTCGAGCGTGACAAGGACGATCTGCGGGAACTGGGCCTGGTGATCGAGACGGTCGAGTCCCTCGACGGGGACATCGGCTATCTCGCGCGCCGGGACAGCAACACGCTGCCGCCCATCACGCTGGACGCGGAGGAGGCCGCCGCGCTGGGTCTGGCCGCCAAGGTGTGGCAGCAGGCGCGGCTCGCGGGGGCCGCCAGCGGCGCCCTGCAGAAGCTGCGTGCGGCGGGTATGCCGGAGACCGAGGACGCCTACGAGGACCGGCACAGTGCCCTCGAACCGAGGATCCCCGTGCACGAGGCGGCGTTCGAGCCGCTGATGCTCGCCTGCCGGGACCGCAGGCCTGTGCTGTTCGACTACCGCAAGGCGAACTCGGCCCGCCCCGAGCAGCGTCATGTCGAGCCGTGGACGCTCGAGTGCTGGCGTGGGCACTGGTACCTGGCCGGCTTCGACCGCAGCCGGGGCGCGGAGCGCGTCTTCCGGCTGTCGCGCATCACCGGCAGGGTCCGCTCCTCCCGTTCCGGAACGTTCACCACTGCTGTGCCGGACGTCGTGACCGTACGTGAGACGGTCGAGAGCTGGGCCGGTGAGACGGCCACCCGTTCCGCGCTGATCCGCCTGCGTGCGGACTGCGGTTACCCGCTGCGGTCCCGTGCCACGGCGACCCGGGAACTCGGCGACGGCTGGGACGAGTTGGAGATTCCGTACGGACACGGTCTGGACGCCTGGCTCGTCGAGTTCGGTCCGGACGTCGTCGTACTCGAGCCCGCGGATCTGCGGGCCGACGTGGTGGACCGGCTGCGTGCCGTGGCCAAGGGCTGAAGGGGAGTCTTACGACCATGGCCGCCAATGCCATCGACCAGACCCGGCGGATGCTGTCGCTGGTGACCTATCTGCGGGAGCGGCCCGGCGCGCACATCGCCGATGTCGCCCGGGCCTTCGGTATCACCGAGGACGAGCTCATCTCCGACCTCGACGTGCTGCCCATGTGCGGGACGAGTTTCCGCGGCGGTGATCTGCTCGACATCGACACCGACGGCGAGCGGATCTGGTGGCGCAACCCCGACGCGTCGGGCGAGTCCACCGCAGAGCCGCTGCGGCTCGCCGCCGACGAGGCGACCGCCCTGCTGGTCGCCGCGCGGGCCGTCGCGACCCTTCCCGGGCTCCGGGAGGGGGACCGGGAGGCGCTGCTGCGGGCCACGGCGAAGCTCGAGGCGGCCGCCGGTGAGGCGGCGGGCGCCAGCTCCAGGCTCTCCGTGACCTTCGAGTCGGAGGGCGGGGTGTTCGCGGAGGTGGACCGGGCGATCTCTGAGCGCCGGCGGCTGTGGCTGCGCTACTACTCCCCGGCGCGTGACGAGCTGACCGAGCGCGAGGTGGACCCGATCCGCCTCTTCGCCGTCGGCCACACCTACATGGAGGCCTGGTGCCGTCTCTCCGAGGCGCGCCGGACCTTCCGGCTCGACCGGGTCGCGGAGATCCGGCTGCTCGACGAGTCGGCCGCGCCGCCGGAGATCGAGCTGCGGGACCTCTCCGAGGGCCTGGTGCAGCCGTCGGCCGACGACCCGGAGGTCGTCGTCGAGGTGGCTCCCGGCGGGCGCTGGGTCGCCGAGTACTATCCGCACGACCGGGCGGAGGAGCTGCCCGACGGCGGGCTGCGCATCACGCTGCGCACGCCGTCGCCCGCGTCGCTGCGCAGGCTGGGCCTGCGCCTGGGCGGGGACGGCAGGATCGTGTCACCGCAGGATCTCGCGGACAGCGCCCGTACGGCGGCCTGCGAGGCGCTCGCCGCCTACGACGGCGCGGAGTGCGCGCGACGTCAGGAGCAAGGAGCCGGCGCCCCATGAGCGTGACGCCCCCGATGACGGCGATGCCGCCGGTCCCGGCCCGTGTCGGGCCGGTGCTGTTCAAGGCGTCGTGCCCCGACTGCCGGGCCGGGTTCGAACTGTCCGCCGGGGCTCTGCGCCTCGCCATCGGCGGCAGCCGCCGCACCACCTTCTACTCGTTCACCTGCCCCGAATGCGGTACGGCGGTCCGCAAGCCGGCCGGTGAGCGCATCGTGGAACTGCTCACCGGCGGCGGTGTCAGGACGCTGCGCCTGCACTCCACGGTGTGACCTCCCGCTCGGAAACCGCCTCAGGAACGGTCTAGGCTCTGCCCATGTTCTGGCCCATGCTCGCGATCGCACTCGGCTTCCTCGGGATCGCCGTCCTCGGTGTCCTCGGTATCAGGGTCTTCATCGAGGCACAGCGTCTGGGCAGCGAGGTCGCCCGCACCACGGAGCGGATCAACCGGGCGGCCGAGGACCTGGAGCGGGCGGCCACCGGGCTGGCGCGTTCCGGGGAGACGCTGCGCTGAACCGCGGGCCGCTCGAGCACGGCCGGAGATCACGGCCGCCCCCTCCTGTACCACTGTTCCTGGCGGTACGCTGCTGGTGGCGGCACCGGTGATGAGGCGCCGACCGCTGACGGGAGTATGCAGGGGGATTGCCCTGCGTTCACCCGTGCGAGTTACGATCGCTGCCGGTCGCGGTTCGGACGCTGTCCCGCCGCGGTCAGCAGCCAGAGCCCCAAGCCGCCTCGGTGAGAAGGTAGACACAGTTATGTTCCGACAGATCGGGCCCACCGAGATCATCATCATCGCGCTTCTCATCCTGCTGCTGTTCGGGGCCAAGAAGCTCCCGGACATGGCACGTTCGCTCGGCAAGTCCGCGCGGATCCTGAAGAGCGAGGCCAAGGCGATGAAGTCCGAGGGGCAGCCGTCGGCGACCCCGGAGGAGCCCAAGGACCCGGCGGCTTCGGGCCAGACCTCCCCGACCCCGCCCCGCACCATCCAGGCCGCGCCCGGCGATGTCACCAGCGCCCGTCCCGTGAACGAGCCCACCGACACCCCCCAGCGCTGACCCAAGGTCACGGGATCGTGGCCTGCCGCACGAGATGAGGACGTGGGTTGCTCAAGCCTGCCCGCTCGAAACTGAAGGAGAAGGACCCCGAGGGGCGTATGCCGCTCGCGGACCATCTGCGTGAGCTCCGCAACCGGCTCGCGAAGGCGATGTTGGCGATCATCGTCGCCTCCGTCGTCGCGGTGGCCTACAGCCAGGAGCTGATGGAGTTCCTCACCTCGCCCGTGCCGGAGTGCGTAGGGGACGGCCCGCAGAAGGGCGGCGTCTGCGCCCGGGTCGTGTACACCGACCTGCTGTCGCCGTTCACGACGACGGTCAAGGTCGTGCTGATGGCGGGCATCATCGTGTCCTGCCCGGTCTGGCTGTACCAGATGTGGGCCTTCGTCGCGCCCGGTCTGCACAAGAACGAGAAGAAGTACAGCTACTACTTCGCCGCCGCCGCGGCGCCGCTGTTCGCCGGGGGCGCCTACTTCGCCTACCTGGTCATGCCCGTGAGCATGAAGGTGCTGCTGTCCATCACGCCGGCTCCCGCGGAGAACCTGCTCAGCGTCGACAAGATCCTTGACTTCACGGTCCGGATGGTGCTGATCTTCGGCTTCTCCTTCGAGCTGCCGCTGCTGCTGATCATGCTGAACCTCACGGGGATGGTGACCGGCAAGCGGATGCTCGGCTGGTGGCGGGGCGCCGTCATGGGCATCTTCGTCTTCGGTGCGATCGCCACCCCGTCCACCGACCCGCTCGGCATGGTCGCCCTGTCCGGGCCCATCATCCTGCTCTACTTCCTCGCCGTCGGGTTCTCCCTCCTCAACGACCGGCGCCGCCGCCGCAACGACCCCGACGCGGAGCTCGACGACGACGAGGCCTCCGACCTCGACCTCACGCCCGCCGCGCTCGGCGAGGTGGAGCCGGTCGCCGCCACCGCCCGTGCCCTGCCCGAGCAGGCCGCCGGCGAGGCCGACGGCGGCCGGTCGCACCGGCCCGGCGGCTACGACGACATCACCTGAGCCGCGACGCACAGGACGAGAAGCGGGGCCCGCCGGGCAGGCTGGCCCCGCTTTCGCGTGCATCGCCGCCGCCCCTGCCGGGTACTCCGGTAGTCGACGGGGGCGGCTGCTCCCGTCCGATTAAAGATCCGCTCACTGTCGGAGGCGGCGGGTAGGCTCGTGAACAAGATGACCGAGGATCTCTCTCCCGCAGAGCGCTATGCCGCCGCCCGCATCCGCGCCGCCGAAGAGGCCACTGCGCTGGCCCCCTTCCGCGCGATGTACGACTTCGATCTCGATCCCTTCCAGATCGAGGCATGCCAGGCCCTGGAGGGGGGCAAGGGCGTGCTCGTCGCCGCGCCCACCGGCTCGGGCAAGACCATCGTCGGCGAGTTCGCCGTCCATCTCGCGCTCGCGCAGGGCCGCAAGTGCTTCTACACCACACCCATCAAGGCCCTGTCGAACCAGAAGTACGCCGACCTGGCCAAGCGGTACGGCGCCGACAAGGTCGGCCTGCTGACCGGCGACAACAGTGTCAACTCCGGTGCGCCGGTGGTCGTCATGACCACCGAGGTGCTCCGCAACATGCTGTACTCGGGATCCCAGTCGCTGCTGGGCCTCGGCTATGTCGTGATGGACGAGGTGCACTACCTCTCCGACCGTTTCCGCGGCGCCGTGTGGGAGGAAGTGATCATTCACCTCCCCGAGTCGGTGACACTTGTGTCACTCTCGGCGACCGTGTCGAACGCGGAGGAGTTCGGCGACTGGCTCGACACCGTCCGCGGCGACACCGAGGTCATCGTCTCCGAGCACCGGCCCGTGCCGCTGTGGCAGCACGTCATGGCCGGACGGCGGATGTACGACCTCTTCGAGGAGGAGACCGACCACGGCGGCCGCGGTGTCGCCCGCCGCGAGGTCAACCCCGATCTCGTACGGCTGGCGCGGATGGAGAACAGCCGTACGTACAACCCGCGCGACCGGCGCCGCGGGAAGATGGTGCGCGAGGCGGACCGTGAGCGCGAGCGGCGCCAGCGCAGCCGGATCTGGACACCCGGCCGGCCCGAGGTCATCGACCGGCTGGACGCCGAAGGGCTGCTCCCCGCCATCACGTTCATCTTCAGCCGGGCCGGCTGCGAGGCCGCCGTGCAGCAGTGCCTCCACGCGGGACTGCGCCTCAACGACGAGGACGCGCGCAGACGGGTGCGCGAGATCGTCGAGGAGCGGACCTCCTCCATCCCCGGCGACGACCTGCACGTCCTCGGCTACTACGAGTGGCTCGAGGGCCTGGAGCGGGGGATCGCCGCACACCACGCCGGCATGCTGCCGACCTTCAAGGAGGTCGTGGAGGAGCTGTTCGTACGGGGCCTGGTGAAGGCCGTGTTCGCCACGGAGACGCTGGCGCTCGGCATCAACATGCCCGCCCGCTCCGTCGTGTTGGAAAAGCTCGTCAAGTGGAACGGCGAACAGCACGCCGACATCACCCCCGGCGAGTACACCCAGCTGACCGGCCGTGCCGGGCGCCGGGGGATCGACGTCGAGGGCCACGCGGTGGTCCTGTGGCAGCGGGCCATGGACCCGGGCGCGCTCGCCGGACTCGCCGGTACGCGCACCTATCCGCTGCGCTCCAGCTTCAAGCCGTCGTACAACATGGCGGTCAATCTGGTGCAGCAGTTCGGCCGGCACCGCTCGCGCGAACTGCTGGAGACGTCGTTCGCGCAGTTCCAGGCCGACAAGTCGGTCGTCGGCATCTCCCGCCAGGTCCAGCGCAACGAGGAGGGACTGCAGGGCTACCGGGAGGGCATGACCTGCCACCTGGGTGACTTCGAGCAGTACGCACGGCTGCGCCGCGACCTCAAGGACCGCGAGACGGAGCTCGCCAAGCAGGGCGCCGCGCAGCGCCGGGCCGCGGCCGCCGCCTCGCTGGAGCGGCTCAAGCCCGGTGACGTGATCCACGTCCCGACGGGCAAGTTCGCCGGTCTGGCGCTGGTCCTCGATCCGGGGCTGCCGGCCGGCCGGACCGACGGGCACCGCGGTTTCGAGTACCACGACGGACCGCGTCCGCTCGTCCTCACCTCGGAGCGGCAGGTCAAGCGGCTGGCGTCGATCGACTTCCCGGTGCCGGTCGAGGCGCTGGAGCGGATGCGTATCCCGAAGTCCTTCAACGCCCGCTCGCCGCAGTCGCGTCGGGACCTCGCGTCCGCGCTGCGCACCAAGGCGGGGCACATCGTGCCCGACCGGCACCGCAAGGGCCGGGCGCCCGCCGCGGACGACCGTGAGATCGCCCGGCTGCGTTCGGAGCTGCGCGCGCACCCCTGCCACGGCTGCGACGAGCGGGAGGACCACGCGCGCTGGGCGGAGCGTCACCACCGGCTGCAGCGCGACACGAGGCAGTTGGAGCGCCGTATCGAGGGGCGCACGAACACGATCGCGCGGACCTTCGACCGTATCGTCGCGCTGCTGACGGAGATGGACTACCTCCGGGAGGACGAGGTCACCGAGCACGGCAGGCGCCTCGCCCGGCTCTACGGCGAACTGGACCTGTTGGCCAGTGAATGTCTCCGCGAGGGTGTCTGGGAGGGGCTGAACCCGGCGGAACTGGCCGCGTGCGTTTCGGCGTTGGTGTACGAGGCGCGGCAGTCGGACGACGCGCTCGCCCCCAAGGTCCCGGCCGGGAAGGCGAAGGCGGCACTGGGCGAGATGGTCCGCATCTGGGGCAGGCTGGACGCCCTGGAGGAGGAGTTCCGGATCAACCAGGCGGAGGGTGTCGGCCAGCGCGAGCCGGACCTCGGTTTCGCCTGGGCCGCCTACCAGTGGGCTTCCGACAAGGGGCTGGACGAGGTGCTGCGCGAGGCGGAGATGCCCGCCGGCGACTTCGTGCGCTGGTGCAAGCAGGTCATCGACGTGCTCGGTCAGATCGCCGCGGCCGCCCCCCGGGAGAACAGCACGGTGGCCAGGAACGCCCGCAAGGCGGTCGACGGGCTGCTGCGGGGCGTGGTGGCGTACAGCTCGGTCGGCTGACGACGGGTCGGGCCCCGGTCGGTGCGGCCGGGGCCACGGCCGTCAGTGCCAGAAGGTGTTCATCTCGTCGATGTCCTCGACGCACATGTCGATGTCGGTGACCTTGCCGCCCACGATCGTGAAGAAGAGACCCTCGCGTATTTCGAGGCCGCGGTCGCCGCGGTCCGCCCGCGCGGTGTGGAACGCCATGACGTGGCCGCGCCCGTCGGCGAGTACGGCGTCGACCTGGATCTGCAGCGTGCCGGCGGTTTCGTCGCCGAGGCGGTGGAAGAGCGTCATGATCGCTTCACGGCCCTTGTGGTGTCCTGAGAGCATGTGGTCTCCGGGGACGTGGTACACGGCGTCGGCGGTGAACAGTTCGCTGAGGGTGGCCAGGTCACCCGAGACGAACGCTGTGTAGCCCCGGCGGACCAGGGCGCAGTCAGGGTGCTCGGACATGGTGATCCACACCTTTCGTCCGCGGTTTTCCGGTTCGGTATCAATCATCCGCCGGGTCGGATGCACTGTCCACGGCCAGGGCGAGCGCGAGCTCGGTGAGCTCCGCGAGCCGCAGTACCCGCTCGCCGAAGCCGGGCAGCGGCACGTGCAGAGGTGCCGTCCACCGCTCCGGGATCGAGTCGATCCCGTGCACCGCGCCGGCGAGGGCGCCCGTCACGGCGGCCACCGTGTCGGTGTCGCCGCCGAGGTCGATCGCCGCGGCGAGGGACTCCTCGAACGACGAAGTGGTGCGCAGCGCCCACAGCGCGGACGCGAGGCAGGGCCACACGGCGCCGTTGAACTCCGTCGCGTCGTCGGGGTGCCAGTGGGGGGACAGTGCGGTGGTCCAGCGGGCGCGGTGGTCCTCGTGGACATGCGCGAGTGTTCCGGGCACCGAGGCGAGTGGATCCCCGCCGTCCAGGGCGACGCGGATCAGCTCGTGGAGTACCGCCGTGCCCTCCCAGGCGGCCCGGTCGCCGTGGGTGAGGGCCGCGATACGGCGGGCAGCCGCCATGGACGCCTCGCGTCCGGCCGACCCGAAGAACACGGCCGAGGTGGCCGCCCGCATCAACGAGCCGTTCCCCGCCGCCCGGCCCGTCATGCCGAAGTGGAGCGCCGCCGCCGTGTCCCACGGATCACCGCCGGTGAGGACTGCCTCGGTCTGCAGACCGATGTCCTTCGGGTCGCCCGCCGCCCACCGCTGGAACCGGCGGAAGACGTCCGCGGCCTCCAGCCGACCGTGCTCGAGAAGCGACTCGCCGACCAGTACGGCCATCTGCGTGTCGTCCGTCGCCTCACCGGGTCCCAGCCGCCACCGCCGCACATCTCGCCGACGCCGTCGGGGAACCTGGCGCGGTACACGCCCGGTTCCCCGAACTCGAAGGGCGCGCCCAGCGCGTCACCGACAGCGGAGCCGACGACGGCGCCGATCGCGCGGGCAGCGCGCCGGGGGCGGGGACGGGGGTCCGTCATCCCGCCACCCTAAGCGCCCGCCGCGGTCACTTGGGCATGAGGACCGTGTCGACGATGTAGACCGTGGCATTGGCGGTGGGGACGTTGCCGCAGACGACCTTGGAGTTGTCGTTGACGGTGTAGTCCTCGCCGGACCCGGCGGTGGTGAGAGTGGACTTCTGCAGCGTGTCGTAGGTTCCCTTCTCGAGCTGCTTCGGGGTCAGCTTCTCGCCGACGACGTGGTACGTGAGGATGTTGGTGAGCATCTCCTTGTCGGCGAGGACCTTGTCGAGGTCGGCCTTCGGGATCTTGGCGAAGGCGTCGTTGGTCGGCGCGAACACGGTGATGTTCTCCGCGTTGTTCAGGGTGTCGACGAGGCCGGCCTTCTTGACGGCGGTGACCAGCGTGGACAGGGCCGGGTTGTTCGAGGCGGCGGTGGCGACGGGGTCCTGGGCCATGCCGTCGAAGCTGCCGGCGCCGTCCGCGGGGACGGACGCGCAGGCAGGACCGAAGGGTCCGTCCGTCATGCCCGCGTCCTCGGCCGGGGTCGACTTGTCCTCGGCAGGAGCGGACGTGGCGGCCTTGTCGGCCGCCGCGTCGGAGGAGCTCTCGCCGCCGCCGCAGGCGGTGAGGGCGAGCGGCAGCACAGCGGCGGTGGCAACGGCGACGGCCATGCGCTGGAAACGGGTGGAGGTCATGACGTAACTCCTCATAGTCGGTCTGCTCGGTGCCTCCGAAGAAGGGCGCAAAGGCGCGATACGCGGAGAAGCCGGCAGATGTTCACTCACGCCTGGGATTCGTCGCAGGACCGGCCGCGGATTGGTCCATCACTCGAACGGGTGACTCACTGGCGAAAGATCTGACTTTCACCAATCCATATGCCCTCCGGCCACGAATACGCCCCGGATGGACGGCGCGAAGCCGGCCCGGAGGGAGCGGGAATGACAGCGCAGCGGCGGCGTACGGCTGTGGTGGGCAGCGGAGTGGCGGGACTGACGGCGGCGTACGTGCTCCAGCGGGCGCACGATGTGACGCTCTACGAGGCGGACTCGCGCCTCGGCGGCCACGCGCACACCCACGACGTCGTCTCGGCAGACGGACGGCTGCACGGCGTCGACTCGGGCTTCATCGTCCACAACGAGCGCACGTACCCGCATCTCCTGCGGCTCTTCGCCGAACTCGGCGTGGCCACCCAGGAGTCGGAGATGAGCATGTCCGTACGGTGCGACGGCTGCGGTCTCGAGTACGCGGGCGCCCGGGGCCCCGCCGGGCTGCTCGCCCGGCCGCGAAACGCCCTGCGCGGCCGGTATCTGCGCATGCTCGCCGAGGTGCCACGCTTCCACCGGCGGGCCCGCCGGCTGCTGGAGGAACCGGGGAACGAGCACCTGACGCTCGGGCGGTTCATCGAGGACGCCGGATTCTCCGCCTACTTCACAGCCCACTTCATGAAGCCGGTCGTCTCCTGCGTCTGGTCCTGCGACGCGGCCACCGCCCTGCGCTACCCGGCCCGCCACCTCTTCCGCTTCCTCGACCACCACGGCATGCTGGCGATCACCGGCTCCCCGGTGTGGCGGACGGTCACCGGCGGTTCGCGCCAGTACGTGGAACGCGCCGCCAAGCAGCTCACCGCCGTGCGCACCGGGACTCCCGTGCGCGCCGTGCGCCGCCACGCCGACGGCGTGGCGATCACCGACGAGGACGGTGACGTCCGCGGCTACGACAGCGTGGTCGTGGCCACCCACCCGGACCAGGCCCTGCGACTGCTCGCCGACCCGACCGACCGTGAACGGGAGGTCCTCGGCGCCTTCACGTACTCGCGCAACACCACCCTGCTGCACAGCGACGCCTCCGTCCTGCCCAAGGCCCCCGGCGCCCGCGCCAGTTGGAACTTCTCCATGCCCGCCTGCGACGCGGGGACCGAGCGGGTGCGCGTCAGCTACGACATGAACCGCCTCCAGCGGCTGGACGCCCCCCAGACGTACGTCGTGACACTCAACGGCTCCGGTCAGGTGGACGGCGACAGGGTCCTCGCCCGGATGGAATACGAACACCCCGTGTTCACCCCGGAGTCCGTGGCCGCCCAGACCCGGCTGCCCGAACTGTCGGGCCCGGTCACCGCATACGCCGGGGCCTACCACGGCTGGGGGTTCCACGAGGACGGCTGCCGGTCCGGCGTCGAGGCCGCCCGGGCGCTCGGAGTCGACTGGTGACCACCGAACCGGCCCTCTACACCTGCACGGTGGCGCACGTACGGACCGCCCCCCGCCGGTACGCCCTGCGCCACCGCACCTACATGTGGCTGGTCGACCCCGACGCGCCGCCCCGGCTGCCGCGCCTCCTGCGGCCCCTCGCCCGCTTCGACGCGCGCGACCACTTCGACGGCACCCGGCCGACGATCCGGGCCGCTCTCGAGGCGTTCCTCGCCGAACGCGGTGTGGAACCGGCCTGCGGCCCGGTCGTCATGCTCGCCCACGCCCGGGTGCTGGGGCATGTCTTCAACCCGCTGACCCTCTACTGGTGCAGCCGCCGCGACGGCAGCCCGCTGTGTGTCGTCGCCGAGGTCCACAACACCTACGGCGGCCGCCACTGCTATCTGCTGCACCCGGGCGACGACCACCGCGCCACGGTGGACAAGGAGTTCTACGTCTCGCCGTTCTTCCCGGTCGACGGCCGCTACCGCATGCGGCTGCCGAGGCCCGGTGACCGCCTCGACCTCACGGTGCACCTGGAGCGCGCCGGAGGCCGGCCGTTCACCGCCACCCTGCGGGGCGAGCGCCGCCCCGCCACCGCCCGCGGCGTGCTGCGTGCGGCACTGCGCTACCCGCTGTCCACGCTGGCCGTCTCGGCCGGCATCCGATTCCACGGCATCCGGCTGCTCCTGCGCGGACTGCCGGTGCAACCCCGACCCCGTCGTCTCACCCAGGAGGGTGTCAAGTGAGCGTGCCCGTCATCCCCGCCCCCCGTACCGCGGCCGTCGACCCCGGCCGCTGGCCGGATGTCGCCCGCCCGCCCGAGTCGTCGTGGCTCCGCACAGCGGCCGCGGAGCGGCTGGTGAGGCACGCGGTCGGCGGACTGCCGCTGCGGGTACGGCTCGCGGGCGCCGCGGAGCCGATCGGGCTCGGCGGTCCGCTGCTGGAGGTGAGCGACCCCCGCGCCTTCTTCTCCCGCATAGGCGCGGGGGGACTCATCGGCTTCGGCGAGTCCTACATGGCGGGCGAGTGGGACGCCCCCGACCTCGTCGGCGCCCTGACCGTCCTCGCCGAGCACGCCGCCACCCTCGTCCCGCAGCCGCTGCAGCGGCTGCGCGGGATCTGGGCGCCCAAGCAGCCCGACCGCCACCGGAACACGACCGAGGCGACCCGGAGCAACATCAGCCACCACTACGACCTGTCGAACGAACTGTTCTCCCTCTTCCTCGACGACACCCTGTCGTACTCGTCCGCGGTCTTCCGCGGCTTCCCCGCGGAGCACCACCTCCTGCCCGCCGCCCAGCACCGCAAGATCGACCGGCTCCTCGACCTGGCACACGTCGGGCCCGGCACCCAGCTGCTGGAGATCGGCACCGGCTGGGGCGAGCTCGCGATCCGGGCCGCCGCGCGCGGCGCCCGTGTGCTCACGGTGACGCTCTCCTCCGAGCAGCAGGCACTGGCAGTCCGGCGGGTGCGGGAAGCCGGTCTCGACGACCGGGTGACCGTCCAGCTCCGCGACTACCGCAAGATCCTCGGCCGGTACGACGCCATCGTCAGCGTGGAGATGATCGAAGCCGTCGGCGCCGAGTTCTGGCCCGAGTACTTCATGACCCTGGACAAGCTGCTGGCGCCCGGCGGAAAGGTGGCGCTGCAGGCCATCACGATGCCGCACGAGCGGATGCTCGCCTCCCGTACCACGTACACCTGGATCCAGAAGTACATCTTCCCCGGTGGGCTCCTGCCGTCCACGGAGGCGATGGAGCATGCCGTCGGCCGGTTCACCGGACTCGCCATCACCGCACGGGACGCGTTCGGGCCGCACTACGCCGAGACGCTGAGGCTGTGGCGCGAACGGTTCACCGCCCGCTCGGCCGAGGTCGACGCCCTCGGCTTCGACGAGACGTTCCGCCGGATGTGGAACTTCTACCTCGCCTACTCCGAGGCCGGCTTCCGAGCCGGATACCTCGACGTACAGCAGCTGCAGCTCACGAAGGGACCCACGGCGTGAAGCCGACCACCGCCACCGCCACCGGCAGCCATACCCCCGCACGCGCGGCCGGAGGAACGGCAGCCGGACAACTCGTCGGCCTGATGGAGGAGTTGCTCGGCGGGCCACTGCCGCTGCGGTTGCGCGCCTGGGACGGGTCCGTCGCCGGACGCGGGCCGGCGCGAGGCCCCGTCATCGTGCTCCGCTCCCGCCGGGCACTGCGCCGACTGCTGTGGCAGCCCGACGAACTCGGCTTGGCCCAGGCCTACATCACGGGCGAGCTCGACATCGAGGGCGACCTCGCGGAGGCCCTCCGCACGGTGTGGGGAGCCGTACGCGGCAGGTCCCTCGCCCCGCCGCGGCTCACCGTCGCCGACCGGGCCAGGGCCGCCGGCACCGCACTGCGGCTCGGCGCGGTGGGCCCCCGGCTGCCCGCACCCGCCTCCCAGGCACGGCTGAGGGGCAGCCTGCACAGCAGGTCCCGAGACCGGGCCGCCATCAGCCACCACTACGACCTCTCCAACCACTTCTACACCCTGCTGCTCGACCGGACCATGGCCTACTCCTGCGCCTACTGGACCCAGGAGGAGCAAGCGGGCTACGGGCTCGCCGACGCACAGCACGACAAGCTGGAACTCGTCTGCCGCAAGCTCGGCCTGCGTCCCGGGACACGGCTGCTCGACATCGGCTGCGGCTGGGGATCGCTCACCCTGCACGCGGCGCAGCACCACAAGGCACAGGTCACGGCCGTGACCCTGGCGGCGGAGCAGGCCGAGTTCGTGAGGGGCCAGGTGCGCGAGAGGGGCCTCGGCGACCTGGTCGACGTGCAGCAGCGCGACTACCGCGACATCGAGGGCGGCTCGTACGAGGCGGTCTCGACGATCGAGATGGGCGAGCACGTGGGCGACGCGGAGTACCCCGCGTTCGCCGCCGTGCTGCACGGAATGCTGCGGCCGCAGGGCCGGCTGCTGGTCCAGCAGATGTCGCGCGGCGCGAACGCGCCGGGCGGCGGCGCGTTCATCGAGTCGTACATCGCACCGGACATGCACATGCGGCCGCTCGGCGACACAGTGTCCCTGCTGGAGACGGCCGGACTCGAGGTACGGGCCGTGGAGTCGATGCGCGAGCACTACACGCGCACCGTGGGCGCCTGGCACCGGACGCTGGAGGACCGCTGGGCCGAGTTCACCGCACTCGTGGGGGAGGAGACGGCCAGGGTGTGGCGGCTGTATCTGGTGGGCGGCGCGCTGGCGTTCGAGGAGCGGCGGATGGGGGTCGACCAGATCCTGGCCGTACGCCCCTCCGGCATCGGCCGGTCCGGCATGCCGGCCACCCAGAAGGGCTGGTACGTCCGATGAACGGCTTCTCCTGGGAGGCGTTCGCGCAGGGGCTCGGCCCCGCGGCGGCCGCCGCCTTCGCCGTCATGCTCGTCACCTTCGCCGTCGCCGTGCGCAGGGGCATGCACCGGATCGTCGACGTGGCGTGGGGAATCGGCTTCACCGCCGTCGCACTGGTCACCTTCCTCACCTCGTCGGGGGAGGGCGACGACGGGCGGCGGCTGCTGGTCACCGTGTTGACCGCGGTGTGGGGTCTGCGGCTCGCCGTGCACATCGCGTACCGGGGCCGCGGGCACGGGGAGGACCCCCGGTACGAGAAGCTGCTCGCCAAGGCCCGGGGCAACAAGAACCTGTACGCGCTGCGGATGGTGTACCTGCTGCAGGGCGCGCTGGTGTGGCTGGTGTCACTGCCCGTGCAGGGGGCGCAGTACATCGCCGGGCCGGTCGGGGCGATCGGCTGGGCGGGCTGCGGGGTGTGGCTCGCCGGGCTCTGTTTCGAGGCGGTCGGGGACCGGCAACTGGCCCGGTTCAAGTCGGACCCCGCGAACCGGGGGCGGATCATGGACCGCGGGCTGTGGGCCTGGACCCGCCACCCCAACTACTTCGGCGACTTCCTGGTGTGGTGGGGGCTGTTCCTGCTCGCCTGCGAGTACGGGGCAGTGGCGGCGGCGACCGTCGTCGGCCCGCTGGTCATGTCCTGGCTGCTGATCGGCGGCAGCGGGAAGGCGCTTCTCGAACGGCACATGGCCCATCGGCCGGGATACGCGGAGTACGCCGCCCGTACGAGCGGTTTCTTCCCGTGGCCGCCCAAAGGGCGCTGACGCCGCCCGGCATGACGCCGCCCGGCCTGGGGCCGCCCGGCATGACGCCGCCCGGCATGACGCCGCCCGGCCTGGGGCCGGCGGCCGGCATGCTTGCCGGTCCGCCGGCCCGGACCGCCTCGAGCGCCCCGCAGACCTGACGAGTCCCGGTCCTGCTCGAAACCGCTGCCCCGGCCGCCGCCGTGCTCGCGGCCCCGCGGTATGCCACGTCCGGAAGTGCGGCGTGGACACGGCGCAGTGGGGTCCTCTCCCGAGGGCGTGGCCTCGCCCGACAGCGGCGAGAGCGACGAGTCCGTTGTGGACGTGCGGCGCGCGCCGCGGCGAAGTCAGGCCCGCGCGCGGCATCTCCTCCTGACGGAACGCGCGGGAGAAGCCCCGGACCCGCCTGTCCCGTTTCCGCTACCACCCCGCAGGCCCGCGCCCGTTGGCCGCGCGGCGCACCGCCTGCCGGCCGCCGGGTTCCCGCAGGCCCGTACCCATGGACACGGGCCTGCGGGAACGCGGCGGCGATCGGCGGCGCCGAAGCCCCCTTCGCGCACCCGGTGCCCTGCACGAACGGCGGACCACCGGGGCCGCCGCGCGCAGGACGGTCCGGTCACGGACGCGGCGATCATCGGTGAGGGGCACGACCGTCGCGGTCGTGCCCCTCATTGCGGACCGCCGGTGTCCGGGGAGTCAGGCGGGAAGCTTCATCAGGGTCAGGGGATCCGACGTGGGCTGCGCGGAGCCACCCGCGGGTTCCACCGTGATGCCCATCCCGGACGCACCGTCGACCGGCCCCTCCATCAGCAGCGCCTCCGTGGTGTCCGACGGGTCCATCAGTCCGGCGGACCGCATGACGTCACCGTCGGCGAACCAGAGCTGGTACACCTTGCCCTCCGGCGGCCGCGGCATACCGGAGGCCAGGAACGCCGCCTTGTCACGGCTGCGGGACACGATCACCGTGGCCGTCGCCCCTTCGGGCAGCCTGCCCGACGTCACCTTGGCGTCCGGCGCGGCGATCACCGAAGCCAGTTCCTCCGCCTGGCGTTCGCTGCGCTGCGCCGTGTCACGGGCGTCCTGAGCCTCCTGATGCTGCCAGACGGCCACGCCGCCGAACGCGGCAGCCGCGGCGACACTCGCGGCGAGCGCGAAACGCGACAGCGCGCGGCCCGGTCGCGGGCCGCCGCGCCGGATCTGACGTGCCACCTGCGGCGGCTCCTGCCGTTCCGCCGGGATCCTCGCCATCACCCGCTGCTTGAGCGCGGGAGGCGGTGTGACGGACACGGCGGCGGCCAGTTTGCCGGCAGTGGCGGCGAGTTCGCGCACTTCCTGGGCGCACGACGGGCATCCCGGCAGATGCCGCTCGAACGCGGTCTGTTCCTCCGACGACAGCGCATGCAGCACGTAGGCGCCGGTCAGCAGGTGCAGATCGATCGTGTTCACACGCTCACCCCCAGGCAGTCGCGCAGCCGGATCAACCCGTCGCGCAGCCGTGTTTTGACCGTGCCCAGCGGCACGGACAGCAGTTCGGCGACCTCCCGGTACGCCAGGCCCCGGTAGTAGGCCAGCGTCACGGACTGACGTTGCAGCTCGGTCAGCGTGCGCAGGCAGCGCCGTACCTGTTCCCGCTCCAGGCGGGCCTCCACCTGCTCGGTCACCTCGTCGTACGCCGGTGTCCGCTCCAGCAGCGCGGCCCGCTGCTCCCGGTCCGTGGCGGCCTGCGCGGACCGCACCCGGTCCACGGCCCGCCGGTGCGCGAGGGTGAGGATCCACGTCATCGCGGAGCCGCGTGCGGGCTGATAACGGGCGGCGGAACGCCAGACGTCGATCAGCACCTCCTGGGCCACCTCCTCCGACTGCGCCGGGTCGCGCAGCACGGCGCGCACCAGACCGAGTACGGCGGCGCCGACCGCGTCGTACACCTGTGAGAAGGCATCCTGGTCGCCCCTGGCCACCAGGCCGAGCAGTTCCTGAAGATCGGGCCCCGCCGAGGCGGGACCGCCGATGTGCACGGCTTCTTTCACGCGGCGTTCCTCCACGGTGCGGACGCGTCGAACGGACATTCCACCAGGCATTCGGAGCCGAACGCCCGGCGGATTGGTCCGGGTGCGCCGCATGCTGTCACGACCGGAGGACCTCCTCGCGCCGGGCCGGGCGCTGCTGCCCGGAGCGGACGGCACGCAGCACCAGGAACACGAGCAGACCGATCGGCGAGAGCAGGACGGTCAGCACGAGCAGTGGCCCCGACACCGCCGGATGGACGCCGAGCCGCCGTGCCTCCCGGTACATCCACTGGCCGAGCAGCAGGTCCCAGGCGATGACCTGTGCCCAGACCGCGCCGGCGCCGTTCGCCCGTGCGGTGAGCTCGCGGAACACATCGATGTCGGGGCTGCTGACCGCCGCCCACAGTTCGGGGAGGACGGGAATCGCCATGGAGAGATACACCAGCAGCACGGGAACGACGGTCAGCGGTGTGGCGGCGAGGCGTTCGGTGAGCCGCCAGTGGGGCGCGAAGATCAGCAGCAGCCACACCGGGGCCGCGAGCCAGAAGGACAGTTCGAAGAGGAATCCGGTCATGTCGCGAGCTCCTTCTGCGAGTCGGTGCCCGAGGGCCCGGCGGTGGGTTCCGGCTGCCGGGACGCCCCGCGCAGCGCCGCCCAGGCGCCGGCCGCCGACGCGAGCACGATCACGGCCGCCGCGCCGAGCGTCGCACCGTCCGGGTGTGTCAGGGCCTGGCCGCGCAGCGCCTGCCAGGTGACGAGGGCGAACGCGGCCGTGTACGCGAGCGAGGCGACGAGGACCAGCCGCAGCCGGACCCGCTCGTCCCGCAGGCGGGCGAAACGCGGGGCCAGCGCGACCATCGCCAGCAGCAGGAACGGGAGCACCTGCAGCGCGTGCAGTCCCACGAAGTGGGGTATTCGCAGGTCACCGCCTGCCGTCTCCCAGCCCGTCAGCGCCATCGAGGGGCCGCTGCCGTCGGTCACGCCGACGCCGTGTGCGCCGACCACCGCCGGCGCGCCGTCACCCGCCCGGGCGAGCTGCTCCGGTGTCGGGCGCGCCATCCGGAAGCCGAGCGCGGCGCCTGCCAGCGAGAGCACAGAGCCGAACCGCAGGGCCATGGCGAATCCGCGGTCGGCCTGAGGGGTGCGGAACAGCAGCACGGCGATGACCAGCGCACCGGCCCACAGGACGACGACGGTCACCGCCATCGCGTCGAACAGCGCCGAGTCGAACGGTGTCTCGTGGTTGAAGTGACTGCGTCTGCCACGGGCCGCCTGGCCGGTGATCAGGATCATCTCGATCGCGCCGGTGACGGCCACTGTGGTGCCCGCCCACCAGCCGGTGCGCCGGAACCGGGGCAGCAGCGACAGCATCCAGGCGAGCGACAACGCGTAGGCGGCGAACGAGACCGCGAACTTGAAGGGCTTGAACCAGACCGGCGACCCGGCCAGCGTCCGGTCGTCGACGGCCAGGCCGACCGCTGTGACCACGGTGAGCACCGCCATCGAGGCGGCGAACACCATGAGCGGCCGGTGCCAGGAGGTCCAGGTCAGGGTGGTCTTGGGCATGAATGTCCCCCAGTGAATATGGATAGTGGAGCTTTCCGCTATCCGATAGCGGAACTATCTATGATGGGGATGGGAATGGCAAGGGTGGAAGGATGAACACGCGGTGCGCATCGGTGAGTTGAGCCGCAGGACCGGAGTGCCGGTCCCGACGATCAAGTACTACGTACGAGAAGGGCTGCTGCCGACGGGGGAGTTGACCAGCCCCAACCAGGCCAGCTACTCGGACGGGCACGAGCGCAGACTGCGGCTCGTCCGCGCGCTGCTCGAGGTCGGCGGACTCTCCGTCTCCTCGATCAGGGACGTGCTCGTCGCCGTCGACGACCCGGACCGGTCGATCCACAAGGTGCTCGGCGCCGTCACGGACCGTCTCGTACCGCGGTACGAGACGCTCGGGGACGAATCCCCGGTCGCCGCTCGGGAGAAGGTCCGCGAGCTCGTCGCGCGCCGGGGCTGGGCGGTCGACGACGATCACCCGGCGGCACTGGCGCTGGCGGAGGCGCTGGCGGCGCTGGAACGGGTCGGCCACGGCGTGTTCGCCGAGGTTCTCGACGACTACGCCGCCGCGGCGGAGAAGGTGGCCGCGGCGGACGTGGCGCACGTGGCGCGGCGCCTCGGCCTGGACGATCTGGTGGAGAGCACGGTCGTCGGCACGGTGCTCGGCGACGCGATGCTGACGGCGCTGCGGCGGATGGCGCAGGTGGACGCGTCGGCGCGGGTGTTCGACGGGGGCGAGTGACAGTCGGGGCGCCCCGGGGCGGGGCCGTGAGGGGAACGGGAGCGCGCCGCGAGCGGGGGCCGTGAGGGGGCGCGAACGTGCCGCGGGCGGGTCGCGCCCACTGTAGGGGCGGTTTCCCCTCCCTTTGCGCCGAACCCGGTCCAGGGACGTCCGGATGCCGCGTGGCGAGGTGAGACCAGGGGCCCGTGCGGTGCCGGACGGGGCGCTGTCACCCGCCGGACGGGCTGATCCCTCCCCGTGGACCGGGCCGTCGAAGGGTGCTGCCCTCGCGCCGCCCGCGCCCGTCGCCGTTGTCACGGGTCGCGGCAAGCCCCGCCCGCCCGGGCATCCCGGCCGGGCGGAGTGCGAGCGGCTACGTGCGGCCGGAGTCCGACGCCGCGATGCCGCCGCACAGGCCGGCGTCCATGAGGCGTCACCAGGTTCACGCTGTCACGTGTCACGCTGTCACGGCGCACGGCGTCACGGCGTCACGGCGTCACGGCGTCACCGGGTTCACGCTGTCACGGAGTCACGCTCCCGCGCCCTCCTGCTCCCGCTCCACCTGCTCGTTCCACTCGCGCTTCACCGCACGCCACGCCTCGTCCGTCTGGCCCAGTCGCCAGTAGCCCGAGATCGACAGCTGCTCCTTCGGGATCCCGCGCTCCACGCGCAGCAGCCGGCGCAGTTCCTTCACGCACGCGGCCTCGCCGTGCACGAACGCGCAGACCGTCCCCTCCGGGAAGTCCAGCGCCGCCACCGCCTCGACGAGCGCCGCGCCGACCGGGCGCTCGCCCCGGTGCAGCCAGGTGATCCCGGCGCCGTCCGGTGTGACGGCCTTCTGCTCGTCCTCGGGGCCCGAGACCTCGACGAAGGCGTGGACGACGGCGCCCGCCGGCATCTGCTCCAGTGCCGCCGCGATCGCCGGCAGCGCGCTCTCGTCGCCGACGAGAAGGTGCCAGTCCGCCTCCGGCGCCGGGGCGTAGCCGCCGCCGGGCCCGAGGAACCGCATCGTCTCGCCGACCCGGGCGCGGGCCGCCCAGGGGCCGGCCAGTCCCTCGTCGCCGTGGACGACGAAGTCGATCGTCAACTCGCGGTGGGCCGCGTTCCAGTTGCGCACCGTGTACGTGCGGTTCGCGGGCCACTGGTCGCGCGGGAACTCCTCGCGGATCCGGTCCATGTCGAACGGCTCCGGATACGTGACGCCTTCGGGCGGGAAGATCAGCTTGACGTAGTGGTCCGCGAATCCGGCGAGCTCGAACGCGGCCAGGCCGTCGCCCGCGAGCACGACCCGCACCATGTGCGGGGTCAGTCGCTCGGTGCGGACCACCTGCGCCTCATGGACCTTCGGTGACTTGCGCGCCGGTCGTTCCGCTCGGTCTGCCACGGTGCTGCTCCCCTGGACGGCGATAGTTGCTTAGGCTTGCCTAAGTTAACATCTCCGCCTCGGTGATCGGGGCTTCAGTGCTCCAGTGCGTTCCGCAGGCGCACCACCGCTCCGCCCAGCCCCCACCGCTCCGCGAGCTCGTCGAGGGCGCCGGGATCGCGCGGTGCGCGCGGCAGCGACGCGTCGAAATCGGGCAGTGCCACGTCGGAGGCGACGCGTACGACCTTCGGCGCGACCGCGACGTAGGCCCTCGCCTCGTCCAGCCGCCGGCGCTGCGCCGGTGTCAGCTTCGAGGTGCGGTCGCCCACGGCCGCCATGATCCCGTCGAGGTCGCCGTACGTGTCGAGCAGCTTGGCCGCGGTCTTCTCGCCGATGCCGGGCACGCCGGGCAGCCCGTCGCTCGGGTCGCCCCGGAGCAGCGCCAGATCGACGTAACCGGGACCGTCCACCCCGTAGCGCTCGCGAAGCCACGCCTCGTCCGTGGTCTGCAGGGTCCCGACGCCCTTGAGCGGGTAGAGCACGCGACGCTCGCGTGCGTCGTCGACCAGCTGGAACAGGTCGCGGTCGCCGGTGACGATGTCCACCGGCCCGGTGGCCCGCGCGGTGAGCGTGCCGATGATGTCGTCCGCCTCGTACCCGTCGGCGCCGACGCGGGCGATGCCGACCGCCGCCAGCACCGCCTCGATCACGGGAACCTGGGGCGTGAGCGTGTCGGGGACCTCCTCCTCGTCCGGCCCGAGCTCGCGCTCCTTTGCGACGCGGTGCGCCTTGTAGGAGGGGATGAGGTCCACGCGCCACTGTGGCCGCCAGTCGTTGTCCCAGCAGGCGACCAGGTCGTCCGGCCGGTGGTCCTGGACCAGCCGTGCGATGAAGTCGAGGAGCCCGCGCACCGCGTTGACCGGAGTGCCGTCGGGCGCCCGGACCGAGTCGGGGACCCCGAAATAGGCCCGGAAGTACAGGGAAGCGGTGTCGAGGAGCATCAGGCGTCGCGTCACAGGCACGATGATGCCGCACACCACTGACAGCCGGCCCCGGCCGCCGCACGACGCTCCGGACAGGTGGCGCGGAGGTGAACTGGGTCACACTTCCGTTTGGCTTCCTCGTATCCGGGGAGGCGCGGAGCCGGAGCCAACCCGGTTCGGAATTCAACAATTGCACCGGGCAACGGGAAGACCTCGTCGGGCTCCACGGCCTGCCGGCGGGGGTGGCGGGCCGTTTCCGGTTCGACCCGTGAGGTGTATGTGTCCAGGCTGCAGGCCGAGCACTTGTACAAGGTGTTCGGCAGACGACCCGACGAAGCGGTGACCAGACTCGAAAGCGGCGCCGACCGTGACGAGCTGCGCGCCGACGGCACGACAGCGGCCGTGATCGACGCCTCCTTCAGCGTCGAACCCGGTCAGATATTCGTCGTCATGGGTCTGTCCGGGTCCGGCAAGTCCACCCTCCTGCGCATGCTCAACGGCCTGCTGGAGCCCACCGCCGGACGCGTGCTCTTCGACGGCCAGGACCTGACCTCCCTGAGCGACCGGGACCTGCGCACCGTGCGCTCCACCAAGATCAGCATGGTGTTCCAGCACTTCGCGCTCTTCCCGCACCGCAGCGTCCTCGAGAACGCCGGCTACGGCCTCGAGGTGCAGGGCGTGCCCCGCGCCGAGCGAGAGCAGCGCGCGGCGCAGGCACTGGAACTGGCGGGCCTCGGCGGCTGGGAGAACTCCTGGCCCGACGAGCTCTCCGGCGGCATGCAGCAGCGCGTCGGCCTCGCCCGCGCGCTCGCCACCGACGCCGACCTGCTGCTGATGGACGAGTCCTTCAGCGCCCTCGACCCGCTGATCCGCCGCGACATGCAGGACCAGCTGCTCGAGCTGCAGAAACGCCTGAAGAAGACCATCGTCTTCATCACGCACGACCTCAACGAGGCCATGCGGCTCGGCGACTCGATCGCCGTGATGCGCGACGGCAGGATCGTCCAGCTCGGCACCGCCGAGGACATCCTCGTCACCCCCGCCAACGACTACGTCGCCTCCTTCACCCAGGACGTCGACCGCTCCCGCGTGCTCACCGCGGGCGCGATCATGGCCGACCCGGAGACGGCGTACGGCACGAAGACGGACAGCGGCAAGGAACTGCGCGACGCCAAGGACGTACTGGCGGCGGCGCCCGCCACCGTCCCCGCCGACACGCCGATCATCGAACTGTTCACTCCCTGCTCCACCACCGGCACGGCCGTCGCCGTCGTCGACGACGGGGGCGAGCTGATCGGTGTCGTCCCGAGGGCCCGGCTCCTCGCCGTCCTCGGCGAGCCGATGACGCCCACCGCGCCGCCTGCCGTGCCCGCGCCCTCCGCGCCGGCGTCGGCCGAGTCCGTCCCCGTGAAGTCCGCCGCCCCGGCGGACAAGGCGGTGGCCAGTGCCTAGGCTCCACCTCGGCGACTGGGTCGACAGCGGTGTCGACTGGCTCCAGCGCCACCTCTCCTGGCTGTTCGACGCGATCAGCTCGCTCGTCACCGGGATGTACGACGGCATCGACGCGGCCCTGTCCGCGCCGGCGCCGCTGCTCTTCGCCGGCATCCTCGCGGTCGTCGCCTGGTGGCTGCGCGGACTGTTCGCCGGTGTCCTCGCCTTCGCGGGCTTCGCGCTGATCGACTCCATCGAGCTGTGGGAAGACGCGATGTCGACCCTCTCGCTGGTGCTCGTCGCGACCATCGTCACGCTGGCGGTCGCCGTGCCCCTCGGCATCTGGGCCTCGCGGTCGAAGACCGTCAGCACGATCGTCCGGCCGGTGCTCGACTTCATGCAGACCATGCCCGCGATGGTCTATCTGATCCCCGGCATCATCTTCTTCGGCGTCGGAGTGGTCCCCGGCATCATCGCCACCATCATCTTCGCCCTGCCGCCCGGCGTGCGGATGACCGAACTCGGCATCCGGCAGGTGGACGGGGAACTCGTCGAAGCCGCGGAGGCCTTCGGCACGACGCCGCGAAACACCCTGTTCCGTGTCCAGCTCCCGCTCGCCCTGCCGACGATCATGGCCGGTGTCAACCAGGTCATCATGCTCGGCCTGTCCATGGTCGTCATCGCCGGCATGGTCGGAGGCGGCGGCCTCGGCGGCGCCGTCTACCGGGCCATCGGCAACGTCGACATCGGCCTCGGGTTCGAGGCAGGCGTCTCCATCGTCATCCTCGCCATGTACCTCGACCGGATGACCGGCGCGCTGGGCCGCCAGGTCTCGCCGCTCGGGCGCCGCGCGCTCGCCAAGGCGCGCGCCGCGGCCGGCGGCCTGAAGATCTGGGACCACCGCCCGCAGCCGGCCGTCGCGGTCGTCGGCATCGTCGTCCTCGCCCTGGTGGCGGGCGGCATGGGCATGTTCGGCGGCGCGAAGACGGACACCGCCGCCGCCGACGCGAGGATCGGGGACGGCAAGAAGGTCTCCATCGGCTACATCCCGTGGGACGAGGGCATCGCCTCCACCTTCCTGTGGAAGGAGCTGCTGGAGCAGCGCGGCTTCGAGGTCGACACCAAGCAGCTGGAGGCCGGCTCGCTCTACACCGGTCTCGCCGGCGGTCAGATCGACTTCCAGACCGACGCCTGGCTTCCGGTCACCCACGCCTCCTACATGGACAAGTACGGCGACAAGCTCGAGGACCTGGGCTCCTGGTACGGCCCCACCTCGCTGGAGCTGTCCGTCCCCGCCTACATGGAGGGCATCGACTCGCTCGACGACCTCAAGGGCGAGTCGGACCGGTTCAAGGGCCGGATCGTCGGCATCGAGCCGAGCGCCGGAATGATGGGCATCCTCAAGGACAAGGTCCTGAAGGACTACGGCCTCGAGGGCGAGTACGAGGTCGTCGACGGCTCCACGCCCGGCATGCTCGCCGAGCTGAAGCGCGCGTACGACAAGAAGGAACCCGTCGTCACCACACTGTGGTCGCCGCACTGGGCGTACAGCACCTACGACCTGAAGAAGCTGAAGGACCCCAAGGGCTCCTGGGGCAAGGGCGACGGTGTGCACACCCTCGCACGCAAGGGCTTCGCCGCGGAGTTCCCGCAGGTCGGCAAGTGGCTCAAGGACTTCAAGATGACCGAGGAGCAGCTCACCGGTCTCGAGGCGAAGATCCAGGGCACGGGCAAGGGCAACGAGCAGCAGGCCGTCCGCGCCTGGCTGAAGGACAACCCCGGCCTGGCCGACTCCTGGGCCCCCGTCGCCAAGAGCGGCAAGGCGGGCAAGGACGGCAAGGACGAGCGTGACCGCGCCCTGAACGTCGCCTGGTTCCCGTGGGAGGAGGACATCGCCGCCACGTACCTGTGGAAGGCGGTCCTCGAGGAGCGCGGCTACACGATGAACCTCAAGCAGTTCGAGGTCGGCCCGATGTACACCGCGCTCTCCCGCGGCCAGATCGACGTGCAGTTCGACGGCTGGCTCCCGACCACGCAGAAGAAGTACTGGGACAAGTACGGCGACAAGCTCACCGACCTCGGCGCCTGGTACGGACCGACGTCCCTGGAGCTCGCCGTCCCCTCGTACGTCGAGGGCGTCGACTCGCTGGACGACCTCAAGGGCCGCGGGGGCGACCTCGACGGCCGCGTCATCGGCATCGAGCCGGGCACCGAGACCATGAACATCCTCAAGAACAAGGTTCTGCCGGACTACGGTCTCGCGGACGAGTTCGAGGTCGTCGACAGTTCCACCCCCGGCATGCTCGCCGAGCTGAAGCGCGCGTACGACAAGAAGGAGCCGGTCGCGGTCATGCTGTGGACCCCGCACTGGGCCTACAGCGAGTACGAGCTGACCAAGCTCGCCGACCCGAAGAAGTCCTTCGGCGGGGGCGACGAGATCCACACCGTCGCCTCCAAGGACTTCCCGAAGCAGTACCCGCAGCTCACCAAGTGGTTCAAGGACTTCGAGCTGAGCGAGAAGCAGCTCGCCGGTCTGGAGAACGAGATCCAGAAGCGCGGTACGGGCCATGAGGAAGAGGCCGTGAAGGCCTGGATGGAGCAGAATCCGGGTATCGCGGACGAGATCGCGCCGCGGTAGCCGTACAGGCGCCGCCGTCGACACTCACGCGAAAGGGGTGGGTTCCGCCGTGAAGGCGGGACCCACCCCTTTTCGGTGTCTGCTTCCAGTGGCTGTTTCCGGCCGCACTGGCCTTTCGAAGGCCCAGCTCGTGCGCTTGTCGAGTACGGGTGGACGGATGGTGCGTATGGTGAGACAGGACCCAGGGGAGGGGAGCCCGGCCCATGGACGCGAAGGACGCGAAGGACACCAAGGAGAGGGAAGAGCCTCTCCGGGTGGGCGCCGCCGTGCGCAAACGCCGCAGGAACCTCGGCCTCACACTGGCCGCGGTCGCCGCCCGCAGCGGCCTCTCCGTGCCCTTCCTCAGCCAGATCGAGAACGAGCGCGCCCGCCCCAGCATGCGCTCCCTCCAACGGGTCGCCGACGCCCTCGACACCACGGCCGAGCGGCTGCTCGCCGCCTCCGACGCCGGACGCACCGTGGACCTCGTGCGCGCGGGCGACGACGCCCGCTCCCGCGGCCCCTCCGACGGCATCCGGGCCCTGGTCCGGGGGCAGCACCAGCTGACCGCCCTGGAGTTCACCGGGGAGAAGGAGACCGGCCGGGAGTTCGAGCACCGCAACGACGAGCTGCTGTACGTCGCGGACGGAGCCGTGGAGGTGGAGGCCGAAGGCCGTGCCTACCGGCTGGGCCCCGGCGACTCGCTGTTCCTCTCGGGCGGCGTACGCCACCGCTGGCGCGCCACCACCCCCGACACCCGCATCCTCGTCGTCGCGGTCTCGGAACATCTCGCGACGACCACCGACCCGCGCGGCTAGGCGGCCCGGTGCGCGTCGTCTCCCTGGTGCCCTCGCTGACGGAGGCCGTCGCCGTCACCGCGCCCGGGCTGCTGGTCGGCGTCACCGACTGGTGCAGCCACCCGCCCGGACTCGGCGCCGCACGTATCGGCGGCACCAAGAACCCCGACGTCGCGGCGGTGCTGCGGCTGCGGCCCGACCTCGTCGTCGCCAACGAGGAGGAGAACCGCGAGCCTGACATCGCCGCGCTGCGCGAGGCCGGTGTCGAGGTCATGGTGACCGAGGTGCGCGGACTCGACCAGGCGTTCGCCGAACTGGAACGGGTCCTCGTGACGGGGTGCTCCCTCACCCGCCCGCGCTGGCTGGACGACGCCCGGCAGAAGTGGGCGGCGGTCGAACCGCTGCCGCGGTCGCGGGCCGTGGTGCCCGTGTGGCGCCGGCCGTGGATGGTGCTGGGCCGTGACACGTTCGCCGGGGACCTGCTCGCCCGGCTCGGCGTCGACAACGTGTACGCCGGTCACGAGGAACGCTATCCGCGCATCCCGCTCGACGACCTGCGGGCGAGCGGCGCCCGAGCCGTCGTGCTGCCCGACGAGCCGTACCGGTTCACCGCCGACGACGGGCCGGAGGCCTTCCCCGGCCTGCCCGCCGCCCTGGTCGACGGACGGTACCTGACCTGGTACGGCCCTTCCCTGGTCGAGGCGCCGGACGTGCTCAGCGAGGCGCTGCGAGCAGCTCTCGGCGCAGCAGACCGCGCAGGGTGAGCGTCCCGGCGACGGCCCACGCCGTGACGAGGAACGCGTAGAGCGCGACCGCCAGCCACGCGTACGCCGCCAGGCCGGTGTGGTGCGCGAGCGTCTCCGCGCCCGTCACGCAGGTGCCGACCGGGAACGTGAAGGCCCACCAGCCCATCGTGAACGGCATGCCGCGCCGGGCCGCCCGCAGCACCATCGCCGCCGCGAGCGCCAGCCACAGCAGGGCGAACCCCATCACCGGCACGCCGTAGACCACGGCGAGCGCGCCGAGCCCCGCCGCGTACGGCGCGTCTATTGCCCCCGGTGCGACATCGGCCAGCTTGTTCACGGCGGTCGTCGACTGGCCCAGCGGGCCGAGCACCAGGAACAGCGACGGGGTCAGGGCGAGGGGCAGCGGGCCGTGGTGCACCAGGCGCGCGAAGACCACCGGCAGGATCAGCAGCGTGGCCAGCAGGCTCAGGCCGAACATGGCGTAGCTCGAGAGCAGCATCGCCTCCCGCCACTGGCCGGGCGGCAGACGAGGCACCAGCAGAGGCCCGAAGGACGCGGAGACCATCGGCGCGACGACGGGCAGCAGCCACACCGGCGACGCGCTGCCGGGTGCCGGCCGGTGGTGCACGACCAGCAGGTACGGCACGACGACCGCGGCAGTCAGCCCGATGAGCGTCCCCGCCCCGAACAGGGCGAACGCGATCAGGGTGGCCGGGCCCTCACCCACCACGCCGCTGCCGACGGTGAGCGTGCCCGCGCCGACGGCCAGCAGCGCCATCGCCAGACATCCGTAGAACGGCGCGACCGCGGGGTCCAGCAGATGGGCACGCGCCTGGTCCCGGTGATTGATCCAGTGCGCCGCGCGGGCGGTGAGAACGACGGCCAGCAGCACGGCGGACAGCGCCCATACGACGGTGCACACGGCACGCAGACCGGGGACGTCCACGGGCAGCGCGACCCCGGCGCTCGCCACGATCGCCGTCCCCATCACCGAGGCGTACCAGTTCGGGCCGAGATGCCTGACGGACGGCAGCCGGCGCGCGGCGGCGAGCCGGACGGGAGGTTCGGAGGGATGGGGGAGGGGCTGTACCGCGGTGACCATGGCACGACGGTCCCCGAGTCCGTCCGCCCCCACCAGGGAGCTTGCTTCTATCGCCTCATAAGCTGGTCTTATGAGCGAAGAGCGACATGTGCCACTGGCCCACCGGGTTCCCGAGCTGGGCGCGCTGGAACTGCTGCTCGCGGTCGCCCGTCACGGAAGCTTCGGGCGCGCCGCCCGCGAGCTCGGCATAACCCAGCCCGCGGCCAGCAGCCGCATCCGCTCCATGGAACGCCAGCTGGGTGTCGCCCTCGTCGACCGCTCCCCGCGCGGCTCACGGCTGACCGAGGCGGGATCGCTCGTCACCGACTGGGCCCGGCGGATCGTGGAGGCGGCAGAGGCGTTCGACGCCGGGGCGCAGGCGCTACGGGGCCGCCGCGACTCGCGGCTGCGGGTCGCGGCGAGCATGACGATCGCCGAGTACCTGCTGCCCGGCTGGCTGATCGCGCTGCGCGCGGACCGCCCCGACACCGCGGTCTCCCTCATCGCGGGCAACTCGTCGGCGGTCGCCGAGCGGCTGCTCTCCGGCGAGGCCGACCTCGGCTTCGTCGAGGGACTCTCGGTACCGGAGGGTCTCGACGGCACGGTCATCGGCCACGACCGGCTGTTCGTGGTCGTGGCCCCCGCGCACGCGTGGGCCAGGCGGCGCCGCGCTCCCCTGACGCCGGAGGAACTGGCCCGGACGTCACTGGTCCTGCGCGAACGGGGATCCGGCACGCGACAGGTGCTCGACTCGGCGCTGTCGGGATACGGCGGGCTGTCCGCGCCGCTGATGGAACTGGCCTCCACCACCGCGGTCAAGGCGGCGGCGGTCAGCGGCGCCGGACCGGCGGTCCTGAGCGAGCTCGCGGTGACGGAGGAACTGGCGTCGCGCCGTCTGACGCGGGTGCCGGTGGAGGGCGTGGCCCTCGAACGCGACCTGCGCGCGGTCTGGCCGCACGCACAGCGACCGACGGGGCCGGCGCGGGACCTGCTGGGGCTGACACGGGGGTAGGGCGGCGCGTCCGCGGCGCGGGCCGTTTCCCCACCCCGCGCCCCTTCCCGCCGTACTCGCTGCGCGGCTCCACCGCGTGGCGGGCTCCGCCCGGACCTGTTCACCGCGCTCCGCGCGGTGTTTCGGGGCCCGCCCCCGGGCCCCAGTGCCTCAAGGCGCCGGCGATGCTGAGGATGCCGCGCAGCGGCATGTCCCGCGCTCGGACCCGTTTCCGTGTTCCGGGCGGTGTTCGGGGGCTTTCCCTTTCGCCTGGCGGTGTGTGAGGTACCGCTGATGTGGACCTCCCGCGTCTCAAGCACCGGCGGGGCCGAGGATGCCGCGCAGCGGCAATCAGCCCGGCTGGGGCCCCTCCCTACCGCCAGGCCGTAGGGGGGCTTGAGGCCATCGCCCGCCAGGGCGGTGCAATGGCCCGGCGGGCAGGGCGGCACGGGGCCCGGGGGCCTGCCCCGGTTTCGGGAAGGGGCGGGTAGGGGAACACGCACCCGCGGCCACGCCCGCACCCCGCACCCGCTACCCCCGTGCCGCCCGTACCACCCCCGCCATCACCCGCCGGTCCGCCCCCATCTCCGGATGCCACTGCACCCCCAGCACCCAGGAACCGTCCGCCGGTTCGATCGCCTCCACCGTCCCGTCCTCCGCGTACGCGCTCGGGACGAGCCCCTCACCAAGCCGGTCCACCGACTGGTGGTGGTACGTCGGAACCGACGAGAGCTCCGGGACCAGTGAGCCGTACAGCGTGCCCGGCACCGGCTTCACGGTGTGCTCGCCGAAGACGCCCACCGTCTCGGCGTGCCCGTCGAGGTGCTGCACGAGCGTCCCCCCGAGTGCGACGTTCAGCAGCTGCATCCCTCGGCAGATGCCGAGCAGCGGTGTACCGGACGCGAGCGCCGCACGGATCAGTGCCAGCTCCCAGGCGTCGCGTTCAGGGGCGGGCGGCCCCGTGCGGGGGTCGCGTTCGGCGCCGTACCGCTCCGGCGCGACGTCCGGACCGCCCGCGACGACCACACCGTCGAGGCGCGCCACGACCGACGCGGCGAGGGACGGGTCGTCCGGCGGGAGCATCGCCGCGAGGCCGCCCGCCGCCTGGACGAGGCGCGGGTACCCGGCAGGCAGCAGCGCGGCGGGCAGTTCCCACACGCCCCACCGGGCGGCCGCCTCCCAGTACGTGCTGACACCGATCAGTGGCTGTGACACGACGTGCCCTCCGTCAATCCCGTTCCAGTTCGGCCTCCGCGGCCGCCAGCGCCGCGAACTCCTCCTCCGGCGCCCGTGCCACCAGATGGTGGCGGCTGTAGAGCGCGAAGTAGGCGAGCGCCACGGCGTACACGCCGAGCGCCATGAACGCCGCCTCCTTGTCCACCAGGAACGTGGCCACCAGCGCCGACAGCGCCAGCACGAAGGCGACGGACGAGGTGAGGACACCGCCCGGCGTGCGGTACGGCCGCGGCAGCTCCGGCTCGCGGCGGCGCAGCACGATGTGGGACAGCGCCATCAGCGCGTAGCTGATCGTCGCGCCGAAGACGGCGATGTTCAGCATCCGCGCGCCGTTCCCGGTGCCCGCCGCCAGCGCGAAGCCGATCGCGCCGGGGATCACCAGCCCGAGGTAGGGGGACTTGCGGCGGCTGGTCAGGGACAGGAAGCGGGGCAGGTATCCGGCCCGGGAGAGGGCGAAGAGCTGCCGGGATCCCGCGTAGATCAGGGAGAAGAAGGAGGCCACGAGCCCGGCGAGGCCCGCGTAGTTCACGAAGCGGCTCAGCGCGGTCGGGTCGCCGTCGCCCTGGAGTGCGACGACCAGTGGGTTGCCCGCCTCCTGGATGGCGGCGGAGCCGCGGGCACCGCTCGCCGCGAAGAAGGTCAGCAGCGCGAGCAGCACCAGGATGCCCATGGAGATCGCGAGCGCCTTGGGCATGGAGCGCACCGGGTCCTTCGCCTCCTCCGCCGCGAGTGGCACGCCCTCGACGCCGAGGAAGAACCACATGCCGAAGGGGAACGCGGCCCAGATCCCCAGCAGGCCGAACGGCAGCCAGGAGTTGGCGCCGAACGCGTTCGCCTCGACGGGGATGTCGTCGAGGCCGCCGGCGCTGAACTCGGTGAAGGCGCCCACCGCGAAGATGAGGAGCGCCGCGACGGCGATCGCGGTCACCACCAGGCTGAACCGCAGCGCCTCGCCGACGCCCCATAGGTGGATGCCGATGAAGATCGCGAAGCAGGCGAGATAGACCGGCCAGCCGGACTCCAGGCCGAAGAGGCCGAGGGATTCGACGTAGTCGCCGATGAAGATGGAGATCGCGGCGGGGGCGAGGATGTACTCGATGAGGATGGCGGTGCCGGTGAGGAAGCCGCCCCAGGTGCCGAGCGCCCGGCGGGCGAAGCCGTAGCCGCCGCCCGCGGTGGGCAGGATCGCGGAGAGTTCCGCGAGTGCGAAGACCAGGCAGGCGTACATCGCGCCCATCAGCAGGGTGGCGACGGCGAGCCCGCCGAAGCCGCCCTTCGACAGTCCGATGTTCCAGCCCGAGAAGTCGCCGGAGACGACGTACGCGACGCCGAGACCGGTCAGCAGCAGCCAGCCGGCGCTGCCCCGGCGCAGGGTGCGCCGGTTCAGATAGGCGTCGCCCTCGGACTCGGACGCCGGGGGAGCGGGGGACGGGGTGCGCGATGTGGTGCCTTCAGCCATGGTTGCTCCTGGCTCAGGTCAAAGGTTTGTGCGGACACCTTTGCGGCAGTGGCGCGTGGGCGCAAGCCCCCTGTGCGTAAAGCCGTTGTCACGGAACGGCCGCCCGACCCGCCGCCTCCCGCTCGTGCCCGCCGCCTCCTGCTCGTGCCCGTCGGCCCGCGCTCGTGTCCGCCGTCCCGCGCTCGTGTCCGCCGTCCCGCCCTCATGTCGCCGTCCCGCCCTCACGACAGGAAGCCCCGCAGCAGGGCCGCCGTCCCCTCGCAGTGCTCCCGCATCACCTCGCGCGCCGCGTCCGGGTCGCCGTCCAGTACCGCCTCGACCAGGGCGGTGTGCTGATGCTGGGAGTGCTCGAGGTTGCGCACCAGCAGCGGGATGCAGTCGAGCAGCTCGTTGAGCGTGGCCCGCACCGCCGCGTACTGGGCGGTGAGGGAGGCCGAGCCCGACAGTTCGGCCAGTGTCAGGTGCAGCAGGGTGTCCTGTCTGCGGTACTCGGCGAGCGGCGCGTCGTGCGTCGCGGCCAGTGCCTGGCGCAACCGGTGTACGCCGTCGTCCGTCAGGCCGTGTGCGGCGCACAGTCCCGCCGCGCCGACCTCCAGGACCTCGCGGAAGCGCAGCGTGTCCTCGACGTCCACCCCCGCGACCCGGCGCCGCAGTTCCTCCTCGCCGTGGCTGTCGCGGCGGTGGAGCACGAACGTTCCTCCGTAGCGGCCGCGCCGGCTCTCCACCAGGCCCTGGTCGGTGAGGACCTTGAGCACCTCGCGCAGCGTGACCCGGCTGATGCCCATGCGCTCGGCGAGCTCCCGCTCTGCGGGCAGCCGCTCCCCGCCGGGGACCAGTCCGAGGCGCAGGAGCTGGAGGATCTGCTCGAGCGCCTCCTCGAAGCCGTTGCCCGCACGTACGGGGCGCAGCACCGGTGTCAGCCGGTCCGCCGGCTCGCCCGTCGTACCACCCGTCATCGCCACCTCGCCGTTTCCCCTTCCCAAGCAATGGTCTCCAGCCATACCTTATGACTCCCGGCTGACCCGAGGAGGAACAATCCCATGGCAGACCGACAACCACCGCTCGCCCTCGACGAGCTGCGGGCGCTCGTCGCGAGCGGCGAGATCGACACCGTCGTCCTGGCCTTTCCCGACATGCAGGGACGCCTCCAGGGCAAGCGGTTCGCCGCACCCTTCTTCCTCGACGAGGTCGTCGAGCACGGCACCGAGGGATGCAACTACCTCCTCGCCGTCGACACCGAGATGAACACGGTCGACGGTTACGAGATGTCGTCCTGGGAACGCGGCTACGGCGACTTCGCCATGCACCCCGATCTCACCACGCTGCGCCGGGTGCCCTGGAACGAGGGCACCGCACTCGTCGTCGCCGACCTGGCCTGGAACGACCGCTCGCCGGTCGTCGCGGCCCCCCGCCAGATCCTCCGCCGCCAGCTCGACCGTCTCGCCGAGCACGGCTGGACGGCGCACGTCGGCACGGAACTCGAGTTCATCGTCTTCAAGGACACCTACGAACAGGCCTGGGACAGCGGCTACCACGGCCTCACGCCCGCCAACCAGTACAACATCGACTACTCCGTCCTCGGCACCGGCCGTATCGAGCCCCTGCTGCGCCGCATCCGCAACGAGATGACCGGCGCGGGCATGACCGTCGAGTCCGCCAAGGGCGAGTGCAATCCCGGCCAGCACGAGATCGTCTTCCGGTACGACGAGGCCCTCGTCACCTGTGACCAGCACGCGATCTACAAAACTGGTGCGAAGGAGATCGCCGCCCAGGAGGGCGTCTCGCTCACCTTCATGGCCAAGTACAACGAGCGCGAGGGCAACTCCTGCCACATCCATCTCTCCCTGCGGGACGCCGACGGCCGCAGTGTGATGGCCGGTGACGGCCCCACGGGGATGTCACCCGTCATGCGCCACTTCCTCGCCGGACAGCTGGCGGCGCTGCGCGACTTCTCGCTGCTGTACGCGCCGACGGTCAACTCCTACAAGCGCTTTTGTCCCGGCTCCTTCGCCCCCACCGCCGTCGCCTGGGGCGTGGACAACCGCACCTGCGCCCTGCGGGTCGTCGGCCACGGGCCCTCCCTGCGCTTCGAGAACCGGCTGCCCGGCGGTGACGTCAACCCGCACCTGGCGGTCGCCGCTCTCGTGGCAGCCGGCCTGCACGGCATCGAGCAACAGCTCGAACTGCCCGACGCCTGCCCGGGAAACGCCTATTCCGCCGACTACGAACACGTTCCCACCACCCTGCGCGAGGCGGCCGAGCTCTGGGAGACCAGCCCGATCGCCAAAGCCGCCTTCGGCGACGAGGTCGTCGCCCACTACCGCAACATGGCGCGCGTCGAACTCGAAGCCTTCGACTCCGCGGTGACCGACTGGGAGCTCCGCCGCTCCTTCGAACGCATGTGAGGCCCCCTTGCCGATCTCGACTTCCCCGGCTCGCACGCACCACGAGGTGCTCGACCCGGCCACGGAAGAACTCGTACGCACCGTCCCCGCGACCACACCGGCCGAGGTGGACGCCGCCGTGGGCCGTGCGGCGCGGGCCCAGCATCGGTGGGCCGCCGCCGCCCCGGCCGACCGGGCCGCACTGCTGCGCCGCTTCGCGGTGGTGGTCGACGACCACATCGAGGAACTGGCCCGGCTGGAGGTCAGGGAAGCCGGCCACACCATCGGCAACGCCCGATGGGAGGCGGGCAACGTCCGTGACCTGCTCGACTACGCCGCCGGGGGAGTGGAGCGGCTGAACGGCCGTCAGATCCCCGTGCCCGGCGGCATGAACATCACCCTGCTCGAACCGCTCGGGGTCGTCGGCGTGATCGCACCGTGGAACTTCCCCATGCCGATCGCCGCATGGGGCACCGCGCCCGCCCTCGCCGCCGGGAACGCCGTCCTGCTCAAGCCCGCGGAGACCACACCACTGACCGCCCTGCGCCTCGCGGAACTCGCCCTGGAGGCGGGGCTCCCGGAGCACCTCTTCCAGGTGCTTCCCGGGGCCGGGGACGTGACCGGGAACGCGCTCGTCGAGCACCCCGGAGTGGCGAAGATCGTCTTCACCGGCTCCACCGGGGTCGGCAAGAGCATCATGGCCAAGTGCGCGGATCGCGTGAAGCGGGTGACCCTCGAACTCGGCGGCAAGAGCCCCAACATCGTCTTCGCCGACTCCGACCTGGACGCCGCCGCGGCCACCACCCCCATGTCGTTCCTCGACAACAGCGGTCAGGACTGCTGCGCGCGCACCCGCATCCTCGTACAGGCGTCCGTCTACGACCGCTTCCTCGGCCTGCTCGCCCCCGCCGTCGAGTCGGTCGTCGTCGGCGACCCGTCCGACGAGCGGACCCAGATGGGCCCGCTGATCTCCCGCAGCCAGCTCGACCGGGTGCGCGGCTACGTCCCCGACGACGCCAAGGCGATCCGGGGCAGCGCACCCGAAGGGCCCGGGTTCTGGTTCCCGCCGACCGTCCTCACCGACATTGCGCCCGACGCGCCCGCCGCCTGCGAAGAGGTCTTCGGGCCGGTCGCCGTCGTGCTCCCCTTCGAGGACGAGGAGGACGCCGTACGACTCGCGAACGCCACCGAGTACGGCCTGTCCGGCTCGGTCTGGACCCGCGACGTGGGCCGTGCGCTGCGCGTCTGCGGCGCCGTCCGGGCGGGCAACCTCTCCGTCAACTCACACTCCAGTGTCCGCTACTGGACACCGTTCGGCGGCTACAAGCAGTCCGGCCTCGGCCGTGAACTGGGCCCCGACGCACTCACCGCTTTCACCGAGACCAAGAACGTCTTCATCAGCACGGAGGCCTGAGACACCATGACCGAGACCCCGATCTGCCGCCGCCTCGCAGGCCGCACCGCAGTGATCACCGGCGCGGGCAGCGGCATCGGCCTCGCGGCCGCACGCCGCCTCGCGTCCGAAGGCGCGAACGTCGTCTGCGGCGACATCGACGAGAGGGCGGGCAAGGCCGCGGCCGACGAGGTCGGCGGCACGTTCGTACGCGTCGACGTCACCGACGCCGAGGAGGTCGAGGCGCTGTTCAAGGCCGCGTACGACACCTACGGAAGCGTCGACGTGGCCTTCAACAACGCCGGCATCTCGCCGCCCGACGACGACTCCATCCTCACCACCGGCATCGAGGCCTGGCGGCGCGTCCAGGAGGTCAACCTCACCTCCGTCTACCTCTGCTGCAAGGCCGCCATCCCCTACATGCAGCGCCAGGGACGCGGCTCCATCATCAACACCGCCTCCTTCGTGGCGATCATGGGCGCCGCGACCTCGCAGATCTCGTACACGGCTTCCAAGGGCGGCGTGCTGGCCATGTCGCGCGAACTCGGTGTGCAGTTCGCCCGCGAGGGCATCCGGGTCAACGCGCTGTGCCCGGGGCCCGTCAACACGCCGCTGCTGCAGGAGCTGTTCGCCAAGGACCCCGAGCGGGCCGCACGCCGCCTGGTGCACATCCCGGCCGGGCGCTTCGCGGAGGCGGACGAGATCGCCGCGGCCGTCGCCTTCCTCGCCAGCGACGACTCGTCGTTCGTCAACGCCACGGACTTCCTCGTCGACGGCGGGATCTCCGGGGCGTACGTCACCCCGCTGTAGCCGTACCCCCCGGCGACCATATGGTGGCGGGATGAGCATGACGACCCCTCCCGGCTGGTACCCGGACCCCCAGGCGCCTCACGCCGAACGCTGGTGGGACGGCACGGCCTGGACCGCGCACTCCCGTGCGGTCCAGGCCGGCGGCGGCGCGCAGGGACAGCCCCAGGACCAGCACTACGGGCCTGGGCAGGGGCCGCAGGGGTACGGGCCGCCGGCGCAGGTCCAGCAGCACGGGCCCGGCCAGGTCCAGCAGCACGGGCCCGGCCAGGTCCAGGCGTTCGGGCCCGCGCAGCCGCACACCGTTCCCATGCACCAGGCGGGCGGCGGCGGTGCGACCGGACGCGGCGGCAACAGGCGGCTGATCGCGTCGGCCGTCGCCGGTGTGGTGCTCGTCGCGGCCGTCGCCGGCGCAGCACTGTTCATGGGCGGCGACGACGGCGGACCTGAGCACGAGGCCGCGCCGAGCAGCAGTGTGACGACCTCCGTGCCGACGGCCGGCCCGAAGGACAGTCCGGCTCCGTCGCCCATCGAGGCGCAGGAGGATGCCACCGTGCTGGAGGACCAGCTCAACGGCATCACACTGACGATCCCGGACGGCTGGGTGCGCTCGGACAGCTCCCTCGAGAAGGGCGCGACGATCTACACGGACGACACCTACGACTGCCCCGGCGGTGGTTCCTCGCTGTGCCGTCACGGCCGTGTGTCGTCCATCTCCGCCGTGGGACAGGCCGACGTCGCCACGCCCGAGGCGCTGGCGAAGAAGGACATCGCCCTGGCCGCGGACGCGGTGTACGGGGAGGACCGCCTCGGCAACCGCCCGCACGGCGGCATCGAGTCCCACAAGGTGCTCAGGGCCGAGAACTTCGCCGTCGCCGGCAAGGCCGGCTATCTCGTTCGCTGGCAGGTGGTCACCGGCGACGGCCCCGGCGGCTACGTGCAGTCCATCGCCTTTCCGTCGCCTGCGGGCACCGGGGCGCTGATGGTCGTTCGTTTCGCCTTCGACGCGGCTCCGGCCGCGCCCGGCCTCGATGTCATGGACGAGATCGCGGCGAGCATCCGCCCGGTCGGCGACACCACCACCGGCGGTGGTGTCGGCAGCAGCATCGGTCCCGGCTGACGTACGGGCGTCCCGCCGTGCCCGTCACCGGTCGGGGCCGGGGTCGGGGTCCGGCTCCTGGGCCAGGGCCCGGTAGAGCGAGGCGGCCGACGGGTGCTTCCCGGCGTTTCTGCCCGTGCGGATGGTCAGCTGCTCGGCGATCCGGGACACGGGCACTCCCCGGGCCCGCAGTGAGCGTGCCCGGGCCAGCATGCCGTCGTCGATCACCTTGGGGCGGCCACCGCGGCGAGGCGGCCGGGCCCGGCCCCTTTCCTGGTCCCGGTCCGAGTCCTGGTCCCGGCGGTCCAACTCCGCCGCCTCCGCCAGTACTCCGAAGAGCGTGGCGCCCGGCTCGTCCGGGGCGTGCACCCCGCTGAGCGGGCCCGAGAGGACCTCCAGCCCGACGCCGTGCTCCCGCAGTTCGCCGACGACAGCCGCGAGTCCGGCGGAGGAGCGCGCGAGCAGCCCGAGCTCCGCCACGGTCAGAACGACCGAGCGCTCCGGAGCGGTCCGTCTGATGTCACGGGCGATGGCCAGCGCACGGTCGAGTTCCGGACGGCTCCCCTCCGCGTCGCTCTCACCGCCGTACTCGACCTCACCGCCGTACTCGATCCGGATCGGACCGTTCCGCGGGGTGGGGCCGATCACGGGATTTTCGCAAAACTCATCCTCGTAATTGAGAATCTCCTCGGCGACCGTGTCCCCGAGCGACTCCAGCAGCCCCCGCAGGGTGCCCGCCAGGGCGCGGCGCTCGGCGCCGGTCAGCGCTCCGAGCACCCGGTTCTCCGTCGCGAGATGGTCGGGCAGCGCCCGGTCGACGAGCGCGAGTCCCTCATCGGTGAGCTCGACGTGGACCACCCGCCGGTCCGACTCGCTGGGGGTGCGGGTGACCAGACCACGGGCCTCGAGGCGGTCCAGGCGCTGGGTGACGGCACCGGAGGTGACCATCGCGGAGCGCATCAGCCCTGCGGGCGAGAGCCGGTGCGCGGGACCGCTGCGCCGCAGGGTCGCCAGTACGTCGAACGAGGCGCGGTCGAGGCCGTGCTCGGCGAACGTGCGCCCGAGTTCCGTGTCGATCAGCCGATGGGCCCGGGAGAGCCGGCCGATCACGGCCATCGGTGACACGTCGAGATCGGGCCGCTGCGCGCCCCACTGTCTCAGTACGAGATCGACATGGTCTGCCATTCGGCCAGCGTAGCGCGATCGTTCAGCGGTGAGGTACATTGCCTTAGTGCTAAGCAATCGAGCCGGAACAGTTCTCGCCACCGCACTGGCGCCTGCCATCTGGGGCACCACCTATCTCGTCACCACCGAACTGCTGCCACCCGACAGGCCGCTGCTCGCCGCAGTCCTACGCGCCCTGCCCGCGGGACTGCTGCTCCTGGCCGTCACCCGGCGCCTGCCCCACGGGGTGTGGTGGTGGCGCGCGTTCGCGCTCGGCGCGCTGAACATCGGCGTGTTCCTCGCCCTGCTCTTCATCGCCGCGTACCGGCTGCCGGGCGGCGTCGCCGCGACCGTCGGGGCCGTACAGCCCCTGTTCGCCGCCGGGCTGTCCGCCGGTCTCCTCGGTGAGCGGCTGTCACCGCGCACCGTCGTCGCCGGTCTCGCCGGCGTCGGCGGGGTGAGCCTGCTCGTGCTGCGCTCCGACGCCCGGCTGGACACCGTCGGTGTCGCCGCCGCCCTCGGCGGGGCGCTCGTCATGGCGGCCGGAGTCGTCCTCGCCAAGCGCTGGACGTCGCCCGCACCACTGCTCGCCACCACCGGCTGGCAGCTCGTCGCCGGCGGCCTGCTGCTGCTCCCCGTCGCACTCGCCGTCGAGGGCCCTCCGCCGTCCACCCTCACCGGAGCCAACCTCGCGGGCTACGCGTACCTCTCGATCATCGGTGCCGCCGTGGCCTACGCCCTCTGGTTCCGCGGCATCCGGGCACTGCCGACCACCGCGGTGTCGTTCCTCGCACTGCTCAGCCCGCTGGTCGCCACGCTCCTCGGCATGGTCGTCCTCGGGCAGCAGCTGAACACCCTTCAGGCCGTCGGCGGACTCGTCGTCCTCGGCGCCCTCGTCACCGCACAGACCACAGACACCCGTCACAAGGACCAGAAGGAGACGTCGGACCATGCGCATCACCGTGTTCGGAGCAGCGGGGAACGTCGGACGCCGGACAGTGGCGGAAGCCCTGTCCCGAGGCCATGACGTCACCGCCGTCGTCCGCGACCCGGCACGCTCCGCCGGCCTGCCCGCCGGCGCCCGCCTCAGGGTCGGCGACGCCGCGGATCCGGAGTCCGTGGCCGCTCTGGGCACCGGTCAGGACCTCCTGATCGGTGCGACGCGGCCGGCGCCGGGACGGGAACAGGAACTCGTCGCCACGACCGGGGCGCTGCTGGCCGGTGCCGCCCGCGCCGGGGTCCGGCTGCTCGTGGTCGGTGGCGCGGCGAGCCTCACCCTGCCGGGCGGTGCGGGTATCACGGTGATCGAGGATCCCGCGTTCCCGGCCGGCTTGCGGCCCATCGCCGCGGCCTGCGCCGCACAGCTCGACGTCTGCCGCGCCGAGGCCTCGGCGGACTGGGTCTACCTGAGTCCGCCCGCTCTGCTCGAGCCCGGCGAACGCACGGGCGCCTACCGGCTCGGCACCGACGAACTGCTCGTCGACGCCGACGGCGTCTCCGCGATATCCATGGAGGACTTCGCGGTCGCCGTGCTGGACGAGGCCGAGTCGCCCGGCCACCGGCGCACACGCTTCACCGTCGCCTACTGAGCACGGCTCTCGACCGCTTTCGACCGCTTTCAACCGTTCTCAACCGCCGCGAACCGCTCGCCGCAACGGATCTGGACGGCTCCCAACGGTTCTCAACGGCTCCCAACGGTTCTCAGAGGAAGGTGCGCCCCTCGCCCCGGTACGTCGGAGCCGTGCCGACCACCCGGCCGCCCTCGACCAGGTGCAGGGTGTCGAAACGTTCGCACAACTCGCCGGCCTTGGCGTGCCGGAACCACACCTTGTCACCTATCAGCAGGTCGTCGGCGGGCGGGCCGAGGAGCGGAGTCTGCACCTCTCCGGCCCCCTCCCGGGGGTCGTAGCGCAGCCCCTCCGGCAGATACGGGACGGGCAGCCGGTCCCGCCCCGCGGCACCGGACGCGGGATAGCCGCCACCGAGCACCGTCACCGCGCCCACACCCGGCCGGCGCACCACCGGCTGCGCGAACAGCGCGGCCGGCCGGCCGGTGAACGACGTGTAGTTGTCGAAGAGCCGGGGCACGTACAGACCAGAACCGGCCCCGATCTCGGTGACGGCGTCCTCCGCGGCCGTGTGCTGCACACTGCCCGTGCCACCGCCGTTGACGAACTCGAGGCCCGGCTCCACGGCGCGCACCGCCCGCACCACCGCGGCCCGGCGCGCGGCGAGTTCCCTGCGGGCCGCGCGCTGCATCAGCCGAACCGCGCGCGAACGCACCGGTGAACCGGCGACGGAGTCGCCCACCCCCGCGACATGGCCCTCGTACGCCATCAGTCCCACCAGACGAAACCCCGGCCGGCGTGCGATCGACCGGGCCAGCTCCGCCAGCCCGGCCGGCTCACGCAAAGGGGAGCGACGCGCCCCGACCCTGACACGGCCGCCCAACAGATGCAGCGAGGTGTCGAGTTCGAGGCAGATCCGGATCTCCTCCGCGCCGCCGGCCCGGGCCCGGTCGATGAGATCCAGCTGCGCCCGGTCGTCGACCATCACCGTCACCGCGGCGGCGAGCTTGGGATCGCCCGCCAGCTCCGCGTAACCGGCGCGGTCCGCGGACGGGTAGGCGAGCAGCACGTCCTCGAAACCGGCCCTCGCCAGCCAGATCGACTCGTCCAGCGTGAACGACATGACTCCCGCGAACCCGTCCATGGCCAGCACCCGTTCGAGCAGCGCCCGGCAGCGCACCGACTTGCTGGCGACCCGTATCGGCTTGCCGCCCGCCCTGCGCACCAGATCTCGGGCATTGGCGTCGAAGGCCTCCACATCGACGATCGCGAGCGGCGCGTCGAGGTGGGCTGTGGCCCTGTCGTAGCGGGCCCGGTCAGCGGTAGGGGGAGTCATGGCCCGAGCTTGCCAGAGACGATTACCCGGGGGTAGGGGATGTTCTGGGCAGATCCGCACGGACCGCTGGTACGTGGCCGACGCCGTCGATCGTGCCCGTTAGAGTGACGGGCACGAGGTGACGAGCCGGCCGGTGCCGCGGTCGTCCCGTCGGCGGTGGACGGTTGAGCAACGGGGGGCGGCATGAGCACGGAGGCGCAGCGCCCTTCCGGGCCGCAGCCCCCTCCACGCTCCCGTATCTCCGACGCCCTCCTGCCTCCCGACGCCGCTCCGCCCGTTCCCGTGGGCCGGGCGGACTCCGAGCGGCCTGCCGAACCCGGTACGACAGCCGGCGGCAGCGGCCCCGTTCCGCCCCCGCCTCCCTCTGGTTCCGTTCCGCCCGGCCGGCCGGCGCCGCCCTCGCAGCCGCCGGCTGTGCCCCCGTCCCGCGCGGGCGGCCCGGCGTCCGCGCAGGACCCGAACACGCCTGCCCGCCCGACAGGCCCGGTACCGCCGTCCCGGCCCGCACACACTGCCGCGACCCCGGGCCCGGCTGTGCAGCCGCAGCGCCCGGCCGGCCCACCGCCCTCTTCCAACAGGCCCGGTAGAGGGGCCGCCCCGTCGGCAGGGGGCCCCGCTCCCGGTCCGGCGCAGGGCCCGGCGCGTCCCGCCGGCACGTCCCGGCCCGGCCCCGGCACCGTGGCCGAGCCGCCTGCGGCGCCCCCGACGCGCCCCGACGGGCCGCCGCGTCACCCCGCCGTGCCCCCGTCCCGCACCGAGAGCGCCGGGGCACCCGGGTCAGGCCAGGGCGCGGGCGTTCCCGAGCGGCCGGCGAACCCCGCTCGCCCGGCAGGTCCGGTGCCGCCTCCCGCAAGACCCGGCACGGGTGCCGCCCAGTCGCCGCCCGCTCCCGGTGCCGTGCCCCCCGCCCGACGCCCGGCGATCCCCGGCGACACCGCGGGGCAGATCCCCGAGGTCGAGACCACCACACGGCTCCGGCCCGTCAAGGACGGTCCCGCGTCACCGCCGCGCCCCGCGCGGCAGCCGCGGCCCGTCGGCAGTGTCGACATGACGCCCCGGCCGGACGCGCCGCGACCACCGGTGCACATGTGGATCCCGCCCGAGACACCGGCCGAGATGACCACACGGCTGCGTCCCGTGCCGGCCCGGCGCCCCGCGCGGACCGTCGCGTCCCTCGCCGCCGTCGTGCTCGGGCTCGGGCTGATCGGCGGCGCCGTCACGGGTGCCTGGCTGACCGGCGACTCGAGCGCCGACACCCCCGAAGGCGCCACCTACGCCGAGGTGCGCACGGCCTGGCACAGCGTCCCTGTGGACACCCTCTTCCCCCGCACCCTCAAGGGCGAGGGCGCCGGTCCCGGCGACGCCGACCGGGCCTGGACGCGGATCGCGGTCGCTCCCGACAGCGACTGCGCGGTCGCACTGGATCCGCTGCTCAACAAGGCACTGGAGCCCGTAGGTTGCACCCGTGTGCTGCGCGCGACCTACACGGACGCGACCGCCAGCACCGTCACCACCGTCGGGCTCGTCTTCACCCAGGCGGACAGCAAGGGCATGCTCGCCCTGCACAACCGGTTCACGACCGAGTCACTCGGTGAGCGCACCGACCTGATGCCCCGCACCTTCCCGGCCAAGGGAACCGTCGCCGCCGGCTTCGGCAGCGCGCAGCGCGCCAGTTGGACGGTCAAGGTCGTGACGGAGGCCCCGGTCGTCGTGTTCGCCGTGTCCGGTTTCGCCGACGGCCGTCCCGTCACCGATCCCCAACCGGCCCACAAGGCCAGGGTCAAGGGCGCGACGACCGCTCCGGCGCAGGCCGGCATGGGGCACGAGGCCGTCGGCATCGCGGAACGCATCGAACAGAGCCTGCGCGGCGCCGTCGGTCCGGGCAGCACGGAGAAGCCCCGATGACCCGAATCCGCCCCCGGCCCCGGCTCGGGCGCCGTCGTCTCGTCGCGGCGTTCGCCGCCGCCGCGTTCGTCGTGCTGCCCGCGACGCCCGCGCACGCGGACGGCATACGCGGTCAGCAGTGGAGCCTCGGCGCCATGCACACCGATGAGGCGTGGCAGACCACGAAGGGCGAGGGCATCACGGTCGCGGTGCTCGACACGGGCGTCGACGACCAGCACCCCGACCTCGCCGGTTCCGTGCTGCCGGGCAAGGACTTCATCGGGTTCGGCGCCGAGCGCGGCGACCGTGCGTGGGCCCGGCACGGCACGGCGATGGCCGGCATCATCGCCGCCCACGGCCACGGCCCCGGCGGCGATTCCGGAGTGCTCGGCATCGCGCCGGACGCGAAGATCCTGCCGGTCCGGGTCATCCTCGAAGGCGGCGACAAGGCCCGCGACAAGGCCAGGAAGTCCCGCGGCACCGCCCTGGCCCAGGGAATCCGCTGGGCGGCCGACCAGGGCGCCGACGTGATCAACCTCTCGCTCGGCGACGACAGCGAATCCGCCCACCCGGAGGCCGGCGAGGACGCGGCCGTCCAGTACGCCCTCTCCAAGGGCTCGGTCGTCGTCGCCTCCGCGGGCAACGGCGGCGAGAAGGGTGACCGGGTCTCGTACCCCGCCGCCTACCCGGGCGTCATCGCGGTGACCGCCGTGGACCGCTGGGGCACCCACGCGTCGTTCTCCACCCGCCGCTGGTACGCCACCGTCAGCGCGCCCGGCGTCAACATCGTGATCGCCGACCCGGACCGCCGGTACTACGAGGGCTGGGGCACCAGCGCGGCCGCGGCCTTCGTGTCCGGCGCCGTCGCCCTGGTGCGGGCCGCGCATCCGGATCTGACGCCCGCCCAGATCAAGAAGCTCCTCATCGACACCGCGCGCGACGCCCCCAAGGGCGGCCGGGACGACGCCAAGGGATACGGCATGGTCGACCCCGCCGCGGCGATCGCGGAGGGTGCCGAGCTGCGCCCCGGTGATGTGAAGGCGGCGACGACGGGCTACAGCAAGGAGTACTTCGGTCCCGGCCCCGCGCCGGCCGACGAGGGCGGCGGGCCGGGCGGCTGGCTGGCCGCGGTCGCCGGCGGCGTCGGCGCCCTGCTGCTCGCCACCTCCGTCGTCCTGTGGCGCGGCGGCCGTACACGCCACCCCTGAGCGCACTCTGCACTCCGCAGCGCTCGCAACGCCGCAGCGCTCGCAACGCCGCAGCGCTCGCACCCCGCAGCGCCCGCACCCAGGGGCGCCCGGGCTCCGGTGGCAGCGGCCGCTGACCGCGCGCAGGGCCCTGCGAACAGGGCGTTAGGCTCGTCGCGTGGCGCTCAAGAACATTCCCGATCCCGGTTTCTCCGATGACGACGGCACTGCCGACCCGGCCCTGGAGGCGGCACTCGCCGCCTGGTCCGAGGACAGCACCGCCGAACAGCCGGTTCTCGAGGCACTGAGGGGCGCCCGGCTCCTGGTCCCCGTGGTGGCCGTGCTCGGCGAGGCCGAGGAGGACCCGGAGACCGGCCTGCGCCGCGAGAAGACCAGCGACATGGCCGTACCGACGCTCACGGCGGGCTCCCGCCGGGCCCTCCCGGCGTTCACGTCCCTCGCCTCCCTCGCCCGGTGGGACCCGCAGGCGCGGCCCGTGGCCGTTCCCCTGCACCAGGCGCTCCAGGCCGCCGCCCACGAGAAGGCGGACACCCTCGTGCTCGACCTGGCCGGGCCCGTCCCGTACCAGCTGACCGGCCCCGCGCTGCTCGCCCTGGCCGAGGGCCGCACGAGCACCGATCCGCTCGCCGACCCCGCCGTCACCGAGGCGCTGCGGGCGGCCGTCGCCGCGGAGCCGGCGGTCCTGCGGGCGCACCTGGGCCCCGGCCGGGACGCGGACGGCACGCTGGCGCTCGTCCTCGCGGCGGACGCGGCGCCGGCGGAGGCCGGCCGGCGTGTGGCGCAGGCGCTGGCGGCCGACGACGTACTGAGGGCCCGCCTGGTGCGGGGCCTCGACCTGGCGTTCCTGCCGGCCGGGGCCACCGCTCCGGGCGAGCCCTTCTATGTGAGACAGAGCTCTGTGTGAAGCAGAGCGAGATGTGTGAGCAGGTGAAGAGGGGAGCCGGGGTCAGCCGTAGACCGGTCCGGTGTACTTCTCGCCGGGGCCCTGACCGGGCTCGTCAGGCACCAGGGACGCCTCGCGGAAGGCCAGCTGCAGCGACTTCAGGCCGTCCCGCAGCGGTGCCGCGTGGAACGAGCTGATCTCCGTCGTACTGGCGTCCAGCAGTCCGGCCAGGGCGTGGACCAGCTTGCGGGCCTCGTCGAGGTCCTTGTGGTCCTCGGCGTCCTCGGTCAGACCGAGCTTCACCGCCGCCGCGCTCATCAGGTTCACCGCGACCGTGACGATCACCTCGACGGCGGGGACCTCGGCGATGTCACGCGTCATGGCGTCGAAGTCGGGAGAGTCGGGTGATCCGGGTGTTTCATCGGGGGAGGTCGCGTCACTCATGACGCACACGATATGCCCCGCCGCGCGCGCCTCCCGTTCGGCCGCCGGTTAGCCCCGTCCCTCCGGAGCTGCTAACCTTGTGTGACGACCGGCCGGACACCTCGGTGCCCGGCCCACAAGTGGAGGCTCCGATCTCCCACCTGGCTGCCCCTCGGGGCGGCGGGTCACCGGTCAGGCGGTTGCCATCGTTCCGTACGGACGATGGAGTCGCCCGATGTGCGCCCCGCGTGGACCGCGGCGGTGTTCCGGTATTTCAGGAGCATCCGCCTGTGTCCCGTCCGGGGCGTTTTTGGTGTTCCGGCAGCGGTTGGTCTGATGAAACAGACGTATGCGCGGCTGTCTGCCAGACATCCGTGTGGTGCTACTTAGGAGGATCCATCAGCGCCGAGCCCCGCATCAACGACCGGATTCGCGTTCCCGAAGTGCGACTTGTCGGTCCCAGCGGCGAGCAGGTCGGGATTGTTCCGCTTGCCAAAGCCCTTGAGCTTGCTCAGGAGTACGACCTCGACCTCGTCGAGGTGGCGGCGAACGCCCGTCCGCCCGTCTGCAAGCTCATGGACTACGGGAAGTTCAAGTACGAGTCGGCCATGAAGGCCCGTGAGGCGCGCAAGAACCAGGCGCACACGGTCATCAAGGAAATGAAGCTCCGGCCGAAGATCGACCCGCACGACTACGACACCAAAAAGGGTCACGTCGTCCGGTTCCTCAAGCAGGGCGACAAGGTCAAGATCACGATCATGTTCCGTGGTCGTGAGCAGTCCCGCCCCGAGCTTGGCTTCCGTCTGCTGCAGCGTCTCGCGGCGGACGTCGAGGAACTCGGCTTCATCGAGTCGAACCCGAAGCAGGACGGCCGGAACATGATCATGGTTCTCGGCCCCCACAAGAAGAAGACCGAGGCGATGGCCGAGGCGCGTGAGGCCCAGGCCGCACGCAAGGCCGAGCGCCAGGGCTCGCAGGAGGGCGAGGGCGTCGAAGCCGCCCCGACCGACACACCTTCCGAGGCGTGACCGAGGGGCTGTCCGCGCGGCAGCCCCGGGTCCGGCCCGGAACCCATAAACCCAAGATCTGACGCTCCCGCAGTCCGGTGCCCGCACCGGGGGAGCGCCACTGACGAGGAGATACGGCGCGATGCCGAAGAACAAGACGCACAGCGGTGCCAAGAAGCGCTTCAAGATCACCGGCTCCGGCAAGGTGCTCCGTGAGCGTGCCGGCAAGCGCCACCTGCTCGAGCACAAGCCGTCCAAGCTGACGCGCCGCCTGACCGGCAACGCCGAGATGGCCCCGGGCGACTCGAAGACCATCAAGAAGCTTCTCGGCAAGTGACGTTCGTGTCCCCGACCGGGGACACGCGCCGAGACCGGGACCAATTCGTTTCCGGGCCGTGTGACCACACCCACGGCCCCGCTACAAGGAGTTAACAAGTGGCACGCGTCAAGCGGGCAGTCAACGCCCACAAGAAGCGCCGGGCGATCCTCGAGCAGGCCAGCGGTTACCGCGGTCAGCGTTCGCGCCTGTACCGCAAGGCCAAGGAGCAGGTCACCCACTCCCTGGTCTACAACTACAACGACCGCAAGAAGCGCAAGGGCGACTTCCGTCAGCTGTGGATCCAGCGCATCAACGCCGCTGCCCGCCAGAACGGCATGACGTACAACCGCCTCATCCAGGGTCTGAAGGCCGCCAACATCGAGGTGGACCGCAAGATCCTGGCCGAGCTCGCCGTGAACGACGCCGCCGCGTTCGCCGCGCTCGTCGAGGTCGCGCAGAAGGCGCTGCCGAGCGACGTCAACGCGCCCAAGGCCGCCTGACGCCCGCACAGAGCCGACCGGACCCGCAGGCCTCGGCCTGCGGGTCCGGTGTGTTCCGGCGCACGGCGCACCGCGATTCGTGTTCCGGCGCACCGCGCCGTGCCCCTGAAAGCACGCGCTACGAGCACGCGCTACGAGACTCGTGCTCAAAGACCCGTGCTCAAAAGACCTGCTCCGAGACACCGCACCGTGCCCCGGCGCACCGCACACCCCCGGTCCGGCAGGGCCGGCACCCCGCCGCCGCGATGTGCACCTTCCCCGACCGGACCCCGTGAGAGAGAGCCGTCGAGCCGCATGCCGACCCCCGAGCTGATCTCCCCCCGTTCCCCGCGCGTCATCGCCGCGCGGCGGCTCGCCAAGCGAAACTTCCGGGGGAAGGACCGCCTCTTCATCGCAGAGGGGCCGCAGGCCGTCAGAGAGGCCGTCGCCCACCGCGGGCCCGGCGGCGAGGCGACCCTGGTCGAGCTGTTCACCACCGTCGAGGCCGCCGAGCGCCACGCCGACATCGTCGACGCCGCCCAGGCCGCCGGAGCCCGGGTGCACCACGCCGCGGACAGCGTGCTCGCCGAGGTGTCCCAGACCGTCACCCCGCAGGGCCTCGTCGGCGTCTGCCGGTTCCTCGACTCACCGTTCGAGGACATCCTGGCCGCCCGGCCCAGGCTCGTCGCCGTGCTCGCCCACGTACGCGACCCCGGCAACGCCGGCACCGTGCTGCGCTGCGCCGACGCCGCCGGAGCGGACGCCGTGATCCTCACCGACGCGTCCGTCGACCTCTACAACCCGAAATCCGTGCGCGCGTCGGTCGGCTCGCACTTCCACCTGCCGGTCGCCGTCGGGGTGCCCGTCGAGCAGGCCGTGCAGGGGCTGCGCGACGCGGGCGTACGCGTCCTCGCCGCGGACGGCGCGGGCTCGGACGACCTGGACGACGAGCTGGACGCCGGCACCATGAGCGGCCCCACGGCGTGGATCTTCGGCAACGAGGCCTGGGGCCTGCCGGAGGAGACCAGGGCACTCGCCGACGCCGTCGTACGCGTCCCGATCCACGGCAAGGCTGAGAGCCTGAACCTGGCGACCGCCGCGGCCGTATGTCTCTACGCGTCGGCGCGCGCCCAGCGCGCCGGGGCCAAGGGTGCCCCGACCACCTGACGCACCACTCGCTCAGGGGGTCGGCGACGTCACTTTCAGCTAGTAGGGTGACGCACTCGGGGGCCCACTGCGCCGGCGGAGAGGTGGGGTACGGGGACATGACGGTCGGGACCAGCAGGCCGCTGCGGCGGCAGGACGCGCCCCCGTGGGACACCGAGGCGTCCTGGATCGACCCCGACGACCTCCCGGACGGCCTCGTCGTCGCCGACGAACACGGCCGGGTCGTCTGTTTCAACGCCGCCGCCGTACGCATCACCGCCGTGGCCAGGACCGACGCCATCGGCCGGCCCCTGGAGCAGGTACTCCCGCTCGAGGACCTCAAGGGCCGCCGCTGGTGGACCGTCACCGACCCGTACGGCGGGATCGCCACCCGGGTCGGCCAGCCGGAGCGCAATCTCCTGCTCCCCGGAGGCCGCGAGGTCCTCGTCTCCGCCCGCTACGTGCGCGACGTCCCCACCGGGCCGCTGCGCCGCCTCGTCGTCAGCCTGCGCGGCACGGAGGCCCGGCGCCGCAGCGAACGCAGCAACGCCGAGCTGATCGCCACCGTCGCCCACGAACTGCGCTCCCCGCTGACCTCTGTCAAAGGCTTCACGGCGACGCTCCTCGCCAAATGGGAACGGTTCACCGACGACCAGAAGCGGCTGATGCTGGAGACCGTCGACGCCGACGCGGGCCGCGTCACCCGGCTCATCGCGGAACTCCTCGACATCTCCCGCATCGACTCCGGCCGCCTCGAGGTGCGCCGCCAGCCCGTCGACCTCGGAGCCGCAGTCCGCCGGCACGTCGACGCGCACGTCGCGGCCGGACAGACAACCGACCGGTTCCGCGTCAACGTCAGCCGCCCCCTGCCCGACCTGTGGGCCGACCCCGACAAGGTCGACCAGGTGCTGGGCAACCTGCTGGAAAACGCTGTGCGGCACGGAGAGGGAACTGTCACCATCGACATAGCGCCCTCGCCGTCTGCCGGTGAGCAGACCGGTGCCGGCACCGCCGTCACCGTGAGCGACGAGGGCCCGGGAATTCCGGAGGAGTCGATGGCACGGGTCTTCACCCGCTTCTGGCGGGGGAGCAAACGCGGTGGCACCGGCCTCGGTCTCTACATCGTCAAGGGCATCGTCGAGGCACACGGCGGGACGATCACCGTCGGCCGGGGACCCCGTGGCGGTGCCGAGTTCCGATTTACGTTGCCCGTGGGCACCCCGGCGCACCTTCTCTGAGCGCGCCGACCGGAAAGGACGCCCGGCCGTACGCGCCGGTGAACCCTTTTCGGCCAGCGCGCCGGGAGCCCGCCTGGCAGCCCACGGGCTCATTCGTTCCCCCGCACCCCGTTAGACTCGACCTTTGGCACCTTTGCATCCTCGGTCGTCCCTGACGTGCGGGGTCCCCAGCCAGCCCATCGGAAGTACGGGAAGAGATGTCCGCACCCAATAAGTCGTACGACCCAGTTGAGGTCGAGGCACTGAAACCGGATGAGATCGAGCGCATGCGGGACGAGGCGCTCGCCGCCTTCGCCGCCGCAGACTCCCTCGAGGCGCTCGCCCACGCGAAGACCGCGCACACCTCCGGCACCTCGCCGCTGTCCCTCGCGAACCGCGAGATCGGGGCCCTGCCGCCGCAGGCCAAGGCCGAGGCCGGCAAGCGTGTCGGCCAGGCCCGCGCCGCCGTCGGCAAGGCGCTCGCCGTCCGCCAGTCCGAGCTCGAGGCCGAGCGTGACGCCCGGGTGCTCGTCGAGGAGGCGGTCGACGTCACGCTGCCCCACGACCGTGTGCCCGCAGGTGCCCGCCACCCGCTGACCACGATGATGGAGCGCGTCGCCGACGTCTTCGTGTCCATGGGGTACGAGGTCGCAGAGGGCCCCGAGGTCGAGGCGGAGTGGTTCAACTTCGACGCCCTCAACTTCACCCCGGACCACCCGGCCCGGCAGATGCAGGACACGTTCTTCGTCCAGGTGCCCGGTGCCGTCGATGCCGAGGGATCCGGTGAGGAGTCCGGCGTCGTGCTGCGGACCCACACCTCCCCGGTGCAGGCCCGCTCGCTGCTGCGCCGCGAGCCGCCCGTCTACGTCGTGTGCCCCGGCCGGGTGTTCCGCACGGACGAGCTGGACGCCACGCACACCCCCGTCTTCCACCAGATCGAGCTGCTGGCCGTCGACGAGGGCCTGACCATGGCCGACCTCAAGGGCACCCTGGACCACATGGTCCAGGCGCTGTTCGGCGCGGACATGAAGACCCGGCTCCGGCCGAACTTCTTCCCGTTCACCGAGCCGTCCGCCGAGATGGACATGCTCTGCTACGTCTGCCGCGGCGAGTCGGTCGGCAACCCGGACCGCCCCTGCCGTACCTGCTCCAGCGAGGGCTGGATCGAGCTCGGCGGCTGCGGCATGGTCAACCCGAAGGTGCTCACCGCCTGCGGTGTGGACCCCACCAGGTACAGCGGATTCGCCTTCGGTTTCGGCATCGAACGAATGCTGATGTTCCGCCACAACGTCGAAGACATGCGAGACATGGTCGAGGGTGACGTCCGGTTCACCCGGCCGTTCGGGATGGAGATCTGATGCGGGTCCCGCTTTCTTGGCTGCGGGAGTACGTCGACCTGCCGGCGACGGAGACCGGCCGGGACGTCCAGGCCAAGCTCATCGCCGCCGGCCTCGAGGTCGAGACCGTCGAGCAGCTCGGCGCCGGGCTCAAGGGCCCCCTCGTCGTCGGCCAGGTCCTCACCATCGAGGAACTGACGGAGTTCAAGAAGCCGATCCGCTTCTGCACCGTCGACGTCGGCGGTGCCAACGGCACCGGCGAGCCCCAGGAGATCGTCTGCGGCGCCCGGAACTTCGCCGTCGGCGACAAGGTCGTCGTGGTCCTCCCCGGTGCCGTCCTGCCCGGCGACTTCGCGATCGCCGCCCGCAAGACGTACGGCAGGACGTCCCACGGCATGATCTGCTCCGGCGACGAGCTCGGCATGGGCGACGACGGCAGCGGCGGCATCATCGTGCTCCCGCCCGAGCACGAGGCGGGCACCGACGCGATCGAGCTCCTCGAGCTCGTCGACGAGGTCCTCGACATCGCCGTCACCCCCGACCGCGGCTACGCCCTGTCGATGCGCGGCGTCGCCCGTGAAGTCGCCACCGCGTACGGGCTGCCGCTGCGCGACCCGGCGCTGCTCGACGTACCGGGACCCAACTCGTACGGCTACGAGGTGCAGGTCGCCGACCCGGTCGGCTGCGACAGCTTCACCGCGCGCACCGTCGTCGGCCTCGAGCCCGAGGCCCGCTCCCCGATCTGGCTGCAGCGCCGCCTGCAGAAGGCCGGGATGCGCCCGATCTCGCTTGCCGTCGACATCACCAACTACGTGATGCTCGAGCTCGGCCAGCCGCTGCACGCCTACGACCGCTCCCGGCTCGACGGGCCGATCGGTGTGCGCCGTGCGGAGGCCGGTGAGAAGCTCACCACCCTCGACGGCACCGAGCGCGTGCTCGACGCCGAGGACCTGGTCATCACCGACGACCGCGGGCCCATCGGCCTCGCGGGCGTCATGGGCGGTGCCAACACCGAGATCGCCGACCACGCCGACACCGCCGGTGCCACCACCGAGGTCGTCATCGAGGCCGCCCACTTCGACCCGGTCTCGATCGCCCGCACCGCGCGCCGCCACAAGCTGTCCTCCGAGGCCTCCAAGCGCTTCGAGCGCGGCGTCGACCCGCAGGCCGCGGCCGCGGCCGCGCAGCGCACCGTCGACCTGCTGGTGCTGCTCGCCGGCGGTACGGCCGAGGGCGGCGTCACCCAGGTCGTCGCCCCCAGCGCGCCGCGCGCGATCAAGATGCCGGCCGACCACCCGGACCGCGTCGCCGGCATGGTCTACGGCCGCGAGACCGTGGTGCGCCGCCTCCAGGAGGTCGGCTGCGACGTGTACGGGCAGGACGAGCTCGTCGTCACCGTCCCCTCGTGGCGGCCCGACCTCGCCGAGCCCAACGACCTCGCCGAAGAGGTCATCCGGCTCGAGGGTTACGAGAACCTGCCCTCGACGCTGCCCAAGCCGCCGTCCGGCCGCGGGCTCACCGAGCGGCAGCGGCTGCACCGCCGCGTCGGCCGCGCGCTGGCCGGCGCCGGTTACGTCGAGGCGCCGAACTACCCCTTCATCGGCGAGCAGGTCCTCGACCAGCTCGGCCTGGAGCCGGACGACGACCGCCGCAGGCTGGTCAGGCTGGCCAACCCGCTGTCCGACGAGGAGCCCGCGCTGCGCACCACGCTGCTGCCCGGCCTCCTCGGCGCACTGCGGCGCAACGACGGCCGAGGCAGCCACGACCTGGCGCTCTTCGAGACCGGTCTGGTCTTCCGGCCCACCGGCGAGGAGGTGCGCGCGGTACGGCTGCCCGTCGACCGGCGCCCGACCGACGAGGAGATCGCCGGGCTCGACGCGGCCCTGCCGCGCCAGCCGCGCCGGGTCGCGGTCGTCCTGGCGGGCGCCCGCGAGCAGGACGGCTGGTGGGGCAAGGGACGTCCCTCCGGCTGGGCCGACGCGATCGAGGCCGGCCGGCTGGTCGCCCGTGAGGCCGGTGTCGAGCTGACCATCCGTGCCGACCAGCACGAGCCGTGGCACCCCGGCCGGTGCGCCGCGCTGTACGCGACGGTGGACGGCGAGGAGACCCTCGTCGGCCACGCGGGCGAACTGCACCCGCGTGTGGTCAAGGCGCTGCACCTGCCTGAGCGCACCTGCGCGGCGGAACTGGAGCTCGACGTGCTCGAGCAGGCGGCGACCGGTGCGCTCCAGGCGCCGCGGATCTCCACCTTCCCGGTGGCCACGCAGGACGTCGCGCTCGTCGTCGCCGACGACGTGCCCGCGGCGGACGTCGAGTCCGCGCTGCGTGAGGGTGCCGGCGAACTGCTGGAGTCCCTCCGCCTGTTCGACGTCTTCACGGGCGAGCAGATCGGCGGCGGCCACAAGTCGCTCGCGTACGCGCTGCGTTTCCGCGCGAGCGACCGCACGCTGACCGTCGACGAGGCGTCGGCCGCGCGTGACGCGGCGGTGGCGCTGGCGTCGGAGCGGACGGGAGCGGTGCTGCGGGGCGCGTGAGCCCCGGGCCGTACGAAGGGGCCCGTCCAGCGCGTTGTGCGCCGGGCGGGCCCCTTCGCATGCCCCTGCGCCTGCTTCCCTGCCTCGCCCTCCCTTCATGGGCCTGACGGCCATGGGCGGTGGCACCTCCCACGGCCGCCAGGCCGTAGGGGAAGTACACCCGCCCCGTGCCGGGCTCTCCCTCGCCGAGCACGGCATCGATCTGGTCCTCGCTCCCGGCGAGTGGATCGAGGTGGAAGGCGACCGTGTCATGATCGGTCCCTGGCTCGCCCCTGAGCTCAGCGGCCAAACCTCAGCCGTTCGATGGCCCGATGGTGCGCGGAGCGGTCCGGTCCCGGAGGGACCGCGCCCAGCCTCCGCGGCCCGGCCCCGGTACGCGCTTCGCGCGGTGTTCCGGGGGCTCTGCCCCCCCGTGCCCCCGCGCCGCAGTCGCCGACGGGGACGGAGTTGCCCCCGCCGGCGGACCGAGTTGCCGCGCAGCGGCAAAACCGGCCCGGCCGCACTTCCCTACGCCTGGCGGCGTGGGAGGTGCCACCGCCCACGGCCGCCTGGCGGCGGGAAGTGCGAGGCCACCGCGCGAAGCGCGGTTCAGTGGTCGGTGGGGCGGCAGCGGGTTCGGGTGAAGCGCGGTTCAGCGGTCCGTGGGGCGGCACGGGGTCCGGGCGGAGCCCGGTTCGGGAAGGCGCGGGGAGGGGAAAGTTCCGCGCAGCGGACCAGTCCCGGCGCGGAAGCGCGCGGGCCGGAGGGGGAAGCCGGCCCGCGCGCCGGGGCGGGACCGTCCTCGATCGGGTCCGGTCAGCCGCCGCGGCCTGCGCGTCGTCCGCCCTGCCGCGGAGTGGTTGGCAGGTCGGCAGGGCGAACGACGCGATCGGGGCCGTCGCACTGTACGAGGGGGAGCCGACGGCCCGGCCGCCTCCAGGAGAGGCAGTTCAGTCAACAGCGCCCGCCCGGACGGCGGCAGAGCACGCAAGCCGCAGAAAAGCGCACTTGTTTCACACCCCGTGCGAATCGGTCTCCACTACCCTGAGCGGACTTGAGTCACCGGAGGGTGCCATGCAGCCCAACACCCTGCTCGACGCCCTGCTCGAAGAGGCGGGCTTCTCCAACGCGGGTCTCGCCGCCCGCGTCAACCGGGCGGGTTCGGCCAGGGGGCTGTCGCTGCGTTACGAACACACCGCGGTGGGACGGTGGTTGAAGGGGCAGCGGCCCCGCGGCCAGGTGCCGGACCTGATCTGTGAGGTGCTCGCGGGCCGGCTCCACCGCGTGGTCACCCTCGACGACATCGGGCTCGGCGTACCGGAAGCGGGCAGGGCGGAGCCCCACAGTTCGTCGCTGTCCGGCTTCGTGGAGCGGGCTGCGGCGCACTGGCGTTTCGAGGCGCAGCAGCACAGGCAGTCGCAGAGCGCCCCGGCGCCCGCCCTCACCGGCACCCCGGCCGTGATGCCCGTCTGGGAGTGGGAGAACCCACCGGAGGACTCGGACGTCTCCCGCGAGGGCCGCACCCGCGTGGGCTCCGCCGACATCGAGATGCTGCGGGCGGCCCGCGCGCACTACGAGCTGATGTACCGGCGTTCGGGCGGTGTCGCCACCCGCTCCCGCGTCGTCGGCTTCCTCAACGCGGAGGCGGCGCCGCTGCTGCGCGGCTCGTACGGCGATGCCGTGGGCCGGCAACTGCACCGCGCCGCAGGGGGCCTGGTCGCTGTGGCGGGCATCTGCGCCTACGACTCCGACGCGCACGGGTCGGCCCAGCGCTACTTCCACCAGGCGCTGCGCCTGGCGAAGGCGAGCGGTGACCGGGGGCTCGGCGCCTACGTCATCGCACTGCTGGTCAACCAGTCGTTGTTCACCTCCGAGTACCGGCAGGCGGTCGCCTTCGCGGAGGCGGCGCTGCGGACGGCGGGCAGACAGATCACCCCGGCCCTGGCCGCCGATCTGTACGCGATGCAGGCGAAGGCGTACGCGCATCTCGGCGATGCCGACGGCGCGTTGACCTGCATCCGGCGCGCGGAGACCGAGGCGGAGCGGATCCGCCCGGGTCATGAGCCGGCCGAGACCGGCTACGTCCAGCCTGGCCTGGTCAACGTGCAGGTCGCGGAGGCGCTGCTCAGTCTGGGGGATCTGACGGCGGCCAGGGAGCACGCCGCGGCCGCCGTCGGCACTCCGGCGCACGACCGGGGCCGGGTCCACCGGCTCGCCATGCTCAGCGAGATCGAGCTGCGGCAGGGCGAGGCGGACCGCGCGGCGCGCACGGCCGCGGAGATGGTGGAGCGGTCCAGGGGGATGGAGTCGCAGCGGCTGCGGGACCGGCTGCGGGCAGTGCGCGAGCATCTGGCGGCGAGCGGATCGGCCGGTGCGGAGGAGGCCGCCGAACTCATCGACGGGGCGCTGCGCGTTCCCCTCTGACCGAGGCCCTGCTGCCATGTTGCCATCTACTCGTCGGAAGGTGGCAGAAACGTGCAGTGGACGAACTTGAGCGAACAGACCGTGTATGAGAACCGGTGGTTCAGGGTGCGGCTCGCGGATGTCGAGCTGCCCGACGGCCGGCACCTGGACCACTTCGTGATCCGTCTGCGCCCCGTCGCCGTCGCGACCGCGGTCAACGCGGCCAACGAGGTGCTGATGCTCTGGCGGCACCGTTTCATCACCGACAGCTGGGGCTGGGAGCTCGCGGCCGGAGTCGTGGAGGACGGCGAGAACGTCGCGGCCGCGGCGGCCAGGGAGATGGAGGAGGAGACGGGCTGGCGGCCCGGCCCGCTCCGGCACCTGCTGACCGTGGAGCCGTCCAACGGCCTCACCGACGCCCGCCACCACCTCTACTGGACCGATGAGGCGACGTACACCGGCCACCCCGCCGACGACTTCGAGTCCTCGCGCAGGGAGTGGATACCGCTCAAACTGGTGCCGGACATGATCGCCCGGGGCGAGGTCCCGGCCGCCAACATGGCGGCCGGGCTGCTGATGCTGCATCACCTGCGACTCGGCTGACGACCGGTCGGCGCGGACCGGCGCCGTCGGGCAGCGGTCTCAGGCGTACGGGTAGAACCCGGAACCCGTCTTGCGGCCGAGCCGGCCCGCGTCGACCATCCGCTGGAGCAGCGGGGGAGCGGCGTACAGGGGCTCCTTGAACTCCGCGTACATGCTGTCGGCGACCGAGGCCACCGTGTCGAGGCCGATCAGGTCGGAGAGCTTCAGCGGACCCATGGGGTGCGCACAGCCCAGCTCCATGCCGTTGTCGATGTCCTCGCGCGACGCGATGCCCGACTCGAACATCCGGATCGCGGAGAGGAGGTACGGGATGAGGAGCGCGTTGACGACGAAGCCCGAGCGGTCCTGGGCGCGGATCGGGTGCTTGTCCAGCACCTGCTGCACCACGGCCTCGGAGCGCTTGATGGTCTCCTCGGACGTGGTCAGCGCCGGGATCAGCTCCACGAGCTTCTGCACGGGGGCCGGGTTGAAGAAGTGGATGCCGATGACCTGGTCGGGGCGCGAGGTCGCGACGGCCAGCTTCACCAGCGGGATGGAGGAGGTGTTGGAGGCGAGGATGGCGTCCTGGCGGGTGACCACCTGGTCCAGCACCTGGAAGATCTCGGTTTTGACGTGCTCGTTCTCGACGACTGCCTCGATGACGAGGTCGCGGTCGGCGAACTCCCCGAGGTCCGTCGTGAAGCTCAGCCTCTCCAGGGTGGCGTCCCGCTCCTCTTCCGAGATCTTGCCGCGCTCGGCGGCCTTGGAGAGGGAGTTGTACAGCCGGGTCCGACCGATCTCCAGGGCCTCGCCCGTGGTCTCGGCCACCTTCACCTCGAGCCCGCTGCGGGCGCAGACCTCCGCGATGCCTGCGCCCATCTGGCCGCAACCCACTACCCCGACGCGTGCAATGTCGGCCATTGAGTCCGTCACCTCGTGCCTTTCGCTGATCCTTCGGCCGGCAGGTCCCCCGTATGGTTCCGGCGCCCGCCCGACCCCACGACGTTACTCCGGATGTGTGGGTGCCCGAGCGCCCGGGGCGGGCATGCTCTGCGGATACGACGGCGCACACCGAGTCAGACAGGGGTGGTCATATGGGGCGTATCGGTAGAAGAGGGTTCGTGGCGACGGCCGCCGGGGCGTTCGCCGCGTTCGCGGCGGCGGGGGACGCGGCAGCGGCCCGCACCCCCTCCGGGGCCGCGCCCGACGGCGCTTTCGCGGCCGAGGCGCGCGGGCGGCAGACCCGGCGGGAGTTCCGCGGGATGTGGCTCGCCACCGTCGGCAACCGCGACTGGCCCTCGCAGCCCGGTCTGACCGCCGACCGGCAGCGCGCCGAACTGCTCTCGTACCTGGACACCGCCGTGCGGCGGAGGCTGAACGCCGTGGTCTTCCAGGTCCGGCCGACCGCGGACGCCCTGTGGCCCTCGCCGTACGAGCCGTGGAGCCAGTACCTGACCGGCTTCCAGGGCAGGGACCCCGGCTGGGACCCCCTGGGCACGGCCGTGCGCGAGGCCCACCGCCGCGGCCTGGAGCTGCACGCCTGGTTCAACCCGTACCGCGTGGCCACGCACACCGACCCCACCCGTCTCGTGGCGAACCATCCGGCACGGCTGCACCCGGAGTGGACCATCGCCTACGGCGGGAAGCTCTACTACGACCCCGGCATCCCCGAGGTCCGGCGCTTCGTCCAGGACGCGATGCTGGACGCCGTCGTCCGTTACGACATCGAAGCGGTCCACTTCGACGACTACTTCTACCCCTACCCCGTCCCCGACCAGGTCTTCGACGACGACGCGACCTTCGCCAGGTACGGCGACGGCTTCACGGACAAGGCGGCCTGGCGGCGCGACAACATCAACCGGCTGGTGCGCGAGATGGCCGCCCGGATCAAGGCCGCGAAGAAGCACGTCCGCTTCGGGATCAGCCCCTTCGGCGTATGGCGCAACGCCGCCACGGACCCCCTCGGGTCGCGCACGGAGGCCGGTGTGCAGACGTACGACGACCTGCACGCGGACACCCGCCGCTGGGTCACGGAGGGCTGGATCGACTACGTCGTCCCCCAGGTCTACTGGAACATGGGCTTCCCGCCCGCCGACTACGAGGCGCTCGTGCCCTGGTGGGCCCAGGTGGCCCGCGACACCGGCGTCGACCTCTTCATCGGGGAGGCGCTGTACAAGGTCGGGGTGCTCGGACAACCGGAGGCCTGGCACGATCCGGAGGAACTCTCCCGGCACCTCACGTACGCCAAGCGGTATCCGGAGGTCGGCGGCCACTGCTACTTCTCGGCGATGGAGGTCGTGGACGACCCGCTCGGAGCGATGACCGAGGTGGTGGCCGACCACTACCCGACGCGGGTCAGACCGCCGGCCTGACCCCGGCGCCCGGGGCGGGCGGAGGAATCAGGTCTTCTCGTGGTGCCGGACGACGGTGTCGGGTCCGGGGGACATCAGCGCTTCGTGCCCGTCCTCGAAACGGACGCGGAACGGCGGATTGCCCTCGGGCCCCAGCACCTCGACGACTTCGGCGACCTTGTCGTGCTGCCCCACGGTCCTGCCGTGGACCAGCAGCGTGTCGCCCACGTTCGCTTGCATCGGGAGAGACCTCCTCGAAGCGGCCGGTTGTGTCGAATGGTCCGTTTTCTCGAGTCTACGGCCGGGAGGGCCCGCTGCATCTTCAGCTGCGGGAACGCTGGGTCACGGCGATGCACACCAGGACGGCGCCGGCCGCCAGCGGGGCCGCCGGCGTGAGCCGCTCGCCCAGCAGCAGCACCGACCAGACCAGAGTGAGCAGCGGCTGGGCGAGCTGGAGCTGGCTGGCCTTGGCGATCCCGATCCCGGCCATGCCCCGGTACCAGACGTACAGACCGAAGAACGTGGACCCGGCTGCCACCCAGAGCAGCCCGATCACGCCGCGCGCACTGAGCTGGACCGGCTCGTACGCGAGGGCCACGGCCGAGCCCGCCACGGCGAGCGGCAGGCAGAGGATCAGCGCCCAGCCGATCACGTGCCAGCCCGGCATCTCCCGCGCGAGCCGGCCGCCCTCCGTGTAGCCCGCGGCGCACACCAGCAGCGCCCCGAACAGGTACACGTCCCCGGAGTGCAGCGCCCCGCCGCTCTGCTGCACCGTGAACGCGATCACGACGCCCGCACCGGCGAATGCCGCCGCCCAGAACGTGCGCGACGGCCGGCGGCCCGTGCGCGCGGCGGCGAACGCCGCGGTCGTCAGCGGCAGCAGACCCACCACCACGGCGGCGTGCGAGGAGGTGGAGGTCTGCAGAGCGAGGGTCGTCAGCAGCGGGAAGCCGACGACCACACCGGCCGCGACCGTCGCGAGGCCGGCCCAGTGACGCCGGTCGGGGACCGGCACACGCATCGCCAGCAGAAAGGCGCCGGCGACGACCGCGGCGAGGACGCTGCGCACGGCCACCAGGGACCAGGGACCGAAGCTCTCGAGCCCCCAGACCGTGGACGGAAAGGTCAGGGAGAAGGCGACGACGCCCAGCGCGGCGAGGAGGGTGCCGCCGCCGATCGCTATCGGCCTGGTGGTAGTAGCGCTATTCTGTGCTGTCATGCATGAGCGTAGCAGTGTGGCTGAACTGGCGTCTTCGCTGAAACGAGAGCTCGACCGCTATCCAACAGGTGGAAAGCTGCCGTCGAGCCGGGCTCTGGTCGAACGCTTCCGGGTGTCCCCGGTGACCGTCTCCCGCGCGCTCGCACAGCTCGCCGCGGAAGGGCTCGTCGTCACCCGGCCCGGCGCCGGCGCCTACCGTGCAGAGCCCCGTCCAGCCGCGCCGCCCGCCGGTGACACCTCGTGGCAGGAAGTCGCGCTCAGCGCCGACTCCGCCGCAGAGGTCGTGCCGCGCGCCGTCGACGCCTCCGGCGTACTCGTCACCCTCGCCGCACCGCCCCCCGGCGTCGTCGAGTTCAACGGCGGCTATCTGCACACCTCCCTCCAGCCGGAGCGGGCCATGGCCGCCGCCCTCACCCGCGCCGGACGCCGCCCCGGGGCATGGGGCCGCCCACCGACCGAGGGACTGCCCGAACTGCGCGAATGGTTCGCCCGCGGCGTCGGCGGCACCGTCACCGCTGCCGACGTCCTCGTCACATCGGGCGGCCAGTCCGCCCTGACCACCGCACTGCGCGCGCTCGCACCGCCCGGCGCGCCCGTCCTCGTCGAGTCGCCCACGTACCCGGGCATGCTCGCCATCGCCCGCGCCGCCGGACTGCGGCCCGTGCCGGTTCCCACCGACGCGGAAGGCGTACGGCCCGAACTGCTGGCCGCGGCCTTCCACGCCACCGGCGCACGGGTCTTCGTCTGCCAGCCGCTCTTCCAGAACCCGACCGGCGCCGTCCTCGCACCCGCCCGGCGCGCCGACGTACTGCGCATCGCCCGCGAGGCCGGGGCGTTCGTCGTCGAGGACGACTTCGCCCGCCGCCTCGCCCACGACGACGCGGGCACTCTGCCGCCGCCGCTCGCCGCGGAAGACCCGGACGGGGTCGTCGTCCACGTCAGCTCGCTCACGAAGGCGACCTCGCCCAGCCTGCGGGTGGGCGTGCTCGCCGCCCGCGGCCCGGTCCTCGAACGGCTCCGAGCCATCCACGTCGTCGACAACTTCTTCGTCTCCCGGCCGCTCCAGGAAGCCGCCCTCGAACTGGTTGGCGCGCCCGCGTGGAGCCGCCATCTGCGCGGCGTGGCCGCCGAACTGAAGACGCGTCGGGACGCGATGGCCGCGGCGCTCCGGCTCGCCCTGCCCGACCTGGCACTGCCGCACATCCCGTCCGGCGGCCAGCACCTGTGGCTGCGGCTGCCCGACGGGACGAGGGAGGCGGCGCTCGTCGCCGCCGCCCTGCGGGCGGGCGTCGCCGTGGCGCCCGGCCGCCCCTACTTCTGTGCCGAACCCCCCGCAGGTCACCTCCGGTTGAGCTTCGCGGGAGTCGCGGGACCGGCCGAGATCGCCGAAGGCGTCCGCAGAATGCGCGCCGCCTGTGACGAAGCGCTCCGCTGACGGCGCGGGAGCGGGCCACCGCGTCGGCGAGACCCCGCCCGGCTGACGGAGCCCGGTCCGTCGGCGGCAGACTCTTGACCTGCGAGGCGTTGGCCAGCACCATCACGCCATGAGTGTCCGGGTCACTTTGGTCGCCGCCGCGCGCACCTCCTCGCTGCTCACCGAGCGCTTCGACGACGAACGGCCGCTCGACCAGGCGGGCTGGCACGAGGTGCAGCTCGCCGCGCACGCCCTCGTACCGCTCAGCGCCGCCGAGCTGCGCTACTGCTCGCCCACCGCGCGCAGCCGGGCGACCGGCGACGCCCTGGGCTTCGCACCTCTGGCCCAGCCCGCCCTGCGGGACTGCGACATGGGCCGCTGGCGCGGGTTCACGCTGGCGGAGGTCACGGCCATGGAGCCCGCCGCCGTCGACGCGTGGCTCACCGACCCGCGCAGCGCACCGCACGGCGGGGAACCTCTCCTCGCGTTCATCTCGCGCATAGGGGGCTGGCTGGACACCCGCCCCGCGGACGACGGGGGCTCGATCGTCGCGGTGGCAGAGCCCGCCGTCGTACGGGCGGCCTTCGTGTACGCGCTGAGGGCGCACCCGTCGATGTACTGGAACGTGGACGTCCGCCCGCTGTCGACGGTGACGCTGACCGGGGTGCCGGGCCGCTGGAACCTGCGACTGGAGGCCGCGGCCTGACCGGAGCCCGGCCGCCCGGTCACTGTCCGCATGAGTGGGCCCGAGCGCGGCTGCTACGGCCGGCGGCGCGGCTTGCCGCGCTTGCCGCCGCTCTTCCCGCCACCACCCTTGGGGCCGCCGGCGCCCTTGGAGCCACCAGCCTTGGAACCGCCACTGCCCTTGCCGCCGGATCCGCCGGCGCCGCTGCGTGAGCGACTGCCCGACGCCTTGCCGCCCGCGGGCGCAGGCCGTGCGCCTCCCGGCTTGGTGCGCTTCTGCGCGGGCTGGGCGGCCGCCGCGGGCCGGCCCCGGGTGCTGTTGACCGTCCGGCCGCGGACGATGCCGATGAACTGCTCCACCAGATCGGTGGTCTCGCCCTCGGGCCAGGACAGTGCGACGCTCGACTCGGGGGCGTCGGAGACCGTCCGGTACGTGAGGTCCTTGCGGTGGTGCAGGCGTGCCAGCGACTGCGGGACGACGAGGACTCCCACCCCCGCGGCCACCAGCTCGACGGCGTCGGCCGTGGTGGCGGGCCGCTCGACGGCGGGCCGCCCGGGCAGGCGCTCCCATTCGAGGGTGTCGTCGAGGGGGTGCAGCACGATGTCGTCCGCGAGATCGTCCGTGGTCACCTCTTCGACCGCGGCCACGACGTGGTCCTTGGGGACCACGACCACGGTCGTCTCCGTGTAGAGAGGGATCGCGCTGAGGTCCGTACGGTCGATCGGCGACCGTACGAGCCCGGCGTCGGCGTCGCCACGCCGCAGCAGACCGGGTGCGTCGGCCGGGGAGACCGGGACGAGGGTCAGCGGCACGTCCGGCAGCCGCTCGTTCCAGATCCGCACCCACTTGGTCGGTGTCACGCCCGGAACGTAGGCCAGCCGGAACGAAGGGGGTACTTCCGAGCCTGTCACCCCGCCAGGTTACCGGTCGTGGTCGGAGGCATCGAACATGCTCGATACCCTTGACACCATGACGTCGCACCAGACCACCCAGACGATGAAGCCCGCGACCGCGGCGAAGAAGCTGGGTGTGTACCTCCCGGCCACCCCCACCGAGTTCCAGGAGGGTGTCGTCTCGCGCAGCGAGTTGAGCGCGCTGCAGGCCGATCCGCCCCAGTGGCTGCTGGACCTGCGGCGCAACGGCCCGCACCCCCGGCCGGTCGTCGCGGCGAAGCTGGGCGTCTCCATCGCGGGCCTCGCCCGCGGCGGAGTCACGGAGGCCCTCACCACGGAGCAGATCGACGCGCTGAAGCAGGACCTCCCCGACTGGCTGCGGCAGGAACGCGCCACCCAGGCCGAGGTCCGCCGGGAAGCCGTGCGCATCAAGGAGAAGAACGCGGCGAAGAACACCGAGAACGACGCACGGTGACGTACGCGCTGAGCACGCGCTGACGAACGCGCGCCGAGGCGGTCAGCCGCGCGGCGCGCCTTCCTGCCCTTCGTCCAGGAGCGGCAGGAGCGGTACGAGCGGCAGGAGACCGGGGCGCTTCGCCGTGCGGCCGTCGCCGGAGGACCGGCCGCGAAGCCGGCGCCCGATCCAGGGTCCGAGGAACGCGGCAGCCCAGCGCAGTTCGGCCACCACGGCCGGACGGCCCGTGACGACCGCTCGCGGCGGCAGCGGCAGAGTCCAGGCGTCGCTGCTTCCGGGCAGCTCGATGGCGTGGGCGACGGCCGCGGCGATCCGCTCGTGACCGAGGGGACTGGCATGAAGCCGGTCCGCGCTCCACAGGCGCGGGTCGGTGGTGACCGCGTGCGGCGCGGTCTCCGCGACGGTGACCCGGTGGCGGGCGGCCGCTTCCCGTATGCGGGCGTTGAGATCGTGCACGCGCGGCCCGAGCGGCTTGGCGAGCGGCGTGATCCTCCCGACGTCCGGGAAGGTCAGCGTCACGACGTGGGCGCCGGAGGACGAGAGCGCGGCGAACATCTCCTCCAGATGACCCGCCACCTCGGCGGCGTCGAACCGTGGCCGGAGCAGATCGTTCGCCCCCGCGACGACGGACACCAGATCGGGACGCAGCGCCAGGGCGGGCTCCAGCTGTTCGGCGCGGACCTGCGCGGCGACGCGTCCCCGTACCGCCAGATTGGCGTACCGGAGCGTGGGGCTGACGGCTGTGAGGTGCTCGGCCAGCCGGTCCGCCCAACCGCGCAGACCGCCTGCTGACTCGTCGCCGTCGCCGAGCCCTTCGGTCTGGCTGTCGCCCAGGGCGACGTAGCGCAGGTAGCGTGGCCGCTCACTTCCGGGCACGGGACGCCTGCCTCTCCTTCAGGACACCTGCGACCCGCAGGCACCAGTCCCGGTGCTCCTCCTCCAGAGCCAGTCCGCGCAGGCAGGTCAGGTACGGACCGATACGTCCGCCCCGGCGGAGGAACTCCTCCTCGTCCGCGTCACCCCGCATCCGCCGCAGCAGACCGCCGAAGAGCTCGATCCTGGCCTCGGCCGCGGACGCGCGCTCCTCGAGCTGCTCGATCACCGGTCCGGAGTCGACGCCGTCGACGGCCTGGACCTTGACGAGCAGGTCGTCGCGGATGAACGACGGCTTCGGCGTGGCCGCCGCGAAACGCTCCAGCTCGGCCAGCCCGGCGTCGGAGACCCGGAACAGCCGCTTGTTCGGCCGGGTCTCCTGGACCACCTGGCGGCCCGTGACGAGGCCCTCCTTCTCCAGCTTGGCCAGCTCGGCGTACAGCTGCTGCGGCAGGGCGTGCCAGAAGTTCGCCACACCCACGTCGAACGCCTTCGCCAGCTGATACCCGCTGTACTCGCCGTCCAGCAGCGCCGCCAGCACCGCGTGTCTCAAAGCCATGGGAGCAACCCCTTCCCCTTCTTCGTCCGCCGATGGCAGCATACTCAAAAAACAGACTAGTCATATTCTTGAGTACTGGGAGAGGGCATGGGGAGCGCAGCACGTTTCCGCGCCGCCGTCGAGGCGGGCGACCACGAGGCACTGGAGGATCTGTTCACCGAGGACATCCGCCTCTACAGCCCGGTGAAGTTCACGCCCTTCGAGGGCAGGCCCATGGTGCTCGGCCTCTTCGGTGTCCTGCTGCGCACGTTCGAGGACTTCCGCTACGTCGGGGACTTCACCGGCACGGCCCGGACCAGCGCCGACGGAGCGGAGGCGCCGTCGGCGATTCTCGTCTTCCGGGCCACCGTCCAGGGCAAGGAGATCCACGGCATCGACATGCTCCACTTCGACGAGGCGGGCAGGATCAAGGAGTTCACCGTGATGGTCCGGCCGCAGTCGGCCGTGCACGCGCTCGGCGAGGCCGTGCTCGCGGGCCTGGTCGCCGACGGGCTCGCCCCGTAGCGGGTCGGCCGGCGTGACCGGCCGCTCCGGTTGACGGTGACCGTGCTGCCGTGACGGCCGCGACGGGCAGGACACCGTCAACCGGGTGTCGGCGGGTGGTTCTCCGGGTTCAGGCCGGCCGCCCGCCGAACTGCCATCTGTGGACCTCGATGTCCGTGTACCGGCCCGGAGTCAGGACGGCTCGTGCCCGGTCCGGGTCCGGTGCCAGGACCAGCGCCGCCGTCCCCAGCCAGGCACTGCCGTCGTCGGACAGCAGCGGTCCGTACGCGATCAGGGCGTCCCGGTCGTCCGGTACGGCAGTATCGGCGGCCTCCCCCGCGCCGAGGCCGAACACCAGATACCGGTTGCCGCCGGTGCCCCCACCGGGAAAGTCCCACATGGTGCGGCCCAGCATGTTGCGCCACCGGCGCAGCATCACATCCCGGTACACGCCTGCCTGGAGGCCGGGCTCGTCGAAGGCGAACGCGCGCGCGGCGGCGGGATCGGGCAGATCGACGATGTGCACGCTGCCCGTGGGCGTTTCGCCGTCCTCGGTGAGGGTCGGTCCGCGGGCGACCATCTCCTTCGCGTACCGGTCCATGTACGACCAGTGCTCTTCCAGCAACTCGTAGCGCAGAGACAGGGATTCGGACCGGTCGCGGTGGTAGCAGAAGAACTCCATGACCGCAGACCCTTCCCTATGACAGGGCGACATCTCAACCGTCTTCGGCCGTCGTCGACACCGACGAAGCCGGTGCGCGGCGCGTCACCGTTTCGGGAGGAGCCCCGTCCGTCCCGAGCGGACGCACAGATGCACGGACGCGCAGACGGAGGGCAAAGACAAAGGCAAGGAGGGAACCCACTCCTTGCCACTCTCAACGTATAGCGCACCGGGGGGCTTGCGGCAAGGCCCCGGGCGTGCCGCAGAATGGCGCGCCAAGGCCGCAGCCTGCGGAAACAGGCATATCGCGAAGCCCGTTGGGCTCTGCCGTGTTCGCAGCGCTCGGCGCGGAGACGCGGGTGTGCGCACCGGCGCACCGCGTTACCGCGCCGCGGAGCGGCCGGCCGAAAACCAGTCTCGTTGAATGGGCGTGTTGATGATTGACGTGATCGTGGTAGGCGGCGGACCGACCGGCTTGATGCTGGCCTGCGAGTTGCGGCTGGCCGGAGTGCATGTGGTCGTGCTGGAGAGGCTGACGGAACCGACCGGGCAGTCCCGCGGGCGCGGACTGCACGCGCGCAGCGTCGAGGTGATGGATCAGCGCGGCCTGCTGGACCGGTTCCTCGCGGTCAGCGAGAAGTTCCAGGTCGGCGGTCTCTTCGGCGGCATCTCCAAGCCGTGGCCCGACAGCCTGGACACGGCCCACCCGTACGGTCTCGCCACCCCGCAGCCGGTCACCGAGCGACTGCTCCACGAGCGTGCTGTCGAACTCGGTGCCGAGATCCGGCGCGGCTGCGAAGTGGTGGGGCTGAGCCAGGACGAGGACGGGGTGACCGTCGAGCTGGCGGCGCCCGGCAGCGCCCCCGCCGGCGGGGACGTGGCCGGCGAGGAAGGCACGCGGCTGCGCTCGCGCTACCTCGTCGGGTGCGACGGCGGTCGCAGTACGGTGCGCAAGGCGCTCGGCATCGGCTTCCCCGGTGAGCCCGCCACGGTCGAGACGCTGCTGGGCGACATGCAGGTGACCGAGGATCCGGCGACGATCGCCGCCGTCGTCGAGGAAGTCCGCAGGACCCATCTGCGTTTCGGGGCCGTTCCCGATGTGGACGGGCGCCAGGGGGTGTACCGCATCGTCGTGCCCGCCGACGGCGTGGCCGAGGACCGTGCGGCCGTGCCGACCCTCGAAGACTTCAAGCAGCAGCTGCGGGCCTTCGCGGGCACCGACTTCGGCATCCACTCGCCGCGCTGGCTCTCCCGGTTCGGCGACGCCACCAGGCAGGCCGAGCGCTACCGGGCCGGCCGGGTGCTGCTGGCCGGCGACGCGGCGCACATCCACCCGCCCACCGGCGGGCAGGGGCTCAACCTCGGTGTGCAGGACGCGTTCAACCTCGGCTGGAAACTTGCCGCCACGGTGAACGGCTGGGCACCGGACGGACTGCTGGACACGTACCACACCGAGCGGCATCCGGTGGGTGCCCGCGTGCTGGACAACACCCGCGCGCAGATCGCGCTGATGGGGACCGACCCGGGTGCGACCGCGTTGCGGGAGCTGTTCTCGAAGCTGATGGACTTCGAGGAGGTGAACCGGTACGTCACCGAGATGATCACGGCCGTCGGGGTCCGCTACGACTTCGGCGAAGGCCATGAACTGCTCGGCCGACGGCTGCCGGACGTGAAGCTGAAGCAGGGACGCCTGTACGAGCGGATGCACGGTGGCCACGGACTGCTGCTCGACCGCACCGGCCGGCTTTCCGTGGCCGGCTGGGAGGACCGGGTCGACCACGTCGTCGACGCCGGCGAGGAACCGGACGTACCCGCCGTGCTGCTCCGGCCGGACGGCCATGTCGCCTGGGTCGGCGAGGACCAGGAGGATCTGGTCAGCCGGCTGCCCGAGTGGTTCGGCGCTGCCGTCGGCTGAGCACATGCCTTTGACTCGGACCTTCGGTAGGTGGATCTCGTAGGGGACGCTTCGCGGATCGTGGTCGTGGTCGTGGTCGTGGTCGTGGTCGTCCACGGTCCGCGAGTACGAGTAACCAGGGCGAGGCGAAACCGCCCAAGCCGTAACCGACTTCTGAAGTGCCCGCTTTCGCGCCCGGCCCGGCGGTAGCGTCGGTTCCATGATCGTATGGATCAACGGCACCCACGGCGCGGGCAAGACGACGACCAGTGCTGTCGTACAGCAGCTGCTCCCGGATTCACGGGTGTTCGACGCCGAGAAGGTCGGTGAGACACTCATGGACATCAGGCCGGGGCTGCCCTGGACGGGCAACTTCCAGCACTGGCCGCCGTGGCGGCAACTCGTGATCGAGACCGCCCACCGCATCCTCGACTACACCGGCGGGACTCTGGTGATGCCGATGACCGTCCTCGTCGAGCAGTACTGGCGGGAGATCAGTTCGGGCCTCGCCCGGCATGACATTCCGGTGCGGCACTTCGTCCTCCACGCCGACGAGGAAACCCTCCGCGGACGCATCGAGGGGGACACCGTTCTCGGGCCCTCCCCGTTCCGTCTCGAACACCTCGAGCCCTACGCCGAGGCGGCCCGGACATGGCTGCACGGCGAGGCCGCGGTCGTCGACACCACGCACCTCACACCGGCCCAGGCCGCCCTGCGGATCGCGGAGGCCGTCAAGGCCTGAGGGCCCCGCCACTCTCGATCGGCCTGTGGACCCGGCGTGGGAGCAGGGCCCATTCGTGGATACGAGAAGCCGTTGCACCGGTTCAAGTACGCGGTCGGGGGCGGTGGCTGACCTCGCCTAAACCGGATCTTCGTAGAGACGGATCCCGGCGGGTTCGTGATCCCGGAGCGGTTTCAGACGGACGCCCAGCGATGCGGCCCAGGTATGGAGGTCGTCACCCGAGTCGTGGAAGAACCATGAGCCGAAGGTCCCGAGGTCCTTGAGCGGCGACCGGGGGGTGTACCGGAGCTCGCAGTGGATCTGCACGTAGTGGTCGTGCTCACCGTTGGCATCGTTGATCTCGAACTGCCGGGTGAGATCCAGCATGAACATCGGCGGGCCGTCGAAGGCATACGTGCCGTACTGGAAAAGCAGTCCGTCGGAGTCAGGGGTCGCAGGTGTCTCGAAGCGCTGCCCGCCGAAGCGCAGGAACGCCGTCCAGGCGTCATGCGTGGTCAGGCTGCCGTCGAGCTCGCCGGGGCTGCCTCCCAGCTCGTCCCGCAGGACCTGAAGGGCCTCGTTGATCGAGGGCTTGTACGGCATGCGTGGACTCCTCGGAGCGGGTGGATCTTCCGCTGTCGCCCCTGGTGTTGTCCACCTGGCGGGCTGTGTGGTGGGCGCCCGGCTTCTGCGAAGTCGTCGTACTCGTCCTGCGTCATTGTCGCGTCAGCACATTGAGCCGGCGGCGCTGGGCAGACAGACACCGCCAGGAAGAGTGTTGCAGCCGGCCTGCCCGGTTCTCTGTCGGCCCGAGCCGGGCGTTAGCCTCGGCGGATGATCTCTGCGCCGCCTCCGAAGGTCGTCACGCGCCACCACGACGGGCAGATCCGTGCCTACCTGACGGGCCCCGGCGCACTCGGGACACTGGAACCCGCCGCGGTGTTCCAGCCGCGGCCCGGCGACGACGTCGTGGAGTCGGCGGTCCGGCCCGATCTCGAGCGAGTCGTGTACACGACCCTGAACGGCGTCGTCTGCCTCACGCGCGCCGGTGACCTGGTGTGGGCGTCGGACTTCGAACCGCACTCCGACGTGCTCCACGGCCACCGGCCCGGCTGCGTGCTGTCTCTGGACGGTCGGAACGTGTGGGTCTACCGCCCGGACGCGATGGCGGGACGCGGGGGAGACCAATGGGTCGTGTACGACACCGACAGCGGGGCGGTCCTCGCGCGCCGGGAGTTGGAGACGGTCGGGCACGGAGCCGGCCACCACGTCCACCCCGTGGACGGCAGCATCTACCTCGACGTCGGTGAGGGCCAGGACGGTGCCGTCGTTCTCAGGGGTACCCCCGGGGCTGACGGCGCGGTGGAGTTCGTGACGTACCCGTGGTCGGACCGCTGCCTGATCGACCTGGCGCCGGGAGGGGAGCAGTTCATGACCGTCGACCACGGGCAGGGAGATGTCGCCTTCCACCGCCACCCCAGCGGGGAGGTGCTCTTCACTCTCTCCGCCGAGGCATTCGGATACGACCCCGAAGAGACGTTCGTGGAGTGGTCCGGCGGCTACCTGACCCCGGACACGGCCGTCGTCACGCTGGTCGGTGAGAACGAGGGCGACGAGGATGCGGAGGAATGGTTCCGCCACCGCCTGGTCGACGTGAACACGGGCATGGTCGGCGGTGAGATCGCCGTCGAGGTGACCAACCCGTACGAACTGGAGCCCCTGGGTGACGGCTCCTGGCTCACCGACGGTCCTGATGGTCACCCCGTCCGCCGGTCTCCGGCCCGAGGGGTCGAGTAGCCGAGGGGGACACTCATGCTGATCTCGGGCGGGTCTCCTCTGTATGTAGTGTGCGGACATGACAAGAGGCGACCGGCTCGCGGAGCAGCTGGACTGGTACTGGCACAAAAACCTGCGGCCGCGGCTGGACGGTCTCACCGATGAGGAGTACTTCTGGGAGCCGGTGCGTGGCTGTTGGAGCATCCGCCCACGCGGCACGTCGACCGCACCGATGCCGGAAGGTTCGGGGGAATGGACGATGGACTCCGCGTCCCCTGGCCCGGTGCCGGCGCCGGTGACCACGATCGCCTGGCGGCTGGCGCACATCATCGTCGACTGCCTGGGCTGTCGGGTCGGATGGTACTTCGGCGGCCAGGACGTCGACTCCGCGACATTCGCCTACGCGGGGACCGCTGACGAGGCGCTGAAACAGCTCGATGAGATGTACGGGAGATGGAACGCGGGGGTCCGCGCGCTCTCGGACGCCGACCTGGAGAATCCGCCCACAGTGGGTCCCGAGCGGTATCCCATGGAGAACAGGGTCCTGCACGTCAACAGGGAGCTGATCCATCACGGCGCCGAGATTTCCCTGCTGCGGGACCTCTACCGCCGGCAGGACTGAGCCGTACCCCGTCATCGTTGCTGAAGGCCGGCATGGCAGGCCGGGCCTGACAGCCAAGCCATTGCATAAAACTGCGTTCATGCGTATAGTCATGCCTCCGATGAGGAGGATGTTTCGATGACGGTACGTGCAGCAGTTGCAGGTGCGAGCGGATACGCGGGCGGGGAACTGCTCCGACTGCTTCTCGCCCACCCCGAGGTCGAGATCGGCGCCCTGACCGGGAACTCCAACGCCGGCCTGCCCCTCGGCGGCCTGCAGCCGCACCTGCTGCCGCTGGCCGACCGGGTGCTGGAGCCGACCACCCCGGAGGTGCTCGCCGGACACGACGTCGTGTTCCTCGCCCTGCCCCACGGGCAGTCCGCCGCCGTCGCCGAGCAGCTCGGCGACGACGTGCTGGTCATCGACATGGGCGCCGACTTCCGGCTCGAGGACGCCGCGGACTGGGAGAAGTTCTACGGCTCCGAGCATGCCGGTACCTGGCCCTACGGCCTGCCGGAGCTGCCCGGCGCCCGCGCCGCACTGGCGGGGTCCAGGCGCGTCGCCGTGCCCGGCTGCTATCCGACCGCCGTCTCGCTCGCGCTGTTCCCGGCCTACCGGGCGGGGATCGCAGAGCCCGAGGCCGTGATCACCGCCGCCACCGGGACGTCCGGCGCCGGCAAGGCGCTCAAGCCGCATCTGCTCGGTTCCGAGGTCATGGGCTCGATGAGCCCCTACGGCGTCGGCGGCGGCCACCGCCACATCCCCGAGATGATCCAGAACCTGAGCGCGGTCGCGGGGGAGCGGGTCACCGTCTCCTTCACGCCCACCCTCGCCCCCATGGCCCGCGGGATCCTCGCGACCTGCTCCGTGAAGGCGAAGCCGGGCACCACCGCACAGGACGTACGGGCCGCTTACGAGAAGGCGCTGGCCGGCGAGGAGTTCGTCCGCCTGCTGCCCGAGGGGCAGTGGCCCGCCACCGCCTCCGTGTACGGCTCCAACGCCGTCCAGATCCAGGTGGCGTACGACGAGAGCGCCGGGCGCGTCATCGCGATCAGCGCCATCGACAACCTCACCAAGGGCACCGCCGGCGGCGCGGTGCAGAGCATGAACATCGCCCTCGGACTTCCCGAGAGCACCGGTCTTTCCACGATTGGAGTTGCGCCGTGAGCGTGACCGCAGCGAAAGGATTCACGGCAGCGGGCATCGCCGCCGGAATCAAGGCGAACGGCAACCCGGACCTGGCCCTCGTGGTCAACAACGGGCCCCGCCGCGCCGCCGCGGGCGTCTTCACCTCGAACCGCGTGAAGGCCGCCCCCGTCCTGTGGTCGGAGCAGGTCCTCAAGGGTGGTGAGGTCACCGCGGTGGTCCTCAACTCCGGTGGCGCCAACGCCTGCACCGGTCCCAAGGGCTTCCAGGACACCCACGCCACGGCGGAGAAGGCCGCCGAAGTGCTCGGCCACAGCGCCGGCGAGGTGGCAGTCGCCTCCACCGGCCTGATCGGTGTGCTGCTCCCCATGGACAAGCTGCTCCCCGGCATCGAGCAGGCCGCCGCCCAGCTCTCCGAACACGGCGGCGAGAAGGCCGCCATCGCGATCAAGACCACCGACACCGTCCACAAGACGGCCTTCGCCCAGGGAGGGGGGTCCCCCCAGGCCGACGGCTCCGGGGCAGGCTGGACGGTCGGTGGCATGGCCAAGGGCGCGGGCATGCTCGCCCCCGGCCTCGCGACGATGCTCGTCGTCCTCACCACCGACGCGGACTTGGACTCCGCCACCCTCGACGCGGCGCTGCGCGACGCCACCCGGCAGACCTTCGACCGGGTCGACTCCGACGGCTGCATGTCGACCAACGACACGGTGCTGCTGCTGGCTTCCGGCGCGAGCGGGATCGTTCCTGCGCAGAACGAGTTCGCCGAAGCCGTACGCGCCGTCTGCGACGACCTCGCGCGGCAGCTCATCGGTGACGCGGAGGGTGCCAGCAAGGACATCCGGATCGAAGTGATCAACGCCGCGACCGAGGACGACGCCGTCGAGGTCGGCAGGTCCATCGCCCGCAACAACCTCCTCAAGTGCGCCATCCACGGCGAGGACCCCAACTGGGGCCGGGTGCTCTCGGCCATCGGCACCACCGAAGCCGCCTTCGAGCCCGACCAGCTCAACGTCGCCATCAACGACGTCTGGGTCTGCAAGAACGGCTCCGTCGGCGAGGACCGGGACCTCGTCGACATGCGCTACCGGGAGGTCAGGATCACCGCCGACCTCGCCGCCGGGTCCGAGTCCGCCGTCATCTGGGCCAACGACCTCACCGCCGACTACGTCCACGAGAACAGCGCGTACAGCTCATGAGTGATTCGCACGGTCCGACGCGGAAGCACACCGCCCTGCCCAAGGCGCAGATCCTCATCGAGGCACTGCCCTGGCTCACCCGCCACAACGGCAGGATCGTCGTCATCAAGTTCGGCGGCAACGCGATGATCGACGAGGACCTGAAGGCCGCCTTCGCGCAGGACGTCGTCTTCCTGCGCCAGGCCGGCCTCAAGCCGGTCGTCGTGCACGGCGGCGGCCCGCAGATCTCCGCCGCGCTCGACCGGCACGGCCTGGTCAGCGAGTTCAAGGCGGGGCTGCGGGTCACCACCCCCGAAGCCATGGACGTCGTACGCATGGTCCTCGCCGGTCAGGTGCAGCGCGAGCTGGTCGGGCTGCTCAACCAGCACGGACCGCTCGCCGTCGGCATGACCGGCGAGGACGCCCACACCATCACCGCCACCAAGCACCAGCCGCAGATCGACGGCGAGCTCGTCGACATCGGCCGGGTCGGCGAGATCACCGAGATCGACACCGGCGCCATCGCGGCGCTGCTCGCCGACGGCCGCATCCCGGTCATCTCCTCGATCGCGCGCTCCCAGGACGACGGACACGTCTACAACGTCAATGCCGACACGGCGGCCGCGGCACTCGCCGCCGCGCTCGGCGCAGAGACCCTGATGGTCCTCACCGACGTCGAGGGCCTCTACGAGGACTGGCCCGACAGCGACGAGGTCATCAGCCGGCTCACCGCGAGCGAACTCGAGAAGCTCCTCCCGGAGCTGTCCAGCGGCATGGTCCCCAAGATGGAGGGCTGCCTGCACGCCGTACGCAACGGCGTCAACACCGCCCGCGTGATCGACGGCCGTGTCCCGCACTCGATCCTGCTGGAGATCTTCACCGACGAGGGCATCGGCACCATGGTCGTGCCCGACGGACTGGGGGAAAAATGAGCACCGACGCCAACGAGGCCCTCGCCCGGCGGTGGCAGGGCGTCATGACCGACAACTACGGCACGCCGAAACTGTCGCTGGTCCGCGGCGAGGGCGCCAAGGTCTGGGACGCGGACGGCACCGAGTACACCGACTTCGTCGGCGGCATCGCGGTCAACGCGCTCGGCCACGCCCACCCCGCCGTCGTCGAGGCCGTCACCCGCCAGATCGCGTCCCTCGGCCACGTCTCCAACCTGTACGTCGCGGAGCCGCCCGTCGCGCTCGCCGAACGGCTGCTCCAGCTCTTCGGCCGCCCGGGACGCGTCTACTTCTGCAACTCGGGTGCCGAGGCCAACGAAGCCGCCTTCAAGATCGGCCGGCTGACGGGTCGTCAGCACATGGTCGCCACCACCGGCGGGTTCCACGGCCGCACGATGGGCGCGCTCGCGCTCACCGGACAGCCCGCCAAGCAGGACCCGTTCCTGCCCCTGCCCTCCGACGTGACCCATGTACCGTACGGCGACGCGGAGGCACTGCGGGCCGCGGTCACGGAGAACACCGCACTCGTGATCATCGAGCCGATCCAGGGCGAGAACGGCGTCGTCGTACCGCCCAAGGGCTATCTGGAGGCCGCCCGGGAGATCACCGGGGCGACGGGCACGCTGCTCGTCCTCGACGAGGTCCAGACGGGCGTCGGACGGACCGGGCAGTGGTTCGAGCACCAGGCCCACCAGGGCGTGGAGCCCGATGTGGTCACCCTGGCCAAGGGCCTCGGCGGCGGCCTGCCCATCGGCGCGACCGTCGTCTTCGGCAAGGCGGCCGACCTGCTGCGGCCGGGCCAGCACGGCACCACCTTCGGCGGCAACCCGGTCGCGTGCGCCGCCGGACTCGCAGTCCTCGACACCCTCTCCGCCGACGGCGTCCTCGACTCGGTCAAGCGGCTCGGCGAGAAGCTGCGCGACGGAATCGAGGGCCTCGGCCACCCGCTCGTCTCCCACGTCCGCGGCAGCGGGCTGCTGCTGGGTATCGTGCTCACCGAGCCCCTCGCACCGAAGGTGCAGCAGGCGGCTCAGGATGCAGGCTTCCTGGTGAACGCCCCCGCGCCCGATGTCGTACGGCTCATGCCCGCACTGACCGTCGGCGACGCCGAGGTGGACGCGTTCCTCCAGGCGCTGCCCGGCATCCTCGACGCGAGCAACGGGGAAGGACGATCCGGGGAATGAGACGACGATGACCGAGGCGCAGGACAACGAGCACGCCGAGCACGCCGGGCCCGCCGTACCGCAGACCCGCACGGCCCGCCACCGCCGGATCGTGGACATCCTCAACCGGCAGCCGGTGCGCTCCCAGAGCCAGCTGGCCAAGCTCCTCGCGGACAACGGACTGCACGTCACGCAGGCGACGCTCTCCCGGGACCTCGACGAACTGGGCGCGGTGAAGATCCGCAACACCGGCGGCGAGCTGATCTACGCGGTTCCCAGCGAGGGCGGCTTCCGCACCCCGCAGGCCCCGCTCGGCGAGTCGGCGAAGGAGGAGCGCATGCGGCGTCTCTCCAGCGAACTGCTGATCTCCGCGGAGGCCTCGGCGAATCTCGTCGTCCTGCGGACACCGCCGGGGGCGGCACAGTTCCTGGCGTCGGCCATCGACCAGGCGGAGCTGCAGGACGTGCTGGGCACGATCGCCGGTGACGACACGCTGATGCTGATCAGCCGGGATCCGGCGGGCGGGCAGGCGCTGGCGGACCACCTGCTGCGGTTGGCGCAGAACGGGCGGTAGCCCTTTCTCCGCCCACCCACGCACCCGCCCGGCCTGACGGCCACGGGTGGGTCCCCCTGCGCCGTCGGCGTGGAGGGACCCCACCCCGAATTCGGGCTCTGCCCCCGAAACACCGCGCCTCAGCCGCCGACGGGGGCTGGAGTCGCCCCGTCAGCGGCCGTTTCCCGGAGCGAGATCCAGGCCGGTTCCGGGGCCCGCCACGCTTGGCGGGGTGGAGACGTCCACCATCGCGTAAAGCGCGACACGGGGCTCGGGCCGGCCCGCCATGCCGCGGAGCCGCGTATCGCGCGCCCCGGGCAGCGGAAACGCCTCCGCCGGATCAGTCCGTGCGCGCCGGCAACGGCAGCGGCAGCGCCGGCAGCCCGTCCAGGCTGACCCCGACCTTCTTCTCGCAGTACGCCGCGAACTCCTCGTCCGACTTCCGCCCGAAGTGCTCCGCGTGCTGCGTGCGTTCCTCCCGGTAGTCCATGAACGGCACGGCGAAGCCGCAGACCTGGCTGATACGGCGGGCGTGGACGACGATGATCGCGCGGGCGCCGGGGCCGTCGGCCTCCTTGAAGTTGCGGACGAGTCCGGCCCACCGCGGATCGTCCCGGAAGACCGCCTCGCCCCGCCCGTGCACCCGCACCACCTTCGGCGGTCCGGAGAAGGCGCACCACATCAGCGTGATCCGTCCGTTCCCCTCCTCGCGGACGTGTGCGACGGTCTCGGCGCCGCTGCCGCCGAAGTCGAGGTAGGCGAGTGTCGTCGCGTCGAGGACGACGAGGGTTCCGCGGCGGCCCTTGGGAGAGAGGTTGACGTGCCCGTCGCCGGCCAGCGGCGCGGTCGCCGTGAAGAAGACCGGCTGCTCCTCGATGAACTCGCGGAGGCGGCCTTCGATTTGTTCATACGTTTGACCCATGAAGGCGATTATCCGCCCGGCGTCACTTCGGGAGCCCGATGCGCCCGCGCAGCACCGTCATGACGTAGTCGCTGAACAGGTGCGTGCACTGTCTGAGCAGCCGGTCCGCCTCCGCGTCCCGGGCCGGAACATCGTCCACCCAGCGGCGCAGCTGCACGGCGGACTCCGCGTTCCGTCGCAGCCTGGCGTCGGCATCCGTCAACACGGCCACCGCGGCACGGAGTTGCACGAGTCCGCCCTGTGCGCGCAGCAGGCGGAACGCCGCTCGGCGGACGTGAGCCGGCCGCTGCGGGGAGAGGCGCTCGGTCAGCAGGTCCGCCGGAAGCCGGCGTGTGTACGGAAGCAGTGCCCGTGTCGCCTCGCGGACCACCGCGGACGACGGGTCGTCAAGGAGAGGCAGCACCGTCTCCACGGATACCGATTCGAGCAGCCGCAGCCCCCCGACGGCCTGTGCCCGCACCCCGGCGACGGGGTGGCCGAGCAGAGGGCGCAGGAGCGCGGCGTCCGCACGCCTGCCGCACTCCGCGAGTCCCGCCACCGCGTAGGGCTCGACCGTGGTGGGATCCCCGCACAGTTCGAGGTAGCGGGCGTGCGGGTCGCCGCCGCCCTTGCTGAACAGCCAGCGGGCGCAGGCGCGCACCAGTCCCGACCGGTCCGTGAGGTGGGTGGCCGCCTCGTGGGCCCGTCCCGCCCGCCGGAGCGCGGTCACCCCGGCCGAACGGACGAGTGGCGCCCGCGCACCGAGGAGGATGTCGATCGTCTCGTCGTCCGCCCCTTCCGTCCCCTCTGCCCCGTCCGTCCCGTCCGCCCCGTCCGCCGCCATCGCGGCGAGCGCGCCGTCCGACCAGGGCCGCCACAGGGCCGCGTCCTGCTCTCCGGCGGCGTACCGGGCCAGTTCGCGGGCATCCAGGAGCCCCGCTTCGAGGACGGCGCGGGCGGCGAGGCGGCGGGTCGCCGTGTCCCCGGTGTCGTGGAGGAGGTCCCGTGCCGTGTGCGGGACGGCGCGCAGCGTCTCCTCCCACAGGTCGCGCGCCCAGCCGCCCTGCTCGCGCCGGCCCATACGCAGTACGAGGGGGGTGAGGGCGCGCAGTGACCGCTCCGGCTCGTCGCGCAGGTGCTCCGCGAGCAGTCGGCGGGCCCGCAGGCGTACCGGCTCCACCCAGTCCGCGCACCGCACCACGACCAGGTACCAGAACGCGGGGTGCTCGGGCGTCCCGGCGAGGGCGCTCTCGCGCACACGGCCGTCGGGGTGGCACAGAGCGGTCTCCTGCCGCGTACGCAGACGGTCCGTGGCCCGCGGGTCGTACTCGTTCCACAGGTACCGCCCGAAGCTTCGGACCGCGAGATCGAGCGCGGTCCAGCAGGCCGGGTCGGTGAAACTCAGCACGTCGCCCGCGCCGCGCCCCTCCAGCAGGCGTTCGACGGCCTCGCGGCCGGCCGCGTCGTCCCAGCGCCTGCTCATCCCGTACGCCCCCTTCATGCCGTTTACGCGGCCACTGTAGGAGCGGCGCTGCCCTGTGACCAGCGCTTTTCGGTGTCCGTTGACAAATCATACGGAGGTCTGCATAGTTATACCGGTCAGCGTGCGCACCGTAAGGAGAAACCAGTGACCGAGCGCGTCGTACTCGCCTACTCGGGCGGTCTGGACACCTCCGTCGCCATCGGCTGGATCGCCGAGGAGACAGGCGCCGAGGTCGTCGCCGTCGCTGTGGACGTCGGACAGGGCGGCGAGGACCTGGACGTCATCCGCAAGCGCGCGCTCGCCTGCGGTGCGGTGGAGGCGGAGGTCGCCGACGCCAAGGACGAGTTCGCCGAGGAGTACTGCCTCCCCGCGATCAAGGCCAACGCTCTCTACATGGACCGCTACCCGCTGGTCTCCGCGCTCTCCCGGCCCGCGATCGTCAAGCACCTCGTGGCCGCCGCGAAGAAGCACGGCGCGACCACCGTCGCCCACGGCTGCACCGGCAAGGGCAACGACCAGGTGCGGTTCGAAGCCGGCATCGTGGCGCTCGCGCCCGAGCTGAAGTGCATCGCCCCGGTCCGTGACTACGCGATGACCCGGGACAAGGCGATCGCGTTCTGCGAGGAGAAGCAGCTCCCGATCGCCACCAGCAAGAAGTCGCCGTACTCCATCGACCAGAACGTCTTCGGGCGGGCCGTCGAGACCGGCTTCCTCGAGGACATCTGGAACGCGCCGATCGAGGACATCTACGAGTACACCTCGAACCCCGCCGAGCCGCGCGAGGCCGACGAGGTCGTCATCTCCTTCGAGGCGGGCGTCCCCGTCGCCATCGACGGCAGGCCCGTCACCGTCCTTCAGGCCGTCCAGCAGCTCAACGAGCGGGCGGGCGCCCAGGGCATCGGACGGATCGACATGGTCGAGGACCGGCTCGTCGGCATCAAGTCCCGCGAGGTCTACGAGGCGCCCGGCGCGATCGCGCTGATCACCGCCCACCAGGAGCTGGAGAACGTCACCGTCGAGCGCGAACTCGCCCGCTACAAGCGGCAGGTCGAGCAGCGCTGGGGCGAGCTGGTCTACGACGGCCTGTGGTTCTCCCCTCTCAAGCGGGCCCTGGACGGCTTCATCGACGAGGCCAACCAGCACGTCACCGGCGACATCCGGATGACCCTGCACGGCGGCCGTGCCGTCGTCACCGGCCGGAAGTCCGAGGCTTCGCTGTACGACTTCAACCTGGCCACCTACGACTCGGGCGACACGTTCGACCAGTCGAAGGCGCAGGGCTTCATCGAGATCTTCGGCCTGTCGCAGAAGATCGCCGCGCGGCGTGACCTGCGGGCGTAGCCCGGCGGGACCCCGCGTAACCCACAAGCGTTGAACAGGACGCCCCCTTCCGTAGCCGCGGGGCGGCGTCCTCACACCCTCCCAAGGAGCAACAGCTGTGAGCAGCAACAACGGTGACGTCCGGCTCTGGGGCGGCCGCTTCGCAGACGGTCCGGCCAAGGCCCTGGCGAAGCTCTCCGCGTCGGTGCACTTCGACTGGCGTCTCGCGCCGTACGACATCGCCGGCTCCCGTGCCCACGCCCGCGTGCTGAACAAGGCGGGCCTGCTCACCGACGACGAACTGACCCGCATGCTCGCCGGTCTGGACCGGCTCGAGGCCGACGTCGCCGACGGTTCCTTCACCGGCACCATCGCGGACGAGGACGTCCACACCGCCCTCGAACGGGGCCTGCTGGAGCGGCTCGGCCCCGACCTCGGCGGCAAGCTCCGCGCCGGCCGGTCCCGCAACGACCAGGTCGCCACGCTCTTCAAGATGTACCTGCGCGACCACGCCCGGGTCATCGGCGGCCTGATCGCCGACCTCCAGGACGCTCTCGTCGGCCTCGCGGAGGCCCACTCCGACGTCGCCATGCCGGGCCGTACGCATCTGCAGCACGCGCAGCCCGTCCTCTTCGCCCACCACGTCCTCGCCCACGTCCAGGCCCTGTCCAGGGACGCCGAGCGACTGCGTCAGTGGGACACCCGGACCGCCGTCTCGCCGTACGGCTCCGGCGCGCTCGCCGGCTCGTCGCTCGGCCTCGACCCGGAGGCGGTCGCCGCCGACCTGGGCTTCGAGCGCGGCTCCGCGGGCAACTCCATCGACGGCACGGCGTCGAGGGACTTCGTCGCCGAGTTCGCCTTCATCACCGCGATGATCGGGATCAACCTGTCGCGGATCGCGGAGGAGGTCATCATCTGGAACACGAAGGAGTTCTCCTTCGTCACCCTCCACGACGCCTTCTCCACCGGCTCCTCGATCATGCCGCAGAAGAAGAACCCGGACATCGCGGAGCTCGCCCGGGGCAAGTCCGGCCGCCTCATCGGCAATCTGACGGGACTGCTCGCCACGCTCAAGGCACTGCCGCTCGCCTACAACCGGGACCTGCAGGAGGACAAGGAGCCGGTCTTCGACTCCTGCGACCAGCTCGAGGTCCTGCTCCCGGCGTTCACCGGCATGATGGCCACGCTCACCGTCAACCGCGAGCGGATGGAGGAGCTGGCCCCGGCCGGCTTCTCACTCGCCACGGACATCGCCGAATGGCTGGTGAAGCAGGGCGTGCCGTTCCGGGTGGCGCACGAGGTCGCCGGCGAGTGCGTCAAGGAGTGCGAGCAGCTCGGCATCGAGCTGGACCAGCTGACGGACGAGCAGTTCGCGAAGATCTCCGAGCACCTCACCCCTGAGGTCCGCACCGTACTGAACGTCCCCGGCGCGCTGGCCTCCCGCAACGGCCGGGGCGGCACGGCCCCTTCTGCCGTCCAGACGCAGCTCAACGAGGTCAAGGCCGACCTGGTGATACAGCACGCCTGGGCCACGGCCAAGAAGTGAAGCCTCCGCGCCTCGGGGCCCCTTCGGCCCCGAGGTGCCAGGGTGCCAGGGTGCCAGGGTGCCAGGGTGCGGTCGTGTTCCTCTCCCGCGCGGATCCCCTCCCGCGCGGATCACCGCCCGCGCGGGCGGTCACGGCGCTTCCGGGTGGGCCGGCCGGACCAGGAAGGCCAGCCGGGCGGCGTGCGCGGCGAACGGTCCCTGCGGGTCCCAGAGCAGGACCAGGGCGTCCGCCGGAGCGGATCGGCCCGCCGCCGGTGACTGCCCGCCGCAGTCCGGTTCGCGGCCCAGGAGCGCCAGCGCGAAGTTCTCCGCGGCGAGTTCCTCGGGCCCCGGGCAACTGCTCATGAGAGCGAGATCCGCCTCCCCCTCACGCAGCAGCGTGAGCGGTGAACCGGCCGTTTCGTCGCACAGCACCACGGACACCGCCGGGAGCATGCGGGACAGGTGCGACACGACCACGGGCGTGGCGGAATGGGAGGCGCCGGCGAGCCGGAACCGCCCGGGCAGATCGTGGCTCCGGCGCTCGGCGCCGGTCGCCAGGAGGCGGTCGACGAGCGGGAGCAGGGTGTCGGCTCCGCGCAGCAGCAGCCGTCCGGCGTCGGTCAGGGTCACGCTGCCGCGGCGCCGTACGACGACGGGCAGTCCCGTGATCCGCTCGAGCCTCTGGAGCCGGCGGCTGACGTTGGCCTGATCGATGCCGAGGTCGCGGGCCGCCCCGGAGATGCTGCCGGCACGGGCGACGGCCCGGAGGAGACGCAGGTCTTGAATGTCCAGGTCCATGGGGGTGGTGGGGGTCGTCGGCCGAGGGGTGCACGCACTGCTTCCGCCGGTCGTCACCTCAGCAGGCGCAGCAGGTCCGCCGCCGGGCCGGGGACGACGGACGGGCCGGGGGCGGTGAGCGTCGCGCCGGGGGCGGGAGCGCGGGACGCACCGGAGGCAGGGGCGGAAGCACGGGACGCGCCGGGGGAGGGAACGAGGGTCGTGCCCGAGCGGGGTCGCGGGCCGAAACGGGCGGGGAGGTAGGGCAGCGAGCCCATCACCTCGCGATGCGCACGGGCCAGTGCCCCGGCGAGCAGGGGCACCTCGTCGACGATCGGGCCGGTGGTGCGGAACGCCAGGCAGTGGTGGGCGTACTGAGGCAGATCGGCCACCGCGCGGCGGACGACGCCGGGTCCCATGGAGCGCACGGCCTGGGAGAGACTGACGCAGTGCTGGTGCCGGACGACGTCGCCGCGCGGGCCGGTGACGGCGATGTCGTGGCTGATCCGCGGCTCGAACCCGTAGCCGCCGCAGAGGTCGCGCAGGACGTCCATGCAGCCGTCCGGCCCGCTGGAGCAGATCCAGCGTTCCTCCGCGAGCTGCCGCATCGTCAGCGTGGGCACTTGTGTCAGTGGGTGGTCCGCGGCGAAGGAGACGAGGACGGGGCTGCGTGCCCAGGTGATCTCGGTGACGCCCTCGCCCCACCGGGGGATGTCGCTCTCGTCGCGGTCGATGAGCGCGATGTCGATGTCCCCGGTCCGCAGGGACTGGATGAGTTCGTGGGACGAGGAGGCCATCACGACGTAGGGGCGTTCGGCGCGGATGGAGAGTGAGTCCAGGCCGCGCAGCAGCGCCTCGTGGAAGGCGCTGGTGGCCCATCCGACGCGAAGTGTGCGGCTGCGGGTGAGGCGATGGGTGCGTACCTGCTCACCGAGTTCGTCGAACAGGGCGACGATGGCATCGGCCTGTTCCACCACCTCGGCGCCCAGCGCGGTCGGCCGGGTTCCGCTGCTGTCCCTCTCGAAGAGGGGGCCGCCGAGCAGGTTCTCGATCCGCCGGACCTGGCGGCTGAGTGCCGGCTGGGGAAGCCCCAGAGCGGTCGCCGTCCGGTTCAGGCTTCCCGTCCTTGCGAGGACACACAGGCTGCGCAGGTGCCGCAGTTGTAATTCCATGAGTCGTCAGTAAAGCGCGCACACTCGTGCGATGCCAGCGTCTTGCGGAATTCCTTCGGTGACCCGAATTGATACGCGCGTAGCTTCGGGCCGCGCCCTGCTGGGGCGTACGCCGCTGCGGTGGTATGCGGCAGTGGCATAACCCGCTGACAGTACCGCGCGGCCGTGCGGCGGAGGAGCATCACACGGCAACGGCCCGGACCCCGGCAGACCCCACCTGCAGGAGTCGTGTCCGGGCGGAGCGCAAGGACCACAGACATGTTCAAGATTGAACCGCTCACGGAGAATTGCAGAGCCGTCATGACCGGTGCCCCGCACGTGTGCATCGGAGTGAGTCCGTTCAACAGCTACTTCAGCACGCACCGTCTGACGGCATTGGCGCAATGGGCACTGTCCGAATTCGTCGATTGCCACTTCTTCATTCCGGACTCGGCGGCCGCGTACACGATGGAAGCGCTCGGATATCCCCCGGAACGTGCACGGCACAAAGCACGCCGTCAGGGCGCATACGTCCACAACAAGGTACGGACCGCGTTACAGGGACTCGGGGTCGAAGACCCGGACAGTCGGATCCTCGGCATGGATCGCCTGCAGCGCACGCCGCGGTACACCGAACTGCTCAGCAAGGCACAGGCCCTGTACGTCCGGGACGAGGACTTCAGGATCGCCTGCCTGGGCGCCTCCCACTGGGTGCTCGACCGCAAACTGCCACCCGGTGCCGAACCGACCCCGGAGCAACTCGAACTGGCCGTACGGTACTTCCTGGCCGAGCTGCCGCTGTTCACCGACACCGCGGGCATCGTGGGATCCTCCACGCCCGGCTCCCTGTTCGTCTACCACCACCGGGTCGCCTTCCTCGAACGCTTCTACCGCCGTGAACTCGGCTGGACCCCGGCGCCCGGCCAGGGATTCCTCGTGGTGAGCGACGAGCCCGGCACCGGCGAGCCCGCGGTCGTCGGCGCCGCGGGGGAGAGTGCCTCATGAGGGCCGAGAAGCGCGCGGAGGAGAACGACGACTACGCGCTGAGCCGGGTGCCCCAGGAGGCCCGCCACTCCTGGATCTCGGTCGCCGTCCAGCGTTTCGGCCAGGTCTCGTCCTTCCAGCAGTTCCTGGTCGGCGCGGTGCTCGGCTTCCGGATGTCCTTCTGGGACGCCTGCCTGGCCATCACGCTGGGCTCCGTACTGCTGGAAGTGATCACGATCCTGCTCGGCATCGCCGGCGTCCGGGAGGGGCTGTCGACCTCGGTCCTGGCGCGCTGGTCCGGGTTCGGCCGCAAGGGCTCCGCCGCCGTCGGCCTGCTCATCGCGCTGAGCCTGGCCGGCTGGTTCGGAGTGCAGAACGGCGTGTTCGCCGAGGGCATGCACGATCTCGCCGGATGGGCACCCGGCTGGGCGTGGGCGGTGGTCGGCGGAGCGGCCGTGACCGCGGTGACGCTCTTCGGCTTCACCATGATGGCGCGCACGGCATATCTGACCGTGCCGGCCTTCCTGCTGCTGGCCGCCTACGCGATGACGGACACACTGGCGGAGCACTCCCTCACCGACCTGATGACGAGCCCGCCGCCGGGGCCCCCGATGTCGCTCGCCGAGGGAACGACACTGGTGGCCGGTGCCTTCGTGCTCGGCGCGATCATGACGCCGGACATGACGCGGTTCAACCGCCGTTCCTCCGACGTCGTCAAGCAGACACTGATCAGCGTCACGCTCGGCGAGTACGTCATCGGCCTGACGGCCGTGCTCCTCGGCCACGCCGCCCGCACCGAGGACATCGTGGGAATCATCGTCTCCTCGTCGGGACTCCTCGGCACGATGGTCCTGGCGACAGCCATCCTCAAGATCAACGACTGGAACCTGTACTCGTCCTCGCTCGGCCTGGTGAACTCGCTGGAGGTCCTCTTCGGCAGGCGAGTCAGCCGCAGGCAGGTGACCGTGGTGATCGGCGTGGCGGGAACCGCCCTGTCGGCGGCCGGCATCGCGGACCACTTCACCGCGTTCCTCACCACGATCGGCGTCCTCGCCCCACCGGTGGCCGGAATCATCATCGCCGAGTACTTCGTCGTCCGGCAGTACCGGCCCGCACTCGACAAGGCGCGCGAGCAGGGCGGACTGCCGGAGAGCGGTGCCGACTGGCTGCCCCTCTCCCTGCTGTGCTGGGCCGCCGGCTGGGCCGTCGGCGCCTACGTCGACCTCGGCATCGCCGCCGCCAACTCGATCGGCACCGCCTTCCTCCTCTACGCCGTGCTGGGCCGCCTGCTGCGCCCGCGCGGACCCGCAGCGGTGGAACCCCCGACCGCAACCGAGAACGGCCTGACCCGCACCGGAGGCTGATGTGCTGCCACTGATCACCCGCGAACGGCTCCACGCGATGATGGAAGCCGAGACCGTCGTCGTCGTCGACACGATGCCCGCGGACTACTACGAACGCGAACACCTGCCGGGTGCCCTCAACATCCCCGGATTCCCCTACGACGACGCGGCCCGGTTCACCGACGAGTACGCCCCGTCCGTGGTCCCCGACCGCACCGTGCCGATCGTCGTCTACTGCGCCAACGTGCCGTGCCGCAACAGCGAGCTGGTCGGCGCCCGGCTGCTCGAACTGGGCTACTCCGACGTCCAGAAGTACCGCGAGGGCATAGAGGACTGGGTCGCGGCCGGCCTGCCCACGGAGGGCACCGCCGCCTGACCCGACCCCCGCCCCGACCGCCCCACCCCCCCTGCTCCGGGGCGCACCGCCCCGGTCGACCCCCCACAGAAACCCGAGAGAGGAACCCCGATGTTGCGTATGTCCCTGGCCGTTGCCGCAACGGTCATGATGCTCGGCGGAGCAGCCGTACCCGCCACCGCAGCTCCCGCTCCCGTGCCGCCGGCCGCCTCCGCGCCCCTGTCCGCCGCCGAGATACCGAACCAGGTGGACGTCACCGCGGCCAACTACCAGCAGGTGATGGAGTGGTCGAAGACCAAGCCCGTCGTCCTCGATTTCACCGCGGACTGGTGCTACTGGTGCCAGCGGCAGAAGCCGTATCTGCAGCAGTACAACACCGCTGACGCCGGTTCCTGGGTCTGGGCGCGCGTCGACGTCGACGCCAACCGCGACCTCTACTACAAGTACCGGGTCAACGGCATCCCGGCGCTGCTGAACATCCAGAACGGCACCGAGGCCGGCAGCCGGCTCGTCGGCTTCGACGGACCGAGCTCCCTGCGTATGTGGCTCAACAACCTCTGATCCATCGAGTGACCGGCCGCACGGACCTCCCACCGTCCGGCCAGGAGTGCCACCGCCCTTCGTGGGGCGGTGGCACTCCGCCCACGGGCGCGACCGCCGCCCCCCACCCCCCACACGATGAAAGGCCGCTCATGAAAACCAGAACCCTGCTGAGGTACGCGGCGGCGGGCCTCACCGCCGGAGCCGCGGTGCTCACCTCCCTGGCGCCCGCCGCGCCCGCCGCCCCCACCGGCACCCACGCCCCCGCGGCCGAGAGCAGCGTCTACATCGTCCGGATCAACGGTGTCGCAGAGAACGAGGACGCCGTCCGGGAACAGGCCCGGGCGATGACGGAGCAGCACGGCGGCCAGCTGCGCCGCCTCTACTTCTCGGCGATGCAGGGCTTCTCCGCCGAACTCACCACCGAGCAGATACGCAACTACCTCAAGGACACCCGGGTCGACTCGGTCACCGGCGACCGCACCTACGCGGTCGCGGGGAACACCGCCACCCGGCGCGGGTCCGGTGTCCAGCTCGGTGACGTGCCGTGGGGGCTGGACCGCGTCGACCAGCGGGACCTGCCCCTCGACCGGCTCTACCGCTTCCCGGGCACCGCCGACTCCGTACACGTCTATGTCGTCGACACCGGTGTGCGCACGGGGCACCGGGAGTTCGCGGGCCGCGCCCGCGGAGCGTACGACGCCATCACGCAGCAGACGGCCGGCGAGTCCGGCAAGGACTGCCACGGTCACGGCACCGCGAGCGCCGCCGTGGCGGCGGGCACCTTCACCGGAGTGGCCAAGCGGGCCCGGGTCGAGTCGGTGCGCGCCCTGGGATGCAACGGCACCGGAACGCTGGAGCACCTGGTCAGCGCCGTCGACTGGATCGCCGCGCATGCCCGTAAACCGGCCGTGGTCCAACTCGGCTTCACCGGACCGCCGGGATCGGTGCTCGACCTGCAGCTCTACCAGATGACGCAGATGGGCATCGCCTACACGGCGCCGGCCGGCAACGGCGACGAGAACGGCCAGGGCATGGAGTCGTGCGCCACCACGCCCGCCCGGCAGACCACCGCGATCACCGTCGCGGCCACCGGACCCGACGACACCCGGCCCGCCTGGTCCAACTTCGGCTACTGCACCCATCTCTTCGCACCCGGCACCCGGATACCGGCCGCCGCCGCCACCGGCGACGGCGCGTACACGGCGTTCAGCGGAACCTCCGCCGCCGCGGCGCACGTCGCGGGCGCGGCCGCGCTGTATCTGGAGGCCCACCCCGGCGCGAGCCCCGAGCAGATCGACCAGGGCCTCACCGCCGCGGCCACCAAGGACCATGTGCGCGACGCGGGAGAGTTTTCGAAGAACCTGCTCCTGTACACGGGCGCCATCGACGGCGAAGGCAGGCGGTCGCGGTGAACCCGGAAGGCACCGACATGCACGACGTGGTGATCATCGGCTCCGGGCCCGCCGGCTGGACGGCCGCCCTCTACACCGCCAGGGCCGGCCTGCGTCCGCTGGTGCTGTGCGGACGGGTCGCCGGCGGCGCGCTGATGACGACCACCGAGGTCGAGAACTTCCCCGGCTTCGCACAGGGAGTGCTCGGCCCCGAACTGATGGACCAGATGCGGACCCAGGCGGAGCGCTTCGGAGCACTGTCCGTCGAACAGGACGCCGTGGCGGTCGATCTGGGCGGCACCATCAAGCGGATCACGGACGGCACCGGCCGTACGTACGCCGCCCGGACGGTCATCGTGGCGACCGGGTCCCGCTACAAGACGCTGGGACTGCCCCGCGAGAGCGACCTGTCGGGCCGGGGCGTCTCCTGGTGCGCCACCTGCGACGGGTTCTTCTTCAAAGGGCAGGACCTCGTGGTGGTCGGTGGCGGCGACACGGCCCTGGAGGAAGCCACCTTCCTCACCCGTTACGCGCGTTCGGTGACCGTCGTCCACCGCCGGGACACCCTGCGGGCCTCGCAGGTGATGCAGGACCGGGCCCGCCGCGACTCCCGGATCTCGTTCCTCTGGGACCAGGAGGTCGTGACACTGCTCGGAGAGAAGGCCCTGACCGGGGTGACGCTGCGCCACTGCATCACCGGCCGGCGCACCCTGCTGCGGACCCGCGGACTGTTCATAGCGATCGGGCACGACCCCCGTTCGGAACTCTTCGCCGGTGAACTCGAACGCGACGCGTCGGGATACCTCCTCGTCCAGTCCCCGACGACCCTGACCGGGGTCCCCGGGGTCTTCGCCTGCGGCGACGTGGTGGACCACCGTTACCGGCAGGCCGTGACGGCGGCCGGGTCGGGCTGCGCGGCGGCCCTGGACGCCGAGCGCCATCTCAGCGCCCTGCGGGACGGGGAGGCGCAGGCGGCGCCCGGGACCGCACCCTCGCAGCAGCCCCCCGCCACCGGCGCCGCGGGAGCGCCGGCCGTGGGTGCCGCCGTCACCGCGGGGGCGCCGCCCGGTCCGTGAGCCGGTCGGGGCCCGGGAGCGGTCGCCCGCCCGGGCGGCGTCAGGAGGTCGTCAGCACGACGAGCTGCTGGGTCGCCCGGGTCATCGCGACATAGCGGTCGACGGCTCCCTCGACGCCCGTGCCGAACGCCTCCGGGTCGACGAGGACGACCAGGTCGAACTCGAGCCCCTTCGACAGCTCCGGGGTCAGCGACCGGACGCGGGGCGACGTCAGGACCGTGCCCTCCGCGATGTCACCCGCCCCGATGACGCAGGCGATTCCGTCGTCATGCGCCGCGAGCCAGGTGTCGAGGACCGGGTTCAGGTCCGCGGCGGATCCGTGGACGACGGGGACACCGTTGCTGCGGATGGAGACCGGCACGTTGGCGTCCGGGAGCACGGCCCGGACGACGGGCTCTGCCTCCGCCATGATCTCTTCCGGTGTCCGGTAGTTGATGCTCAGGGAGGCAAGGCCGATCCGGTCGAACCCGACCCGCTCGAGCCGCTCCTGCCACGACTCCGTGAAGCCGTGCCTCGCCTGGGCCCGGTCCCCGACGACGGTGAAGCTCCGGGACGGGCACCGCAGCAGCAGCATCTGCCACTCCGCGTCGGTCAGTTCCTGGGCCTCGTCCACGACGATGTGCGCGAACGGGCCGGCCAGCAGGTCGGGTTCGGTGCCCGGCAGCGCGCTCTCGTCGACCAGGGTGTCCTTCAGGTCCTGTCCGCGCAGCATCGTCACCGCCCCCTCGCCGTCGTCGTCGGCCGCGAGCACACTGTCGATGACGCCGGCCATCCGCTCGCGTTCTGCGGCGACGGCGGCCTTGTGCCGGCGCCCCCGGCGCGACGCCTCGGGGTCGCCGAGCCGCTGCCGTGCCGCGTCCAGCAGCGGCAGGTCGGAAACCGTCCAGGCCTGGACGTCGTGGCGCTGCAGCTTCCGGACCTCGTCCGGTCGCAGCCACGGAGCGCACATCCGCAGGTATGCGGGTACCGACCACAGGTCGCCGACGAGGTCGGCCGCATCGAGCAGCGGCCACGCGCGGTTGAAAGCCGTACGCAGCTCCCTGTTCTGCCGCAGGGACTTACGGAGCAACTCCTCCGAGGCGTCGCCGTCGTGCTTGTCCACCAGGATCGTGAGCAGCTCCTCCCAGACCTGCTCGTGCGCGTCGTTGTGCGCGGTGCCCGCTTCCGCCGCCTCGAACGCCGCCGCCCAGTCGTCGGCGCTCAGCCAGATGTCGGACCAGTGGGTCGTGACCGCCATCCCCTCGGCCGGCGGCTCCTCGTAGAAACTGACGGCCTTCTCGATCGCCTTCACCAGATTCGCGGACGACTTCAGCCGGGCCACCTCCGGGTCCGCCTCGATCGACGCCGCGGCTCCCTCGGGGACGAGGTCCCGCAGGGTGCAGGTCTGCACGCCCTCCTCGCCGAGGCTCGGCAGGACGTCGGCCACATAGCCCAGGTACGGCTGGTGCGGGCCGACGAACAGCACGCCGCCGCGGCGGCCTGCGAGTCGGGGGTCGGAGTAGAGGAGGTAGGCGGAGCGGTGCAGCGCGACGACGGTCTTGCCCGTCCCGGGACCGCCGTCGACGACGAGGGCACCGCGGGACCCCGCGCGGATGATGGCGTCCTGGTCGGCCTGGATGGTGCCGAGGACGTCACGCATCCGTGCCGAGCGGTTGCTGCCCAGGCCGGCGATGAAGGAGGACTGGTCGTCGAGCGCGGCGTGCCCGGCGAACCCGTCGGTGGTGAAGACCTCGTCCCAGTAGTCGCTGATCCGGCCGCGGGTCCAGCGGTACCTGCGGCGGCTCGACAGTCCCATCGGATTGGCGTGGGTGGCTCCGAAGAAGGGTTCGGCGGCGGGTGAACGCCAGTCCAGCAGCAGCCGGCGGCCCGTGCTGTCCTTGAGACCGAGCCGCCCCACGTACACGGGCTCGCCGTCGGCGCCGACCATGTGCCCGAGGCACAGGTCGAGACCGAAGCGACGCAGAGCGCGCAGGCGAGCGGTCAGCCGGTGGATCTCCATGTCCCGGTCCATCGCCTGCCGGCCCACGCCGCCGGGCGCCCTGCGCTCGGCCTCGAGGCGGTCGGACAGCTCGGCGATCGACTGCTCGAGGCACTCCGCGACGGCCGCGAAGTGCCGCTCGTCGCCGCCGATCAGAGTCGGGTCGTCCTTGGAGGCAAGACGATCGGGAAGGTCGAACGCCCTGGTGGTCAGCGGATTCATGGCATCAACTCCGTTCTGGGGGCCGGCGGCGGCCGCCTCGCGCGGCAAGGCCTGCGGACCGGCGTGGCGAGCCTGGTGGTCAGGGCGGGGCAGCACTCCGCCCGACGTGGACCCGGGGCCGTCGTCGGTCCAGGTCGCCGGATTCTGCGGGTGGTCGGGTTCCGGGTCGCGGTCGGGCGACCCGAGCGGTTCACGCGGGCAGGGGCGGCCTTTCCCGGCGGATCACGTCGAGCAGCAGCTCCGCGGCCACCGTCGCCCCGTCGGTGCGGATCGTGCCGGCCACGGCCTTCGCCCGTGCGCGGGTCCCGGGGGACAGGGCGTGCTCGAGCGCGGTGGTCAGGGATCGGGTGGTCGGGGCCGGACCGTCGTGTGCCGTGCCGATGCCCAGGGCCGCCACCCGGCCGGCCCAGTACGGCTGGTCCGTCGTCTGGGGCACCACCACCTGCGGGGCACCGGCCCGGGCTGCCGTGGTCGTCGTGCCCGCGCCGCCGTGGTGGACGACGGCGGCCACCCGGCCGAAGAGCGCCTGGTGGTTGACCTCGCCGACGGCGAAGCAGTCGTCCCCGTCGTCGACGAGGCCCAGGCCGGCCCAACCGCGGGAGACGAGCGCGCGGCAACCCTGCGCGCGGACCGCCTCGACGGCCACCCGGGCGATGTCCGGCGCCGCGTGCATGGGCAGGCTGCCGAAGCCCACGTACACCGGTGGTGCACCGGCGTCCAGGAACGCCGACAGGTCGGCCGGGAGCGGCCGTTCGTCCGGCAGGATCCACGCACCGGTCTGCATCACGTCCAGATCCGCCGGCTCCGGCCACGGGCCGAGGACCGGGTCCGTCGCCAGCCACGGACGGTCGGTGACGACGTAGTCGCGGACGTTGTGCACCGGCGGCAGGCCGACCGACGCCCGATGGGTGTTGAGCACCTCGCCGAACAGCGCGTCGACGTCCTGGGCGTTCAGGTCCCACAGCACCCTGTTGTCGGTCACGTCCGGCGGGATCGGCCGGCCCGGATACGCCATCGGCGGGTGGTGCGGCGAGGGCAGGACGATCGGCTGGAAGCCGGCGAAGCGGTAGCGGATGCCCAGCTTGTCGGCCACCGACCGCGTGGCGGCAGCAGCCGGCATCAGGCCGGTCGCCACCAGTACGTCGCATCCCTCGGCCGCCGCGGCGACCTTGTCGAAACAGGCGGCCGTCAACTCGGCCGCGCGGCCGGGCAGTCCCGCCGGCGTGGGCGGCGTCGCCCCGGTCACCAGCGCGCGCACCGACCTGCCGACCGGCACCATCTCCACGCCCGCGCCGGCCGGCAGCTGTGCGAACTCCTCGTCGGGCGGCGCGCACACCCGCACCTGCGCGCCGAGTTCCCGCAACCGCACCGCGAGGGCCATCAGCGGTTCCACGCCCCCGCGCGAGTCGTACCCCGACAACAGCACGCGCATCCAGTGACTCCCGATTCCTTGGGTTCCGGCTCAGGTCGGCGATTCTGCGCCATCACCCGGGCCTTGCCGCAAGCCCCCCGGTGCGCTATAAGTTAAGAGTGGCGAGGAGTACGCACTCCTTGCCTTTCCTGTTTTCCGAGGACCGACGGCCCCCGCCGCGTACGGCGGGGGCCGTCGGCCGAGGAGCGGCGGGCCGCCCGGTCGTCTGCTCTGCCCGGTCGGCTGCCCGGTTGTCCGCTCAGTCGATCTGGTCGCAGATGTCCGTCGTCGACCCGTGGGCCATGGTCACGGTCTTGTAGCCCGACGAACTGATGTCCATGGTGTACACCCCGTCGACGATGTACAGGCCCCGGTCGAGATTGCCGGCGTCCTCCCCGACCCCGACGAGCACCGGGCCCAGCACCGACCAGAACTGGGAGCCGTCGGTGCGGTACTCGACCACCGCGCTGCCGCTCGCGTCCGCGTCGTAGAAGTCGCCCGTCTCCTTGTTGGTGACCCGAATCACCAGGTCCCCCTTGTAGGCGACGAACTCCGGGGAGCCGTCGGGGTGGGTGCTCAGCACACGCTGCACCACCTCGTCGACGATCTGCTCCCCGTGGACGGCGAAGTCGCAGCGCAGGCCCGCGGCGACGTCCCAGGGGGCGGAAGGGGCGGGTTCCCAGCCGAGAACGGCGTCGGGTTGCGCGGCAGAGGCGGGCGCCGCCCCCATCACAGCGGTGGCGGCAACTGCGGTGAGGGCGACAAGGGTTCGTCGCATGTCGGATCTCCTCGTGCTCGGGATCGGTGCTCTCACCCCAAGCCTGTCCCCGGGTCCTGACCACGTTCTCACCACCGCATGGACATCGGCGAAGCAGCCCCTAAGCTCGCCGATGCGATGGAATTCCAGCTGCTGGGCACGTTCGAGGCCCGACACGAAGGAGACAGGGTCCTGGTGGGGAGCCGCCGCCAGGAACGCTGCCTGCTGTCGATCCTGCTGCTCGAGGCGGGGCGGGTGGTGACCACCGGGCGCGTCATCGACCTGTTGTGGGACGGCGACCCGCCCGCCTCCGCCCGGGGCACCGTCCACACCTACATCGGCCGACTCCGTGCCCGGCTGGAGCCGTTCGGGCTGCACATCGGCACCCGGCACGACGGCTACGCCGTGGACGAGCCGGACGCCCACCAGGTCGACGTGAGGGATTTCGCCGCCCTCGTCCGCCGCGCCGGATCCGCCGCCGGCGCGGCGGAGCGCGAGCGCCTCTACGACCGCGCGCTCGCGCTCTGGCGGGGACCGCTGCTGGCCGACATCGCCGGCGAGCGGCTGCGCGAGCGGCTCGGCGGCCAGCTCGCCGGACTCCGGCTGTCCGCCCTGGAACAGCGCGCGGAGGTCCAGCTCGAGCTCGGCATGCACGACAGGGTGGTGGCCGACCTGACACCGCTCGCCCGGGCGCACCCCGGCCGGGAACGGCTCGTCGCGGCGCAGATGACCGCTCTGTACCGGAGCGGACGGCAGGCCGACGCGCTCGAGCTCTACCGCGACACCCGCAGGGCGCTGGTGAGCGCCCTGGGCATCGAGCCCGGCGCCGGGCTGCACACGCTGCACGACCGCATCCTGCGGGGCGATGCGCGGCTGAACCGGCCGCCCGCGCCGGTGTACGCGGTCCGGGTGGGTGAGGAGTGGCTGCCGTGGAGCACCAGCGGTGACCCGGCGCTCGAGTTCTGCAACACCTACGCCGGCTGGAGCGGCCCGCCGGAGTCCGGCTCCGAGTGGCTGCGCGGCTACAGCACCCTCGCGGTGTGGACCGGACATCTCGACCTCGCGGAGGACTGGCTGGTGGCCGGACTCCTCAAGCAGGCGCGTCACCATCCGCGGGAGGCCGCGGCGGCACTGGACGAGGCGAGGGAGCTGCGTGCACGGCTGTACGCCTGCCTGACCGATCCCGAGGACGGCCGCGCCTTCAAGGCGGTGGCCGATGTCGCGGAGGAGGCGGCGGGGGTGTCCGTGTTCGTCCGGGGCGACGACGGTCTGGGCCGGTGGCGGCTGTCGCCGTCCGCGGGACTGCGGCTGCCCGTGCTCGCCGTTGCCCGGCGCGCCGCGGATCTGCTGGCCGATCCCCGGCGCTTCACCGTCCGGGTCTGCCCCGGCAAAGGCTGCGGCTGGCTCTTCGCGGACGCCGCGGGACGGCGGAGATGGTGCAGTCTCCAGACCTGCGGCAAGGAGACAGCGACGCCCTGAATGAGACATTGGTGTCTCACTTGGTCTATGGTTGTCTCATGGCCATGGATCGAGAACACGTGCTCCGCACCGCCGCCGCCCTTCTCGCCCGCAGATCGACCGCCACCATGGACGAGGTCGCCCGGGCGGCGGGCATCGGACGTGCGACCCTGCACCGGCACTTCGCCGGCCGGGACGCGCTGGTCGGAGCACTGGAAGAGCTCGGCATCCAGGAGTTCGAGGCGGCCGTCGACCGTGCGCGCCTCGACGAGGACGGCGCCGGCGACGCCCTGCGACGGCTGATCGCGGAGACGGAGCCCGCCGCCGACCTGCTGGCCTTCCTCTACACCGAGAACCAGCTCTTCGAGGGCGACGAGATCAACGAGGGCTGGGCCCGCCTCGACGCCCGCGTGTCCGCCCTGTTCCGGCGCGGCCAGGAACAGGGCGAGTTCCGCATCGAACTGACCCCGGCCTGGCTGACGGAGGCGCTGTACGCCCTCATCGGCGCCTGCGCCTGGGCGGTGATGGACGGCCGGGTCGCCAAGAAGGACTTCCAGCACATGACCGCCGAGCTGCTGCTCGGCGGAGCACTGCGGAGAGTGGAGAAATGAGAAGCACCGCCTCGCCCGCGAGCGGGACGGACGAGACCGTGCACCGCCCCGGACGCTGGCTGGCGCTCGCGGTCCTCGTCCTCGCCGTCCTGCTGGTGGCCGTCGACGCCACCGTCCTCGGTCTCGCGACGCCGTTCCTCAGCGAGGACCTGAAGCCGACCGGGACGCAACTGCTGTGGATCGGTGACGTCTACTCGTTCGTCATCGCCGGTCTGCTCGTCTCGATGGGCAGCCTCGGCGACCGCATCGGCCGCAAGAAGCTGCTGCTGACCGGAGCCGTGGCCTTCGGCGCGGTCTCCGTGCTCAACGCCTACGCGACCACGCCCGAGACGATGATTCTCGCGCGGGCGCTTCTCGGCGTCGCCGGAGCGACCCTGATGCCGTCCACACTGGCGTTGATCCGCAACATCTTCCACGACCCCAAGGAGCGCAGTTTCGCCATCGGGGTCTGGGGCGCCGCGGCGTCGGCCGGCGCGGCCGTCGGGCCCGTGGTGGGCGGCTTCCTGCTCGAGCACTTCTGGTGGGGCTCGGTCTTCCTCATCAACCTGCCCGTGATGGCGGTCCTCGTCGTCGTCGGCGCCAGACTCCTGCCCGAGTCCAGGAATCCGGTCACCGGGCCCTGGGACCTCGCCGGCGTCGCCCTCTCCCTCGTCGGCATCGTCGCCGTCGTCTACGCGATCAAGGAGGTGGCAGGCCACGGACCGGGCCTCGAGGCGGGCGCGGCCGCGCTCCTCGGCGTCGCCTGCCTGTACGGATTCACCCGCCGCCAGCTCACGCTGAGCACGCCGCTGCTGGACATGCGGCTGTTCCGGCACCGGGGCTTCTCGGCCGCGGTGCTCGCCGACCTGCTGACCATCCTCGGCCTGTCGGGACTCGTGTTCTTCCTGTCCCAGTTCCTGCAGCTGGTGCAGGGGCGCCAGCCGTTCGAGGCGGGTCTCGCCGAACTCCCCGCGGCCGTCGGCGCGGTGGCGACCGGACTGGTGGCGGGAAGGGCCGCCCGCCGCTTCTCCGTACGGTCGGTCGTCGCCGGTGGTCTCGCCGCCGTCGGACTGTCCCTCGCCGTGCTGACCCTGCTCGACAAGTCGACCGGCTATCCGCTGCTCGGCGCGGCGCTGCTGATCGTGGGAGCGGGAGCCGGCTTCTCGTTCACCGTCACCGCCGATGTGATCCTCTCGAGCGTCCCCAAGGAGCAGGCAGGCGCCGCCTCCGCGGTGTCCGAGACCGCGTACGAACTGGGTGCGGCGCTCGGCATCGCACTGCTGGGGTCGATCGTGACCGGCGTCTACCGGGACTTCACCGCACCGGAAGGCACTCCGGCGGCGGTCTCCTCTGCCGCTCACGAGTCGCTCGGCGGGGCGGTGGAGGCATCGGCGGCGCTGCCGCCCGCCCGGGCGGACATGCTGGTCGGCGCGGCGCAGGAGGCGTTCGTCGACGGGCTGCGGCTCGCGGCGGGCGCGGGCGCGGCGGTGCTGCTGGCGACCGCGGTCGCCGCGTGGTTCCTGCTGCGGGGCCAGAAGCTGGCGGAGTCGGTCGAGCACTGACGGGCCCGAACCCTGACGGGCCCGAGCACTGGCGGGCAGAACGCTGTCGGGTCGGACGCCGGCGGCCGGGCGCGGACGGGGACGGAGACGATCTTGCCGTCCCCGTCCCCGTCCCCGTCCCCGGCATCAGGCGCGGTCGAGCTCCCGTGCCGCCGGGCCCAGGTGTCAGCGCCCCGGATCCCCGTGAAGCGCTACGCCGCCTTCGCCTTCGTCGCGTACATGTCCACGTACTCCTGTCCCGACAGCAGCATGACCTCCGTCATCACGGAGTCCGTCACCGCCCGCAGCACGTACCGGTCGCGGTCCATCCCCTCGTACCGCGAGAACTCCATCGGCTCACCGAAGCGCAGCGTCACCCGGCCCGGGCGGGGCAGGCCCGCGCCGCCCGGCTGGAGTTTGTCGGTGCCGATCACAGCGAACGGGACGACCGGCGCACCCGTCATCAGGGTGAGGCGGGCGATGCCGGTACGGCCCCGGTAGAGCCGGCCGTCGGGGGAGCGGGTGCCCTCCGGGTAGATGCCGAAGATCCTGCCCTCCTCCAGCACCCGGCGGCCCGTCATCAGCGCGGCCACGCCGCCGTTGGCGCCGTCCCGGTCGACCGGGATCATGCCGCACCCCGTGAAGAACCAGGCCATCGCACGGCCCTTGATGCCCTTGCCCGTGACGTACTCGTCCTTGCCGATGAAGTACACCGGCCTGTCGCACACCAGCGGAAGGATCATCGAGTCGATGAAGGTGAGGTGATTACCGGCGAGAATCACCGCCCCGTCCGCGGGAATGTTCTCCGCGCCTTCCACGCGCGGGCGGAACATCAGGCGCAGGATCGGCCCGAGCACTGCCTTGATGAGCGTCAAGCGGGACAACGGGTCCTCCGGTGTCATGGGGCGGGCGGTTATGGCCGGTGAAGTCTGTGCAGGTGAGGACGATACTCGCGGCTCGGCCCCGATCGCACATCGGGTTCACGCGGGAGATACGCGGTGTTGACGCGCGTTTGCGCGGTGTTCGTGCAGGGTCTGCCGTAAGTAAGACGCAACTGCCTACCATCGGGCGTCGCTTGGCAGGTGCGGGACATCACACGACATCACTCGGACAGGCACATGGAGGAACGTTTCATGACACAGGGTGCGAGCAGCACTCCGGCGCGCCGCAGCGTGCTGGGAGCAGCGGTCCTGACCACGGCCGCCCTCGGAGTCGGCGCCGGTGCGGGGACCGCGCTGGCCGGCGAGCGCGGGGAAGGCGGCCGTCCGGCGTACCGGGACCTGCCCGTGCCCACCGTGGTCGCCCACCGCGGCGCCAGCGGCTACCGGCCGGAGCACACGATCGGCGCGTACCAGTTCGCCCTCGACATGGGCGCGCACGTCATCGAGCAGGACCTGGTGCCCACGAAGGACGGCCATCTCGTATGCCGTCACGAGAACGACATCACCGGCACGACGGATGTCGCGGCCCGGCCCGAGTTCGCCTCCCGCAGGACCACCAAGTCGGTCGACGGTGTCAGCCTCACCGGCTGGTTCACCGAGGACTTCACGCTCGCCGAGCTCAAGACCCTGCGCGCCAAGGAGCGGATCCCCGGCACCCGCCAGGAGAACACCCTCTACGACGGCCGCTGGACCGTCCCCACCTTCGAGGAGGTCCTGCGGTGGGCCGAGCGGGAGGGCCGCCGCCGCGGCCACCCGGTGTGGCTGCACGTCGAGACGAAGCACCCCACGTACTTCCGGGGCATCGGGCTCGGCCTCGAGGAGCGGCTGGCGAAGCTGCTGCGCAGGTACGGACGCCACCGCGCGGACTCCCCGACGTTCCTGCAGTCCTTCGAGCCGACGAGTATGGAGCGCATGGCCGCCCTGGTCGGCACGCCGCGTGTGGTCCTGCTCTGGACACCGGACGACCGCCCCTGGGACTTCCGCGAGTCGGGGGACCCGCGTACGGTCGCCGACCTGGTCCGGCCCGAGGGGCTCAAGTGGATCGCCGGCTTCGCCCAGGGCATCGGGCCGCTGCTCGACCTCGTCATCCCCAAGGACGCGGACGGCTGCCTCACCGAGCCCACGACGCTGGTCGGCGACGCCCACGCCCGGGGACTGATCGTGCACCCCTACACGATGCGCAACGAGAACACCTTCCTCCCCGCCGACTTCCGGCGCGGCACCGACCCGAACGCCTACGGCGACGTCTTCGGTGCCTACCGGGCGTACTTCGCCACCGGCATCGACGGCATCTTCACCGACAATCCGGACACCGGTCTGCTGGCGGCAGCCGACTTCGACGCCTGACGCCTGACGCCGGACCCCTGGCGCCTGACGCCTGACGGCCGTCGAGCGGCGTCGGCCTCCGAGTCCTCCTCGAGGCTGACGCCGCGTCACGGTGCCGGTGCCGCGGGGCGGTGGCCGAGCCCCCCGTACGGGTGACGGCGGCCCGGTGGAGCAACCACGGGCCGGTCCGGGGCCGTCCCGCCCGGCATGACCGCAACTCAGCAGACCTCCGGCCAGGTCGTCGGCGCGCTCATGGCGCTGGTGAGCGCAGAGGCGACGGCGGAAGCGCCTGGTGCCGCCATGGAACCGGGCGACCTCGAACAGGCCGTATGGCTACGGCTCCTGGAACGGCTCGGCGACGACGGACCGCCGGCCGACGCCGCGCGCTGGGTCAGGACTGCCGTGCGGGCGGAGGCCCGTCGTGCCCGCCGGACGGCCGCCCGTGAACTTCCCTACGCCCACGAGCCCTCCGCCGACCCCATGGGTGGCCCGGAGCGGGCGGTGCTCAGGAACGAGCGCCGGCGCGTCCTGCGGGCCGCCGTCGCCCGGACCCCCGGCAACTGCCCGCGCCTGCTGACTGAGATGTTGTCGCCGCGCGACCCCACCTACCGGGAAATCGCAGGGACGTTGGGTATCTCACAAGGCAGTCTGGGGCCGATGCGTTCCCGTTGCCTGGGATGTCTGCGCAGAATGCTGCCGGCAGAGGTTGCAGCTCCTGAACATCGGGGAAAGGAGCGGTAGACAACCGGCGGTGACAGGTGAGCGGGAGGCGTGCGCACATGGGCATGAGCGTGACCATCTCGGCGGCGGCGGAGGCCGACGCGGAGCACATCCTCAAGCTGCAGTATCTGTGCTATCAGACCGAGGCCGAGCTCTACGGCGACTACCGGATCGAGCCCCTCACCCAGACACTCGCGGACCTCCGGGAAGAAATCGCCCAGGGCCCCGCCCTCGTGGCGAGGCTCGGTGACGAGGTGGTCGCCTCCGTGCGCGCCCGGGTGGACGCCACCGGGACCGCCCGTATCGCCAAGCTGATCGTGCACCCGCGGATGCAGCGCCACGGTCTCGGCGGCAGGCTGCTCGACGCGATCGAGGAGCGTTTCGCCGGGGACTCTGCCGCCAAGCGGTTCCAGCTCTTCACCGGCCACCGCAGCGAGAGCAACCTTCGGCTCTACCGCAGCCGTGGCTATGCACCGGTCTCCCGCGAGCAGGTGGACCCGAGGCTGACACTGGTCACGCTGGAGAAGGAGGCGTCCGCCGGCGCGTATGCGGCCAGCGCCTGAAGGAGCGCGACGAGACGCCTGACCCGCCGGGTCTCGGGAGTGGTCTCGGGAGTGGCTGGTGTGCTCAGGAGGACCGGGAGCGCCGCAACCAGAGCATCCCGGTCACCGGCAGCAGTACGGGGATGAAGACGTAGCCCATCCCGTACTCGGACCACACCGTCGAGTCGGGGAAAGCGGACGGGTTCAGTACCGTCCACGTCCCGACGGTCAGGACGCCCGCCAGCTCGGCGGCGCAGCACACCAGCGCCGCCTTGCGGGCGGTCTCGCCGCCCCGTACCAGCGTGTAGGTGATGAACGCGTAGACGACCGCGGCGACCGCCGACAGGGTATGGGCGAGGGGGGCGCTGTCGTAGTCCGTGAGGATCTCGTAGACCGACCGGGACACGGCGCCGACGGACATCACGCCGTAGAGCCAGACCAGCAGCAGGCCGGGACCCGCGACCAGCTTCGTCCCCCGCGTCTTCTCGGCGGTCCCGGTCATCGTCAGCCTCCCCAGATGTCGTGCAGCCGTACCTCGAGCACGGCCAGCACCACCGCGCCGGCCGCCACGGTCGCCGAACCCCAGCGGGTCCGCTCCGCCAGCGACAGGAAACCGGCCGCCGGCACCGCGAGGGCCGAGCCGATCAGATACGACAGGAAGATCGCGGTGCCCTGGTCCGGCTCCTCGCCGCGCGCCAGCTGCACGATGCCGACGATCAGCTGGGCCAGCGCAAGCACACTCACCACGGCCATGCCGATGAAGTGCCAGTCCTTGGTGGGCTGGTCCCGGTAGGCGGCGAGGCCGCACCATGCGGCGAGGGCGAGCGCGGTGACACCGACCGCGACCGTCAGGGCGTCAAGCATGGGTTCGAGGGTATTACGGGCCGAGGGGTGTACTGCGGTCGGCCCCGGCGCAGGGCACACCGTGGCAGCGGCCACGACCGGCGGCCGGGCGCACCGTGGTGTCGACCACAGTCGGCGGCTGTCGCCGCGCTCGAGGCGGAAGCGGCAATTCCGGTCTCTCTTCGGTGTCCACGCAGGTCAAGGCGCGGGCGCGTCGATCGTCCCCCCGGTGTTGTCTGTCCACATGGCATGAACCGCCTGTCCGCTATACGGACAGGCTCGGCCCGATCAAGGGTCTGTCTGTTTTACTTGCAGCCATGACCACGACGAGCAGCCGCACCCTTGCGACCGAGGCGATCACGACGCCCGGTGCTCGTTGCATGTGTCGAATGTGCGCCATCTGAGGGCCCCTGCCTGAGCCTCGCGCCCCGAAGCGAGACCGACAGCCGCGCCGCGTCCGATCGTCCCCGGAGAATCAGGAACGCATCGGACCGAGCCTGCCCCGCGCACGCGTTGCCCCGGCCGACAGCCGAACCAGCCGTGCCGCACCGGAACCGAATGCCCCGTGCCCGGCGGACACCTCGCCGCGCACTCGACAGTGACGGAAACCCCCTGTGATCACCACTACGGGCCTGACCAAGGTCTACCAGTCGCGAGGCGGCCGAGAGGTCACCGCCCTGGACGGCGTCGATCTGCACGTCCGGGAGGGCGAGGTCTTCGGAGTCATCGGCCAGAGCGGTGCCGGCAAGTCCTCGCTGATCCGCTGCGTCAACCTGCTCGAGCGCCCCACCTCCGGCACCGTGACCGTCGCCGGACAGGACCTCACCGCCCTCACCGGCCGCGGCCGGCGCGCGTCCGCGGAGCTGCGCGAGGCGCGCAGCCGCATCGGCATGGTCTTCCAGCACTTCAACCTGCTGTCCTCGCGCACGGTCAAGGACAACGTCGAACTGCCCCTGGAGATCCTGGGCGTCCCGGGTGCCCAGCGCTCCCGCAAGGCACTCGAGCTCCTCGACCTGGTGGGCCTCGCCGACAAGGCCAGGTCCTACCCGGCACAGCTCTCCGGCGGCCAGAAGCAGCGCGTCGGCATCGCCCGGGCCCTCGCGGGCGACCCGAAGGTGCTGCTGTCCGACGAGGCGACGAGCGCCCTCGACCCCGAGACCACCCGCTCGATCCTCCAACTGCTGCGCGACCTCAACCGGCAGCTCGGCCTCACCGTGCTGCTGATCACGCACGAGATGGACGTCGTCAAGACCATCTGCGACTCGGCGGCCCTGATGAAGAAGGGGAAGATCGTGGAATCCGGCACGGTGAGCGAACTGCTCGCGACTCCCGGCTCCGAGCTCGCCCACGAGCTCTTCCCGGTCGGCGGTGACGCGTCCGGACCCGACCGGACCGTCATCGACGTCACCTTCCACGGCGAGGCCGCCACCCAGCCGGTCATCTCCCAGCTGTCGCGCACCTACAACATCGACATCTCGATCCTCGGCGCGGCCATGGACACCGTCGGCGGCCGGCAGATCGGCCGGATGCGGATCGAGCTCCCCGGCCGGTACGAGGAGAACGTCGTCCCCGTCGGCTTCCTGCGGGAACAGGGCCTCCAGGTGGACGTCGTCGACAGCGACGGCGACAGCCACGGCACCGCGGGCGTGTCCGTCCCGGCGCAGAACGGCCCCGCGCTCGTCAAGGAGGTCGCGAAGTGACCTGGTCGGAGATGCAGCCCCTGCTCAGTCAGGGCACCCTCGACACCCTCTACATGGTGCTGTGGTCCACGCTCGTCACCGTCGCAGGCGGCCTGCCGCTCGGCGTGCTCCTCGTCCTCACGGACAAGGGCGGGCTGCTGCAGAACACCCCGGTGAACAAGGCCGTCGGCGTGGTCGTGAACATCGGCCGCTCGCTGCCCTTCATCATCCTGCTGATCGCGCTGATCCCGTTCACCACGCTCGTCGTGGGCACCTTCATCGGTCCCACCGCGATGATCGTGCCGCTCGCCGTCGGAGCCATCCCGTTCTTCGCCCGCCTGGTCGAGACCGCGATCCGCGAGGTCGACCACGGTCTCGTGGAAGCGGTCCAGTCCATGGGCGGCTCGATTCCCACCATCGTCCGCAAGGTGCTGCTGCCGCAGGCCCTGCCGTCGCTGGTCTCCGCCGTCACCACCACGGTGATCGTCCTCGTCGGCTACTCCGCGATGGCCGGGGCCGTCGGCGGCGAAGGCCTCGGGTCCAAGGCCGTCACCTACGGGTTCCAGCGCTTCGAGACGCAGTTCATGCTCGTCACGGTCGTGATCCTGATCGCCATCGTGACGATCGTGCAGCTCGTCGGCGACGGCGTCGTACGGCTCCTCGACCGACGCGGACGCGCCGCGAACTGACCCCGACTTCTCTCCCCGCACAGCCCGCACTCCTTGTCCGGGCGACGTCACCACCAGAAAGAGGCACTTTTCGTGCGTAAGAACATCAAGCTCACCGCGGCTGCCGCCGCCACCGCCGCGCTCGCCCTCGGCCTCTCCGCCTGCGGCACGGCCTCCGACCCCGGCGCCACGGCCGACTCCGGTGCCAAGGCCGGCGAGTCCAAGGCACTCGTCGTCGCGGCGTCCCCGACGCCGCACGCCGACATCCTGAACTACGTCAAGGACAACCTGGCGGCCGAGGCCGGCCTCGCGCTGGAGGTCAAGGAGTTCACGGACTACGTCCTGCCGAACACCGCCACCCAGCAGGGCCAGGTCGACGCCAACTTCTTCCAGCACAAGCCGTACCTGGACGACTTCAACAAGAAGAACAAGACGACCATCGTCCCGGTCGTCAACGTCCACCTCGAGCCCCTCGGCATCTACTCCAAGAGCGCCAAGGACATCAAGGACATCAAGGCCGGTCAGACCGTCGCCGTCCCCAACGACACCACCAACGAGGGGCGCGCGCTCCACCTGCTCGCGGAGAACGGCCTCATCACCCTCAAGGACGGCGCCGGCACCGACGCGAAGCTCTCCGACATCGCCGACGCCAAGGGCCTGAAGTTCAAGGAACTGGAGGCGGCCACGCTGCCCCGCGCCCTGAACGACGTCGACGCCGCCGTCATCAACGGCAACTACGCCATCGAGGCCGACCTCGAGCCCGCCAAGGAGTCGCTGGCGCTGGAGAAGGCCGAGGGCAACCCGTACGCCAACTTCCTCGCCGTCAAGGAGGGCAACGAGGACGACGCCCGCGTGCAGAAGCTCGTGAAGCTCCTCAACTCGCCCGAGGTGAAGAAGTTCATCGAGGACAAGTACGCCGGCTCGGTCGTACCCGCCTTCGGCGCCGTCAAGTAGGGCCCGAGCGGCCCCACTTGACGTAGGCCCCGCGCACCGACCAAGGTGCGCGGGGCCCCCGTCGTACCCCACCCGGCCATGCACGGCCGGCACCCGATGTTGCATGCTGTGCCTTTACAACCCGGACGACCCAACGGCTTTGACCATTTATCGACAGTCTTCGGTATGGAGCTGCGCATGACTACCACCTTCCCGGACGTGTCCATCAGCACGGAGCGGTTGGTGTTGCGCCCCTACGAGGACGCCGACATCGCGGCCCACACCGAGATGATGAACGACGAGATGGTCACCGCCTGGACCTCCGCACCCCACCCCTACACGACGGCGGACTCCGAGGACTGGGTGCGCAGGATCGCTCCTGCGACACGCACACGGGGCCACGGCATCGCCCTCGCCGTCACCGAGTTCCTCACCCAGCGGCTGGTCGGCGTCGTCCGTCTCCGGAACACCGACTGGCGCACGCTGTCCACCGAGGTCTCCTACGTCACGGCCCCCTGGGCGCGCGGCGAGGGGTACGCCACCGAATCCGTCCTCGCCGTGGCCCAGTGGCTCTTCCGCACCCAGGGGTTCGAACGCATCGAGCTGCGCACCGCCGCCGACAACACCGCCTCCCAGCAGGTGGCGCAGAAGATGGGCTGCATCAGCGAAGGCGTCCTGCGCAACGCGTGGATAGCCCGCACCCAGACGGAGGACGGTACGTGGGCGGACACCCGCACCGACCTCATCGTCTGGAGCCTGCTGCCGGAGGATCTCGAGGCCGACCGCATGGCCGAGGCGGGCTACGCCTCCTTCACCGACTGGAACTGACCGGCTCCCCCGGGGGCGGGCACCGTCCCGCGACGGCCGACGGACAGGTCCGCCAGGTACCCTCACCTGCGAGGCCCCCTTCAGAACTGCCCCGACCTGCGACAACTCCAGGAGACTGACGACGATGGCCGACCGGGTCACGGTGATCGGCTGGGACGGTTCGCCGCTCACCCGAGCGGCCAGGTCCGCCCTCTCCGCCGCCACTCTGGTGGCGGGCGCCGCCCACCACCTGGCACTGCCCGAGGTCCCGCCGAACGCCGAGCGCATCCGGCTCGGCAGTGTCGGCCTCGCCGCCAGGCGGATCGCCGGACACCGCGGCAGCGCCGTCGTCCTCGCCGACGGCGACCCCGGCCTCTTCGGAGTCGTACGCATCCTGCGCGCCCCCGAGTACGGGCTCGAGGTCGAGGTCGTCCCCGCCGTCTCCTCCGTCGCCACCGCCTTCGCCAGGGCGGGCATGCCCTACGACGACGCCCAGATCGTCGTCGCCCACCGCCGTACGCTGCGCCGCGCGGTCAACGTCTGCCGGGCGCACACCAAGGTCGCGGTCCTCACCTCTCCGGGTGCCGGCCCGGCCGAACTCGCGCTGCTCCTCGAGGGCGTCCACCGCACCTTCGTCATCTGCGAGGAGCTCGGCACCGACCGCGAACAGGTCACCGTCCTCACCTCGGACAAGGTCGCCGACCACATGTGGCGCGACCCCAACGTCGTCATCGTCATCGGCGGCACCGGCAACGCGGCGTCGCCCACCGGAACCGGTGGCTGGATCGCCGGCCGGGAGCCGGGGTACCCGCCCGCCGAACGCGGCTGGGCACTGCCCCCGGCCGAGGCGCCGACCCGCGGCGAGGGTGAGCTCACCGGGCTGCGCGCCGCCCAACTGGCCCGCCTCGGGCCGCGCACCGGCGACCTCGTCTGGGACATCGGCTGCGGCAGCGGCGCGTTCGCCGTCGAGGCGGGACGCTTCGGCGCGGCCGTGATCGCCGTCGACAGCGACCTCGAGGCCTGCCGCCGCAGCGAGGCCGCCGCGCGCCGGCTCGGCGTCCAGATCCAGGCGGTGCACGGGCGCGCCCCGCATGTACTCGAACGGCTGCCCGAGCCCGATGTCGTACGGATCGGCGGCGGGGGAGTGCCGGTCGTCATCGCGGTCGCCGACCGCAGGCCGCAGCGCATCGTCACCCACGCGTCCAACCGGGACGAGGCGGAGGCCATCGGCGGGGCGCTCGCCGGCGGCGGATACACCGTCGAATGCGTCCTGCTCCAGGCCGTCGAACTGGACACTTCCGACTGGTCGGAGCGGGAACGATCCGTGGTCTTCCTGCTCTGCGGAAGGCAGCCCGACCCGCGCCCCCGGCCCCCTGTGCCGGACGGTCCGGGGTAGGCTGGCCGATCGTTGTACCGCAGCCGGGTGTTCGTCGCTTCGTTCGTCAATGTCCGGAAAAGGGAGCCACTTTGGTTCCCGTATGTGGTACGTCGGTACCGGGGGGTCGCGCGACGTGGCGCAGCCCACAGCGAACCGCGGCGGATCTTGCTGCCGCGGTGGCGAACGACCGCGACAATGCTTTGGTCCGTGGGTCAATCGTGCCGCGCGGCGCACACGCTCGTTCTTGTTCACGGGCGTCAGGTGTGCCGCTGTCGGACGCCCCGGGCGATGGGCGAAGGAGCAACCGATGGGCGAGGGGTACGCGCATGACTGACACCGGCCAGATCCCGGGCGAGGGGCTGCCGGAGAACGCAGGCATGGTGGAGCAGCCGGGCGTCCCCGCTCCCGGCGCGTACACCTTCCTCGAGAACTCCGAGAACAGCCCGGAAGAGGACGACCTCCTGCTGATGCCCGGCGCGCAGGGCGCGTGGAGCGAGGCGCAGCACGCGGCCGCGTCCCACGCGGCGCACACGCAGCCCGCGCCGCCCGCCGTCGACCAGTACGCGGCCGCACCCGGTTCCGTTCAGACGGCGGCCCAGCAGGAGATCCAGCCGCAGCATCGAAGTGGTGAGTACCAGGTGGAGTACGGCGCGGGCCACCAGGCGCACGACTACGGGTCGGCCCCGGCCGTGCACGGACTCGGGCAGCCGGCGGCGGAGGGCGTCCCGATGGACGTCGCCTTCCAGGAGCAGCACGTTCCGGGGGCGGCTTCCGCGCCCGTGCCGGAGTTCGTCGAGGTGGCTTCGGCCCCGGGCGGTGCCCTCCGGACGCAGGAGCAGCAGTTCCACGACGCGGGAGCGGCCGGGGGCCAGACGGCTTTCGGTGCCCCGGAGTTCCAGCAGGACCAGAACCAGGACCAGGACCAGGGCGGGCAGCCGCCGGCGCAGGTGCAGGGGACCATGTCGGTCGTTCCGGGTGTGGCAGCAGCCGCCCCGGCCAGTGCCGTTGCTGCCGGGGCGGACCCCGCAGCCGTGGCACAGGGGGCTGTTCAGGAGCCCGGTGCCCACGAGGCCGGCGTTCACGAGGCGGGTGCCCACGAGGCGGGTGCCCACGAGGCGGGTGCCCACGAGGCGGGCGGCCGTGACTCCGGGGCCGTGGACCTCGGTGCCGTACGGACGCCGGCCGCCGCCACCTCCGCCATGGCGACTCCGCCGCCCGCGCGCCGCCCGCTGCACATGGGCCCGCCCGTGCCGGAGGCGTCGAACGGTGTGGTCCGCTCGCTCGCCGACCGCGGACCGGCCGGGACGCCGCCGCATCCGATGGTCGTCCGCGGAACTCCGCCGCAGCCGGCCACGACCACCGGTGTGGAGTACCTCGACGTGGCCCGTGACGAGCCCGCCGCACAGCTGCCGGGACCGCAGTTGGGCGAGATCCCGCCGCAGGCCGGGGCCCCTTGGGACCCTCACCCGCCACAGGAACAGACCGTCGCCCCCGCAGAAACGGTCGTCCCTGCCGGCCGGCCGGACACCGAAGCCACCGTGCCCGCGCCGCGGGCCGGCGGTTCGGAGCAGCAGCCGGCCGTCCCCGACGGGACCGGGCCTGAGGGCGCCGAGCACGAGGCGGCGCCCGTGCCGGCCGCCGCTGACGTGCCGGAGGCGACAGCAACGGCGGCGGACGCCGCGCCGGCCGAGGACGTGACCGTTCCTCAGGACGCCACCCCGCCCCAGCAGCCCGGGAACCCGGCGCCCACGCCGGCTGCCCCCGAGGCACACGACGCCGTGGCAGCCGCCGAGCCCGTGAACCCTGACCCCGACCCGGCCGCCGTCCCGACGGCCGAGGCAGCGGAGGCGATCCCCCCGACCCACCCGGACGGCCTCGCGTCCACCGACGCGTCCACCGGCACGCCTGCCGACGCCGCCTCTGACGCGCCGACCGACGTGCCCCCCGCCGACCCGGTCGGCCCGGAGTCGCCCGAGGCCGGGCCCGCGGCGGCCCCCGACACCGACGGCCCGGCGGATGAGGCAGCACCGGAGCCCCAGCCGACGGCCGTCCCGGCGGCTGTGGCCGCGGAAACCGCCGCGGCCACCGAGGCTGCCGAGCCCTCGGCGGAGTCCACCACCGAGTCCGCCGACGTGCAGTCGCAGGAGGCCGCCCCGGCGGCAGAGCCGGCGACCCCCGTTCCCACCGACCAGGCCGCCGCCGCCGATCAGGTCGACGCCGCCGCGTCCCGGACGCAGCCCGTCGCCGCCGAGGCGGCCGAGGGCCCGGCTCCCGAGCCGGCCGCCGGGGGCGACTTCGCCCCCGCCGGGCCGGACGCACACGCCGAGGCGGCACCGACCCCGGAGCCGGCCGGGCCCGCGGACGCACCCGGGCCCGCGGCCGCCGCCCCGGAGCCGGCCGCCGACCCGCAGACGGCCACCGGCAGCCCGGCGGACGCCGCGACCCCCGACACCCCCGCCGACGCCCCCACTCCCGCCGACGCCGACGCCGACGCCGACGCCGAGCCGACCGGGCCCGCGGCCACCCCGCCCGCGCCCGGCTACGACGACGCCGAACGCGAGGCCGTCCTGCGTGTCATGCGCGAACGACGCGACATCCGCAACGGCTTCCGCGGCGACCCCATCCCGCACGAGGTCCTGCTCCGTGTCCTCGAAGCCGCGCACACCGCACCCAGCGTCGGCCACTCCCAGCCCTGGGACTTCGTCGTCATCCGCTCCGCGGAGACCCGCCGCACGATGCACGAGCTGGCCCAGCGGCAGCGCGAGGCGTACGCGAAGTCGCTCCCCAAGGGCAGGGCGAAGCAGTTCAAGGAACTCAAGATCGAGGCCATCCTCGACACCCCGGTGAACATCGTCGTCACCGCCGATCCCACCCGCGGCGGCCGGCACACCCTCGGCCGGCACACCCAGCCGCAGATGGCCCCCTACTCCTCGGCCCTGGCCGTTGAGAACCTGTGGCTCGCCGCCCGCGCCGAAGGGCTCGGCGTCGGCTGGGTCTCCTTCTTCGACGAGCGCGAGATGGTCCGTACCCTCGGCCTGCCCGAGCACCTCGAGGTCGTCGCCTACCTCTGTGTCGGATACGTCGACGAGTTCCCTGACGAACCCGAACTGATGCAGGCCGGCTGGTCCAAGCGCCGCCCGTTGTCCTGGGTCGTCCACGAGGAGACGTACGGCCGCCGCGCCCTGCCCGGCGAGCAGCCGCACGACCTGCTGCAGGAGACGATCACCAACATCCGTCCGCTGGACGCCAAGGCGCTCGGCGAGGCGTGGGAGCGCCAGAAGCGGATGACCAAGCCCTCCGGCGCGCTCGGCATGCTGGAGATCATCTCCGCGCAGTTGTCCGGCCTGTCCCGGATGTGCCCGCCGCCGATCCCGGAGCCCGCGGCGGTCGCGATCTTCGCGGGCGACCACGGTGTGCACGCCCAGGGCGTCACGGCGTGGCCGCAGGAGGTCACCGGCCAGATGGTGGCCAACTTCCTCGGCGGGGGAGCGGTCTGTAACGCCTTCGCCAACCAGGTGGGCGCCGAGGTCTGCGTCATCGACGTCGGCGTCGCGTCCGACCTGCCCGCCACGCCGGGTCTGCTGCCGCGCAAGGTCCGTCCCGGCACCGCCGACTTCACCACGGGGCCCGCGCTCTCCCGCGAGGACGTCCTCTCCGCGATCGAGGTCGGCATCGAGACGGCCCGCGACCTGGTGGCCGCGGGGAACAAGGCACTGCTCACCGGTGAGATGGGCATCGCCAACACCACCGCGTCCGCCGCGCTGATCTCCGTCTACACGGGTGCCGATCCGTCGGAGATCACCGGTCGGGGCACGGGCATCAACGACGAGATGCACGCCCGCAAGGTGGACGTCGTCCGGCGTGCCCTGGAGCTCCACCAGCCTGACCCGGCCGACCCGATCGGCGTGCTGTCCGCCGTCGGCGGCCTGGAGCACTGCGCGCTGGTCGGCCTGATCCTCGGCGGCGCGTCCCTGCGCACGCCGGTCATCCTGGACGGTGTGAGCACCGGTGCGGCGGCCCTGGTCGCCCGCGCCATCGCCCCCGAGTCGCTGGCGGCCTGCATCGCGGGCCACCGCAGCGCCGAGCCCGGCCATGTCGCTGCGCTCAACAAGCTCGGCCTGCGCCCCCTGGTCGACCTCGACCTCCGCCTCGGCGAGGGCACCGGCGCCCTGCTGGCGCTCCCGGTGGTCCAGAGCGCGGCCCGTGCCATGCACGAGGTGGCGACCTTCGACTCGGCCGGCGTCACCGAGAAGTAGCGTCCGCGCCACGCACCCGGTCTGCTCTGCACCGGGTGCGTGGCCCCCGGAGGCAACCGTTCCGCAACGGCTTCCGCCGGCCCGGGGCCGGGACCGTATCGTGGTCGCCAGGACCCCTCACCCGTCCCCACCAGCCGCTTCACCGTCGCAGCGGCCCGCCACCAAGCACTGCCCTGCCCGAGGAGCCGCACCGCCATGGCCGAGCACGCCCCGTCCGCCGAGCACCCCGCCTACCCCGTCGGCCTGCGCCTGTCCGGGCGCCGCGTCGTCGTCATCGGCGGCGGGCAGGTCGCCCAGCGCCGCCTTCCGGCCCTCGTCGCGGCCGGTGCCGACGTCACGCTGATCTCCCCGTCCGCCACGCCCTCCGTCGAGGCCATGGCCGAGTCCGGCGAGATCAGCTGGACCCGCCGCCGCTACGAGGACGGCGACATCGCCGACGCCTGGTACGCCCTCGTCGCCACCAGCGACCCGGACGCGAACAGCCGCGCCTCCGCCGAGGCCGAACGCACCAAGACCTGGTGCGTACGCAGCGACGACGCCGACGCCGCCACCGCCTGGACCCCGGCCACCGGCCGCAGCGACGGCGTGACCGTCGCCGTCCTCACCGGCCGCGACCCGCGCCGCTCCGCCGCCGTGCGCGACGCGATCGTCGAGGGACTGCGCGACGGCACCCTGGCCGCGCCCCACCACCGCGCCCGCGCCCCGTTCGTCGCCCTGGTCGGCGGCGGTCCGGGCGACCCGGACCTGATCACCGTGCGAGGCCGCCGGCTGCTCGCGGAGGCTGACGTCGTCATCGCCGACCGCCTCGGCCCGCGCGACCTCCTCGACGAACTCCCGCCGCACGTCGAGGTCATCGACGCGGCCAAGATCCCCTACGGGCGGTTCATGGCCCAGGAGGCCATCAACAACGCGCTCATCGAGCACGCCAGGGCCGGCAAGGCGGTCGTCCGGCTCAAGGGCGGCGACCCGTACGTGTTCGGACGCGGCATGGAGGAGGCGCAGGCTCTGGCGGAGGCGGGCATCCCATGCACCGTCGTGCCCGGCATCTCCAGCTCCATCTCGGTCCCCTCCGCGGCCGGCATCCCGGTGACGCACCGCGGTGTGGCGCACGAGTTCACCGTCGTCAGCGGCCACGTCGCCCCCGACGACCCCCGCTCTCTCGTCGACTGGCAGTCCCTCGCCCGTCTGCGCGGCACGCTGGTGATCCTCATGGGCGTCGACAAGATCGGTGCCATCGCGGAGGCACTCGTCGCGCACGGCAAGGCCCCCGACACCCCGCTCGCCCTGGTCCAGGAGGGCACGACCGCGGCGCAGCGCAGGGTGGACGCCACACTCGCGACCGTGGCGGAGACCGTGAAGGCCGAGGACGTACGGCCGCCGGCCGTCATCGTCATCGGCGACGTGGTCGCCGTCGGCCCTCGCAAGTAACCGCCGGTAACCCGACCTTGCGGGAACCGTTGGCACCGCACATCCAAGAAGGCAGTATCACCCTGTGGCCGATCTCATCACCATCGACGATCCCGACGACCCCCGCCTGCGCGACTACACGGGCCTGACCGACGTGGAGCTGCGCCGCCGCCGCGAACCGGCGGAGGGACTGTTCATCGCCGAGGGCGAGAAGGTCATCCGCCGCGCCCGGCAGACCGGCTACGAGATGCGCTCCATGCTGCTCTCCGCCAAGTGGGTCGACGTCATGCGCGACGTCATCGACGAGGTCCCCGCCCCCGTCTACGCGGTCGACCCCGCCCTCGCCGAACGCGTCACCGGCTACCACGTGCACCGCGGCGCCCTCGCCTCGATGCAGCGCAAGCCGCTGCCCGACGCCGGGGACCTGCTCGGCACGGCACGCCGAGTCGTCGTCATGGAGTCGGTCAACGACCACACCAACATCGGCGCCATCTTCCGCAGCGCCGCGGCCCTCGGCATGGACGCCGTCCTGCTCTCCCCTGACTGCGCCGACCCGCTCTACCGCCGCTCCGTCAAGGTCTCCATGGGCGCGGTGTTCTCCGTCCCGTACGCGCGCCTCGAGTCCTGGCCGAAGGGCCTGGAGACGGTCCGCGAGGCCGGCTTCAGGCTGCTCGCCCTCACCCCCGACGAGAAGGCGACCTCGATCGACGAGGCCGCCCCGCACCGTCTGGACCGAGTGGCGCTCATGCTCGGCGCGGAGGGCGACGGGCTGTCCACCAAGGCACTCATGGCCGCCGACGAATGGGTGCGCATCCCCATGGCGCACGGAGTCGACTCGCTCAACGTGGGCGCGGCAGCCGCCGTCGCCTTCTACGCGGTCGCCACCGGCCGCCCCGAATAGCGCGCGGCTCCGCACCTTGCGGCGGCTACAGCTTCTGGGCCGCCGCGATGCCCAGCGCCACGATCAGAGTCACTACGAAGAACACCGTGATCCGCTGACGCAGCAGCCGCGGATTGGCCGGCCGCCGGCCGGTCGACGTCGTCCGCACGCCCGGCCGGGTGCCGCCCTGCCGTCCGTTCGTACGACGCGGCTGCGTCGGCCGGGTCCCGCCACCGGTACGCGCCGGGGCCTGCGGCCGTGACGACCCACCCGTGACCCGCTCCATGCGCTCGGTACGGTCCACGGTCTCCGGGTAGCGCGCGGTCGGCCGGTTCGGCTCGACCCGCTCGCGCTGCGCCGGCGGCCGGGCGTCGTGCAGGCCCTGCGCCTCCCTGGCCGCGATCTCCTTGAGCCGCATGGACAGCTGCAGCGTGCTGGGCCGCTCCTCAGGGTCCTTCGCCAGACACGCCGACACCAGCGGCGCCAGCGCGTCGTGCACGCCGTACAGTTGCGGCTCCTCGTGCACGACCCGGTACAGCATCACCTCGGAACTGCCGTGCCCGAACGGCGAGTCGCCCATCGCCGCGTACGCCAGCGTCGCTCCCAGCGCGAACACGTCGGTCGCGGGCGTCACCACCGCACCCCGCACCTGCTCCGGCGCGAGGAAACCTGGCGACCCCACGGCCGTACCGACGTGCGTCAGAGTGCTCGCGCCCGTCGCCCACGCGATGCCGAAGTCGATGATCCGAGGCCCCTTGGGGGACAGCAGGATGTTCGACGGCTTCAGATCCCGGTGCACCACACCGGCCTCGTGGACCGCCACCAGCCCCTCGGACAGCGCGGCACCCACCGCGGCCACGTCGGCGGCTCGCAGCGGACCCTCCTCGACAACCTTGTCGTGCAGCGACGGACCCGGTACGTACTGGGTCGCGAACCACGGACGGTCCGCCTCCAGGTCCGCGGCCACCAGCCGGGCCGTACAGCCGCCGCGGATACGCCGCGCCGCCGACACCTCACGGGCGAACCGGGACCGGAACTCCTGATCCTCCGCCAGGTCGGGGCGGATCACCTTCAGAGCGACCCGCTGCCCCCGCCGGTCCGAGCCCAGATACACGACGCCCATGCCGCCCGCACCGAGCCGCCGGTGAAGCCTGAACGAGCCGACGACACGCGGGTCCTCGCGCCGGAGCCGCATCATCGCCATGTCCGTCCCCTACCTACGGTGGGGAGGCCCCACCCCAATGCCCGGTCGTCCGCTTGTGACGTGGCACAGCTTACGTACCCCCGCGCCGGTGCGCTCATAGGCCGCGCCCTCCCGATCGGGTCGATTGTCGGTCCCCGACGGCGCACTTGAGGAGCGGCCGACGAAGAACCGATCCGGCGTGGGACGTCAACCAACAGTCGCAGAAGGGGGATTGGATCAAAGGACCACGGCGGCGCGGCGGCGATCGCGGCCGCCGGCGCGGCGGCACGGGACGACGCGGGACGGGCCACGACGGCAGGTCCCGACGGCAGGGCCGGCCGAAGTGAGCGAAGTCACTGCGCCACGCCGTCCCCTCCGGGAAGACCCCGGGACCCGCCGCGGCGTCTCCACCCAGGGGAGTACTCCCAAGGGTGACGGCTCATCCTCCGGGAGGCCCGGTAATCGGTACGAGGGCATGACGCCCGGCCCCCGCCGCTTCCCTAATGTTGATGTCAAGCGGCGGGTGCAGCACTCGTCCCCCGAGGTCAGACACCCGCCGCTGCCAACCGGAACAGGAGAAGGACCATGACGGACACGGCAACGCGGACGATGATCCGCACGCAGGGACGCAGGGCATCCGCCGCGTTCGGCGGCCGCCGGTCCGGCCCGCGCCACCCGCTGGTGGCGACCGCCATGGTCCTTCCCCTCGCGGCACTGCTCGTAGTCGTCTTCGGCGGCTGGGACGCGGTGGTCACACAGGCGTCGTCCGTAGGCGTGATGCTGGGGCGCTGAAAGGCGCTCCGGGCCCGGAAGAGCGGTCCGGGTCGGGGACATCCGGCCAACAACCCCGTGGGGACGGGGGTGCGGCGGACGGCAGCGTTTGGCCGGTCAGCTGGGGAGCTGACCGGCCATCGCGCTTTTCCGGGGCCGATCCGCGCCGCCCCCGGCGCCCCGGAGCGCGTACCCGCCCGCATCCGCCCCCGAACGGCGCCCGGCACCCCCGGATACGCTCCGGACGTGACCGCCTCAGTCGTACGCGTACTCGCCGACGTCGCCCGCGACGCCGCCCACCTCACCGGCCCCCTGGGTGCCTGCCGGGCCTGTGGCGCCCCCGAGGGCCAGACGCTCGCCGACCGTCCCGACGGCACCGTCGTACGCCACGGCGCCGCCGTAGCCAAGGCACACGCCCCCGGCACCGACCCGGACGCCCACCGCGCCCGCATCGCCGTGGCCGCGCACCCCGCGCTGGCGGGCGTCCTCCTCCCGCCGCTCCCGCTTCCCCGCCCGCTGACCGCGCCCGTGGCCGACCGCGCCGTCACCGCATGGCCCTACGGAGCCCCCGTCGACCCGGCGGACCCGGACGCCGCGCCCTGGGAGGAGGCGGCCGTGCTCCTGGCCCGCCTGCACCGCGTACCGCTCGCCCGGCTCCCCGGCCCGCTCCCGCCGATGCGCGGACCCGCGAAGGCCGCCGCTGCCGTGGCCCGCATGGAAGCGGCCGCGCCGGACCACCCGGCCGCCCGCGACGTCCGGCGCGCCTGGAAGCGCCTGCCGGCCTGGGCGCGCGGCGAGGAGCCGCCCCCGCGCCGGACCGCGCTCTGCCACGGCGACCTGCACCTCGGCCAGCTGGTGCGCCACCCCGCCCCCGACGGGGCCTGGTTGCTGATCGACGTCGACGACCTCGGCCCGGGCGACCCGGCCTGGGACCTCGCACGCCCCGCTGCCTGGTTCGCGGTGGGCCTGCTGGCACCGCAGGTCTGGCAGCGGTTCCTCGGCGCCTACCGGACGGCCGGCGGTCCCGCGGTCTCCGCCCACGGTGACCCCTGGCTCGAACTGGACGTGCCCGCCAGGGCGCTGACCGTGCAGACGGCCGCGCTCGCTCTCGCGAAGTCGGCGGCGCAGGGGCGCCAACCGGACGAGGTGGAACGGACGGTGCTGGACGGTTGTACCCGAATCGGGACACTGCCACCCGAGTTGGAGTTCGAGACCCCGTCGTAGGGTGAAGTCATCGCCGCCGGGCATGCATCCCGGCGACGTCGACCGAACGGCGAGGAGCTGACCAGACGATGCAGTGTCCGAAGTGCCACGCAGCGATGCACACGTACAACCGCAATGGCGTCCAGATCGAGCAGTGCAGCGGCTGCCGGGGCATATTTCTCGACTACGGGGAGCTGGAGTCCCTGACCCGCCTCGAGTCGCAGTGGACCCAGCAGGCTCCGCCCGCGCCGCCGGCCCCGCAGGCCTATCCCGCCGCTCCGGCCCCCGCTGCCCCGGCATGGGGCGCGCCGCACCACGGCGGCCACCACGGTCATCACCGCCAGCGCGGCTTCGGCCGGATGCTCTTCTCCTCCTGATCCGACGGGGGAGCGCACGACGAAGCCCCCGGTCCCATGAGACCGGGGGCTTCAGGTGGTGCGCGATACTGGGATTGAACCAGTGACCTCTTCCGTGTCAGGGAAGCGCTCTCCCGCTGAGCTAATCGCGCAGGGCGACAGGACGATCGAACGACCTGCGGCACTGCGTACTGCGTGCGCGATACTGGGATTGAACCAGTGACCTCTTCCGTGTCAGGGAAGCGCTCTCCCGCTGAGCTAATCGCGCTCGGATCCTCGCGGACCCAGTGGACGATACTGGGATTGAACCAGTGACCTCTTCCGTGTCAGGGAAGCGCTCTCCCGCTGAGCTAATCGTCCTTGGAGGTGGAGACGGGATTTGAACCCGTGTAGACGGCTTTGCAGGCCGTTGCCTCGCCTCTCGGCCACTCCACCCGGAGTGCAGGGGGTTCGGGAAGATCCCCCACGTTCTCGAGCGGACGACGAGATTCGAACTCGCGACCCTCACCTTGGCAAGGTGATGCTCTACCAACTGAGCCACGTCCGCCTGTCGGTCGGTTCCGCTTGCGCGTCCCGGCGACGTGTTGAACTCTAGCGGATTCCCGGGCCAGTACAAAAACGCGTTTGTGCAGCTTGCCGCCGTGTGTTCACGCGGCGGCAGCTCACCGGCCGCCCATCCGCACCACAACCGCGCCGGTCATACACTCGCAGACGTGCACGACCTCGCTCCTCTGGCCCGCTTCGGCTCCCTCGTCGCCACCGACCTCAGGGACGTCACCAGCGACCCCGCAGCCCTTGACTCCACCGGCTTCTGGGCCGTGGTGGCCGACTTCGAAGGCCGTCTGACCTGCGCACGCTTCGGTGATGTCCGCAGAGAACCGGTTCCAGAGCCCGTTTCCGGGCGCTGGCGGGGGCCGGCCGCGGACGAGTGGACGTCGTCCCTGGACCGCGCCGCCTACACCGCGGGCGTACGGCGGATCCGCGAGCACATCGCGGCCGGCGACGTCTATCAGGCGAATCTGTGCCGTGTGCTGTCCGCGCCGCTGCCCGACCCGGATGCGGCCGACGTCGACGAGCTCACCGCCCTGCTCGCCCGCGGCAACCCCGCGCCCTATGCAGGAACGATCCGGCTGCCCGCGTACGGAGTGGAGATCGCGACCGCCTCGCCCGAGCTCTACCTGCGCCGCGAGGGCGGCACCGTGGAGTCCGGCCCGATCAAGGGGACCGGCCGCACCGCCGGCGACCTCCTCGAGAAGGACCACGCGGAGAACGTCATGATCGTGGACCTGGTCCGCAACGACCTGGGACAGGTCTGCGCCACCGGCACGGTCACGGTTCCCGCGCTCTGCGCGGTCGAGCCCCACCCCGGCCTGGTGCACCTCGTCTCCACCGTCCGCGGCGACCTCGCCGCGGGAGCCGGCTGGAGCGAACTGCTGACGGCCACCTTCCCGCCCGGCTCGGTCACCGGCGCCCCCAAGTCCAGCGCGCTGAAGATCATCGAGGCCCTCGAGACCTCGCCGCGCGGGCCCTACTGCGGCGGCATCGGCTGGGTCGACGCCGACCGCCGCACGGCGGAGCTCGCCGTCGGCATACGCACGTTCTGGATCGACCGCCCGGAGAACGTCCTGCGGTTCGGCACCGGCGCCGGAATCACCTGGGGATCCGACCCGGAACGCGAATGGGCGGAGACGGAACTGAAGGCATCCCGACTGCTGGCGGTAGCGTCGGGCGCGTACGCGGCGATCGGAAGGACAGCTCGATGAAGGTCTGGGTCAACGGAGCACTCTCGGAACCGGGCGACGCCCGGGTGTCCGTGTTCGACCACGGCATGACCGTGGGCGACGGCATCTTCGAGACGGTCAAGGCGGTGCACGGCCGCCCCTTCGCCCTCACCCGGCACCTGGAACGCATGGCCCGCTCGGCCGACGGCCTCGGCCTTCCCGAGCCCGACCTCGACGAGGTCCGCCACGCCTGCGCCGCCGTGCTGACCGCGAACCCGATGCCGCTCGGCCGGCTGCGCATCACGTACACAGGCGGCCTCTCGCCCCTCGGATCCGACCGGGGCACCGACGGCCCGACCCTGGTCGTCGCCGTCGGCGAGACCACCCGCCGCCCCGACACCACCGCCGTCATCACGGTTCCCTGGACCCGCAACGAACGCGGCGCGCTGACCGGCCTGAAGACCACGTCGTACGCCGAGAACGTCGTCGCGCTCGCCAGGGCGCACCGGCACGACGCCTCGGAGGCCCTGTTCGCGAACACCGTCGGACAGCTCTGCGAGGGCACCGGTTCGAACGTCTTCGTCGTCGTCGACGGCGAACTGCACACCCCGCCCCTCGCCTCCGGCTGCCTCGCGGGCGTCACCCGCGCCCTGACCGTCGAGTGGACCGGCGCGAAGGAGACGGACCTGCCCATGGACGTCCTCGACAGCGCCGAGGAGATCTTCCTGACCTCCACCCTGCGCGACGTCCAGGCCGTCGTACGGCTCGACGGCCGCGCCGTCGGCGACACCCCGGGGCCCGTCACCACGAAGGCGATGCGCGTCTTCGAGGAGCGCGCGGCGGCGGACGCGGACCCGAAGTCCGTCTGAATCGCCCGTGATCGGGAGGAAAACCGGGTGTCGGACGGTCCCTCGCCAGGTAGAAACTCCTCGATGACCACAACTCTGCGGCCCACCGGGCCGATACGGCGCGACGAGTCGGGAGCCGCCTCCCGCACCTACGACGTCTGCGTGAACGGAAGACCCGTCGGGGCCGTCGAGCTCGCCACCGACTCCGGCGCCGGCCGCCCCGTCGGCTATGTGCGGTCGCTGCGCATCGACGAGGCGGACCGCCGGCGCGGTCGCGGCACCGTCGCGGCTCTGGCGGCTGAGGAAGTGCTGCGCGGCTGGAACTGCACCGAGATCCGCGCAGCGCTCCCAGCCGACGCCGACGCCGGGCCCGCGCTCCGGCTCACCGTCGCGCTCGGATACACCGAGCGCGGCCGCAACATGCTCAAGGAGATGGGTGGGCCGCCGCCGTCACTGCCCGCCGGTGTCGAGGGCCGCCCGATGGACGAGGCGGAGTTCGCCGCCTGGCAGGCGCGCGCGGTGGTGCAGTTCGCGCAGGACTGGATCGCCCGCGGAGTCCCGGAGGACGAGGCCCTCGAACGCTCGGAAGCCGTCCACACCGCCCTCCTCCCGGACGGCCGGGCAACCGCCGGCACCCGCATCCACCGCCTGCTCGCCGGGGGCACGGCCGTCGGCCACGTCTGGGTCTCCGATCGCGAGGTGCGACCCGGTGAGGAGGGCGCGTACGTGCTCGACGTCGAGGTGGCCGAGGCGTACCGCGGCCGGGGTCACGGGCGCGCCCTGATGCTCCACGCCGAACACCTCGCGGCCGCGGCGGGCCGGCGGCTGATCGCCCTACACGTCTTCGAGGGCAACGACCGGGCACGCACGCTCTACGAGTCGCTCGGCTACCGCACCACCCACCGCAACTTCGTCAAGCGGCTCGTATAGCCCCCTCGGGCACCGCCTACCGTCCGGTCAGCAGCCGGTCGGCGATCTCCTCGACGCGCGCCCGCAGCCCCTCCTGGCTCTTGCCGCCGTCGAGGCGCTCCCCGCCGATGACATAGGTCGGCGTGCCGGTCACGCCGATGGCCTTGCCCTCGGCCTGGTCGGCGTCGACGATCAGGATGTGCCGGCCGTCGATCAGCGCGGTGTCGAACTCCTCGGCGTCCAGGCCCAGTTCGCGCGCGACCTCCAGCAGCAGAGCCTCCCCTTCGGCGGCCAGCTCCTCGGTACGGGCCAGCACCGCCTCCACGTAGGGCCACGCCCGGCCCTGCACCGTGGCCTCCTCGGCGGCCTGCGCGGCGGCGAACGAGTGCTTGTGCTTGTCGAGGGGGAAGTGCCGCAGCCGCAGTTCCATCCGGTCGCCGTAGCGCTCCCTGAGGGCCCGCAGGTCCTCGAGGGCGCTGTGGCAGTCGGGGCACTGGAGCTCGCACCAGACGTCGAGGACGACGGGGGAGGCGGTCGAGGAGTCGCTCATACGGCCAGTCTCCCAGTCCCGTACCGGCCACCCCAACCGGGACCTGGGTAGGACTCCACCCCGGAGATCTCCCCCAGATACGACCGGACCCGGCCCGCACCGTGGCCCCGAACAGCAACGACGGTGCAGGATGGAAGGGATCGAGCCGATCGAGCCGCCCATGCCTGGAGGACGCGATGCTTGCCGAGACCATTTGCTCCGCGGTGTCCGCGGCGGGACTGGGCATCGCCGCGATCACGGCGTACCGCAGGCGTTTCCTCGCCGCGACGCGAATCGCCGCCTACTCCCTTGTCCCCCTCGGCCTGGTGCTCACCGGCGCGGTCGACTGGGTGGCCGGATCGGTGTTCAGCCTCACCGCCTGGGTCGGCTTCGGCCTCCTCGGCGGCGCGTGGCTGCTGTTCATGACGACCAGATTCGTCGAGCGCCGGGCGGGCGGCAGCCGCAAGGAACGCAAGGCCGCCGCGGCGGCCGGACGCGGCCCGGTCGAGCCCGGTACGTCGCAGCCCTCGCTGGGCCGGTCCGCTCCGCCGGCCGAAAAGCCCGGGGCCACCCGGCAGAAGACGTCCGCCGGCGACGACTTCAGCGACATCGAGGCGATCCTCAAGAAGCACGGCATCTGACCGTCGGACGGCCCCGGCCGACGCGAGCGCCGCACCACGGGATGTGATGAACGGCCATGCTCACGTGGCGTGTTGATTGATCATTACGGTCCGGCCTGCGTCATCATCACCCCGAGATGCTCGATACCTCGCGGGGCCAGCCCCCCGCACCGACCCAGGAACCGCGCGGATGCCTTTTCGCGCTCTCCCAGCCGCCCCTGATGATCTTCCTCGGGGTGATCGGCGTCCTGCTGCTCATGGCAGCCGTGCACGATCTGTTCTGGCTGTGACGCGGTGAGCCGCCACGGCCCTGTCAGCCCGCCGCCTCTTTGCGGCGTGCCCGGTACGCGGCGACATGCAGTCGGTTGCCGCACGTCCGGCTGTCGCAGTAGCGGCGCGACCGGTTGCGCGAGAGGTCCACGAACGCGCGCCCGCAGTCCGGCGCCTCGCAGCGTCGCAGCCGCTCCTGCTCGCCGGCCACGACGATGAACGCCAGCGCCATCCCGCAGTCCGCCGCGAGGTGGTCGGCGACCGACGCGCCCGGTGCGAAGTAGTGCACGTGCCAGTCGTAGCCGTCGTGGTCGGTGAGCTGCGGAGTCGTTCCCGCGGCGGCCACCAGGCGGTTGATCACCTCGGCGGCGGCCCGGCTGTCCGTCGCCGCGAACACCTCCGCGAACAGCGCGCGGATCGCCTGCACCGCCTTCAGATCCCGTGGGGTCAGCTTCCCCACGCCGCTGACCTTGTGGTTCCGCACGAAGTCGTACAGCGCCTCGACGTCCGTCAGCCCGTCGTCCTTGCTCTCCGGTGAGGTGTTCACCAGATCGACGACGGTGTCTAGGGCGATACGGGTGTCGTGGGGGATCAGCACGAATTCGCTCCCTGGCCGGATGCGGGCCGGTGCCCGCCGAATTGCGCTGACTCTAGCGGTTCGTGCACAGAGCACACCGGCGCCGTCGCCGCGGTGGATTCCGCGGCGACGGCGCCGGTGTTCGCCGTATCCGGCCGGCCACGCGGTGCCGTCTCCCCGAGACGGACGGCACCGTGCGGCTTTCCGCCGACCGGATTGGACTCAGCTTTCGGCCAGAATGTGCGACAGCTCCGTGTCCAGATCGAAGTGACGATGCTCGGTGCCGGGTGGCACCGCGGCGTCCGTCCGCTTGAGGAACGACTCCAGGGCCCGCGCCGGGGCTTCGAGCAGGGCTTCGCCCTCCGGGGAGCTCAGCGCGATGCAGACGACGCCCTGACCGTGGCTGCGGGACGGCCAGACGCGTACGTCGCCCGTGCCGGTGGGGCGGTGCAGCCCCTCGGCGAGAAGGTCGCGGGCGAAGACCCATTCGACCGTCTCTTCGGCTCCGGTGTGGAAGGTGGCGTGCACGGCATAGGGATCGGCCGTGTCATACCGCAGGCCCGCGGGTACAGGCAGTGATGACTCGCTCGATACAACGAGGCGCAGGTGCAGCTCGCAGCTGACCGTGGTGTTCATAAGCGCCAGGGCCTTTCGCTCAGTGTGCGCTCGGGGATTCGCACGTCGGCGAAGTCGACATGCCACCTACGGTGCCGTTGTAAACCCCTCTGACCGTTTTGGGATCCTTCAGGTCGCTCGTACGGCGGTGGATTACTTTGCGTTATACGGCCATTCCGGTGACTGAGTTCAGTCCGGTAAGTTTGGAGTTATGAACGCGCAGAGTGACGAGCGGGACGAGACCGTCGCGGCAGCGACGGCCCCGCCCGCGACGGGGGACGTGACGGCGGGGGCGGCTGAGCCGCTCCGCGAGACGGAGAAGGAGGAACCGGCGCTCGGCTCCAAGGCACCGCACTTCATCAAGCGGTCCAGGACACTGCATGTGAGCTGGCAGGTCGGCGTCTTCATCGTCGGTCTCGCCGTCGTCGGGGCGGGCGTGTCCATGCTGGTCCTGCCCGGGCCCGGCTGGGTCGTGATCTTCGGCGGCATGGCGATCTGGGCGACGGAGTTCGTCTGGGCACAACTGGTGCTGCGCTGGACCAAGCGCAAGGTCACGGAGGCCGCCCAGCGGGCGCTCGACCCCAAGGTCCGGCGGCGCAACATCATCCTCACCACGATCGGTCTCGTGATCGTCGCGGTGCTCTGCGGTGTCTACCTCTGGAAGTTCGGGCTCGTGATGCCCTGGAAGATCGACCAGTGACCCGAGCGCGGTCCGGGGCACACGCTGACATGCGGTAATGTTTGCGCTGCGCCCGGGCGATTAGCTCAGTGGGAGAGCGCTTCGTTCACACCGAAGAGGTCACTGGTTCGAACCCAGTATCGCCCACCCGGACCGAATGCCCCGGAGACCGTCCAGTCTCCGGGGCATTCGGCATTCCCGTACGGTTCCGCTCCTCCGTGCCCGTCACCGCATCCGGCTCAGGCGGTCCCGCAGCGTGCGGGCGTCCTTCAGACGCTGCTCGTACGTCGCCCCGACGGCGAGCAGCAGCAGGCCGGCGAACGCGGGCGGCAGCCAGCGGGGGAGCGCACCGACGACCTGCACCACGTACGGGGCGAGTTCGTGCAGCGCGTCGAGCGCCAGTACCGCCCCGCCGAGCACGAGCAGCGCCTGCAGCCCCAGCCGGGCGCCGGCCAGGGTGACGGCCAGCGCCGCGAGCCCCAGCAGCAGGGGCCTCATCCAGTGCTGGTCGCCCCAGGCGGTGACCAGACTCGGCACCAGCGTCGCCGCGACGCCCGGTCCGTACGCCGTCCACGAGGAGGCCTGCGGATCCCGGCGGCGGCGCAGCACCCCGACCACCACTGCCGCGGCGGTCACCGGCAGCGTGTACGCCTCCGGGGACGCGATGTCCGAGGCCGCCAGCCGCGCCCAGGTCGCCGTCACGAACAGCGTCGCCGCCACGTACCCCGCGACGGGACGCCGTTCCACCCGCACCGCCGTCCCCGCGGCGATCACGCCGCCCAGCGCCAGCACCAGCGCGAAGACGGGCAGGTGACCCGCCGCGAACGGGAGCGCGAGGAGGCCCGTCGCGGCGCCGGTCGTCTCCACCGCCAGGGCCGGTGAGCGGTCGCGCAGCACGCCTCCGAGCAGCGCGGTGACCGCCGGGACGACCAGGAGCAGCGGTGCCGCGCGGTGCGGCGGCAGTTCGAGGGCCGCGGCGGCCGCTCCGGTGAAGGCCGCCGCGCAGAGCGTCGCCGTGCAGGCGAGCAGCGTCCGCACCGGGCCGCTGGAATGCCGTGCGGCGAGGGCCAGTGCGACGACGAGGGCACCGAGGACGACGAAGGTGGCCGACCGTGTCGCGAGCGACAGCAGCGCGAGGCTGACCGACCCGCCGAGAGCACACACCAGGGCGGCCACCGCCTCGGCGCCCGCCTGGCGTACCGAGAACACGAGCACGGCGAGGGTCACCGCGAGCTGCCACACCACAGCGGGCCAGTGGGCGAAGCCGAACACCAGGGGCACGACCACGAACGCCGCCCATGCCGACACCAGGGCGACGCACCGGGCCGCTCCCCGCCACCGGTGGCCGACCGCGTGGGAGCTCGCCGCGGACGAGAGCCGGGACGCCTCGCCGGGATCGGCCGTCGCCTCGTTCCCGGCGGGCCGTGAGGCAGACGGCGAGGCCGCCGTGTCCTTTCCGCCCGCCGTCAGCGGTGCCGTGCCGCGGACACCCGCCGCCGTGGCCGACACCGTCGCCGTGATCAGGAGCACCAGAGGCACCGGGAGAAGCGCTGTCGCCACGGCGTCCGGATCGGGGAGGTCGGACGTGCCGGACCAGATGTCGGCCGTCAGCGTCGCCGGGCCCGCCAGTGCCAGCAGTGTCAGGGGCAGCGCCGTCACGACCGCCGCCGCGTGCACCGCACCGGACGCGCACGCCAGGCCGGGCACCAGGCGGCGCGCCGACGGGACTCGTGCGACGCCCAGCAGCGCCACCGCGCACAGCAGATAGCCCAGGACCGACCAGCCCGCCGGGACCGAGGCGCGGATCACGCCTCCCGCACCGGCCACCACCGTCAGGCCTCCGAGGGCAGAGACCCAGACGGCGGCCGGGGCACGCCACGCGGTGAACAGGGCGACCGCCGCCGCCACGGCCAGCAGGACCGCAGGCCCGGCGGCGGCCGCCGGAGTGTCCGCCATCAGCGACCGGTACGTTCCGATCAGCAGGGCACCGCCACCCGTCGCCGCGGCACCCGTCCAGGCGACCGCCCGCACGCCCGCCGGCCGGGTCCACAGTGCGACGGCCACGCCCAGCGCCGCGGTGAGCAGCAGCGCCCACTCCACCGGCGGCGCGGCGGGGTCCCCGGTCAGCGCCCACAGCGGCAGCGGAAGCTGGGAGGCCGCCACCGCGACCGGCAACGGCGAACGCAGGCGGGGCAGGGAAAAGCCGTAGGCGGACCACAGCCCCGCGAGGGCCGCGGCGGCCAGGGCGGCATAGCCGAGCCCGTCCGTGTCCGGCAGCGCCACCCGGTGCAGCGCGTACGCGTCGAGCACCATCAGAACCATGCCCAGCACGGCCACGGACTCGGCCGTCGCGACGAGACCCCGGCGCTGCAGGAGGGCGGGGGCCGCGAGTGCCACCGACGTCACGACGCCCAGAACGGCGGAGCGGCCGCCGATGCCCATCGCGCCCCAGCTGACGAGAGTGAAGGCGATCGCCGCGACCGTGAGCAGGAGGCCGCCGAGTGTCAGAAGCAGGTTCCGTACGCCGGGCGGTGAGGTCTCCGCGGTGCGAGCCGCGAGGGGCAAGGCGGCAGGGGGCGCTGCCGGGGGCCGCAGCGCGGCGAGCAGCCAGGCCCTGCGGGCCAGCAACTGCGCGCGCCGCATGTCCAGTTGATGCAGCTCGCGGTCGAGTGTCGCCAGTTCCTCGGCCGGTGGTGGCACGTTGTCCATGGCGGAAGTGTGGCCCCGGCCACAGACGCCGGCATGGGTGCGGATACTCAATTCCCGGTGAGTACGGGTCCCGTCGGGCGCAGACTGGCCCCATGGACTGGTGCCGCTACCGCTTCCGCAGCATCTGGGACCTGCCCGCCGCGCCGGACAAGGTCTACGACGTGCTGTCCCGGGCCGAGGACTACCCCGACTGGTGGCCGCAGGTGCGCGAGGTGACACCCGCGGACGACGAGTCAGGCACCGCCCGGTTCCGTTCACTGCTCCCGTACGACCTGCGCGTCGGCGTCCGTGCCTGCCGCCGCGACCCCGCGGACGGTGTGCTGGAGATCCGGATGACGGGCGATCTTGAGGGCTGGTCGAGATGGACGGTGCGAGCCGGCGGCAGGGGTACCCGGGCGCTGTACGAACAGGAGGTGGTGGTGCGCAGGCCCTTGATGCGGCGGTTGGCGATTCCCTGCCGGCCGTTCTTCCGGGCCAATCACGCGCTGATGATGCGGGCCGGGCGGCGGGGACTCGAGGCGTACCTGGAAGGAGTTTGAAGGAAGCGTGCGGCGCCCTGTATTGTTCAGTCCGTTCCCGGGCGATTAGCTCAGTGGGAGAGCGCTTCGTTCACACCGAAGAGGTCACTGGTTCGAACCCAGTATCGCCCACCGGGAGAGGCCGGTCCGTCGAAGACGGACCGGCCTTGCTCATTCCCGCCGCCCGGACTCAGGCCGCGGCAGGCAGCTCGGGCCGCAGCGGCCACGCGGGATCGACCGCCTCAGGCGCGCCACTGCGGGCGAACCACGCCTGCAGCCCCCGCGCCTGTGCCGCGTGCCACACCGCCTGCAGCGTGTGCAGCTCCGCCGGTGACAACCGCTCCAGGCGGGTGTTGAAACGCCGCCCCACCGCCCGTACGACCTCCAGCGCCGCCAGCGCGTCCGCCGCCGCGTCGTGAGCGCCGTCCAGCACCACCTCGTACTGCGCGCACAGGTCCGTGAGCGTTCGCCGGCCCTTGCGGTAGCGGTCCAGATGCTTGTCCAGCACCCGGGGGTCCAGCACGCACAGCGGCGACCGGTCGAGCCAGCGGCTCAGCGACGACGCACGGTGGCGCCTCAGTTCCCTGTCCAGCAGGGTCAGGTCGAACGGCGCGTTCATCACGACCAGCGGCCGGGCCGCCAAGCACTGCTCTGCCAGCGACCGGGCTATCTCCTCCATCACCGGCGCGGGCCAACGGCCGTTGCGCTGAAGGTGGTCGTCGGTCAGCCCGTGCACCTCGACGGCCTCCGGCGGCACGGGCACACCCGGATTGACCAGCCAGCGTGTGATCCTCGGCCGCCCGCCGGGCGAGTCCTGGACCACGACCGCGGCCGAGACGATCCGGTCCTCCTCGACGTCGACTCCTGTTGTCTCTGTGTCAAATGCGGCCAGGGGGCCGTCATACCAGTGCGTCATCCCCGAACTCCTCGCACTCATCCGGCAGATGGCATGAGCCCCTGCCCGAATCGGTGATACCCGGGCTGTTTGCACCGTACGCAGCCCGGTGACAACACTGTTGACGGGGAAGGAAATCGCCATGGCGCTCGCCCAGCCCGAGCAGGGAGGGCTGTCCCCAGCAAGCGGGAAGGATCCCCAGCCGCAGCGGACGCTCCCGCTGCGCGGAGGACTCGCCACGACCGCCTGCATGGAGACCCTCCAAGTGGGCTATCTGCATGCCGTCGCCGCCGCGGCCGGCTGCTCGCTCTCCCAGCCGTTCCCGGACAACGGCATCGACTGGCATGTCAGCCACAGCTCGGCCGGGCACACGGTCGACGACGAGGTCACCATCAAGGTGCAGCTGAAATGCACCTACCAGATCCCGCCGCACCCGCCGGGGCCCGCGTTCTCGTTCACCCTCGACAACGACCACCTGGTGAAACTGGCCCGCACCCCTGTCTCCGTGCACAAGATCCTGGTCGTGATGCTCGTGCCCAGGACCCAGGACGAGTGGCTGCGGGCCGGGCACGACCGGCTCGACCTGAGGCACTGCTGCTACTGGACCAACCTGGCCGGCCAAGGAGTGACCGGCAGGCGCAGGACCACCGTGCGCATCCCGACCTCGCGGATCTTCGACGACCGGGCACTCTGCGAGATCATGACGCGCGTCGGGGCGGGAGGGAGACCCTGATGCACCGGCCTTTCGACGACCACATGCGCCCGCACCCGAGCGCCGCGGAGCCGCCCGACCCCTGGCTCGGGGCGGCCGAACCCGACCCCGCAGAGGTCGACCCCGCAGTCCTCGGCGCGCTGCTGGACCGGCACGGCTGGCGCCGCCGCGGCGGCGCCGCGGGCCGCTACACCCGCTGGACCCCGCCGGGGCCCGCCACCGGGGGCACCAGTCTGCTCGTGCCCGAGAGCAAGGCCTTCCCCGACTCCCAGGACCTCCTCGGAGAGGCCATCACCGCCCTCGTACGGAGCGCAGCCCCCTCCGCCAAGGACGTGCTCGTCGGGCTGACCGTCCCCAGTGACGAGATCCGCTGGTGGCGCGACGTACCGCAGGACGGGCCCCCGGGCACCGCTTCCTGGACCGTCCAGGAACAACTGCGTTCCGGCGCGCGGCAGATGCTGCTCGCCGGGGCGCTCGCCGCACGCGAACGCGCCGGCTACTACGGTTCGCGCCACCGCCGGGCGGCACAGGCCCTGCTGGAAGGTGTCCTCGTCGGACCTGCGCCCGGCGGCCGGTCCCTCACCGCCTTCGTGCCCGTACGGTCCGGGCGGGCCCTCGCGGTACGCCTCTGCCACGCCCTGCAGGCCGCCAGGGAAGCCATCGACTTCCAGCGCGCGACCGGCGGCACCGAGGCCTTCGACGCGGCGGTCCGGGCCGGAGTGAGCCGTGAACTGACCGAAGCCCTGATCGTGCTCGTACGCGGCTCGGAAGGGGCCCGCGTCGGCCTCGGCTGGTCGCCCGCAGCCGGAGTGCCGCCGGGCTGCCCCGCCCGTATGGAACCGGTCGAGTTCTCGCCCGGCGACCTTCCCGCGCTCCGGGCCGCGGGCGCCCGCTACCTCCAGGACGAGCCGTCCGTGCCGGTCCGGATCACCGGCACCGTGGTGCGCATGAGGCGCTCGGGGCCGCGGGGCGCAGGTACCGTGCGCCTGCGGGTCCTGGCGGGCGCCGACGTCCCCCATGTGAGAGTGGCGCTCGACGAGGACGCGTACCGCGCCGCCGGCCACGCCCACCTGGTGGGAGTGCCGATCCGGGTGGCGGGACGGCTGGAGAGCAGGGGCGGGTTCCGCCGGCTCACCGATGCCTCCGGAGTGGTGCCGGTGCCGGTGGACGAGGCGGAACGCGACCGCCTGATGAAGTCGCTGCAGGAGAATCCCGACTTCCTCGAGGAGACCGGCGACCAGGAGACCGACGGATAGCGGCCCCGACCGTTTCGCGAGCGGCCCCTTCGGCTCGGTACGATTCCGAGTGCGTACGCAATACGGGTCGCGTACGCATCCGCCTTCAGTCAGGAGAGACCGGTGTCAGACGTCCGTGTGATCATCCAACGCGATTCCGAGCGGGAAGAGCGCGTGGTGACGACGGGCACTACGGCCGCCGACCTCTTCCCCGAGCGCACCGTCGTCGCGGCCCGCGTGGGCGGCGAGCTGAAGGACCTCGCGTACGAGCTGAAGGACGGCGAGGAGGCGGAGCCCGTCGAGATCTCCTCCGAGGACGGCCTGGCCATCCTGCGCCACTCCACCGCGCACGTCATGGCCCAGGCCGTGCAGGAGCTCTTCCCGGAGGCCAAGCTCGGCATCGGCCCGCCGGTCAAGGACGGCTTCTACTACGACTTCGATGTCGAGAAGCCCTTCCATCCCGATGACCTCAAGGCCATCGAGAAGAAGATGCAGGAGATCCAGAAGCGGGGTCAGCGCTTCTCGCGCCGCGTCGTCACCGACGAGGCCGCGCGCGAGGAGCTCGCGGACGAGCCGTACAAGCTGGAGCTCATCGGGCTCAAGGGCTCGGCGTCCTCGGACGACGGCGCGGACGTGGAGGTCGGCGCGGGCGAGCTGACCATCTACGACAACCTGGACGCCAAGACGGGCGAGCTGTGCTGGAAGGACCTCTGCCGTGGTCCGCACCTGCCGACCACCCGCAACATCCCTGCGTTCAAGCTGATGCGCAACGCCGCCGCGTACTGGCGCGGCAGCGAGAAGAACCCGATGCTCCAGCGCATCTACGGCACCGCCTGGCCGTCGAAGGACGAGCTGAAGGCGCACCTCGAGTTCCTGGCCGAGGCCGAGAAGCGTGACCACCGCAAGCTGGGCAACGAGCTCGACCTGTTCTCCGTCCCCGAGCAGATCGGCTCGGGCCTCGCGGTCTTCCACCCCAAGGGCGGCATCATCCGCCGGGTCATGGAGGACTACTCGCGCAGGCGGCACGAGGAGGAGGGCTACGAGTTCGTCTACACCCCGCACGCCACCAAGGGGAAGCTCTTCGAGACCTCGGGCCACCTGGACTGGTACGCCGAGGGCATGTATCCGCCCATGCAGCTCGACGAGGGCGTGGACTACTACCTCAAGCCCATGAACTGCCCGATGCACAACCTGATCTTCGACGCGCGGGGCCGGTCCTACCGCGAACTGCCGCTGCGCCTGTTCGAGTTCGGCACGGTGTACCGGTACGAGAAGTCGGGCGTCGTGCACGGTCTGACCCGTGCCCGCGGCTTCACCCAGGACGACGCGCACATCTACTGCACCAAGGAGCAGATGGCGGACGAGCTCGACTCGACGCTCACCTTCGTGCTGAACCTGCTGCGCGACTACGGTCTGACCGACTTCTACCTGGAGCTGTCCACCAAGGACCCGGAGAAGTTCGTCGGCTCCGACGAGATCTGGGAGGAGGCCACCGAGACGCTGCGGCAGGTGGCCGAGAAGCAGGGCCTCCCGCTGGTCCCCGACCCGGGCGGCGCCGCGTTCTACGGGCCGAAGATCTCCGTCCAGGCCAAGGACGCCATCGGCCGGACCTGGCAGATGTCCACCATCCAGTTGGACTTCAATCTGCCGGCCCGTTTCGACCTTGAGTACACCGGCCCTGACGGGACCAAGCAGCGTCCGGTCATGATCCACCGGGCATTGTTCGGCTCGATCGAGCGGTTCTTCGCGGTGCTGCTGGAACACTACGCGGGGGCGATGCCGCCGTGGCTGGCGCCGGTGCAGGCGGTCGGCATCCCGATCGGCGACGCGCACGTCGACTACCTGCAGGCATTCGCGGTGGACGCGAAGAAGAAGGGCCTGCGGGTCGAGGTGGATTCCTCCTCGGACCGGATGCAGAAGAAGATCCGCAACCACCAGAAGCTGAAGGTCCCGTTCATGATCATCGTCGGCGACGACGACATGAACGCCGGCACGGTCTCGTTCCGCTACCGCGACGGCTCGCAGGAGAACGGGATCGCCCGTGACGAGGCGCTGGCCAAGCTCTGCGACGTGGTGGAGCGTCGCGTACAGGTCTGACCCTTCCCCGCCCTGGCGGGAATGACCGAGGGGCGGCTCCTTCCCGGGGCCGCCCCTCGCCGCATGCCGCGAGCAGCGCCGAATATGCTGGCCCGCATGACGACAGAGCAGCCGGAGCAGCAGATCGGAGTCGGGACGCCTGACGCGTTCCAGCGACTGTGGACGCCTCACCGGATGGCGTACATCCAGGGTGAGAACAAGCCCACCGGCCCCGGATCCGGGGACGGCTGCCCGTTCTGCTCGATCCCGTCGAAGTCCGACGAGGACGGTCTGATCGTCGCCCGTGGCCGGCGCGTCTACGCCGTGCTGAATCTGTACCCCTACAACGGCGGCCACCTCATGGTGGTGCCCTACCGGCACGTCGCCGACTACACGGAGCTGGACGACGCGGAGACCGTGGAGCTCGCCACGCTGACCAAGCAGGCGATGACCGCCCTGCGTGCCGCGTCCGGTGCGCACGGGTTCAACATCGGCCTCAACCAGGGCTCGGCCGCGGGCGCCGGTATCGCCGCGCACCTGCACCAGCACATCGTGCCGCGCTGGGGCGGCGACACCAACTTCATGCCGGTCGTGGGCAACACCAAGGTGCTGCCCCAACTGCTCGGCGACACCCGCAGGATGCTCGCCGAGCACTGGCCGCAGGGCTGACGCTCACGCGTCGTAGACGTCGGCCTTCCCCGGCGCCGGGTCCTGGATGCTGCCGCTGACGGCCAGCGAGCGGCTGCCGAAGCGCTCCGTGTCGACGCCGTTCTCGTCGAGGACCCTCAGCGCCGCGGCGTGCGCCACGCGCAGCACGGGTGCGGCGGCGCGCATGGCGTCGTCGGCCATGAACCGGTGGCGCCACGGCTTGTCCGCCCAGGCGTGCCGGAGGCCGAAGGGCTCGGGCAGCACGAGCTTGCCGCCGAGGAAGTCCAGCAGCGGCGGGTACCAGGTGAACGGCGCCCGCACGGCGAGGCGCACCACCTCCTTGGCGTCCACCAGGGGCAGCACCCGGTCGACGGTCTCCCAGAAGCGGACCGTCTTGCTGACGGTGACGGTCTTCGGCTCGGGTTTCGTGGTGAAGAGGGAGTGGACGGGGCCGAGCGCGTGACCGGTGACCTCGACGCGCAGGGTCTCGTGGAGCACCGTGACGGTGATCATCATGGTGATGACGAGCTGGCCGTCCCAGAGGGTGAACTGCACGCCCAGGTAGTGGCGGTTGCCGCTGCCGAACTGCTGGTGGTTGCAGATGCGCTGGATCTCGTTGCCGCGGATCTGGAAGGCCTCGACCTCCTGGCCCTCCGGGCGTGCGACGGAGCCGGCGTTCTCGCCGACGGGGGAGACGATCCAGTGCCTGACCGAGGGCGGCGGGAAGCCGCCCGAGTTGAGCGGGCCGCGCTCCAGCAGCTTGAGCTTGTCGTGAATGGCCCGTACGACGTCCCAGCTGCGGAACTGGTTGATCTCCTTGGCCGGGTCCTTGGAGACGAGCTCCTCGGCCATCTGCCAGCTTCCCCAGCGGGTGCCCATGCCGAGTATCCCCTTGGGGCCGGCGTAGAAGACGACGTTGGAGCGCTGCTCCGCGGTGAGCTTCTCCAGTCCCTGGCGGAGCTGCTCGCGGGCGGCGTCGCCCGGGTTGCCCGGTACGGCCTCCGGCACCTTGGCGCCGATGCCGCCGCCGGACAGGAGTCCGTCCCAGCGGTCGCGCATGTCCTTGGCGGAGGATTCGCAGATGCGCTTGGCGATGAACCAGCCGATGACGGGGGCGACCAGCATGGCGCGCACGTAGTACGCCCAGAAGCCGCCGAACGGGAGCCGGAAGAGGACGAGCGCGGCGAGGATGCCGACGCCCACGAGCAGCAGGCTGCCGAGCGTGCCGGCGGTCCTGTTCTGCGATCCCGCGAGAGTGCGGCGGAGTTGGAAGACACCGAGCCACAGGAGCAGGCCCGGCAGGAAGAGCAGTCCGCACACGGCCATGACGGCGGTGAGCCTGCTGTCGCGTTCGCGGCGCAGGCGGGTGGCGGCGAGGCAGTGCTCGACCACGGACTGGGGTTCGGTGCCGAACGACTGGATGAGCGCCTTGCGGCCGCCGCCGAGCATCCGGGTCTGCACGGCCCGGCAGAAGGCCTCTCCGAGGTTGGCCTCGAAGAGCGAGACCTTTCCCGGCTTCACCTCGGACTTGTGCCACTCGCTGTTGGCCTTGAGGATCTCCTTCAGTTCGGAGTCCCGGTAGGCGGCCGACGCGAGGGCGTGCGTCGCCGCCGTCTGTCCGGCCGCGCCCATGAGGGGAACCTGCGCCCCGGGCGTGAAATCGAATAGGTCGTTCGCCACTACCGCCCCCATCGCCGCTTGATCGTGCTCTGCGGCCTGTTCCCAACTACCGTGATCCGCACACCTGCTGAGCTGGGCAGCCCAGCAGGTGGCCCCAGCCTAGCGAGGCCGGGGCCGTCACGTCAGTGGGCGATCGCGTCGCCCCCTGCCCGGTGCCTGCTGTCCGTGCTCCGCCCGTGCGCCCCGAGCGCCCGCCCGTGTCGCCCCGGGGCCGGCGCAGGCGGACGGGGGCGCCGTCACGGCGCCTTGGAGCCGTTCCCGCCCTGGTCGCGCAGCTTTTCGGCGACCTGCTGGGGCATGGCCTCGTGACGGGCGTAGCAACGGCTGAACCGGCCGGTGCCGTGCGAGATCGCGCGCAGGTCCACGGCGTATCTGCCGATCTCCAGTTCGGGGACCTCCGCCCGCACCAGGGTGCGGGAACCGGCCGTCTGCTCGGTGCCGACGACCCTGCCGCGGCGGCCGGACAGGTCGCTCATCACCGGACCCACGTACTCGTCGGAGACGAGCACCCGCAACTCCGCGACGGGCTCGAGCAGATTGATCCGGGTGTCGGCGGCGGCCTCGCGCAGAGCCAGGGCGCCGGCTGTCTGGAAGGCGGCGTCGGAGGAGTCCACGGAGTGGGCCTTGCCGTCGCGCAGGGTGATCCGTACGTCGACGAGGGGATAGCCGGCGGCCACGCCGCGTGCCGCCTGGGCACGAACGCCCTTCTCCACGGACGGGATGAACTGGCGTGGCACCGCGCCGCCGACGACCTTGTCGACGAACTCGATGCCGGAGCCCGGAGGCAGCGGGTCGACGTCGATCTCGCAGATCGCGAACTGGCCGTGCCCACCGGACTGTTTGACATGACGGCCGCGGCCGGCGGAGCTCTCCTGGAAGGTCTCGCGCAGCGACACCCTGTGCGGGACGACGTCGACCTGGACGCCGTAGCGGTTGCGCAGCCGTTCCAGGGCGACGTCCGCGTGCGCCTCGCCCAGGCACCACAGGACGACCTGGTGGGTGGCCTGGTTCTGCTCGAGCCGCATGGTCGGATCCTCGGCGACGAGGCGGGCGAGCCCCTGGGAGAGCCGGTCCTCGTCCGCCTTGCTGTGGGCCTCGACGGCCAGCGGCAGCAACGGGTCGGGCATGGCCCACGGTTCCATGAGGAGCGGATTGTCCTTGGCGGAGAGCGTGTCACCGGTCTCCGCGCGGGAGAGCTTCGCGACGCAGGCCAGGTCGCCGGCGACGACGTGGGGGAGGGGGCGCTGCTGTTTGCCGAACGGCGCGGACAGGGCGCCGACGCGTTCGTCGACGTCGTGGTCCTCGTGGCCCCGGTCGGCGAGCCCGTGCCCGGAGACGTGCACGGTGTCGTCGGGACGCAGGGTCCCGGAGAAGACCCGGACCAGCGAGATCCGTCCGACGTAGGGGTCGGAGGCCGTCTTGACGACCTCGGCGACGAGCGGCCCCGAGGGGTCGCAGCTGATCCGCGGGCGCGGTTCGCCGTCGGGGGAGGTGACGGCCGGCGGGGCCGGTTCGAGGGGTGTGGGGAAGCCTCCGGTGATCAGCTCGAGCAGTTCCACGGTGCCGAGGCCCTGCTTGGCGCCGCCCGTGGCCGGGGCGGCGGCGAGCACGGGGTGGAAGGTGCCGCGGGCCACGGCCTTCTCCAGGTCGTCGATCAGTGTCCCGAGGTCGATGTCCTCGCCGCCGAGATAGCGGTCCATGAGGGTCTCGTCCTCGCTCTCCGCGATGATCCCTTCGATCAGACGGCCGCGGGCTTCTTCGAGCAGCGGTGTCTGGGCGGGGTCCGGCGGCTCTTCCCGCCGCTCGCCGGAGGAGTAGTCGAAGACCTTCTGTGTGAGCAGGCCCACCAGGCCGGTGACCGGTGCGTGGCCGTCGGTGTGCGGGGGGCCGTACCGCGGCAGGTAGAGCGGCAGTACGGCGTCGGGGTCGTCGCCGCCGAAGACGCGGGCGCAGACCGCGGTGAGCTCGTCGAAGCCGGTGCGCGCGGTCTCCAGGTGCGTCACGACGATCGCACGCGGCATGCCCACCGCGGCGCACTCCTCCCACACCATGCGGGTCGCGCCGGCCACGGCATCGGCCTCCTGCGCGGCCGAGACGACGAAGAGGGCCGCGTCCGCCGCTCGCAGACCGGCGCGCAGCTCACCGACGAAGTCGGCGTATCCGGGGGTGTCCAACAGGTTGATCTTGTACCCGCCCCACTCCAGGGGGACGAGCGAGAGCTGTACGGAGCGTTGCTGACGGTGCTCGATCTCGTCGTAGTCGGAGACCGTCGCGCCGTCCTCGACCCGGCCGGCCCGGTTGACCGCTCCCGCGGTCAGCGCCAGCGCCTCGACCAGGGTCGTCTTGCCGGATCCGCTGTGGCCGACCAGCACCACATTCCGTACGGATGCGGGGCGGTCGGCCGTTACTGCTCTGCCGGCGGCTCCGGGGTGGTGTGCGTGCGCCTTGTCACCCATGATCTTGCCTCCCGATCGATTGCACGGCGAGGAGGGAAAGCCGCGGGCGGGCTGGGAGCCGTTCGAAGGCGTCCCCAAGGGCGTCCGGGGCGGCTCCGGCGAGGCCCGCGGTTGTCTTTCGAGCTTTCCACTCCCGTCACTGTGCGTCCATACGTCGGACGGCGCCTCCGGGGGCGGGTGCGCGGCGCTGTCACGGGGCGGGCGTGACTACGATGGGCCAGCCGATGGCCGACGGGGCCATGCGGCCCACCGAACCCTCGGGAAGGCCATGCTGAACAAGTACGCGCGTGCATTCTTCACGCGTGTCCTCACACCGTTCGCCGCGTTTCTGCTCCGCCGCGGGGTGAGCCCCGACGCGGTCACCCTGATCGGCACGGCGGGTGTGATGGCGGGAGCGCTGGTCTTCTTCCCCCGGGGGGAGTTCTTCTGGGGCACGATCGTCATCACCCTGTTCGTCTTCTCGGACCTGGTCGACGGCAACATGGCGCGCCAGGCCGGTGTTTCGAGCCGGTGGGGTGCCTTCCTGGACTCGACCCTCGACCGGGTCGCCGACGGGGCGATCTTCGGCGGCTTCGCCCTCTGGTACGCCGGCCGGGGCGACGACAACGTCCTGTGCGCGGTGGCCATCTTCTGCCTGGCCAGCGGCCAGGTCGTCTCGTACACGAAGGCCCGTGGCGAATCGATCGGTCTGCCGGTGGCGGTCAACGGGCTCGTCGAGCGTGCGGAACGCCTGGTGATCTCACTGGTGGCCGCCGGTCTCGCCGGGCTGCACGGCTTCGGTGTCCCCGGCGTCGACATCCTGCTGCCGATCGCCCTGTGGATCGTCGCGGCCGGCAGCGTGGTGACGCTGGGGCAGCGGGTCGTGACCGTGCGGCGCGAGTCGGCCGAGGCCGACGCGGCCGCGGCGCACGAGCGCGGGGCGGAGACGTCGTGATGCGGGACAGCCTGACCGACGCCCTGTACGGACTGGGCTGGGCCGCGGTCAAGAAGATGCCGGAGCCGATGGCGACCCGGCTGGGCCGCACCATCGCGGACACGGCGTGGAAGCGGCGCGGCAAGGGCGTCCTGCGGCTCGAGGCCAACCTCGCCCGGGTGGTGCCGGATGCGAGCCCCGAGCGCCTCGCCGAGCTGTCCAAGGCCGGTATGCGTTCGTACATGCGCTACTGGATGGAGTCGTTCCGGCTGCCCGCGTGGAGCCAGGAACGGGCCCGGAGCAGCTTCGACGGCGACGACATGCACCGTCTGACCGACGGCCTCGCCACGGGCCGCGGTGTGGTGCTGGCGCTGCCGCACCTGGCGAACTGGGACGTCGCCGGGGTGTGGGTGACGCGGGCCCTGGGGGTGCCGTTCACCACGGTCGCCGAGCGGCTCAAGCCGGAGTCCCTGTACGACCGGTTCGTCGCCTACCGGGAGAGCCTCGGCATGGAGGTCCTCCCGCACACCGGCGGATCCGCCTTCGGCACGCTCGCCAGACGGCTGCGCGACGGCGGCCTGGTCTGTCTGGTGGCCGACCGTGATCTGTCCGAGTCCGGCGTCGAAGTGAAGTTCTTCGGTGACACGGCCCGGATGCCGGCCGGGCCCGCGTTGCTCGCCCAGCAGACCGGGGCACTGCTGCTGCCGGTGACCCTCTGGTACGACGAGACGTCCGTGATGAAGGGCCGGGTGCATCCGCCCGTCGAGGTGCCCGAGACAGGTACACGGGCCGAGAAGACGTCCTCCATGACACAAGCCCTGGCCGACGCCTTCGCCACGGGCATCGCCGAACACCCGGAGGACTGGCACATGTTGCAGCGTTTGTGGCTCGCGGACCTCGAGGAGCGCCGGACGTGAAGATCGGCATCGTGTGCCCGTACTCGTGGGACGTGCCCGGCGGCGTCCAGTTCCACATCCGGGACCTCGCCGACCACTTGATCCGGCTCGGCCACGACGTGTCCGTGCTCGCCCCGGCGGACGACGAGACGCCCCTGCCGCCGTACGTCGTCTCGGCGGGGCGGGCCGTCCCCGTGCCGTACAACGGGTCGGTGGCCCGGCTGAACTTCGGCTTCCTGTCGGCGGCCCGGGTACGGCGCTGGCTGCACGACGGCACCTTCGACGTGATCCACATCCACGAACCGGCCTCGCCGTCACTGGGGCTGCTGTCGTGCTGGGCGGCGCAGGGCCCGATTGTCGCCACCTTCCACACGTCCAACCCTCGCTCCCGGGCCATGATCGCCGCGTACCCGATCCTGCAGCCGGCGCTGGAGAAGATCAGCGCGCGGATCGCGGTGAGCGAGTACGCGCGGCGGACGCTGGTGGAGCACCTCGGCGGGGACGCCGTCGTCATTCCCAACGGCGTCGACGTCGGCTTCTTCGAGAAGGCCGAGCCCAAGAAGGAGTGGCAGGGGAACACGATCGGCTTCATCGGCCGCATCGACGAACCGCGCAAGGGTCTGCCCGTCCTGATGAAGGCGCTCCCGGCGATCCTCGCCGAATGCCCGGACACCCGGCTCCTCGTCGCCGGCCGCGGTGACGAGGAGGAGGCCGTCGCCTCCCTGCCGCGCGAGATGCGCTCGCAGGTCGAGTTCCTCGGGATGGTCAGTGACGAGGACAAGGCACGGCTGCTGCGCAGCGTCGACGTGTACGTGGCGCCCAACACGGGCGGCGAGAGCTTCGGGATCATCCTCGTGGAGGCGTTGTCGGCGGGCGCGCCGGTGCTCGCCGCGGACCTGGACGCCTTCGCCCAGGTCTTGGACCAGGGCGCGGCGGGCGAGCTGTTCGCCAATGAGGACGCGGCGGCGCTGGCGACCGCGGCGGTGCGGCTGCTGCGCGACCCGGAGCGGCGCGCGGAACTGCGTACGCGGGGCAGCGCGCACGTACGGCGCTTCGACTGGTCGACCGTGGGCGCGGACATCCTGTCGGTGTACGAGACGGTGACGGACGGAGCGGCGTCGGTGGCGGCGGACGAACGTGCGGGGCTGCGGGCACGGTTCGGCCTGGCGGCGCGGGACTGACGCGGGCCGGGTCGCGCCTGCGCGGGCCGTTTCCCCACCCCACCCCCAACCCCTTCCCGACCCTGTGCGGTGCTGCGCGCGGTCTTCCATGGGCTCCGCCCCCTGAGCCTGGCGGCGTGGGAGGGCCTCCCACCGGACCTCCGCGCCGGGGGTGCCGGCGACCTGATGACGCTCTCGTCCGCCGACCGGGGTGCCGCGCGACGGCGGTCGGCCTTTTCCGGGCCCGCGTGGCTCGGTCGTCGGCGGGGCTCACGTCGTCCCTGTGCGCGGCGTGGATTGCCGTGGAGGAGGGGGCCTCGGCCCGGTCGGTGCGCGCTCGGGCTGGCGTGGGTCGGTCGTCGGCGGGGCTCGCGTTGTCCCTGTGTGCGGGGTGGTTTGCCGTGGGGGCCTCGGCCCGGTCGGCGTCGGGGCCCGATGGCCTCGATCGCCGGTGGGGCTGAGATGTCACGTGCGCCCGCCCCCTGGGTCGGGTCGCCGCGCGCAGCGCCGGCCCGGTCGGCGATCGAGGCCATCGCGCGAAGCGCGGTACGCCGCCCGTCAGGGCGGGAGCGCCGGGGTCCGGGGCGTGCCCCGGTTTCGGGAAAGGGCGGGCAGGGGAACACGCCCCGCGCAGCGGCCACGCGCCCGCCCCGCGCGAGCCGACCCCGCAGCGCCCCCCGGTAGCCTTGCCGCCCGTGAGCACCCTGATCTGGATCGTCGTCGCACTCGTCGCCATCGGTATGTACCTCAGCTGGACCGCCGGCCGCCTCGACCGGCTGCACGCCCGGATCGACGCCGCCCGCGCAGCGCTCGACGCGCAGTTGCTGCGGCGGGCGTCCGTCGCGCAGGAGCTCGCCACCTCCGGTGTGCTCGACCCCGCCGCCTCGATCGTGCTGTACGAGGCCGCGCACGAGGCCCGGCAGGCCCAGGAGGAGCACCGCGAGGTCGCGGAGAGCGAGCTGAGCGCCGCGCTGCGGGCCGTGTTCGGGGCGACCGAACAGGTCGAGGCGGTACGCGCGGTGCCGGGCGGCGTGGACGCGGCGGGCGAGCTCGCGCAGGCGGTGCGCCGGGTGCCCATGGCGCGCCGGTTCCACAACGACGCCGTCCGCGCGGCACGCGCCCTGCGCAGGCACCGGAAGGTCCGATGGTTCCGGCTGGCGGGCCACGCCCCGTTCCCACTGGCCTTCGAGATGGACGACGAACCGCCCGCTGCGCTCGCGGACCGGCCCGCATGATCGCCACCTGACCGGCGAAAACGATCCACCGGCTGTTCATTGGCCCTTGCAGTGGACTGGTCGGCGGTTGTTCCATCGGTGTCGCATCACAACGTCGTCATCGAGTGAGGTACCCGTGTCCGTCACCCCCACCCCGCAGACCCCCGAGACCGGCACCGCCCGCGTCAAGCGCGGCATGGCCGAGCAGCTCAAGGGCGGCGTGATCATGGACGTGGTCAACGCCGAGCAGGCGAAGATCGCCGAGGACGCGGGCGCCGTCGCCGTCATGGCGCTGGAGCGCGTGCCCGCCGACATCCGCAAGGACGGCGGCGTGGCCCGGATGTCCGACCCGAACATGATCGAGGAGATCATCGACGCGGTCTCCATCCCGGTCATGGCCAAGTCCCGCATCGGTCACTTCGTCGAGGCCCAGGTGCTGCAGTCCCTCGGCGTCGACTACATCGACGAGTCCGAGGTCCTCACCCCGGCCGACGAGGTCAACCACTCCGACAAGTTCGCCTTCACCACGCCGTTCGTCTGCGGTGCCACCAACCTGGGCGAGGCCCTGCGCCGTATCGCCGAGGGCGCGGCCATGATCCGCTCGAAGGGCGAGGCCGGCACGGGCAACGTCGTCGAGGCCGTCCGTCACCTGCGTCAGATCAAGAACGAGATCGCCCGGCTGCGCGGCTTCGACAACAACGAGCTCTACGCCGCCGCCAAGGAGCTCCGCGCCCCGTACGAGCTGGTCAAGGAGGTCTCCGAGCTCGGCAGGCTGCCGGTCGTGCTGTTCTCCGCCGGCGGTGTGGCGACCCCCGCGGACGCCGCGCTGATGCGCCAGCTCGGTGCAGAGGGCGTCTTCGTCGGCTCGGGCATCTTCAAGTCGGGCGACCCGGCCAAGCGCGCCGCCGCCATCGTGAAGGCCACCACCTTCTACGACGACCCGAAGATCATCGCGGACGCCTCCCGCAACCTCGGCGAGGCCATGGTCGGCATCAACTGCGACACCCTCCCCGAGGCCGAGCGCTACGCCAACCGGGGCTGGTGATGACGACGCCCGTGATCGGTGTCCTGGCCCTCCAGGGCGACGTACGGGAGCACCTGATCGCTCTGGCCGCGGCGGACGCCGTGGCCAGGCCGGTCCGGCGCCCCGAGGAGCTGGCGGAGATCGACGGCCTGGTGATCCCGGGCGGCGAGTCCACCACCATCTCGAAGCTGGCCACCCTGTTCGGCGTGATGGAACCGCTGCGTGAGCGGCTGCGTGCGGGAATGCCGGTGTACGGCACCTGCGCGGGCCTGATCATGCTCGCCGACAAGATCCTCGATCCCCGGTCCGGCCAGGAGACCTTCGGCGGCATCGACATGATCGTCCGCCGCAACGCCTTCGGGCGGCAGAACGAGTCGTTCGAAGCCGCCGTGGACGTCAGGGGCGTGGACGGGGAGCCGGTCGAGGGCGTCTTCATCCGCGCGCCGTGGGTCGAGTCCGTCGGCGCGCAGGTCGAGGTGCTCGCCGAGCACGACGGCCACATCGTCGCCGTACGCCAGGGCAACGCGCTGGCGACCTCGTTCCACCCCGAACTGACCGGCGACCACCGGGTGCACGCCCTTTTCGTCGAGATGGTGCGCGCCGACGCCTGACGGGATCCCGGTAGGATCTCTCGGGTTCGTTCAGTAAAGGGTTACGCGAAGGAGACAGGCAGATGTCCGGCCACTCTAAATGGGCTACGACGAAGCACAAGAAGGCCGTGATCGACGCCAAGCGCGGCAAGCTCTTCGCGAAGCTGATCAAGAACATCGAGGTCGCGGCGCGCACCGGCGGCGCGGACATCGAGGGCAACCCGACGCTCTTCGACGCCATCCAGAAGGCCAAGAAGAGCTCCGTCCCGAACAAGAACATCGACTCCGCGGTCAAGCGCGGCGGTGGTCTCGAGGCGGGCGGCGTCGACTACGAGACGATCATGTACGAGGGCTACGGCCCGAACGGTGTCGCGGTGCTCATCGAGTGCCTCACCGACAACCGCAACCGCGCCGCCTCCGACGTCCGGGTCGCCATGACCCGCAACGGCGGTTCCATGGCCGACCCGGGTTCGGTGTCGTACCTGTTCAACCGCAAGGGCGTCGTGATCGTCCCCAAGGGTGAGCTGACCGAGGACGACGTCCTGGGTGCCGTGCTCGACGCGGGCGCCGAGGAGGTCAACGACCTCGGTGAGTCCTTCGAGGTGCTGAGCGAGGCCACCGACATGGTCGCGGTCCGCACCGCCCTGCAGGAGAACGGCATCGACTACGACTCGGCCGAGGCCAACTTCGTCCCGACCATGCAGGTCGAGCTGGACGAAGAAGGCGCGCGCAAGATCTTCAAGCTCATCGACGCGCTCGAGGACAGCGACGACGTGCAGAACGTCTTCGCCAACTTCGACGTCTCCGACGAGGTCATGGAGAAGGTCGACGCCTGACGCGCCTTCATGGCCGCGTACACGAACGGGCCGACGGGACACGCTCCCGTCGGCCCGTCCGTGCTTTGTCGGTGCCACCCGATAGCCTGCACAAACAGTTGAGCGAAGGATGTGGTGGCGTGCGCGTGCTGGGGGTGGACCCGGGGCTCACCCGGTGCGGCGTGGGCGTCGTCGAGGGCGTCGCGGGCCGTCCGCTGACGATGCGGGGTGTGGGGGTCGTGAGGACACCCGCCGATGCCGAGCTGGGCAGCCGACTGGTCGCCGTCGAGCAGGGCATCGAGTGGTGGCTCGACGAGTACCAACCCGAATTCGTGGCCGTGGAGCGGGTCTTCAGCCAGCACAATGTGCGTACGGTGATGGGCACCGCCCAGGCCAGCGCCGTGGCCATGCTCTGCGCCGCCCGGCGCGGCATCCCTGTCGCCCTGCACACCCCAAGCGAGGTGAAGGCGGCCGTCACCGGAAGCGGCCGGGCCGACAAGGCGCAGGTCGGGGCCATGGTGACCCGGCTGCTGCGCCTCGACGCACCGCCGAAGCCCGCCGACGCGGCGGACGCCCTCGCCCTCGCCATCTGCCACATCTGGCGCGCGCCCGCCCAGAACCGTCTCCAGCAAGCTGTCGCCGCGCACCGCTCGTCGGCGTACGCGCAGAAAGGCCGTACCGCATGATCGCCTTCTTGAGCGGCCCCGTCGCCGCACTCGCCCCGACCACCGCGGTGATCGAGGTCGGCGGCATCGGCATGGCCGTCCAGTGCACCCCCGACACCCTGTCCCGGCTGCGGATCGGGCAGGACACCAAGCTCGCGACGTCGCTCGTCGTCCGCGAGGACTCGCTCACGCTGTACGGCTTCGCCGACGACGACGAGCGCCAGGTGTTCGAACTGCTCCAGACGGCGAGCGGTGTCGGGCCGAGGCTCGCGCAGGCGATGCTCGCCGTGCACAGCCCCGACGCACTGCGGACGGCCGTCGCCGGCGGGGACGAGAAGGCCCTCACCGCGGTGCCCGGCATCGGCAAGAAGGGCGCGCAGAAACTCCTGCTCGAACTGAAGGACCGCCTCGGGGCGCCGCTCGGCTCCGCGTCGCAGGCCGTCGGCGCGCCCGTCAGCCAGTCCTGGCGGGACCAGTTGCACGGTGCGCTGATCGGCCTCGGCTACGCCACGCGGGAGGCGGACGAGGCGGTCTCCCTCGTCACCCCGCAGGCGGAGGCGATGGGCGCGGCGCCCGAGGTGGGACCGCTGCTGAGGGCGGCGCTGCAGTCCCTGAGCCGCGTGCGGTGACGCCGCACCACCCGCAGGACACCGCACGGACCACCACCACAAAGGCAGACACCACGTGAACCGGGACGACGAGACGACGACCACCCCCGCCGCGGACGCGCGCCTCGTCGCGCCCTGTGCCGACGGCGAGGACAGCGCCGTCGAGGCCGCCCTGCGCCCCAAGTCCCTCGACGAATTCGTCGGGCAGGAAAGGGTCCGTCAGCAGCTCGACCTCGTCCTGCGGGCCGCCCGTCAACGCGGCGCCACCGCCGACCACGTACTGCTGTCCGGTGCTCCCGGCCTCGGCAAGACGACCCTGTCCATGATCATCGCCTCGGAGATGAACGCGCCGATCCGCATCACCTCCGGCCCCGCCATCCAGCACGCCGGTGACCTGGCGGCCATCCTCTCCTCCCTCCAGGAGGGCGAGGTCCTCTTCCTCGACGAGATCCACCGGATGTCCCGGCCCGCCGAGGAGATGCTGTACATGGCGATGGAGGACTTCCGCGTCGACGTGATCGTCGGCAAGGGGCCCGGTGCCACGGCGATCCCGCTGGAGCTCCCCCCGTTCACCCTGGTCGGTGCCACCACACGGGCCGGCCTGCTGCCCCCGCCGCTGCGGGACCGCTTCGGTTTCACCGCCCACATGGAGTTCTACGAGCCGGCCGAGCTGGAGCGAGTGATCCACCGTTCCTCGCAGCTGCTCGACGTCGAGATCGACACCGACGGCGCCGCCGAGATCGCCGGCCGTTCCCGTGGCACGCCCCGGATCGCCAACCGGCTGCTGCGCCGGGTGCGCGACTACGCGCAGGTGGAGGGGGACGGCTCGATCAACCGCGACGTGGCGGCCGCGGCGCTGCAGGTGTACGAGGTGGACGCCCGCGGCCTGGACCGTCTCGACCGTGCCGTGCTCCAGGCGCTGCTCAAACTGTTCGGCGGCGGGCCGGTCGGTCTGTCGACGCTGGCCGTGGCCGTGGGGGAGGAGCGCGAGACAGTCGAGGAGGTCGCGGAGCCGTTCCTCGTCCGGGAGGGGCTGCTGGCCCGTACACCCCGTGGCCGGGTCGCCACGCCCGCCGCCTGGGCGCACCTCGGACTCACGCCGCCCCAGCAGGCGCAGGGCGCAAGCGGACAACAGGGTCTGTTCGGGACGTGACGGCGAGGGGACTCGCCCGGCCAGGAACCACGGTGGGATGCTGGGCGTTGTTCCATCGATGCGGACTCGCTTAGACTCCGCCGATGCCGCCCTTACAGGTCGGCGTGCCCACCCCCGTAGATCGGCCGCTCGCCCAGCGCGGTCATGCGAAGGAATTCCCCCGTGGATATCTTGACCCTCCTCCCCTTCATCGTGCTCATCGGGGCCATGTTCCTGATGACCCGCTCCGCCAAGAAGAAGCAGCAGGCGGCCGCGCAGATGCGCGACCAGATGCAGCCCGGCACCGGCGTGCGGACCATCGGTGGCCTCTACGCCACCGTGAAGGAGGTCAACGACGACATGGTCCTCCTCGAGGCGGCCCCCGGCGTCCACCTGGTGTTCGCGAAGAACGCCATCGGCGCCGTGCTCTCCGACGAGGAGTACAACCGCATCGTCCACGGCGACGACGACCTCGCTTCCGACACCGAGGTCGTCCCGGACGACGCCTCTTCGCTGACCGCCGATGACGCCGCCGAGGCCGACCAGGCCGACGACGACGCCGCCGACGCGGACCGCACCGACGCCGCGGCCCCGGCCGGCGACACCAAGCCCGACCTCAGCAAGAAGGACGGCAAGGCCGACGGCGAGGCCGACGCGAAGTAGCCACGATCGGGGACCGCGGCGGCGCTCAACCGGCGCCCGGCGGTCCCCCGGGCGTGCCGACTGATCGCGGGGGCAGGTCCCCACAACACTTCGTGGCCGCCCCGGGCGCACACCCGGCGCCGTGGGCGGTTGGACAGGGAGAAACGAGAAGGTGGCAGCACCGAACAGGGGCCGAAGGCCCGCGGGGGCTCAGGGCAAGCCGGGGCGTGCCCTGGCTCTGATCCTGATCGCCATGGTCGCGCTCACGGGCGGGATGTTCGCGGCGGGGCAGTTCACGCCACGTCTGGGCATCGACCTGGCGGGCGGTACGTCCATCACGCTCCAGGCCAAGAGCCTGCCCGGCCAGAAGAACGCGGTCAACGAGACCAACATGAACACGGCGGTCGGCATCATCGAGCGCCGTGTCAACGGCCTGGGTGTCTCCGAGGCCGAGGTTCAGACCCAGGGCAAGAGTCACATCATTGTGAACATCCCCAAGGGTACGAACTCCGAGCAGGCCCGTGAGCAGGTCGGCACCACCGCCCAGCTGTTCTTCCGGCCGGTCCTGACGGTCGCCGCCGGCGGCCCGGCCGCGCCCGAGCCCAAGCCCAGCGCCTCCGCGGGCGACAAGGCCAAGGACGACAAGGACAAGGAGACGGCCACCCCGCCGTCGGGTTCCCCGTCCGCCAGCCCCTCGACGAGCGCGACCACGCAGGGCCGCGCGGTGACCGAGGGTCTCAAGGCGCCGGCGGCGAGCCCGAGCCCCTCCGGCTCGAAGGAGCCGAAGGCGTCCGAGAGCCCCAAGCCCGGCGAGAGCCCCGCGCCGACGCCGTCCGAGGACCCTGCCGCCGCCGCGCTCCAGGCGCAGTTCGCCGCTCTGGACTGCACCGACCCCAAGGCCCGCGGCAAGCTCGGCGACAACGTCAGGCCGTCCGAGCCGACCCTCGCCTGTGGCCAGAACACCCCCGGCCAGTGGGAGAAGTACGTTCTCGGCCCCGCCGAGGTGGACGGCAAGGACGTCGACGACGCCAAGGGCCAGCTCGACCAGCAGCGCGGCATCTGGCTCGTCACGATGGACTTCACCGACGGCGGTGCCAAGAAGTTCCAGAAGATCACCAGCCGCCTGTCCCAGCAGCAGCCCCCGATGAACCAGTTCGCGATCGTCCTCGACGGTGAAGTGGTGTCGGCCCCGCAGGTGAACCAGACGCTGAGCGCCAGCGCCGAGATCACCGGCAACTTCGACCAGGACTCCGCCCAGAACCTGGGCAACATCCTGTCCTACGGCGCGCTGCCGCTGTCCTTCGAGGAGGACAGCGTCACCACCGTCACCGCCGCGCTCGGCGGCGAGCAGCTCCAGGCCGGCCTGATCGCCGGCGCGATCGGGCTCGCGCTCGTCATCATCTACCTGGTCGTGTACTACCGCGGTCTGTCGCTGATCGCCCTGCTGAGCCTCGGCGTCTCCGCGGTCCTCACGTACACGATCATGACGCTGCTCGGGCCGGCGATCGGCTTCGCGCTGAACCTGCCGGCCGTCTGCGGCGCCATCGTGGCCATCGGTATCACCGCGGACTCGTTCATCGTCTACTTCGAACGCATCCGCGACGAGATCCGCGAGGGCCGTACCCTGCGCCCCGCGGTCGAGCGCGCCTGGCCCCGGGCCCGGCGTACGGTCCTGGTCTCCGACTTCGTGTCGTTCCTCGCCGCCGCGGTGCTGTTCGTGGTCACCGTCGGCAAGGTCCAGGGCTTCGCGTTCACGCTGGGCCTGACGACCCTCCTCGACGTGGTCGTGGTGTTCTTCTTCACCAAGCCGGTGATGACCCTGCTGGCCCGTACGAAGTTCTTCTCCGGCGGCCACCCGTGGTCCGGTCTCGACCCGAAGCGTCTCGGCGCCAAGCCGCCGCTGCGCCGCTCGCGCCGCACCGCCGCCCCGACGATCGACCCGAAGGAGGCGTGAGATGTCCCGACTCGGCAATCTCGGCGCCAGGCTCTACCAGGGCGAGGTCGGCTACGACTTCGTCGGCAAGCGCATGGTCTGGTACGGCGTCTCCATCCTGATCACGATCACGGCGATCGTCGCCCTGGCCGTCCAGGGCCTGAACATGGGCATCGAGTTCAAGGGTGGCGCGGTCTTCACCACGCCGAAGGCCGACGTGAGCGTCTCCCAGGCCACGCAGGCGGCGGAGGAGATCTCCGACCACATCCCGATCGTCCAGGAGCTCGGCACCGGCGGTCTGCGCATCCAGATCAGCGGTGTGGACACGGCGGAGGCCGACCGTGTCCAGAAGGAGCTCGGCCAGGCGCTCGGCGTCCCCGCCGAGCAGATCAACGCCGACCTCGTCGGACCCAGCTGGGGTGAGCAGATCGCCAACAAGGCATGGACCGGCCTCGCCGTCTTCATGCTGCTGGTCGTGATCTACCTGGCCATCGCGTTCGAGTGGCGCATGGCCGTCGCGGCCCTGGTCGCGCTGATCCACGACATCACCATCACGGTCGGCATCTACTCCCTCGTCGGGTTCGAGGTCACCGTCGGTACGGTCATCGGTCTGCTGACGATCCTCGGTTACTCGCTGTACGACACGGTGGTCGTCTTCGACAGCCTCAAGGAGGGGCAGAAGGACATCACCAAGCAGACCCGCTTCACCTACAGCGAGATCGCGAACCGCAGCATCAACAGCACCCTGGTGCGCTCCATCAACACCACGGTCGTCGCGCTGCTGCCGGTCGCCGGCCTGCTGTTCATCGGCGGCGGTTTCCTCGGCGCGGGCATGCTCAACGACATCTCGCTGTCGCTGTTCGTCGGCCTCGCGGCCGGTGCCTACTCGTCGATCTTCATCGCCACCCCGCTCGTCGCCGACCTCAAGGAACACGACCCGCAGATGAAGGCCCTGAAGAAGCGGGTGCTCGCCAAGCGCGCGACCGCCGGGGCCGGGGACGCGACCAGGGACGACCGGCCGGAAGAGCACGACGGTCCGGCCGACGACGAAGCCGCGGCCGCCGGTGCGGTCGTCGGACCTCGCGGCCGTGGCCGCGGCCGCCCCTCTGGCAGGCGTCGATGACGGTCAGCACACAGGAGCTCCTGCTCAGCCGTATCCGTGATGTCGCGGACTACCCGAAGCCGGGGGTGATGTTCAAGGACATCACGCCCCTGCTCGCGGACCCGGTCGCCTTCACGGCGCTGACGGACGCGCTCACCGAGTTCTGCGTCCGGCACGGCGCGACGAAGATCGTGGGCCTCGAGGCCCGCGGCTTCATCCTGGCCGCGCCGGTCGCCGTCCGGGCCGGGATCGGGTTCATCCCGGTGCGCAAGGCGGGCAAGCTCCCCGGGGCGACGCTCTCCCAGGCGTACGAGCTGGAGTACGGCACCGCCGAGATCGAGGTGCACGCCGAGGACCTCAGCGCGGGCGACCGCGTCATGGTCATCGACGACGTCCTCGCCACCGGTGGCACCGCGGAGGCCTCCCTCGAGCTGATCCGCCGGGCCGGAGCGGAAGTCGCCGGCGTCGCGGTCCTCATGGAGCTGGGATTCCTGGGCGGCCGGGCCCGGCTCGAGCCCGCCCTGGGCACGGCGCCGCTGGAGGCCCTGATCACCCTGTGAATCGCGGCTGAGCTGCGGATTCACGGCACGGTCGCGCGTATGACCCTGCCAGGACGGGCACCCGGGAACACCCCGGGTGCCCGTCTCGCGTTGTGAGCCGCGTCCCCTCCCGCGCGAGCAGGACGGCCGAGGTCGATACCATGGCCTTCCGGGCCTGACCGGGGATCCGGAACCTCCCCCGGAGTCCGTCCGGGGGACCCCCAGAGGAGCGCTCTTGCCAGACGAGGCCCAGCCCGCCGCCGCGCAGCCCGCCCAGAACGCCGACAAGGCCGCGGCAACCCCTGTTACGCCCGAGCCGAAGCGGACTGAGAGGCCGGCCCCGGCTGCGCCCGAGCGACTGAGCCCCACGCCCGTCAGCGCGCCCAAGCCCCTGCCGGCCGGCACCGCGCGTACCGGCGGCTCCTCCAACCGTGTGCGCGCTCGTCTCGCCCGTCTGGGTGTGCAGCGCTCGTCGCCGTACAACCCGGTGCTCGAACCGCTGCTGCGGATCGTCCGCAGCAACGACCCGAAGATCGAGACGTCCACGCTGCGCCAGGTCGAGAAGGCCTACCAGGTCGCCGAGCGCTGGCACCGCGGCCAGAAGCGCAAGAGCGGCGACCCGTACATCACGCATCCGCTCGCCGTCACGACCATCCTCGCCGAGCTCGGCATGGACCCGGCGACCCTGATGGCCGGTCTGCTCCACGACACCGTCGAGGACACCGAGTACGGGCTCGACCAGCTGCGCCGCGACTTCGGCGACTCCGTGGCACTCCTCGTCGACGGTGTCACCAAGCTCGACAAGGTCAAGTTCGGCGAGGCCGCGCAGGCCGAGACGGTGCGCAAGATGGTCGTCGCCATGGCCAAGGACCCGCGCGTCCTGGTCATCAAGCTCGCCGACCGGCTGCACAACATGCGCACGATGCGCTACCTCAAGCGGGAGAAGCAGGAGAAGAAGGCCCGCGAGACCCTCGAGATCTACGCGCCCCTGGCCCACCGCCTGGGCATGAACACCATCAAGTGGGAGCTCGAGGACCTCGCCTTCGCGATCCTCTACCCCAAGATGTACGACGAGATCGTGCGTCTCGTCGCCGAGCGGGCGCCCAAGCGCGACGAGTACCTCGCCATAGTGACCGACGAGGTCCAGTCCGACCTGCGCGCCGCCCGTATCAAGGCCACCGTCACCGGCAGACCCAAGCACTACTACAGCGTCTACCAGAAGATGATCGTCCGCGGCCGTGACTTCGCGGAGATCTACGACCTGGTCGGCATCCGCGTCCTCGTCGACACGGTCCGCGACTGCTACGCCGCCCTCGGCACCGTCCACGCGCGATGGAACCCGGTCCCCGGCCGGTTCAAGGACTACATCGCGATGCCGAAGTTCAACATGTACCAGTCGCTGCACACGACGGTCATCGGCCCCAACGGCAAGCCCGTCGAACTGCAGATCCGCACCTTCGACATGCACCGCCGGGCCGAATACGGCATCGCCGCGCACTGGAAGTACAAGCAGGAGACCGTCGCCGGAGCCTCCAAGATCCGCACCGACGTCCCCAGGGCGGGCAAGGGCACCGCCGGCCAGGACACCGTCAACGACATGGCCTGGCTGCGGCAGTTGCTGGACTGGCAGAAGGAGACGGAGGACCCGGGCGAGTTCCTCGAGTCGCTGCGCTTCGACCTCTCCCGCAACGAGGTCTTCGTCTTCACGCCCAAGGGCGACGTCATAGCGCTCCCCGCGGGCGCCACCCCCGTCGACTTCGCGTACGCCGTGCACACCGAGGTGGGGCACCGCACCATAGGCGCCCGCGTCAACGGGCGTCTCGTACCGCTCGAGTCCACCCTCGACAACGGCGACCTGGTGGAGGTCTTCACCTCCAAGGCCGAGGGCGCGGGACCGTCCCGCGACTGGCTCGGCTTCGTCAAGTCGCCGCGGGCACGCAACAAGATCCGCGCCTGGTTCTCCAAGGAGCGCCGCGACGAGGCCATCGAGCAGGGCAAGGACGCCATCGCACGCGCGATGCGCAAGCAGAACCTGCCGATCCAGCGGATCCTCACCGGCGACTCGCTGGTCACCCTCGCCCATGAGATGCGCTACCCCGACATCTCCTCGCTGTACGCGGCGATCGGCGAGGGCCATGTCGCCGCGCAGGGCGTCGTGCAGAAGCTGGTGCAGGCCCTCGGAGGCGAGGAAGCCGCCAACGAGGACATCGCGGAGGCCACCCCGCCGTCCCACGGCCGCGGCCAGCGTCGCAAGAGCGCCGACCCGGGTGTGGTGGTCAAGGGCGTCGAGGACGTGTGGGTCAAGCTGGCCCGCTGCTGCACGCCGGTGCCGGGCGACCCGATCATCGGCTTCGTCACCCGCGGCAGCGGCGTCTCCGTGCACCGCGCGGACTGCGTCAACGTCGACTCGCTCTCGCAACAGCCCGAACGGATTCTCGACGTCGAGTGGGCCCCGACCCAGTCGTCCGTCTTCCTGGTCGCCATCCAGGTCGAGGCGCTGGACCGCTCCCGGCTGCTGTCCGACGTGACCCGGGTCCTGTCCGACCAGCACGTCAACATCCTCTCGGCGGCCGTGCAGACCTCCCGCGACCGGGTGGCCACCTCGCGCTTCACGTTCGAGATGGGCGACCCCAAGCACCTCGGCCACGTCCTCAAGGCCGTACGGGGCGTGGAGGGCGTCTACGACGTCTACCGCGTCACCTCGGCCCGCCGGCCGTGAGAAGCCGCGCGAGGGCGCCCCGCAGCCCCGCGGCAGACACGGGAAGAGCCCGGTACGCATCGCGTACCGGGCTCTTCCCGTGACACTCAGCCGCCGAACTCCTGGAGGCCCTTCAGCGCCTGGTCCAGCAGCGCCTGACGGCCCTCGAGCTCCTTGGCCAGCTTGTCGGCCTTCGCGTTGTTGCCCGAGGCGCGAGCGGTGTCGATCTGCCCGCGCAGCTTGTCCACAGCCGCCTGCAGCTGCCCGGTCAGACCCTCGGCGCGCGCACGCGCCTCCGGGTTCGTCCGGCGCCACTCGGTCTCCTCGGACTCCTGCAGGGCCCGCTCCACCGCGTGCATCCGGCCCTCGACCTTGGGACGGGCGTCGCGCGGCACATGGCCGATGGCCTCCCAGCGCTCGTTGATCGAACGGAAGGCGGCACGGGCGGCCTTCAGATCGGTCACGGGCACCAGCTTCTCGGCCTCGACCGCGAGCTCCTCCTTGAGCTTGAGGTTCTCCGCCTGCTCGGCGTCCCGCTCGGCGAAGACACCGCTGCGGGCGGCGAAGAAGACGTCCTGGGCACCGCGGAAGCGGTTCCACAGGTCGTCCTCCGCCTCGCGCTGGGCACGGCCGGCGGCCTTCCACTGCGCCATCAGGTCACGGTAGCGGGCCGCGGTGACCCCCCAGTCCGTGGAACCGGAGAGCGCCTCGGCCTCCGCGACCAGCTTCTCCTTGGTCCTGCGGGCCTCCTCGCGCTGCGCGTCGAGCGACGCGAAGTGCGCCTTGCGTCGCTTGGAGAACGCGGAGCGCGCGTGCGAGAAGCGGTGCCACAACTCGTCGTCGGACTTCCGGTCGAGCCTGGGCAGGCCCTTCCAGGTGTCCACCAGCGCGCGCAGACGCTCGCCCGCGGAGCGCCACTGCTCGCTCTGGGCCAGCTCCTCGGCCTCGGTGACCAGCGCCTCCTTGGCCAGGCGCGCCTCGTCGGTCTGCTTCGCCCTCTGCGCCTTGCGCTCCTCGCGGCGCTTGTCGACCGTCGCCACCAGCGCGTCGAGCCGCACCCGCAGCGCCTGGAGGTCGCCCACCGCATGGTGCTCGTCCACCTGCCGGCGCAGATGGTCGATGGCGATCTGCGCGTCCTTGGCCGACAGGTCGGTGGTCTTCACCCGCCGCTCGAGGAGGCCGATCTCGACCACCAGGCCCTCGTACTTGCGCTCGAAGTAGGCCAGAGCCTCCTCGGGAGTCCCGGCCTGCCACGATCCGACGACCTGCTCGCCCTCGGCAGTACGCACGTACACGGTGCCCGTCTCGTCGACGCGGCCCCACGGGTCGCTGCTCACAGCGCCTCCTCAACCTGATGCCGACGAGGGGTTCATCCCCCGGGCATCGTCCACAGTTTCCTGGACGGGCCTCGCCCGCCCTCCACAACGCGAGTCCAGCACGCGCTGCACAACGCCCAATCTAGGCGACCGGCCGCCCGGCTGTCCGCACTCAGCGCGGCCGAAATTGTCCGGCTCACACCTTCGTGACCGTGGCCTTCGCGACGGTGACCGGCTTCTTCGGGGGACCGTCCTGGCCGCCGCCCTCGACTCCGGCCTTCGCGACGTCCTGCACGGCCTTGAGGGTCTTGTCGTCCATGGTGCCGAACGGTGTGTAGGTGGGCGGCAGTTTGCTGTCCTTGTACACGAGGAAGAACTGGCTGCCGCCCGTGTTGGGCTGGCTGGTGTTAGCCATCGCCACCGTGCCCGCGGGGAAGGTGACCGTGCCGTCCGCGCCCGGCTTGCCGAGGCCGTCCAGGTTCTCGTCGGGGATCGTGTAGCCGGGGCCGCCGGTGCCGTCGCCCTTGGGGTCCCCGCACTGCAGCACGAAGATGCCCTGCGTGGTCAGACGGTGGCACTTCGTGTCCTTGAAGTACCCCTTGTCCGCCAGCGCCTTGAAGGAGTTGACCGTGTGCGGCGTCTTCGCGGCGTCCATCGCGATCTTGATGTCGCCCTCGTTCGTCTCGAGCGAGAACGAGTACTTCGCCTTCCGGTCGATCGCCATGGCCGGCTCGGGCGTGCTGCTCTCCGACGGGGAGGCGCTCGGCGAGGCGTCGGCCGATGCCGCGTCGTCCTTCTTGTCACCGGTGAGACCGATGGCATAGACGGCCCCGCCCGCGCAGAGCACCACGGCGACCGCGGCCGCGATGACCGAGTTGCGCACCCTGGCCTTCCGCCGCGCCTGCTCCCTGCGCTGCTGCTGGCGCTCGAACTTCTCCCGGGCGAGCTGCCGCCGCCGCTGATCGCTGCTGACCACCGGGTCGTCTCCTTGTAGGTCTCGTACGTCGACGTCGTAGGTCTCGTACGTCGTAGGTCTGGGTACGTCGCGCAGTGCTAACCGCCGAGCTTGCCCCGTACCGTATACGGGTTGGCTGTGTGATGAGCAGCGCCGGTAGGCTCTGATCTGCTGCAATCCACCGCGTCAGCTGTCCGACGACGACCGAACTGAGGACGATCGTGCTTATTGCCGGGTTCCCCGCCGGGGCCTGGGGGACCAACTGCTACCTGGTCGCCCCCGCCGCCGGCGAGGAGTGCGTGATCATCGACCCGGGCCACCAGGCCGCCGAGGGTGTCGAGGAAACGCTGAAGAAGCACCGGCTCAAGCCCGTCGCCGTCGTCCTCACCCATGGCCACATCGACCATGTGGCCTCCGTCGTCCCCGTCTGCGGCGCCCACGACGTACCCGCCTGGATCCACCCGGAGGACCGCTACATGATGAGCGACCCGGAGAAGGCCCTCGGCCGCTCCATCGGGATGCCGCTCATGGGCGAGCTCACCGTGGGCGAGCCCGACAACGTCAGGGAACTCACCGACGGCGCGGCGCTGAGCCTGGCCGGCCTCGAATTCTCCGTCTCGCACGCGCCCGGCCATACCAAGGGGTCGGTGACCTTCAGGATGCCCGAGTCGGCGGACGTTCCGTCCGTCTTCTTCTCGGGAGACCTGTTGTTCGCCGGCTCCGTCGGACGCACGGACCTGCCCGGCGGCGACATGGACGAGATGCTCGGATCGCTGGCACGGGTGTGCCTGCCTCTCGACGACTCGACCGTGGTGCTGTCCGGCCACGGCCCCCAGACGACCATCGGCCGCGAGCGTGCCACCAATCCGTATCTGCGTGAGGTGGCCGCCGGCCACGGGAGCGGTCGGCCCGCTCCCCGACGAGGAATGTGACGAGACCTTCCAAGTGAGTACCTTCCAGGCCCCCAAGGGCACGTACGACCTGCTGCCGCCGGACTCGGCGACGTACCTCGCGGTGCGCGAGGCGATCGCCGCACCGCTGAAGAAGTCCGGATACGGGTACATCGAGACGCCCGGCTTCGAGGACGTCGCCCTCTTCGCACGAGGCGTGGGCGAGTCCACCGACATCGTGACCAAGGAGATGTACACCCTCACCACCAAGGGCGGCAGCGAACTGGCGCTGCGCCCCGAGGGGACCGCCTCCGTGCTGCGCGCGGCGCTCGAGGCCAACCTGCACAAGCAGGGCGGGCTTCCCGTCAAGCTCTGGTACTCGGGCTCCTACTACCGCTACGAGCGCCCGCAGAAGGGCCGCTACCGGCACTTCTCACAGGTCGGAGCCGAGGCCATCGGCGCGGAGGACCCGGCGCTGGACGCCGAGCTGATCATCCTTGCCGACCAGGCGTACCGCTCGCTGGGGCTGCGGAACTTCCGCATCCTCCTCAACTCGCTCGGTGACCGCGTCTGCAGGCCCGTCTACCGCGAGGCGCTGCAGGCCTTCCTGCGCGACCTCGATCTCGACGAGGACACCCGCCGCCGCGTCGACATCAACCCGCTGCGCGTCCTCGACGACAAGCGCGACGCGGTGCGGAAGCAGCTGGTCGGAGCTCCGATGCTGCGCGACTACCTGTGCGACGCGTGCAAGGCGTACCACGAAGAGGTGCGAACGCTGCTGGGGTCGGCCGGTGTCTCCTTCGAGGACGACGAGAAGCTGGTGCGCGGCCTCGACTACTACACGCGCACGACGTTCGAGTTCGTCCACGACGGTCTCGGCTCGCAGTCCGCGGTGGGCGGCGGCGGCCGCTACGACGGCCTGTCCGAGATGATCGGCGGCCCGGCGCTGCCGTCCGTGGGCTGGGCGCTGGGCGTGGACCGCACCGTCCTGGCGCTGGAGGCGGAGGGCGTCGAGCTCGACATCCCGGCCGCCACCAGCGTGTACGCCGTGCCGCTGGGCGACGAGGCGCGGCGGCGGCTCTTCGGACTGGTCGTCGAACTGCGCAAGGCAGGAGTCGCGACCGACTTCTCCTACGGAGGACGAGGTCTGAAGGGCGCGATGAAGAACGCGAACCGCAGTGGCGCCCGGTACGCGATCGTCGCCGGTGAGCGGGATCTCGCCGAAGGCGTGGTCCAGCTCAAGGACATGGAGTCGGGCGAGCAGGAGCCGGTGGCGCTCACCGAGGTCGTCGAGCGGATCGGCGCGCTCCTCGCTTGATCGTGGGGCCGGACGGCGCTTGCCGTCCGGCCACCCCGCGCGGGTGGGGAGCGGTGCACAGGGCGGCACCCTTTGCCGCCCGGCGACGGACCGAGCCCCCGCATCGACGCGGGGTGCACCGCCCGCTCGAAGAACAAGCCATCCGGTCGTCACGCTTATCCACAGCGAACAGCCAACGCCCCTTCCCCTGGGGCACAATGAGCCTGCCCGACTGACCACCGAGCGACGGAACAGCGATATGACGACTGCAGCAGTTGACGGCGTGTCCTTCGGCCACGGCGCCCCCGATACCCGCCGTGTCGGCGGCAGCCGCGCGCTCGCCTGGCTGCTCGTGCTCACCGGCGCGGCCGGGGTGCTGGCCGCCTGGATCATCACCATCGACAAGTTCAAGATCCTCGAGGCGAAGGTCGCCGGGACCACCTTCACCCCCGGCTGCAGCCTCAACCCGGTTGTCTCCTGCGGCAGCATCATGGAGAGCGACCAGGCGACCGTCTTCGGCTTCCCCAACCCGATGCTCGGGCTCGTCACCTACGGGATCGTCGTCTGCGTCGGCATGAGCCTGCTGGCCGGTGCGCGCTTCTCCCGCTGGTACTGGCTGACCCTCAACGCGGGCACCCTCTTCGGTGTCGGGTTCTGCACCTGGCTGATGCAGCAGTCGCTGTACGAGATCAACGCGCTGTGCCTGTGGTGCTGTCTGGCCTGGGTCGCCACGATCCTCATGTTCTGGTACGTGACCTCGCACAACGTCCGCCACGGGCTGCTGCCGGCCCCCGCCTGGGCGCGGGGCTTCCTCGACGAGTTCACCTGGGTGCTCCCGGCCCTGCACATCGGTGTGATCGGGATGCTGGTCCTGACCCGCTGGTGGGACTTCTGGACCTCCTGACGGCGCCATGACCGTCCCGGCCGGCCCGGAGCCGGCCCCCGTCCCGGCCCCGGCCGGGAGTGTCAGTGCGCTGACATAGGCTTCACGACGTGGAGCCCGACCTTTTTACCGCCGCAGCCGAAGACCGCCAGGAGAAGGACCCGACCAGCAGCCCTCTGGCGGTCCGGATGCGTCCGCGCGTCCTGGACGAGGTGGTCGGTCAGCAGCATCTGCTCAAGCCCGGATCACCGCTGCGCCGCCTGGTGGGCGAGGGCGGGGGAGGACCGGCAGGCGTCTCGTCGGTGATCCTCTGGGGCCCGCCCGGCACCGGCAAGACCACGCTCGCCTATGTCGTCTCCAAGGCGACCAACAAGCGCTTCGTGGAGCTCTCCGCGATCACCGCGGGCGTCAAGGAGGTCCGGGCGGTGATCGAGGGCGCCAAGCGCGCCGCGGGCGGCTTCGGCAAGGAGACGGTCCTCTTCCTGGACGAGATCCACCGCTTCTCCAAGGCCCAGCAGGACTCGCTGCTGCCGGCGGTCGAGAACCGCTGGGTCACGCTGATCGCCGCCACCACGGAGAACCCGTACTTCTCGGTGATCTCACCACTGCTCTCCCGTTCGCTGCTCCTCACGCTGGAGTCCCTCACGGACGACGACGTCCGTGATCTGCTGCGCCGCGCGCTCACGGAGGAGCGCGGCCTCGGCGGTGCCGTGTCGCTCCCGAGCGAGGCGGAGGCGCACCTGCTGCGCATCGCGGGCGGCGACGCCCGCCGCGCGCTGACGGCCCTGGAGGCCGCGGCCGGCGCGGCCATCGACAAGGGTGAGAGCGACATCAGCCTGGAGACGGTGGAGGAGACCGTCGACCGGGCGGCGGTGAAGTACGACCGCGACGGCGACCAGCACTATGACGTCGCCAGCGCGCTGATCAAGTCGATCCGCGGCTCCGACGTGGACGCGGCGCTGCACTACCTCGCGCGGATGATCGAGGCGGGGGAGGACCCGCGGTTCATCGCCAGGCGGCTGATGATCTCGGCCAGCGAGGACATCGGGCTGGCCGATCCGACCGCCCTGCCCACCGCGGTGGCGGCCGCCCAGGCCGTCGCCATGATCGGTTTCCCGGAGGCCGCCCTCACCCTCAGCCACGCCACGATCGCCCTCGCGCTCGCCCCGAAGTCCAACGCGGCGACGACCGCGATCTCCGCCGCCCAGCAGGACGTGCGCAACGGCCTGGCGGGCCCGGTCCCGACGCACCTCCGCGACGGCCACTACAAGGGCGCGGCCAAGCTGGGCCACGCCCAGGGGTACGTGTACCCCCACGACGTCCCGGGCGGCATCGCCGCCCAGCAGTACGCCCCGGACGCGGTGCACGGCCGGCGGTACTACGAGCCGACGCGCTACGGCGCGGAGGCGAGGTACGCGGACGTGGTCGAGAAGGTGCGCGAGCGACTGCGCGGCGAGGAGAACTGACCGCCGCCGTCAGTGGGCCGCCGCCTCGAAAAGGGTGTGCATGGCCCTGCGCAGCCCGGTGATGTCCGCCACCGGTACGGGGAAGTCGAAGCGCGCGTCGAAGCAGCGCTCACCGGTGAACCGCACCCGCAGTCCGAACCGGTCCAGGGCCAGGGGGACCGCCCGCAGTCCCTCCGCGGCCGTTGCGCCCTGCCGCTCTCCGAGCAGGGAGCCCAGTGCCTGGAGCTGATCGCCGTGTGCGGAGTGCAGATGCTGCAGCAACTCGGTCTCGTGGGCGACGAGAGGGTCGACGGACGCGCTCGCGAACGCCTCTGGTTCCACCTGCGCCGCGCCCCACAGGTCGTCGACGCTCGCCTCCCCGACCTCCAGCCGCAGCATCATGTACCCCGGCTCCGCCGCGAGGCCGGGCGCGCTGGTCAGCCAGCCGCGGACGCGGGCCCGCCCGCGGATACGGTCGGGGACGGCGACCGGCGCGACATCGATGATCTCCAGCACGGCGGACAGTTCGTCGTCCTGCGCGTGTGTGGCGGCGCGTACGGCCGGGGAGTCGGCAGGGAAGAGCAGGTAGACCTCGCCGTCGGTGCCGACGGTCCGCGCCCGCGGGCTCAGCTGCTCGGTCCGGGAGCCCTCCAGCCCGGGGACGAGCAGCACTCCGCAGCATGTACTCTGTACGAGAGTTCGTGTGCGCTCGGCTGCTGACGGCATTCGAGTGATTTCAAGCCCGCTGGGACGCGGCTGACCATGAGCTGATCGGACCTCCGTCATCTCGATGCTCGCAGATGCATCGGCGTTGTTTGTGCTGTCCGTGATGCGCTTGGTGTTCCCAGGGCGAGACATACGATCTCCTTGAGTAAGGTGAGCCTAACCTAACCTACAACGGAGGTCTGGAGAACGTGCCTAACCAGTCGCGTCCCAAGGTCAAGAAGTCGCGTGCGCTCGGTATCGCGCTGACGCCGAAGGCTGTCAAGTACTTCGAAGCCCGCCCCTACCCGCCGGGCGAGCACGGCCGTGGCCGCAAGCAGAACTCGGACTACAAGGTCCGTCTGCTCGAGAAGCAGCGCCTTCGCGCGCAGTACGACATCAGCGAGAAGCAGATGGCCCGCGCGTACGACCGCGCCAAGAAGGCCGAGGGCAAGACCGGCGAGGCGCTGGTCATCGAGCTCGAGCGTCGCCTCGACGCCCTGGTCCTGCGTTCGGGCATCGCCCGCACCATCTACCAGGCCCGCCAGATGGTCGTCCACGGCCACATCGAGGTCAACGGTGGCAAGGTCGACAAGCCGTCGTTCCGTGTCCGTCCCGACGACGTCGTGATGGTCCGCGAGCGCTCCCGCGAGAAGCCCCTGTTCCAGGTGGCCCGTGAGGGTGGCTTCGCCGCCGACGGTGAGACCCCGCGCTACCTGCAGGTCAACCTCAAGGCCCTGGCCTTCCGCCTGGACCGTGACCCGAACCGCAAGGAAGTTCCGGTCATCTGTGACGAGCAGCTCGTCGTCGAGTACTACGCCCGCTGATCCCCGGGGCCCCTCCCGGCGTCAGCCGGGGGAGTAGCCCCACAGTGTTTCAGCAGCCCGCCGCCTCCCCGCCGTTTCCGGTGGGGGAGACGGCGGGCTCGCGCGTTTCCCGGGGCCGTACGAGCCGGGTTCCCGCCGCTCCCGGCCGCGGTCGCTCCGGCGCGGCCAGGGCGCGCCGCACCGCCTCGTCGAGCGACAGACCGCGCCCCTCTCGCAGACATGCCTCGAACCGCTCGGAGCCCAGCAGGGCGCTCGCCCGCTCCTCGCACAGGGCCCGGGGCGCGCCGAAGTGGCCGGAGCCGAACAGTGGCGGGCCCACCGCGTCCCAGACCGGGGCGGCCGCTCCCTGCAGGACCGCCGCTTCCGCCGGGTCGCCCTCGTCGGCGGTGACCAGAGCCAGCAGTTCCAGAGCGAGGACCAGTCCCACGAGGTCGTTGAAGCGGTGGCCGACCGCGATGCACTCGGTCAGCAGCTCACGCGCCCGCCCGCAGTCGTCCTCCGTCCAGGCCGCGTAGGCCAGTACGTACAGCGCGTACGCACGGACCCAGAGCTCGCCGTGGTCCTCGCAGATCCGCCGGACCTCCTCGCACAGGGCGACGGCGGCGTCCAGCCCGTCCTGGAAGACCAGTGCCATGGCGAGCTCGACACGTCCCATCAGCACATTGCTGTTGAACTCGCCCACCTCCTCGTACCGGGCGAGTGCCGAGCGCAGCAGCTCCTCGGCGCGCGGCATCTCGTCGGAGAGCAGCGCCATGCAGCCCCTGCGGTGCTCGGCGTAGGCGGCGGCGAGCCCGTTGCCGGTGAGGGCCGCCCGCTCGGCGCACTCGTGCAGCGCGCCCGCGGCAGCCGTTGTGTCGCCCTGCAGGACGGCCACGTAGCCGAGCACCCACAGTGCCTTGAGCCGGGAGCCCTCGTGCTCCGACTGCCGGGCGAGGCACCGGTCGAGCCAGTGCCTGCCCTCGGCCAGCCGGCCGCAGCCGACCCAGTGGAACCACAGGGTGCCCGCCAGGTGCAGACCCAGATGGGTCTCCTCGGGGTCCTCCAGGCAGAGTTCGAGCGCCGCCCGCATGTTGGGCAGGGCGCTGTCGGTGCAGGCGGCGATCTCCGCCTGGCGGGGGCTGAACCACTCGAGCTCGCACCAGGTGGCCAGTCCCATGTACCAGTCGCGGTGGCGCCTGCGAAGACGCCCCGTGTCGCCGATCGCCTCCAGCCAGTCGGCGCCGTACGCGCGGACCGTGTCCAGCAGGCGGTAGCGCAGACCGGCCGGTGTCTCCTCCCGGCAGACCACGGACTGCGCGACCAGTTCATGGAGCACGTCGAGGACGCTCTCGTGGGGCAGGTCGGGGCCGCTGCAGATGTATTCGGCCGCCTCCAGGTCGAACTGCCCGGCGAAGACGGAGAGCCGGGCCCATAACAGCCGTTCCTCCGGTGTGCACAGCTCATGGCTCCAGCCGACGGCCGTCCGCAGGGTCCGATGGCGGGGCAGCGCGCTCCCGCAGCCGCCGGTGAGCAGGTTGAAACGGTCACCGAGCCGTGTCAGCAACTGGTCGAGGGAGAGCGCGGGCAGGCGGCCGGCGGCGAGCTCGAGTGCCAGCGGGATGCCTTCGAGGCGTCCGCAGAGTTCTCGCACCGCACGGCGGTTCGCGTCCGTGACGCGGAAGTGCGGCAGCACGTCGGCGGCGCGGGCCGTGAAGAGCGCCGCGGCGTCGGCCTCTGTCATGGCGGCCAGCTCGAAGACCTGCTCCCCGTCGACCCGCAGCGGTCTGCGGCCCACCGCGAGCACCCGCACGCCCGGTGCCCGGCGCAGGACGTCCCGTACCAGCTCGGCGCAGTCGTCGACGAGTTGCTCGAAGCCGTCCACGACGAGCAGCAGGCCGCGGTCGGAGAGATGGTCGAGAAGGACGTCGCGGGGAGGCCTGCGGGTGTGGTCGGTGAGCCCGAGCGACTCCGCGAGGACGTGGGCGAGCAGGCCGGGATCGCGCAGCAGCGACAGTTCGCAGAGCCGTGCCCCGTCGCCGTACCGATTCTGCAGTGCCGCCGCGGCGTGGGACGCCAGGCGCGACTTGCCGACGCCGGCGGGCCCGACGACGGTGACCAGACGGGAGGTTCCGAGGGCGCCGGTGAGCGCCGTGAGCTCGTCGTCGCGTCCCACGAATCGGTTCGGTTCCGCGGGGAGACTGGGGTGGCGGCCTCGCATGGAACACGCAGCGTACTCAAGCGTGAGCTCTCCGTGCAATCGGCCGAGACGACCACCCGTTGCGCACCGCTAATGCGGTACGGCCCGCCACCGAGGGCGCGATAGGCTCGGAGGACGATTTCTCGAGTACCCGAAGACGAGCAGAGAGCGGTGCGCAGTGACCGGTGGAGAGGTTGCCGGGATTCTGGTGGCCGTCTTCTGGGCGATCTTGGTCTCCTTCCTCGCCGTGGTGCTGGTGAGGCTGGCCCAGACGCTCAGGGCGACCACCGAACTCGTGGCGGACGTGACAGAACAGGCCGTTCCCCTGCTGGCCGACGCCTCCGCGACGGTGCGCTCCGCGCAGACCCAGCTCGAACGGGTCGACGCCATCGCCAGCGACGTCCAGGAAGTCACCTCCAACGCCTCCGCGCTCTCCACGACCGTCGCCTCCACCTTCGGCGGCCCGCTCGTCAAGGTCGCGGCCTTCGGCTACGGCGTCCGCCGTGCCCTCGGCCGCAGGAGCGAGGACAAGCCGGCCGCCCCGTCACGGCGTTCCGTGATCGTCGGCCGTACCGTGCCGGGCGCCCGGCGCAGGAACCGGAAGGGCTGAGGCACCATGTTCCGCCGCACGTTCTGGTTCACCGCCGGTGCAGCAGCCGGCGTGTGGGCCACCACCAAGGTCAACCGCAAGCTCAAGCAGCTCACCCCGGAGAGCCTCGCCGCGCAGGCGGCGAACAAGGCGGTCGACGCGGGTCACCGTCTCAAGGACTTCGCGCTCGACGTCAGGTCGTCGATGGTGCAGCGCGAGGGCGAACTGGCGGAGGTGCTGGGACTGCACGCGTCGCCCGGGCGTGAGCTCCCCGTGCAGCGGGGCCGCGCCGCGATCGTGCGGGGAGAGCCCGCGCCGATCACATACCTGCACGGCAAGAAGCCGTATGACAAGCATTCGAACACCGAGCACTCGCACGGCGAAGAGCCGAGTGGCGAGCCTTCGTACAACCGGAATGAGGACCACTGATGGAGTCGGCTGAAATCCGCCGCCGCTGGCTGAGCTTCTTCGAGGAGCGCGGGCACGCCGTCGTCCCTTCGGCGTCGCTCATCGCGGACGACCCGACTCTGCTCCTGGTCCCCGCCGGCATGGTCCCCTTCAAGCCGTACTTCCTGGGTGAGGTCAAGCCGCCCGCCCCGCGCGTGACCAGCGTGCAGAAGTGCGTGCGCACGCCGGACATCGAAGAGGTCGGCAAGACCACCCGGCACGGCACGTTCTTCCAGATGTGCGGCAACTTCTCCTTCGGCGACTACTTCAAGGAAGGCGCCATCAAGCTCGCCTGGGAGCTGCTCACCAGCTCCGTGGCGGACGGTGGCTACGGCCTCGAGCCGGAGAAGCTGTGGATCACCGTCTACCAGGAGGACGACGAGGCCGAGCAGATCTGGCGCGACGTCATCGGCGTGCCCGCCGAGCGCATCCAGCGTCTGGGCATGGGCCCCAACTTCTGGTCCATGGGCGTCCCCGGCCCCTGCGGCCCCTGCTCCGAGATCAACTACGACCGCGGTCCGGAGTTCGGTGAGGAGGGCGGCCCCGCCGTCAACGACGAGCGCTACGTGGAGATCTGGAACCTGGTCTTCATGCAGTACGAGCGCGGCGCCGGCGAGGGCAAGGAGGACTTCCCGATCCTCGGCGACCTGCCGTCGAAGAACATCGACACCGGCCTCGGCCTCGAGCGTCTCGCCATGATCCTGCAGGGCGTGCAGAACATGTACGAGACCGACACCCTGCGCGTCGTCATGGACAAGGCCACCGAGCTGACCGGCGTCCGCTACGGCACCGACCACGGCTCCGACGTCTCCATGCGCGTCGTCGCCGACCACATCCGCACGTCCACGATGCTCATCGGCGACGGCGTCACCCCCGGCAACGAGGGCCGTGGCTACGTGCTGCGCCGCATCATGCGCCGCGCCATCCGCAACATGCGCCTCATGGGCGCCACCGGCCCGGTCGTCAAGGACCTCGTCGACGTCGTGATCGACACGATGGGGCAGCAGTACCCGGAGCTGATCACCGACCGCAGGCGGATCGAGACCGTCGCCCTCGCCGAGGAGGCCGCCTTCCTCAAGGCCCTCAAGAGCGGTACCAACATCCTCGACACCGCCGTCACGGAGACCAAGGCCTCCGGCGGCACCGTCCTCCCCGGTGACAAGGCGTTCCTGCTCCACGACACCTGGGGCTTCCCGATCGACCTCACCCTCGAGATGGCCGCCGAACAGGGCCTGAGCGTGGACGAGGACGGCTTCCGCCGTCTGATGAAGGAGCAGCGGGACAAGGCCAAGGCCGACGCCAAGGCCAAGAAGACCGGTCACGCCAACCTGTCCGCCTACCGCGAGGTCGCCGACAACTCGGGCAACACCGAGTTCACCGGATACGCCTCCACCGAGAGCGAGTCGACGGTCGTCGGCCTGCTCGTCGACGGCGTCTCGTCCCCGGCCGCCTCCGAGGGCGACGAGGTCGAGGTCGTCCTCGACCGGACCCCGTTCTACGCCGAGGGCGGCGGCCAGCTCGCCGACCAGGGCCGGATCAGGCTCGACTCCGGTGCCGTCATCGAGGTCCGCGACGTGCAGCAGCCGGTTCCCGGCGTCAGCGTCCACAAGGGCGTCGTCCAGGTCGGCGAGGTCACCGTGGGCTCTTCCGCCTACGCCGCCATCGACGTACGCCGCCGCCGTGCCATCGCCCGCGCCCACAGCGCCACGCACCTGACCCACCAGGCGCTGCGCGACGCCCTCGGCCCGACGGCCGCCCAGGCCGGTTCCGAGAACTCCCCGGGCCGCTTCCGCTTCGACTTCGGTTCCCCGAACGCCGTTCCCGGCACGGTCCTCACCGACGTCGAGCAGAAGATCAACGAGGTTCTCGCCCGTGAACTCGACGTCCACGCCGAGGTCATGAGCATCGACGAGGCCAAGAAGCAGGGCGCCATCGCCGAGTTCGGCGAGAAGTACGGCGAGCGGGTGCGCGTCGTGACCATCGGCGACTTCTCCAAGGAGCTGTGCGGCGGCACGCACGTCCACAACACCGCCCAGCTCGGCCTGGTGAAGCTGCTCGGAGAGTCGTCCATCGGTTCCGGCGTCCGCCGTGTCGAGGCCCTCGTCGGCGTCGACGCGTACAACTTCCTCGCCAAGGAGCACACGGTCGTCGCCCAGCTCCAGGAACTGGTCAAGGGCCGCTCCGAGGAACTGCCGGAGAAGATCGCCGCCATGCTCGGCAAGCTCAAGGACGCCGAGAAGGAGATCGAGAAGTTCCGCGCGGAGAAGGTGCTCGGTGCCGCCGCCGGTCTCGCCGAGGGAGCCAAGGACGTCCGCGGCGTCGCCCTGGTGACGGGCACCGTCCCTGACGGTACGTCCGCCGACGACCTGCGCAAGCTGGTCCTCGACGTGCGCGGCCGGCTGGACCAGTCGTCAGGGGCGGTTGACCGCCCGGCCGTCGTCGCCGTGTTCACCACGGCCAACGGCCGTCCGCTGACCGTCATCGCCACCAACGAGGCCGCCCGCGAGCGCGGGCTGAAGGCCGGTGACCTGGTCCGTACCGCCGCCAAGACGCTGGGTGGCGGCGGTGGCGGCAAGCCGGACGTCGCCCAGGGCGGCGGCCAGAACCCGGCCGCCATCGGCGACGCCGTGGCCGCCGTCGAGCGTCTCGTCGCCGAGACCGTCTGATGACCATGCGCAGAGGACGTCGGCTCGCGGTCGACGTCGGGGACGCCCGTATCGGGGTCGCCTCGTGCGACCCCGACGGGGTGCTCGCCACGCCGGTGGAGACCGTGCCGGGACGCGACGTCCCGGCCGCCCACCGGCGGCTGCGCCAACTCGTCGAGGAGTACGAGCCGATCGAGATCGTGGTCGGTCTGCCCCGCTCGCTCAACGGACGGGAGGGGCCGGCGGCGAAGAAGATCCGTAGCTTCGCCCAGACGCTCGCCCAGGGCGTCAAACCGGTACCGGTGCGACTGGTCGACGAGAGGATGACCACAGTAACGGCCACTCAGGGGCTGCGTGCTTCGGGCGTGAAGTCCAAAAAGGGCAGGTCCGTCATCGACCAAGCTGCCGCTGTGGTGATCCTCCAGAACGCTCTGGAGTCCGAACGGGCGTCAGGCAATGCCCCAGGCGAGGGCGTCGAACCGATTGTCTGATCGCGATACGGTAACGTTCCGCGCGATGCGGCGGTGTTCGAACAGCCGCCGCACAGAAAAGAGGCGGATCGTTCCGCGCCGTCTCGCGGCCCTAGGGGATCGATGACTGAGTATGGCCGGGGCCCCGGCTCCGAACCGTGGCACCCCGAGGACCCGTTGTACGGGGACCAGGGGTGGGGAGGACAGCAGCCCGCGGCCGGTCACGATCCCTACGACGGCCAGTACGGTGCCCAGTCGCAGCACCAGCACCAGCAGCAGTACCAGCAGGCGCCGCAGCAGCAGTACCAGCAGGATCAGTACGGGCAGGGCCAGTACCCGCAGGGCCAGTACTCGCAGGACCAGTACGGCACGGGTCAGGGCCCGTACCAGGAGTCGTACCAGGACTCCTATCAGCAGACCGGTCAGCACTATCAGAACCCGCAGCACCAGCAGCAGGACCAGTACGACAGCGGCTGGGAGACGGGTCGGCAGGCCGCGATGCCGTACGGCGGCCAGCAGGGCGGCTACGCCACCCAGCAGGAGGCCGACTACTACGGCACGCCGGAGGCGTACCCGCCGCCGCAGCCGCCGAACCGTCGGCGTGCCGAGCCCGAGCCGGAGCCCGTCACCGACTGGGACGCGGAGGCCCAGCAGGAGGAGACCCACCCCTTCTTCACCGGCGACGACGGTCGTGACGACGACGACCGCGACCGCGACGGCGACGGCGACGGCGACGACCGCGACCGCGACGGCGACGGCGACGGCGACGACGGTGACGACGGTGACGACGACGGGCGTGCTCCCCGCGGGGGTGGCGGTGGCCGTGACCGCCGCGGCAAGGACAGGACCAAGAAGAAGGGCGGCCGCAACGGTCTCGCCTGCCTCGTGGTCGCCGCGGTCCTCGTCGGCGGCGTCGGCGCCATCGGCTACTACGGGTACGAGTTCGTCAAGGGCCAGTTCGGCGAGCCCGAGGACTTCGAGGGCACCGGCATCGCCACCACCGTCGAGGTGACGATCCCCAAGGGCGCGGGCGGCTACGAGATCGGAGCCGTCCTCAAGAGGAACGGCGTCGTCAAGAGCGTCGACGCGTTCGTCTCCGCCCAGGCCAAGAATCCGAAGGGCAAGCTGATTCAGGAGGGCGTCTACGTCCTGAAGAAGGAGCAGTCGGCCGAGAGCGCGGTCAAGGCGATGCTCGACCCGGCCAGCCGCAACAACCTGACAATCCCCGAGGGCACGCGCAACGCCACGATCTACGAACTGATCGACAAGAGACTGAAGCTCAAGGTCGGCACGACGAAGGAGACCGCGGGCAAGCAGGCGGACAGCCTCGGCCTGCCCGAGTGGGCGAAGAACCACGAGGACGTCAAGGACCCCCTCGAAGGGTTCCTCTTCCCCGCTGCCTATCCCGTCTCCAAGGGCGACAAGCCGGAGGCGATCCTCAAGAAGATGGTCGCCCGCGCCAACGCGGAGTACGAGAAGGCCGGTCTCGAGTCGAAGGCGAAGGGCCTCGGGCTCGAGAGCCCCTGGGAGCTGCTCACCCTCGCCAGCCTGGTGCAGGTCGAGGGCAAGACGCACGACGACTTCCGCAAGATGTCCGAAGTCATCTACAACCGTCTCGACCCCGCCAACACCGAGACCAACCAGAAGCTCCAGTTCGACTCCGCGTTCAACTACCTCAGAGGTCAGAGCGAGATCGACATCTCCGAGGAGGAGATCAACAGCAGCGACGATCCCTACAACACGTACTTCCACAGAGGCCTGACGCCGGGACCCATCAGCAACCCTGGCAACGAGGCGCTGTCCGCCGCCCTCAACCCGACGGACGACGGCTGGCTGTACTTCGTGGCGACTGACGGGATGAAGAAGACCGAGTTCGCGAAGACGTATGCCGAGCACCAGAAGCTGGTGGACAAGTTCAACGACTCGCGGGGCAACTGATGTCGTCGTCCCGTCACCGCGCGGCGGTCCTCGGATCGCCCATCGCGCACTCCCTCTCCCCGGTGCTGCACCGCGCCGCGTACGCCGCGCTCGGCCTCACCGACTGGTCCTACGACCGGTTCGAGGTCGACGAGGCCGCGCTGCCGGGGTTCGTCGCCGGGCTGGACGCGTCCTGGGCCGGACTGTCGCTGACCATGCCGCTGAAGCGGGCGATCATCCCGCTGCTCGACGGGATCAGCGACACGGCGGCCTCCGTCGAGGCCGTCAACACGGTGGTGTTCACCGAGGACGGCCGTCGTCTCGGCGACAACACCGACATTCCCGGCATGATTGCCGCGCTGCGGGAGCGCGGCGTCGAGAAGGTGGACTCCGCCGCGATCCTCGGCGCCGGCGCCACCGCGTCCTCTGCGCTCGCCGCCCTCGCCCGTGTCTGCACCGGCCCCGTCACCGCCTATGTGCGCAGCGAGGCGCGGGCCGCCGAGATGCGCGGCTGGGGCGAGCGCCTCGGAGTCGAGGTGCGCACCGCCGACTGGTCCGACGCGGCCCGCGCGCTGCGCGCCCCGCTGGTGATCGCCACGACGCCCGCCGGTACGACGGACGCCCTCGCGTCCGAGGTGCCCGCAACTCCCGGCACGCTCTTCGACGTGCTGTACGACCCCTGGCCGACCGCCCTCGCCGAGGCGTGGTCGCGGAAGTCCGGCACCGTCGTGGGCGGACTCGACCTCCTGGTGCACCAGGCCACCTTCCAGGTCGAGCAGATGACGGGCCGTTCCCCCGCTCCGCTGCGGGCCATGCGGCTCGCGGGCGAAAGCGCACTCGGCACTCGCTAGGATCTTCCCTGATTCCGTCACAGCACCGGGGGAGAACGGTCATGGAAACAGGCCAGCCGCAGGCGTCGATCCTCAAGAACGTCTTCGAGGGACTGATCCAGTTCCTGCCCGACTGGCTGGAGATCCCGCTCCTGTGCCTGCTCCTGGCCGTCATCCTTTTCGGCTGGGTGCAGTCGATCCGGGGGAAGATCGCCCGACGGCGTGCCGCCAGGGCGCCGCAGCCCGTCCTCCCGCCGCAGGGCGGTCAGGGACGCGGAGCCGACCACCTCGGCCCGTACGCCCCGGCCGCGCAGCACCCCGCAGCCCAGCAGTCCGCAGTCCAGCAGCCCGCCGCGCACGGCTCGAGCGGAGCGGACTTCCTCGGCGCGTACGCCCCTCAGCAGCGCCGGGACGGCGACTGAGGGACACCCCCGGGCCGTCCGCCGTCCGTCCGCCTGCTGGACCGGCGACCAAACGGCCGCCCCGGTCGTGGGAGGATCGAGGCAGGCGGGCCAGGGCCGCGCACCCGGTCGCGCCGTCGCAGTTCGAGGCGCGAGCATGAGGAGCACCGTTGAGCAGGTTGCGTTGGCTGACCGCGGGCGAGTCGCACGGACCCGCACTGGTGGCGACGCTGGAGGGTCTTCCCGCCGGTGTGCCCATCACCACCGACATGGTGGCGGACCATCTCGCCCGGCGGCGTCTCGGCTATGGGCGCGGCGCGCGGATGAAGTTCGAGCGCGACGAGGTCACCTTCCTCGGCGGCGTACGGCACGGTCTGACCATGGGCTCGCCGGTGGCGGTCATGGTCGGCAACACCGAGTGGCCGAAGTGGGAGAAGGTCATGGCGGCCGATCCCGTCGACCCGGACGAGCTGGCCCAGCTGGCCCGTAACGCGCCGCTGACCCGTCCCCGGCCCGGTCACGCCGACCTCGCCGGCATGCAGAAGTACGCGCTCGACGAAGCCCGGCCCGTCCTGGAGCGCGCGAGCGCCCGCGAGACGGCGGCGCGGGTCGCGCTGGGCGCGGTGGCCCGCTCGTACCTGAAGGAGACGACGGGTATCGAGATCGTCTCCCACGTGGTGGAGCTGGCCGCGGCGAAGGCCCCGTACGGTGTGGTCCCCGTGCCCGCCGACGAGGAGCGGCTGGACGCCGACCCCGTGCGCTGCCTCGACGCCGACGCGAGCAAGGCGATGGTCGCCGAGATCGACCAGGCCCACAAGGACGGCGACACCCTCGGCGGCGTGGTCGAGGTCCTCGCGTACGACGTGCCGGTCGGCCTCGGCTCGCACGTCCACTGGGACCGCAGGCTCGACGCCCGGCTCGCCGCCGCGCTCATGGGCATCCAGGCCATCAAGGGCGTGGAGGTCGGCGACGGGTTCGACCTGGCGCGGGTCCCCGGCTCCAAGGCGCACGACGAGATCGTGCCCACGGAAGAGGGAATCCGCCGCACGTCCGGCCGTTCCGGTGGCACCGAGGGCGGCATGTCCACCGGCGAACTGCTGCGCGTGCGCGCCGCGATGAAGCCGATCGCGACCGTGCCGCGGGCCCTGAGGACCATCGACGTGGAGACGGGCGAACCGGCGGCCGCGCACCACCAGCGCTCCGACGTGTGCGCCGTGCCCGCCGCGGGCATCGTGGCCGAGGCGATGGTGGCCCTGGTCCTCGCCGACGCCGTCGCCGAGAAGTTCGGCGGCGACAGCGTCACCGAGACCCGCCGCAACGTCAGCTCGTACCTCGAGAACCTCCACATCCGGTGAGCGGGCCACTGATCGTCCTGGTGGGGCCGATGGGCTCGGGCAAGTCCACCGTCGGCGAGCTGCTCGCCGAGCGACTGGGCGTGGCCTTCCGGGACACCGACGCCGACATCGTCGCCGCGGAGGGCCGTGAGATCTCCGACGTCTTCGTCGAGGACGGCGAGGAGCACTTCCGCGCCCTCGAGCGTGCGGCGGTGCGGACGGCCGTCGCCGAGCACCCGGGCGTGCTCGCCCTCGGAGGCGGCGCGATCCTCGACGACGGGACGCGCGAGCTGCTGGCGGGCCTCCGCGTCGCCTATCTCTCGATGGACGTGGAGGAGGCCGTGAAGCGCGTCGGCCTGGGCGCGGCCAGGCCGCTGCTCGCCGTCAACCCGCGCCGTCAGTGGCGAGAGCTGATGGACGCCCGCCGCCACCTCTACACCGAAGTGGCCCGCGTCGTCGTGGCCACCGACGACCGCACCCCCGAAGAGGTCGCGCAGGCGGTCCTCGACGCACTGGAGCTGAAGGACGTATGACTGACCAGGCAGTGACCCGTATCCAGGTCGGCGGTACGGCCGGTTCGGACCCGTACGAGGTGCTGGTCGGCCGGCAGTTGCTGGGCGAGTTGCCCGGCCTGATCGGGGACCGGGTCCAGCGGGTCGGCGTGATCCACCCGGAGGCGCTCGCCGAGACCGGTGAGGCCCTGCGCGCGGACCTCGCGGACCAGGGGTACGAGGCCGTGGCGATCCAGGTGCCGAACGCGGAGGAGGCCAAGACCATCGAGGTCGCGGCCTACTGCTGGAAGGCGCTCGGACAGACCGGCTTCACCCGCAGCGACGTCATCGTCGGTGTCGGCGGCGGCGCCACGACCGACCTCGCGGGCTTCGTCGCGGCCGGCTGGCTGCGCGGCGTGCGCTGGATCGCCGTCCCGACGACGGTGCTCGGCATGGTCGACGCGGCCGTCGGCGGCAAGACCGGCGTCAACACCGCGGAGGGCAAGAACCTCGTCGGCGCGTTCCACCCGCCGGCCGGTGTGCTGTGCGACCTGGCCGCGCTGGACTCGCTGCCGGTCAACGACTACGTCAGCGGCATGGCGGAGATCATCAAGGCCGGCTTCATCGCCGACCCGGTCATCCTCGACCTCGTCGAGTCGGACCCGCAGGGCGCCCGCACACCGGCGGGCCCGCACACGGCGGAGCTGATCGTGCGCTCCATCCAGGTCAAGGCCGATGTCGTCTCCAGCGACCTCAAGGAGGCCGGCCTCCGCGAGATCCTGAACTACGGGCACACCCTCGCGCACGCCATCGAGAAGAACGAGCGCTACAAGTGGCGGCACGGCGCCGCGGTCTCCGTCGGCATGGTCTTCGCCGCCGAACTCGGCCGCCTCGCGGGGCGGCTGGACGACGCGACGGCCGACCGGCACCGCGCGGTCCTCGAGTCCGTCGGACTGCCGCTGACCTACCGCGGCGACCAGTGGCCCAAGCTGCTCGAGACCATGAAGGTCGACAAGAAGTCCCGCGGCAATCTGCTGCGCTTCATCGTCCTCGACGGCCTCGGCAAGCCGACCGTGCTCGAGGGCCCCGACCCGGCGGTCCTCCTCGCCGCATACGGGGAGGTCTCCGCGTGACCCGCCGGGTGTTCGTGCTCAACGGCCCGAACCTCGGCCGCCTCGGCTCCCGCGAGCCGGACGTCTACGGCGCGACCTCCTACGCCGGTCTGGTGGACACCTGCCGGGCCCTGGGCAAGGAGCTCGGCTTCGACGTGGACGTGCGGGAGACGAACGACGAGGGCGAGATGATCCGCTGGCTCCACGAGGCGGCGGACGGTTCGATTCCGGTCGTTCTCAACCCCGGTGCGTTCACGCACTACTCGTACGGCATGCGCGACGCCGCGGCCCAGCGCACCGCGCCGCTCATCGAGGTGCACATCTCCAACCCGTACACCCGTGAGGCCTTCCGCCACACATCGGTGGTGGCCGCGGTCGCCAGCGGCACGGTGGCCGGCTTCGGCATCGGGTCCTACCGGCTCGCGCTGCGCGCGCTGGCGGAGGAACTCGGCGACTGACACGCGGCGGTGCCCCGCGGGGCGCCCGCAGGCGGCCGCAACCGTCCCGGCGTCCGGACGGGGCACTTCGAGCCGTTCCCGGCCGTTGTCGCTACGGCGGCCGGGGCCGACCGCCCGTGCGTGCCGCACCGGGAAGGTACCGTTCGGTAGCGCGGCGGCCACCGGCCGCCTGATCAAGCGTCAGTCGCACGAGACGGAGTGGCACCGGATGCAGCACGCAGTGGGGGCTCCGCTGCCGCCGCCCCACGGACCGGGGCAGGGACCGGCCGGATGGATACACAGCGCACAGCACCCGGGCCCCGGCCCGGGACTGCCCGTGGGGCCACCACCACCGCCCGCGGCCCCCGCGGGGCCCCCGCCCCCTCCGGCGGCCCCCGGTGCCCCGACAGGGCCGCCACCGCCGCCGCCGCTCGCTGCGCCGCCCGGTGCCGGTTGGACCGGGCCGCCGGCGTCGCATCCCTCCCGTGAGACGACGGGGCACATCCAGCTCCCGCCCGGGGGACCGGTCCCCGTACCCGCCCCGCCTCCGGCGGACAGCGGCACCGGCGCGGCCATGCTGGCCGTGCTGCTCATCGGCCCGGCGGGCGCCGGCAAGACGACGGTGGCGAGGCACTGGGCCAACAACCGCCGGGTGCCCACCGCGCACATCAGCCTCGACGACGTCCGCGAATGGGTGTGCTCCGGCTTCGCCGACCCGCAGTCGGGCTGGAACGACAACTCCGAGGCCCAGTACCGCCTCGCCCGCCGCACCTGCGGCTTCGCCGCCCGCAACTTCCTGGCGAACGGGATCTCCTGCATCCTCGACGACGCCGTCTTCCCGGACCGCCCCGTCGTCGGCCTCGGCGGCTGGAAGCGGCATGTCGGCCCCGGCCTGCTGCCGGTGGTGCTCCTGCCCGGCCTCGAGATCGTCCTCGAACGAAACGCGGAGCGCAGCGGGAACCGGCGCCTGTCCGACGAGGAGGTCGCCGGCATACACGGCCGAATGGCCGGGTGGTACGGGTCGGGTCTGCCGATCATCGACAACTCGAAGTACGACGTGGAGACGACGGCACGCGTCCTGGACGACGTGCTGGCGCGGGCGATCGCGAGCCCTCCGAGCTGGTAGCCGGGCCAGGCGCGGTGGCGGTCGCCGCCTGTCCCCCTTCCCGTCCCATCCCGCTGTACTGATGTGCGGCTCTGCCGCGTCCGGGCTCCGCCCGGACCCGCTGCCGCCCTGGCGGGCGGGTTCCGCCCGGACCTGGGCCGCCCTGGCGGGCGGTGTACCGCGCTCCGCGTGGTGGCCTCAACGCCCCCTACGGCCTGGCAGCCGTGGGTGGTGCCACAGCCCGGGCTGATTCCGCTCCGCGAAATCGCCCCGAGCGGCGGGGGCAACTCCAGCCTCGCCGGCGTTTGAGGCGCGGGGGTCCGGGGGCAGCGCCCCCGAAAACACCGCGCGGACCGCGGTACCGGGTCCGGGCGGGGCCCGCCACGCCGCGGAGCCGCACATCGGTGCACTGGGAAGTCGAGGGTAGGGAACACGCCCGCGCAGCGAACCCCCGCTCGGCCGCGTCACCGGGCCCCCGGCCCGCCACGCTCGTACGCTCGGAGAATGTCTGAGGTGTATGCGGTCCGCCGTGGCCGGCTGCGGGACAGATCCGCCGCGACCGGCAGCGCGGCGGCCCTGATCTCCCGGCCCGCCAACGTCCGCTATCTCGCGGGAGGCGCCCCGCCCGGCGCCGTACTGCTCCTGGGGCCGCGTGACGACGTGCTGCTCTGCCCCCGTAATCCGAGCGTCGACCCCGCCGACGGCCGGCCGGACGACGGACTGCGGCTCACCGTGCTGCCGACGTCCTCCGGCGACGCCGCGGTCGCGGCCGCCGAGCTGGCCCGTACGGACGGCGTCGACTCGCTGGCCGTCGAGGAGCACCATCTGACGGTCACCCGCCACCGGGCGCTCGGCTCCGTCGCCCCCAGGCTGCGCCTCGCGGATCTCGGTCCCGCGGTGGAGCAGCAGCGGATCGTCAAGGACGAGGACGAGATCGCCTGTCTGCGCATCGCGGCGGAGATCACCGACCAGGCCCTCGGCGAGCTGCTCGAGTCCATCCTGGTGGGCCGTACGGAGCGGCATCTAGCGCTCGAGCTCGAGCGCCGGCTCGTCGACCACGGCGCCGACGGCCCCGCCTTCGCGACCTCCGTCGCCACCGGTCCCAACTCGGGCCGCAGCGCCCATCGTCCGGGTGACCGGCGGGTCGAGGAGGGTGATTTCCTTTCCGTGTGCCTCGGCGCGAACTACCGCGGATACCGCTGCGAGATCGGCCGGACCTTTGTGATCGGCACGTCCCCGGCCGACTGGCAGATCGAGCTCTACGACCTCGTATTCGCCGCTCAGCGGGCCGGGCGGGAGGCTCTGGTGCCCGGGACCGAGTACCGCGACGTGGATCATGCGGCCCGGCAGATCCTGGACGCGGCGGGACACGGGGAGGCGCTCGCGGCGCGCACCGGGCACGGTGTCGGGCTCGAAATCGACGAGGACCCGCAGCTCGCCCCTGCGGCCATGGGTAAACTGGACGCTTGTGTGCCGGTCACCGTCGAACCGGGGGTCCACCTCCCGGGCCGGGGCGGGGTCCGGATCGATGACACTCTCGTCGTGCGCCAGGAGGCGGACGGCGGACCCGAGCTACTCACCATCACGACCAAGGAGCTGCTCGCGCTGTAGCCGAGCTGCGGTGTGAAAGCTTTGGTCGTCCATCCAGCGTCAGTCCAGGAGATTCCGCAACCGTGGCTTCCACGAACGACCTCAAGAACGGCATGGTGCTCAAGCTCGACGGAGGCCAGCTCTGGTCCGTCGTCGAGTTCCAGCACGTCAAGCCCGGCAAGGGCCCTGCCTTCGTGCGCACCAAGCTCAAGAACGTGCTCTCCGGCAAGGTCGTCGACAAGACCTTCAACGCCGGCGTGAAGGTCGAGACGGCCACCGTCGACCGCCGCGACATGCAGTTCTCGTACATGGACGGCGAGTACTTCGTCTTCATGGACATGCAGACGTACGACCAGCTGATGATCGACCGCAAGCAGGTCGGTGACACCGCGAACTTCCTGATCGAGGGCTTCACCGCCAGCGTCGCGCAGCACGAGGGCGAGGTGCTCTACGTCGAGCTGCCGGCCGCCGTCGAGCTCACGATCCAGCACACCGACCCCGGCGTGCAGGGCGACCGCTCCACCGGTGGTTCCAAGCCCGCCACCCTGGAGACCGGGTACGAGATCCAGGTCCCGCTCTTCATCACCACCGGTGAGAAGATCAAGGTCGACACGCGTTCCGGCGACTACCTCGGCCGGGTGAACAGCTAACCGTGGCTGCCCGTAACAAGGCGCGCAAGCGCGCCTTCCAGATCCTCTTCGAGGCCGACCAGCGCGGTGTGTCCGTGCAGAGCGTTCTCGCGGACTGGGTCCGGCATGCCCGTACCGACGAGCGGCAGCCGCCGGTCGCCGAGTACACGATGGACCTCGTCGAGGGGTACGCGGAGCACGCGGCCCGTATCGACGAGCTCATCGCCACGTACGCCGTCGGCTGGACGCTCGACCGTATGCCGGTCGTCGACCGGAACATCCTCCGGCTCGGTGCCTACGAGCTGGTCTGGAAGGACGAGACCCCGGACGCGGTGGTGATCGACGAGGCGGTGCAGCTCGCCAAGGAGTTCTCCACCGACGACTCGCCGGCGTTCGTGAACGGCCTGCTGGGCCGTTTCAAGGACCTCAAGCCGAGCCTGCGCCGAGACTGAGCGCACGGCGCCATCGGTTTCCCGGGCCCGGTCCGGAAGACGTCCCGTCTTCCGGACCGGGCCCGGTGCCGTTTCTGCGTCCGTGCCGCAGCCGCCCGGACCGGGGCGGACTCCCTCACGGCGCCCGTGCCGAGCCGCCGAGCCGCGACCCGCCGAGCCACCGACCCGCTGAGCCACCGACCCGCCGAGCCACCGACCCGCCGAGCCGCGAGCCGGAGGCAGAGGCGCCCCTGGAGCGGAGCGGTCCCGTACGGCCGTCCGGGTCCCCGGCGTGCCCCGGCCGCGCTGCGCGCGGCGACGCGGCGGCTGGTGACACGTCAGAGGGCGGGGCCGGTCAGGACCGGCCCCGCCCTCTGCGACGTGACGTTTTTTCAGCGCGCTTCTGCGCGGGTGTCAGCTCTCCTCGTGCGCGACCGCACGACGGGCGTCCGCGTCCAGAACGCCCCAGCTGATCAGCTGCTCGGTCAGGACCGACGGCGACTGGTCGTAGATCACGGCCAGGGTGCGCAGGTCGTCCTGGCGGATCGACAGCACCTTGCCGTTGTAGTCGCCGCGCTGCGACTGGATCGTGGCCGCGTACCGCTGCAGGGGGCCGGCCTTCTCCTGCGGGACGTGGGCCAGGCGCTCCAGGTCGAGGACGAGCTTCGGCGGCGGCTCCGCGGCACCTCCCGGCGTGGTGCCCGGAAGCAGCTCCTGGACCGGGACGCCGTAGAAGTCCGCCAGCTCGGCGAGGCGCTGCACGGTCACGGCACGGTCGCCGCGCTCGTAGGAGCCGACGACGACGGCCTTCCAGCGCCCCTGGGACTTCTCTTCCACGCCATGGAGGGAAAGCCCCTGCTGGGTGCGGATGGCGCGGAGCTTGGCCCCGAGCTGCTTTGCGTATTCGCTGGACATATAGCTCCCCGGACGCTGTGACAACGTGCGGCTCCGCCGCGCGACTGGTAACTCACTGTGAGGTTACGCAGCGTGACTTGGATGAGTCAAGCCGAATGGTCCGGACCGGTTTCGGCCAACGCCGAGGACCCGGATCAGTACTCCCATCAAGCCCTGGTAACGTGGACGGCGCAATTCCGACGTCCTTTAAGGTCCGTCCCGTGAGGCGGAGAAGGAGGTCCGTTTCTTATGGACGCTTCGAGCAGTTCCGATGCCGCCAGGCCCGTTCTCGAGGGCCCCGACATCGCGCGGGTACTGACCCGCATCGCCCACGAGATCGTCGAGCGTGCCAAGGGCGCCGACGACGTGGTTCTCCTCGGCATCCCGACCCGCGGTGTGTACCTCGCCCGTCGGCTGGCCGAAAAGCTTCAGGGCATCACCGGCCGGACGGTACCGGTCGGCTCCCTCGACATCACGATGTACCGGGACGATCTGCGGATGAAGCCCGCGCGTGCGCTGGCCCGCACCGAGATCCCCGGTGACGGCATCGACGGCCGTCTCGTCGTCCTCGTCGACGACGTGCTCTTCTCCGGTCGCACCATCCGCGCCGCGCTCGACGCCCTCGGCGACCTCGGCCGGCCCCGTGCCGTGCAGCTCGCCGTCCTCGTCGACCGCGGACACCGCGAGCTGCCCATCCGGGCCGACTACGTCGGCAAGAACCTCCCCACGTCGCTGCGCGAGACGGTCAAGGTCCAGCTCGCCGAGGAGGACGGTCGCGACACCGTGCTGCTCGGTCTGAGAGAGACCGCCCCGGTCGGCGAGCGGTAGCACCCGTACGCCCACCCCTGCGTACGGCGTGCCCTGCCGCGCGCCCGCATGCCTCGAAAACCTCCACAGACCTGGAGAAAACACCCAGATGATGCGCCACCTCATCTCGGCCGCCGACCTCACCCGCGACGAAGCCGTCCTCATCCTCGACACCGCCGAGGAGATGGCCCGGGTCGCCGACCGGCCGATCAAGAAACTTCCGGCCCTGCGCGGCCGTACCGTCTGCAACCTCTTCTTCGAGGACTCCACCCGCACCCGGATCTCGTTCGAGGCCGCGGAGAAGCGCCTCTCCGCTGACGTCATCAACTTCGCCGCCAAGGGCTCCAGCGTCTCCAAGGGCGAGTCCCTGAAGGACACCGCGCAGACCCTGGAGGCGATGGGCGTCGACGCCGTCGTCATCCGGCACGGAGCCTCCGGCGCCCCCTACCGTCTCGCCAACTCCGGCTGGATCGACGCCCCCGTCATCAACGCGGGCGACGGCACCCACCAGCACCCCACCCAGGCCCTGCTGGACGCCTTCACCATGCGCCGCCGCCTCGTCGGCAGGGACGCCGGGATCGGCAAGGACCTGGCCGGCCGGCGCATCACGATCGTCGGCGACGTGCTGCACAGCCGGGTCGCCCGCTCCAACGTCGACCTGCTGCACACCCTCGGCGCCGAGGTCACCCTCGTAGCCCCGCCCACCCTGGTGCCGGTCGGCGTGGAGACCTGGCCCTGCGAGGTCTCGTACGACCTGGACTCCACGCTCACCAAGTCCGACGCCGTGATGATGCTCCGGGTCCAGCGCGAGCGGATGAACGCCGCGTTCTTCCCCACCGAGCGCGAGTACTCGCGGCGCTACGGCCTGGACGGCGAGCGCATGGCACGGATGCCCGAGCACGCGATCGTGATGCACCCCGGCCCGATGGTCCGCGGCATGGAGATCACCGCCGAGGTCGCCGACTCCGACCGCTGCACGGTGATCGAGCAGGTCGCCAACGGCGTCTCGATCCGCATGGCCGTGCTCTACCTGCTGCTCGGCGGCGCTGTGTTCGCTTCACCGAATGTGTCCGACGCACCCACCACCACCAGCCGTACCGAGGAGAAGTAAGACCATGAGCAAGATCATTGTCCGCGGTGCGAAGGTACTCGGCGGCGAAGCCCAGGACGTCCTGATCGACGGCGCCACGATCGCGCAGGTCGGCACCGGCCTGTCCGCCGAGGGCGCACAGGTGATCGAGGCCGAGGGGCAGATCCTCCTGCCCGGCCTCGTCGACCTGCACACCCACCTCCGCGAGCCCGGCCGTGAGGACTCCGAGACCGTCCTCACCGGCACCCGCGCCGCCGCGAGCGGCGGCTACACCGCCGTGTTCGCCATGGCCAACACCTTCCCCGTCGCCGACACCGCCGGTGTCGTCGAGCAGGTCTACCGACTGGGCAAGGAGTCCGGCTACTGCGACGTGCAGCCCATCGGCGCCGTCACCGTCGGCCTCGAGGGCAAGAAGCTCGCCGAACTCGGCGCCATGCACGAGTCCGCGGCCGGTGTCACCGTCTTCTCCGACGACGGCAAGTGCGTCGACGACGCGGTGATGATGCGCCGGGCCCTGGAGTACGTGAAGGCCTTCGGCGGCGTCGTCGCCCAGCACGCCCAGGAGCCGCGCCTCACCGAGGGCGCCCAGATGAACGAGGGCATCGTCTCCGCCGAGCTCGGTCTCGGCGGCTGGCCCGCCGTCGCGGAGGAGTCGATCATCGCCCGCGACGTGCTGCTCGCGGAGCACGTCGGCTCCCGAGTCCACATCTGCCACCTCTCGACCGCAGGCTCCGTCGAGATCGTCCGCTGGGCCAAGTCCCGCGGCATCGACGTCACCGCCGAGGTCACCCCGCACCACCTGCTGCTCACCGACGAGCTGGTGCGCTCCTACAACCCGGTCTACAAGGTCAACCCGCCGCTGCGCACCGAGCGCGACGTGATGGCACTGCGCGAGGCGCTCGCCGACGGCACGATCGACATCGTCGCCACCGACCACGCCCCGCACCCGCACGAGGACAAGGACTGCGAGTGGGCCGCGGCCGCCATGGGCATGGTCGGCCTGGAGACCGCGCTCTCCGTCGTCCAGCAGACGATGGTCGAGACGGGACTGCTCGACTGGGCCGGCGTCGCCGACCGGATGTCCGTCAAGCCCGCGCAGATCGGACAGGCCAAGGGCCACGGCCGGCCCGTCTCGGCTGGTGAGCCCGCGAACCTCACCCTGGTCGATCCGGCATACCGTGGTGAGGTGGACCCCGCGGGCTTCGCCTCCCGTAGCCGCAACACCCCCTACGAGGGCCGCGAGCTGCCGGGACGCGTCACCCACACCTTCCTGCGGGGCCGGGCGACGCTCGTGGACGGGAAGCTGGCGTGACACCTGCACTGATGAATCTGGCCGCCGAGGCCGCCGTGGCCGCGGAACCCAAGTCGGCGGAGGTGACCGACTGGGCCGCCCGTATCGGCTGGGTCGTGGGACTCCTGCTCTTCATCGCCTTCGTCTACTGGCTGATGCGACAGGGCTGGAAGTGGCGCGGATCCCTCCAGTCGGACCTGCCCGAGCTGCCCACCGCGCCGGCGGAGCCCGGCGAGACGAGACTGAACACGACCGGCCGCTACCACGGCTCCACCACCGCCGGGCAGTGGCTCGACCGGATCGTCGCCCACGGACTCGGCACCCGCAGCCGGGTGGAGCTCACGCTCACCGACGCGGGACTCGACGTCGTACGACCCGGTGCGCAGGACTTCTTCGTACCGGCGGCGGCGCTGCGCGAGGCCCGGCTCGACAAGGGCATCGCGGGCAAGGTCCTCGCCGAGGGCGGTCTGCTGATCGTCACCTGGGCGCACGGCGACAAACTCATCGACTCCGGCTTCCGCTTCGACCACGCGGCCGAGCAGAGCACCTGGGCCGACACCCTGAACGACATGACCAAGACGACGGAAGGCACCGCACGATGACGATCTCCACCCGGGGAGCCGCCAAAGCTCCCGCCGTACTCGTCCTGGAGGACGGCCGCATCTTCCGCGGCCGTGCCTACGGGGCCGTGGGGGAGACCTTCGGCGAGGCGGTGTTCAACACCGGCATGACCGGCTACCAGGAGACCCTCACCGACCCCTCGTACCACCGCCAGGTGGTCGTGATGACCGCGCCGCACGTCGGCAACACCGGCGTCAACGACGAGGACGACGAGTCGAAGAAGATCTGGGTCGCCGGCTACGTCGTCCGCGACCCCGCCCGGATTCCCTCGAACTGGCGCTCCCGCCGCACCCTCGACGACGAGCTGGAGACCCAGGGCGTCGTCGGCATCAGCGGCATCGACACCCGTGCCCTCACCCGCCACCTGCGTGAGCGCGGCGCGATGCGCGTCGGCATCTTCTCCGGCGACGCGTTGGCTGACGACGCCACGCTGCTCGCCCGAGTCCAGCAGGCACCCGAGATGAAGGGCGCCGACCTCTCCGCGGAGGTCGCCACCGCCGAGGCGTACGTCGTCCCGGCGATCGGGAGCAAGAAGTTCACCGTCGCCGCCCTCGACCTCGGCATCAAGGGCATGACCCCGCACCGGATGGCGGAGCGCGGCATAGAGGTCCACGTCCTGCCCGCCACCGCCACCGTGGACGAGGTGTACGCCGTCAACCCCGACGGCGTCTTCCTCTCCAACGGCCCCGGCGACCCGGCCACGGCCGACCTCACCGTCATCCGGCAGGTCCTGGAGCGGAAGACGCCGCTGTTCGGCATCTGCTTCGGCAACCAGCTGCTCGGCCGTGCCCTCGGCTTCGGCACGTACAAGCTGAAGTACGGCCACCGCGGCATCAACCAGCCGGTGCAGGACCGCACGACCGGCAAGGTCGAGGTCACCGCGCACAACCACGGATTCGCCGTCGAGGCCCCCCTCGACAAGGTGTCCGACACCCCCTACGGCCGCGCCGAGGTCTCCCACGTCTGCCTCAACGACAACGTGGTGGAGGGCCTCCAGCTGCTCGACCAGCCGGCCTTCAGCGTCCAGTACCACCCCGAGGCGGCCGCGGGTCCGCACGACGCCGCGTACCTCTTCGACCGCTTCACGTCTTTGATGAGCACCGCCCAGATGGAGGCCGAGCGTGCCTAAGCGCACCGATATCCAGTCCGTCCTGGTCATCGGCTCCGGCCCGATCGTCATCGGCCAGGCCGCCGAGTTCGACTACTCCGGCACCCAGGCCTGCCGCGTCCTCAAGGCCGAGGGCCTGCGCGTCATCCTGGTCAACTCCAACCCGGCCACGATCATGACCGACCCGGAGATCGCCGACGCCACGTACGTCGAGCCGATCACCCCGGAGTTCGTCGAGAAGATCATCGCCAAGGAGCGCCCCGACGCGCTCCTGCCCACCCTCGGCGGCCAGACCGCGCTCAACACCGCCATCTCCATGCACGAGCAGGGTGTGCTGGAGAAGTACGGCGTCGAGCTGATCGGTGCCAACGTCGAGGCCATCAACAAGGGCGAGGACCGCGACCTGTTCAAGGGCGTGGTCGAGGCCGTCCGGGAGAAGATCGGTCACGGCGAGTCCGCCCGCTCGGTCATCTGCCACTCCATGGACGACGTCCTCGCGGGCGTCGACACCCTCGGCGGCTACCCGGTCGTCGTGCGTCCCTCCTTCACCATGGGCGGCGCCGGTTCCGGCTTCGCCCACGACGAGGACGAGCTGCGCCGCATCGCCGGCCAGGGCCTCACGCTCTCCCCGACCACCGAGGTGCTCCTGGAGGAGTCCATCCTCGGCTGGAAGGAGTACGAGCTGGAGCTGATGCGCGACAAGCACGACAACGTGGTGGTCGTCTGCTCCATCGAGAACTTCGACCCGATGGGCGTGCACACCGGCGACTCGATCACCGTCGCCCCGGCGATGACGCTGACCGACCGCGAGTACCAGCGGCTGCGCGACATCGGCATCGCGATCATCCGCGAGGTCGGCGTCGACACCGGTGGCTGCAACATCCAGTTCGCGGTCGACCCCGACGACGGCCGGATCATCGTCATCGAGATGAACCCGCGCGTGTCGCGGTCCTCGGCGCTGGCCTCCAAGGCCACCGGCTTCCCGATCGCCAAGATCGCCGCGAAGCTGGCAGTCGGCTACACCCTGGACGAGATCCCGAACGACATCACCGAGAAGACCCCGGCGTCGTTCGAGCCGACCCTCGACTACGTCGTCGTGAAGGCCCCCCGGTTCGCCTTCGAGAAGTTCCCGTCCGCCGACGCCACCCTCACCACCACCATGAAGTCGGTCGGCGAGGCCATGGCCATCGGCCGCAACTTCACCGAGGCGCTGCAGAAGGCCCTGCGCTCCCTGGAGAAGAAGGGCAGCCAGTTCGCCTTCACCGGCGAGCCGGGCGACAAGGACGAGCTGCTGCGCGAAGCGGTCCGGCCCACCGACGGCCGGATCAACACGGTCATGCAGGCCATCCGGGCGGGCGCCACCCCCGAGGAGGTCTTCGAGGCCACCAGGATCGACCCCTGGTTCGTGGACCAGATGTTCCTGATCAAGGAGCACGCCGACGAGCTGGCGGCCGCCGACAAGCTCTACCCCGAGCTGCTCGCCGACGCCAAGCGCCACGGCTTCTCCGACGCCCAGATCGCCGAGATCCGCGGCCTGCGCGAGGACGTCGTCCGCGAGGTCCGCCACGCGCTCGGCGTCCGCCCCGTCTACAAGACGGTCGACACCTGCGCCGCCGAGTTCGCCGCCCGTACCCCGTACTTCTACTCGTCCTACGACGAGGAATCCGAGGTCGCGCCCCGCTCCAAGCCCGCGGTGATCATCCTCGGCTCGGGTCCGAACCGCATCGGCCAGGGCATCGAGTTCGACTACTCCTGCGTCCACGCCTCCTTCGCGCTGCACGACGCCGGGTACGAGACCGTGATGGTCAACTGCAACCCGGAGACCGTCTCCACCGACTACGACACCTCCGACCGCCTGTACTTCGAGCCGCTGACGCTCGAGGACGTGCTGGAGATCGTGCACGCCGAGTCGCTGGCCGGACCGATCGCCGGAGTCGTGGTCCAGCTCGGCGGCCAGACCCCGCTCGGCCTCGCCCAGGCACTCAAGGACAACGGCGTCCCCGTCGTCGGCACCCCGCCGGAGGCGATCCACGCCGCGGAGGACCGCGGCGCCTTCGGGCAGGTCCTGGCAGAGGCCGGGCTGCCCGCGCCCAAGCACGGCACCGCCACCACCTTCGCCGGCGCCAAGGCCATCGCCGACGAGATCGGCTACCCGGTCCTGGTCCGCCCGTCGTACGTGCTCGGCGGCCGGGGCATGGAGATCGTCTACGACGAGACGCGCCTCGAGGCGTACATCGCCGAGTCCACCGAGATCTCCCCGACCCGCCCGGTCCTCGTCGACCGCTTCCTCGACGACGCCATCGAGATCGACGTCGACGCGCTCTACGACGGCCACGAGCTCTACCTCGGCGGCGTCATGGAGCACATCGAGGAGGCCGGCATCCACTCCGGCGACTCGGCCTGCGCCCTGCCCCCGATCACCCTCGGCGGCCACGACATCAAGCGGCTGCGCGTCTCCACGGAGGCCATCGCGAAGGGCGTCGGCGTCCGCGGACTGATCAACATCCAGTTCGCCATGGCCGGTGACATCCTCTACGTCCTCGAGGCGAACCCGCGGGCCTCCCGCACCGTCCCCTTCACCTCGAAGGCGACCGCGGTGCCGCTGGCGAAGGCCGCCGCCCGCATCTCGCTGGGCGCCACCGTCGCCGAGCTGCGCGAGGAGGGCCTGCTGCCGAAGAACGGCGACGGCGGCACCCTGCCGCTCGACGCGCCGATCTCCGTCAAGGAGGCCGTCATGCCGTGGTCGCGCTTCCGCGACGTGCACGGTCGCGGCGTCGACACCGTCCTCGGCCCGGAGATGCGCTCCACCGGCGAGGTCATGGGCATCGACTCGGTCTTCGGCACCGCGTACGCCAAGTCGCAGGCCGGCGCGTACGGCCCGCTGCCCACCAAGGGCCGCGCGTTCGTCTCCGTCGCCAACCGCGACAAGCGCTCGATGATCTTCCCGGCCCGCGAGCTGGTCGCCCACGGCTTCGAGCTGCTGGCCACCTCCGGCACCGCCGAGGTCCTCAAGCGCAACGGCCTCAACGCCACCGTCGTGCGCAAGCAGTCCGACGGCGAGGGCCCGAACGGCGAGAAGACCATCGTCCAGCTGATCCACGCCGGCGAGGTCGACCTCATCGTCAACACGCCCTACGGCACCGGCGGCCGTCTCGACGGCTACGAGATCCGCACGGCGGCCGTCGCACGCGGAGTCCCGTGCCTGACCACGGTCCAGGCGCTCGCCGCCGCCGTCCAGGGCATCGACGCGCTGGGCCGCGGTGACGTGAGCGTCCGTTCACTGCAGGAACACGCGGAACACCTGACCACGGCCCGCGACTAGCAACGACGAGGGGGACACCGGAAACGGTGTCCCCCTCCTCATGAGGACACCACTTCGCATGTACAAGTTCTTCTTCAACCTGGTCTTCAAGCGGATGGACCCGGAGCAGGCGCACCACCTCGCCTTCCGCTGGATCCGGCTCGCGGCCCGTGTCCCCGTGCTGCGCACCTTCGTCGCCGCGGCGCTCGCGCCCCGCCACAGGGAACTGCGCACCGAGGCCCTCGGACTGCGGATGCACGGCCCCTTCGGGCTCGCGGCCGGCTTCGACAAGAACGCCGTCGCGATCGACGGCATGTCGATGCTCGGCTTCGACCACGTCGAGATCGGCACCGTCACCGCGCAGCCGCAGCCCGGCAACCCCAAGAAGCGCCTCTTCCGGCTGGTGGCGGACCGCGCCCTGATCAACCGCATGGGCTTCAACAACGAGGGTTCCGCCGCCGTCGCCGCCCGCCTCGCGGCCCGCCGGGAGATCTTCCGTACGGTCGTCGGCGTCAACATCGGCAAGACCAAGGTCGTCCCGGAGGAGGAAGCGGTCGGCGACTACGTCACCTCGACCGAGCGCCTCGCCGCACACGCCGACTACCTCGTCGTCAACGTCTCCTCGCCCAACACGCCCGGCCTGCGCAACCTTCAGGCCACCGAGTCGCTGCGCCCGCTCCTGCGCGCCGTACGCGAGGCCGCCGACCGCACGGTCACCGGCCGCCGGGTGCCGCTGCTCGTCAAGATCGCGCCCGACCTGGCGGACGAGGACGTCGACGCCGTCGCCGATCTCGCCCTGGAGCTGGGCCTGGACGGCATCATCGCCACCAACACCACCATCGCCCGCGAGGGTCTCGGCCTGCGCTCGGACCCCTCGCTCGTCGCGGAGACCGGCGGCCTGTCGGGAGCGCCGGTCAAGGAGCGCTCGCTGGAGGTGCTGCGCCGGCTGTACGCACGCGTCGGCGACCGCATCACCCTCGTCGGTGTCGGCGGCATCGAGAACGCGGAGGACGCCTGGCAGCGCATCCTCGCCGGGGCCACCCTCGTCCAGGGTTACAGCGCCTTCGTCTACGAGGGCCCCTGCTACGCCCGCGCCATCCACAAGGGGCTCGCCGCGCGCCTCGCCGCGAGCCCGTACGCCACCCTCGCCGAGGCCGTCGGCGCCGAGACGCGAAAGGCCACCGCATGACCCTCGAGGAGACCTTCGGAGCCCGGCTGCGGCACGCCATGGACACCCGTGGCCCGCTCTGCGTCGGCATCGACCCGCACGCGTCGCTGCTCACCGCCTGGGGACTGAACGACGACATCGCCGGACTGGAGCGGTTCACCCGCACCACTGTGGAGGCCCTGGCCGACCGGGTCGCCGTGCTCAAGCCGCAGTCCGCGTTCTTCGAGCGCTTCGGTTCGCGGGGCATCGCCGTCCTGGAGAAGGCCGTGGCCGAGGCGCGTGCGGCGGGCGCGCTGGTGCTGATGGACGCCAAGCGGGGCGACATCGGCTCGACCATGGGCGCCTACGCGGAGACGTACCTGCACAAGGACTCACCGCTCTTCTCCGACGCGGTCACCGTCTCCCCGTACCTCGGTTTCGGCTCCCTGAGGCCCGCGCTGGACCAGGCCGTGCTGAGCGGATGCGGGGTCTTCGTGCTGGCCCTCACCTCCAACCCGGAGGGCGCCGAGGTGCAGCGCTCCACGGCGGCCGGCGGTGCGTCGCTGGCCCAGGTGATGCTCGACCACATGGCCGCGGAGAACGCCGGTGCCGCGCCCCTGGGCTCGGTCGGCGCGGTCGTCGGTGCGACGCTCGGCGACACCGGCGCGAACCTCGACATCAACGGCCCGCTGCTCGCCCCGGGCATCGGCGCCCAGGGCGCCACACCGGCCGACCTTCCCGGGGTCTTCGGCGCGGCGGTACGGAACGTGGTGCCGAGCGTGAGCCGCGGGGTCCTCAGGCACGGGCCGGACACGGCGGGGCTGCGCGCGGCGGCGGAGCGCTTCGCCGACGAGGTGCGCGCGGCGGTCGCCTCCGTCTAGCGGGCCGCCCGGCCGGCTTCCGCCGCGCCGCCCGGTGTCGTCGCTCACACCGGACGACTCACCGACGTGGACGACCCACCGGCCGGTGGGTCGTCCGATAGCTCTCGGCGCACGGTGTGTCTGCGCTGCGTGACCCCGCCGACCAGCGGGGACCGTCGGCGGCGTGTCGTCCGGGCCGCCGCGGAGCGGTCGCGGAACGGCGCCGGAGCCCGACCGGAGGGTTCCTTGACAGTTTCTTCACGCGAATCCTGGTCGTTTTGCCTGAAATGTCCCAGTCGATCGATGCTGACCAGGACTTTTCGTCTGTTCTCGCTGACTGGAGCGGCCTTGGCCGCTAGTCTCCGTCGAAGAGGGAACGTGCAGGGCAGGCGTACTGCGCTGCACGTCGCTCGCCAGGTGTGGGGCACTTGCGTTCCTCACCGGTCCGTATCCGACAGTTCGACATCCGAGGTGACGTAGGCGTGGCTCTTCCGCCCCTTACCCCTGAACAGCGCGCAGCCGCGCTCGAAAAGGCCGCCGCGGCTCGCCGGGAGCGGGCCGAGGTCAAGAATCGACTCAAGCACTCCGGCGCCTCCCTCCACGAGGTCATCAAGCAGGGCCAGGAGAACGACGTCATCGGGAAGATGAAGGTCTCCGCCCTCCTGGAGTCCCTGCCTGGCGTGGGCAAGGTCCGCGCCAAGCAGATCATGGAGCGGCTCGGCATCTCCGAGAGCCGCCGGGTCCGTGGTCTCGGCTCCAACCAGATCGCCTCTCTGGAGCGCGAGTTCGGCGGCGGCCCCGCCTGACGTTCCCGGGCACTCCCGAGAACCTGGATAATCGCTGCATGGCAGCAGAGGTACGTCCGCGGCTGACCGTGCTCTCCGGCCCGTCTGGGGTCGGCAAGAGCACGGTCGTCGCTCATATGCGCAAGGTCCACCCCGAGGTCTGGCTCTCGGTGTCGGCAACCACCAGGAAGCCGCGTCCCGGCGAGAAGCACGGTGTCCAGTACTTCTTCGTCACCGACGACGAGTTCGACAAGCTGGTCGCGGGTGACGAGCTGCTGGAGTGGGCCGAGTTCGCGGGCAACCGCTACGGCACGCCCCGCCGCGCGGTTCTCGACCGCCTGGAGGCGGGTGAGCCCGTGCTGCTGGAGATCGACCTGCAGGGCGCCCGGCAGGTCAAGGAGTCCATGCCGCAGGCCCAGCTGGTCTTCCTGGCGCCGCCGAGCTGGGACGAACTGGTCCGCCGCCTCACCGGCCGCGGCACCGAGTCCCCGGAGGTCATCGAGCGCCGGCTCACGGTCGCCAAGGTGGAACTCGCGGCGGAGCCGGAGTTCGACACCACTCTGGTCAACACCTCCGTCGAGGACGTGGCGCGTGAGCTGCTAGCCTTGATGGCAGTTGTTTGATCTTTTGTCCGATCTTTCTGCAAGTTCTTCGGAAGGCATAGCGTGTCCTCTTCCATCACCGCGCCCGAGGGCATCATCAACCCTCCGATCGACGAGCTGCTCGAGGCGACCGACTCGAAGTACAGCCTCGTGATCTACGCCGCCAAGCGCGCGCGTCAGATCAACGCGTACTACTCGCAGCTCGGAGAGGGCCTGCTCGAGTACGTCGGACCGCTGGTGGACACCCACGTCCACGAGAAGCCGCTCTCGATCGCCCTGCGCGAGATCAACGCGGGTCTGCTGACCTCCGAGGCCATCGAGGGCCCGGCCCAGTAGGCGCACGAAGCTCTTCACCACAGGCCCGGCGGATCTCCGCCGGGCCTGTGGCGTGTATCGAGGGGCGCGCGAGACGCTCCTTCGCGGGTGATGCAGCATGAGGACGTACGGATCCGGGCCCAGCGACGCGGTGGGCGCGACGGAGGCGGGAGACGCGGTGGTGGACGCAGTGGACGCAGTGGACGCAGTGGACTCGTTGGGCGCGGCACGCAGGCCGAAGGTCGTTCTGGGGGTCAGCGGGGGCATCGCCGCCTACAAGGCGTGCGAGCTGCTGCGCAGGCTCACCGAGTCCGGCCACGACGTCCGGGTCGTGCCGACCGCGTCGGCGCTGCACTTCGTCGGCGAGGCGACCTGGTCGGCACTGTCCGGCAACCCCGTCTCGACCGAGGTCTGGTCCGACGTCCACGAGGTCCCGCACGTACGCATCGGCCAGCACGCCGACCTCGTCGTCGTCGCCCCGGCCACCGCCGACATGCTCGCCAAGGCCGCCCACGGCCTCGCCGACGACCTCCTGACCAACACCCTGCTCACGGCCCGCTGCCCGGTCGTCTTCGCCCCGGCGATGCACACCGAGATGTGGGAGCACCCGGCCACCCGGGAGAACGTGGCCACGCTGCGCCGTCGTGGGGCCGTCGTGATCGAGCCCGCCGTGGGCCGGCTCACCGGCGTCGACACGGGCAAGGGCCGCCTGCCGGACCCGAATGAGATCTTCGAGATCTGCCGCCGGGTCCTCGCCCGCGGCGTGGAGGCCCCCGATCTGGCCGGACGCCACGTCGTGGTCAGCGCGGGCGGGACCCGTGAGCCCCTCGACCCGGTCCGCTACCTCGGCAACCGGTCCTCCGGAAAGCAGGGCTACGCACTGGCCCGTACGGCGGCCGCCCGCGGCGCCCGCGTCACCCTCGTCGAGGCCGGCACCGGGCTGCCCGACCCGGCCGGCGTCGACGTCGTCCGCGTCGGTACGGCGGTGCAGCTGCGCGAAGCCGTGCTCAAGGCGGCCGCGGACGCCGACGCCGTGGTCATGGCGGCCGCCGTCGCCGACTTCCGCCCCGCCGACTACGCGCCGGGCAAGATCAAGAAGAAGGACGGGGTCGAGGCGCCCGTCGTGACCCTGGTCCGCAACCCCGACATCCTCGCCGAGATCTCCGCCGAGCGTGCCCGGCCGGGGCAGGTGATCGTCGGCTTCGCCGCGGAGACCGACGACGTCCTCGCCAACGGCCGGGAGAAGCTGCGCCGGAAGGGCTGCGACCTCCTCGTCGTCAACGAGGTGGGGGAGCGCAAGACCTTCGGGGCGGAGGAGAGCGAGGCGGTCGTGCTGTCCGCCGACGGCGGTGAGACCCCCGTGCCGTACGGTCCCAAGGAAGCCCTCGCGGACACGGTGTGGGACCTGGTCGCGCCGCGTCTGCGGTGAGAACCCTTCCTGAACGCGCGGTGACGCGTGAGGGCCGCCCCGGCATCGGAAACCCGCGAAATGTGGCGAATCGCTCGGTCCGCAGGCGCTATCGTCGTACTGTCTCGGCCGTGGCCCCAGGTCAGCGGACTCCCAGCCTGCGAGACGGGGTGTCCGGTGTCGGAGCGCGACCGATAAACTGGTTCGTGGAACGTCGCGGGGCGCAGCCCCCTGCCGGTCCGTCAATGATCAGCCAGCAGCCGCTGCAACCCCAGGGAGCGATGTGTCCCGCCGTCTCTTCACCTCGGAGTCCGTGACCGAGGGTCACCCCGACAAGATCGCCGACCAGATCAGCGACACGATTCTCGACGCCCTCCTGCGGGAGGACCCGACCTCCCGGGTCGCCGTCGAGACCTTGATCACCACCGGCCTGGTGCATGTGGCCGGTGAGGTGACCACCAAGGCGTACGCCGACATCCCGACCCTCGTGCGCAGCAAGATCCTCGAGATCGGCTACGACTCCTCCAAGAAGGGCTTCGACGGCGCCTCCTGCGGCGTCTCCGTCTCCATCGGCGCCCAGTCCCCGGACATCGCGCAGGGTGTCGACACGGCCTACGAGAAGCGCGTCGAGGGCGACGAGGACGAACTCGACAAGCAGGGCGCCGGCGACCAGGGCCTGATGTTCGGCTACGCGTGCGACGAGACGCCCGAGCTGATGCCGCTGCCCATCCACCTGGCACACCGGCTCTCCCGCCGCCTGTCGGAGGTCCGCAAGAACGGGACCATCCCCTACCTGCGCCCCGACGGCAAGACGCAGGTCACCATCGAGTACGACGGCGACAAGGCCGTCCGGCTCGACACCGTCGTCGTCTCCTCGCAGCACGCCTCGGACATCGACCTGGACTCGCTGCTCGCGCCCGACATCCGCGAGTTCGTCGTCGAGCACGTGCTGAAGCAGCTCGTCGAGGACGGCATCAAGCTCGACACCGACGGCTACCGTCTGCTGGTCAACCCGACCGGCCGCTTCGAGATCGGCGGCCCGATGGGCGACGCCGGCCTCACCGGCCGCAAGATCATCATCGACACGTACGGCGGCATGGCCCGTCACGGCGGCGGCGCGTTCTCCGGCAAGGACCCGTCCAAGGTCGACCGCTCCGCCGCGTATGCCATGCGCTGGGTCGCCAAGAACGTGGTCGCCGCCGGCCTCGCCGCACGCTGCGAGGTCCAGGTCGCGTACGCCATCGGCAAGGCCGAGCCCGTCGGTCTCTTCGTCGAGACGTTCGGCACCGCGACCGTCGAGGTGGACAAGATCGAGCAGGCCATCGCCGAGGTCTTCGACCTCCGCCCGGCCGCGATCATCCGCGACCTCGACCTGCTGCGGCCCATCTACGCCCAGACCGCGGCCTACGGCCACTTCGGCCGCGAGCTGCCCGACTTCACCTGGGAGCGCACCGACCGGGTGGACGCGCTGCGCGCGGCGGCGGGCCTGTAGACCCGCGGCTTCCGCCTGCACCAGGGCCCGGACCGTCAGCGGTCCGGGCCCTCGCATGTGCGGCGGCCGGTGCTGTCAGTGGTCTCTGGCAGGATCTTTCCGTGAGCAGTGAAGACAGGCAGCCTCCAGAGCCCGCCGCCGACGGGCCCGAGCAGCTTGCGCTCATCCGTGAGAGCGTCCGCAAGGCCAGACCGCCCAAGGCCAAACCGCGCACCTGGCGCGGAGCGGCGCTCGCCGGGGAACTGCCCGTCGCCCGCGTCGTGGTCAACAAGGGCGTACTGCACCTCGACCAGTACTTCGACTACGCCGTCCCCGAGGAGCTCGACGCCGACGCCCAACCGGGGGTGCGGGTGCGGGTGCGCTTCGGCGCGGGGGCGCACCGGGTCCGCGACGGCCGCCGCGAGGGCGGCGGACTCATCGACGGCTTCCTCGTGGAACGGCGCGCCGAATCCGACTACGGGGGAGCGCTCGCCGCACTCGCCTATGTCGTATCGCCGGAGCCGGTGCTCAGCCCCGAGATCCTCTCCCTCGCCCGCGCCGTCGCCGACCGCTACGCGGGCAGCCTCGCCGACGTGCTCCAGCTCGCCGTCCCGCCGAGGAACGGCCGTGCCGAGTCCAAGCCCTCGCCCGCCCCGCTGCCCCCGCCGCCCGCACCCGATCCCGGCACCTGGGAGCGGTACGGACGGGGCCCGGCCTTCCTCGGGTCCCTCGCGGCCGGAGGCGCCCCGCGGGCCGTGTGGACCGCGCTGCCCGGGCCGCGCTGGCCCGACGAACTGGCCCGCGCGGTGGCCGCGACCCTCGCGTCCGGACGGGGCGCGCTCGTCGTCGTTCCCGACGGTCGGCGGGCCGCCAGGGTCGACGCCGCCCTCACCGCACTGCTCGGCGAGGGACGGCACGCCCTGCTGACCGCCGAGTCGGGCCCCGAGAAGCGGTACCGCCAATGGCTCGCGGTGCGGCGCGGATCCGTCCGCGCGGTCGTGGGGACCAGGGCCGCGATGTTCGCGCCCGTCCAGGACCTCGGACTGGTCGCCGTCTGGGACGACGGCGACTCCAGCCACAGCGACGACAACGCACCCTTCCCGCACGTCCGCGAGGTACTCGAGCTGCGGGCCGGCCACGACAGATGCGCGTTCCTGCTGGGCAGCACGAGCTGCACCGTCGAGGCCGCCCAGCTCGTCGAGAGCGGCTGGGCGGCGCCCCTCGTCGCCGACCGGACACAGGTCAGGGAACACGCGCCCCTGGTACGGACCGTCGGCGACCACGACCTGGCCCGCGACGAGGCCGCCCGCGCGGCGCGCCTGCCCAGCATCGCCTGGCAGGCCGTACGCGACGGGCTCGCCGACGGGCCCGTACTCGTCCAGGTGCCCCGACGCGGCTACGTACCCAAGCTCGCCTGCGAGCGGTGCCGGACCCCCGCCCGCTGCCGCCACTGCGCCGGTCCCCTGGAGGCACCCGACGAGCACGACCTGCGGTGCGGCTGGTGCGGCCGCGAGGAGCAGGCATGGCACTGCGTGGCCTGCGGATCCAACCGCCTGCGGGCGCAGATCGTCGGCGCCCGTCGTACGGCCGAGGAACTGGGCCGCGCGTTCCCCGCCGTGCCGGTGCGGACCTCGGGCCGCGACCACATCCTGGACTCCGTGCCCGCCCGGCCCGCGCTCGTCGTCTCCACGCCCGGCGCGGAGCCCGTCGCCGAGGGCGGGTACGCGGCCGCCCTGCTCCTCGACGGCTGGGCCATGCTCGGCCGGCCCGACCTGCGGGCCGGCGAGGAGGCACTGCGCCGCTGGATTGCGGCGGGCTCACTGGTCCGGCCGCAGTCGGAGGGCGGCATCGTCGTGGTGGTAGCAGAGCCGACACTGCGCGCGGTTCAGGCGCTCGTGCGGTGGGACCCGGTCGGACACGCGGTGCGGGAGCTGGCGGAACGGGCCGAGCTCGGCTTCCCGCCCGTGTCGCGGATGGCAGAGGTGACGGGGCGGGCAGCCGCTGTGACCGCGTTCCTGGACGGCATGGAGCTCCCGGAGGAGGCGGAGGTACTGGGGCCCGTACCGGTGGAGGGCCCGGCCCGTCCCGTCGCGGGGGAGCGCTGGGAACGCGCGCTGCTGCGGGTGCCGCCGGGCAGGGGCGCGGCGCTGGCCGCCGCGCTCAAGTCGGCCCAGGCGGGCCGCTTGGCGCGGGGCGGCCAGGACCAGGTGCGCATCCGTATCGACCCGCCCGACATCGGCTGAGCTCGCTGACGCTCGCGGCAGCCGGGTCGCACACGGGGCCGCACCAGCCCTCCGGCGGGGGCCCCGTCGGCCTGGGGTGCGGCGGGGGCGAGGGGCGTGAGCCGGGGGGAGGGGGACGCGCAGGGGGCGTGTTCGGGACGTAAGGCGTCGTGAGCCCAGGGGGAGGCAGGCTCGGGAAAGCAGTCCCGGACATGCCCCCGGAGCGGCCCCCGGACACCAAGGCCAACGGACCGGGCCCCGCCCGAGACGCGCAAAGACCGGGCAACGCCCGGAACCGCACCCGGACACCAAGCAACACGGACCGGGCCCTGCCCGGCGCCGCGCACCCACCGGACCCTGTCCGAGACGCCGAAGCCGGGCCGCCGGGAAACGTACCCGGACGCCGAGCACACCGGACCGGGCCCGGCCCGAGGACGTGGCCCGGTCCGCCGCCCCCCCAGGGGGCAGGTCAGCCGTTGCGGGGCGCCGGGAACGCGCTGGGCCGGGGGTCCGCCGTCTGGGGCGGCATCGAGCGCGCCGCCGGGACCGCGGCCAGGCCGGGCGGCGGGAGAGTGCGGGTCACCGCGGAAGCCTCGGACTCCGCCTCCGCGGCGGATGTGGACGCCTGCCGCCGCGAGCCGTAGCGACGGTGGACCGCCTGCTTGGTGACCCCCAGCGCCGAGCCGACGGCGTCCCAGGAGAAGCCGAGGGAGCGGTCGAAGTCCACGGCCGCGGTCACCAGCGTCTCGACGCTGTCCCGCAGTTCCTGCGCGAGGCGGACGGTCGGGGCGGGCGCCCTGCCGTAGACGACGAAGCCCGTGGAAGGGCCGGAGCGGCGCGGGCGGTAGACGTTCCCCAACTGGGCGGTGAGCGTGCGCAGCGCGTCCACCTGCCGGCGGACCCGCTCGATGTCCCGTACCAACAGGTGCAGGCTCGCCCGGGCTTGGGCGTCGTGGGTTGCGTGGTCGGCCATTGACAAGCCTCTCGAACCGGCGATTAAAAGGGTCAATCTCTCTTGACCAACGCGTCGGCGGCCGGTCTGGTCACGCTTCGGGGCGTATGCGCATGTGCGCGGGGCGCACGGTCACCCGTACGCCCCCTGATCCCGGGGCTCATAGACTGGTGTGCTGCTCGTCACCGCACGTCCCAGTCTGAGAGGCAGTCAGCCACCGATGAAGCTCGTCTTCGCAGGTACCCCCGAGGTCGCCGTTCCCGCCCTGGACGCCCTGATCGCCTCCGACCGGCACGAGGTCGCCGCGGTCGTCACCCGGCCGGACGCGCCCGCGGGCCGCGGCCGGCGGCTGGTCGCCAGCCCGGTCGCGGAGCGCGCCGCGGAAGCCGGGATCGAGGTGCTCAAGCCGGTGAAGCCGCGAGACGAGGAGTTCCTGGCGCGGCTCCGGGAGATCGCACCGGACTGCTGCCCGGTCGTCGCCTACGGCGCGCTGCTCCCCAAGGTGGCTCTCGACGTGCCGGCGCGTGGCTGGGTGAACCTGCACTTCTCGCTGCTGCCGGCCTGGCGGGGCGCCGCACCCGTGCAGCACGCGATCCTGGCCGGTGACGAGATGACGGGCGCCGCGACGTTCCAGATCGAGGAGGGGCTCGACTCCGGACCGGTGTACGGGGTGATCACCGAGCCCGTCCGTCACACGGACACCAGCGGCGACCTGCTGACCCGGCTGGCCTTCGCCGGGGCCGGACTGCTCGCGGCGACCATGGACGGCATCGAGGACGGCACCCTGCACGCCGTACCGCAGCCCGCGGAGGGCATCACCCTCGCGCCCAAGATCACCGTCGAGGACGCCCACGTCGACTGGTCCGCCCCCGCGCTCCGCGTCGACCGGGTCGTCCGGGGCTGCACTCCCGCGCCGGGAGCGTGGACGGCCTTCCGGGGCGAGCGCCTCAAGCTCGTACAGGTCGGCCTGCTGCCGGACCGCAAGGACCTGGAGGCGGGCGAGCTCGACACGGGCAAGAACTACGTGCATGTGGGGACCGGGTCCCATGCCGTCGAGCTGCTGTGGGTGCAGCCGCAGGGCAAGAAGCCGATGCGGGCGGCGGACTGGGCGCGCGGCGTCCGGATCGCCCCGGGCGAGCGGGTGGGCGCACCGGCCGTAGGCTGAGGGAGATCAGCACTTCTCTAACGCGGAGCACCTTTTGAGTGAGCAGTCCCGTCGCCGTCCCCCCAAGCCGCACCGCCGCCCCAAGAAGGATCCCGTGCGGATCCTCGCCTTCGAGGCGCTGCGGGCCGTCGACGAGAGGGACGCGTACGCCAACCTCGTCCTGCCGCCGCTGCTGAAGAAGGCGCGCGAGAAGGACGACTTCGACGGGCGTGACGCGGCGCTGGCGACGGAGCTGGTGTACGGGACGCTGCGTCGCCAGGGCACGTACGACGCGATCATCGCGGCCTGCATCGACCGGCCGCTGCGCGAGGTCGACCCGCCCGTGCTGGACGTGCTCGCCCTGGGTGCGCACCAGCTGCTGGGGACTCGCATCCCGACGCACGCGGCCGTCTCCGCGAGCGTGGAACTGGCCCGGGTCGTGCTCGGCGACGGGCGGGCGAAGTTCGTGAACGCCGTGCTGCGCAAGATCTCCCAGCACGATCTGGACGCCTGGCTCGAGCGGGTCGCGCCTCCGTACGACGAGGACGCGGAGGACCACCTCGCGGTCGTCCACTCGCACCCCCGGTGGGTCGTCTCCGCTCTGTGGGACTCGCTCGGCGGAGGCCGTGCGGGCATCGAGGACCTGCTGGAGGCCGACAACGAACGGCCCGAGGTGACGCTCGTGGCACGCCCCGGGCGTTCGACCACCGGCGAGCTGCTGGAGGTGCTGGGGGAGGACTCGGCCCTGCCGGGACGCTGGTCGCCGTACGCCGTCCGGCTCGCCGAGGGCGGCGAACCCGGCGCCATCGACGCCGTGCGGGACGGACGGGCCGGCGTCCAGGACGAGGGCAGCCAGCTGGTGGCCGTCGCCCTCGCGAACGCGCCGCTGGAGGGCAGCGACGAGCGGTGGCTCGACGGCTGCGCGGGGCCCGGCGGCAAAGCGGCGCTGCTCGGGGCCCTGGCGGCCGGCCGCGGCGCGGCCCTGCTGGCCTCGGAGAAGCAGCCGCACCGTGCGCGGCTGGTCGAGCGGGCCCTGTCGGGAAACCCCGGCCCGTACCAGGTGATCTCGGCCGACGGCACGCGTCCGCCGTGGCGCGAGGGCGTATTCGACCGGGTGCTCGTCGACGTCCCCTGCTCGGGACTCGGTGCCCTCCGCCGCCGCCCGGAGGCCCGCTGGCGCCGCCGCCCGGAGGACCTGGAGGGCTTCGCACCGCTCCAGAGGGAGTTGCTGCGTGAGGCGCTGAAGGCCGTCAGGGTCGGCGGCGTGGTGGGATACGCGACCTGCTCCCCGCATCTCGCGGAGACCCGCGTCGTCGTGGAAGACGTCCTGCGCGGGCGGGGTGGCCCCGCCGCCGCGGCGGAGTGGGTGGACGCCCGGCCGCTGATGCCCGGCGTCCCGGCCCTCGGCGACGGTCCCGACGTCCAGCTGTGGCCGCATCTGCACGGCACGGACGCGATGTACCTGGCGCTGCTGCGACGCACGGCCTAGGGACTCTGGTTCGGATCACGCCCGGCTCGCGCGTCCCGGCGGGGACGCGCGGGAACCGCCCCATGCCGCTTCGCCGTCGGTCGTCGGCTCTCCATGGCCTCCCGTGCCCTCCGCACGGGAGGCGCTCCCTCCGCCCTCCGGCCGCACCCACCGGACCCTCCCCCGCACCCGACGGCCGTGCGGGACCCCCGGTCGTTGGACGGCCTGATCCGGGCGGAGGACCCTGGGCGGTCCGCCGCGGCAGGCTGCCGGGCCGCCTGCCGCGGCGCCGGATCCCGCTCCCCGTCCGCCCCGACGGACCCATGGCCGAATCGTCGCCGACGAAATCACCGGGATTGCGGCGGACTGTGGCGGTCCGGCGAGCACTTGGTCCGTACCGAGTGCCGTCCCGAGGAGGGGAAGTGTCCGAGGGCATGGCAGGCTTGGGCCATGGCCGTTCAGATCAACCCCAGCATCCTCTCCGCGGACTTCGCTCGCCTCGCGGACGAGGCGAAGGCTGTCGAGGGCGCCGACTGGCTCCACGTCGACGTGATGGACAACCACTTCGTGCCCAACCTCACCCTGGGTGTGCCGATCGTCGAGTCGCTCGCGAAAGCGACGGACACCCCGCTGGACTGCCATCTGATGATCGAGAACCCGGACCGCTGGGCCCCTCAGTACGTCGAGGCCGGCGCCGGTTCCGTCACCTTCCACGTCGAGGCCGCGGCCGCGCCCGTGCGTCTGGCGCGTGAGATCCGGGCGAAGGGCGCGCGGGCCTCGATGGCACTCAAGCCGGCCACGCCCATCGAGCCGTACGAGGACCTGTTGTCCGAACTCGACATGCTCCTGATCATGACCGTGGAACCGGGCTTCGGCGGGCAGGCGTTCCTCGACATCATGCTGCCGAAGATCCGCCGCACCCGGGAGCTCATCTCCAAGCACGGTCTGCAGCTGTGGCTGCAGGTCGACGGCGGGGTGTCGGCGTCGACCATCGAGCGGTGCGCCGAGGCCGGCGCGGACGTGTTCGTGGCGGGATCGGCCGTCTACAGCGCGGACGACCCGGCCGCGGCGGTGCGGATGCTGCGTGAGCGGGCCGCGGCGGTGACGGCCTCCGCGCCATGGGCCTGCGGCCACTGAGCGAAGCCCGCGTCGGCGGTGCTTGTTCAACCGATGTTGGCCCGGCAGGGCTGATCAAGGACGGCCGGATCTGACAGGATGGCGGATCCGGAGTGTGTACAGGGTTTGCGTGTGTACGGCATGAACAGCAGTGAGGAGATCGCGGTGTCTGCTAGGTCGGCGGGACGGTCTGCCCTGCGGATGGGGCCCGCTGAGCTTGTGCAGGCGGCGGCCATGGCCCGTCGCTTCTATCTCGAGGGCAAATCCAAGATCCAGATCGCTGAGGAGTTCGGCGTCAGCCGCTTCAAGGTGGCGAGGGTCCTGGAGACGGCGCTCGAGCGTGATCTCGTCCGGATCGAGATCCGTGTCCCCGCCGAACTGGACGCCGAGCGCTCCGACGCGCTGCGCGCCCACTACGGTCTGCGGCACGCGGTCGTCGTCGAGTCCCCGTCGGAGGGCGCGGACGAGTCGCCGGACCCGGAGAACCTTGGTGAAGTCGCCGCCGACCTGCTCGGCGAGCTGGTGGCGGAGGGCGACGTACTGGGCCTGGCCTGGGGCCGCTCGACCATCCACATGGCCGCGGCCCTCGACCGGCTGCCCCCGTGCACCGTCGTCCAGCTCACCGGCGTGTACGACGCGGGCACCGCCGAGCGCGGCTCGGTCGAGGCGGTTCGAAGAGCGGCCCAGGTGTCGGGTGGCGAGGCCCACCCCATCTACGCCCCCATGCTGCTGCCCGACCCCGCGACCGCGGCGGCACTGCGCAACCAGACGGGCATCGCGCGGGCCTTCGAGTACTTCGACAAGGTCACCGTCGCGTGCGTCTCGATCGGCTCCTGGGAGCCCGGCATCTCCACGGTGCACGACATGCTCTCCGACGAGGAGCGCTCCCACTACGCCTCCCTCGGTGTGGCCGCGGAGATGTCGGCGCACCTCTTCGACGCCCAGGGCCGCCGGGTCGGCCGTGACCTCGGCGAGCGCTGCATCACGGTCGAGGCCGACCGGCTGCGGCGCATCCCCGAGGTCGTCGCCATCGCCGGCGGCCCCCGCAAGGCGGAGGCCATCAACGCCGTGCTCCGCTCCGGCCTGGTCACCAGCCTGGTGACGGACACGGCGGCGGCCGACCTCCTGCTCGCCGCCGACCCCAACCCGCGGCCCGCCCTCGAGCGTGCCGACCCGGACGACCAGGGCATCGCCTCGGGACGGTAGGGGTGCTCGGCCGAGCCGTCGGCGGCGTTTGTACGATCACACCGGAGCACCACCGCTGACCTGGACGATTGTCCCGGACCGGTCAAGGGGATCGGCATGGGAGAATGAAGTACGTGCGTTTTCCTCCGGCCGCATCGCCGGGGGGCCGACTCCGATCGACTGGGATGTTAAGCACGTGCGTTTCCTCAATGACATCAAGCCCCCGTACGACCTGACGTACGACGACGTCTTCATGGTGCCGAGCCGTTCGGCCGTCGGCTCGCGGCAGGGCGTGGACCTCTCCTCCCCGGACGGGACCGGTACGACCGTGCCGCTGGTCGTGGCCAACATGACCGCCATCGCCGGCCGCCGGATGGCCGAGACCGTCGCACGTCGCGGCGGGCTCGTCGTCATTCCGCAGGACATCCCGATGGAGGTCGTCACCGACGTCATCTCCTGGGTGAAGACGCGGCACCACGTACTCGACACCCCGATCGTCCTCGAGCCCCACCAGACCGTCGCCGACGCGCTGTCCCTGCTGCCCAAGCGTGCGCACGGCGCCGGTGTCGTCGTGGACGCGGACCGCAGGCCCGTCGGCATCGTCACCGACCACGACCTTGCCGGAGTCGACCGCTTCACCCAGCTGTCCGAGGTCATGTCGAAGGACCTCCTGCTGCTCGACGCGGACATCGACCCGCGCGAGGCGTTCAACACCCTCGACGGCGCCAACCGGCGTTACGCACCGGCCGTCGACGGCGACGGCAGGCTGGCCGGAGTGCTCACGCGGAAGGGCGCGCTGCGCGCGACCCTCTACACGCCCGCCGTCGACGCCCACGGAAAGCTGCGCGTCGCCGCCGCCGTCGGCATCAACGGCGATGTGGCGGGCAAGGCCGGGCAGTTGCTCGACGCGGGCGTCGACACGCTCGTCGTCGACACGGCGCACGGCCACCAGGAGTCGATGATCAGCGCGGTCAAGGCCGTCCGGGCGCTCGACCCGAAGGTGCCGATCGCCGCGGGGAACATCGTCGCCGCCGAGGGTGTGCGGGACCTGATCGAGGCCGGGGCGGACATCGTCAAGGTCGGAGTGGGCCCCGGTGCCATGTGCACCACCCGCATGATGACCGGCGTGGGCCGCCCGCAGTTCTCGGCCGTCCTCGAGTGCGCCACGGAGGCCAGGAAGTTCGGCAAGCACGTGTGGGCCGACGGCGGTGTCCGTCACCCGCGCGACGTGGCGATGGCACTGGCCGCCGGCGCGTCCAACGTCATGATCGGCTCCTGGTTCGCCGGGACGTACGAGTCCCCCGGCGACCTCCAGCAGGCCCCCGACGGCCGGTTCTACAAGGAGTCCTTCGGTATGGCCTCCGCCCGTGCCGTGCGCAACCGCACCAGCGAGGAGTCGGCCTACGACCGCGCCCGCAAGGCCGTGTTCGAGGAGGGAATCTCGCACTCGCGGATGTTCCTCGACCCCAGCCGTCCGGGAGTCGAGGACCTGATCGACTCGATCATCGCGGGCGTCCGTTCCTCCTGCACGTACGCGGGGGCGGGCTCACTCGACGAGTTCGCGAAGAACGCGATCGTCGGTATCCAGAGCGCCGCCGGCTACGCCGAGGGCAAGCCGCTGCACGCCAGCTGGAGCTGACCCGCAGTCACCTCGTCCGGCCCGTCACAGGAGTGGCGGGCCGGACCTCGTCGTTTTCGGCCAACTCGACATTCGGCGCATGTGCTGAAGGAACGCGGGTAGGCGCGTCTTCGCACTGACATCGGAGCAGGGGAGGACGAAGTGTCCACGGCGAGCACGGTCCCGACCGAACTCACGCAGCCTGGAGCAGCGCGCCCGGAACCGGCGGCGCTGGATCTCCCGGACGTGCAGAACCCGGGGGAGGTTGCACCCAAGGACGCACGTGAGATTTCGAAGGTCTTCTTCGTGCGGCTCGCTTCCCTCGAAGAAGGAACCCACGAGCACCAGTACGTGCGCAACACCCTGATCGAGCTCAACCTGGCCCTCGTGAAGTACGCCGCGGGCCGCTTTCGCAACCGTGCGGAACAGATGGAGGACATCGTCCAGGTCGGCACGATCGGCCTGATAAAGGCCATCGACCGGTTCGAGCTGAGCCGCGAGGTGGAGTTCGCGACGTTCGCCGTCCCCTACATCGTCGGGGAGATCAAGCGCTTCTTCCGTGACACCAGCTGGGCCGTGCATGTGCCGCGCAGGCTCCAGGAGCTGCGGATAGACCTCGCCAAGGCCGTCGACGAGCTCTCCCAGAAGCTGGACCACACACCCACCACCGCGGAACTCGCGGAGCACCTCGGTCTGGACGAGGAAGAGATCATCGAGGGTGTGGTCGCGAGCAACGGGTACACGGCGGGCTCCATCGACATGCCGATGGACGACGCCTCCGACCACACGGCGGTGCCGCTGTCCGACCGGCTGGGCGCACCGGACGCCGAGTTGGAGACCGCGGAGAACGTGCAGGCGCTCAAGCCGCTGATCGAGGAGCTCGACGACCGCGACCGGCGCATCCTGCAGATGCGGTTCGGCGAGGAGATGACGCAGTCGGAGATCGGCGTGGAGCTGGGTGTGTCCCAGATGCACGTCTCCCGGCTGCTGTCGCGGATCACCGGCCGGCTGCGCGAAGGACTGCTCGTGGTGGAGTGACGAGGCGTACCACCGCGGGGCCTTCCGCCGGGCCCCGCGGGCGCTCCGGCGGCCCCTTGCCGGTGCCGTGGCTGACGCCTCGCGACGCACTCCCGTGCGCATGTTTTCAAGACCGAAGCCCCCCACGGGCAGAAGCGGCGTCCTGGTCGACCGGGACGCCGCTTCTGTTTCCTCCGCCGGCTCCGTGCTCCGTGCGCTCCAGCCGCCGAAGGCCCGGCGACCCGTGAGTCACCTCGGACCGGGAAGCGCCGGTCGGCTGTGGGACCCGGTCGGCTGTGGGACCTGGCTGGCTGTGGGACCCGGTCAGGCGGGGGACGGGGCGAGTGGCTGCCGCACCCACGTCGCCCGAATGCTCTTTCCGTACGGAAGCTGACGGACCTCGACCCGGCCGGCGAGCCGCTGCACCATGTGCCAGCCGAATCCGCCGCCGCCCGCGAAGTCGGGTTCGCGGGCGATCGGAGGCAGCGGGCTCGAGTCGTCCATCTGCACGAGCAGGGTGTCGTGCCCCGCGGTCAGACGCAGCCGCCACCACCCGGCCGCGGTGTGGCGCACGGCGTTGGTGACGAGTTCGGAGACGACGAGCAGCACCGCGTCCGGGTCCACCCACGGGCAGTGCTGCACCAGAAAGTCCGCGGTGGCCGTACGGGCCCCCGCGCTGTGTCTGCTCTCCTCGTGCGGTGATTCCTCGATCACCACCTGCGGCTGCGCGTTCATCAAGGCTCGCTTACCCAGAAGTCGCGCAAGTATCAATGTCGCGAACCGGCCGCGTCCTGTTCCCGGCGCCCCCATGCGCCGGGTCGTGACGCCCGCGACGCCGTCGCGCGCCGGGGCGCAATGTTTCCCCGTGCCTCCCCGGAGCACGCAATGATCGTCCACTCATGCGCAACAACGATGCATTACGGCTGTGACCAGCGGACTCGTAGGCTCGACCCCCGTACCAGGAGTGGCGGTGGCCGTCTGCTCGGCGGTTCCCTCACCCATGCGCGGGCTTCTTCCGCATGTCCGTGGGCCGCCGCGTGGCCGTCCCCGTCGACCCGCAGCGATGAAGGAGCCCCGACGTGCCGGACCAAGGCGCAGCGCCACCCATGACCGAGCCGTCGCCGGACAGGCCCCGGAGCGTCGGCGCCCGGCTGATGCGGCGCAAGCCGGTCGAACGCCTGGTCGCGGAAGGCGGGCAGGGCGAGGGCGGCGCGCTGCGCCGTTCGCTGTCCATGTGGCAGCTGACCATGATCAGCATCGGCGCGACGCTCGGCACCGGAATCTTCGTCGTCCTCGGCGAGGCCGTTCCCAAGGCCGGTCCCGCCGTCACGGTCGCGTTCGTGATCGCCGGCCTGACCGCGCTGTTCTCCGCCCTCTCCTACGCGGAACTGGCGGGCACGATCCCCGTCGCCGGCTCCTCCTACTCGTACGCCTACGCCACCATGGGCGAACTCGTCGCCTGGGTCTGCGGCTGGTGCCTGATCCTCGAGTACGGGGTCTCCGTCGCCGCCGTGGCGGTCGGCTGGGGCGAGTACCTCAACGAACTGCTCGCCGGCACGATCGGCGTCACCATCCCCGACGCGCTGTCCGCGCCGCCCGGCGACGGCGGGTTCTTCAACCTGCCCGCGCTGATCGTGGTGCTGCTCGCCATGGTCTTCCTGCTCGGCGGGGCGCGTGAGAGCGCCCGTGCCAACACCGTCATGGTCGTGGTGAAGATCGCCGCGCTGGTGCTGTTCTGCGCCGTCGGCGTCCAGGGCTTCCGCAGTGGCAACTACGAGAACTTCATGCCGCTCGGCATGGCCGGCGTCAGTGCGGCCGGAGCCTCGCTGTTCTTCTCGTACATCGGCTTCGACGCCGCCTCCACCGCCGGTGAGGAGGCGAAGAACCCCCAGCGGGACCTGCCGCGCGCCATCATGCTGTCGCTGCTGATCGTCACCGTGCTCTACGTCCTGGTCGCGGCCGTCGCCGTCGGCGCCCGCCCGTGGGAGGGCTTCGGCGAGTCGGAGGCCGCACTGGCCGGGATCATGGAGGACGTCACCGGCGAGAGCTTCTGGGCCGTGCTGCTCGCCGCGGGCGCGGTCATCGCGATCGCCAGCGTCGTCCTGACCGTGCTGTACGGGCAGACCCGCATCCTGTTCGCGATGTCGCGCGACGGCCTGGTGCCCAAGGTGTTCTCGCGGGTGCACACGAAGACCGGCTCGCCCCGGGCCAACACCGTGATCGTGTCGCTGTTCTGCGGCGTCCTCGCCGCCGCGGTTCCGCTCGGACGGCTGGCCGACGCCACCAGCATCGGCACACTGTTCGCGTTCGCCCTGGTCAACGTGGCCGTCATCGTGCTGCGCCGTACCCGGCCCGACATGAAGCGGACCTTCAAGGTGCCGCTGTCACCGCTGTTCCCGGTGATCGGCTTCATCTTCTGCGTGTGGATGATGTTCAGCCTCGACACCATCACCTGGATCGTGTTCGGGGTGTGGATGGCGGTGGGCCTCGCGATCTACTTCGGCTACGGCGTGCGCAGGTCCGCACTGCGCTGACGACCGGCGAGGGAAAACGTCCGCCCGTCCCACTGATGGATACTGTCCTTGCCGGGGAGCCGTCGCTTCCCGGCAAGGACCGAGCATGGTGTGAAAGTTGCTGAACGACCTCGACGAGCGCATCGTCCACGCACTGGCGGAGGACGCCCGCCGCTCCTTCGCCGACATCGGCTCGATCGTGGGACTCTCCGCCCCGGCGGTGAAGCGGCGGGTGGACCGGCTGCGGGCGGAAGGCGCCATCACGGGTTTCACCGTACGGGTCGACCCGAAGGCACTCGGCTGGGCGACCGAGGGGTTCATCGAGATCTACTGCAGCCGCAACACGTCGCCGGAGGCGATCGAGCGCGGTCTGAAGCGGTACCCGGAGATCGCCTCCGCGTCGACCGTGACCGGTGAGGCGGACGCGATCGTCCAGGTCTTCGCCTCCGACATGCGGCACTTCGAGCGGGTGCTGGAGCGGATCGCGGGGGAGCCGTTCGTGGAGCGCACCAAGTCCGTGCTCGTGCTGTCGCCGCTGCTGCGGCGCTTCTCGTCGGGGGCGCCGGCCTAGGGTCCTTCGATCGGACCAGGGGCCGGATCCGGCCGGCTCGCGTGCGCGCCAGGGCAGGCCAGCCCGGCCTGATCAAAACGTGAGGTCCTGATCAAAACGTGAGGCCATGGTCCTGACGTGAGGCCCTGGTCCTAGAGGGCCGGCTGCCAGGGCAGCACATGGAAGTCGCCGGTGCCCGCCTTGACCTTCTCGAAAGGCGCGGAGCTGACGCACTTGGGCAGATCCGGAGTGGCCGCGGGGCTGCCGGTGGAGGCCCAGCTGTAGCCGAGCCGGTCCTTTCGGCCCGCGTCGTGGACCGTGACGCCGACCCGCTTGCCCTCTGCTCCCTCCCTGTCCGATTTCGTGATCACGCCGGAGACGACGGCGACCTTCCCACCGGTGACCAGGCAGTCGACCTCCGCCTCCGCGAAGGCACCCTTCCCGTCGAGGTAGTGGCTGAACCGGAACGTACCGGTCGCCTTCGACGGATCGTCCTTGTCCTCGGCCGCCAGGTGCGCGTCGAAGGTGAAGGTGATGTCGTCGCCGAGGGACCGGTACAGCTTGGCGGTGCCGGTCAGGGCCGCCGCCTCGCGCGGCTTGCCGCTGGTGCGCGACTCGCCGGACGCGACGGCCGAACCCGCCGCGCCCGCGGTGATCAGCAGTGCGGCGGCGACAGCGGTGAGCTTCGTACGGCGGTGGAGTGGACGGTTCATGAGGTTCCCTCGTTCGGGGCCGACCCCTCGGTGGGTGTCGACCGGACGACCACCACTCTTCTGGTCGCACGCCCGCCGCACGTCGCGCCGGGGAGTGATCCGGCTCCGCCCCGCGGCGGGTACGCGACCCGCCCCGCGTGCGCCCACGGTCGTAGCCGGCGTGCGACTCAGGGGTGCCGACGGCAGGTGGCCGGGGGTCCGTGCAACGAATCGCCGGGCCCCGCCCCGACGACGCAACGGATCGACCATCCGCGCGCAACGGTCGCGCCTTGTCCGGGCGGATCGCCGGACCGTACCGTCATAGGCGTCTCCCATTACCCGCCCCATGCCCGAGGTCACCCATGCCCCTGCGCACCGCACTGCTCCAGAGTTCCGGCCGGCCGGGCTCGGTCGCCGAGAACCTGAAGGTGCTGGACGAGGCCGCGGGCCGGGCAGCCGAGGCGGGCGCCGGGCTGCTGGTCTGCCCGGAGATGTTCCTGACCGGGTACGCGATCGGTGACGACGTCCCCGTGCTGGCAGAGCCCGCCGACGGGCCGGGCGCGCAGGCGGTCTCGGAGATCGCCGTACGCCACGGCATCGCGATCCACTACGGCTATCCCGAGCGCGCGGACGAGGGCAGCGGGACGGGGATCTCACCGGCCGGGGAGCGGGGGAGGATTCACAACTCCGCCCAGCTGGTCGACGCGACCGGCCGCCGTCTCGCCAACTACCGCAAGACGCATCTCTTCGGCGGATTCGAGCAGCGGTGGTTCACCCCGGGCGACGAGCCGGTCGTGCAGGCCGACCTCGACGGCGTCCGCGTCGGCATGCTGATCTGCTACGACGTTGAGTTCCCCGAGAACGTCAGGGCCCACGCGCTCGCGGGCACCGACCTGCTGCTGGTTCCCACGGCGCTGATGCACCCGTTCCCGTTCGTGGCCGAGTCCGTCGTCCCGGTCCGGGCGTTCGAGAGCCAGCTCTACATCGCCTACGCCAACAGGACCGGCACGGAGGGCGAGTACGAGTTCACCGGCCTCAGCTGCCTCGCGAGTCCCGACGGCGCCGTCCGTACCCGGGCCGGGCGCGGTGAGGAACTCGTGATCGGCGACGTGGACCCGGTCCTGCTCGGCGCCTCCCGCGAGATCAACCCGTATCTGCGCGACCGCCGCCCCGGGCTGTACGGCTCCCTGAGCTGACATCCCACCTGCTTTCCCCCCGCACCCCCGCTTCGTTCAGTTCCGTGCAAGGAGTCCGTACCCCATGACGTCCACGGTGCCCACCACCGCCGTCCAGCACAGCGACGTGCAGCCGCCGATCACCATGTTCGGTCCGGACTTCCCGTACGCCTACGACGACTTTCTGGCCCACCCCGCCGGCATCGGCCAGATACCCGCGACCGAGCACGGCAATGAGGTCGCGGTCATCGGCGGCGGCCTCTCCGGCATCGTCGCCGCGTACGAGCTGATGAAGATGGGCCTGCGGCCCGTCGTCTACGAGGCCGACCGGATCGGCGGCCGGCTGCGCACCGTCGGCTTCGAGGGCACCGGCACGGACGGACTGTCCGCCGAGATGGGCGCCATGCGCTTCCCGCCTTCCTCCACGGCGCTCCAGCACTACATCGACCTGGTGGGTCTGACCACCGCGCCGTTCCCCAACCCGCTCGCCCCCTCCACCCCGTCGACCGTCGTCGACCTCAAGGGCGAGTCGCACTACGCGGAGACCATCGACGACCTGCCGCAGGTCTACCGCGACGTGATGGACGCGTGGAACGCCGCTCTGGAGGAGGGCGCCGACTTCTCCGACATGAACCAGGCCATGCGCGAGCGCGACGTCCCGCGCATCCGCGAGATCTGGGCCGGGCTCGTTGAGAAGCTCGACAACCAGACCTTCTACGGATTCCTCTGCGACTCCGAGTCCTTCAAGTCCTTCCGTCACCGGGAGATCTTCGGCCAGGTCGGCTTCGGCACCGGCGGCTGGGACACCGACTTCCCCAACTCCATCCTGGAGATCCTGCGGGTCGTCTACTCGGAGGCCGACGACCACCACCGCGGCATCGTCGAGGGCAGCCAGCAGCTGCCGCTGCGCCTGTGGGAGCGGGAGCCGCAGAAGATCGTCCACTGGCCGCTCGGCACCTCGCTGTCCTCGCTGCACGACGGCGCTCCCCGCCCCGCGGTCACCCGGCTGAACCGCACGGCCGGCAACCGGATCACGGTCACCGACGCGTCCGGCGACATCCGTACGTACGGTGCCGCGATCTTCACGGCCCAGTCGTGGATGCTGCTCTCCAAGATCGCCTGTGACGACGCGCTGTTCCCCATCGACCACTGGACGGCGATGGAGCGCACCCACTACATGGAGTCCTCCAAGCTGTTCGTGCCGGTGGACCGGCCGTTCTGGCTGGACAAGGACGAGTCGACCGGGCGCGACACCATGTCGATGACGCTGACCGACCGGATGACCCGTGGCACGTACCTGCTGGACAACGGACCGGACAAGCCGGCCGTGATCTGCCTGTCGTACACCTGGTGCGACGACAGCCTGAAGTGGCTGCCGCTGTCCGCGAACGAGCGGATGGAGGTCATGCTCAAGTCGCTGGGCGAGATCTACCCGAACGTCGACATCCGCAGCCACGTCATCGGCAACCCGGTGACCGTGTCGTGGGAGAACGAGCCGTACTTCATGGGCGCGTTCAAGGCCAACCTGCCCGGCCACTACCGCTACCAGCGCCGTCTGTTCACCCACTTCATGCAGGACCGGCTGCCCGAGGACAAGCGCGGCATCTTCCTCGCCGGCGACGACATCTCGTGGACGGCGGGCTGGGCCGAGGGCGCCGTGCAGACCGCGCTCAACGCGGTGTGGGGTGTGATGGCCCACTTCGGCGGCACGACCGACCCGTCGAACCCGGGCCCCGGCGACCTGTACGACGAGATCGCGCCCGTCGAGCTGCCCGAGGACTGACGCCGCCGCGCCGGGAGTTCACCGACAGGGTGTGAGGAGACAGCGTCCGACCAGGCCGACACCCGCGTCCAGACGTTCGGTGAACTCCCCGGCCAGGCCGGGCACGTCCCGCAGGCCCCACAACAGGCGCGCCGCCGACCAGGCGCCGTCGCGGGCCCGTTCCAGGCTCCAGGCACCCACCAGATGGGTCAGCGGGTCGGCGATGTCGAGCAGGTCGGGACCGGGCATCAGATCCTCGCGGATGCGTTCCTCGAGCAGTACGAGGATGTCCCCGACCCGCTCGAAGCCGCCCTCGAGGTCGGCCGGTTCACAGCCGAGCGCGCGGCAGGTGTCCACCACCGCGAGGGCGAGGTCGTGTCCGATGTGAGCGTTGATCCCGGCGAGCGCGAACTGCAGCGGCCGCACTCCGGGATGGCGGCGGAACTGGAACAGCGGCCGCCAGCAGGCGGGCGGACGTCCTCCACCGTCGGCGGTGTCCACGGCCGCCAGATAGCGGTGCGCGAACAGCACGCCGAGTGTGGCGGCGGCCCGCCGGTCGGGGAACCGGCCGCCGTCGACATGCCGGCCGAACTCCTCGGTGACCGCGAGGTAGACCCGGTTGAACACGGCGAGCCCGTCGGTCGCGGGCAGTGCGGAGCGCAGCGAGTGCATCCGCTCCACCACGGAGTCGACCGCGGGCCGGCCGTCGGCCGCCCGCACCGCGAACTGTTCCATCTGCGCCATGGGTGCAGGGTCGCAGTACGGGAGCGTCCGAGGCGGTGACGGGCCGGGGCTTCGCCGGAAAGAGGGACGTTTCCGCAGCGCCTAGCGGCCGGTGCCCGTGCCGCCGGTCCCTCCGGAGCCGTCGCGGGAGCCGGAGCCAGAGCCGGGGGCGTCAGGTCCCGGTGCGTCGGCTCCGGTGTCGTACGACGAGGTACCGGAGTCCAGCAGCGGCTCCTCGTCCTTCATCCGCTCCTTCATGTGGGCGGGGGCGAAGGCACGCAGTACGTGGTAGCCGGTGATGACGACGATCGTGCCGAGCGCGATACCGCTCAGCTCGAAGTTGTCCGTGATCTTCAGGCTGACGCCGCCCACGCCGATGATGATGCCCGCCGCGGCCGGCACGAGGTTCAGCGGGTTGCGCAGATCAACCTCGGCGTTGATCCAGATCTGTGCGCCGAGCAGCCCGATCATGCCGTAGAGGATCACCGTGATCCCGCCGAGCACCCCGCCGGGGATGGCGGCGACGACCGCGCCGAACTTGGGGCACAGGCCGAACAGCAGGGCGAAGCCGGCGGCGGCCCAGTAGGCGGCCGTGGAGTAGACGCGGGTCGCGGCCATGACGCCGATGTTCTCCGAGTACGTGGTGTTCGGAGGCCCGCCGACGGCGGTGGAGAGCATGGACGCGGCCCCGTCGGCCGCGATCGCGGTACCCAGCCTGTCGTCGAGGGAGTCGCCGGTCATCTCACCGACCGCCTTGACGTGCCCGGCGTTCTCCGCGATGAGCGCGATCACCACCGGCAGGGCCACCAGGATCGCGGACCACTCGAAGCTCGGGGCGTGGAACGACGGCAGGCCGATCCAGTCGGCCCGGCCCACGGCGGACAGGTCGAGTCGCCAGTGGTCCACGGCCTCCGCGCCGCCCACGGGGGAGTGGATCTTTCCGAAGATCCGGTCGAGGACCCAGGAGAGCGCGTAGCCGAAGATCAGCCCGAGGAAGATCGCGACACGGGAGAAGAACCCGCGCAGGCACACCACGGCGAGCCCGGTGAAGAGCATGACCAGCAGGGCCGTCCACTGGTCCTGCGGCCAGTACGTCGAGGCGGTCACCGGGGCGAGGTTGAAGCCGATCAGCATCACGACCGCGCCGGTGACGATCGGCGGCATCGCCGTGTGGATGATCCGCGCCCCGAACCGCCGTACGGCCAGGCCCGCGACGAAGAGCGCGGCGCCGACGACCAGTACCGCGCCGGTCACGGTGGCGCTGTCGCCGCCGGTGGCCCGGATGGTGGCGGCCACACCGACGAACGAGAGCGAACAGCCGAGGTAGCTGGGCACCCTGCCGCGCGTCGCGAGCAGGAAGATCACGGTCGCGACGCCGGACATCATGATGGCGAGGTTCGGGTCCAGCCCCATGAGCACCGGCGCGACGAAACTCGCCCCGAACATCGCGACCACGTGCTGGGCGCCGAGGCCCGCGGTGCGGGGCCAGGAAAGCCGCTCGTCGGGTCGCACCACGGCACCGGGAGCGGGTGTCCGCCCGTCGCCGTGCAGGGTCCAGCGCACGCCGAGGTCCACGGGCCGCTCCACTTCGTCCAGTCGTCAACGATCGGCGTAATGGTAGTGCCCGTTCCGGATGGGACGGGCCCCGGTGAGCGGGTGCTTAGGATGAGATGTTTTCGGCCAGTACTGCTCAGGAGCCCCGACCGTGACCACGCAAGCCCCTCCGACCCCGTCCGAGCCGCTCGTCCCCGATGTCCCCTACGGCGTGCGCGTCCCCGCCGTCGTGCACTTCGACGACCTCGACGCGCTCGGGCTGCTCCACAACGCCCGGTACCCGCTGATGGTCGAGCGTGCGTGGGTGACGTACTGGCAGGAGCGCGGGTTCGCCTTCGAGGGCGACTGGGCGGCGGCCGGCGATGCCTGCAACGCCGTCAAGGAGCTGCGCATCGGCTACGAGCGCCCGGTGAACCGGACCGGTGACTACGCCGTCCACCTGTGGCTGGAAAGGCTTGGCCGCACCGGCCTCACGTACGGCTTCCGCTTCTGCTCCGCGGACGGCGCCGTGACCTACGCGCGGGGTGTCCGGGTCCTCGTCAGGCTGGACCCGGACACCCTGCGCCCCGCGCCCTGGAGCGAGCGGTTCAGAGCCGCGGGTCGTGCACTGCTGGCACCGGCGGGCTGACCTTGCCGCTCTCCCGCCCGGCCGAGCGCAGCACACCGGCGCCCAGCACCAGACCGAGGGCGAGCGCCGTCACCAGGCCGAACGACACGACCAGGCTGGTCGCGTCGGCGACCGCGCCGATCGCCGACGGGGCGATCAGGCCCGAGGTGTAGGTGATCGTGGCGACACCGGCGATCGCCTGGCTCGGGTTCGGCCCGCTGCGCCCGGCGGCGGCGAAGGCCAGCGGCACGACCACGGCGACACCGAATCCGATGAGGGCGAAGCCGCCCATGGCGACGGCCGGATGCGGGGCCGTGACCACCAGCAGTCCGCCGATCGTCGCGAGCACCCCGCCGACCCGCACGGTACGAACGGGTCCGAAGCGGTCCACGATCCGGTCGCCCGCGAGCCGCGCCACCGCCATCGTCAGCGCGAATGCCGTGGTCGACGCGGCGGCGAGACCCGGCGACGTGTCGAGCACGTCACGCAGATAGACCGCCGACCAGTCCAGGCTCGCGCCCTCCGCGAACACCGCGCAGAATCCGATCGCGCCGATGACCAGCGCGGACTTCGGCGGCAGGGCGAACCGCGGCGGCGGCTCCTCCTCGGCGGAGCTGCGCAGGTCCAGCACGCCCTGGCAGGCGATCAGCCCGAGCACGGTCAGCGTGACGGCCGCCAGGCTGTGGTGCAGCCGCGCGTCACTGCCCAGATGGGCGGCGAGTGTGCCGCCTGCCGAGCCGATCAGCGCACCGGCGCTCCACATGCCGTGCAGCCCCGACATGATCGAACGGTCGAGCCGGTTCTCGGTCTCGACGCCCAGCGCGTTCATCGCCACGTCGGACATTCCGGAGGTGGCGCCGTAGACGAACAGCGCGGCGCACAGGGTGAGCAGATTCGGGGCGAACGCAGGCAGGACCAGGCTCAGGGTCCACAGTGCCAGCAGTGCCCGCAGCGCCGCGCGGGCGCCGAAGCGGTGGCTGACGGCTCCGGCCAGCGGCATGGCCACGGACGCGCCGAGCGCCGGGAACGCCAGGGCGAGGCCGAGTTGACCGGCGCTCACACCGGCGTGGTCCTGGATCCAGGGGATCCGGGTCGCGAAGCTGCCGGTGACCGCGCCGTGCACGCAGAAGACGGCGGCCACGGCGAAGCGGGCGCGCCTCAACTGGGACAGCCCGACGGCCGATCGGCTCGATGCGCTGGACATGCGTCTACCTCTCCCCGAGAACGTGAGCGGTAAACTATCAGGAACCCTGCCTGATAAATAGGCGGTATCCATCTGGAAGGATTCCGGCATGCCCGCTTCCCCGAGTACCGCCCGGGCCATCAACGATCGGCTCGCCCTGGAACTCCTCCAGCAGGAGGGCCCGTTGACGGCAGGACAGCTGAAGGCCATGACCGGCCTCTCCCGGCCCACCGTCGCCGACCTCGTCGAGCGCCTGCAGGGATCCGGGCTCGTCCACGTGGTCGGCGAGTCGGGCGCCGAACGGCGCGGTCCGAACGCCCGGCTGTACGGAATCGTCGCCGACCGCGCCCACCTCGCCGCGCTCGACGTACGCACCGAGAGCGTGTCCGTCGTCGTCGCTGACCTCCTCGGTACGCGACTCGCCGAGGCGTCCCTCCCGATCGGCGGCGGCCCCGACGCCGACCCGGGTCCGGCCGTGGAGCGTGCCGCCGCCCTCGTGGAGCGCACGGCCCGTGACGCCGGAGCCGCCGCGCTGCACAGCGTCTGCGTCGGCGCGCCGGGCCTCATCGACCCGTCCACCGGCGAACTGCGCGACTCCACCGGCCTGCCGGCCTGGCACCGCCTGCTCGTGGAGGCCCTCCAGGAGCGCCTGCCCGCCCGGGTGATCGTCGAGAACGAGACCAACCTCGCGGCCGTGGCCGAGCAGCGCGTCGGCGCCGCGGCCGACCGCGACTCCTTCGCGTTCCTCTGGCTGGGGCACGGTGTCGGCGCGGGGATCTTCCTCGACGGCCGGCTGCGGAAAGGGGCCTCGGGCGGCGCGGGTGAGATCGGCTTCCTGCCGGTGCCGGGCACCGGGGGGATTCCCTCCGCGGTCGACTGCGGAGGCGGTTTCCACTCACTGGCGGGCTCGGCGGCCATCTGCGCGCTCGGGGAGCGGTACGGGCTCGGCGGCGCGGCCGCGGCGGCCGTCGTGAGGGCGGCCGTCACCGAGGACCGGGGCGACTTCCTCGATGCCCTCGCCGACCGTCTGGCCCTCGGCGCCGCGGCGGTCGCCGCGGTGCTGGACCCCGGCTGCGTCGTCCTGGGCGGCGAGACCGGCCACGCGGGCGGCGAGGCACTGGCCTCTCGGGTGGAGACGAGAGTGGCCGGCCTGTCGCCGCTGCGCACGGAGGTCCGCGCGAGCGCGCTCGGCGGTACGGCGATCCTCAGCGGCGCCCTGCTGACGGCGGGGGAGACGGCGCGGGGCGAACTGTTCGGGTAGAGAAGCGCTCCCTCCGCACAGGCACGGAGGCCGTGCTCGTGACGGCGCGAGGCGGATATTCGCTGGACAGCGACCGGGCCCGCGGCGAGCGTTGGCCGGATGAAGCAGGACGAAATCTGGAACGCCGATGCTGCCGAGCGCTACGACACGCCGGGATCAGGCATGTTCGCGCCCGAGGTCCTGGAGCCGGCCGTGGACCGTCTCACCGAGCTCGCGGGGGAGGGCGCGGCACTCGAGTTCGCCGTCGGGACCGGCAGGGTGGCCGTCCCGCTCGCCGAGCGAGGGGTGCCCGTCGCGGGCATCGAGTTGTCACCGCCGATGCTGGAACGGCTGCGCGCCAAGGCCGACGAGGCGACGATCCCCGTGACCGTCGGCGACATGGCGACCGCCACCGCCCCTGGGACGTACACCCTGGTCTACCTCGTCTACAACACGATCTCCAACCTGCTCACGCAGGCCGAGCAGGTCGAGTGCTTCCGCAACGCCGCCCGCCATCTCGAGCCCGGTGGCCGGTTCGTGGTCGAGCTCTGGGTGCCCGAACTGCGCACGCTCCCACCGGGCCAGGCGGCCACCGTCTGGCAGTCCGAACCCGGGTACATCGGTCTGGACACCTACGACGTGCTGCGCCAGCACGTCGTGTCGCATCACTTCAGGTTCGACGACACCGAGGAGGCACGGTTGTTCCGGAGCCCTCACCGCTACATCTGGCCGGCCGAACTCGACCTGATGGCTCAGCTTGCCGGACTCGAACTGGAGACCCGGCACGGGGACTGGTCCGGCGGGGAGTTCACCGCCGAGTCGCGTTCGCACGTCTCGGTCTACCGGCTCCCGCCCACGCGGTAGCACCCGTTCGAGGGGCCGGCGCCCGTGCTCATCGGTCCGGAACCGCCGCCCGCCGTGTGTGGTCGCTCGCGCAGGCGCGGCCGACCGGCCGAGGGCCCGGCGGGGGTGCGAACCGGCCGAGGGCCCGGCGGCGGCAAGGGCCGGTGACCGCCGCCGGGCTGACTCGCGGAGGGATCAGCAGGTGCCGAGATCCTGCCAGACTCCCCACTCACCGGTCGTACCCGGCTCCTCGCCCTTCGTCCACCACTTGGACTTCCATTGGTGCGACTTGTGGGACACGGTCACCCCGCCGCCGTATTCGGACGTCGCGCTCCACGCCGGCGCGGCGCAGTCACCCGGCGTCGGTGTCGGTGTGGGTGTCGGCGACGGGCCCGGACCCGTACCGCCACCGTCGCCCGGCTCGACCGACGTGGTGCCGCGGGCCAGATCGCCCCGCAGCGCGTAGGTGGTGCCGCCGATGTTCACGGTCCAGTTGGAGGGCGTCGACACCGGCAGGTAGTAGTTGAACGAGAGGTCCACGGTCGCGCCGGGAGCCAGCGACTGCCAGGCCGGGAGCTTCAGCGACACCCGGTGGAAGTCGCCCTTCAGACCGCCGACGTTGCCGCCTGTGTGGTCGCTCCTGATCACCTTGGTGCCGAAGCCCGACTGGTCGGAGGCGTTGGCCGGGGCGGCCGTCGCGTAGTCGAACTGGAACTCGGTGCCGCCGGGCAGTGCGGCCGAGGTGTTGTTGGTGATCCTCAGCTTGGGCGTGATCGGGTAGTTGGAGTCGCCCAGCTTGAAGTCGGTGAAGTCGACGGCGATGTCCACGGCGCCCGTGGGCAGTGCCGTGTTGGACTTCTTCGCGCCGTACGGAGCGGCCGACCTGAACTTCTCGTACATCAGCGTCGTCAGCGTGTCACCGGTCTCGTACTGGCCCTTCGCCGCGTTCCAGCCGTAGTCGCCGGCCAGCTCCCAGACCATCGTGCCGCCGATGCCTCGGTCGACCACGTAGTCCGCCTTCGCGGCCACGGACTGCTCGTCCTCGGTGGAGAGGAAGACCTTCTTCTCGGCGTTCCACAGCCAGGGAGCGACCAGCGTCGGGTCGTACTTGCGGACGTAGTCGCCGGTCAGCTCGGTGCCCGCCGGGAAGCCGTACCGGGTGACGTAGTCGCCGACGATGCCCTTCTCCAGGTTCTTGGCGTGCCACATCGGGTTGGAACCGGCGGGGGACTCGACCCCGTTGTCGTCCTTGTCGTGCCACAGGTTGTCGATGCCGACGGCGCCGTCACCGCACTTGGTCAGGCCGGAGCCGGCCGGGCAGGAGGTCGCGGCGGCCCTGCCCCACAGACCGTCGGTGCCGCCCTGCACGTTCTTGTGGCCGCGGGTGTAGTAGGGCAGACCGATGTTGATGCGGCCGGCGGGCATGGAGCCCCTGAAGTAGTGGTACGCCCAGTCGGTGTTGAGGTAGCCGATGCCGCCGTACTGCGCGCTGCCGTAGACGTTCGCCGCCGCCAGTTCCGCGTCCCTGCCGTCGTCGAAGAGCGAGGCGTTCGGACCGACGTACTCGTTCCAGGCGCCGTGCAGGTCGTACGACATGATGTTGACGTAGTCCAGGTACTTCTGGACCTGGAAGGTCTCCATGCCGCGCAGCAGGTAGCCGGAGGAGGGCGCGGCGACGGTCAGCATGTAGTGCCTGCCGTCGGCGGCCCCGGCACGGTCCAGCTTCTCGCGCAGGGTCTTCATCAGCGCCGCGTAGCCCTTGTTGAGGCCGGCCCGGCGGGCGTTGGAGACGGGGAAGTCGGCCGGGTGGCCGGCGTCCTTCATGGACGTGGGGTACTCGTAGTCGATGTCGACGCCGTTGAAGCCGTACTTCTTGACGAAGGCGACGGCCGAGTCGGCGAAGGTGTCGATGCCCGCCTGGTTGACCGAGCCGTCGGCGTTGGTGGCCATCGTGTAGAAGCCGCCGGAGTCCACCCGGTCGCCGTTGTCGTCGAAGTAGCCGCCGGTCTCCGCCCAGCCGCCCACCGAGATCAGCGTCTTGACGTCCGGGTGCTGCTTCTTGAACTTGTTGAGCAGGTTGAAGTGGCCCTTGTACGGCAGTGCCGGGTCCATCTCGGCCCCCGTGACGCCGGGCCAGGTCATGCCCGTCGCGGCGTTCTTCTCGCTGTCGGCGCCGACGGACAGTCTGTTCGCCGAGTCGATGTGGCCGAAGGCGTAGTTGATGTGGGTGACCTTGTCCCACGGGATGTCGGACGCGAGGTAGGCGGGGGTGCCGTCCTTGCCGGTGCGCCAGCCGGTGAAGTAGCCGATGACCCGGCGCTGGTGGTCCGAGCCCATCTTCTCGCGGCCCTCGGAGTCGTATACCGAGCAGTACGGGACGTCGACGCCGGGGGTGGAGTGGAGCCCGTCGGGGCGGCACGACTCCTGGGACGCGGCGTGGGAGACGCCGGGCGCCAGCATGCCGGCCAGCAGTGCGGTGGCCGCGGCTGCCGCCGCGAGCAGCGATGTTCCGGCTCTGGTACGGGTGGGGGACTGCACGATCAGTTCCTCCTGGTGGGGATCCCCTGTTCGCCGGCCGGGCGGGCAGGGGTGCCGACGGGTTCGGCCTCGCACAACTGGCTCATGGGGAAAAGGGATTGGCCCTGGCGTGCGCACACCGGCGGGCCTGGTCCGCGGAGGTGTCGCAGACATTAAGAGGACTAGACCAATGCGTCAATAGGTCTGGACCATTCCGCTCGAATATGACGCGCGGTGACTCCATGCACGCGCATGTGAGCCAGTCCACAGCCGTCACCCGCATGGTCCACCGCCGGTCGTGGCACACTGTCCCTGTATCAGCAGCAGCGCACTCCGGGGTCGGTGCAATTCCGAACCGGCGGTTACAGTCCGCGACCCGTCCGCAGCCAGCGGCCGGTTGACCAGGTGAAACTCCTGGACCGACGGTTAAAGTCCGGATGGGAGGCAGTGCGCGGCGGGTGTCCACCGACAGGTGTGCGCCGGCCGTCTGTCGGTCGCCGTTCCAGGCGACCGTCGCATTCGGCCTTGGCGTTCCCCCTGGTGTGATCCCGCTGTCCGTCGTCATCGACAGGCCCCGGAGTCCGTGCCCGAAGAGGCAGGAGGACCCGGTGGCCACCGCAGCCGACATGGACGCCATGCGCCGAGCAGTCGTGCTCGCCGCCCGCGGACTCGGCTCCACCAGCCCCAACCCGGTCGTCGGTTGCGTCATCACGGACGCCTCGGGACACGTCGTCGGTGAAGGCTTCCACGAGCGCGCCGGCGGACCGCACGCCGAGATCCACGCCCTTCGCGAAGCCGGGGTCCTCGCCCGCGGCGGCACCGCGTACGTCACCCTCGAACCCTGCAACCACACCGGCCGCACCGGCCCCTGTGCCCAGGCCCTGACCGAGGCCGGGATCGCCCGCGTCGTGTACGCGGTCGCCGACCCGAACCCGCAGGCCACGGGCGGCGCGGACACCCTGCGCGCAGCCGGCGTCGACGTCGTGCACGGCCTGCTGGAGGACGAGGCGGAGACCGGCAACATCGCCTGGCTCACCTCCGTACGCCACGGCCGTCCCCACGTCACCTGGAAGTACGCGGCCACCCTCGACGGCCGGGTCGCCGCCGCCGACGGCACCAGCCGCTGGATCAGCTCACCGGAGTCCCGCGCCGACGTCCACCGGCTGCGCGCCGAGAGCGACGCCGTCGTGGTCGGCTCCGGCACCATGCGCGCCGACGACCCCCACCTGGCGGTACGGGGAATCGAAGGGGTCACCCAGCCGCTGCGCGTGGTCGTCGACACGAACGCGGCAGCGGTCCGGCCCGGCGCCCGGGTCCTGGACGACGCGGCACCCACCGTGATCGTGGTCGCCGACGACGTCCCGGCCGCGGCGCTCCCCCCGGGGGAGACCTGGGCGCTGCGGCGCGCCGCCGGCGGCGGAATCGACATCCCGCACCTGCTGACCACGCTCCACGACGCCGGTGTCCGCTCCGTACTCCTCGAAGGCGGCCCGACCCTGGCCGGCGCCTTCGTCGCCGCCGGGGCCGTGGACCGCGTCATCGGCTACCTCGCCCCCGTACTCCTCGGCGCGGGTCCCGCCGCCCTCGCCGACGCCCGAATCACCACCATCACTGAAGCGTTGCGGCTCCATGTAACGGACACCGTGCGCATCGGCACCGACCTGCGCGTCACCGCGACAGTCCCCAAGGGAGCCTGAAGTGTTCACCGGAATCGTCGAAGAACTGGGCGAGGTCACCGCCGTCGAGAACCTGGGCGACGCCTCCCGCTTCCGTCTGCGCGGCCCGATCGTCACCGAGGACGCGAAGCACGGCGACTCGATCGCCGTCAACGGCGTCTGCCTGACCGTCGTCGAGCTGGGCGACGGCGAGTTCACCGCCGACGTGATGGCGGAGACACTCAGGCGCTCCAGCCTCGGCTCCCTCGAGGCCGGCTCACGCGTCAACCTCGAGCGGCCCACCGCCGTCGGCGCGCGGCTCGGCGGCCACATCGTCCAGGGACACGTCGACGGCACCGGCACGGTCGTCGAGCGGACCCCTTCGGAGAACTGGGAGATCGTGAAGATCTCGCTGCCCTCCGGGCTCGCTCGATACGTTGTCGAGAAGGGCTCGATCACGGTTGACGGCGTCAGCCTTACCGTGGTCGAAGCAGGCCCCGACCACTTCACGATCAGCCTCATCCCCACCACCCTCGCGCTGACCACGCTCGGCATCAAGCAGCCCGGCGACACGGTCAACCTCGAGGTGGACGTCATCGCCAAGTACGTCGAGCGGCTGCTCGGCGCGCAGGCCGAGGAGAGTGCCGAGTGAGCGCCCTGAACTGGCTGAACGCCGAGGCCTTCACAGCCTTCGGCCAGCCCATCAAGTGGTCCGACATGATCGGCAACATCGTCGGCCTGATCGCCCTCGCCCTCGGGTGGCGGCGTTCCATCTGGACCTGGCCCGCCCAGTTCGTGTCCGGCGTCATCCTCTTCGCCGCCTTCGCCACGTCCCACCTGACCGGCAGCGCCGGCAAGCAGGTGGTCGTCATGGCCGTGGCGGTGTGGGGGTACTGGCAGTGGACCCGCGGCCGGAAGCAGGGGCAGGACGGCTCGATCGCCGTCAGGTTCGCCACCTGGCGCGAGCGCGGCTACCTGCTCGGCGGAGCCGTGGCCGGCACCCTCGCCGTGGGCGGACTGTTCACCCTGTACCCGTCCCTCTCCTGGGACCCCTGGCCCGACGCCTACATCTTCGTGGGAACCCTCGTCGCGATGGTCGCCCAGGCCCGCGGCCTGGTCGAGTTCTGGTTCGCCTGGCTCCTCGTCGACCTGGTCGGTGTCCCGCTCAACTTCGCCAACGACTTCGCCTTCTCCGGCTTCGTCTACGTCGTCTACGGCGCGCTCGTCCTGTGGGGCCTGCGTGACTGGTGGCTGCGCTCCCGGCGGAACGCCAAGCCCTCCCTGGAAGGAGCACCGGCATGACCGCACTGCCCGTCTGGTACCCGGCCGGCAACACAGAGGACCTCTCCCTCGACCCCGTCGAGCAGGCCGTCCGCGACATCGCCGCGGGCCGCCCCGTCGTCGTCGTCGACGACGAGAACCGGGAGAACGAGGGCGACCTCGTCATCGCCGCGGAGAAGGCCACCCCCGAGGTCGTCGCCTTCATGATGAGCGAGTGCCGCGGCCTGATCTGCGCCCCCATGGAGGACGACGAGCTGGAGCGCCTCGAACTGCCCCAGATGGTGCAGCACAACACCGAGTCGATGCAGACCGCGTTCACCGTCTCCGTCGACGCGGGCCCCGCCTACGGGGTGACCACCGGCATCTCCGCCTCCGACCGCGCCACCACCCTCCAGATGCTCGCCGGCGGCAAGGCGGGCCCCGCCGACTTCGTGCGCCCCGGCCACATCTTCCCGTTGCGCGCCAAGCCAGGCGGCGTCCTCACCCGCCCCGGCCACACCGAGGCCGCGGTCGACCTCGCCCGGCTGGCGGGTCTGCGGCCCGCCGGCGCGATCGTGGAGATCGCGGGGGAGGACGGCGTCATGCTGAGGCTTCCCGAGCTGATCCCGTTCGCACGCAAGCACGGTCTGACGATCATCTCCATCGAGGACCTGATCGCCTACCGCCGCAGCGCGGAGCCCACCGTCAGGCGCGAGGCGGAGGTGAACCTGCCCACCTCGGCGGGTGAGTTCACCGCCTACGGCTACCGGTCGACGGTCGACGGCATCGAGCACGTCGCCCTCGTCCACGGCGACATCGGCGACGGCGACGACGTCCTCGTACGCGTCCACTCCGAATGCCTCACCGGCGACATCTTCCACTCGCTCCGCTGCGACTGCGGTCCCCAGCTGAACGCGTCCATGGAACGCATCGCGGAAGCCGGCCGGGGTGTGGTCGTGTACCTGCGCGGTCATGAGGGCCGAGGCATCGGGCTGCTGTCCAAGCTGCGGGCGTACGAACTCCAGGAGCGCGGCAGGGACACCCTCGACGCCAACCTCGAGCTCGGCCTGCCCGCCGACGCCCGCGACTACGCCGCCGGCGCCCGGATCCTCGAGGACCTCGGCGTGCACAGCGTGCGGCTGATGACGAACAACCCCGACAAGTCCACCGCCCTCGTCAGGCACGGGATCACCGTCCTCGAACGGGAGGCGATGCCCGTCCAGGCGGGCGAGCACAACCTGCGGTACCTGCGCACCAAGCGCGACCGGATGGGACACGACCTGCCATGGCTCGACGCGGCCCCCGCGTCGACCTGCGGCAACCAGTAGCACCGCGCGACGAGCAGCACCGCGCAACCAGTACCACGCGCAACCAGTACCACTGCGCGACGAGCAGCGAAGAACGGCTAGGGAGAAACATGAGCGGCAAGGGTGCGCCCGAACTGTCCGTCCGCAACTGCGGCGACCTGCGGGTCGCGGTGATCGCGGCCCAGTGGCACGAGAAGGTCATGGACGGCCTCGTCGACGGCGCCCTGCGGGCGCTGCACGACCTGGGCATCGACGAGCCGACGCTGCTGCGCGTCCCCGGCAGCTTCGAACTGCCGGTGGTGGCCAAGGTGCTGGCCGGCCGCGGCTACGACGCGATCGTCGCCCTCGGCGTCGTCATCCGCGGCGGCACACCGCACTTCGAGTACGTGTGCCAAGGCGTCACCCAGGGCCTCACCCAGGTCTCCATCGAGACCGGTGTCCCCGTCGGCTTCGGCGTACTGACCTGTGACACCGAGGAGCAGGCCCTCGACCGGGCCGGGCTCGAGGGTTCGAACGAGGACAAGGGCCACGAGGCGGTCACCGCGGCCGTCGCCACGGCGACCGTCCTGCGTTCAGTATCCGAACCCTGGCGCTGAGCAGCGGCCGCTTCCGCGTAGTCTGGGACCACCATGCCGAATAAGACGTTCGAGGAGCTCTTCGCCGAGCTCCAGCAGAAGGCCGCCGAGGGCGACCCCGCCACCTCCCGCACCGCCGAGCTGGTGGGCAAGGGCGTCCATGCCATCGGCAAGAAGGTCGTCGAGGAGGCCGCCGAGGTGTGGATGGCCGCCGAGTACGAGGGCAAGGACGCCGCCGCCGAGGAGATCTCGCAGCTGCTGTACCACGTCCAGGTGATGATGGTCGCCCGCGGGATCTCCCTCGACGACGTCTACGCCCACCTCTGAGCCGTCCCGCCCCACCGTCCACACACACCACGCGAACAAAGGAAGCCCGTCTCATGCTGCGCATCGCCGTCCCCAACAAGGGTTCACTGTCCGGACCTGCGTCGGCGATGCTCCATGAGGCCGGCTACCAGCAGCGCAAGGAGTCCAAGGAGCTCGTCCTCGTCGACCCCGAGAACGAGGTCGAGTTCTTCTACCTGCGCCCGCGTGACATCGCGATCTACGTCAGCTCCGGCAAGCTCGACATCGGCATCACCGGCCGCGACCTGCTGCTGGACTCAGGGGCGAACGCCGAGGAGATCCTCCAGCTCGGCTTCGCCCGCTCCACCTTCCGCTACGCCACCAGGCCCGGCACCGCGAACGGCGTCACCGACTTCGGCGGTATGACGATCGCCACCTCCTACGAGGGCATCGTCGCGAAGCACCTCGCCGACAGCGGCATCGACGCCTCCGTCGTCCACCTCGACGGCGCCGTGGAGACCGCGATCGAACTCGGCGTCGCCCAGGTCATCGCCGACGTCGTCGAGACCGGCACCAGCCTGCGCAACGCGGGCCTCGAGGTCATCGGCGAGCCCATCATGACCTCGGAGGCGGTCGTCATCCGGCGCACCGGCGCCGACCCCGAGCACGCCCAGGTACAGCAGTTCCTGCGCCGCCTCCAGGGCGTCCTGGTGGCCCGCAGCTACGTGATGATGGACTACGACTGCCGCGTCGAGAACCTCGAGCAGGCCGTCGCCCTCACCCCCGGCCTCGAGTCCCCGACGATCTCCCCCCTGCACCACGAGGGCTGGGTCGCCGTCCGCTCCATGGTCGCGGCCAAGGAGGCCCAGCGGATCATGGACGACCTGTACGCGCTCGGCGCGCGGGCCATCCTCACCACGGCCATCCACGCCTGCCGCCTCTGAGGACGTGAGTCACAGCATGTCCGCCACTGCTCCGACGCCCCGCCCGCCCGCGCTCCCGGTCACCTTCAGGCCGACCCGTACCCGGATCGTCCTGCTGACCGTGGGCACGGCGATGCTCGCCGTCGTCACCGCCATCACCCTGCTCCTCGAGCGGCTCAGCGCGCCGGAGAAGATCAGCTTCATCTTCACGGCGCTGCTCTTCTTCGGTGTGCTCGCCCTGCTGAGCCGTCCGAAGGTCGTCGCCGACGACGACGGCGTGACCGTCGTCAACCTCACCCGTACGCGCCGACTCGCGTGGGCGGAGATCCTGCGGGTGAATCTGCGGTCCGGCGACCCGTGGGTCTTCCTCGACCTCAGCGACGGCACCAGCCTGCCCGTGCTCGGCATCCAGCCCGGCATCGCCAAGGCGCGGGCCATCGACGACGCCCGCGCCCTGCGGGCCCTCGCCGAGACTCTCGGCACCCGTCCGGAGGAGCCGCGCGGCACCCGCCCGGGCGAACAATGACCGGCAGCGCCCCTGCCCCCGACGGGCCCGGCTTGATTACCCTGTTGGGCGGCGGCGCCGAGTGCGCCCCGCCCCGCACCACCCGGCCCCGGCCGCCGGCGGGGCACCCTGCGACCCGAGGAGTGACTCCCTCCAGCAATGGACGGATCGTCCGGTAGTACCTGCGCCGCCCCCTCCCCGACGCCCGGACAGGGCCCGGAGGCGGCGGCATGATCACCCCGCTTCTGCTGCTTGCCGCAGCGTTCCTTCTCATCCTCGCCAACGGCTTCTTCGTGGCCGCCGAGTTCGGACTCGTGACCGTCGAACGCCCCGACGCGGAGCGCGCCGCGGCCGAGGGCGACCGCCGGGCCCGCCGCGTCGTCGCAGCCCTGCGGGAGCTGTCCTTCCAGCTCTCCGGCACCCAGCTCGGCATCACCATCACCTCGCTCGTCGTCGGCATGCTCGCCCAGCCGGCCCTCGCCGAACTGCTCGACGCCCCGCTGACCGCCACCAAGATCCCCGAAGGCGCCGTGCCCGGCGTCGCGGTGGTCATCGGCATGCTGCTGGCGTCCGCCGTGCAGATGGTGATCGGCGAACTGGTCCCCAAGAACTGGGCGGTGTCCCGCCCGCTGCAGGTGGCCAGGTTCGTCGCCGGACCGCAGACCGCGTTCTCGGCCGTCTTCCGCCCGGTCATCACCCTCCTGAACGCCGCCGCCAACCGTCTCGTACGGCTGGCGGGCGTGGAGCCCGCCGACGAACTGGTGTCCGCCCGGACCCCCGGCGAGCTGATGTCCCTGGCCCGCCATTCGGCGCGGGCGGGCACCCTGGAACAGGACACCGCGGACCTGTTCGTCCGCACCCTGTCCCTCGGCCACCTCACCGCCCAGCATGTGATGACCCCACGGGTGAAGGTCAGCGCCCTCCAGTCGGACGCCACCGCGGCCGACGTCCTCAACCTCACCCGCGCGACGGGACTCTCGCGCTTCCCCGTGTACCGGGAGCGCATCGACGAGATCGTCGGCATGGTGCACCTCAAGGACGCCCTCGCGGTGCGGGCGCAGGAACGCCGGCGGGTCGGGGTGGACAGGATCTCCGTCGCGCCGCTGCTGGTGCCGGAGACCCTCCCGGTCCAGCAGCTGCTGGGACAGCTGCGCAGCGAGCAGCCCATAGCCGTCGTCGTCGACGAGTACGGCGGCACGGCCGGCGTCGTCACGCTCGAGGACATCGTCGAGGAACTCGTCGGAGAGGTGCGCGACGAGCACGACGACGAGACCCACGCCCGTCCCGAGCTGGCACCTGCCGCGCCGGAGGACGGCAGGCCCGTGTGGGAGGCGGACGGCAGCTGCCGTGTGCTGACACTCCGCCGGATAGGCCTCGACGTGCCGGACGGCCCCTACGAGACCGTCGCCGGTCTCGTCGCCGACCTGCTGGGACGCATCCCGGCCCCCGGCGACCACGCCGAACTCCCCGGCTGGCGCCTGTCCGTGCGCCAGGTCGACCGCTACCGCGCCGAGCGGGTCCGGCTGGTGCGCACCGCCGACGCGGCCGCGCCGTACGGGACGAGCGCCGGCGCCGTGACAGAGGCGATGACGGGGGCCGCCGGGTGAGTGCCCTCCAACTGCTGTTCGCCCTGCTGCTGGTCGTGGCGAACGGATTCTTCGTCGGCGCGGAGTTCGCCCTCGTCTCCGTACGCCGCAGCCAGGTCGAGCCGCTCGCCGCAGCGGGTTCCTCGCGGGCCCGCCAGGTCCTGCACGGTCTGGAGAACCTGCCGCAGATGATGGCCGCCGCCCAGTTCGGCATCACGGTCTGCTCCCTGACCCTCGGCGCGGTGGCCGAGCCGACCGTCGCACACCTGCTGGAGCCGGTCTTCCACGCGGCCCGTGTGCCGGAAGGGCTCGTCCACCCCCTCGGCTATGTGATCGCCCTGGCCGTCGTGGTCTTCCTGCACCTCGTGGTCGGCGAAATGCTGCCGAAGAACCTGGCGATGGCGGCCCCCGAGCGGACCGCCCTGTGGCTCGGCCCCGGCCTCGTCGGCTTCGCCCGGCTCTGCCGTCCCGTCACCAGCGCCCTGGGCCTCTGTTCCCGGCTAGTCCTGCGGGCCTTCCGGGTGGAGCCGAAGGACGAGATCGAGGCCGTCTTCACCAGCGTGCAGCTCGGCCGGCTCGTCGAGGACGCGGGCTCCGCGGGGCTTCTGGAACCGGAGGAGCAGGAGCGGCTCGAGGACGCCCTCGAACTCGGCAGCCGCCCCGTCGCCGACGTCCTGATCCGCCGCTCGGAGCTGGTGACCGTCGCGCCGTCGGTCACCCCCCGGCAGCTGGAGGAGCTGACGGTGCGCACGGGTTACTCGCGCTTTCCCGTCTGCGGCGAGGGAGAGGGCCCGTTCATGGGCTATCTCCACGTCAAGGACGTGCTGGACCTCGAGGACGCGGAGCGTGCGGTTCCCCAGTACGTCTGGCGGCCGATGACGACGCTGCGCGCGGAGCTGCCGCTGGACGACGCGCTCACCGTGATGCGCCGCGCGGTCACCCATCTCGCGCAGGTGGCCGACGCCTCGGGACGGGTGCTCGGACTGGTCGCGCTGGAGGACGTACTGGAGAAGCTCGTCGGTGAGGTGCGCGACCCGGCCCACCGGATGGCCGCGCCGGGGACGGCCCGTACCACCCCTTCGCCGTCGGCTCCCCGGAAGCCCGAAGGAGCCGCCGCCAAGGACGGTGCTCAGGACGGTGCCCAGGACGGCGCGGGGGAACTCGTGAACGGCTGAGGAGCCCGGATCAGCCCAGAGGAGGGTCCTGCCGGCCGCGGCTGCCCGGGCCGCGGCCCGACAGGACCTCCCCGTACGCCTGCATCAGGTCGGGCAGCCGAAGCGTCGACAGGTCCTCGCGGGTCGGCGGGCCGGGGTAGCCGGACAGCCGCAGGTCACGGTAGGCACAGCTCTTCTCGTACAGGGTGCGCAGGAAGCGGCCGTTGCCGAGTTCGTCGATCCACCCCTGGTCGACGACGTGGCCGCTGATCGAGCAGAGCTCGTCGCGCGCCTCCTCGTCCCACACGTCACCGTTGTCGGCGGCCAGCACGCCACCTATCGCGGTGAGTTCCAGCGGCCGGTACGAGGGGAAGTCGACGCGGGTGGTGAAACGGGACGACAGGCCCGGGTTCGCGGCGAGCAGCCGGTCCATGCCCTCCGGGTACCCCGCCAGGATGACCACCAGATGGTCGCGGTTGTCCTCCGCGCGCTTGAGCAGCACCTGAAGGGCCTCGTCGCCGTACGCGTCGCCCTTGCTGTAGCCGGAGTTGGACAGGCTGTACGCCTCGTCCACGAAGAGCACACCACCGAGGGCCGAGTCGATCAGCTCGTTGGCCTTCACCGCCGTCTGGCCGAGGAACTCGCCCACCAGATCGGCGCGCTGGGCCTCCACCAGATGATCGCCACCGAGCAGCCCCAGGGCGTAGAACACCCGCCCGAGGATGCGGGCGACGGTCGTCTTGCCCGTCCCCGACGGGCCGGAGAAGACGAAATGCCGCTTCGGCGGCTGTACGGGCAGCCCCTGCCCGGCGCGCAGCCGGGCCATCTCCAGCTGCGCCGACAAGGCCTTGACCTGCCGCTTCACCGGTTCGAGTCCCACCATGCGCTCCAGCTCCGCCAGCGCCTGGGCGAGCAGCACCGGGTCGGTGGGCCCGGCGGGGAACCGCGGGGGAGAGGTCTGCGCCGGGACGGTCGCCCTGCGCCGCGGCGTCTCGTCCGGTCCCACGGGAACGGTCCCCGGCAGAGGCCCGCCCGGGTCGCCGCCGAACCGTGGTTCCGGGCTCTGCGGCGCCTCGCCGTCCGCCTGGACGTCCGCCGCCTCACCGCCGAATCCGGCGAGGGAGACGGCGGCCAGGCCGACCGAGTCGTCGTACACGTCGATCCCGTCGTACTCCGCGATGGCCGCCAGGCGCGCCGAGGTGTCCATGAAGGCCGGATCGATGCGGTGGACGGCGCGGTAGAGGGGCAGCGCCGCCGCGCTGCGACCGGTGCCCTCGTGCGCGCGGGCCAGCCAGTACCGCAACTCCTTGCGCTGCGGCTGCTCGCTGCGGCAGCGCATCAGGGCGGCGGACAGCAGCGGCTCCGCCTGCCCATACATCTCCAGACGTACCCGCGCCATGCCGCCGAAGAGCCCGGCCTCGATGCCCAGGAGGGGGTCGTCGACCAGCGACTCCGTGTGGCGCACGAGCTGTTCCCAGTCCTTGACGAGATAGGCCCGGCAGGCGTGCAGAAACCGAACGTGGGGGTCGGTGTCGACCGGTGGCAGCGCGGCGAGCGCCTGGTCGAGTTCGGGAACGTGGCGGCCGTCGAGCCAGTGCGAGGCGTGCGCGAGCAGCAGGTCGCGGGGGCTCTCCAGTACCGGTTGCACCCACCAGCCGAGCCAGTACCAGGAGTTGAGGGTGCGGCGGTGCCGGGCCCGTTGCTCGCCGAAGCGGTCGCGGCCGCGGTACATGTGCAGCAGGGCGGTGGAGGTGTCGACGCGCAGGGCGTGCAGGCCCAGCCAGGCGTCAGCCATACCCGGGTCCAGCCGGACGGCCGTGCGGAACTCCTCCTCGGCCTGCGGATACGCGCCCATGGTGCAGGCGTCCACGCCGCGCACCCAGGCGAGGTCCGCCGGCGTCCGTGCGCCCTGCGTGCCGATGTCCATAGGGTCCCCCCACTCCCCCCACAAACCGTGCACCAGTGTTGTCGCGCCGGGTGGACGCCCGCGGACGGCGACCGGAACAGCCCGGCCACGTACGGCAATTGACGACCACCGGGTGCATCGTACCCGCGTGAGGGGTGGCGAATAAGAGCGCCGTGGCTGTGTGGCGGCGGCCCGGCAACGGTGACCCAGCGTGAACAGGCGGGGTACCAGAGGGGGCGGCGAAGAGGTGAAAGGGGGCAGAACGAAGCCCCCGATCACGGGGGAACAACCGGGGGCTTCGCGTCTGCGGCGGCTTCGGAAAGCCGCACATTGAGAACGTAAGACCTGTACGCCCCGTCGGTCAAGCAGAGTTGAGGCAGTCTTGAGCCAGAATTCCGACTACTCAGTATGCCGGGGGAAAGCCCTCACTTTGTGTGACTGATTGGTCCGGACCCGCAGTCCCATCGGGCACCTGGAGCCACTCGTATCCCTCGGGGCACTCACGTATCAGGGCATCGGCGAACGGCCTGGACGGGTCGGACGAGAAATGGCGTGTCTCCGCCGCTGTCCACCCGTCCCAGAACCCCGAGAGCCCCGCGCCGTCGCGGGCTCTGCCACGCGCCCACGACTCCTCGGCGCCCCGGTCCATCCACAGCAGCGCCGCGAGATACGGGCGCAGAGCGCGCCGCCCGGCCCCCACTCCCTCGACCAGGACCAGCGGCTGCGCGGGCAGGACCCGGGCCGTGAGAAATCGCCGCAGATTCCAGTCGTACGGGTGATACGACGCGTCCCGGCCGCGTGCCAGCGGTCCGATCACCTCGCTCAGCATCCGCCCGGTCCAGTCGAACAGTTCTTCGTGGGTGGCCAGGTCGTCGAGGTGCAGCACGGGCACGGATCCACCGAGTGCACCGGCGAGCCGGCCGGTGAACGTGCTCTTGCCCGAGCCCGCGTGTCCGTCGACAGCGATCAGGCGCACAGGACCGCAGGAAGGGGGCAGAGCACGCAGCCGGGCAGCGTGGCCGTCGAGGTCGTCCATGGGGCCACCCTAGGAGCCCGCTGAACGGCGACGCAGGTCGCACCGGCCACACTCCGCAGGTCACGCCCCCTGGTCGCGCCAATGGACGAGACCAATATTGGGACCGCGACGCGGTGCGTATCTCTGGCAGAAGCGTGGCCCGACCCGGAATAGTGGCCCCACTGTCGCGCACCTGACTTTGGGGGCTCCATGGCTGGATCCACTTCGCGCAGAAACGTTCTGGGCGCCGCGATCGCGGCAGCCGCCACCGCGGGAACGCTGTCCGCCGCCACCGCCACCGCCGCCGCCCCCGCGGTCGCCGCGAGCGCCTCGGCGACGACGGCCCGGCGCTCGGCGGCACTCGTGGACAACCGCTTCTGGTCCTCGTACACGGACTGGCGCTGCGGCGACCGGGCCGGTACGAAGGCCGTCGCCGGGCGCCGGCCCGGCGTGGTGATCGACGAGCCCGCGGGGACGAGGGACTACATCGATCCGCACACCGGCAGGACGGCGCGCTGGGAGTTCGCCACCTGGACCTCACCGGTGCACCGGTCGGCCGTGCCCGCCACCGAGGTGATCGCCTCCTGGAACGCGGACACCCCGGCAGGAACATGGCTCCAGGTGGAGCTGAACGGCACGTACTCGGACGGCAGCGCGACACCCTGGTTCGTGATGGGGCGATGGGCCGCCGGCGACGCGGACATCCGCCGCACCTCGGTGGACGACCAGGGTGACGGCAGGGCGAGCATCTGGACGGACACCTTCTCCGTCGACGACGCGTCGAGCGGACTGCGCCTGGACACCTACCGGCTTCGGCTCACCCTCCACCGCCGACCGGGGAGCGGCCTCACGCCCACGGTGTGGCGGCTGGGCGCGATGGCCTCCGACATCCCGGACCGCTTCTCCGTCCCCGCGTCCGAGCCCGGCCTCGCTCGTGAGCTGATCGTGCCGCGGTACTCCCAGAACACGCATGTCGGCCAGTACCCGGAGTACGACAACGGCGGAGAGGCGTGGTGCAGCCCCACGTCGTCGCAGATGATCATCGAGTACTGGGGCCGCAGGCCGACGGCCGAGGACCTCTCCTGGGTGAATCCGGAATTCGAGGACCCCCAGGTCTGCCACGCCGCCCGCTACGTCTTCGACCACCAGTACGAGGGTTGTGGCAACTGGCCCTTCAACGCCGCCTACGCCGCCACCTACCGGGACATGAGCGCCGTCGTCACGCGGCTCACCTCCCTGACCGACCTGGAGACCCTGATCGCCGCCGGCATCCCGGCCATAACGTCCCAGTCGTTCCTCGAGGAGGAACTGACGGGAGCCGGCTACGGCACGTCCGGCCACCTGATGACGGTGATCGGCTTCACCGATGACGGTGACGTGATCGCGAACGACCCGGCGTCGCCGAGCAACGAGGCCGTGCGCCGCGTCTACCGCCGCGCGGAGTGGGAGAAGATCTGGCTGCGCACCAAGCGCTACAACGCGAGCGGGAAAGTGGTCTCCGGCACAGGCGGCGTCTGCTACCTGTACTGGCCGGCCCACCCCACGGCCGCCCAGCGCGGGGCTCTGGCCGCCGTAGGCGTCCACTGACCCGATCCACCGCTCCCGGGGCAGTGACCAATGTCTCTACCCCGGGGGCCGGTACGGCTGGCAGTGTGGGTGGGCAATGGGGGAGCCATCTGCCGGACGACCGAACGAGACGCACCATGACTTCGACCGCAGCCACCGTCGACCGCACGCTGCCGACGACCCGTACCGGCGGACCGGACGACGGGTCGGACCTCCTCGAGCACGTCCTCGGCTGGACGCTCGTCGTCGTGCTGGCCATGCTCATCACACAGGTCGGCCTGCTGTAGGCGCGACGCACGGGCGTGACCGGCGGTCGGGCGGAGCCCGGCAAGGCTGATCCGAGCCCTTGCGCATGGCCACGGCCGTGCGTCCGCGCCGCGGACGCCGGACCCGGAACCGTGTCCGTGCGTCACCGCGTGATCGTTTCCGGGTGCCCTGCGGCAGTCCGGTACCGGTCACGACAGGAAGGTGACCGCGCAGGCGGCGGCCAGGGCCGTGCCCCCGACGTCTGCCTCGCGGCTCTCTCTCCTCCGGGGGCGACCGGGCCGTGATCACGCGGCTCGGTGCCGTGCGAACCGGTGTCTCGCGGGCCTTCAACTCCTTGGCCGAGTCCCGGTACTGAGGGGCTGACGGGCGAGCGTGTCCGGACGCGGGTCATCGGCCTCCTGTCCGACGACGGCGAACTCCGGTACGCCGCGGCACACGCCCGCCAGGGCCGGCGAGCGTCTCAAAGCCCATGTGCCGCTGGTCCAGCGGCCCTCGTGAGGCGGCCCGTCGAACAGGGCGGCTGCCGCGTGGGCCGGCCCTGACATACTGCGATGATCCGCAGGATCCTCCGGCACGGCGAGACCAGGGATCATCTTGAGCAGCAGCCACCAGCGCGGCGAGACCGAACGGGCCCACACGCGGCGATCCGAACTCATCGCGATCGGCCGCAAGCTGTTCGCAGACACCTCGTACGACGCGCTGTCCGTCGACGACATCGCCCAGCACGCGGGCATCGCGAAAGGGCTGATCTACTACTACTTCAAGAGCAAGCGCGGCTACTACCTCGCCGTCGTCGAGGACTCGGTGGCCGAACTCGCCTCCAGGGCCGCGGGCGAGCGTGACCTGCCACGGGCCGAGCGCGTGCACCGCACCATCGACGCCTTCCTGACCTACGCCGAACACCATCAGGCGGCCTTCCGCACGATCGTGACGGGCGGCGTCGGCTTCGACACCGAGGTGCAGTCGATCAGGGACGCGGTGCGCGAGGAACTGATCGCGACCATCGCGGAAGGCGCCTACGGGCGGCGTGAGATCCCGGCACTGGCCCGGCTCGCCCTGCTGGGCTGGCTCAGCAGCGTCGAGCAGATCACGCTCGACTGGCTGACCGGCCCGGAACTCGACCGGAAGGCCGTGTGCGCCCTGCTGGTGCGGCTGCTGCGCGCCACGCTCCGTACGATCGCGGAGTTCGAGCCCACCTGCCCGGAACCGCCGCCGGCCGACCTGCCCGTCTCCGCACCGGTCACCGTCGCCACCGTCTGAGACGGGGAGCCGGCCGGAGTATCGCGGATCACGTCCCGGGCCCTCCTCCCACCCGTGACGTGCGCCATCCGAATCGGGCATACTCAACGCGCCACAAGCCGCTGTCCAGCCTCTTTCGTGATCCGGAAGGGCACTATCGGCCTGGCAGAACAACCGGCGGCGCGCCCCACCCTTCGCGCGTGACCGCCGCAGTGCCCGACAGGGAGGAGAGCGCCGCAATGCCCGACCGCGCTACGCAGCCGGTGGACCGTCAGCTGCCCACCGAGGAGGCCAGGGATCTGATCACCCTGGTCCGCGACATCGTTCAGCGTGAGATCGCGCCCCGCGCGGCCGAGGAGGAGGAGGCCGGGCACTTCCCGCGCGACGTCTTCTCGCTCCTGTCCGGTTCCGGACTGCTCGGCCTCCCGTACGACTCCGAATTCGGCGGCGGCGACCAGCCGTACGAGGTGTATCTCCAGGTACTGGAGGAGCTCGCGGCCGCCCGCCTGACCGTCGGCCTCGGCGTGAGCGTCCACTCCCTCGCCTGCCACGCGCTCGCCGGGTACGGCACCAAGGAGCAGCAGAGCGAGCACCTGCCCGCGATGCTCGGCGGCGGCATGCTCGGCGCCTACTGCCTCTCGGAGCCCGCCTCCGGTTCCGACGCCGCCTCGCTGCGCACCAAGGCGGTGCGGGACGGGGACGACTGGGTCGTCACAGGGACCAAGGCGTGGATCACCCACGGAGGAGTCGCCGACTTCTACACCGTCCTGGCCCGCACCGGCGGCGAGGGAGCCCGCGGCATCACGGCGTTCCTGGTTCCGGGTGACGCGCCGGGGCTGAACGCCGCGGTGCCCGAGAAGAAGATGGGCATGAAGGGCTCGCCGACCGCCCAGCTCCACTTCGACGGTGTCCGGGTCCCCGACGCCCGTCGCATCGGTGAGGAGGGGCAGGGCTTCGCCATCGCGCTCTCCGCACTCGACGGCGGCAGGCTCGGCATTGCCGCGTGCGCGATCGGCGTCGCACAGGCAGCCATGGACGAGGCGCTCGAATACGCCACGGGGCGCAAGCAGTTCGGTCGCCCCATCGCCGATTTCCAGGGCCTGCGCTTCATGCTCGCGGACATGGCCACCCGGATCGAGGCGGGACGGGCGCTGTATCTCTCCGCGGCCCGGCTGAAGGACGCGGGCCGGCCGTTCTCGCGGCAGGCCGCCATGGCGAAACTGTTCTGCACGGACGCGGCGATGAGCGTCACCACCGACGCGGTCCAGGTCCTCGGCGGGTACGGCTACACGCAGGACTTCCCGGCCGAGCGCTTCATGCGCGAGGCGAAGGTGCTGCAGATCGTCGAGGGCACCAACCAGATCCAGCGCATGGTCATCGCCCGCCACCTGGCGGGTCCTGAGACGCGCTGACCCACGCACCCGGCACCGGGTGCGCCGTGAGTCCGGTCCACTCGGGGTCGCGGCGCCCCGGCAGAGTTCTGCCGCGGCTCGCCCACAGCCGGACCAGGTCCCGGTAGATGGGCGGGTCGGCCGGGAGCGGAACCGATTCTTCATGGACGGGCACGACGAGGCGCCGACGGGCGTGCGCGGTCGCGTTGTGCGGGCTCATACCGAGCCAACGTGTCGTGCGGTGCCGCGGTTACCGGCCGGACTATTCGAGCGCCAGTGCAGGGGCTACCCGGTCCGCCGCCGCGGCCGTGGACGGTGGAGACCGTGCGCCGCAGCGGCCCGCCGCGGCGCAGAGGCACTCACCGGTTCCCGGGGCGCGTCGTTCAGGCGGCGCGCCGCATCGGCGGCACCTTCAGCGGGCGCGACCCGGGGCCGCCGACGTGCGAGAACGGCTGTGTGCGCCAGTCCAGCCCCTGGGGCAGCGTCAGCAGCAGTGCGGTGTCCTGCTCCTGCAGTTCCAGCGACTCGTCGGCGGGACGGGCGAGGGAGGCGTCCCGGCCGGTGCCCGAGCACACCGTCAGCCCGAACGGATTCCACGGCGTGGGGCACAGCGCGTGCTCGGGCAGGACGTCCTCGTCCGCCAGCAGCGCGATCGGCTGGGTGCAGTCCGGGCAGATGACCCGGTACATCTCGAAGGTGTCGTACGTGTCCAGGAACTCCGTCTCCGCCGGCTCGGCCGGATCAACGGGCTCCGGTTCGGGACGTCCGCTGCTCTTGGACTGCACGCTCTTGATGATCTGCATGGAGAATCTCCCCCTCGGATGGGCCGACCAGGCACTTGCGGCCTCGGCCACAGCAAGCAATGCCCACCGTGCCCGGCAGGTAACCGTGGGGTCACGGCGCATCGGCCGGGCAAACCTGTGGCATTCGTCACATGCCCGCCGCATGCGCCCTTCCGGCCCGCTTATGACTGTGCCGGAAGCGACCCGGGGCAATAGGTTGATCCGCATGGAGGAGCTGGATCGTCAGATCGTGGAATTGCTCGTCAAGGACGGGCGGATGAGCTACACCGACCTGGGCAAGGCCACCGGCCTGTCCACCTCGGCGGTGCATCAGCGCGTCCGGCGTCTTGAACAGCGGGGCGTCATCCGCGGCTACGCCGCCGTTGTCGACCCCGAGGCCGTCGGGCTGCCGCTCACCGCGTTCATCTCGGTGAAGCCCTTCGACCCCAGCGCCCCCGACGACATCGCCGACCGGCTCGCCGACGTCCCCGAGATCGAGGCCTGCCACAGCGTCGCCGGCGACGAGAACTACATCCTCAAGGTGCGCGTCGCCACCCCGCTGGAGCTGGAGCACCTCCTCACCCGCATCCGCTCCCTGTCCGGCGTCTCCACCCGCACCACGGTCGTCCTCTCCACCCCGTACGAGGCCCGCCCGCCGCGCGTCTAGCCCCCCTGGCGAACTTCGCCCTGTCGCGCCGCCCTTGCCAGGGCGCGCGACCGCCCTTTCTCGCAGCCTTCGGCGCCGGAGGTGCCCCCCAGCACCGGGCGACGGTCCTCCACGGGCAAGCAATGCCGGTCACGGAACTAGTCTTGTTGCCATGACCGAGAGCACCGCCCCCCAGAGCGAACACCGCACCGTGCTGCTGCGCGGCGGAGAAGTCCACAGCCCCGCCGACCCCTTCGCCACCGCGATGGTCGTCGAGAAGGGCCACATCGCCTGGGTGGGATCGGAAGGCGCCGCCGACGCGTTCGCCACCGGCGTCGACGAGGTCGTCGATCTCGAAGGCGCCCTGGTCACCCCCGCGTTCACCGACGCGCACGTCCACACCACATCGACCGGGCTCGCCCTCACCGGCCTCGACCTCTCCGCCGCCCGCTCCCTCACGGACGCCCTGCGCCTTGTGCGCGAGCACAGCGCGGCGCACCCCGGCGGTCAGGTGCTCCTCGGACACGGCTGGGACGCCACGCGCTGGCCCGAGCAACGCCCCCCGCGCCGCGGCGAACTCGACGAGGCCACCGGCGGACGCCCCCTGTACCTGCCGCGCGTCGACGTGCACTCCGCGGTCGTCACCACGGCACTGCTCGACCTCGTCCCCGGCGTCACGGATCTGCCCGGTTTCCACCCGGACGCCCCGCTGACCGCCGCCGCCCACCATGCCGTCCGCGCCGCCGCCCACGCGGCTGTCACGCCCGCGCAGCGCCGCGAGGCACAGCGCGCGGCGCTCGCCCACGCCGCGTCCCTCGGCATCGGCAGTGTCCACGAGTGCGCCGGGCCCGAGATCTCGGACGAGGAGGACTTCACCTCGCTCCTCTCGCTCGCCCGTACGGAGCCCGGCCCCCGCGTCGTCGGCTACTGGGCGCAGCAGGTCACCGACGAGAAGGACGCCCGGCGCATCCGCGAACTCGGCGCCGTCGGGGCGGCCGGCGACCTGTTCGTCGACGGCTCCCTCGGTTCGCACACCGCGTGCCTGCACGCCCCCTACACCGATGCCCCCGGCACCACGGGCAGTGCCCACCTCGACGCCGCCGCCGTCGCCGCCCATGTGGCCGCGTGCACGGAAGCCGGACTCCAGGCCGGGTTCCACGCCATCGGCGACGCCGCCCTGAGCGCCGTCGTCGACGGTGTCCGCGCGGCCGCCGACCGGCTCGGCGTCGCCCGTGTCCGAGCGGCGCGCCACCGGGTGGAGCATGCCGAGATGCTCACCCCGGAAACCATCGCGGCCTTCGCCGAGTTCGGTCTCACCGCGTCCGTCCAGCCGGCCTTCGACGCCGCCTGGGGCGGCGAGGACGGAATGTACGCGAGCCGGCTCGGCGTCGAGCGCGCCCGCACCCTCAATCCGTACGCCGCGCTGCTGCGCGCCGGTGTGCCGCTGGCCTTCGGCTCCGACAGCCCGGTCACACCGCTCGACCCCTGGGGCACCGTACGGGCCGCCGCCTTCCACCGGACGCCCGAGCACCGTGTCTCCGTCCGGGCCGCGTTCACCGCCCACACGCGCGGCGGCTGGCGAGCCGTCGGCCGCGACGACGCGGGAGTGCTGGTCCCCGGAGCGCCGGCCGACTACGCACTCTGGCGGACCGAGGAACTGGTGGTGCAGGCCCCCGACGACCGGGTCGCGCGCTGGTCCACGGACCCGCGCTCCGGCACCCCTGGCCTGCCGGATCTCGGGCTCGGCGCCGATCTGCCGGTCTGCCTGCGGACGGTGGTCTCCGGACGGACCGTCTTCGCGGGACCGAACGGGTGACGTAGGGACATTTCGCCACCCCTGCGCATTCTCCCACCGCTCCGCCTCGACCTGCGGATCTTCCCGCCTGACCTGGAACTTCCGGGAATTGACGCTGATCAGGCGACTGTTGACAGCCTCCGCCCACCGGCCGGTAGGTTCGGCCCAGTCCACCGAAGAACGTCCGACCGGCAACCTCCACGCAAGTCGTCGAACGCCGCTGGGTCATGGGGTGGTGTGCCGCACCGGCGCACCACCACTGGGAGCCAGGTTCAGCGCCCGCGCCTCGGGGGCAGAGGGAAGGTTTCAGCCGGTCGGCGGGTGCGACCCGGGTGGGGCCCGGCGTTCAGTAGACAACGGCTCTCGGTCGACCCGCAGCCAGCGGGCCCCAGGTCGGCCCGAAGGACGCCGGGCCCGATCCGTTGTGTCCCGGCGCTCCGGGGCCCCGGCGAGGGAAGTTTCGTGCCGCCGTGAGCGGCCCACCGCGGCTCGCTATGGTTGGGCTCTGCGTACGGACTTTAAGGGGCAGCAGTGAACGACGGTGGTGCGGTTCCCCACGGCGGACCACAGGGGAGGCGGTACGGGCCGCTCGGCAGAGCCCTGGTGATCATCCCCACCTACAACGAGGCCGAGAACATTCGGTCGATCGTCTCCCGGGTGCGGGCCGCGGTGCCCGACGCGGACGTACTGGTCGCCGACGACAACAGCCCCGACGGCACGGGCAAGTTCGCCGACGAGCTCGCCGTCCAGGACGAGCAGGTGCACGTCCTGCACCGCAAGGGCAAGGAAGGCCTCGGCGCGGCCTACCTCGCCGGGTTCGACTGGGGTATCGAGCACGGCTACGGCGTCCTGGTGGAGATGGACGCCGACGGCTCCCACCAGCCGGAGGAACTGCCCAGGCTGCTGACCGCCCTGAAGGGTGCCGACCTCGTCCTCGGCTCCCGCTGGGTGCCAGGAGGCCGCGTGGTCAACTGGCCCAGGCACCGGGAATTCCTCTCCCGCGGCGGCAGCACGTACTCCCGGCTGCTGCTCGGTGTGCCGCTGCGTGACGTCACCGGCGGGTTCCGTGCCTTTCGGGCCGAGACGCTCCAGGGCCTCGGGCTCGGCGATGTCGCCTCCCAGGGGTACTGCTTCCAGGTCGACCTCGCCCGGCGGGCGGTGGCGGCCGGTTTCCACGTCGTGGAGGTCCCGATCACGTTCGTCGAGCGTGAGCACGGCGACTCGAAGATGAACAGGGACATCGTCGTCGAGGCGCTATGGCGCGTCACCGCATGGGGTGTGGGGGAGCGGGCCGGCCGTCTGCTCGGGCGCAGGTCAACCGGGCCCCAGCCGCCGCGATCTTCGTGACGGGCCCCTTATGCCGCTTCGACGGGGGCCCAGGCACACTGGGAGCATGACGACCGGCGCACCGCCCCCGACCGCTCCCAGGCGCTCACGGGCCCGCACTTATCTCCCGCTTGCCGTCGCCGCATGGCTGGTCCTCGAGATCTGGCTGCTCACCGTCGTGGCGGACGCGGCAGGCGGCTTCGCCGTTCTCGGGCTGCTGCTCGGCGCCGGGCTGCTCGGGGCCGTGGTGATCAAGCGGGCGGGGCGGCGGGCCTTCGCCAACCTCACGCGGACGATGCAGCAGCAGACCGGTCAGGACGCGGCGCCCCCCACGGCCCCTGCCCGTGCGGAGGGGAACGGCCTGCTGATGCTCGGCGGCCTGCTGCTGATGCTGCCCGGCATCGTCTCCGACGTGGCGGGGCTGCTGCTCCTCCTCCCGCCCGTGCGGACCGGCCTCGGCCGGTTCGCCGAACGCTCGCTGGAGCGACGGGTGAACGCCGCCGTGCCGGGCGGTCTCGGCAACGCGTTCCAGCAGGCGCGTATGCACCGTCCGGACGGCAAGGTCGTCCAGGGCGAGGTCATCCGCGACGGTGCCGCCCCGCGGCGCGACGACGAGGACCCCCGGCCGCCGCTCACACCCTGACCGGCCGCTACGGGGCGCCCCTCCCGCGCGCTCTCGGCCGCCGCTCGCAGCACGCGCAGGTCGCGGCCGGCCTCCACGGCCGGTGTGCGGCCCCGGCACGGACGTCGGATCCTCTCGCGGTCCGGCCCCTCGCAGTCGCCCGCCTGCTCGCGGCCGTTCCGTTCCGACCGCCTGCCCGGGCGGCCGGTCGGAAGCGGAGTTGAGCCGTACGGGCCACTCGGGGCCGGAGCGGCGCCGCAGGGCGGGACTCGGGAACGGAGCGGGGCCGCACGGCGGCCCGCCTGGTCCTGCCGCCGGCACGACACAGAGCCGCGGGGGGGGCCCCCCCCCGGGGGGGGGCGCCCCCCCCCCCCGGGGGGGGCCCCCCCCGCGGCTCTGTCGTTCGCTTGGCGCGCCTGCGCGCGTTACGCGGACTTGCGGCTGTCGCGCGGATGCACCGCGATGTTCATGGCGCCGGAACGAAGGACCGCCAGCCTCTCGGCCAGGACCTCCTCCAGCTCCTCGCGGGTGCGCCGCTCCATCAGCATGTCCCAGTGCGTACGCGCCGGCTTGCCCTTCTTCTCCTCGGGGCCGTCCCCGTCGACCAGGAGTGCCTGGGCGCCGCACGCCTTGCACTCCCACTCCGGCGGAATTTCCGCCTCGACCGAGAACGGCATCTCAAAACGATGTCCGTTCTGGCATGCGTACTCCACCGCCTGGCGCGGGGCCAGGTCGATACCGCGGTCCGTCTCGTAGCTGGTAACCACAAGTCGCGTGCCGCGGAGAGCTCGCTCACTCATGAATCGTGCCTCCCGGGCTTGTCGCCCACAGGACAGGTGTCGCTGTCGTCGTCATCCGGTCAACGTCCGGTCGGCGGTAAAGATTCCCGTTCCGGGTCATGCGTCGCCCGTCGTGCCGCTGCTTTGCCATTGGTTGGGGTACCCACCAGTGCCCGGTTTGTCACATCTGACAGAAAGTGTCACCCACTGATTTCACTATTCCAGCACGCAGTAACGGTCCGCCTGGCAAGCCAAAGGCGTACACTACCGGCCTTTCACTCAGGCGTCTAAATCCGGTCGGGTACCGGGTTCCCCGCGGCGGCCACCGCACGCCTCACCGGAACCCTCGCGAGCAGCACGAATCCCACTCCGAAGAAGATCACCAAAGAGATGATCGCGTCCCGGTAACTGCCCGACATCTGATACGCCACGCCGAAGACGAGCGGTCCCAGCCAGCTCAGACCCCGGTCGCTCATCTCGTACGCGGAGAAGTACTCGGCCTCCTTGCCACGCGGCACCATATGGGAGAACAGCGACCGCGACAGCGCCTGGCTCCCGCCGAGGACCAGTCCGATGCCCGCCGCCAGGCAGTAGAACCACACCGGTTCGCCCGCGGGCAGGAAGTACCCCGCGGCAAGGATCAGGGTCCAGACGGCGAGCGAGACCAGGATCGTGCGCTTCGCACCGTACGTACGGGCCAGCCGGCCCATCCCCAGCGCACCCGCGACCGCCAGGACCTGCACCAGAAGCACCGCCGTGATGAGGGTGGTCTGGTCGAGGCCCAGCTCCTCCGAGCCGTAGACCGACGCCTGCGAGATGACCGTCTGCACCCCGTCGTTGTAGACGAGGTAGGCGAGCAGGAAGGACAGCGTCAGCGGATGCCGTCGCATGTCCCGCAACGTGGCCACCAGCTGCCGCCACCCCGAACCGACCGCGCCTTCCCCGGAGGGGGCGATCCGGCGGTCGCGCAGCCGGCGCAGCGGGATCAGAGTGAAGGCGCCCCACCACAGTCCCGCCGATGCCAGACAGATGCGGACCGCCTCGGACTCCGACAGGCCGAAGGCCTCGTGGCCCGAGTAGACGACCAGGTTCAGCACCAGCACCAACGCGCCCGACGTGTAGCCGAAGGCCCAGCCGCGCGACGACACCGCGTCGCGTTCGTCCGGTTCCGCGATCTGCGGAAGGTAGGCGTTGTAGAGGACCATCGAGACGGCCAGCGACGCGTTGGCGATGATCAGGAGCAGTGCTCCCAGCAGATAGCGGTCACCGTCGAGGAAGAACATCCCCGTCGTCGCGGCCGCGCCCACGTACGCGGCGACGGCGAGCAGCGGCTTCTTGCGGCCGGTGCGGTCCGCCGCCGCCCCCGCGAGCGGCATGAGCAGCACGGCGAGCAGCACGGAGACCGACACCGCGTACGGGAAGACGGAACCGGCGCGCAGCGGGATGCCCAGTGGACGGACGAAGCCGTCGGCGTCCGCCGCGGCCTTCGCCACCGACGTCAGATAGGGCCCGAGGAACACCGTGAGGACGCTCGTCGAGTAGACGGAGCACGCGAAGTCGTAGAAGTACCAGCCCCGTTGCTCACGTCTGCGCCCGGCGCCTTCCTTGCCGGTGCCATCGGTGCCATCGGTGCCGTCAGTGCTGTCCGCCGTGTCCGCCGTCACTGGGCGCCCCCTCGCTCGTGCCGTCGCAGCCGCCCCCGCGGCTGCGTGGGCGCCCCCGTGTCAGACCCACACTCCCCGGTCGGTCAGCACCGAGCGCAACGTCTCAAGATGATCGGTCATGATGCCATCCACCCCGAGGTCGAGGAGCGCGGCCATCCGATCGGCGTCGTTGACGGTCCACACATGGACCTGCAGACCGCGCTCGTGGGCCGCCCGCACGAACCGCCGGTCCACCACGCGTATCCCGTTCTGCGACTCAGGCACCTGGGCGCACACCGCGCCGCCGCGCACCGCCGCCGGTATCCCGTACGAGCCGAGCCGCAGCCCGAGCACTCCGCGCACCCCGAAGGAGGTCGCCAGCCGGGGACCCGCGAGGCGCATCGCCCGCGCCACCCGCGACTCCGAGAACGACCCGACGCACACCCGGTCCCAGGCGTCCGTCCGGCGGATCAGCTCCACCAGCGGCCCGAGGGCGGACTCGGCCTTCAGGTCGACGTTCCACCGCGCCTGCGGGAACTCCTCCAGCAGTTCCTCGAACAGTGCGAGCGGCTCCCGGCCGGCCACCCTGGCCCGGCTCACCTCGCTCCACGGCAGCGCCGCGATCCGCCCCCTGGAATCCGTGACGCGGTCCAGTGTCGTGTCGTGAAAGGCCACCAATCGGCCGTCGGCCGTGGTGTGCACGTCGGTCTCGAAATAGCGGTAGCCGGCACCGGCGGCCCGCCGGAAGGCCGCCGCGGTGTTCTCGATGCCGTCGGCCGCCCCGCCGCGGTGGGCGAAGGCGAGCGTCGAGGGATGGTCCAGGTACGGGTGGCGTATACGGGTCACCGCCGCAGTATTGCCTGAGAGGGTGACTGCCCGGCGACCACCGTGCTGCTTCCGTCTCCCTCCGGGATGGCGAAGAGCCGCAGGAACAACTGCGCCAGGGGGCCGATGGCCAGCGCGTACGCCACCGTCCCGATGCCGACGGACCCGCCGAGCGCGAAACCGGTGGCCACGACAGCCACCTCGATCGCCGTGCGCACCAGTCGGATCGACCGGCCCGTCAGCCGGTGCAGACCGGTCATCAGACCGTCCCTCGGGCCCGGCCCGAAACGCGCCGCGATGTAGAGGCCCGTCGCCACGCCGTTGAGGACGATGCCCGCGATCATCACCGGGATCTGCCCGCCGAGCCCACGCACGTCAGGAACCACGGCCAGGGTGGCGTCCATCGCCAGCCCGATGACGAAGACGTTCGACACCGTCCCGAGGCCGGGCCGCTGCCGGATGGGTATCCACAGCAGCAGCACGACCGCGCCGACGATGATCGACACCACCCCGATCGTCAGCCCGGTCAGTTCGGCCAGGCCCTGGTGCAGCACCCCCCAGGGCTCCAGCCCGAGGCCCGCACGCACCAACAGCGCCGAGCTCACTCCGTACAGCGTGAGACCGACGTACAGCTGAAGCAGCCTGCGGCTGAGATGCGCGGACACGATGGCGCCCCCTTGTCTGGTGTTCGTGGACTGATGCATGACACTCTGTGGCTATGGAACAACCGGCAACCATGGCCAATTCGAGGAAGGTGGACTGACTTCCATGACGCAGTGGACCTCTGCGGTGGGTGCTGCCCAGCTCGCCCGACAGCTCACCTCCCAGCAGCCGCGCCCCGCGGGCCCCGGTACCCGCAAGCCGCCCGCCTACCGGGCACTGGCCGACGGCATCCGGCTGCTCGTCCTGGAAGGCCGGGTCCCGGTGGCGGCACGGCTCCCCGCCGAGCGTGAACTCGCGCTCGCCCTGTCCGTGAGCCGCACCACCGTCGCCGCCGCGTACGAGGCGCTGCGCACCGAGGGCTTCCTCGAGTCCCGCCGGGGAGCCGGCAGCTGGACCGCCGTACCCGCGGGCAATCCGCTGCCCGCACGCGGCCTCGAGCCCCTGCCGCCGGAATCGCTCGGCTCCATGATCGATCTCGGCTGCGCCGCGCTGCCGGCGCCCGAACCGTGGCTCACCCGGTCCGTCCAGGGCGCGCTCGAGGAACTTCCACCGTACGCCCACACCCACGGCGACTACCCCGCCGGGCTGCCGGCCCTGCGTCAGATGCTCGCCGACCGCTACACCGAACGCGGCATCCCCACCATGCCCGAACAGATCATGGTCACCACAGGTGCGATGGGCGCGATCGACGCGATCTGCCACCTCTTCGCCGGTCGCGGGGAACGCATCGCCGTCGAGTCCCCCTCGTACGCCAACATCCTCCAGTTGATGCGCGAGGCGGGCGCCCGGCTCGTGCCGGTGGCCATGGCCGAGGGGCTGACCGGCTGGGACCTCAACCGCTGGCGCCAGGTCCTGCGCGATGCCGCGCCCCGTCTCGCGTACGTCGTCGCCGACTTCCACAACCCCACCGGCGCGCTCGCCGACGAGAGTCAGCGCCGCGCGCTGGTCGAGGCGGCCCGCTCGGCGGGGACGGTGCTGGTCGTCGACGAGACCATGTCGGAACTGCACCTGGACCCGGACATCGAGATGCCCAGGCCGGTCTGCGCGTTCGACCCCGCGGGCTCCACGGTCCTGACCGTCGGCTCGGCGAGCAAGGCCTTCTGGGCCGGTATGCGGATCGGCTGGGTCCGAGCCGCTCCCGATGTGATCCGCTCGCTCGTCGCCGCCCGTGCCTACGCGGACCTCGGCACCCCTGTGCTGGAACAGCTGGCGATCAACTGGCTGATGCGGACCGGAGGTTGGAACGAAGCGGTCGCCATCCGCCGCGAGCAGGCGCGGGACAACCGCGACGCGCTCGTCGCCGCCGTACGACGGGAACTGCCGGCCTGGGAGTTCGACGTCCCCGGCGGAGGCCTCACGCTCTGGGTCCGTACGGGCGGCCTCTCCGGCTCGCGACTGGCCGAGGTCGGTGAACGGGTGGGCGTCCGCGTGCCGTCCGGGCCGCGCTTCGGTGTCGACGGCGCGTTCGAGGGATATGTGCGGCTGCCGTTCACCGTGGGCGGGCCGGTGGCCGAGGAGGCGGCGGCGCGTCTGGCGGCCGCGGCCCGTCTGGTCTCCACGGGAGCGACGACGGGCACCGAGGCACCGCGGACGTTCGTGGCGTAGCCAGGCCGGAGCGGAGGCGTACGCGTCGCGAGCCGGCAGGGCCCGGCCCGCGACGCGTACGCCTCCGTGATGCGTGTCAGCCGGTTCCGCTGACGGGGACCGTCGGTGGGACCAGGGGCTTCGCCGGGACCGTCTGCGTTGCCGGAGCCTGCGCCGGTGCGGGGGCGGTGTGCTCCGGGCCGGGCGGCAGGAGTGCGAGCACCGCCTGACGGTGGGCCTCGGACGTGGCGTCGTCGAACGGGTCGGGCGTGGCCGGTACCTGGAGACGCAGGACCGGGCCGGTGCCCAGCCGCGCGTACCCCCGGCCCGGAGGCACGTCGGTCGTCGGCGTGGTGCGCGGGCTGGTGCCGAGCACCGCCTCGACGTCGGGCAGCTGCGCCTGGCCGAGTACCACGCGGGCCCGGGTATGGGTCCGAACCGTCTCGGTCAGCGCGCCGATGCTGTCGAACTGCTCTGCCACGACCACGGTGACGTGCGCGGCACGCCCGTGCCGCAGCGGGACCGAGAGGAGCTCCTGGGGGTCCGCGTGCCCGTCGGCGGCGGCGAGGTGGCCGAAGACACTGGGGCGGTCCACCAGGATCCACAGCGGCCGCCGGGTGTCGTCCGGAGCCGGCAGGCCGGCCTGGCGGGCCCGGTTGGCGGCGATGAGCCGTCTCTCCGTCTCGTGAGCGGCCCATTCGAGGCTCGCCAGCGCACCGGACAGTCCGCATTCGACGGCGAGGACGCCGGCGCGCCCGGTGAGGCAGGCGTAGTCACCGGTTCCGCTGCCCTCCACGATCAGTACGTCCCCGTGCCGCAGCGCCTGCAGGGCGATGGAGCGGAGAAGCGTCGTGGTGCCGCTGCCGGGTTCGCCCACGGCGAGCAGATGCGGTTCGGTCGAACGCGGTCCGGTGCGCCAGACGACGGGCGGTGCCTGGTCGATCCCGTCGTCCCTCCTGACCGGCAGGGTGCGCTGGACCGAGCCGGCGTCCGTGAAGCCGAGCACCGTCTCACCGGGGACGGTGACGAAGTGCTGGGCGGTGATGTCGGTGGACAGGGCGGGCAGCACGCTCATCACGAGCTCATTGCCCTCCTCGTCCCAGGTGAACAGGTACTCGCGGCCGCGTCCGGACTTCGCGTGCAGCAACTGCTCGATCCGGGCACGGGCGGCCGCTTCACCGTCGGTGAAGTACGCGGGGTACTTGACGCGCAGCATGGTGAGCCGGCCGTTGCCGTCGAACCGGTGCTCCGTGAAGGCCCTGCTCCACACCCCGCCGTGGGCGAACAGCGGCGCCGGGTCCTCGGCGATGGAGAAGTAGGGGACGAGGGCCTCGTACAGCGCCTGCAGCCGGCCGGCCTCCGCCTCGTCGGGGCCGGTCCTGACCGGTGTCCGGGCCCGTCCCTGCCAGGCGGCCGCGGCCATCACCGTGATCAGGGCGAGCAGCGGCCCGTACGGGATGAGCGCGACCACCAGGATGCAGGCCGCGACGAGGAACAGGGTCGGACCCCGCCGCTCCTTGGGCGTGCCGGCCCACTTCTGCCGGCCCGTCGCGACGAGCTTCCGCAGACCGCGGGAGACCGTGATCAGCGGATGGAGGACGTCGGTGGCGCTGTCGGCGGCCGTGCGCGCGATCTCGCGGCTGCGGGCGATCCGTGTGCTGCCGCTGCTCAGAATGCGGGGGAGTGGACGCCGGGCCACATCGTCTCCTGTGGGTGAGGGTGCCGAAGGGACAGGCGGTCAGAACTTGATCCCGCCCAGCAGTCCGGCCAGGCTCGTGGTGCCTGCCTGGATGCTGGGGGCGATCGCGGTGCCCGCGAGGAAGAAGCCGAACAGCGCGGAGACGAGGGCGTGCGAGGCCTTCAGACCGTCCTTCCTGAAGAAGAGGAAGACGATGATGCCGAGCAGCACGACGCCGGACATGGACAGAATCATGAGGTTCTCCTGGGTGAGGGGACAGTCACCATGAGTTCTTCCAGGCTTACCGAAAGTATCTATGCGACAAAAGGTGCAAATGGGTGAAATTCAAAGGATTTCACTCCACTGGTGGACCGCCGGACGCGGTTCGGCGCGCCGAGCGCCGAAGTGCGCGGCACAGTGCCTCCGCGGCGTGATCCTTTGCCGCCGCCACCCGGGGGCATGCCGGCCGCCGGGCAGTACCCTGTCGATTCACTCGTACGGCTGCTCCCGCCGTGCGGGCCAGGTCAAGTGGTGAAAGGCGGTACGTCCGATGAGCGAGAACCCGGACGCCGAGGTGATCGAGCTCGCGACCAAGGTTTTCGACCTGGCGCGACAGGGGGAGACCGAGGCTCTTGCCGCGTACGTCGATGCCGGCGTCCCGGCCGACCTCACGAACGACAAGGGCGACACGCTCGTCATGCTCGCCGCATACCACGGGCACGCTGCCGCCGTCGAGGCCCTCCTGGCCCGGGGCGCGGAGCCGAACAGGGCGAACGACCGCGGCCAGACGCCTCTCGCCGGCGCGGTCTTCAAGGGTGAGGACGCCGTCATCCGCGCTCTCCTCGCCGGAGGCGCCGACCCTCAGGCAGGCACCCCGTCCGCCGCGGATACCGCCCGGATGTTTGGGAAGGCGGACCTCCTGGAGCTGTTCGAGGGCCGCTGAGCGGCCCGAGGGCAGTTGTCCGGGCAGGGCCGGGGCAGCGGTGAAGGAGCCGTCGCGGAAGCCGCCGTAAATGTGGTCGCGGTGGCGAAATGGGTGGGTCATCATGACGTCAGCCCCATCCCGGACCACATCAACCGGGAGTTTCCCCTGGGGTCACCGAAGAGAGGCAGAGGAAGATGGTCAACACCAAGCGGTGGACGCGCATGACAACGGGCGGTCCTACATGCTGCTGCGCGGCCTAGGCATTCCACTCCCCGGTCGCGTCGACAGCTTGATGTGAGGCATTTCCCATGTTCGATCCAGTCATAGCGCCGAGCGGCACCCTGCTCGGTCTGCTGCAGAGGGGCCGTGGCGACGGCACACTGCACGCGCTCGCAGCCCCGCGGGCCGAAGCCCTGGCCGCCCTCAACCACTGCGTGCTCAATGACCCCCGCCACGACTGGCAGGTCGAGAACCGCTCTCTGTACTACGCACGCCTCTACCTCGATCTCCACGGCAGTCTGGAGGAGATCGAACGGCATCTTTGCGATGCCGACGACCACCTCGACACCGAAGAGTGCCGGACCGGTCTCGCCCTAGCGGTGCTCGGACACCTCGCCTCGTACGGCAGGGGCGACGCGCTCGCCCTGCTGCGGCGGTACGCGACGAACGGCGCCAACTGGGCCTGGGCCCTCGACGAGCTCGCCCTGCGCGACGACGACGCGGGGCTGCGGGCGCTCGCCGCCCCGATCCTCGCCAGATTCCCCGCCACCCCCGAGGGCGACGCCGAGCTCGCTGCCGCGGTGCGGGACTCGTTCGAGCCGCGGCCCTGGCGGCTGTGGGCAGAGGACGCGCGCGAAACCGTCGGCGACCGGGTCAGGGCCGCCCGGGAGGCCGGCTCCTTCGACCGCTGGCAGCGCCAGATGCGGCCCACCGGCCCCCGGCCGGGCTGGAGTGTCCAGGCGGTCCTCGACTGGGCCGAACAGGGTCTGGAACGCGGCGGCGCGCTGCATGTTCCGGCAGCCCGATGTCTGTCCGCGGTGGCGGGACCGGAGGACCGGCCCGTCATCGTCGAAGCCGCCCGGAGCGGCCCGGACGGCGCCCGCTGCGCCGCCCTGCACTACCTCGCCGAGGCACGGGACCCGGTCGTACTCGATCTGATCGAGGCGGCGGTGGCCGCCGGATCGGGGAACGTGGCGGAAGCCGCCGTCGCGGCGTTCGAGCGGATGTGCGGCGAGGAGGCGGTCGACCGGGCGCGGAGCTGGATCCACCGCCCCGACGCCCTCGGCGGGTCCGCCGCCGGCGTCCTCGCCTGCCGGGGCGGCGGACCCGCCGACGCGCAGCTCGTACTCGGCGCCCTCCGCGAGACCGTCCGGGCGGACGGCCCCGACGCCCCTCTGCTGTGGACCCTCGTCGACGGAGCCGGACGCCTCGGCATCGCCTGCGCCGCACCCGTACTGCGCCATGTCTACCGCGAGACGGCCTCATCGCACCTGCGCGGCAGAGCCGCCCGCGCGCTCGCCGCCACCGATCCCTCCTTCGCCAACGGCTTCGCCGTCGAATGCCTGTGGGACTGCGAGGAGACCACCAGAGAGGTCGCCGCGCTGCACGCGGAGACGGGCGACGTGCGTGTCGCCGACCGGCTGCGCAGACTGGCCGCCGATCCCGCGGAGGAGGCGGAGGTGCAGACCGCCGTGCGCAGCCGCATCGGGCCGGACCGGCCGACGGTGTGAGGCGCGCGGCTCGGAGGGTGTGAGCCCGCGGCTCGGATGGTGGGTGCGCGGCTCGGAGGGTGTGAGTGCGCGGTCGGACGGCGAGGCCCGCGGCTCCGGCGGTGTGACGAACGCGGCGCCCGAGCCGGGCCCACCACGGTCCTGCGCGTACCGCGAACAGGCGTCGGGCCGCGGCGGAAAGGCCGCTCACGAGCGTCTGCGGCGGCGTTCGGATCGTCGGTTCCGGAGTCGGCGGCGGAGCCGGTTCCGCCCGTATTCGTCAGGGCCGGTGGGCACCGGCCCGACAGCGCCCGGACACAAACGCTCATGGGACGTTCCACATACGGAAAGATCCACGTTGGCGCAGCCACTCCGGGCCCGACGAGAACTCGGGTATGCGCGTCGTCATCGTCACCGAATCCTTTCCGCCAGACGTCAATGGTGTGGCGCACTGCGCCCAGCAGACCGCACGGCACCTCGCCGCCCGCGGTCACGAACCGCTCGTCATCGCCCCGGCCGCGGTCGGGGCGCCCAGTTGCGACGAGACCGCACCCTGCCCCGTCGTGCGCGTTCCCTCCCTGCCGCTGCCCGGCTATCCGCAGGTGCGCGTCGCCCTGCCCAGTCGCCGGGTCGCGGCTGCGATCACCGCGCACCGGGCCGAACTCGTCCACCTCGCAAGCCCCTTCGTACTCGGTGTGCGCGGCATGTCCGCCGCGGCACGCCTCGGCCTGCCGGCCGTCGCCGTCTACCAGACGGACCTGGCCGGATACGCGCGTACCTACGTCGGGGCGGGTGAAGGCGCCGCGTGGCGCCGCATCCGGGCCGTGCACGGTGCCGCCGACCGCACCCTCGCCCCGTCGACCGCCGCCATGCGCGACCTCGAGGAGCACGGGGTCGAACGGGTGCGCCTGTGGCCTCGCGGAGTGGAGACCACCCGTTTCCGGCCGGAACTGCGCGACGAGGAACTGCGCCGCGCCCTGGCACCGGGCGGCGAACTGATCGTCGGGTACGTCGGGCGCCTCGCCCCGGAGAAGCACGTCGAACTGCTCGCCGATGTCTGCGCGATGCCCGGTGTACGGGTGGTCGTCGTCGGCGACGGACCCAGCGAGACGTCCCTGCGGGCGGCCCTCCCGGGCGCCGTCTTCCTCGGCCGCAGGACCGGCGACGACCTCGCCCGGATCTTCGCCTCCCTGGACGTCTTCGCGCACACCGGCCCCTACGAAACGTTCTGCCAGACCGTGCAGGAGGCCATGGCCAGCGGCCTGCCCGTCGTGGCACCGGCCGCCGGGGGCCCGCTCGACCTCGTCGACCACGGCCGGACCGGGCTGCTCGTGCAGCCCCACAGCAGCGACGCCGTACGTGCGGCGGTCGCCGCGCTCGCCGCCGACCCCGCGCTGCGCGCGGCGTACGGGCAGGCAGGGCTCGCCGCCGTGCGGGACCGGACCTGGACCGCCGTCGGGGACCTGCTGCTCGACCACTACGCCGACGTACTCGGCGCGCGTACGGCGGTGGCCGCATGAGCGCGGAACGAGGACTGCGGATCGTACGCCTGGCGAACTTCGTCACCCCCTCGTCCGGTGGGCTGCGCACCGCGCTCGCCGAACTCGGTCGCGGCTACCTCGCCGCAGGACACCATCCGGTGCTCGTCGTGCCCGGCGACGGCGAGAGCGACCGGCAGACCGATCAGGGGCGTGTCATCACCCTGCCGGGACCGGAGATCATCGGCACCGGCGGCTACCGCGTGCTGGCGGGACGTCGGCGGCTGCGGCAGGTGCTGGAGGAACTGGCACCCGACCGGCTCGAGGTCTCCGACCGCACCACCCTGCGCTGGACCGGCGAATGGGCGCGGCGCCGGCGGATCCCCTCCATGATGGTCTCGCACGAGACCGCCGACGGAGTACTACGCACCTGGGGTCTCCCCGAGACGGTCGCCGCACGCGCGGCGGACCGGCTCAACCGCCGCAGCGCCTGGGCCTATTCGCGGATCGTGTGCACGACCGAGTGGGCGGAGCGGGAGTTCGTGCGCATCGGTGCGCGCAATGTCGTACGCGCCCCGCTCGGCGTGGACCTGCGGCGCTGCAGGCCCCAGCGGCGCAGCGCGGTGCTGCGCGCCGAGCACGCCACCGGGGCCGACGTGCTCCTGCTGCTGTGCTCGAGGCTGTCGGTCGAGAAGCGGCCCGGTACGGCCCTCGACGCGCTCGCCGTTCTGCGTGAACGAGGGCTGCGGGTCTCTATGGTCGTCGCCGGCGACGGCCCGCTCAAGGCCTCCCTCGTGCGCCGGGCGCGTGCCGAGCGGCTGCCCGTCCGGTTCCTCGGCCACGTCCCCGACCGGGAGGCGGTCGCCGATCTGCAGGCAGCGGCCGACGTGTGCCTGGCACCCGGTCCCGCGGAGACCTTCGGGCTCTCCGCCCTCGAGGCGCTGGCGTGCGGCACACCCGTGGTGGCGAGTGCTTCGTCGGCGCTGCCCGAAGTGATCGGCGACGCGGGTGTGGCCGCCGCCGACACGGGCGAGGACTTCGCGGCGGCGGTTCTCGAGCTCCTGTCCCGTCCGGAGACAGCCCGACGGGAAGCGGCCAGGGAGAGGGCCGAACTGTTCGACTGGCAGACCTCGGTGACGGCCTTCCTCGCCGCTCACGGGGCGCTGCCGGCCGACGACCGCGCCTTCGGGCCGGAGCACCGGCGATGACGGCGCCGATGCCGATGCCGATGCCGACGGGGGCACCCACGCCGGTGTCGGCGGACGCCGCACCGGACCGGGGGGCCACCGCCGGAGCGACGTCCGCCGACGCTGCGGCCGTCACCGGCGAACCGCTCGCCGGCGCGGTGGACGGGTGCCGGGCGCCCGCCCGGCCGCTGCGGTTCGTCGCGCTGGGGGACTCGCTCACCGCCGGGGTCGGTGACCCCGTCGCGGGCGGTTGGCGGGGTTGGGCGGCCCTGCTCGCCGAGGGGGTCGGCCGCGTGGACGCGCCCGCCGTCTTCCGCAACCTCGCGGTGAGCGGCGCGCTCACCAAGGACGTCGCGGAGACCCAGGGGCCCGCCGCCCTTGCGTTCGCACCCGACATCGCGTCCGTCGTCGTCGGCGTCAACGACACGCTGCGCCGCACCTTCGACATCGGGGACCTCGCCCGGCGCTTCGACGACGTCTGTGCCGCGCTGGCCGCCCGCGGGACCGTACTGCTCACGGCCTGCCTGCCCGACCCCGGCGCCATGTTCGGCCTGCCCGCACCGCTCGCCCGGCCGCTGGCCCGGCGGCAGCATGCCGTCAACGCCGTCGTCCACGCGCTGTCCGACCGTTACGACACCGTCCACCTGCACGCGGCCGACGCCGCGTGGGTCGCGGACCGGGCCATGTGGAGCGCCGACCGGCTGCACCCGGGCGAGCGCGGCCACCGCATGCTCGCGCGGCGCTTCCACGAACTGCTCGCCGCCCGCGGGCTCGCCGACGGTCCCGTACCCGGCGCCGAGCCGGACCAGCCGCAGCCCACGACGGCCGCCACCCTCCGGTGGCTGGCCACGGCAGGCACCGGCTGGCTGGCCCGGCGCTGCACGGACCTGCTGCCGCAACTGCTGCGGCTGGCGGGCGACGAGATGCACCACTGGGCCCGTGGCACCAGCGCCCGGCTCGACCGCGGCGCGGAGCTCGCCCTGTCCGCCGCGCTGGCGGCGGTGGCACCGGCTGTGCCTCCGCCCGTGCCCGCAGGACGCGTCACGGCGGGGACAGGGTAGGGACCGCAGGCGGAGGGTGCCGGGGCGACGCTGATCAGCGCCGTGTGAGGAACCGCACCGGGGTTCCCGGCACCGCCTGGGCCGCCGCGGCCAGGTCCCGCCCGTCCACCACGCCCACCACGGGATATCCGCCGGTCGTGGGGTGGTCGGCGAGAAAGACCACGGGCCGGCCGTCCGGCGGCACCTGGACAGCGCCCAGCACCATGCCCTCACTGGGCAGTTCGGCCGTGACCGCCCGTTCCAGACGGGGTCCGTCGATGCGCAGCCCGATGCGGTTGCTCGCCGGGGACACCCGGAAGGGGCACCGTGCCAGCGTGCGCAGCGCCGCGTCCGTGAACCAGTCGTCGCGCGGACCGAGCCGTACCCGGAGCAAGAGCTCCACCGGGGGAGCGGGCCACGGCACCTCGACATCGACGCGGGCGGCGGGACCGGCCGGCACGCCGAGCGGCAGCACGTCCCCGTCCGTCAGCGGCGCGGGCCCCAGCCCCGAGAGCAGATCGGTGGACCGACTGCCCAGCACCGGGTCGGCCGCGATTCCGCCGGCGACGGCCACGTAGCTCCGTACGCCGCGTGCGGCGGGCCCGACATCCAGCAGGGCCCCGGCCGGGACCCGGACCGGAGCACCCCAGGGCGCCGGCGCGCCGTCGACAGTGACTTTGCCCGGCGCACCGCCGACGACGACTGTCACCGGGCCGCGAGGGCGCACCGCACAGCCGTTCACGGTGGTCTCCAGGACAGCGGCGCTCTCCTCGTTGCCCACCAGGCGGTTGGCGAGCCGGGCCGCCGGCGGGTCGAGCGCCCCCGAGCGGGGCACTCCGAGACCGGCGAGCCCGGGCCGCCCCGTGTCCTGCACCGTGGTCAGTGCCCCGGCCCGTACGACCGCCAGAGCGAGGTCGGTCATCGGCCCTCCGGCACGAACCGCACCCGGGTGCCCGGCGACAGCAGTGCCGCGGGGTCTCTCGTCGCGTCCCACAGCTCGGCCTCCGTCGTCCCGATCAGCTGCCAGCCACCGGGGGACGAGCGGGGGTAGACGCCTGTGTACGCGCCGGCCAGCCCGAGGGAACCCGCGGGCACGGCGGTGCGGGGGGTGGATCTGCGGGGGACCGCGTAACGCCGCGGCAGGCCCGTGAGATAGGCGAAGCCGGGCGCGAAGCCGCAGAACGCCACCCGGAACTCCAGCCCGGAGTGGATCCGCGCGGCCTCGTCGGTGTCCACCTGCCACAGAGCCGCCACCTCCGCCAGGTCGGGGCCGTCGTAGCGCACCGGGATCTCGACCGAGTTCCCCTCGTGGGCGCCGAGCGGCGGGATGTCCCACGAGGCCAGCTCCCCGGCGAATGCGCGCGGATCGTCGAGCCCGTCCAGCAGTACCGTACGGGCGGCGGGCACGATGTCCTCGATGCGGGGAAGCAGCCCGGCGGCGCGGCGGCGCAGCAGTTCGGCGTGGAACGCGCCCGCCTCCGTGCCCCCGGGGAACTCCACCAGCAGCGCCCGGTCCCCGGCGGGCATGGTCCGCGGCGCCGGGCCGTTCACGCGAACGCCTCGACCCGGACGCCCACGGACTCCAACTGCCCGCGCACCCGGCGTGCCAGCGCCACCGCGCCCGGGGTGTCGCCGTGCAGGCACAGGGAGCGGGCGCGGACCCCCACCGAGCGCCCGCAGCCGGACGCCACGACGCCGAACCGTGCCATGGTGACGGACCGTTCGACGACCGTGTCCGGGTCGCTGATGACGGCGCCGTCCTCGCCGCGCGGCACCAGTGTGCCCTCCGCGGTGTAGGCACGGTCGGCGAAGGCCTCGGTGACGACGGGCAGCCCGGCCTTCTCCGCCATGGTGTGCAGTCTCGAGCCGGGCAGTCCCAGCAGCGGCAGCCGGTCGCCCGAGAGCAGCACGCCCTCGACGACGGCCGCCGCCTGCTCCGTGTCGTGCACGACACGGTTGTAGAGCGCGCCGTGCGGTTTGACGTACGAGACGCGGGAGCCCGCCGCGCGGGCGAAGATCTGCAACGCGCCGATCTGGTAGGCGATCTCGGCGGCCAGTTCGTCGGACGGGACGTCCATGGAGCGCCGCCCGAACCCGGCCAGATCGCGGTACGAGACCTGGGCGCCGATCCGCACACCGCGTTCGGCGGCGAGTTCGCAGACGCGGCGCATGGTGACCGCGTCCCCCGCGTGGAAGCCGCAGGCGACATTGGCGCTGGTGACGACGGACAGCAGTTGCTCGTCGTCGGTCAGCCGCCAGTGGCCGAAGCCCTCGCCCAGATCGGCGTTGAGGTCGATGGACGCCCAGGTCACGGTGGTACCTCCAGTTCACTTGCCGGGCAGGCCCATGCCGGGCAGGCCCCTTGCGGGGAGGGTCAGAGGAGTTCGCGGTCGCGTGTCTCGGGAAGTCCCAGCAGGGCGAGCACCGCGAGTGCGTAGCCGGCCGCGCCGAGGACCAGGGCACCACCCACGCCCCAGCTGTCGGAGAGGAAGCCGACGAGCGTGGGCAGGAACGCGCCGACGGCACGGCCGCTGTTGTAGGTGAAGCCCTGCCCGGTGCCGCGCACCGCCGTCGGGTAGAGCTCGCTCAGGAACGATCCGAAGCCGCTGAAGATGGCCGACATGCAGAAGCCGAGCGGGAAACCGAGGACGAGCAGCAGCGTGTTCGCACCCGGGGGGATGTTCGTGTAGGCGAGGATTCCGGCTGCGGACAGCACGGCGAACAGCGCGATGTTCTTCTTGCGGCCGATCCGGTCGGTGAGGTACCCGCCGGTCAGGTAGCCGATGAAGGCACCGGATATGAGGAACGTCAGATATCCGCCGGTGCCCACCACGGTCAGCCCGCGTTCCGTCTTGAGGTACGTGGGGACCCAGGTCGCGAGTGTGTAGTAACCGCCCTGCACACCCGTGGACAGGAGAGTGGCGAACAGCGTGGTGCGCAGCAGGTCCCGCTTGAAGATCGTGGTGAACGACCCGCGCTCCGTGCTGTTGCGGCGCTGTTCCGCCGCCTCCGGGGCGTCGCTCACGTTGCGGCGCACGTAGACCACCAGCAGGGCGGGCAGCGCGCCGGTCCAGAACATCACGCGCCACGCGGTGTCTGCGTCGAGGAAGTGGAAGACCAGCGTGTAGACGATCACGGCGAGCGCCCAGCCGGCCGCCCACGCGCTCTGGACGGCTCCGAGCGTGCGGCCGCGGTGCTTCGCGCTCGCGTACTCGGCGACCAGGATCGCGCCGACGGCCCACTCGCCGCCGAAGCCGAGACCTTGCAGGGCCCGGAAGACGAGCAGCGTCTCGTAGTTGGGCGCGAAGCCGCACAGGACCGTGAACACCGCGTACGTGATCACGGTCATCAGCAGTGCCTTCACACGGCCGACGCGGTCCGCGAGGATGCCGGCGAGTGCCCCGCCGACGGCGGACACGACCAGGGTGACCGTGGTCAGGAGCCCGGTCTCTCCGTTGTCGAGGCTGAAGTACGCGGAGATGGCCACCATGCTCAGCGGCAGGGTGAAGTAGTCGTACGAGTCGAGTGCGTATCCGCCGAACGCGCCGCCGAAGGCGCGCCGGCCGCGCGGGCCGAGGGCGCGCATCCAGGCGAGCGCGCCGTCGTCCTCGGGGAGTCCGTCTCGCTGTGGTTGGGCCTTGGTCGTACTCATCTGCACCTCGCTGAAAGGGGAGGAGGAGCGGGCGGGAGGTGTGCGGGTGAAGCCAAGGTAGGGGATTGTTGAACGATCCGACAAGAGTCGTGTGGATACGTTCTTGCTTCTACGATGGACTCCGCACGCCGGCGCGGACGGGTCCGGCAGCGGAGACGAGGGGTGCTGTGGGGACGACGGAGCCCGGGGCCGGCGGCGGACTGGCGGACGACCGCCCGCTGTTGGGGCGTACGAGTACGGCGGAGAGGGTCGCGGACATCCTGCGCACGCGCATCGCGGAGGGTTACTTCCCGCCCGGTGAGCGGCTGTCGGAGGACAGCATTGGCAAGGCCCTCGGCGTCTCGCGCAACACCCTGCGGGAAGCGTTCCGGCTGCTCACCCACGAACGGCTGCTCGTCCACGAGCTCAACCGCGGCGTCTTCGTACGCGTGCTCGCCGTCGAGGACGTGGAGGACATCTACCGCACCAGACAGCTCGTCGAATGCGCCGTCGTGCAGCGGCTCGGGAAGCCGCCGTACGCACTGGACAAGCTCGACGCCGCGGTCGCCGGCGGCGAACAGGCGGCCCGCGAGCACGACTGGAAGGGCGTCTCCACCGCCAACATCCACTTCCACCGCGAGCTCGTGGCCCTCGCGGGGAGCGCCCGGACCGACGAGCTGATGCGCGGTGTCCTCGCGGAACTGCGCCTCGCGTTCCACGTCGTGGACGACCCGCGCGGGCTGCACCTGCCGTACCTGGTGCGCAACCGCGAGATCCTGGAGACGCTGCGGGCCGGGCGGCGGCGGGAGGCGCAGGCACTCCTCGACGCCTACCTCGACGACTCCCGCACACAGCTGGTCCGCACGTACGGGACGCTCCTCCCCGTACCCGACTGACGCCGCCGCCAGGCGACCGGGACCGGCACGCCCACCGGCATCCGGTAGGTCCGCGGGCGGATCGGGACGGGCACGAGGTCACGGATCGGGACGGTTCGGGGGCCGTGGATCCGGTCGGTCCGGCGGGCCGCCGGTCTGTTCGGGCAGGGGGCCGGACCGGGCCCGCTCTGCGCCCGTTTCGACCGTTGTCGGTGCGAGGACCTAATCTGTGCACCGTGACATCGCCAGCCTCGACGGACACCGCTCCGCCCCAGCTCAGCGCGGGGCCGCGCCCCGCGCAGGGCCCGGCCGCCGACGAAGGGCTCGCGCGGCGGCTCCGGGCGCTCGCGTGCACCGCGCCGCTGCACGACCTCGACGTGCGTAAGGCCAATCTCGCCGGCGAGTACTCGGTCTACGCGATGGCGGAGGTCGCCCTCGCGGCCATCGACCTCGTCACACTCAACATGGACTTCGACACCGGTGCCGACCACGACCAGATAGTGGCGCGTCTGCTGCCGCGCGTGGCCGCGCAGGCACCCCGCAGGCCCGCGGCCGAGCACGAGCGCGTCGCCCGCTGGGTCCTGGAGAACCTGATCAACGTCGGCAGCGTGGACCGCGGCTTTCGGGCGGTCTACGGCACGTTCGGCACCGACGGCGTCTACACCCGCCGCGACTACGACTTCAAGCTCATCGAAGAGGTGCCCGGCTACGACGGCACGGTCTACCTGCGCACCACCGACGAGGCGGTCAACGTCCTCGTCGGCGCCCTCGACACGGACGTCACCAGCGCACAGATCGCGGCCGAGGTGAAGCTCGAGGTCCTGATCAACCGCGGCCGCCTCGCCGACGCGCAACTCGCCGCCGAGCAGGCGCGCTACCGGACCGTGCAGTACTCGGAGACCCTGCGCAGGACACTCGAGGCCACCCGTCGCAACGTCCGGGCCGTGGACTGGCTCCACACCGTCCCCGACATGATCGCCGAGGCGCTCGACCACGTCGCCGACCGCTACCGCCACGAGAACGCGATCCTCACCAACATCCGCAGGGCCCGCGACGAGGCGGAGACGGGCGCCGACCCGAAGACGGCGGAGCACAAACGGCGTGCCGCCGAGCTCGTGGACATCGTCAAGGACTGCATCCGGCGGCACACACAGCTCCAGTCCCGCCTGCTGGAGGCCGGCCCGCTGTTCCGCGCGGAGCAGGACCGCCAGGCCTTCGCCAGGCCCGCGGCCCGCACCGGTCTCGATCTCTACGGCCAGCTGGTGGCGCCGCTGCTGCCGCTGCCGGTGGAATCCGCGATCCGTGTCACGGACGCCTTCTTCGCGAACGGCACCGGGCTGCGCACCCCTTCGTCCGTGCGGGTCGGGGACCTCGTGGACCTGCTGCTGACCCCTCCGACGGAGCGCGAGCACCTCGGGGCGGAGATGCCCGAACCGGACCTGATCGCCACGCCCGACGACAGCCGCTTCAGCGAGGAGCAGCTCGCGAGCGCCATGGAGCTGCTCGATCTGGAGCACGACGCGCCGCGCCGCCTCTCCGGACTGCTGGCGGACGCCCGCCGACGGGACGCCGATCTTCCGTACCTCGTGGCGCTGCTGGCCGTCCATGCGGCGAGCCCGCCGGTCGGCACCGCATACCGCCAGGGCGAACAGCGACTGCTTTTCGCCGTCGACGACGGCACCGAACTGGACGACCCCGAGTTCGGCGGTGCCGACCTGATCGTCGGTACGGCACTGCTCGACGCGGCGGGCATGGCGGCCGCCAGGTCGGAGGGCCCATGACCACCGCGCATCGCGAAGCCTCCGGCAGGACTGCTTCGCCCGGCCCGGACCGGCCGCCGAGGGGTTCGGACATGCCGAGCGGATCCGGGTGCGGGTCGCCGGCATCCCCTATACCCCGCGTAACGGGGGGAGGGCAGGGACACGGCGACGCGCAGCGATTTCGTGCCCACCCGCTCGCCCCCGCCCAGTGACCGCCACCACTGACCCGCCAGCACAACCAGCCACCACAGACCACTCCACTCACTGACCACCCGGCCAGTGCCACCCCGCCCCCAAGGAGTCCGCGTGAGCGACCACCACGCCGAGCCCGACGCCGCGTGGAGCGAGCCGGTCGCCCCGCAGGGCCCGCCGGCCGGCCCCGTCTCCGCGGCCCCCGCCCCCGCCGGCAGCACCGTCACCCCCGCGGACGCCGCCGACGCCGCGCGCCTCGTGTCCTTCGGGCTGCAGCCCAGACTGCTCCCCGCCCGCGACGCCGAATACGCCGACCTGCTGCGCCGCTACCGCGAGGACCCCGCCTTCGCGCGCCTCGCGGACGCCGTCGCCACCGGCCTCGGCCTGGTCGTGCTCGAGGTGTCGCCCCGCGCCGGAATGGCCGTCACCGCGGGAGAGGACTCGGTCTTCGCGGTGCGCATGGGTGACTACGCCCGCCGAGCCTCCGCCGACTCCGCCGACCGCTTCCTGCACGGGCTGGCCCACCTCGCCGTCGCCGCCATGGCGTTCCCCCGCCCGGAGGACCTCGCCGACGACGGGTACATCGGCCGGATCACCGTCAACGGCGTCGACGCCTTCGTACGCCAGGCGTGCCGCCGCCTCGAGGAGCGTGCGGACGAGCAGGGCGAGAACACCGACCCGGCCAGTGACGCCCCCGGCCTGGAGGCCGCCTGGCGGGTGTACGCGCGCCGCAGCGCGACCGGTGCCACCAAGGACGCCCGCCGCCTCGCCGGTTCGACGACCGGCATCGTCGGCAAGGCGGTCGCCTTCCTCACCGACTCCGGCTTCCTGCAGCGGACCGGCGACGACGCCGGAGGCGCGTACCGCACCACCGCCCGCTACCAGCTGCAGGTCCGCGACATGGCCGGCAGCGCCGCGATGGCCGAGCTCCTCGAGCTGGGTGTCGTCCCGGTCAGCGACGGCTCGGCCTCGCTCATGGCGCCGCCCGACGGCGACGACCTCGAGCTGGCCGCCGACGCCGGCCTGCCCTTCCACGCGTGAACGCCACCGCGCCCAGCCGCCACGACGTGAACGCCACCGCGCCCAGCCGCCACGACGCGTAACCGCACCGACGAAACCGAGAGTCCGCCGCCATGTACGAGTTGTCCCGGGTCCGCCTCTACTCCATCGGTCCCGCCGGTGCGCGCTACGCCGACACCGTGCTCGACCTGCGCGGAGTCGGCGAGCCCGTGCCCAACCCCGCCCCCACCCAGGCGGAGTTCTTCGAGGAGGAGCCCGTCGGCCCGCCGCGCCGCCCCGCGCCCGCGGGTGTGCTCTTCCTGGAGAACGGCGGCGGCAAGTCCGTTCTGCTGAAGCTGATCTTCTCGGTGATGCTGCCCGGCCACCGCAACACCCTCGGCGGCGCCAGCTCCGGCGTGCTGCGCAAGTTCCTCCTCGCCGACGACTGCGGGCATGTCGCGCTCGAGTGGCAGCACACCCTCACCGGCGAACTGGTCGTCGTCGGCAAGGTCAGCGAGTGGCGTGGACGCCAGGTGTCCAACGACCCGCGGAAGTTCGCGGAGGCCTGGTACTCGTTCCGCCCGGGCCCCGGCCTCGGTCTCGACTCTCTTCCCGTCGCCGAGTCGACCGCGGTCCGCCCGCCCGTCGAGGGCGCGTCCGGCGCCCAGGGACGCCGTCGCACCATGAAGGGTTTCCGCGACGCGGTCACCGAGGCGGGCAAGGCGTACCCGCATCTCGACGTCTACTGGGAAGAGATCCACGACCGCTGGAACGAACACCTCGGCGACCTCGGCCTCGACCCCGAACTCTTCCGCTACCAGCGGGAGATGAACGCCGACGAGGGCGAAGCAGCCGGTCTGTTCGCCGTGAAGAAGGACTCCGACTTCACCGACCTGCTGCTGCGGGCCGTCACCGACACCCGCGACACGGACGGCCTCGCCGACCTCGTCAGCGGCTTCGGCAACAAACTCGGCCGCCGTGCCGAACTGACCGCCGAACGCGACTTCACCGCCGGATCCGTCGACCTGCTCGGCCGCATCGTCGACGCGGCCGCGAGCAGGACCACGGCGCGCGACGTCCACGCCGGAGCCGAGCGCCGCACCCGTACCCTGGCCCGCCGCCTGACCGCACGCGCCGCTCAGGAGCGGTCCCGGGCCGCGGACCTCGCCCAGCAGGTCACCGCCGCCGCGCACACGGTCACCGGCGCGGAGCAGGCACGCGACCGCAGCTCACTGGTAGCTGCCGAACTGGCCTTCAGACACGCCTCGCTGGCACTGGCCGCCGCGGAGAAGGGCGCGGCGGCGCAGCGCCGGGAGCTCATCGAGGCCCGTACGCTGCACTCGGCCTGGCAGGCCGCGGAGGCGGTCCTGCGCCACCGGGCTGCCGGTGACCGCGCCGCCCGTGTCGCCGCCGCGATCCGCGAGGCGGAGCGCGACGCCGCTCCCGCGCTCGCCGCACGCGCCAAGGCCGCGGGCGACCTGGTGCGCGCCCTGCACAGCGCGGCGGAGGACGGCGAGGCGGTCGCCAACGAGGAGGAGGAGCGTTCCCGCGCACTCCAGGAGACGGGCGAGGCCGCGCACCGCGACGCCACCGTCGCCGCCACGGAGGCGCAGCGCGCCCGCAGCGAGATCGGGCACCTGCGGCAGCGGCTGACCGAGGTCGAGCAGGAGACCGCGGAGGCGGTACGGGCCGGGTGGCTCGACGACACCGCTCCCGACGCCGACCCGGCGCGAGCCGCGCTGGCGGCGAGCGACGCCGAGAAGGCGGCCGTGGCCGCATGGGACGAGGCACGGGAGGCGGCGCGTTCCACGGCGGACGTCGCCAAGGAGACGTCCGCGGCGGAGTCCCGCGCCGAACTGGCCGCGGCCCGCGCCGCGGACGCGGCGCGGGCAGCGGAGAACGCCTACGAGGCGGAGCGCCGCGCCGCGGAGTCCATCGCGGAGGACGAACGGCTCACGGACCTGCTGAGCATCGCCCCGGCGACCCCGCCGTCCCCGGTGCCGTCGCCGCGCAGCGCCGCCGTCCCGGCCGTGCCCGGGTCCGCGTCCGCCGGCCAGGGGACCGCCGACGCGGGAACCGCCCCGGCCGCTGGTTCCGCCGGCGGGCACGAGACGTCTTCGGAGACCGCCCCCGGTGCGACGACCACGTCCGGTGTGACAGGCGCCCGCGGAACCTCCCCCCGGTCCGCACCCGACAGCGGCCCCCGCGGCCGACGCACCGGCGAAGGTCCCCTCACCGTCGAGGAACTCGACGGATTCGCCGACGAACTGCGCGAGCTGCTCGAGCAGTCCGTCTCCTCCGCGGAGCGGCAGCTGTTCGACCTGCGCACCGCCGCCGCCGACGACGCCCGCATCCTCGGCGCCCTCGGCGACGGGGGCCTGCTGCCGCCGGGCCCCGACGTCCTCGCCGCCGTCGAGTACCTGGGCGAGCACGGCATCCCCGCCCTGCCCGGCTGGCGCTATCTCGCCCAGTCCGTCGACCCCGTGGACCACGCCGCAGTGCTGGCGACGCGCCCGGAGCTGGTCGACGGGGTCGTGATCACGGACCCGGCCTCCCACGCCCGGGCCCGCGAGGTTCTCGCGGGCGCGGCCCTCCTGCCGCGTTCCACCGTGGCCGTCGGAACCGCCGCCGCCCTGCTCGCCCCCGTGCCGCCGTCGGGCGCCGGCGGCGAGGCCGAGGACGTGTTCCTCGTACCGCCCAACCCGGCGATGCACGACGAGCACGCCGCGGACGAGGAGCGTCACGCGCTGCGCGCCAGGACGACCGCACGGGACGAGGACATCCGGGTCCTCGCCGCACGCCTCGCGGCAGACCGGGCCATCGGCGCCCGGCTAGGGGCCTGGCGGTCCGACTGTCCGCCCGGCATGCTCGCCGAACTCGCAGAAGGCGCCCGTACCGCACGAGAGGCCGCCCAAGAGGCGAAGGAGATTCTCACGGAGGCCCGCACCGCCCGCGCGGAAGCGGAAGAGGCGGCGGCGGACGCCGCCCGCGTACGCGACGAGCGGCAGGACGCCGCACAGCGCGCCCGCCGCGCCGCCGACGCGCTCGCCGGCCTTGCCTTCCGGCTGCGCGAACGGGCCGCCTGGCAGGTGAAGGTCCGCGAACTGGCCGACGAGGCGGCCGAGTCGGAGGCCCGCGCCGCCACCTGCCTGGAGCGGGCGAAGGCAGCCGACGAGGACCGTCGCGCCGCTCAGCGTGCCGGGGACGACGCGCGCCGCACCGCCCGCGCGCTCCGGGCGGAGCGCGCCGAGATCGCGGGAGCTCCCGAGAACCTGCCGGAGCAGGAGAGCGGCGCGCCCCGCCCCTCGCTGCCCGCGCTGCGCGAGGCCTACCGCGCCGCGTCCCAGCTCTACGAGAAGGTCGGCGTCGGCGCCGACCTGCGCGCCGAACAGGCCCGCGCCGAGAGCGACGAGAGCGCCGCGCTCGCGGAGCTCGACCGGCTCACCAACAAGGTGCGGACCAGGGCGGCGCAGCTCCTTGAAGGCACGGACGGAGCCGACGGCCCCTCCCGCCAGGCAGCCGCCGTACGGGCCGAGTCGCTGGTGCAGATGCTGGAGTCACGCGCCTCGGAGGCGAGCGAGAAGCTGGGCCGGCTGCGCGGCGAGGCAGAGCGGCTCGCTCCCGCCGACGGCGAGGCGCACACCGAACTGCCCGACGATCTCGTCCCCGCGGACGCCGAACACGCCCAGGCCCTCCTCCGTACGGCCACCGCCGAACTGGCCTCCTGCTCGGACACCCTGGAGAGCGCCCGCTCCGCACACAGCGGACTGCTGTACTCCCACCGGGCGGCACAGGACGCGGCAGGCGGATTCGACGAGACGGCCGCGCTCCTGCGCGACCTGATGCGTGACAACCACCACGAGGACGAGACGCAACACGCCTCGGAGCCGTACCCCGGCAGTCTGGAGGACGCCCGAGGGTCCGCCGCGGAGGCGCGGCGTTCGCTGCGCGGCTGCGCCGCGGACCTGTCCGCCGCCGAAGCGGCCGTACGGGAGGCGAGCGACATCCTCGTACGGCACGCCAACTCCACCCGCTACGAGCAGGTGCGGACCCCGGCCCGCCAGCAGATCCGCGAGCTGCCCGCGGCGGCGCTGCCCGAGCACGCCGCGAAATGGGCGGAGGCGTTCGCCCCCAGACTCCGGGTGCTCACCGACGAACTGGAGCAGCTGGAGCGCAATCGCGACACCATCGTCGACCGGCTGCGCGGCCTGGTGGAGTCCGCGCTCGCCACACTGCGCTCCGCGCAGCGGCTCTCCCGGCTGCCGGAAGGGCTCGGGGAGTGGTCGGGGCAGGAGTTCCTGCGGATCCGGTTCGAGGAGCCGGACCACGCGACGCTCGCGGAGCGGCTCGGCGAGGTCATCGACGAGGCGACCCGCGCTGCCGTGAAGAAGAACTCCGACCTGCGCAGGGACGGTATGTCACTGCTGCTCCGCGGCGTCCGGGCCGCTCTCGAACCGCGGGGCATCGCCGTGGAGATCCTCAAGCCGGACGCCGTACTCAGGGCGGAGCGGGTGCCGGTCGGACAGATGGGAGACGTCTTCTCCGGCGGCCAGCTGCTCACCGCCGCCATCGCCCTGTACTGCACGATGGCGGCGCTGCGCAGCAACGACCGCGGCCGGGACAGGCACCGGCACGCGGGGACGCTGTTCCTGGACAATCCCATCGGCCGGGCCAACGCGACATATCTCCTGGAGCTCCAGCGCGCGGTCTCCGACGCGCTGGGTGTGCAACTGCTCTACACCACGGGCCTGTTCGACACGACGGCCCTGGCGGAGTTCCCCCTGGTGATCCGGCTGCGCAACGACGCCGATCTGAGGGCCGGCCTGAAGTACATCAGCGTCGAGGAGCATCTGCGTCCCGGTCTGCCGAAGACGGACCCCGCGGAGGCGACGGTGCACGGAGAGATCACCGCGACCCGCATGTTCAAGCGTGCGCCGCTGCCGGAGCAGCAGACGGGAGAGGCCCCGGCCCCGGCGCTGCCCGAACTGACCGAGGGCCACGGCGACGGGTCCTGAGTGACGCGCCGGTGATCCCCGGCGCCCGCGGACTTCGGGGCGGGCCCTGCGGGGGCCCCGGAGCCCGTCCTGAGGAGCCGGCGGTCAGGCCTGGGAGAGCCTGCCTTGTCCGCGCCGCCGTATGCGGGACTCCGCACGCTCGGCGGTGCGGGCGGCCCTGCGGGCACGGCGGCGCTCACGGCGCAGCCGCCGCGCGGTGCTGCTCGGTATCGACACCACGCCGTTGCGCTGGTTCCACACCTGGCGGGTCACCCACACGTCGAGCACCGCCCAGGTGGCGACCACCGTGCTCGCCACGGTGCTGAGCACCAGCGGGAACGCCAGCCACGCCCCCGTGAGCGTGAAGAGCAACGCGGCCATCGCCTGGATCATCGTCAGCGACATGACGATCACCGCGCGGACCGCCGCTGTGCGCACAGGGTCGGCCATACGTCGTGTGGCCACCGGCTCCTCGACCCAGAGTTGCCGCGGCACATGTACGTCGTCCGCAGTCGGCGTCGCACCCTCACGACGCTCGTCCGTGTCCATGGAACGTCTCACTCCCCACCTTTGTCCGGCTCAATGGTGGGTGCCCCGATTCCGCCGCTCTACTCCGGTGGCCGCGCGACATCGGCACTTCCCGGCACGGCCGCCGCACCGGAACTCCCGCCGACAAAGGCCGGATCCGATGCGCGTGGCGACTGCGAACCCTGAACACCCCCGCACTGAATGACGAATGACCAGGCCGGATGATTCCCGAGAAGCGGAGAATTCCAGCCATCTGCCGTGGTCCGGAAAATGACGTGCCGCTCCTGTCGTCCGCCACTGCCTGGAATGCCATCTCCGTGAATACCGGGACATCCCGTATTCAAGTCGTCTCACGACGGCCGAAAACTGCCCGGACGAGTCTTCGAGTTGGCTGTGGCGCAGTAGTAGGCTCACGCCGTTTGCTGACGGAACAGCACCCGCACCGTGCGGGATTGAGCAGGGGGAGGCCATGCGCTTTCGCGGGAAGTCCATCCGCCGGAAGATCGTGGCGCTGCTGCTCGTCCCTCTGGTCTCGCTGACGGCGCTCTGGGGCTTCGCCACCGTACTGACCGGTTGGGACGCGAACCAGCTGCTGAAGGCGACCTCGGTGGCCGAGCAGGTCGGAACGCCGGTCGGCGACACCATCCACGTCGTTCAGCAGGAACGCCGGCAGACGCTGGTCTACCTCGCGGACCGCCGCGCCTCCGACGCGCTGCCCGAGCTGCAGAGCCGGCGCGACGCCACCGACGCGGCAGTGGCGAGGGTCCGCGGCAACGCTCAGAAGACGTCGGTCGGCGAAGACCTGACACCCGAGTCCCTCGAACGGCTCACCTCGCTCGTCGACGCGTTCGACGGCATCGTCGCACTGCGCCGGTCGGTGGACTCGAACACCATCACCCGCCCCCAGGTGCTGGAGTTCTTCAACCGGATCATCGACCCCTCGCACAGCTTCCTGCTGACCCTGCACGCACTCGACGACGTCGAACTGGAACGCCAGGGCCGTGCTTTGGTCGGCATCTCCCGGGCCCGCGAGATGCTCTCCCGCGAGGACGCCCTCATCGCCTCCTCGCTGACCGCGCGGAAGGTGTCGGCCCAGGAGCTCCGCGAGCTCGCCGACCACGCGGCGCACCGCCAGATCCACTACCAGACGAACCTCGAGATGCTGCCGGCCAAGGAGCGCGGGTGGTTCGAGGACTACTGGCGCAGCCCGGAGACCGCGCCGCTGCGCGACGCCGAGGAACGCATCATCGCCGGCGGCCCGGCCGACGACCTTCCCGCGTCCGAGGCCGAACGCTGGCAGCAGGCCGCGACCCCCGTTCTCGACAGCCTCGAACGCGAGGCGGCCGACGCCCGTGACCGCTACCAGGACCGGGTCGAACCGGCCGCGTACGTCGTCCTCGTCAAGGCCGGTGTGGCAGGCGTCCTCGGCTTCCTGGCACTCCTCGTCTCCGTGATCGTCTCCGTGCGCATCGGCCGCGATCTCATTCGTGACCTGACCCGGCTGCGCAAGGAGGCCCACGAGGTGTCCGGCGTACGCCTGCCGAGCGTGATGCGCCGCCTCGCCGCCGGGGAACACGTGGACGTCGAGACGGAGGCGCCGCGCCTCGAGTACGACAAGGACGAGATCGGCCAGGCCGGCCAGGCCCTCAACACCCTTCAGCGGGCGGCCGTCGAAGCGGCGGTCCGCCAGGCCGACATGCGGCGCGGCGTCTCGGAGGTCTTCGTCAACCTCGCCCGCCGCAACCAGGTCCTGCTCCACCGCCAGCTGTCACTGCTCGACACGATGGAGCGGCGGACCGAGGACACGGAGGAACTGGCCGACCTGTTCCGCCTCGACCACCTCACCACCCGTATGCGGCGCCACGCGGAGGGCCTGGTGATCCTCTCCGGCGCGGCCCCTTCGCGGCAGTGGCGCAAGCCCATCCAGCTGATGGACGTCGTCCGGGCCGCGGTCGCCGAGGTCGAGGACTACGAGCGCATCGAGGTGCGCAGGCTGCCTCGTATCGGCGTCGGCGGCCCCGCGGTCGCGGACCTCACCCACCTCATCGCCGAACTCCTCGAGAACGCCACCGTGTTCTCGCCCCCGCACACGGGAGTACAGGTCCTGGGCGAGCGGGTCGCCAACGGCTTCACCCTGGAGATCCACGACCGCGGACTCGGCATGGCGGGCGACGCCCTCCTCGAGGCCAATCTCCGTCTCGCGGAGACTCCCGAGTTCGAACTCTCCGACACCGACCGGCTCGGCCTTTTCGTCGTCAGCCGGCTCGCCCAGCGCCAGAACGTGCGGGTCTCGCTCCAGCAGTCCCCGTACGGCGGCACGACCGCCGTGGTCTTCATACCGGCGGCCCTGCTCACGGAGGCGCCGGAGACCCAGGGCACCGGATTCCGCCTCGACCGCAAGAGCGAGAGCGCCGCCGGGCGGCGCGGGGGCGACGGCAAGCAGCCGGCCCTGTCCAAGGTGCCCACCGGCCTGAGCAACGCCGCACTCCTCGACGGGCCCGTCGAACTGGAGGCTCCGATAGGGGCTTTGGGTCTCGACGAGCGCGACGGCTCGCTGCGTGGGGACGGCCGTTCACTGCCGGGCGGCCCCGACCGCATCGCCGGCCAGGACCGCCTCGCCGGCCCCGACCGCCTCGGCGACATCGAGGACAGCGAGAGCGAGCGCGGCGGCATCTTCCGTTCCCGGTCCCGCGACCGCCACGGCGAGAGGTCCGGCGAGCAGCGCCGGCAGGCGCTGGAGCCGGGACAGCACCGCGCCGGCCCGGTGCCGCTCCCCAGGCGCAGGCCCCCCACGCTCGTCGCCGACCACGGTCGGCGGGTCGACGAACGAGGCGCGGGCGGCCGCGGCCATCCGGCGCCCGAACCGGGAGGCGCCGTGGAACCGACGCCGTTCGCCCGGCCGTCGCTCGCGGCCGCGCCCACGCCGATCGCCCCCGACCGCCGTGACCGGTCGAAGCGGGGCCCGCTGTCCGGCCCGGCGCACCTGCCGCCTTCCCAGGACAACGGCCCGTCCCGGCCCGCAGAGCAGCCCGCGCAGCAGCCCGACCGGCAAGCCGCGCCGGACACCGGTTCGCCGACGCTGGACGGCCTGCCCCGCCGCGTACGGCAGGCCAGCCTCGCGCCCCAGCTCAGGGCGTCGGCCGGCGCCGCACCCGAGTCCTCCGCCACGACCGGCCGCGAGCCGGAGCGGGACGCCGAAGAAGTCCGCAATCGCATGGCCTCCATGCAGCGCGGCTGGCAGCGCGGCCGTCGCCGCAACGCCGAGGAAGCCGCAGCCGAGCAAGGCACCGACCAGGCCACCGGCGACGGCCGGACCGTACCAGGATCGACATCTGAGGGGGACGGTCGATGACCGCACCGCACGCCACAGCAACCGACGCCACCGGGGCCCAGCGCCCGGGCGGGCTCAACTGGCTCCTCGACGAGCTGGTGGACCGTGTCGCGAGTATCCGCAAGGCCCTGGTCCTGTCCAGTGACGGCCTCGCGACCGGCACCTCCCGTGAACTCACCCGCGAGGACAGCGAACACCTGGCCGCGGTCGCGTCGGGCTTCCACAGCCTGGCCAAGGGAGTGGGCCGGCACTTCGACGCCGGGCAGGTCCGCCAGACCGTCGTGGAGCTCGACGAGGCGTTCCTCTTCGTCACCGCGGCGGGCGACGGCAGTTGCCTGGCCGTCCTGGCGGATGCCGACTCGGACGTCGGCCAGGTCGCGTACGAGATGACGCTGATGGTCAAGCGCGTCGGAGTGCACCTCGAAACCGCGCCACGGACCGGTCCCGCCTCGGGGGGATGAGGGGGTGGCCATGAGCGACTCAGTCCGGCACGGTCACAGATCGCACCACTGGATCGACGCCGACGCGGGCCCGGTGGTCCGCCCGTACGCGATGACCCGCGGCCGAACCAGCCACGCCGGCCGCCACCGGCTCGACCTGATAGCCCTGGTCGTGCCGGAGGCCGCGGCCGGCGACCCCGGCGTGGACCAGACGCTCTCCCCGGAACACGTCGAGATCGTCGAACGCTGCGGCGACGCCCCCCAGTCCATCGCCGAACTCGCCGCCGGGCTGGACCTGCCCGTCGGCGTGGTCCGCGTCCTCGTCGGCGATCTCGTCGACGACTCACTCGTGCACGTAACCCGTCCCGTTCCGCCGGCCGAACTGCCGGACGTGAGCATTCTCCGCGAGGTGATCAATGGTCTTCGGGCGCTCTAGCCGCCGCAAGGCGCCGATCGAGCCAGTGACACTGAAGATCCTGGTGGCCGGCGGCTTCGGCGTCGGCAAGACGACTCTGGTGGGCGCGGTCAGCGAGATCAAGCCGCTGCGCACCGAGGAGAGGCTCACAGAGGCCGGCCGGCCGGTGGACGACATCGAGGGCGTCGAGGGGAAGACGACCACCACGGTCGCCATGGACTTCGGACGCATCACCCTCCGCGAGGACCTCGTGCTGTACCTCTTCGGCACACCCGGTCAGGACCGCTTCTGGTTCCTGTGGGACGAGTTGGCGCAGGGCGCCCTGGGGGCGGTCGTCCTCGCGGACACCCGCCGCCTCGACGACAGCTTCGCCGGAATCGACTACTTCGAACGCCGCGGCATTCCCTTCGCGGTCGCGGTCAACTCGTTCGAGGGGGCGAAGCGGTACTCGGCCGAGACGGTGCGGGCCGCCCTCGACCTCGATCCGGAGGTGCCGCTGCTGATCGGTGACGCGCGGGAACGGGAGTCCGTCAAGGACATCCTCGTCGCCGTCGTCGAGCACGCGCACGCCCGTGCGGACCAGGTGCGGGAACACGCCACGACCTGACCCCGCCGGGCCGAACCGGCCGTCGGACGTGGCACGGCCCGTACCCCCACCGACCGGGGTACGGGCCGTGGTCCTCAGGGCGTGCGGGGGACTCAGCCGCCTGCCGGACCCTCCTCCCAGCCGAAGCTCTTCTCCACCGCCTTGCGCCAGTTGTGGTACTCGCGCTCGCGGACCTCCGCGTCCATCCGGGGTGACCACTCCACGTCGCGCCGCCAGTGCGTCTTGAGTTCGTCCAGGTCGGACCAGACGCCGGTCGCGAGTCCGGCCGCGTACGCCGCGCCGAGACACGTCGTCTCCGACACCTTCGGCCGGATCACCGGCACCCCCAGCACGTCCGCCTGATGCTGCATCAGCAGCCGGTTCGCCGTCATGCCGCCGTCGACCTTGAGCGTGGTGATCCGTACCCCGGAGTCCTGGTACATCGCGTCGACGACTTCGCGGGTCTGCCAGCTGGTCGCTTCGAGCACCGCACGCGCCAGGTGCGCCTTCGTGACGTACCTGGTCAGGCCGGTGACGACACCGCGGGCGTCGGAGCGCCAGTAGGGTGCGTAGAGGCCGGAGAAGGCCGGCACGATGTAGGCGCCGCCGTTGTCCTCCACGCTCGCCGCGAGCGTTTCGATCTCGTCGGCCGAGCGGATGATGCCGAGCTGGTCGCGGAACCACTGCACGAGGGCGCCCGTGATGGCGATGGAGCCCTCCAGGCAGTAGACGGGCGACTCGCCGCCGATCTTGTAGCCCAGTGTCGTGATGAGCCCGCTCTTCGAGGGCACCGGCCGGTTGCCGGTGTTGAGGAGCAGGAAACTGCCGGTGCCGTAGGTGTTCTTGGCGGTACCGGTGTCGTAGCAGGCCTGGCCGAAGACCGCGGCCTGCTGGTCGCCGAGGGCGGATGCGACCGGCACCCCGGCGAGGGGGCCGACGGCTGTCCCGTACACCTCGGAGGAGGACCTGATCTCGGGCAGCACGGCCTCCGGCACGTTCATCGCGGCGAGGATCGTGCTGTCCCACCGCAGCGTCCGGAGGTCCATCAGCATCGTCCGGGACGCGTTGGTGACGTCGGTGACGTGCACTCCGCCGTCCGTGCCGCCGGTGAGGTTCCAGATCAGCCAGGAGTCGATGGTTCCGAAGGCGATCTCGCCCCGTTCCGCCCGTGCCCGGAGCCCGGGCACGCTGTCCAGCAGCCAGGCGGCCTTGGGGCCGGAGAAGTAGCTGGCGAGCGGCAGGCCCGTGGTGTCACGGAAGCGGTCCTGGCCGTCGGCCCCGCCCAGCTCGTGGCAGAGGGCGGCGGTCCGGGTGTCCTGCCAGACGATCGCGTTGTGCACGGGTTTCCCGGTCGCCCGTTCCCACAGGACCGTCGTCTCGCGCTGGTTGGTGATGCCGAGTGCGCTGAGCTGGTCCGCCCGCAGACCCGCCTCGGCGAGCGCACCGGCGACGACCGCCTGCACCTTCGACCAGATCTCGGTGGCGTCGTGCTCGACCCAGCCCGGCCTGGGGAAGATCTGGCGGTGCTCACGCTGGTCGACGGCGACGACGGCGCCGTCCTGGTTGAAGATGATGCAGCGGCTGGACGTGGTGCCCTGATCGATCGCGGCGACGAACCTGTCCGTCATGACGTCCCCTCGTAAGGCCTCAGTAGGCTGCGTTGAAGACGAGTCCGGCCAGCAGTCCGCCGATGACCGGCCCTGCCACCGGCACCCAGGCGTAACCCCAGTCGGACGTCCCCTTGTTGGGTATCGGCAGCACCGCGTGCACGATGCGCGGACCGAGGTCGCGGGCCGGGTTGATGGCGTAGCCCGTCGGCCCGCCGAGCGAGAGTCCGATGCCGACGACCAGCAGCGACACCAGCAGGATGGAGATGCCCGAGCCGTAGATCCCGGCGTCCGCGCCGGGGACCTGCCCGATGCCTATCCCGTCGTTCCTGCCGAACGCGAGCAGCGGGAGCACCAGACCGACCGTCGCCACGACCTCCGTGAGCAGATTGGCCCACGGTTTGCGGATCTCCGGACCGGTGGCGAAGATCCCCAGTGTCGGCTGGGCGTTCTTGATGTCGGCGTTCGCCTGGAACTGCGCGAAGTAGACCAGGTACGCGAGTACGGCGCCGAGGACCGCGCCGATCATCTGCGACAGGATGTAGAGCGGCACCTTGCTCCACTCACCGGTGTCGACGGCGAGGCCCACCGTCACCGCCGGGTTGAGGTGTCCGCCCGACAGCGGTGCGGCGGTGTACGCGCCGGCCAGTACACCGAAACCCCAGCCGAACGCGATCACGACCCAGCCGGCGGACCTCGCCTTCGAGTGGTGCAGCGTGACGGCGGCGCAGACGCCGGCGCCGAAGAGGATGAGTATCGCGGTGCCGATGACCTCACCGAGAAATATGTCTGCGTTGCTCATGGCGGCTCCTTGTCCCCGGCCCGGCCGTGCGGCCGGTCCTCCGTGCAGGGTGCGTGCTCCATGTGCGTGCGTGCTTGCGTGCGTGGTGCGTACGTCGTGTGTGCGTCCGTCGACCCGACGGCCGTGGTGAGCGTGCGCGCCGCGTTACGGCGCTGCCGACGAGAGGGCAGTTTTCACCTGCTGTGAAAGACCGTCAAGGCCGTCGGCACCGGCGACGCGACCGGGTACGCGTCAGCCGTTCTCCGCATGCCACTTGGCGGCGGTCTCCGCCAGTTCCGCGTCCCTGCCCGCCAGCATCATCCGGATCATTCGCACGTCACCGCGGAGCGACCACGCCGGATGACCGAACGTCGCGGGGTTGTTCCTCTCGATGAGGAAGTGGGCCGGCCACGCCGTCCCGTACCCGATCAGCGGCAGGGCGGCCGCGTACCGCTTCCGCCCCCGCGCCAGGCCGTAGACGGTGACCGCCACACCGGTCAGCGTGCCCGTCAGATGCACCCACCGGGTCGCCGCCCGTGAGTGCATCGCGACGTAGTAGGGCCAGAACTCCTCGTACGACTCGAAAGTCCGCTGCTGCGCCATGCGGGCACCGTAGCCGCAACGGCGCCCCTCGTCAGCCCGCCCCGTGCCCCGCGACAGGACGCACGGCGACGGGGAAGTCGAAGTACGTGTCGGGGAACGGCTCCGGCTTGTACGTGAAGTGCCACCACTCCTCCGGCAGGTTCGAGAACCCGACCGCGGCCAGCGTGCTCCTCAGCAGATCCCGGTTGGCGCGCTGCTCGCCCGTGATCCTCGGGTCGTCGGTGTGCGACAGCGTGTCGAAGCAGTCGTAACCGGTCCCCATGTCGACGGAGTTGTCGCGGAACCGCTCGTCCTGCGGCGCGTAGCAGGGCACCAGCGCCTCACCGGGGACGTACGGCCGGGTGGGCACCGCGGGAAGCTTCACGACCGTCAGGTCCACCGTGCTGCCGCGGCTGTGCCCGGACTTCTCCGCGATGTAACCGTCCGCGAAGAGACGCGACTTGTCGACCTGCGGATAGAACTCCGCCTTCATCGCCTCGTCCTCGAGGTCCTTCGCCCAGCGCACGAAGTGGTCGACGGCCCGCTGAGGGCGGTAGCAGTCGTACACCTTCAGCGAGTAGCCCTGCCGCAGCAGTCGCGACTGGGCCCGGCGCAGTGCCTCGGCCGCCGGCCGGGTCAGGATGCACACCGGCTGCCGGTAGCCGTCCACCGGCTCACCCACGAAGTTGTGCGCCGTCGTGTAGCGCATCTCCTGGATGATCGTCGGCGCCACGGTGCGCAGCGCCACGAACTCCCGCGGCGCCCTCGGTTCCGGGGCCGCCTGCACGGTGGGCGCCGCGGAGGCGACGGAGAGCAGGGCCGCGGTCATGGCGGTCAGAGCACGGAAAGCGGAACCAAGTCGAGTCATGCGAACACCGTCTATCAGTAACCGCCCCTGTGCGGAAGGGTGATCGGATACAGTCCGCGCGTGTCCAAGGACTCCTACTGCGGTCATTGCGGAGCGCCGTACGGCCCCGATGCCGGATGGCCCCGCACCTGTCCCGCCTGCGACGAGACCGCCTACCGGAACCCGCTGCCGGTGGCCGTCGCCCTGGTGCCCGTGCGCGACGCCCACGGAACCGGACTCGTCGTCATCACGCGGCTCATCGAACCGGCCCGCGGCGGCACCGCCCTTCCGGGCGGGTTCATCGACCACGGCGAGGACTGGCGGCACGCGGTGGTGCGTGAGCTGCGCGAGGAGACCCGTATCGAGGCGTCGCAGCACGATGTCCGGCTCGCCGACGTCCTCAGCTCGCAGGCCCACCTGCTCGTCTTCGGACTACTCCCGGAGCGGCCCGTCGCCGAACTGCCTCCGTCCTCACCCACCGAGGAGACCGACGGGTGGCGGCTGCTGCACGCCCCCGCCGAGCTCGCCTTCCCGCTCCACACCGTCGCGGTACGCCAGTGGTTCGCGGGCACCTACAAGCACTGAGGCGCCCGGCCCTGGGGTGCGCCCGGCCTGTGCGGTGCCCCGCTGTGTGTGGCGCCCGGCTGTGCGCGGTGCCCGGCTGTGTGCGGCGCCGGGCCCTGTGCGCGGTGCCCGGCTGTGTGCGGCGCCGGGCCCTGTGTGGCGCCCGCGTCACACCGGCCCCCGGACCCGTACCTCCCTCTCGACCGCCACCGGTCCGTCGTCAGTGGTCCGCTCCACGACCACACGCCCGTTCACCAGCCGCGTCGCGTAGCGCTCGATCTCCGGCTCCGCCCACCCCTCACCGGTGTCCCGCACCACCAGGCCACCGCCCCTGCGACCCGCGGCCGGTGCCCAGACCTCCAGAGCGACCTCGTCCCGCCCCTCCTCCGAGCCCGGTTCGGCGAGCACCGGCAGCACGGCCCCCGCCCGCGCGAGCACCGGGACTCGGGACAGCGGCGCGTCCACCAGCACCTGCCCCGGCCCCTCGTACGGCAGGCCCGACGCCGTGTCGTACCACCGGCCGCGCGGAAGCCGCACCGCACGCCGGTCCGCGCCCGGCTCCAGAACCGGGGCCACCAGCAGCGAGTCGCCCAGCAGGAACGCGTCCTCGCAGTCCCGCAGCGGCCTGTCCTGCGGAGACCGCCACCACAGCGGGCGCACATACGGCGCCCCGGTGAGCCGCGCCAGGTGCGCCAGCGTCGTGAAGTACGGACCCAGCCGCTCACGCTCCACCAGGGCGTCCCTCGCCCACGCCGTCACCTCGGGCCCGTAAGACAAGGGGGTCCCCGACCCGCTCGTACGCAACAGCGGCAGATGGGCCGCCAGTTGAAGCCGTCGCAGGTACAGCTCCGCCGACCGCCCGCCCTCGTCACCCACGTCCGGCCCCGCGTACGGGACACCGCACAGCCCCAGGCCGAGCACCAGCGACAGCGAGGCACGCAGCGCGGGCCAACCCGTCGTCATGTCACCGGCCCAGGCGCCGCCGTATCTCTGCATGCCCGTCCAGCCGGAACGGGACATCACGAACGGCCGCTCGTCCGGGCGCAGCCGGCGCAGCCCCTCGTACCCCGCACGCGCCATGGCCAGGGCGTACACGTTGTGCGCCTCCCGGTGGTCCCCGCCGCGCCCCTCGAGCGAATGCCGCGACGAACGGGGAAGCGTCGCACCGCGGAAGACCGAGCAGGACGCCGGCTCGTTCCCGTCGAGCCACTCGCCGGCGAAACCCTGCGCCGTGCCCTCTCCGTACAGGTCGCCCCACCACTCGCGCACCCGTGGATCCGTGAAGTCGGGGAAGACGCAGTCCCCCCGGCGTGTCGTGCCGCGCACCTCCTTGCCCTTCGCGTCCCGCACGAACAGACCGGCGGCCAGCCCGTGCTCGTACCGCGCTTCTCCGGGCACGGCGTCCACTGCCGGAGCCACCGACCGGACCAGCCGCACCCCGTCCGCCAGCAGGTCCTTCGCCAGCTCCGGCAGACCCTGGAAGCCCTCCGAAGCGGCCGGTCGCCCGGCCGGCCGCGAGCCGGGCTCCTCGGCGACATGGACCGCGGACAGTGGCAGCCCCAGCCGACGGCGGGCGTCCACCGTCCGCCGCACCTCCTCCTCGCGGCCGGCCCGTACGGCGTGCTGCGGACCCAGCGCCCACGACGGGGGCAGCGCGGGCGCCCCCGTCAGCTGTGCCCAGCCGCTCAGAACCCGTGCCGGGGTGCCCACCACCACCCAGCTCCGCAGCGGCCCGCCGTCCATCCGCACCTCGACCGTGCCCGGCCTGTCATGGCCGGAACCGGCGCCCTCCTCACCCTCGCGCACGGTCACCCGGCCATCCCATGTGCTGTCGTGGAAGGCGAGATGGGTCCCCGCGTCCGCCACCACGGTCTGCACCGGCATCGTGATGTGCAGCGGACCGTCGTCAGGACCGAAGCCGGGCGGGGGAGCGGTGTTCCACAGCCGGTACGTGCCGTCCCGCAACCGGGGACCGGACGTCCGGCCGCCCAGCCCGAACAGCCGCGCGTCCGCCGCGATCTCGCTGCGCTGGACCCAGCGCGCCGGACCGCCCTGGACCGGCTCCCACCAGCGAGGCGGCAGATCCCTGCGCAGCACCACACCGCCCGGTGTCCGGATCTCCACGGCGCCGTGCCGTGAGACCGCGACCGTCAGCCGCTCGGACACCACCTGCCAGCCGCCGTCCTTGTCCGGCTCCACCTCCGCTCGTGGATCCGGCTCGGGCGGCGCACCGGCCAGCGCGTACGAGGGCTCGGGCAGAGCACCGTCCCAGCCACGGAACACCGCGCCGCCGACGGTCACCACGATCCGCAGTTCGGAACGAGCGAACCGCACGGTTCCCCCGCCAGGAAGCGGCTCGGCCCCACTGGCCGGTCCCGGCACCCTGGCCCGCTCCGCTCCCCGGGGCGGCAGGGCCGCCGCATCGGCCCGGTGACGCCGCCACGCCCCACGTGCCGCCCGCAGCCCTTGTCCCGTACCGAAAGTTCTCACCGCGCGCCCCAGATCACGACCGTCCATGCGGCTCACCCTGCCACTCGGCGACGGGCGCGGATGTGCTGTTCAACTGCCGTTCACCCATGGTGGGGGCACATATTCGCCGCGCCGCTCATGGAGGATCCGCCCTGGTGCGAAAGACGATCACATGGCATCGTCCTCTCAGCCGCGTCCGCGCACACCCCGCTCGTGCGCGGCGCACGCACACACCGCGTAGAGCCAGCCCGGGAGCCGCCCCATGACCTCAGCAGAGAACCCTGCCCCTCTCTGGCAGCCCGACCCCGACCGCATCGCGGCCGCCCGTGTCACCCGCTTCCAGGCGTGGGCCGCCGATCGGCACGGTGCACCCGCCGAAGGCGGCTACCAGGCACTGCACCAGTGGTCCGTCGACGAGCTGGAGACGTTCTGGCGGGCGGTCGCCGAATGGTTCGAGGTCCGTTTCTCCACCCCGTACACACAGGTGCTCGGCGACCGCGCGATGCCCGGCGCACAGTGGTTCCCCGGCGCCACCCTCAACTACGCGGAGCACGCCCTGCGCACCGCCGAGGACCCGGCGCACGCACATGATCCCGCGCTGCTTCATGTGGACGAGACACATGAGCCAACACCGATCAGCTGGTCCGAGCTCCGACGCCAGGTCGGGGCGCTCGCCGCAGAGCTGCGTGCCCTCGGTGTACGCCCCGGGGACCGCGTCAGCGGCTACCTCCCGAACATCCCGCAGGCCGTCACCGCCCTCCTCGCCACCGCCGCGGTGGGCGCGGTGTGGACCTCCTGCGCCCCGGACTTCGGAGCCCGCAGTGTCCTCGACCGCTTCCAGCAGGTCGAACCGGTCGTCCTCTTCACCGTCGACGGCTACCGCTACGGCGGGAAGGAGCACGACCGCGCCGAGACCGTCGCCGAGCTCCGCCGCGAGCTGCCGACCCTGCGAGCGGTCGTCCACATCCCGCTGCTCGGCACCGCCGCCCCGGACGGTGCCCTCGAGTGGTCCGCGGTGACCGCGGGGGACGCGGAGCCCGTCTTCGAGCAGGTCCCGTTCGACCACCCCCTGTGGGTCCTCTACTCCTCCGGGACCACCGGTCTGCCCAAGGCCATCGTCCAGTCCCAGGGCGGCATCCTGCTCGAACACTTCAAGCAGATCGGCCTGCACTGCGACCTCGGACCCGGTGACCGGCTCTTCTGGTACACCTCCACCGGCTGGATGATGTGGAACTTCCTCGTCTCCGGCCTGCTCACCGGCACCACCGTCGTCCTGTACGACGGCAGCCCCGGATTCCCCGACACCGGCGCCCAGTGGCGGGTCGCCGAACGCACCGGGGCCACCCTGTTCGGCACCTCCGCCGCCTACGTCATGGCCTGCGCGAAGGCCGACGTCCACCCCGGCAGGGACTTCGACCTCTCCCGCGTCCAGTGCGTCGCCACCACCGGCTCACCGCTGCCCCCCGACGGCTTCCGCTGGATCCACGACGAGGTGGCGGACGATCTGTGGATCGCCTCCGTCAGCGGCGGAACGGACGTGTGCAGCTGCTTCGCCGGCGCCGTCCCCACCCTCCCCGTCGAGATCGGCGAACTGCAGGCGGCCTGCCTCGGCACCGATCTCCAGTCCTGGGACCCGCAGGGCAGGCCCGTCATCGGCGAGGTCGGCGAACTGGTGGTCACCAACCCCATGCCCTCCATGCCGATCCGTTTCTGGAACGACCCCGACGGCAGCCGCTACCGCGACAGCTACTTCGAGATGTACCCCGGTGTGTGGCGGCACGGCGACTGGATCACCATCACCGACCGGGGCTCCGTGATCATCCACGGCCGCTCCGACTCCACCCTCAACCGCCAGGGCGTCCGCATGGGCTCCGCCGACATCTACGAGGTCGTCGAACGCCTCCCCGAGATCCGGGAGTCCCTCGTCATCGGCCTGGAGGAGCCGGACGGCGGCTACTGGATGCCGCTCTTCGTGCACCTCGCCGAAGGCGCGAAGCTCGACGACTCCCTGCGCGCACGCATCAAGCAGTCCATCCGGGAGAACCTCTCCCCGCGCCATGTGCCCGACGAGGTCATCGAGGTGCCCGGCGTCCCGCACACCCTCACCGGCAAGCGCATCGAGGTCCCGGTCAAGCGCCTCCTCCAGGGCACCGCGCTCGCCAAGGCGGTCAACCCCGGCTCCGTGGACAACCTCGAACTCCTCCGCTTCTACGAGGAGATCGCGCAGGCCCGCAAGTAGCCCCGCCAGGACCACCTCCAACCCCTCGGGCCCGGCCGCCGCAGGCCGGGGCCGAGGGGTCGCGCGTTCGCCGGCACCGATTGTCAGTGGCTCCCACTACCGTGAGTCACGAACGATCGACAGCGCATTGGGGGAATATCGGCATGGCGCACACGAATCGGTCCAGGCGGACCCGGAACAACGCATCGATGCGGCGCTCACTGCGCCGCGAGGTCCCGAGCACCGTCGGCATCCTCGCCGACGAACAGGACTTCACGAGGATGCGCGAATACCGCACCTTCGCCTTCGACGACTACCCGACGTATCTCAAGCAGTCCGAGCAACTGCTGAGGAGCCTGTCCGCGCAGCAACTGCACACGTCCGTCGCCCTCTTCGACCCCGACGAGTTCGCCGAGTTCTGCGCGGAAGCGGGCATCGACGCCGACGCCCCGGCCGGCCGCAGCCGGTTCACCGCCGAACTGGCGGGCCGCGCCGCGAGCGTCCCCTACACCGGCGAGCCGCTCACCCGGCTGCTGCCCGAGCTCATCGGCAAAGCCGTCCGCCAGGCCACCTGGGAATACGCCACCGTGCTCCTCGCCGACCTCGGCATGTGCGCCGACTGCGGCCAGGACATCGGCAGGGCCGCCTTCGAGGAGGCTTCCCGCATCCTGATGCGCCTCCTCGAGCGGGCCGGGCCAGGCGAGCACCACCTCGTCTGCAGCGTCCCCGGACCCGACGAGCAACTCCTCGCCGTTCTGCACGCACACGGCAGCGCCGAGGAGTCCGCGCGGATCGACGCCACGGAAGGAGCCGAGTTCGTCACCGTCCTCGCGGTGGGCATCGCTCTGCAGGGTTCGGGGGGAGTGGTCCTGAGGACCAGCACACCCGGCGCCGCGGACCACCTGCACGGCTGGCGCCTCCGGCAGGGCCGCCTCGATCCCCTCACGGCGGGCGAGGTGTTCAGCGCGTACTGCACCGACGCGGCGACCGGCGACCCCATCCCACCGGAACCGGGCGTCGAGTACTGCGCCGGGTTCCCCGTCGCCACCGACGACCCGGAGCACCACCACTGACGCCGAAGGGGGCTTCCCGCCCTTCGGCGGAAAGCCCCCTTCTTCCTGCTGCCGGTGAGCAACGCGACGGCTACTCCCCGGACAGAACCGCCTGCGCGGCCACCCGGGCCTCCTCAGCGGTGTCCGCGGCACGCGCCGCCGCGGCCGCGCGCTCGCACTGGGCCAGCGTGTACTTCGCCAGCGTCGCCCGTACGTACGGGATGGACGCCGCGCCCATCGACAGCGACGTCACACCGAGACCCGTCAGCACACAGGCCAGCAGCGGATCGGAGGCGGCCTCACCGCACACGCCGCAGCTCTTGCCCTCGGCCTTCGCGGCCTCCGCGGACAGGGCCACCAGGTCGAGCAGCGCCGGCTGCCACGGATCCTGCAGCCGGGACACCGCACCCACCTGCCGGTCGGCGGCGAAGGTGTACTGAGCCAGGTCGTTGGTGCCCAGCGACAGGAACTCGACCTCCTGCAGGATCGAACGCGCCCGCAGCGCGGCGGACGGAATCTCCACCATCGCGCCGAACTTCGCCTGCAGCCCCGCCTCGCGGCAGGCGTCCGCGAACGCCTTCGCGTCCGTACGGTCCGCCACCATCGGCGCCATGACCTCGAGGTACACGGGCAGGCCCTGTGCGGCCTTCGACAGCGCCGACAGCTGAGTCCGCAGCACGTCCGGGTGGTCCAGCAGCGATCGCAGACCGCGCACACCCAGTGCCGGGTTCGGCTCGTCGGCCGGCGTCAGGAAGTCGAGCGGCTTGTCCGCACCGGCGTCCAGCACCCGCACGACCACCCGGCCCTCGGGAAACGCCTCGAGCACCTTCCGGTACGCCTCGACCTGCTTCTCCTCGGACGGAGCCTGCTTGCTGTCGTCGAGGAAAAGGAACTCGGTACGGAACAGGCCGACACCCTCGGCGCCGGCGTCCACCGCCGCCGGCACGTCGGCGGGCCCGCCGACGTTCGCCAGCAGCGGCACCTTGTGGCCGTCCGACGTCGCGCCCGGACCGCTGGACGCCGCGAGCGCGGCCCTGCGCTCGGCCGCCGCCCGCTCCATCTGCGCCCGCTTCTCGTCGCTCGGCTCCACGAAGATCTCGCCCGTGCTGCCGTCGACGGCGATCAGCGTGCCCTCGGCGAGCTCACCCGCGCCCGGCAGTGCGACCACGGCGGGGACCCCGAGCGCCCGCGCCAGAATGGCGCTGTGACTCGTGGGCCCGCCCTCCTCGGTGACGAAGCCGAGCACCAGTCCCGGGTCCAGCAGCGCGGTGTCCGCCGGCGCCAGGTCCCGGGCGATCAGTACATACGGCTCGTCGCTGTCCGGCACACCCGGCATGGGCACGCCCAGCAGCCGCGCCACGATCCGGTTCCGGACGTCGTCCAGGTCCGCGACCCGGCCTGCCAGGTACTCGCCGGCACCGGCCAGCAGAGCCCGGTACGCAGCGAACGCGTCGTACACCGCCCGCTCGGCCGTGCTGCCGACGGCGATACGGCGCTCCACGTCGGACATGAGCTCCGGGTCCTGCGCCATCATGGCCTGGGCCTCGAGCACCGCCTGCGCCTCGCCACCTGCCAGATTGCCCCGGGCAATCAGGTCGGCGGCGACGGCTTCCACGGCCTGGCGGGCGCGCCCCTGTTCGCGCTCCGCGTCCTGAGGCGGGATCTGCTTGGCCGGCGGCTCGAGAACCGCCGTGCCCATGTGCCGCACTTCGCCGATCGCCACACCGTGGCTCACGCCGACGCCTCGCAGCGTTGTCTCCATTTCACCGTCTCCGATAGGGGCGGCGGTCCAGCCGCCGGGATGGATGTCCGAGGTTCGTCACCGACGTCGGCGGGTCACTGCCAGCCGAAGAGGCTCTCGCCGGCCTTGACGTCGCCGTCCTCACGGACGTCGGACAGGGCGTCGGTCGTGGCCTCGAGCGCCACGACCGGGCAGATGGCGGACTTGCCGGCAGCCTCGACGGCCGCGGGGTCCCAGCGCACCACGGCCTGACCGCGTGTGACGGTGTCCCCCTTGGCGACGAGCAGCTCGAAGCCCTCGCCGTTGAGCTGCACGGTGTCGATGCCGAGGTGCGTCAGCACACCGTGACCCTCGTCGTCGACGACGACGAACGCATGAGGATGGAGGGACACGATGATGCCGTCGACGGGAGAAAGGGCCTCCGACGGCTCACGCACGGGATCAATGGCTGTCCCGGGCCCGACCATGGCACCGGAGAACACCGGATCGGGCACGGCCGCGAGACCGATGGCCCGGCCGGCAAGAGGGGACGTCACTGTGGTCATGGAGCCTCCCAGGGGCGGAGATTCGTACGGGCGCCGTCACTGTCTGTCCGGGACGCGCGCTGCTCTGAAGAGTAGGTCATGAGAAGTCCTAGTTCCGCCTGAGATCTACCAGTTGACGGACCTAGGGGTGCACCGGAAACGATTTGCCTCATCTGCCGGTCGGCCTGTAACGTCGTATCCCTGCCTGACCCCAACGCGACGCTGAGTCGGGGGTCGGCAGCGACTGTCAAGCCGAGATCCTAACTGGTCTAAACCACTGGGCGTCCTCACGGTGTCCGCAGGGTGATGGTCAGGAGGACAGGAAAAGCCTGATAGTGTTTGAAACACCGAAGGGAAGCGCCCGGAGGGCCCCATGAAAACGGTCCAAAGGAAGCGTCCGTTCCTTGAGAACTCAACAGTGTGCCAAAAATCAACGCCAGATATGTTGATACCCCGTCCATCTTCGGATGGTCGAGGTTC
>NZ_JBIAPL010000008.1:0-335290 GCF_042888225.1 Streptomyces sp. NPDC003023
CCCCACCGCCGGGGCGGTGGGGTGTTGTGGGTGTCGCACGGGCGCCTGGGCCCCCACCACGGGGGCGACCACCCCCCGCCGGGGGGGGGGGCCCCCCCGGGCGGGGGGGGGGCGCGCCCCGCCGCGCCGCTCCTCCAGCGCAGACTCCTGCTGCGCCTCCCATGCCGGGGCGAGCTCAGCGACGAGTTCGGCAAGATGCTGTCGGGATATGCCCGATGGGGCACGATGAGACAAGGCCGCGCGGGCTGATGACATAACATCCACGGGTGTCGCGCCTCGCGCCGCCTACGCCTGCCGCCGCTCCCACTGATCCTTCGTGATCTCGTACCGCACACCCCCGTGCTCGGAACCCTCAACCGCCATCATGTCCTCCGGTGTGGGGATGCTCTCCGCGAGCGTCATCCCGAGCTTCTCCATGACGTTGCGCGAAGGGCGGTTCACGGTCATCGTCTCGGCCCAGACCATGCGGATCCCAAGCTCGGCGAACCCCTTCGCCAGCAGCGCCTGCGAGACCTCCGTGGCGTAGCCCCGGCCCCAGGCCGCCCGGCGCAGGCGGTAGCCGAGTTCGGCCTCCTCACGCGGGCCGCTGCGGAGCGGACGCAGGCAGAACCAGCCGACGAACGCGCCGCCGTCCTTCTCGTTGGCGGCGAACAGGCCGAGGTCGTGATCCCAGCGCTCGTAGCCGGCGAGGATGCTGGGGATGGCGAGGTCGCGGACCTCCTCCGGCGGAGTCGGAGCGCCGCCGGTCAGGTAGCGCATCACCGCCGGGTCGCTGTCCAGCTCGATCAGCAGGTCCGCGTCGGCGGCGGCGAAAGGGCGCAGAGTCAGGCGCTCGGACTCGAGGTAGGTGGTCACGTGAGGAGCATGGCCGAGGCGGGTCTGACGGTCCAGGCGTTTTCGGACCGCGTCTATCACCGGGTGGGGTGCTGGAGGAGCAGCATGGGACGGCCGCCTTCACGTCATGGCCGGGGGCCCGCCTCTATCGCTCCCCAAGTCGTTACCGTTCTCTGACGTCCGACGTGCCCGCCTCGCGCCCGGCGGGCCACTCCTCGGAGAGGACCGCCCAGACCTCGCTGTCCTGCCGCGTCCCGCGGTACGGATAGCGCTGCCGGAGCACGCCCTCGCGGGTCATCCCGAGCCGGCGCGCGGCCTCGATGCTGCGGATGTTGCCCGACCCGACCCACCATTCGACGCGGCTCATACCGCGCTCGGCGAACGCCCAGTCGATCAGCACTCGGCATGCCCGGTTGACCAGCCCGCGGCCTGCCGCGTCCTCCTCCAGCCAGCAGCCGATCTCACAGACTCCCGACGCGGCGTCGAAGTTCGTGAACATGACGCCACCGACCAGGGTTCCCTCGAGCCATATCCCGTAGAGGCGGCGGCTGTCCGCGGCCTGCCCGTCCGCGTAGCGCTGGAGCGTCGCGGCGGCCGAGGCGAGGTCGGTGCTGAGAGTCGCCCAGGGAATCCACGGGTTCACGTAGGGCCGGGCACGGTTCATGTGATCGAGGAACTCCTGCGCCTGCCAGGGCTCCAGGGGGCGGAGCTGGGCGTCGTCGGTGAGCGGCAGCGCGAACACGGATTCCTCATTCCCAGGTACATGACGTGCGTTCGACAAGAAAGGTACCGGTCCGCAGGACCGTGGAACGGCGGTCCTGCGGTGGGCACGGTGAGCACGCCATGACCGCCGCCGGCCTCCTGGAACGCGCCGGCTCCGCGACATGGCCGTGTTCCCGGGAACGGGGGCGTGTGGTCACTCCCTCCGGACTCCACTACAGTAATCCATGGATTTATGGAGGAAGCCATGTCGGAGAACCCGAAGAGTGCGACGAAGGCGCGGCTGTACGACGCGTTCGCGGCCAGCGGCAAGGCGCTGGCCAGCGGAAAACGTCTGGAACTGCTGGATCTGCTCGCCCAGGGCGAGCGTACGGTCGACGCGCTGGCGAAGGCGGCCGGGCTGAACCTGACCACTGCCTCTGCGCACCTGCAGACCCTCAAGCAGGCCGGTTTCGTCGCCACCCGCCGCGAAGGCGTGCGCATCCACTACCGGCTCGCCGGCGACGACGTCGCCCAGCTCCTGGCCCTGCTGCGCAAGGTGGCCGACCGCCACCAGGCCGCCGTACCCGCGGCTCGGGACGCCTACCTCGGCGAGGACAGCGCCGTCGAGCTCAACCGTGAGGAGCTGCGGGGCCGGATCACCGCCGGTGACATCGTCGTGCTGGACGTTCGGCCGGTGGAGGAGTACCGGGCCGGGCACATCCCCGGTGCCCTCTGCATCCCGGTCGACGAGCTCGCCGACCGGATCAACGAGCTGCCCGAGGACCTGGAGATCGTCGTCTACTGCCGCGGCGAGTACTGCGTCATGGCCTACGACGCCGTGCGGCTGCTGACCGACCGCGGACGCCGCGCGATCCGCCTCAACGACGGCATGCTCGAGTGGCGCCTGTCGGAGCTGCCCGTCGACGCCTCGGAGCTGCCCGTCGACGCCTCGGACCTGGCGTGACCGCCCCGGAGGGCGGGCTCCCGCCGCATCCGGGACCGGGCCCGCAGCACGCCTCTTCCCCGTGACGGACGGCGCAGGAACCGCGGCATCGCCGACAGCGCGGTCCGTCCGTCCGTCGGACTCGAAGCCGCCTACGACCTCGTCGCCGACCTCGCCCCGGCCCTCCAAGCCGACTGAACCCATCCCGTCGCACCGACCCGCAGCGCCGTCCATCCGGCGCCGGGCCGATGCCGGCCCCCTCCGGTCGTGACCGGCCAGGCACACCCCGCCGGTCCCCTCACCTCCACCGCCGCTCCGGAAAAGAGACATGACCAGCACCGCGCCCACGAGCACGACGGCTTCCATACCCGACCCCACCCAGGCACAGCCCAGGATCCTGCGCGTCCTGGTCGCCTCGCAGGTCCTCAGCGGCGCCGGGCTTGCCGCAGGCGTCACCGTCGGCGCCCTGCTCGCCCAGGACATGCTCGGCTCGACCAGCCTCGCCGGGCTGCCCAGTGCTCTGTTCACCGCCGGATCCGCTCTCGCCGCCGTCGCCGTCGGCCGCATCTCCCAGGCCCGAGGCCGCCGCCCCGGCCTCGCGACCGGCTACCTCGCCGGCGCCGCCGGCTCGGCCGGCGTCATCGTCGCCGCCGTTTTGGACAACCCGGTCCTGCTGTTCATCGCCCTGTTCGTCTACGGCGCGGGCACCGCCACCAACCTCCAGGCCCGGTACGCCGGAGCCGACCTCGCCGCCCCCGGCCACCGGGCCCGGGCGGTCTCCACCGTCCTGGTCGCCACCACCTTCGGCGGCGTCGCCGGCCCCAATCTCGCCGCGCCCACCGGCGCCTTCGCCGAACATCTCGGCATCCCCGAGCTCGCCGGGCCGTTCATCCTCTCCGGCGCCGCCTACGCGCTCGCCGCACTCGTCCTCGCCCTCTGGCTACGGCCCGACCCGCTGCTCGTGGCCCGCGCCGTCGCCCAGGCCGAGGAAGCCGACGCCGCGGCCGGCCCGGCCGCCTCCGACGTCAGCACCGACACGTACGAGGGTCGCGGAAACGTGGTGACCCTCGGCGCCCTGGTCATGGTCCTCACGCAGCTCGTCATGGTCGCGATCATGACGATGACGCCGGTCCACATGCACGACCACGGCCACGGCACCGCCGCCTCCGGCCTCGTCATCGCCATCCACATCGGCGCGATGTACCTGCCGTCCCCGCTCACCGGCTGGCTCGTCGACCGCTACGGCCGCATGAAGATCGCCGGCGCCGCCGGCATCACCCTCCTGGCCTCCGGCGTACTCGCCGCCGCCGCGCCCGGCGACTCCGTCGCCCTCCTCGCGCTCGCGCTCGCCCTGCTCGGTCTGGGCTGGAACTTCGGCCTCGTGTCCGGCACCGCGATCATCACCGACAGCGTGCCGCTGGCCACCCGCGCCAGGACCCAAGGGCTGGTCGACGTCTCCATCGCCATCGCCGGAGCCACTGGCGGCATGGCCTCCGGCATCATGGTCGCCGCCACCAGCTACCCCGCCCTCGCCCTCACCGGCGGCGTTCTCTCCGTCGCCCTCCTGCCCGTCGTCGCCGCCACCGCCTACCGCCGATGAACCCCACGAGCCCCGACACCCCCGCACCGGACACCCCCGCACCGGACATCACCGCGTCGGACACCCACGCGCCGGACACCCACGCGCCGGACCTCACCGTCGACGGCACCGGACTTCTCTGCGTCACTCTCCTCCTCCGTCTCCGAAAGGAGATCGAAGGCGCACCACCGGGCACCGTCGTGCACATCGTCGCCACCGACCCCGCCGCACCGCTCGATCTGCCGGCCTGGTGCCACATGACGGGTCACCACTACCTCGGCGTCGTGCGGGACACCGTGGACGCGTCGGTACACGCCTTGCGGACCGCCGCCGACGCCCGCGCCACCCGGGCCGGCGCCCCCTGGCACGCGGACGAGCCCGGCGGCTGACCGCACGGCTCACCGCGGCAGCCCGGCCGTTCGTCGACCCCGCTGCCCGGCCCGGTCCGGAGACCTGAACCCGCCCGCGCACGCGAACACGCGGCGTGTCGCCGTCCCCGCCACCGCTGGAAACACGAAACTGGACCGCGATGAGCGAGCGCGATACGTGTGGCGGTACGGCAGAGGTCCTTGTTCCCGGGTCTGGCGGCGGGCAACGGCGCCTTTGCGGAAGGTACGTGTGATGGCCGCGCCGACGGCCGAGGCTCCCGGCGTCAAAGAGCACCCCGCCCCGCCGGTCGGGTCACACAACGAGTGGGACCCGCTGGAAGAGATCATCGTCGGGCGCCTCGACGGCGCGACGATCCCCTCCAGCCATCCGGTGGTCACCTGCAACATCCCACCGTGGGCGGCGCGACTGCAGGGGCTCGCCGCGGGATTCAGGTATCCGCGCCCCTTGGTGGAGCGGGCACAGCACGAACTCGACGAGTTCGTCGCGCTCCTGGAGTCCCTCGGCGTCACGGTCAGACGCCCCGACAAGGCCGACCACAGGAAGCGCTTCAGAACCCCCGGTTGGTCGTCGCGCGGCTTCTGCAACACCTGTCCGCGGGACAGCCTGCTCGTGATCGGCGACGAGATCATCGAGACCCCGATGGCATGGCCGTGCCGCTACTTCGAGACACACTCCTACCGCGGCATCCTCAAGGACTACTTCCGGCGCGGGGCGCGCTGGACGGCGGCGCCGAGGCCGGAGCTCACCGACGAACTGTTCGAACCGGGTTTCCGGCCTCCCCGGCCCGGCGAGCCGATGCGCCACATCCTCACCGAGTTCGAGCCGGTCTTCGACGCCGCGGACTTCGTCCGCGCGGGACGCGATCTGTTCGTGACCCGCAGCAACGTGACCAACCGGATGGGCATCGACTGGCTGCGCCGCCACCTCGGGCCCGGCTACCGCATCCACGAGATCACCAGCCGTTGCCGCACACCGATGCACATCGACACGACGTTCATCCCGCTCGCACCGGGCAAGGCGCTGGTCAATCCGGAGTACGTCGACGTCGACCACCTGCCCGACGTGCTGAGTTCGTGGGACATCCTGGTCGCCCCCGAGCCGGACCCGATCGACGACCGCATGCTCAGGATCACCTCGATGTGCGGCAAGTGGCTCAGCATGAACGTCCTCATGCTGGACGAGAAGCGGGTGATCGCGGAGAGGCACCACACCGGCATGCTGCGGGCGCTCGAACAGTGGGGCTTCGAGCCGATCCCGTGCGACCTGCTGCACTACGCACCGTTCGGCGGCTCCTTCCACTGCGCCACGCTCGACACCCGGCGCCGCGGCACCCTCGAGTCCTATTTCTCGTGATCGGGCACGTCCGCCACGCTCTCCGTCAGCGGCACGCGGGAGCCGCGCGTCCCTGACGGAGAACGACGCGGAGAACGACGCGGCACGAGCGCGGAGAACAGCGCGGCACGGAGAACGGCCCGAGCGCGGAGAACGGGTTCCGGGAGGACTCCCGGTCACGCGCCACTGCGCCCTCGCGCCCGCCGGCCTCCGCGGCCTCCGCGGCGTCCGCTCGTCAGGCGTTGGGGTCGAAGGGAATGCCGGAGGGCTTGGCCTTCTCGAGGTGGTAGTCGAAGTTTCCGTCCTTCAGGCCGAAGACGGCGCTGCCGAAGTCGGCCTGGCTCAGCTTGTCACGGAGGCCGGAGGGGTAGCCGTTCCAGCCGACCAGATCGGGGAACTGCCACCCGTGGTAGTGGTTCTCCGGGGGCTCGTCGTTGGAGTTCGCGGGACGGAAGCAGTGCGTGCCCGGGCCGTCCTTGTGGTAGACGACCTTGGGGTGGGTGCCGTCCCACCGGATCCGGTCACGGCTGTAAATGTCGAAGTTGCCGTGCGCGGAGGTGGAGACGTACTTCGCCTCGTTGTTCTGCACCCAGACCACGACGTGCTCCCAGTCGTGCCGGTGCCCGCCGAGCCCGCTGCCGGCCACCGCCTGGTCCTTCTCGAAGTAGAGCCCGTACATGATGGCGCACCAGCCGTTGTTGCACTTGTAGCGCGCGTATCCGTTGGTGTTGTCGAGGTCCCAGGCGTCCCGGCACTGGCCGTTGACGGCCCCACTCGTGTTGAGGCCGGGGGCTGTTGTCCCGTCGGGCCCGATGGCGGGGGTGGGGTAGCAGCCGTCCGTGTCGTAGTCGAAGGCAGGCTGGAAGGTCTGTTCCAGCCCGTCCGCGTTGGCGGGCAGCGCCTGCGGCGGGGCGGCGAAGGCGCTGCCCGGGAGAGCGACGACCAGCGCGACGGCACTGCCGAGGGCGAGTGAGCCCTGACGGAACCGGTTACGGAGTTTCACGGGGTCCTCCTGAACTGCGGTGTGGGGGCAGGCGGGACGGCATCAGCTTGACATGCCCACACCAGTTTTGCGCCGGAACGTCACCGCACAGTCGCACGCCGCGGGACGGCCGGACAGGCCAGGGGCCGACCGGCACGCCGGGCACCCTGACACAACTCCACAGCCTGAGCGCGAAGTTGCCGACCCCTTCAAGAGGTGGAGGCAGGAGATCACACCCGCACCCCGGTGACATCCACCGCTTCTCGCCGAACTCGGCTGCCAAGTGGCCGATTTCAGGGCCACGCCCCCGCGGCGGGCACGGCGCGACCTCGGGCACCGCGGCACGTGCCTTCAGATCTTGCACGCACATCTTGACGCGCCTGGTTCAGACCTTTAGGTTCACCGGTCAACGAGGCGCACTGCGTTCACATCCATGACTCGGGGGGTTCCATGTCGCTCTCGACCGCCAACGGGCAGCCGCGCCGTACCAGTTGTGCCGGCCGTTGCCGACGGCGAACCTCCGCACCGGCGCACCGACCCTCCGCCGGCGGCCGGATCGGACCGTCTTCGTCCAGCGCCCCACGCTGACCCGCAGCAGGAAAGTTCCTCGGCAGCGGCAACTTCCGGTCGAACACCTGGGGTCCGACCACGGCGGTGCTGCGCACGGAGAACGCCGACCATCCGGCGGCGGCCGGACTGCCGACGACATGGACCTCGTCGGTCAGCGAGTGGTACAGCTGGTCGAAGAACCTGCGGAACAACCCGGCGATCCGGGTCCTCGCCTCGGTCGATCCGGTGAGCTTCCCGCTCGGCACCGATCCGAACCAGTCCTGGTACAGCGGCGACCACCCCATCGTGTGGACCAACACCTCCTACCGCATGCTCTACGCCAACTTCGGCCACAACGCCATGGACTACGCGTCGAACACGCGGCTCTCCTCGACCTTCGCGAGCGCGACCCAGAACCGGCTCCTGCTCGACGGCCTGAAGTGGCTGGGCGGCGTGGAAAGCGGCCCCGCTCCGCAGGACCCGGTCTCCGAGACGGCCTGGTACTCGCTGGCGGACGGTGCGAACGGGCTGTGCGTCGACGCCCGGGCCGCCGGCACGGCCAACGGCACCGCCGTGCAGCAGTACGCCTGCAACGACACGGTGGCGCAGCAGTTCCAGTTCCGGGCCACGGACACCGGCCACTACCGGATCGGGGTGCGCAACAGTGCTCAGCAGGTCATCGACGTGACCGGGGTGTCGACGGCGGTGAACGCCCCGCTGCCACTGTGGAGCTGCGCCGGGGGCCACAACCAGCAGTGGAGGGTGGCACGCGAGGCGTCCGGCCTCTACCGCTTCACCGCCCGGCACAGCGGTCACTGCCTCAGCGCCCTGGCCGGAGCTCCGGGCGGGACACAGCTGGAGCAGCGGGCCTGCGACGGCTCTTCGGCACAGAGCTTCCGCCTCACCCAGCGACCGTAGCGCCGGACCGGCCGGCGATCCGGACCGGCCGTCCGGCTGGTTCGGCCGGACGCTCCGACCGCTTCCGACGGCCCGGCCCATCGGGTCCGGGCCGTCGGCCGTTCCACCCGGGAGTCCACGCCGCCGCCCGGTCCCCCATCGGCGAACACTATGAACGCAATGATCGAAGGCATGGTCTCACCGTCGACCGCTTCCTACTATCCCGACTCTCGGCGCGCGTTCGCACAGAACGCACAGCACACACAGCACAGAGATACAGATACAGGGAGCCCGTCCTTGAACACCTTTGACGCACCCGCGGCCGCCGCCCGGCGGCGGCCGCCCCGTGGACGCCGTTCAGCAGTCCTGGCTGCCGTGCTCGCGGCGATCACCCTCGGCACGCTCGGCAACGCGCCCGCCTCCGGCGCCGGCTCCGCGCCTTCCGCCTCTCCCAACTCTCCCAACTCTCCCACGTCTCCCACGGTCGCCGACTGCCCGCCGGCCCTCGCCGGAAAGGCGACCTGCTACACCGGCCAGGACGCCAACGGGGCCCACTACGCGATCGCGGTCCCCACGCGCTGGAACGGTTCCCTCGTCGTGCACGCCCACGGCGGGCCCGATCTCGGTGCCGCCTCGGATCCGTCCCGCAGCACGGACGACCTGGACCGCTGGGCGGTGATGGTCGAGGAGGGCTACGCCTGGGCCGGTTCCTCCTACCGCCGCGGCGGCTACGGAACCAGGATGGCCGCCGCCGACACCGAGAACGTGCGCCGCCTGTTCGTCTCCCGGTTCGGCAAACCGGAACGCACGTATGCGCACGGTCAGTCCTGGGGCGGCAACGTGGCCGCCAAGGTCGCCGAAACCCATGCCGCCGCCACGGACCGTTACGACGGCGTGCTGCTGACCAACGGTGTCCTCGGGGGCGGGTCGCGCGGCTACGACTACCGCGTCGACCTCAGGGTGGTCTACCAGTACTACTGCCGCAATCACCCACGGCCGACCGAACCGCAGTACCCCCTGTGGCAGGGGCTCCGCGCCGGCTCCACCATGACGAGCACCGGTCTTCGCGCGCGTCTGCAGGAGTGCACGGGTTACGCCTCCGCCCCCGCGGACCGGACCTCGCTGCAGCAGCGCAACCTCGACGACATCCTCGCCGTCACCCGTGTCCCCGAGCGCACGCTCGAGTCGCACCTCCGGTTCGCCACCTTCACGTTCCGCGACATCGTCACGAACCGGCTCGGCGGCCGCAACCCGTTCAGCAACATGGGCGTGCGGTACTCGGGGTCGCACGACGACGAGGCGCTCAACGCCGGCGTCGAACGGTTCTCGGCCGACCCCGCCGCGCGCCGCGATCTCTCGTACGACAGCGACCTCACCGGCACCGTCTCCGTGCCGGTCCTGACGCTGCACGCGATCGACGACCCGACCGCCTTCATCGAGCACGAGGCGGCCTACCGCGCCACGCTCCAGGGCGCCGGCCGGGACGAGTACCTCGTTCAGACGTTCACGAGGGAGACGGAGCACAGCGGGCTGAGCCAGGCCGAGTACGCCAACTCCATTGCCGCGCTGGACACATGGGTGCGCTCCGGCCGCAAGCCGACCCCGCACTCCGTGGCGGCCGCCTGCCCCGCTTTCGAACGGATCAACGACAGCGGCTGCTTCTACGACCCCGCCTTCCGACCCGCGCCGTACGCCTCACGGGTCCGGCCCCGGCCGGGCGGGTTCGACTGGCCCGCCATGACCGCCGCGCAGGAGAAGGCGTGGAGCCACGTCGACGGCGTGGGGATCGCTCCCTGACGGTCCGGCGGCTCCCGTCCACCCGTCACAGGCACCGGGAAGCCGCAGGTCCTCGCGCGCGCGAGCCGGGAATCGCCGAAGGGGCGGACCGCTGCGGTCCGCCCCTTCGGCGTCGACACTCCAAGGCCTCCACAGCCGCCGCCCCCTGCGAGGCGGAAGCCGGCCCGGCCGGGGACTTGGGGCTTCGACCACACTCATCAGTGGTCGTGTCCCGAGGACTCGTGCCCCTCGGTCTGCGGCTCCTGCGCCGCGGACCCACCGGTCGTCACGGTGAACGCCGCGGTGCGGACCTTGCCTTCGTGCTGGAAGTCGAGGAAGAGGCGGTACGAGCCCTTGCTGGGGGCGGTCGCGGTGAAGGAGATCTCCGGGCCGGGCTTCGTCCTCCCGTCGCCGGGCTCGCCGTTCGGGTGGACGTGCAGGTAGGCGAGGTCTCCGGAGCGCAGTGCGACGAGGTGTCCGTACGCGCCAAGATAGGGCTGCAGGTCGGTGACGGGCCTGCCGTCCTTGGCGACGCTCAGCTTCAGCTCACTGCCGGCACCGGGCCGCAGGTCGCCGCCCAGGGTCACCTCGTATCCGTCGACGCTCACCTTCCGCTCGGAACGGGGCAGCGGCTCCGGCTTCGACGTGCCGGACACGGCGAGGTCGGCGCCCAGGGTGAGGCCGCCCGTGTTCTTCGCCTCGGGCGCGAAGTCGGCGAAGACGCGGTATCCACCGGCCTTCGGCAGCTCGACCGGGGTCGACCAGGTGCCGTCGGCGGCACGCACCGGGTGCAGATGGCGGTACGTCGTCAGATCGCGCGACGCGACGATCAGATGGAGCTCCTTGCCGTGCTCGCGGCGGAAGTCGGTGACGTTGCGGCCGGCACCCTCGTCGACGACCGCGAAGCGGAGTTCGGCCGTCCTGCCCGCCTCGACGCGGGGGGTCTTGAGATCGAGGGCGAAGCCCTGGTCCGCGATCTGGAGACCGCCGGGTGGTGGTGTCTCACCGACTCCCGTCCCGTCGTGGCCCGCATCAGTGCCGGCACCGGCCTCGTGCCCACCGTGCCCGGCAGTGTCCTTCTTCGCGACGACCGGGTCCACGGCGCTCCCCACTCCGTACGCCGTACCGAACGTCGCCGCGAGCGCCGCCGCGAATGCCGTGATCCTGAGACCTGTGTTCATGACCTGCCCCTTCATCGAAGACCGCTGGAGGTTCTTCCACTGCCAAACATACCCCCGGGGGGTATAAACCTCAAGCCCTGCCGCCCGAGAGGGTCGTACACCCGGGGGGTATGTGCGAAGTGGCCCCGCCATACCCCCCGCTGGTACACAAATCGTCCGGCCGCAGGGCATCCATTCCCGCTACGCGCCGACCTGCTCGCCGCGCGCGGCCGGAGCGGCCTCGGCCTGCGCGGCAGCCGCCGCGGCGGCCTTCTCGCCGCGCATGACCAGCAGCGTGACGACGCCACCGATCGCGGCGATCACAGCGGCACCCACGAACGCGGAGGAGAAGCCGTCGGTGAGAGCGGGCAGGTTGCCGAGCTCACCGGCTCCCTGGGACATGGCGAGTGCGGTCAGCGCGGCCAGACCGAGGGCCGAACCGGCGTTGTAGGTGGTGTTGACGATGCCGGACGCGAGACCCGCCTGCTCCTGCGGTGCCCCGGACATGGCGGCCATCATGGCCGGGATGTAGGCGAGCGACATGCCGAGCGCGGCGACGAGCGACGCGGGCAGGACGTCGACCAGGAACGTGCCGGTCGGCTCCACGGCCGAGAGCCACAGCAGACCGGCGGCCAGGACCAGCAAACCACCCGCGATCAGCGGCTTGGCCCCGAACCTGCCCATCAGCCTGGCCGTGACGGCCGTCATGAAGATCATGAGGAGCACCGTCATGGGCAGCAGCGCCGCGCCCGAGGCGAAGGCGCCGTAACCGAGGACCTGCTGGAGGTAGAGGTTGAGGAAGTACCACATCGGAATCCACGCGGCGCCCAGCAGGGTCATGGCCAGGTTGGCCGAACCGAGACGCGGCACACGCCAGATGGCGAGCGGCATGAGCGGCTGACGCACCGACCTCTGGATCACGAAGAACAGCATCAGCAGCGCGGCGGCGGCGGCCAGTTGCAGGACGGTGCCGGTCGAGCCCCAGCCCGCCTCCGGCGCCCGGACGACCGCGAAGACCGTGAGCGCCAGACCTGCGGTGACCGCCACAGCGCCCAGGACGTCGACCGAGCCACGACGGCCCGCGACGGACGGCAGCAGCCCGGTGGCGGCAAGGGTGGCCAGGCCGATCGGGACGTAGATGATGAACACCCACGGCCAGCTCAGCCACTCGGTGAAGACGCCGCCGAGGAACACACCCGCCGTACCGCCCGCGGGAGCGGCGGCACCGTACAGGGCCATCGCCTTGCCGAGCTCCTTCGGGTTGTGACCGAAGAGCATCATCAGCAGTGTCATCGCGGCGGGCGCGATGAGCGCCCCGCCGACACCCTGGACCGCGCGGCCGACGACCTCGACCCACGCGGTCTGCGCGGCCGCGGCGACGACCGATCCGGCGATCATGACGACCCAGCCGGCGTTGAACACCTTGCGGGCGCCGAGCAGGTCGGAAAGCCGTCCGCCGAGCAGCAGCAGTCCGCCGAAGGCGATGACGTAGGCGTTGAAGACCCACTGCAGCTCGCCCTGCGAGAAGCCGAGGTCCTTCTGCATCTCGGGGAGCGCGACCCCGATGATCGAGGTGTCCATGATCACCATGAACTGGGCGGCCGCGAGCACGACGAGCGCCCACCACCGCCGGGGGTTGACCGTTGACATGATCGTTTCTCCCTTGGGCTCGATACCCCTAGGGGGTACCCCTGGGGTGTGAGACTCAACATACCCCCAGGGGGTAAGCTAGGCAACATGTGGCCCCGCGGCCGTACGGCTCGTGCGAGGCGGGAAGAGCCGCTCCTCGGGAGAGCGCGAAACCGCTCGGGCCCATCAGGACCGAGATGGCCGGAGACGAAACACGGACCGGCGAACTGCGTGACGACGTCGCGGCCGGCCGAGCCGGCCGGCCGCTGCCTGCACGCGCTCACCGCCGCCAGGACGCCGCGCTCCAAGGCCGCGGTCCGCCGCCTCGTGGCCGTGACCCTGTCGGGGCCGCACCCGGCGCGCGGACGGCTGCGGCCACACCTCAGTGCCGGATCAGGCCGCCCACAGGGACCGCGGCCACATGACCGGTCGCCGGAACGGATCGGGCCAGGGCCAGGCCGATGTCGACCAGCGACGACCGGTGCAGGCGTGCGACCTCGGGGATCGGGGTCCAGAGAGATTCGGCGGTCTCGCCGTTCGGTTCCGGACGCAGGCGGCCTCCGGTGACGCGAACCCGGTAGAAGATGCCGACGTTGTGCAGTTCGGGCCGGCCGGGCACGCGGCGCTCGGCAGCAGGGACCACCCTCGAGTCCACGCCCAGGAGGCGTTCGACCACCGCGTCCAGACCGGTCTCCTCCGCGACTTCCCGGATCACCGCGTCGAACGGATCCTCCGTGTGCTCGACTCCGCCTCCCGGAAGAGTCCAGGTCATCTCACCGCCCGGCTTCACGGCATGTGCGAGCAGCACCCGGTCTCCCTCGATGCACACGGCGTACGCCGCCAGTCGCGAATCCATGCCCGGAGGCTATCTCAGGCAGCCGTGACCGGCGGGTACGCGTCCCCGCCGGTCACCCGGAGCGGGGCCCGTCAACCAGCCGCGCAAGCGATGCCGTTGAGGGTGAACGCCGTCGGAGCGGGGTTGGCCGTGGCCGTGGTTCCGGTGAAGCCGACCGTGACCGAGCCGCCCGCGGGGATCGTCGAGGTGTACGACGCGGCGGCGACCGTCACAGAGGCACCGCTTTGAGTCGGGGTGCCGCCCCACATGTTGCTGATGGTCTGGCCGGCCGGGAACGCGAAGCCCAGGGTCCAGCCGCTGACGGCTGCGCCACCGGTGTTGCGGATGGTGATCTCACCCTGGAAACCGCCCGGCCACTCGTTGGTGCCGCGGTAGGCGACGGAGCAGCCGGCACCTGGAACGCCGGTGCCCTCTTCGGTCGTGACGGTGATCGTGGCGGACCGGGGAGAGCGATTGCCGGCCGCGTCCCTCGCGTACACGGCGAAGGTGTACGTCGTGTCCGCGCTCAGGGAGGGAACGGTGACCGCGGCGGCCGTGGCGGAGGCGGCCACGGTCTCGGTGGCGGCGTCGACGCGGACCACCTCGTAGCCGGTGACGCCGACGGCGTCCGTGGAGGCCGGCCAGGTCAGGGTGACCGAGGTGGAGGAGAGGTCCGAGGCGGTCGGGGTGCCCGGTGCGGTCGGGGCCACGGTGTCGGGCGCGGCGCCGCCGAACACCGTGGCCTCACGGGAGGTCCGGGCGATCCCGTCGTCACCGTGGAAGATGCGCTGCCCCCAGGAGCTGAGCCGCGCCGGGTCGAAGCCGATCGCGAGGTCGAGGACCGGGTCGGTGTTGCCGCTCCAGGACCAGGCCAGATAGCCGAGGTCGAGCCGCTCGGCGGTGGCCATCACGGTGTCCTCGTCCGGGTCGCCCCACTGGTCGGCAGGGCCGCCGAACTCACCGATGAGAACCGGGAGTTTCGCGGCGGCGAAGCCTTCGAGGTAGTCGGTGATCTCCTGGGCCGTGTCGTAGACGCTGTACATGTGGATCGAGAAGATCAGGTTGCCGGTGACGTCGGCCTCGTACACCGTCCGGGCGTTGGCCCGCATGACGCCCTGCCAGTCCTGGCCCCAGTTGGGCGCGTCCACCATGATCGTGTGCTCGAAGCCGGCCCCGCGCAGCTTCTGGACCGCGGCGATCGTGGGTTGTGTCCAGCCGGCCGGGTCGGTGTTGCCCCAGGGCTCGTTGCCGATGTTGACGACGACGTAGTCCTCTTCGCCGGCCAGGACGTCCTTGAGGCTGATCCAGTAGTCGACCGCGTGGTCGAGCGTGCCGGCAGCGGCTTCTTCTCCGTAGCCGGTGGTGTCGTGCACCTCCAGCACGCAGATCAGGCGGTTGGTCCTGCAGTCGTCGATCACTGCCGCCACGTCGTCCGCGCTGTTGCGGGTCCAGCGGTGGCCGTCGGAGAGGACGACACGCACGCTGTTGGCCCCGAGTGCCTTGATGTCGGCCAGCGACCGGGTCTCGCCCGGGTACCAGGCGTGGGCGTGGTTGACGCCGCGCATCACGAAGTCGTTGCCGTTGCCTTCGAGGAGACGGCCGTTGCTGATGTGCAGGCCGGCCGCGGCGGGGGTGGGCCGCGAGTCGGCATGGGCGGTGACCGGGGACAGCGCGAGCAGGCCGAGGACGGTGGCCACGACCGTCAGCAGGACGGCGGTCGGTTTCTTCGGCACCGTGCGGGGTGTTGTTCTCACTGCGACTCCAGAGGCGTTGAGGAGAGGTGCACCGGAAGAGAGCATGGGAGCGCTCCCATGGAGCCAGTCGGGCCAGGTGCACGTCAAGAGGGTGGCGGGAAACGGGGCGCCTCCGTGCACCGCTCCCAGGCCGCCCCCGCTCGGACCGTCCTCCATGAACGCGGCGGCTGAACGTGCTCGGGCACAGGGCTCACGAAGGTGTGCCGTCCCGCAGACGACGCCGTCCGTAGCGGGTCATGCCGCGCGGTTTGAACACCGACAGCGCCACCGCCACCAGAAGCACCACCAGGGCGGCACCCGCGTCTGCGACGAGCTGGACCCGCATGCCGCCGAGCTCGCCGTCCGCGAGCGTCGCCTGCCTCACCGCGTCTGCCATATGGCCGATGGGCCGCATGTGGACAAGCAGCACCAGCGTTGCCAGGGCGGTCATCAGAAGTTTGATCAGGACCCAGTAGTGGCGCGCCAGCCCCCACACCGTGCCGAGCGACTGCACGAGACCGGTGAGGAGGGAAGCGAGACCGAGCGGGACGATCACGAACCAACCTGTCAGTTCCATCGAGAGGTACGCCGCCTGCACCGTCCCGGAGTCCTGGCTGTTCAATCCCGCGAGAGCGAGCGCGAGGAAGGCGGCGACCGCCCCGATCCAGCCGACGGAGAACGTGACATGGGCCGTCAGCGCGACCTTACGTACGCGAGGGGGCATGGTCCTCACGGCGTGTGTCCCACCATGCCGCCACCGGCGAGGTGGATCGCGACGAACAGCACGACCACGGCGAGGACGAACCCGCCGAACACCTTGACCCAGCGGGGCGCACCGCCCTCGTCAGGCGGCTCGGGTGACGGGTGCGGTTCAGTCACGGCGTGGCCTCGTCTCTGTCTGTCCCGCTCTGTCCGTCCCGCGTGCGGCGGCTGCCCCTACTCAAGCATTTTACGAGACACACTGTCCACACCCGAGCCACATCGTCTGCAGCGACAGCACGCATACTGGGGCAGTGCCCAAGCTTTGGAACGAGACGGTCGACGAGCACCGCCGTGCGGTGCGGGACGCGATCCTGGACGCGACGGCGAAGCTGGTGTCAGGACACGGCCTCCGGTCGGTGACGATGTCTCAGATCGCCACCGAGACGGGAATCGGCCGGGCGACCCTCTACAAGTACTTCTCCGACGTGGAAGCCGTTCTCCTGGCATGGCACGAACGCCAGGTGACCGCGCACGCGAACCGGTTGACCGAGGTGCGCGACCGGGCCGGCACGCCAGTGGAACGACTCGAAGCGGTCCTGGAGGCCTACGCGCTGATCGCGTACGAGCGTCACGGCCACGGCGACGACCTGGTCGGCATGCTCCACCGCGGCGAGCACGTGGCCAGGGCGCACCAGCATCTCCGCGGCATCATCCGCGACCTGCTGACGGACGGTGTCGCCGCCGGTGAACTCCGTGCCGACGTCGCGGTCGACGAACTGGCCGACTACTGCCTGCATGCGCTCACCGCCGCCGGAACACTCCGCTCCAAGGCGGCGGTCCGCCGCCTCGTGGGCGTGACCCTGGCCGGCCTGCACCCCGGACGCTGATCGCTCAGGCGCCGCCCGGTGCAGAGTTGCCGCCGTGGATGGTGAGGTGCTTCGTGAGGAAGTCCCGGACCGCCGGTGCCACGGCTCGCCCCAGGTCGTCAGCGGTCCGCATCCGCGAGGTCAGAGCGACCGAGGCCAGGTGGCCGTGCGGCAGGGCCTCGGCCGCCTCCCGGGCCAGGGCGGCCGGATGTCTGGCATCGGCACCGGGAATGATCAAAGTCGGGACAGCGATCGAGCGGAGGTCTTCCACGCCGTGGAAGGCCCGGTCACGTCCGATGGCGCAAGCCGCGGCGATGCTCGCCGGATCCGAACGCGGAATCGCGTCCCTGACGAGCGCTCCGATCAGGGGCACGAGATCAGGCAGGATCGGGGCCCACGCCGCTTCGATACCCTCGTCGATCACTCGAGCGGCGAAGCTCTCCATCATGGCGGCCTCGGCCGCCTTCGCGGAGTCGTCCTCGATGTCCTCGACGCTGATCACGACTGCGGCCCGAATGCGTCCGGGACAGGCGGCAGCCGCACGCAGGGTGACCGTTCCGCCGAGACCGGTCCCGCCGACTGCCGCCCGCCGCAGATCAAGGTGATCGAGGAGCGCCCTCACGTCCTCGACGTACTGCGCCCAGGTGTGGCGGGCGGGGTCGGTGCAAAGGGAGCGCCCGTAACCTCGCACGTCCGGCAGGACGACGGTGTACGCGCCGGCGAGCCGGCCGGCCAGCGGGTGGAGGCTCCGGTGGTCCGGACCTCCTCCGTGCAGGAGGACGAGGACCGGCCCACTGCCCGTGGCCACCGCGTAAAGGGGGCACCCGTCACTGCCGTGATAGACGAACTCGTGCATGCGGACTCCTCGTCAGTGGTTGTGCGCGTTCGAGTTCGGGCGGTACGGCACCGCCCGACTTCGGCCGCTGCCCATTGACTCGTGAACCACATCATCGGTATCCGCGGCAAGGAGACGGTCAGCGCTGACGGCGCTCAGAAGTGCGGCCCCGGCGTCCTTCGGAAGGCGGCCGCTCGTGGTCCAGCTTCGGCCGTCGGCGCTCCGTCGTCGCTGACCCGCAAGCCCTCCGGCGTGCTCGCCGGCGACGGTGTGCGGGCAGCCCGAAGGGCCCTCTGATCGACGTGATCACTCAAGTGGTCCTGATCCTCTGAGAGGTGGTGGTCCAGGCACACATGCGTCCTCGGCCAGGGGTGATGCGGGGGCGGCGCCTGCCGCCCCCGCTCGGGGTGCCGTGGGCCGTCAGTTCTTGCCGAGCAGGTCGTTCATGCGGGTGATCTCGGCGCTCTGCGAGGTGATGATGGCGTCGGCCATGTCCTTGGCGGGCTGGTAGGAGCCATCGGCCTTTTCGGTCTTGGCCATCTCGACGGCGCCCTCGTGGTGCTTGACCATCATTTCGAGGAAGGCCGTGTCGAAGGCCTTGCCGGATGCCTTCTCGAGCTCGGTCATTTCCTCCGCCGTCATCATCCCGGACATGGAGTGACCGGCGTGGTCGCCGCCCTCGCCGTCCTTCGGGACGTCCTCGCCCCAGGACGCAAGCCATCCGGAGAGCGTCTTGATCTCCGGGTCCTGGGCCTTCTTGATCTCCGCGGCGAGCTTCTTCACGTCCGCGGAGCCCGCTCGGGTTTCCGCCAGGTCGGCCATCTCGACCGCCTGCCGGTGGTGGGGAATCATCCCCTGCGCGAAGGCCACATCGGCGGCGTTGTGCGCGCCTTCCTCTGCCGGGGCCGACGAGGGGGCACTGGACGAAGCCGGGGTGTGGCCATTGTGCCCGGACGCGCTGTTGTCGCCTCCCCCGCCACACGCGGCGAGTACGACGGCGGCGGCGGACGCGGCCGCCACGGCGGCGGCACGGCGGATCATGGAACGGTGTGCGGTCATGGTGATGCTGCTCCTGTGCTGTGCGGGGATGATGGGAACGGCTCGCAGGGTGGAACCGGCTTCGTGAGCCGGGCACACCGGGGCTTCCCTATATGCGCAGGAGCTGCAGCTCACTCAATGTCGGTGGAGCCCGGCCGCCCGAGTCCGCGGCGAAGACCGCTGCCGGCGCATTCGTCGCGGGGGGCGCGAGGGCCCCCGACGGGGCGAGGGACGGCAGCACGGGCGCGGCACTCGTACCGCCGGCCGCACACGTCTCGTCGGCGTGCTCCGCGTGACCGCCGGCACCACGACTGTGATCATCGGCGTGAGCGCAGTCGCAGTTGGCCGCCTCGTCACCATGTGCAGGGGCTTCCACGGCGACGGCCGCACGGTGGTGCGCACCGGCAGACACCGCGCCGGGCGCGGCGGGCACGGGGCCGAGGCCGTGCATGGCCACGATCCCGGCAAGGACGGCCAGCACGAGCAGCACGTGAACCCGAAGCCCACGGAGCCCGGTCACGCGACGCGTCTGCTGACTCATGCGACGCATCCTAAACGGGCTGCTCCCCCGCGCGCGCAACCACGCCGCTTCCGCCCGCCGGAGCACACGGGGAACACGCTCTGCGGGCGCGGCCGAGACGGATGCGTGCGGCTGTCACACCGGGCTGCGACTGCTGCCGACCACCCCGGGCCGCATTTCGGAAGCCTCGGTTTCCGACCGACGCGGGGCCAGGGCCTCTTGCCTGTCAGCGGGTGTTCTTGGCCAACAGCGGCAGGTCGTGGGCGAAGTCGTCAGTGGTGGTGCCGCTTGTGTAGACGACGTGGGCCTTGTCGTCGCCGGGCAGGAAGGCGGCGACCTGGGCGCCGTGGTCGGAGGTGACGGTGCCGTCGTGGTGCTCCTTGGGGTCCTCGACGGAGATCCCGAGACCTAGGGCCGCCTTCTTGACCTTCTCCAGGTCGCCGGACATACCGGTGAAATTCTCCCCGAACGAGGACAGCCACTTGGCCAGGCTCTCGGGGGTGTCACGTTCGGGGTCGGTGGTGACGAAGACGACGCGGACGCTCTCGCGCACGGCCGCAGGCTGCTGCTTGAGGGCCAGGGAGATGTCGCCCATGGTGGTGGGGCATACGTCGGGGCAGTTGGTGTAACCGAAGAACACCAGCGTCGTCTTGCCGGCGGTCCGCTCGCGCAGGTCGAACGGCTTGCCGTCGGTGCCGGTCAGGACCAGGTCGGGCTTGCTGAACGGAGGGTCCAGTTCGGTGCCCCGATAGGGGCCGGCATCCGCTTGCGCGACGACGGCGGGCTTGTCGGCCTCGTGGTGGGGCGTGGAGGTGCCGCAGCCGACCAGGAGCGCCGCGCCGGCGAGGGCGGCAGCGGCGGACAGGCGGACCGTACGGATGCGGTGCATGAGGTCAATTCCGATCGAGATCACGGGGTGCGGTCAGGGCATCGGACGGGACGGCCCGCCACGGGCACACCCCGCATGAAACAACGTAACGGACGCTGATACGAGCACCGGAACCGCCCCGACACCGCCGGCACCCACTCCATGTACCACCTCGCGGTGAGGCGATCAGCGCGACGTCCACCGCCGGCCCACCCTCGCCCTCGCTGTGCACGGCTCCAGGGCGCGCGGCGTCGTGCGGTCGGGCACCGGCCAAGCATGGCGGTGCGGATCTGCACGGTCTGCGACACCGGCCGGCGATCTTCCGCTACCCCCGCCGTGTCCACAGCAGACACGCCCGGCTGACCAAGATCGTTCCCGCCGGTTCGTACCGCATCGCCCACCACGCCCGGTTCCCCGGCCACGCATGCCCCTTCGATACTGGGTACGGTCACCCAACAGCATCGAGACAACAGTCCAGACAGTCCTGACGACCAGTCAGCAGCCTGCGGATCCAGTCGGCGTCCACCCCGCCGGAGACCGCCCGACGCCGCCGTCGACCGCCACAACTGAACGCCCCATACACACCTGCCGACCAGGCTGGACCTTGTCCAGGAACCTGGCCGGCAACCTTCCCGGGAGGAACCGTTGAGGATGCTCATCAATGTGCCGGAGACCGCGGTCGCTGACGCGCTTCGGGGAATGGCGGCAGCGCACCCCGAGCTGGCCGTGGACGTGGACAACCGGGTGATGGTGCGGCGTGACGCGCCGGTGGCCGGCAAGGTGGCGCTGGTGTCCGGCGGAGGGTCGGGGCACGAGCCGCTGCACGGCGGGTTCGTCGGGCACGGGATGCTCGACGGTGCCTGCCCCGGCGAGGTGTTCACCAGTCCGGTGCCCGACCAGATGGTGCGGGCCGCCGCCGCTGTCGACAGCGGCGAGGGCGTGCTGTTCGTGGTGAAGAACTACACCGGTGACGTGCTGAACTTCGACATGGCGGCCGAACTCGCGGAGGACGAGGGAGTCCGGCTCGCGAGGGTCCTGGTCGACGACGACGTCGCGGTGCGGGACAGTCTCTACACGGCCGGGCGGCGCGGCACCGGGGCGACCCTCTTCGTGGAGAAGATCGCCGGGGCGGCCGCCGAGGAACGGGCCCCGCTGGAGCGGGTGGAGGCGATCGGCCGGCAGGTGAACGAGTCGTCGCGCAGCTTCGGAGTGGCACTGAGCGCCTGCAGCACCCCCGCGAAGGGCGGCCCCACCTTCGACCTGCCGCCCGGCGAGTTGGAGCTGGGCGTCGGCATCCACGGCGAGCCGGGGCGGGAGCGGCGGCCGATGATGACGTCACGCGAGATCGCGGACTTCGCCGTCGATGCCGTGCTGGAGGATCTGCGGCCCTCCGGCCCGGTGCTGGCGCTCGTCAACGGCATGGGCGCGACGCCGCTGCTGGAGCTGTACGGGTTCAACGCCGAGGTCCAGCGGGTGCTGGCCGAGCGGGACGTGGCCGTGGCCAGGACCCTTGTCGGCAACTACGTGACCTCGCTCGACATGGCCGGCGCCTCTGTGACGCTGTGCCAGGTCGACGAGGAACTGCTGCGGCTGTGGGACGCGCCTGTGCAGACGCCCGCTCTGCGGTGGGGCCGGTGACGGGCACCACGCCGCGTACCGCTTCCGCTGCCCATCGCTTTCACTTTCGCTCGGACGGATCGACTCACCCAGGGAGTTCTTGTGCTCGACGCCGATTTCTTCCGCCGCTGGCTGGCAGCGGTCGCCGCCGCGGTGGACCGGGAGGCGGACCGACTGACCGAGCTGGACTCGGCGATCGGTGACGCGGACCACGGCAGCAACCTCCGACGTGGCTTCGCTGCCGTCCGCGCCGCTCTGGAGAAGGAGCCGCCGACGACGCCCGGTGCCGTCCTGATGCTGGCGGGACGGCAGCTGGTGTCGACGGTCGGCGGCGCGTCGGGTCCTTTGTACGGGACGCTGCTCCGGCGCACCGGCAAGGCCCTCGGCGAGGACCCGGAGGTGACGCCGACGCAGCTCGCCGAGGCGTTGCGGGCGGGCGTGGCGGCGCTGGCGCAGTTGGGGGGTGCGAAGGCGGGTGACAAGACCATGCTGGACGCACTCGAGCCGGCGGTGGCGGCGCTGGGCGACAGTACGCGGTCGTTCGCCGCGGCCCGCGAGGCGGCGGAGCAGGGGGCCCTGGCCACCGTGCCGATGCAGGCACGCAAGGGCAGGGCCAGCTATCTCGGGGAACGCAGCATCGGTCATCAGGACCCCGGCGCCACGTCGTCGGCCCTTCTGGTGGCCGCCCTCGCCGAGACGTCGGAGACGTCGGAGACGGCAGAGGAGTCGGCGACGGCAGAGGGGTCGGCGTGAGCAGCGGCAAGCAGGTGGGCATCGTGCTGGTCTCGCACAGCAAGGAGGTCGCCGCCTCGGTGGCCGAGCTCGCCAAGGGGCTCTTTGGGGGCGGTGCGACGGCGCCGGTGGCCCCGGCCGGCGGCACACCGGACGGCGGTCTCGGCACCAGCGCGGACCTGATCACCGCGGCGGCGGAGCAGGTCGACGGCGGCGCGGGGGTCGCGGTCCTCGTGGACCTGGGCAGTGCCGTGCTGACGGTCAAGGCGCTGCTCGCCGAGGGCGACGAACTGCCCGAAGGGACCCGGCTGGTGGACGCGCCTTTCGTGGAGGGCGCCGTGGCGGCCTTGGTGACGGCCTCCGCGGGCGGCGATCTGGACGCGGTCGAGGCCGCGGCCTCGGAGGCGTACGACTACCGCAAGCAGTGACGCGAGGGGCGGCCCGCGGCCGGGGGTGTGGCGAACGGCTCACCCGGCAGCGGGCCGGTGCACCCGTGCGCGGCTTGTGATGTCGCTGGTCGGCGCACTACTGTCACGGGGCCTTGGTGTTCGGGAAACCGGTGCGGTACCGGTGCGGCCCTCGCCACTGTGATCGGGAAGTCCGGCTCCACCCCCTCACGGGGAGCCACTGGGACACCTCGCGCCTGCGCGTGGTGCCCGGGAAGGCGGAGTCCGGGCGGCATGACCCGTCAGCCAGGAGACCGGCCAGGGTGCGTTGTCCATCCACGAGGTGCTGGAGAGGGTCTCCCACATCATGCATATAGCCGAGGGGTATCTGCCCCCGCTGCACGCCGCCGCCTGGGGCGTCGCGTCCGCCCCGTTCGTCGTCCACGGCGTGCGCGCCCTGACACGCGAGGTCAGGGCCAATCCCGAATCGACTCTGCTGCTCGGTGCGTCGGGCGCGTTCACGTTCGTCCTGTCCGCGCTGAAGATTCCGTCGGTGACGGGCAGCTGCTCCCACCCGACGGGTACGGGCCTCGGAGCGATCCTGTTCAGGCCGCCGGTGATGGCGGTGCTCGGCACCATCACACTGCTCTTCCAGGCGCTGCTGCTCGCGCACGGCGGACTGACCACGCTCGGTGCCAACGCCTTCTCCATGGCGGTCGTCGGGCCCTGGGCGGGGTACGGGATCTACCGGCTGCTTCGCGGGTTCGGGGTGCCGCTGATGGTGAGCGTGTTCTTCGGCGCGTTCTTCGCCGACCTGTCCACGTACTGCGTCACCAGCGTGCAGCTGGCCCTGGCGTTCCCGGACCCCGGCAGCGGCGTTTCCGGCGCGCTCGCGAAGTTCGGCGGCATCTTCGCCGTCACGCAGCTGCCGCTGGCGGTCAGCGAGGGTCTGCTCACCGTGCTGGTGATGCGACTGCTCAGCCGGTCCAGCAAGGGCGAACTGACCAGGCTGGGTGTGCTGGTGACGGGGACGAAGAAGGAGGCGGCGGTCCGATGAGCCGTAACGCGAGGATCAACACGCTGCTGCTGCTGGCCGTGGCGGCCCTGGCCGTACTGCCGCTCGCTCTCGGGCTCGGGGACCACAAGCAGGAGCCTTTCACGGGGGCCGACGGGGAGGCCGAGGCGGCGATCACCGAGCTGGAGCCGGACTACGAGCCGTGGTTCACCCCCCTGTACGAACCGCCGTCCGGGGAGATCGAGTCGGCGCTCTTCTCGCTGCAGGCGGCACTGGGCGCGGGCGTGCTCGCGTACTACTTCGGGCTGCGCAGGGGCCGGCGGCAGGGTGAGGAGCGGGCCGCCGCCGCTTTCGCCGAAAAGGCCGCGGCGCCGGCGGGCGCGAGCTCCGACGCGGCAGACGCCGACGCCGGCCCGGCAGGCACTTCCGCCGCGGCAGACACCGGCTCCGACCCGGCAGGCACTTCCACCGCGGCAGACACCGGCTCCGACCCGGAGGACGCGGCGTACCCCTCTTCCGGTACCGGCGCCGACGCCGGTACCCGGGCGCCGTAGCCGCCGATGCTGCCCATCGACGTGGCGGCGCACAGCAGTCGCTGGCGCCGCCGCCATCCGTGCGAAAAAGCCGCCCTCGGGTTCGGCCTGACCTTGGCGGCCGTCTGCCTTCCGCCCTGGCCGGGCGCAGTCCTGGTCGCAGCGGCGACGCTCACGGTGCTGCTCGGCCCCGCCGGTGTGGCTCCGCGCCGGCTGTGGCGGGCGTTCCGCGTACCGCTGGGTTTCTGTGTCACCGGTGCCGTACCGCTGCTGTTCGCGGTCGGTGGCCCGGACGGGCCGGTCGCGTTCGCGCCGGACGGGCCGGCGGACGCCGTGCGGCTGCTGCTGCGCACGTCCGCCGCGTCCCTCGGTGTGCTGCTGTTCGCGTTCACGACGCCCGTGTCCGACGTGCTGCCGCGCCTGGTGAGAGCGGGCGTGCCGCCACCCGTGGTGGACGTGGCGCTCGTGATGTACCGGATCAGCTTTCTGCTGCTCGACGCCGTGAGCAACATCCGCCAGGCGCAGGCCGCCCGTCTCGGCCACACGAGCAGGGCCGCCGCGTGGCGGTCGCTCGCGGGACTCGGCGCGACGGCCTTCGTACGCGCCTTCGACCGGGCGAGCCGTCTCCAGGCCGGACTCGCGGGCCGCGGCTACGACGGCACCCTGCGGGTGCTGGTGCCGAGGGCGACGGTGTCACGGCCGTTCCTCGCCTCGGTCGCCGCGCTGCTGTCCGCCATCGTCGTCCTGACTCTCGTGCTCGAAAGGTACGTCCTTTGATCGTGGAACTCGTCGATGCCGGTTACGCCTACGAGGACGGCCCAGACGTTCTCAGCGGCATCGGCCTCGGCCTCGTCGAGGGCCGCTCGACGGCGCTGCTGGGACGCAACGGGAGCGGCAAGACGACACTGCTGCGGCTGCTGAGCGGTGGTCTGCGGCCTCGCTCCGGCCAACTGCGCCTGGGTGGTGAGGCGGTGGCCTACGATCGGGCAGGGCTCACCCGTCTGCGTACGACGGTGCAGCTGGTCGTGCAGGATCCGGACGACCAGCTGTTCGCGGCCTCGGTCGAACAGGACGTCTCGTTCGGCCCGATGAACCTCGGGCTGGACGAGGACGAGGTGCGGCTCCGGGTGGACGAGGCCCTGGCGGCGATGGACATCGTCGCCCTGCGGGACCGGCCGACCCATCTGCTCTCGTACGGGCAGCGCAAGCGGGCCGCGATCGCGGGCGCGGTGGCGATGCGGCCCCGGGTACTGATCCTCGACGAGCCCACCGCGGGTCTCGATCCGCACGGGCAGGAGCGACTGCTCGACGTCCTCGGCGCACTGCGCGCGTCGGGGACGACGGTCGTCATGGCGACGCACGACGTCGATCTGGCGCTGCGCTGGGCCGACGACGCCGCGGTGCTCTCACCGGACGGGCTGCGCACGGGGCCCGTCGCCCAACTCCTCGCGGACCAGGCGTTGCTGGACGCGGCACGACTGCGCAGGCCGTGGGGCACCGCGGTCGCCGAGCTGCTGCGGACCCAGGGGCTGTTGGGAGCCTCCGGGAGGGGGCCGCGTACGCCGGAGGAGTTGGCCCAGTGGACGCGGGGTGCGGGTGGCCCGGCAGGTACTTCCCAGGCCGCGTCTGCGGGGCAGCACCGTGGCCCGGCCCCGGACGCGGCGGGAGGGCAGTGAAGGCGTCGGTGCCCTGAGCGGCGAGCCGACTCCGGTCGGCGGGGTGCGGCTGATCGGAGGCGCGCGGCCGGCGCGGCTCGTGCCGCCCCGGCCGCGCACCGGCCGCGCACCGGCTGCGCACCGTCCTCGCACCGGCTGCGCACCGCGGCCGCACCCGTCCGGTGGCCCGCCGGAGCGTGCCGGAGCACCCGCGTCACGCCCCCGCCGCCTCCCGCCAAGCCGACTCCCTCAGCAGACGCAGCCCGTTGAGACCGACCAGCACCGTGGAGCCCTCGTGGCCGGCGACGCCGAGGGGCAGCGGCAGGTGCCAGGCCAGGTCCCAGACCACCAGTACACCGATGCACACGGACGCGATCACCAGGTTCTGGGCGACCAGGCGGCGGGCGCGGCGTGAGAGGGCCACGACTGCCGGGACCGCGGCCGCCTCGTCGCGTACGACGACGGCGTCCGCGCTCTCGAGTGCCAGGTCGGAGCCGGCCCTGCCCATGGCGACACCGGCGCTCGCGGCGGCCAGCGCGGGCGCGTCGTTGACACCGTCGCCGACGACGAGCACCTTGTCGCCGGCCCGCTCCCACTCCCGTACCGCCTCGACCTTGTCCTGCGGGAGCAGCGCGGCCCGTACGTCGGTGATGCCGACCTCGCCCGCCACACGCGCCGCCGCCCGCGGGTTGTCGCCGGTGAGCAGCGCGGGACCGGTCCCGGTGAGCCGGGCGAGGGCCGCGACGGCGTCGGCGGCGCCGGCCCTCAGCCGGTCCTCTACGGCCAGCACGGCGACGGGCTCGCCGTCGGCCTCCACGACGACCGCCGTGCGGCCACCGTTCTCCGCCTCCGTGACCGCCGCGCACTCGCCGGTCAGCAGCGTGCCGGGGCTGCCGACCCGCACCTTGCGGCCTTCGACGACGGCCGATACGCCCTGACCTGGTGCCGAGTCGAATTCCTGCGCCTTTGGCAGCCGCAGGCCGCGTTCGTGTGCCGCCGCGACCACGGCGCGGCCCAGGGGGTGTTCGCTGTGGAGCTCCGCCGCCGCCGCGAGGGTGAGCACCCGGTCCCGGTCGGGGCCGTCCGCCGACAGCAGGTGCACTTCCGCGACACGGGGCGCGCCTTCGGTGAGCGTGCCGGTCTTGTCGAGCGCGACCCGGGTCACGGAGCCCAGACGTTCCATGGCCACGGCGGACTTGACGAGCACTCCGTGGCGGCCGGCGTTGGCGATGGCCGACAGCAGTGGTGGCATGGTGGCGAGCACGACGGCGCACGGCGATGCGACGATCATGAAGGTCATGGCGCGCAGCAGGGTGGTGGTGAAGTCGGCGCCGAAGGCGAGCGGGACGGCCATGAGCCCGACCGTGACGGCCACCACGCCTGCCGAGTACCGCTGTTCGATCTTCTCGATGAACAACTGGGTGGGGGCCTTGGTCGCGCTCGCCTCCTCGACCATGGCGACGATCCTCGCGATCACGGACGTGGCGGCGTCCGCCTCGACCCGGACACGCAGGGACCCGGTGCCGTTCAGGGTGCCGGCGAAGACGGTGTCGCCCGCCGTGCGGTCGACGGGCAGCGGCTCGCCGGTGATGGTCGCCTGGTCGACCTCGCTCGCGCCCTCCAGCACGGTGCCGTCCGCGGGCAGCCGTTCGCCGGGCCGTACGAGAACGGTGTCCCCGACCCTCAGTTCGGCTACGGGCACCACCGCCTGCTCACCCCCCGTCAGGCGCAGGGCCTGTGCCGGGGCGAGGTCGAGCAGCCCGCTGACGGAGTCGGCCGTGCGGCGGGTGGCGAGCGCCTCCAACGCGCCCGACACGGCGAAGATGACGATCAGGAGTCCGCCGTCGAGGTACTGACCGATCGCCGCGGCGCCGACGGCGGCCACGACCATCAACAGGTCCACGTCGAGGGTCTTCTCGCGCAGCGCCCGGATCCCGGCCAAGCCCGGCTCCCAGCCGCCGGCCGCGTAGCACAGGGCGTAGAGCGGGCCCCAGGACCAGGCGGGGGCGCCCCCGAGGTGGAGCGGCAGGGCGCACAGGAACGCCACGGCGGACACTGCCGCCCAGCGGACCTCGGGGAGCGCGAACAGGCGGGTGCGCCGGCTGCCGACGACTGTCGCGGACCGGCCGCCGGCGTCGGCGGGGTCGTGTACCGCCACATCGGTCGAGGACGTCGGCGACGTCGGGGAAACCATCGGGTGGCCACCTCTTCCATGGGATCCGGACACCGGGTGTGGACGGAGCAGGACCACCATAGCGGAACACATGAAGAGGTCTTCATTCATACGCCGGTCGGCGAGGCGCGCTTCGAGCCCGCCGTGTGCCACCCGGAGGCAGACGTCCGGCTTCCGCCGGACAGCGCGGCCTGGACCAGTGACCGGTCGGCCGCGCAGGAGCGCCCTGGTGCCTGCGGCGCCATCGGCGCGGTGACGGCGGCCGGCCGGCGTTCGGGTTCCCGACCCGCGCGCCGCGCACGCAGGGCGCCCACCGACGGGCGCGGCCCTCGCCCTGCCACACCCGCCGATCGACCGGGTGAACACCCGCGGACCCTGCGGTGGCCGGCGGCGGGGCGCGGCAAATCCCCGTACGCGAGAGTTGCGAGTGGTCGCGGGGGCCGACCGGTCTCACCCCGCGCTTTGCCGGGGACCGTTGGGGAGCAGCGTCCGCGGCACACTCGGGTACGGCGGTGTCGCCGAACAGGTCGCCGGTCTGGTGACCGCGCCGGTGCGCCGTCCGCGTCCGCACGTGCAGGTGGGTGCTGCGCTCGAACCGGCCGGCCTCGCGGCCACGCGAACGGCAAAGGCCCGCGAGGCCGTTACGCCCGCGTGGCGTACGGCGGCGGTCCGCCTCCGGTGAAGCCGCCGCCCTGACCGCGTGGCGCCGACCGCGCACGGCGTGCCGTGCGGTCAGTCGCGGATCACGGACGCGCCCCCCGCGCCGCTGCGGACCGCGGGGGCGACGGGGGCGCCGCCCTGGCGCGCGGAGGTGACGGCGGCCTCGACCACGGCGACCGCCGCGTGGATGTCGGCCGCCGTCACCAGGGGGGTGCGCCCGTGGTGGACGTCGTCGCGGAAACCGGTGAACAGCCGGCGCAGGGCCGTCGATCCGGCAGGGCCTCCGACCTGCCGCGAGACGCCGCGGCCGTCCGTGCCACGTACGGAGACCGCGGGCGCGTCCTCGTCTGCGAGCACATGGCCGTGCGAGCCGAGTACACGGATGCTGGACGAGACGGGGCCGGGGCTCGTACCGGCGGGGGTGCGGGCCACGGTGACCGTCGCCACCACGCCGTTGGCCAGACGGAGGGAGAGGATCGCCGCGTCCTCGACGCCGTAGGCACCGTGCGGGCCGTCGAAGAGCGGTGCGTGGGGCGCGGCGCTGCTGAAGGCGACGACCTCCTCCACCTCCAGGCCGGTCAGATGCCGGATGGTGAGCGCCGGGTACCAGCCGAAGTTCATCAGCTCTCCGCCGCCCGACAGAGCCGGGTCGCAGACGAGTTCGGGACGCTCGACGGTGGTTCCGTCGAGGCCGCCCGCCGCGAGCCACTCCACGTCCAGGGCGAGCGGCAGGCCGATCGCGCCGGAGTCGACGACGCGCCGGGCGCGCTCGATCTGCGGAGAGTGCAGGCGGTGCACGGCGGTGAGCAGTCCGCGGGAACGGTCGGCCGCGTCCCACAGTCGTCGCGCATCGAGGCTGCTGGTGGCGGCGGGCTTGTCGACGAGCACATGACGGTCCGCTTCGAGGGCGCGTACCGCGAGGTCGACGTGGCGCGCAGGTTCGCTGCACACCAGCGCGACGTCGCAGGCGGCCAGCCCCTCGTCCAGGCCGAGCAGCGGCAGGCCCACCGCCTCGGCCAAGGCGGCGGTGTCCCCGGCGAAGGGGCTGTCATCGGTCTCGGCGCAGCCGACGACCTCGAAGCCGGGCAGTGACCGCAGCAGCGGCACGTAGTCACGGGCGTGCCGGACACCGGAAGCGATGAGCACCTTCATGTCAGCAGACCTCCTTGACGTCGACGGGGCGGCCTTCGTCCGCGCTGAGCTGTGCCGCGAGGGCGGCGGCGAGGGCCGCGCGCACCTGTCGGGGGGTGGTCAGCGGCGGCGCGACGCCGTCGAGCACGTCGCGCAGGTGCCTGGTCTGCGCGGTCATCGCCCCGTCGACGGAGGCCGGGGCGATCGGCGTCGCGCCGTGCGCCGCCGGTTCGTCCTCGCTGCTGTGGTGGAGGGTGCCGGCGGTCCCGGCGATCACGAGGCGGCGGACGAACGTGCCCCGCGCGACGAGGGCGTAGCACAGCTCGACGGTCGCGAGGGCGCCGCGCGCGAAGCGTACGAGGATCTGGAAACTGTCCGGGGTCGGCATTCCGCCCGCCCAGGTCCGGCACGGGCGGGCGAAGACCCGGACCGGTTCGTCGTCCATGAGCCAGGTGAGCAGGTCGAGTGCGTGCACGCCGTTGTGGGCGACATGGCCGCCGGACCGGGACGGGTCCAGCTGCCAGCCACGCCAACCGCCGGGCCAGACGTGGCCCGTGTACCAGGTGAGGTGCGCGAGACGGGGGGTGCCGACGACGCCTTCCGCGACGGCCTCGGCGATCTCGAGGTGGACGGGCTGGAAGCGGGCCGTCTGGGCGACCAACAGGGGCCGGGCAGCGGCGGAGGCTGCGGCGAGGACCCGGTCGACGTCGGCCACCTTGAGGGCGGCGGGCTTCTCCAGCAGCACGGTTCTGCCCGCTTCGAGCGCGGCGACGGAGAGGTCGGCGTGCGAGTCGGGCGAGGTGCACACCGCGGTCGCGTCGATGCCGTCGGCCCATGCGGTCGCCGGGTCGGTGGACCAGGTGGCACCCGGCGCGAGTGCGGCGAGTGCGGCGGCGCGCTCGGGATGCCGGTCCACAACGTGTGCCAGCCGCAGCCCGGGGACCCCCGCGATCGCGGCGACGTGCTCGCGGGCGATGGCGCCGGCACCGATGACAGCGACGCGGTGGTCGCTTCCCCGGCTGACGGCTGCGGGCTGGGGCCCCTCTTCTCGCACAGGGTCAGGGCTCACCGCGGCTCCTCACTCTCGACTCCCGAATTGCGCAACCTAAGACGTCAGACATCTTATCTCTGAATTCCAGGTATGGACATCCCATGACCCTCCAGCCATGGCTCCTCCAGCAGCCGGCCGTCGGCGACCAGGCCCGCGCGGAAGGGGTGCCGACCGACGGCGACGTCCGTGCATCGCGACGGAACGGCAGATCGGCGTCCGGTGGGGCCCGGATGCTCCTGCCGGCGCACCCCAGGAGCGCAGCAGCTCGATGACGGGCCCCAGGCCGCGAGGGACTGATCCTCAAATGCCCATGCCCGCGACCTGGTTCGCACAGAAGAATGCCCCCGCGCCGCCCGTGGTCCCGCTGCGGCGCAGGCCCCGCCTCGCATGTCCACACACGGGTGCGAGTGGCCGGTGCCTCTCGGTGCGCCGCTACGATGTGCGGCATGGGACACGGAGTCAGCGGCGGGACCACCCCGGCGGCGCACTTGGACGCGGACTCCGCAGCGACCATCGCCGCCACCCTCCAGGCGCTGGCGACTCCCTCCCGCCTGATGATCCTCACCCGTCTGCGGCAGGGACCGTGCGGTGTGACCGAGCTGGCCGAGGCCGTCGACATGGAGCAGTCGGCCGTCTCGCACCAGTTGCGGCTGCTGCGCGCGCTGAGTCTGGTGTCCGGTACCCGTCAGGGCCGCCGGATCGAGTACAGCCTCTACGACAGCCACGTCGCCCAGCTCCTCGACGAGGCGGTCTACCACATCGAGCACCTCCGGCTGGGCAGCGCGCGGGACCTTCCGGGACCGGCCGACGGCGTTGACGACGAGGACCCGGCAGTGCACGACTGACCGACCGGCACCGCACCGGTGCGGGCGCGCACCGGTCCGGCCATCGGCCCCCTTGAAGTGGCAGGGCCCGAGGGCCGCTCCTAGCGTCGTTCCCGTCGAGGTGCACGCCGACATCCGCGGAGCCTCCGCGTGGCTGCCCTCGGGAACCCGGAGATCCGACGATGCGTGCGACACGGCCCGCCCTCATGTCCCTCGCCGGCGCCGCCGCGCTCCTGGCACCCGCAGCGGCCGCCCACGCGGAAGAGCCCGGCACCCTCACCTCCTTCTCGTTCTCGGTCTCCCCCTCGACCGTCGCACCGGGCGGGACGGTGACCCTCACCGCGACCGGCTGCCCGGCGAAGAAGGCGACCGTCTCCTCTGACGTCTTCGACACCGTGACGGTCCACGACGGGCGCCCCACCGAGGCGCGGGTGGACAAGGCCGCCGAACCCGGGGCCGAGTACGAGGTCACCTTCGACTGCAAGGGCGAGAAGGGCCGGGCCGCGCTCACCGTCACCCCCGGCTCAGGCACCGGCACCGGCACCGGGACGAGCACGAGCCCGAGCACCGGGCCCGGAACCGACAGCGGCACCGGCGGTGACCACCACCAGGCGCCCGTGAAGCCCGGCGGAGGCGCGCACGCGGGCACCGGCGGCAGTTACTCCGGGTTCGGCCCCGTACAGGCGGGTGCCGGCTGGGCGCTCGTCGCCGGCGCGCTCGGCGGTGGTGTGTATCTGCTGCTGCGGCGCCGCCCGGGCGAGCGCGCCTGACGGCGAGCGCTCCCGTGTATCCGCCGCCCTCGAGCCGAGGCTCCTGGTTCACGCTCCTGTGCGTCCTGCTGCTCGGCGTGTTCCTCGTGCGGGGCGGGACAGGCGGCCCGCCCCAGCCCGCCACGACCGCCGCCGCCTCAACGGTCTCCGGCGTGCGCCACGGCCCGGCCGCGCTGCCTCCGGCTCCGGCCCCGCTGCCTCGTTCCGCGCCGCTCCGGGTCACCGTCTCCGCCGCCGACATCGACGCGCCGCTGGTCCCCGTCGGCATCGCCACGGACGGCGGACTGGACACGCCGCCCCTGGAACACGCCGACGTGGCCGGCTGGTACTCGGACGGTGCCGTGCCCGGCGAACGCGGCACCGCCGTCGTCGTCGGCCACGTCGACAACGACGACGGGCCGGCCGTGTTCCACCCGCTCGGCTCGCTCCGGCCCGGCGCTCGGGTGGAGGTCGTGCGCGAGGACGGGCGTACGGCGGTGTTCGCGCTCTACGCGATCGAGGTGCTCCCCCTGCGCGACTTCCCGGCCGAGAAGGTCTACGCGGACGGAGCGGACGCCGAGATCCGCCTGATCACCTGCGGCGGCGCGTACTCGAGGAGTGGTGGTTACGAGGGGAACGTGGTCGCGTTCGGGCGGCTGGTCGCCGTTCGCTGACCGCCAGATCCCGGACAGCGGCCCGCCGGGCGGCCGTTGTCGTGCCGTTCAAACGCGGCCCGGCACACCGGTGATCCGCGTGGACGATGCCGACGACGACGAACGTGCGGAGCGCGTCCGGGTCGGGGCGACACTCCGGGCGGGGCCCGTGGGCACTTCGGCCTGGGACGGATCCAGTCGCCGCCCCGGCTTCGAGGTGACCCGTCCCGCACCCGCCGGAGGTGTGGTGGCCATGGTCGCGAACAACCGTCCGACAGCGGCCTGTTGAGCGATGCGAGCAGCGGCTCCGGGGACGGTGGGCGGTGGCCTGGCAGACTGGGGGCATGTCCGCTCCCCGTCGCCTGTGCCCGGTCTGCCGCCGCGAGATCGCCGTCGTGGCGGGCCGGGTCGCCCGCCACGACCCCGCCGGATCGCGCACGGGGGCCGAGTTGGTCTCCTGTCCGGGGTCGAGGCGGCAGGCGCCGCTCGATCCGGCGCTTCAGCCCTCGCTCGACGGCAGTTTCGCGCCCGTCCTCCCGGGGCAGCTGCCCCTCTTCTGAACCGTGGGCACACCCGGCGCACCGTCCACCCCGGGCGGACCCTTGTCCACATGGTGTCCGAACAGGACAGGACCGCCCACCACCGGGTAGATTGGTCTACACCACTGACCAGGTGTTTCCAGAGACAGGGATCTTCGTGGAAGTTGTCATCGTTCCGGATTCCGCCGCGGGCGGCGAGCTCATCGCCGAAGCCATGGCCGACCTGCTACGACGCAAGCCCGACGCTCTTCTCGGCGTCGCCACCGGGTCGACCCCGCTCCCGATCTACGACGCCCTGGCGGCGAAGGTCCGGGCCGAGGAGGTGGACGCCTCCCGCGCCCGCATCTGCCAGCTCGACGAGTACGTGGGCCTGCCGGCGGGACACCCCGAGTCGTACCGCTCCGTGGTGCTGCGCGAGGTCGTCGAGCCGCTCGGTCTCGACAAGGACGCCTTCATGGGTCCCGACGGGGCGGCGGAGGACGTCGCCGCGGCCTGCACCGCCTACGACCGCGCGCTGGCAGAGGCCGGAGGCGTGGACCTCCAGCTCCTGGGCATCGGCACGGACGGGCACATCGGCTTCAACGAGCCCTGCTCGTCGCTCGCCTCCCGGACCCGGATCAAGACACTCACCGATCAGACCCGTGTCGACAACGCCCGGTTCTTTGACGGCGACATCGAGCTGGTCCCCCGGCATGTCATCACCCAGGGCATCGGCACCATCCTGGAGGCCCGCCACCTGGTGCTGCTCGCCACCGGGAAGGCCAAGGCGGACGCCGTGGCGCTCGCCGTCGAGGGACCGCTCTCGGCACTCGTGCCGGCGTCGGCGCTGCAACTGCACCCGCACGCCACCGTGGTCGTCGACGAGGCGGCGGCGGCCGGCCTGAAGCTCGCCGACTACTTCCGCGCGACGTACGCGGCGAAGCCCTCCTGGCAGGGCATCTAGAGCCACGCACGGTACGGGGCGGCAGCCATCCCGGCTGCCGCCCCGTTCCTGTTCACCGCGCCCCCTGCCCGGTGGCCGGCCCGGTCCGCTCCCGCCACCGCACCGCCCCACCCCGCCACCGCCCCGCCCCGTCCCGCCCCGAACAACGGATTCGAACGGCTCCACGGCGGAGTGAAGCGACCGACCCTTCCGCGCCATCCGTGCGCAAGGCGGCGCGCCGACGGGGTTCGTGGACGGCTGGAATCGTTCCTCGCACAACCATCCCTTGTGAAGCGCTCGTGAAATTCACCTCCATATTCGACGGCGGCACGCCGTTGACCACGCCTTCACCGCTCCGAGCCATTCACATGTGCAATCCGAGCCGGTGACTGAATCGGTCTCTTGACCGGCACTCGAGCCGCGACCAGACTCGCAGTGGCACTCATGCATCAGGAGCCACAGGCGCACGCGCCTGTAAATGGCCCTGCGAGACCGATATCGCACGGGGTGTGCGCGGGGGAAAACAGCGAAGATCACGCATGCGCAGGCGCATGCGCGCCATTCCTGCATCTCCTGCACCCATCTCTTGGTGCGCGGAAGGGAATGGAGGGGGAATGCCGACGCACATGGGCTATCCCGGCGTATACATCGAGGAACTTCCCAGCAGCGTCCGTACCATCGCCTCGGTCACCACATCGGTGACCGCGTTCGTGGGCCACACCCGCCGGGGGCCGCTCAACCAGCCGGTCCGCATCACCAGCTTCGCCGACTTCGAACGCCGCTTCGGCGGCCTCACCTCGCAGAGCGCGGTCGGCTACGCGGTGCATCAGTTCTTCGGCAACGGCGGCGCGGTCGCGGTCGTCGTCCGTGTCGCCAAGGCCGGCACCGGCGAGGAGGCGTGCGTCACGCTGGGCTCCACGGAGGGGCGCAGCGAGTGCCCCGTGCTCGAGGTGCACGCGAAGGAACCGGGTGTCTGGGGATCGGGCCTGCGGGTGGCCGTCGACCACGACACCCCCACGCCGGACCGGACGTTCAACCTGCACGTCCTCGACGCGCGCGGCGGCGACGCCCGCGAGAGCTTCACTGGTCTGTCGATGCACGCCGACCACGGCCGCTTCGTCGAGACGGTGGTCAACGCGGGCTCGTCCCTGATCCGGGTGAAGGCGCTCGAGACGGACCGGCCCGATCCGTCGGGCACCGTGTCCAAGCCGTTCGCCGGCGACCTGCCGAACCTGAACGTGGAGCTGAAGGTCAAGATCGGTGACGTGGAGCGCGAGTTCACTCTCCACGAGCCGGACCGCGACGGCGAACCGCCCACCGACGTGACCGAGCTCGCCCTGCTCCTGGAGCGCAAGCTGCGCGCCCTGCCGGACGCTCCCGGCAAGCACGCCTACGCCGGGGCCGAGGTCACCTCCTTCGGCAGGCGCCTGCAGGTCGTCGCGGGCTCCGTGGACCCCGACGACGTCGTGCGCTTCGTCGGCGAATGCGCCAACGACCTGGGCCTGGAGTCCTCGGTCAACCCGCCGGTCTTCGCCCTCGAGGGCGGCAAGGACGGCGACGCGCCGGGGCCGCGGGACCTGATCGGCAGCGCGGCGGACAAGACGGGCGTCCAGGCGCTGCGCGACGTCGACGACGTCAATCTGCTGGCGCTTCCGGAGCTGTCGGCGTACGAGTCCACCGAGGACATGGTCACCGTGATCTCGGCGGCGGAACAGCTGTGCCGCGAGCGGCGGATCTTCCTGCTGGTCGACTCGCCCTCCGCGTGGGGCAGCGTGGACTCGGCGCGGGCGGGAATCGGCTCCTTCGACTCCGTGCGCAGCGACCACGCCGGACTGTACTTCCCGCATCTGCAGCTCACCGACCCGCTCACGGGCCGGCTGCGGGCCTTCCCGCCCTCGGGTGCCGTCGCGGGTGTCATCGCACGCACGGACGGCGAACGCGGCGTGTGGAAGGCGCCGGCCGGTACCGAGGCACGGCTGGCCGGTGTGCGTTCACTGGCCGTGAAGCTGACCGACCGCGAGAACGGTCTGCTGAACCCGCTGGGCATCAACTGCCTGCGTACGTTCCCCCTGGTGGGCCCGCTGGTGTGGGGCGCCCGGACGCTCAGCGGCGCGGACGCGCTGGACAGCGAGTGGAAGTACGTGCCGGTGCGCCGCCTGGCGCTCCACGTCGAGGAGAGCCTGTACCGCGGGCTGCAGTGGGTCGTGTTCGAGCCGAACGACGAGCAGCTGTGGCAGCAGATCCGGCTGAAGGCGTCGGCCTATCTGAACGACCTGTTCCGCCAGGGCGCGTTCAAGGGCACCACGCCCCGCGAGGCGTACTTCGTGAAATGTGACAAGGACACGACCACGGATGCCGACATCGAGCGCGGCGTGGTGAATGTCGTGATCGGAATCGCTCCGGTCAAGCCCGCGGAGTTCGTCATCGTCAGGATTCAGCAGATGGCCGGCCAGTTCGACCTCTCATAGTCTCCAGGCCCGAGGAAAAGGAACACGAAGGAAACCGATGGCTGAGTTCCAGGTAAACGCCCATCGTTTTGACCCCTACAAGAATTTCAAGTTCCTGGTCCTGTGGGACGGTCGAACGGTCGCGGGCATCAGCAAGATCAGCCCGCTCAAGCGCACCACTGAGGTGGTCAAGCACCGGCACGGCGGCGACCCCAGCTCGCCGCGCAAATCCCCCGGCCGCTCCGAGTTCGAGGGAGTGACCCTGGAACGCGGTGTCACCCACGACCCCGAGTTCGACCGCTGGGCCAACAAGGTCTGGCAGGTCGGCGCCGGTCTGGGCGCCGAGGTGTCGCTGCGCGACTTCCGCAAGGACATCATCATCCAGGTCCTCAACGAGGCCGGGCAGGTCGCCGTCTCGCACAAGCTCTACCGGGCCTGGGTCAGCGAGTACCAGGTCCTCGGCGAACTCGACGCGAACGCGAACGCCGTCGCCATCCAGAGCGTGAAGCTCGAGTGCGAGGGCTGGGAGCGGGACTACGAGGTGCCGGAGCCGGTCGAGCCGTCCTTCACGCACCCGGCCTGACCGCCGGCCACACGCGGAAGGACGACGGATGAACGGCCCCAGGGGGGCGTCGGCGGCGGGGCCGGCCGAGCTGCTGGCCGTCTGGGAGACCGGTCTGGCTCAGCACGCGGCGGGCCGTGCACTGCTGCTGCACCGGGCCGCCAGGCCCGGGGCCGGTACCGACGAGCTGCTGTCGGTACCGGTCGGACAGCGGGAGGCGGACCTGCTCACGCTGCGCCGGGCGCTGTTCGGCGAGCGCATGCAGGTGCGCGTCGAGTGCGGCGCGTGCGCGGAGGCGATGGAGTTCGACCTCGACGCCGGTTCGCTGGGCGCCGGGGCGGCGCTGCCCGAGGGGCCGTTGCGGGTCACGGAGGACGAGTGGGCCGTCGAGTTCCGGCTGCCCACAGTCGCCGACCTCGCGGCGGCCGCGACGGCGTCCGACCCGGCGGACGCAAGGAGACGACTGGTGGCGGCCTGCGTCGTAGCGGCACGGCGCGACGGTGAACCGGTCGACGCCGAGGCCCTGTCGGGGCTGCTGCCCGAACGGGTGGAACGCCGGATCGCCGAGGCGGCGGCCGAGGCCGACCCGACCGCTGACGTGACGCTCACCATCGCCTGCCCCGAATGCGGCGAGGCCACCAGGGCCGAGCTGGACATCACCTCCTACCTCTGGACCGAACTCGACACCTGGGCGCGGGACCTGATGCTCGACGTCCACCTGCTCGCCACCGCCTACGGGTGGAGCGAGCCGGAGATCCTGGCGCTCAGCCCGCTGCGGCGTCGCTACTACCTGGAGCTGTGCGCAGATGCCTGACCACTTCGACCGGCTGCTCGCCCGGTACACGCCGCTTGCGGCGGCGGACCGGGCGCCGGCCAGGGTGCGTCCGCGGCTGCCCGGTCCGTTCGAACGGGTCGAGGCGCTGCGGTACGGGCCGCCGGAGCCGGACGAGCCCGCCGCGCTGATCCCGTCCGCGCCCGCGGCGCCGCCCGCGCCGTCCACCACGACGGTGCGCCACGAGCACGAGGTGCGCACCGACCGTCACACGGTCGTCCGTACGCAGCAGAGCCGGCCGGACGAGGGTGCGCAGCCGGACCGTCCGGCGCCGGAGGCCCTGCTGCGGCCGGCGGCCGCGGTCCCGCCGCCGCCGCGGCCCGTTCCCGAACAGACGCCGCGCGGCGGGAACCGGAGCCGGGCAGCCGGGTCGGCGCCCGATCCGCGGGCCGCGCCGGCTCCCGCCGCGGTGCCGCCGTCCACTGCCGCGACCGTGCCCGCCGTCGCCTCGCCCGTGCCACGCGGTTCGGACACGGCCGCGGTACGCGGCGCGGCCCGCGGCGCGGTGGGCCGCCGTGCTCCGAAGCCGGCCGAACGCGTGGTGCATGTGCAGATCGGGCGGCTGGAGGTCAGCGCGGCGCCGCCGCCCGGCCGGGAACGGCGGACCGAGGCGCGCTCCGGCCGGGCCGCGCCCGCACTGACGTTGGACGACTATCTGTCACGCGCCGCACGCGACGGGAAGAGGGACTGACGACATGAGCAACGCACTCGCCGTCGCAACGGTCACCCAGGCGCTGAGACTGCTCATCGCCGACAATCTGACCCCCGAGATGGACATCGCGGTCAACGTCGAGACACGCAAGCCGCCGAACGAGCCGCCCACCGATCCGACCATCACGGTGTTCCTGTACCAGGTCACGCCCAACGTCTCGATGCGCCACGTCGACCTGCCCACCCGAGGTCCGGACGGCACCCTGCGCAAACGGCCGGCCGCCGCGCTGGATCTGCACTACCTGATCAGCGCTTACGGGGAAGAGGCCGAGCTCGTCGGGCAGCGGCTGATCGGCTGTGTGATCCGCACCCTGCACGAGATCCCCGTACTGCCGAGGGACGTGATCGAGCTGGCGGCGCAGAGCCCGTATCTCGCCGGGTCCGACCTCGCCGAGTCGGCGCAGAAGGTGCGCTTCACGCCGACGGTCATGGACATCGACGAGACGTCGAAGCTGTGGGGAATGCTGCACCAGACGCCGTACGCGCTGTCCGTCGCGTACCAGGCGTCGCTGGTGCTGATCGAGGGCCGCGAACAGCCCGTTCCGGCGAAGCCCGTGAAGGAACGGACCGTACGGGTACTGCCGTTCGGCGCACCGAGCGCGCCCGTGCCGCCGGGAGCGGAACGGCCCGCCGGCACTCCTGCGCCGGTGGGGTCCCCCGCGCCCGACGAGCCGGAGAACACCCGGCCCGCGACCGGCACGACCGGCACGAAGGCGGTGGCGAAGCGCACCGTGCCCGGTGCGCGCACCCGCAAGGAACCCCCGAGTGAAGACGCCGGGGCGGCGAAGCCTCCTGCGAAGCGGAGCTCCTCGCAGGCCCGCGGCCGCACCCGCAGGGCAGGCGGGCAGGACGGCCCGAAGCAGAGCGAGGCACAGCAGGACGAGCCGCAGCAGGACGGGAAGAACTGAGCCGCGTGGGGCAGACGGGGGCGGGTGAGGACATGGGCACGTACGAGGGGGCCGACGATCCGGCGCAGGCCGCGGCCGAGGGCCGGGCGCTGACGTCGTCGGTCCAGGCCGTGCTCGCCCGGATCGACGCCCACGCCACCAGGGCGGCGGCGCACCGCAAGGCCGACGCCACAGCCGGGAACGAGTGCGGGAGTTCGGACCGCGCACGCGGCAGGGGCGATGACACGGGACCCGCCGTGCCGTCGGCGCCCGAGGCGTCCGCAGCGGCAAACGGACCTCTGGTCACCGCTCTTGACGACACGCCGGCCGGTGCGGGCGCCGGTACGACGGCCGCAGGCATGTCGCCGGGCTCACCCGACGAACCCACCGGTGCCGGCGCTGCGAACGCCACCGACGGCACGGCCCGCTCGCGCGGCGCCCGCGGTCTCACCGGCAGTCCGCGGGAGTCTGCCCGCGACCAACGCGGAGACAGCGGCCGTCCCGGACGGGGACTCGCGGCGGCCCCCGCCACCCCGGCGGCACTCGACGCCCTGGTGAACTGCTTCGGGCTCAGCACCTTCGAACGCGACATCGTGCTGCTGACCGCCGCGGCCGAGCTCGACCCGACCACCGGCGCCCGGTGCGCCGCCGCCTGCGGGGACCCCGAACGGGCGCACCCCACCTTCTCCCTGGCCCTCGCCGCACTCGACGACCCGCACTGGAGCGCCCTCACGCCGGTCGCGCCACTGCGGCGCTGGCGGCTCGTCGAACTCGACGACGAGACCCGGCTCACCACCTCGCGGCTCCGCCTCGACGAGCGCATTCTGCACTTCCTCGCGGGCTCCCCCTATCTGGACTCCCGACTGCACGGCCTGCTGCGCCGCACCTCCGTGCCGGACGCCCTCCCCGCCTCGTACGACCTGGCCGCGAGCCGGGTCGCGGCCGGATGGGCGGGCGCGGCCCCCGGTGCGCCGCTTCGCGTGGAGCTGGTCGGCGGTGATCCGCGCAGCCGCGCGGACATCGCGGCGGCTGCGGCCCGCCGTTCCGGGCTCGGTATGTACGAGATGTCGGCCGCCGACATCCCGACCGGCCCGGCCGAGCGGGACCTGCTGGCCCGGCTGTGGCAGCGTGAGGCGATCCTGCTGCCCGCCGCCCTGCTGGTGGACTTCGGCGACATGGACCGTGAACAGGCCGCGGCCGCCGAGGTGTTCATCGAGAGCGCGGCCGTACCGCTCGTCGTCTCCAGCCTCGAACCGCGGGCGACGGACCGCCCGAGGGGTGAACGCGTCCAGGTCCCCCCGCTCGACGCGGACGAGCAGCTCGGCGTGTGGACCGACGCGTTCGCGGCGGTGCCCGAGGTGCCGGAGGCCGCGCTGCGGGACCTCGTGGCCCAGTTCTCGCTGCCACCGCACCTCGTTCGCTCGGCGGGTGCGGCCGTGGCCCGCGACCTGCCCGGTGAGGACGAGCTGGACGCGACGGGACTCGCCTGGCGGGCCGGCCTGACCGAGGCCCGGATGGGCATGGACGAGCTGGGTCGGCGGATCGAACCGCAGGCCGACTGGGGCGATCTCGTACTGTCCGAGCGCCAGTTGCGGATCCTGCGCGAGATCGTGGCGCATGTCCGCCGCCGCCCCACCGTGTACCAGGAGTGGGGTTTCGCCCACACACTGCGCCGAGGTCTCGGCGTCACCGCCCTGTTCGCCGGAGGTTCCGGCACCGGGAAGACCCTGGCCGCCGAGGTGATGGCGCGGGAGCTGGGTCTGGACCTGTTCGTCATCGATCTGTCCCAGGTGGTCAGCAAGTACATCGGTGAGACGGAGAAGAACCTGCGGAGGGTCTTCGACGCGGCCGAACGCGGCGGCGCGCTGCTGCTGTTCGACGAGGCAGACGCACTGTTCGGCAAGCGCAGCGAGGTCAAGGACAGCCACGACCGGTACGCCAATCTCGAGGTGAGCTATCTGCTGATGCGGATGGAGGCCTACCGGGGTCTCGCCGTCCTGACCACGAACATGAAGCAGGCGCTGGACACGGCGTTCATGCGCCGTATCCGATTCGTGGTCGACTTCCCCTTCCCCGCGGAGAGCGAACGGGCCGAGATCTGGCGGCGGGTGCTGCCCGCGCAGGCGCCCACCAAGGACATCGACCCCGAGCTGCTGGCCAGGCTGACCGTGGCGGGCGGGTCCATCCGCAACATCGCCCTGTCCGGCGCGTTCCTCGCGGCCGAGGAGGGCGACCGGCTCCGGATGCGCCACATGCTCGAGGCCGCCCGCACCGAATATCTCAAGCTGGACCGCTCCTTGACGCCTTCGGAGGTCCACGGATGGGTCTGAACGAGGCACCGCGCCGCGACGACGCGGGCACAGTACGGGTCGACATCGGCGAGCTGGTACTCGACGGATTCGGCCGCGAAGTCGACCCGGAGCGCGTATCGGCGGCGTTCCAGGCGGAGTTGGGCAGGCTCGTAAGGGAGCGGGGGGTGCCGCTGGCCGCCGAGGGCGGCAGGGCGCTGGACGGCCTCGCAGGCCTGCCGCCGATGCCGGCGACGGCGTCGGCCCGGCGCCTGGGCCAGGAACTGGCGCGCGCGGTGCACGCCGGTCTGTCCGGCCGGGGCGAGGTGACGTCATGAGCACCGCCCACTCGCAGGAGTCGCGGCCCGACCAGTCCGCCAAGCGGCGCAAGCGCAAGGACCGCGCCAAGTCCGGGACGGTGGAACCGAAGAACATCGTCAGCGGCGCGGGCCAGCCGCTCGACCTGAGCGTGCGCAGGGAGCTGGAGGAACAGCTCGGTCACGACTTCGGCCGGGTACGGCTGCACACCGACCGGGACGCGGGCGCGCTCACCGACATGCTGGGCGCGGACGCGGTCGCCGTCGGCCAGGACATCTTCTTCCGCGAGGGCGCGTACGCACCGGGCACGGTGGACGGGCGGCGCCTGCTGGCCCACGAACTGCTGCACACGGTGCAGAACCCGCACGGCCTGGGCGTGCTGCAGGCGGGACGCGACCTCGGCGCGGTGAGCCTGCCGCAGCAGGCCATGGAGCGCGAGGCGGAGTCGGCGGCGCAGGATCTCGTACGGGAGGAGCAGGCCTCCGCTCCCGAGGTGGAACCCGGCCGGGCGACACCCGGCTGGCTGCGCTACGCGACCGTGGACGCCGATCGGCGCAGGATGGAGGAACTGGATCCCGCGACCCTCGTCGACCGCGTCGCGAACGGCGTCCTGCGATCCCTGCGCGGCGACCCCGAGGACCGATCGGGGCGGGTTCGGCTCCAACTGGCGCGGCTGGCACCCCAGGTGCAGGACCTCGTCCTCGACCGACTCGAGATACGGCTGCCGGCACCCGTGCTCGACCGCATGATGGAGCTCGTCGAGGAGACCGAGGCGGCGGGACCGCTGCCACTGGATGCGGCGGTGGCGCCGGTTGCTCTGCCCGGGGCGGGTGAGGAGATCGCGCAGGAGCGTCGGCGCGACGAGTCCACCGACGAGCGGCCGGACGCCCGGGAACGTCAGGAGGTCGCCGGAGGTGGGCCCGAGGGCGAACAGGAGCCCGGCGGGGACGGCGGCCGGCTGCCCGGTACCGAGAGCGGTGAGGGAGCGGCCGGGGACGGCAGTACGACCCCGGTTGAGGCCGCGTCACAGGACGCGGAGGAGGCCGGGGCGCGACAGCAGGACCGGTCGCAGTCCCAGCAGGCGGACAGGGAAGCTTCCGCCCGCGAGGACAAGAACGCCTCCGCCGAGGAGCAGCAGCAGAAGTCCCAGGACGCGGGCGCGCAGAAGGACGAGGCGAAGCAGGACGACCAGGCCGCCGAGGAGGAGCGGGAGGAGGCCGGAGGCCAGGAGGAGGCACCGCAGGAGGCGGAGGAGCAGGCGGAGGAGGAGCGGGCAGGTGAGGACGCGGGGCCGGCGGCCGGCGGGAACATCGCTGCCGCCCCGTCGCCGGTGGACAGAAGTGGCGCAGAGCCCGGCGAGAGGTCCCGTACCGGTGACGCACGGCCGGTCCGCGCCACGGGCGATCCGGAGAACGAAGAGGACGTCGATGACGAGCCCTTGGGGCTGGAACCCGAATCCGAGCAGGACGCGGCTCCGGAGCCGGACGCCGGGACGGCGGAGGGTTCTGGTGCGGCGGACGCCGGCGCCGATCTGAAGGGCCCGGACACCGCCGACGACCCGCGGCTGTTCCAGCGGCGCAAGAGGGGCGCGCCCCGGGCACCCGGGATCTCGTCCACCGAGGGCGATTCGGAACCGGACACCGTAGAGGAAGCGGTGGAGCCCGAGGGGTCCGGGGGCGCCCCCGATCGCACGGACGAGGCTGACTCCGAGAACCGGACCGCCAAGGAGCTGTCGGACGTCACATCCGCCGAGCAGGACCTCGGTGCCCAGGAATCCGGCGGGCCGGGCGACACAGGGCCCCTGTCCGGTCTCACGTCGGCGCAAACCGTGGAAGGGGACGCCGAGAAGGAGCAGTCGGAGCAGCGCGCGGAGGACGCCGAGGCCCGGCGGCGGGACGAGGAGGCCCGCACCGCCGACGGTGCGGAGGCGGGCGCGCCCCCGCCGGCCGGCGAACCGGCCGGTCCCGAGCGCTTGTCCAAGGCGGACGAGGACGCCCGTACCCAGGACGCTGGTTCGTCCCAGGCGTCCGGTAAGAACGCGGACAGCGGCGGCCGGGCCGAAGGCACCGCGAAGCAGGCATCGCAGGCCGCCGGCGCCCCGGCGAAGAACGAGGCGGAGCCGAGCACCGGATCGGACAAGGGGGCCGCCAAGCAGGCCGACAAGGGCGAGGACGCGGCGGGCGCCGACCCTGGCGGAAGCAACACCACCGCCGACACCGACACGCGTCAGGGCGTCACCGAGGGCAACGGCAACGCAACGTCGCCGGCACCCTCGACCGGCCCGGACAAGGTCTCCGCACCGGGGTCCGGCTCCGGGGCGGGCCCTGCTCCGCAACTGGCCTCGGGCAACGGCCCCTCCCCCATGTCCGTCACGGAAGCCAGGACCAACCCGCCCAAGAAGGAGGGGGGTTCGGCCCCTGGCGCGACGGGCGCAGCCGCCCGTTCCAAGCCGTCGGGCAGGAAACGGCAGGCCGCACGGCAGGTCGCACGGAACGCGCGCCGTGGCGGAGCCGGTGGTGGCGGCGGAGGTCGCTCGTCCTCCGCTCCCGCACCGGCACGGGGCCGCGGCTCCAAGGGCGCATCCGCACCGGCGAAACCCGGGAAGCAGGCCGCCGCACCGGATGTCTCGAAGGCCACGCCCGAGGCGGGGCTCTCGACAGCGGCGGGACTGAAACCACATCAGATGCTGGACACGCTCAAGGGAGTGAACGGCGCGGTCGGCCGTTCGGTCGACAAGGAGCGCACTGCTCTGCGCAAGGCACCGCCGAAGGAGCAGCGCCCGTCCGGCTCCCCGCGGACGGTACCCGGTGGCCCGACGGCGTCGGCCCCCGGGACGTACACCAACGCCAAGGTGGCCAGGACGGAGGCCGCTCCGGGCAAGACGCCCGAGATCGCCGGCGAGCAGAAGCCGGAGGGAGAAGTTCCGGGCGCGAACGTGCCTGAGCCGAGCTGGTGGGACATCGCGCTGACGATCGGCGCACAGCTCTTCGGCAAGCTTCTCAAGGAGATCCTGCCGCTCGACGATCTGATCGACTCGATCCTCGGGCTCCCGACGAAGGACGAGGGCCTGCAGAACGCCAAGGTGGGCGACGCGCCCAGGCTCCCGCTGGAGAACGACTCGGACCCCCGGCGCACCGACGAGCAGGGCCAGAAGCTCGACGAGCGGAAGACGGAGCTGCACCGCTCCGGCCGGGCGGACGCGGCTCGCCCGATGGGCGAGGACCAGATCTATCCGGACGTTCCCTCGGAGACGCTGACCGGCAAGGTGGCCGGCGGCAACGGCAAGAACGCCAAGGGCGCCGGTCGCACGATGCCCGGCGGCGGGGTGCCGATCGAGTCCGCGTCCGCCGTGGCCGAGCACGACCGCGGTCCGCAGATCCAGGCCGGCTTCGGCGAGGGCCGGCAGAAGATGTCGCAGGAGCGCAAGAACAAAAACGACAAGGCGCAGGACGACCGGCAGAAGCACGACCGGGACCTGAAGCGCGAGGTCGAAGCCAGCAGCAGGAAGCAGGCCGACGCCCGTGACAAGGGCCGCTCCGACATCTCCGAGTCCCGCGACGCCTGGCGCAAGGAGCAGGACGACAAGACCTCGGAGATCGACGGCAAGAAGGGCAAGAAGTACGACGAGGTCCGCAAGGACATCAAGGGCAAGGAAGAGGAGACCGACAAGGACGTCGACAAGCGCACCGAGGACGACAACAAGAAGATCACGGACGAGCAGACCAACGCCGAGAAAGAGGCGGAGAAGAAGCAGGACGAGGGCAAGGACGACGCCGACAACTGGCTCGAAGACGCCCTCGAGAAGCTGAAGCAGTTCTTCGAGGACCTCAAGAACGCCATCAAGAGCGTCTTCGAGAAGGCCCGACAGATCGTCACCGACCTCATCGACAAGTTCAAGCAGCAGGTCTTCAAACTCATCGACGACGCGCGCAATTGGGTCATCGACAAGATCAACAAATTCGCCGACGCCTTGATCGCACTCGGCGACGAACTCCTCGCCGACTACCCGGCGATGCGCGACAAGTGGCGCAACACCATCGATGGTGCGCGCGACTGGGCGGTCGAGAAGGTCAATCAGTTCGCCGACGCGCTCAAGGAGGTCGCGGGGAAGCTGCTCGACGGCCTGTGCGGGGCGCTGCTCGCCGGGCTCGACGCCCTGGAGACCGGCATGCTGGCGGCCGTCGAGGTCGCGGAGACCGCTGCCGTCGGGGCACTGGAGTTCGGTGCCGCCGTGGTGGAGGGCCTCGGCGAGTGGGCGGCCATCTTCAACGACATCGTCTCCGACCCCGGCGACTGGATCAGCAAGGCCGGTGCCGCCGCGGAGACCGGCGCCAGGGACCACCTCTTCAACGAGGTCACGAGCGCGGTCAAGGCCTGGTTCAACCAGAAGGTCCAGGAGATCATCGGGATCCCGATGGACCAGTTCCAGGAGCTGATCTCCGGCGGGGTGACCGTCGAGCAGATGGCTCAGATGGCGTGGGACGAGGCACTGCCCCAGCTTCCGGTCATCATCGGCGTGCTCGTGGTGGAGAAGGTCGTCGCGAAGCTGATTCCCGGTGCCGGCTGGGTCATGGCGATCATCGACGCCCTGAAGACGGCATGGGGTGCGCTCAGCGAAATCCTCGCCGCCTTCGGCGCGTTCATGGACTTCCTCAAGTCGGTCAAGAGCGGCAACGGCGCCCAGCCCTTCGCCAAGGCGGTGGCCGCGGGTGTGGTCGCACTGCTGGAGTTGATCTACGAGTTCCTCATCGAAGGCGTCGGGAAGTTCATGGGCAAGGTCGCCGAGAAGCTCGGTGACATGCTGAAGAACCTCCGCAAGAAGAAGGACAAGCCGGACGGTTCCGACACCCCGCCGCCGGACGCGCCAGGCAAGCCGAAGGACGACGACCGCACCACACCGGACAAGTCCTCCGACAAGCCCGGCGACAAGGACACGGACACCCCGACGACGCGCAAGCCGCCGGCGGACAGGACGTCCCGCCCGCCGGCCCGACCGCGCCCCGGCAAGCGTTCCTCACCGGAGAAGAAGCCCTCGCACACGACCCGGCCGAAGAAGCGTCGGGAGGACGACGAGCGACGGGAAGAGGGGCGCGAGGTCAACGCGGCTCGGAAGAGGATGCGGGACGGGGAGCGGCGCGCCACCCGCGACGACAAGGACGACAGCCCTTCCCGCCGCGGCCCGGCCCGCGACACCCTCCGCCCCGACCGCCGCAAGGACGACGACCGCCACCGTGACCCGGACAGGGACCGCGACAGGGACAGGGATCGCGACCGCGACAAGGAGAGGGACAAGGACCGCGACAAGGAGAGGGACAAGGACCGCGACAGGGACAGGAAGCGGGACAAGGACCGCCGCCGCACCCGGCGCGCCCGCCAGACCGTCAAGTCGGCCCGCAACAGGGCCCGCCGCGCGGCCCGCAAGCTCACCGGCAAGGCCAGGCGCAAACTCGGCAGCCGCCTGAACGACCGACTGCGCCGCCTCAAGGACCTGTGGCGACGCCGGCGGGACCGGACGCGCGACGACGACCGCTCGCGCCGCCCGGGCAGGAACCGCCGAGACAAGCGGGACGACGGGACCGAGTCGGTCGACCTGCCGGATGTACCGTTCGCCGACGCGGACGACGGGGAGCGGCACGTCCTGAGGTTCCACGGCCGCGGCATGGACGCAGGTCTTTACGTTCACAGCATGCCGATAGAGGTCACCAAGTTCATTGCCGAGTGGCGAGAGGACATCGCGAACCAGGAGCCGTCGACCGAGCGGGACAATCAAGAGCTGTATTTCAAGGCCGCCGTGAGCAAGTACAACCGCGCGAAGCGAATTCAGAAGGGAATTCCGGCGAGGGTGGACAAGGCGGACCGGGACAAGTACAAGCCACGCCGTCGGGCCCTGCGGAGGCAGATGGTGAAGTTGGCCAACGCGGCGAGGCTGCGGGAGTACAACGACATCCCCGATCCCAAGTGGCCGGACTTCGATGACGTCAAGCCTGGCCGCGGAAGTGCGGGACACTTCTCCGAGTACCTCGGGACCTCCGCAAAGACGGTGTTCGGTGGACCTGGCCAGGATGCCTACAAGGCGAAGAAAGGGCAGCCGCCGGGTTGGGCCTACATCACGAAGAACGGCCTGAGTGAGAACTCCGCCTGGGTGAGGATGCACCTCCTGCCGGAGCGGCTCGGTGGCAAGGCCACCGGCAACAACCTCGTGCCCGCACGCGGTCCACGGACCAATATCCCGTTCCGGGAGAACATCGAGGACCAGGCCTACGGCGCCATCCCCGAGCGACAGAAGATCATCTGGTACAAGACCGAGGTCCGGTTCGGGTACTCGCGCACCAAGGACTTCGCCGACTTCCCGAGTTATATCCACGCCGCGTACGGCGGATACGAGAAAGTTCGCGGTACCGGGAAGAAGCGGAGCGATTGGGCCCGGAAGGGCTTGGAAAAGCAGTATGCCCAGCAAGTTGAGCCGCCAGGCAAGGACGAGGGGGGAACCCTGTTCATCAACACGGCCGGCGCCACGACCATCGCCGGCATGCTCGAATGCTCCGAGAGACTCGCGGGGCACATCATTGACGCACGTGAAGACACAGGGAAGTTCAAGACGCTGCTTGGAATTGAGCCGACTCTTCGCACCTGGAAGGCAGGGCGGGGGCACGGCTTCATGCCCGGCTTGCAGGACGCGCTCGACAAGCTTGACGAGCTCATCTCAAAGCAAAAGGTGAAGGTGTGAGGAATCATGAAGCCCGACAACAAGAATCAGTCTTTTCCGTTCGAAGGGCTCTGCGCAGAGGTTTTCGAGGAGATTCAAATCTCCTCCGGGCTGACAGTATGGGAGGCCAAATTCGGCGCGGTTCCGGAGTATTTGGACGACCCTGAATACGTCTTCGGAAGTCTTGCTGAGGACTACGATTTGCCGTTCGGCCCAGAGGTTCGGCGAAATTTCTTCCGATTCGAGAACATTGCAGCGTATTGGCAGTCGACAGACCAGGGCTCCGGGCTGGTCGGCGAATTCCAGCTAAATCATGTGTACAGCAGAAGACTCATGTCGCACACCTGGGAAGGAACCGACGACCGGGAGCGCGCTCTCTACAAAGAGCTGCGGATCTTCGACAGCACGCCGCAGACGGGAAGTGGACGCATGGCTGGGCTGCGTGCCACACCCGGCACCACGAACCCCGAGATCTGGTTCTTCGACATGCGACAGGGCGCCATGGAGATGGAACTCGACTACGGAACGTACCTGGACACGCTGATGGTGACCAAGGGAACCATCGGTTGGCAGTATCTGTTCTGTGACGCGGGTTTCGGTGATGAGGGTTTCACGCCCGTCGCCGAAGGCCTCAGGGAAATGCTCGAGGTGTTTCCGCGGCTCTTTCCCGATCACGACTACGCGGACCTCGAGGCCCGCCTCCGGGAGCGCATGTGACCCGCTACGCAGACATACCCAAGCCCATCCGCTCCGGCATCGTCGTCGTCGACCCCGAGCGCGGCACACCCCAGCGCATCATCGTGCTCCAGTTCAACCCGGACACGCTCGAGCGCAGTCTCTCGCCGCAGGCCGCCGGCGGCTCCGGTGATGCCGGCGGCGGAGGGAGCGGAGGGGACAGAAACGAGGCACTCCGCCTCAAGGGACCCGCGCAGGAGACGTGGAAGTTCACCGCCGAGATCGACGCCACCGATCAGTTCGAGGTCGCCGCTCCCGACGGGATCCACCCGGAGCTCGCGACCCTCGAAATGCTCGTGCATCCGACCACCGCGCAATTGCGGGAGGCCTCGCGGCTGACGAAGAAGGGGACGATCGAGATCAGCCCGATCGAGATGCCGCTGACCCTCTTCACCTGGGGTGCCAAGCGCGTCATGCCCGTGCGGCTCACCGAGCTGTCCATCAACGAGTCCGCGTTCGACGTGAACCTCAATCCGATCCGGGCGAGCCTCAGCATCGGCATGAAGGTGCTCAGCGTCAGTGATCTGCCGGCCGGTCACCGCGGGGCCGACCTGTACATGGCGCATCTCGCGCAGAAGGAGCAGCTCGCCAGGGCCGCCCGTGGTGGCGGGCTCGCCACGCTGGGGCTGGCCGGGCGCAACGGCGTCAGCGGCATCGTGGGGAGGGCCTGAAGAACATGACGGACATCGAGCCGTACGAGAGCGCCATGGACGCGATACCCGGCGCCCACCCCTACCCCCGATCCAGCCGCTACCACGACGCGGAGATCGGGGTGCACCGTGCCGCCGACGGCACCGAAGTGCGTTACACCAAACGCCGTCTGCTCCCCCCGCTGAGCGACGAGCACACCACTGACGACGAGTCCGCGCCGCACACCGTCAGCAGCGGCGAGCGCCCCGACCTGCTGGCCCAGCGGTACTTCGGAGACCCCGGCCAGTGGTGGCAGACAGCCGACGCCAATCCGGTGCTGGACCCTCATGAGCTGACCGACGAGGCGGGCCGCGACATCCGGATCCCGCACGCCGGCGGTTTCCCCTCCCCCGGAGACCGGTATGTCTGAGCAGCCCGTCGGGCGCGGGCCCGTGCACATCACGCTGCAGACGGGCCCGCGGCTGACCCGGCCCGTGCCGCCGGAGGTCGTCGAGGCGCTGCTGTCCGCGCAGATCACGGCGACCGCCGGCGAACGCAGCGGCTTCCAGCTCGCGTTCGACCTCACCAAGACGGGCGCCCTGTCCCGGCGGTTGCTGCCCGAGGGGTTCTTCGACCCCAAAACGCGGGTGATCCTCTCGGTGAGCGTGAAGGGCACGCCGCAGGTGCTGCTCGACGGGCTGATCGTGCGTCAGGAAGTGGGGGCCAGCAACCAGCCGGGGCACTCGACGCTCACCGTGACCGGCGAGGACCTGTCGATCCTGATGGACCTCGAGGAGCACACGGACAGGTATCCGAACATGCGGCCGTCGCAGCGGGTCGGCCGGATCCTGGCCAAGTACTCCGACTACGGGATCGAGCCGCGGGTCTACCAGGAGAAGATCGAGCAGCCGCCCCGCGAGCGGCTGCGCGTCGAGTACCAGACGGGGACCGACCTGGGGTACGTCACCGATCTGGCGAAGGCCAACGGCTACATCTTCTATCTGGAGCCGGGGCCGCGTCCGGGTGTGTCCACGGCGGTGTGGGGACCGGAGCGCCGGATCGGGGACCGTCAGCACGCCCTCAACGTGAACATGGACGCCAACTCGACGGTGGACCAGCTGACGTTCGCGTACGACGGGACGGCGCGCGAGGAGCCCCAGGCCCGTGTGCAGAACCCGGCCACCCGGGACAGCCTGCTGCTCCCGCAGCCGGACATCGGGCCGCTGCGTCCGCCGCTGGGCCGCCGGGCGACGCCCGCGCTCAGGCGCCGGCGGCTGTCCGGCACGGCCAAGATGGAGTCGGAGCAGGCGCAGGCGGAGCTGCTGGCGAGGGCGGCGCTGTCCGCCGACGCGATCTCGGGTTCCGGGTCGCTGGACGTCAACCGGCACGGGTACATCCTGCGGCCGCGCGAGCTGGTCGGGGTGCGCGGCGCAGGGGTCACGTACGACGGCGACTACTACGTGAAGTCCGTGACGCACAACATCAGGCCCGGCTCCTACCAGCAGAACTTCACGCTGTCGCGCGAGGGCCTCATCGCCCGCGGCGACACCGTACGGCCTTAGGCAAGGACCAGGGAGAACTTCGCATGGCTGCAGGACCGAACAACCGGTTTCCCGGGAAGTTCCGGGGGCGGGTGGTGAGCAACGACGATCCGCTGAAGATCGGCCGGGTCACGGTCAAGGTGCCTGACGTGCTCGGTGACGAGACGTCGACCTGGGCCATGCCCTGTCTGCCCTTCACCGGGCCGGGATCGGGGCAGTACGTGGTGCCCGCAGAAGGGGCGGGCGTGTGGGTCGAGTTCGAGCAGTCCGATCCCAGTTTCCCGATCTGGACGGGGTGCTGGTACGGCGACAGTTCGGAGCTTCCGCCGGATGCGCTGACGGGCGGTCCGGCGCACCAGAACGTGGTGATTCAGACGTCCGACAACCACAAGTTCGTGATGGGCGACGTCCCGGGCGGCAACGGCATCCGGCTCCAGGCGGCGAGCGGCGCGTACATCCAGGTGGACGAGAAGGGCGTGACGATCGCCAACGGCCAGGGCGCCTCGATCGTGCTCAGCGGCGCCGAGGTCAATGTCAACGACGGCCGGCTGATCGTGCCGGGCAAGCAGTAACCGACAACGGGGAGAGAAGTCTTGTCCGGACAATCCGGGAACTCCGGGACCTGCATCAGCGCGGACTCCGCGCTGTACTGCCCGCACGGCGGCCGGGCGTTCGCCGCGGCCGCGCACAGTGCCGTGCTCATCGACGGGCAGCCCGTCCGTACCGCCTCCGACGTCTTCGCGGTGACCGGCTGCACGCACACCGTGAACGGCATCCCGCGCCCGTGCACCGGCGTCCGCTTCACTCCGGCCGGCCGCGGCGTGCTGGTCGACGGAGTGGCCGTGCTGCTGGACACCACGGCGGCGCAGTGCTTCGACGCCGCGCTCGTGCCGCAGGGGCCGGCCGTCGTCACCGCGGCCCGCCGGGGGGTGATGTGCCGATGACGGTCCGCCGACGCAGTGACATCGCGTTCCCGTTCCGCGGCGACCGGCGCGGGCGCACCGCGCATGCCGCGTACGACGAGCATGTGCGGGACCTCATCGAGCAGTTGCTGTTCACCAGCCCGGGCGAGCGGGTGATGCGTCCCGACTTCGGCTGCGGGCTGCTGGATCTGGTCTTCACCCCGAACAGCCCCGAGCTGGCGTCCGCCCTTGAGCTGTCGGTGCAGGCGTCGCTGCAGCGCGTACTGGGCGAGGTGATCGAGGTGAAGGCTCTGGACGTGGTCAGCGAGGAGAACGTGGTGCGGGTCCATCTGTCCTACACGGTGCGCTCCACGGGGAGCCGGCGTGACGACGTGTTCGAGGGGAGCGGGCCCGCATGAGCGGCGTGAGCGAGGAGTTGGTCTGCCGCGGCGACGGCAGGCGGGGCAAGGTGCGCGCGGCGCGGCTCGGCGGTGTGGACGCCGTGGAGGTCGGCGACGACGGGCTCACCCTCACGGTGACGTTCCTCGGGAAGGCTCCGCACGGGTTGTGCCCGGAGAACATCCGCATCGACGGCGGGCGCAGGATCACCGGGATCGAGGCGGTCGACGTCTCGGTGGAGCGGGAGGACGACCCGGAGCTGGACGACCGGCTGCTGGTGACGCTCGACCGCACCGGGGACACGAGCCGCTACCGGTTGTCCGTGGTGGACACGGACCCGTACGGGCGGCCGGGGACCGAGCCGTTCCCGGGATTCGACCAGCGGTACTTCTCGGCCGGGTTCGCCTTCTCCGCCGACTGCCCCACCCCGTTCGACTGCAAGGACGAGCCGGGTGACTGCCCGCCCGACTTCCCGGACACGCCGGTCGTCAACTACACGGCCCGTGACTACGACTCGATCCGGCAGCTGATCCTGGACCGCCTGGCGCTGACCACCCCCGACTGGGTGGAACGCAACCCGGCGGACCTGGGGATGACACTGGTGGAGCTGCTGGCGCACACCGGCGACCGGATCAGCTACCAGCAGGACGCGGTGGCGACGGAGGCGTACCTCGACACGGCCAGGCGGCGGGTGTCGGTGCGCCGGCATGTGCGGCTCATCGACTATCCGATGCACGACGGCTGCAACGCGCGCGCGTTCGTGACGGTGGAGGTGGCGCGGGAACTGACGCTGCTGCCGGGCACGTTCCGGTTCGCGGCCGTCGATGTGCGCGGGCTCGGCCCGCGGGACCGGCCGGAGATCGGCACGGTGATCGACGACCGGGAGCTGGCGGTCCTCGGCGAACGCGGCTCTGTCGAGGTGTTCGAGCCCGTCGTGGCCGCCGAGCCGCTGGTGCTGCACCCGGCGCACAACACGGTCCGGTTCTGGACGTGGGGCGAGGAGGTGTGCTCGCTGCCGAAGGGGGCGACGTCCGCCACGCTGCGCGACGAGTGGGCCGACGAGGAGTGTTCACGGCGCCGGTTGCGGCTGGCACCGGGTGATCTGCTGCTGATCGAGGAGGTGCGCGGGCCGCGTTCGGGTACGCCGGGCGACGCCGATCCGGCGCACCGGCAGGCGGTCCGCCTCACCTCCGTCACCCCGGCCGTGGACACCCTGTGCGACCAGCCGGTGCTGGAGGTGACCTGGGCCGCACAGGACGCGCTCACGTTCCCCGTGTGCCTGTCCACGCGCGGCGGCAGGGACTGCGAACCGGTCTCCGACGTGAGCGTGGCGCGCGGCAATGTGACGCTGGTCGACCACGGCCGTCTCCTCACCTTCTGCGGCGGCACACCGGAGACGGTGACGGTACCGGCCGAACCGGCCGTGCTCGGTTCGTGCGACCCGTCGGGCTTCGGCTGCCGGGACGAGGACGCGGGCAACGCGGTGGCGGATCTGATCGGCGCCCGGCTGGACCAGACCCGCCACGGGCGGCTGCTGACCGCCGGCCAGATACGTGAGCTGTTCGAGGTGGCGGGCGAGGACGAGACGGGCCGGGCGGGGCTCGGACTCGAACTCGCGGGCCGCCGACGGGAGAAGGTGGTCCCGGGCACGGCGTACGAGCAGGCCGAGGCGCTGGAGACGCTGCTGGCGCAATTGGTGTACCCGGGCATCCGGCGCCGGTTCCGTCCGGTGCTGCACCGCTCCCCCGTTGTCCAGGCCGTGCCGTTCCCGCTGTCGGCGCATGTGTCCGCCGGGCAGGCGGACCGGCTCGCCGCCGTGCCCGGACGGGTGCGGCAACGGCTGGTCGAGCTGTGGCGCAGCGCCCGTGACTGCGACGGTCTGACGGAGGAGGAGATCGCCGAGCTGACGGTGCTGTTCGGTCCGAAGGTGCTCGAGCGTTTCGAGCTGCGGCGTCATCCGGTGGGCGCGCTGCGGGAGTTGCTGCACCGCGGCGAGCGGCTGCTGGCGGCGAAGCTGCGGCGGCTGGAGGTGCTGACGGCGCGTGCCCGCGCGGGAGCGGTGCTGGAGGCCGGCATCGCCTGGGAGATCGCGCACACCTGGGGCCCGGCGTACGCGGCGGGTCTGCATCCGGACGAGCCCCAGCTGCGCGGCCCGGCCGCCGCGTTGCGGCAGGATCCGCGGGAGGCTCTGCCGGCGGTCCGGGTCACCGACGGCGACGATGTCTTCTCGCCGCGGCGGGATCTGCTGGGCAGTGGCCCGCGGGAGCGGCACTTCGTCGGTGAGCTGGAGGACGACGGCCGGGTCGCTCTGCGGTTCGGCGACGGCCGGCACGGGGCTCGGCCGCGGCCGGGTGCCCGGCTGGAGCTGCACTACCGTCTCGGCGGCGGAACGGCCGGAAATGTGGGCGCGGAGGCAGTCAACCACCTGGTGCTGTGCCGTGATCCGGACGAGGTGGACGCGGGTGGGGCGATGCCCGTCGCCGGTGTGCGCAACCCGCTGCCGGCGGTGGGCGGCACGGAGCCGGAGCCGCTGGAGCAGGTGCGGCAGCTGGCGCCGCTCGGCCTGAAGCGTTCGCGGCTGCGGGCGGTGACCGCCGAGGACTACGCGGCGCTGGCGTCGGCCGTGCCGGGTGTGCAGCGGGCGGCGGCGGAGATCCGCTGGACCGGCAGTGTGCAGGAGGCGCATGTGGCGGTCGACGCGCGAGCCTCCGGCGACCCGGCGCCGGAGCTGCTGGACGCGGTCGCGTACGCCCTGGAGGGCTGCCGTCGTATCGGGCACGACCTGGTGGTGGGGCCGGCCCGCGGTGTGCCGCTGGACGTCGCCATCGAGGTGTGCGCGGCGCCCGGCCATCAGCACGGGCAGATCCTCGCCGAGCTGTACCGGCTGCTGGGCAGCCGGCGCCTGTACGACGGGCGTCTCGGCTTCTTCCACCCGGATGCGCTGACGTTCGGCGAACCGGTGCGCCTCAGCCGTCTGGTGGCCGCGGCGGCCGGCGTCCGCGGCGTGGAGAGCGTCCGTGTGACGCGACTGCAGAAGCTCTTCGAAGGGCCCGCGTCCCTCGCGGACCCCACTGACGACACCGCACTGGAGGCAGGCGTGCTGCGGCTCGGCCCGCTGGAGATCGCGCGTTGCGACAACGACCCCGACCGGCCCGAGAACGGGCGGCTGTCCATCGAGCTCGGCGGAGGTGCGCGATGACCGGCGCATGCGGCTGTGGCTGCGGCGGCCACGACGAGCGTCACGCGCCGAGGGCTCTGTACAACCCTCCGGGCCGGGGCGCGCTGGACTACAGGGTGGGCGAGTACGGCTCGTTCCTGGCGGCCATGCTGGACCGGCTGGCCTCGCCCGCCTATCCGGCGCTGCGCGGCCTGACGGCCCGCACACCCGACGATCCGGCCGTCGGCCTGCTCGATTCGTGGGCCGTGGTCGGTGATCTGCTCACGTTCCACTCGGAGCGCATCGCGGACGAGGCGTATCTGCGAACGGCGAACGAGCACCGGTCACTGGCTCTGCTGGGAAGGCTGGTGGGGCACCGGCCGCGGCCGGGCATCGCCGCCGACACCCATCTCGCGTACTCCCTCGACCGCGACCCGCGGGACCCGGAGCTCTCCGTGGTGATTCCGCGGGGTGCGCGCAGCAACAGTGTGCCGACGACGTCGGGCGAGGAGTCGCAGGTTTTCGAGACGAGCGAGGACCTGACCGCGCGGGCCTCGTGGAACACGCTGGCGGTGCGCAGGCGGCGCCCGTCGCTGGTGACGCCCGAGGATCTGTCACGGCGTTCGGAGATCTTCGTGTCGGGCACGTCGGCCGCGCTGACGGCGGGCGACCGGCTGCTGTTCGTCTTCGCCGGTGAGGAGGGCGGGTCCGGCGGGCGGCGGCTGCTGCTGCCGGTGGCCCGTGTCCGCACCGACCGCGAGGACGACGTGACGGCGATCGGGCTGCCGCGGTCGGCGCCGCCGATGCTGGCCGAGCTCGTCGACGAACTCCGCGAGTGGATCACGGAGGACGAGCGGGAGGTCGAGGACGGGGAGCCGACCCCGGCCAACCCCAATCCGCGGCCGGTCAGCCGGTACATCGAGGAGTTCGACGCCCAGGTGCTGGCGCCGCTGCGGGCCGATCTGGACGCGATCAGAACGCCCGCCGCGTTCGCGGCGCGTCTCGCGGAGCCGCACGACCGGCTGGCGGAGGCGCAGGCGGTGGCCGCCGCCCATGAGGACGTCGCGGCCTGGTTCGAGCAGTTGGAGGCGATGGTCGGCGAGCTGCGGGAACGGGCGGCCGACCTGGAGCCGTCCCGCCCCGCCCCGCCGGACGGAACCCGCCGGCGGGACGGGACCCGCCTGCCGGACGGCGCAACGTTGTCCGACGGCGCGGCGGCACTGCGGGCGCTGGGCGCGGTGCTGCCCGCCCTGCGCACCCGTGATGTGCGGCCCGGTGGCCGCACACGTCGGGCGGCGGGCCGGCTGCCGGTCGTCGGCTCCGAGCTGGGCGCGCAGTTGCTCGGTGCGCTCGATCCGCGTGTGGCGGACGGAATGTACGCGGCATGGCGGCAGACCGCGCCGACGGAGCCCGCGCTGCTTCGGGAGTTGCAGGCGATGCGGTTCACGGCGGCGCCGTTCGGTGCGACGGCTCCGCTGCGTCCGGTGCAGGACGAACGGGGCCGGGTGATCCGGCAGGCGGACTGGCCGCTGACGGGCGCGGCGCTCACCACCATGCGGGTGGTGTACGACCCGGCGGGACGGGTGCCGGTGCGCGCCGAGTTCCAGCACACGGAGACCGGTTCGTCGGTGCAGGTGTCGGAGAACCTGCCGGCGGAGAAGTCGTTCGACCTCGGTCCCGGCCGGATCACGCTGCGTACGCGGGCCGCCCAGGACCATGACCTGAGCTGGCTGAGCCGGCGGCCCGCGGACTCCCAGGAGCCCGGCGTCACCGCGCAGTTGCACGACGGTCTTCCGGACCGGACGCTGTTCGTGTCGCGTCCCGGCGAGGACGGCCGGGTCCATGTGGCGGTGAACAACGGTGACACGAAGGCCTGGCACCTGGCGCCCGGTGAGCATCACCAGCTGCGGCACGGCGACTACGAGTTGACGGTGTCCTACACGGTCGGCAGCGAGCCCGCGAACGTCGTCATCGGCATCGCGACGGTGCCGGAGCCGGCGAACCGCCATGTCCTGCCCCTGGACTCGGTCCGGGACTCGATCACGGTGGGCAGCTGGGTCGCGGTCGAACGTCCCCGCAAGGGTGCGGAGGGACCCGACGGCATCCCGGGCGACGGGAACCTGAGGCTCGTCACCACACGGGTCACCGCGGTGCGCACGGCCGTGTACACCAACTACGGCATCACGGGCCGCGGTACGGAGCTGACACTCGCCGATCCGTGGCTCGACGAGCACGATGTGGTGCTGTCCAACATCCGCGACACCACGGTGCACGCCGACGGGCAGTCGCTGCGTCCCGCCGACGAGCCCCTCGGCGAGGACGTGCACGGCGACGAGATCGAACTGGCCGAGCTGTACGACGGGCTGCGGCCCGGACGGCATCTGATCGTCTCCGGGGAACGGACCGACGTACTGCCCGGCTCCCCGGGTGCGTCCGGTGTCGCGGGCACGGAGCTGGTGGTGGTCGCCGGGGTGGAGCAGGTGCTCGATCCGCGGCTGCCGGGCGACCATGTGCACACCCGGCTGCGGCTCACCTCGAAGCTGGCGTACCGCTACCGCCGTGACACGGTCCGGGTGCTCGGCAACGTGGTCGCGGCGACGCACGGCGAGAGCCGTGACGAGCCGATCGGCAGCGGGAACACGGACCGGCCGAACCAGACGTTCGCCCTGTGGCAGTCACCACTGACCTGGCTGCCCGCGGACAATCCGCTGGGCGCGGAGCCGGAGTTGGAGGTCCGCGTCGACGGGCTGCTCTGGCACGAGGTCGACAGTCTGGCCGGCCGCGGCCCCCGCGAGCGGGTGTACGTGACCGGCACGACGGCCGGCGGCCGGACGACGGTGACGTTCGGCGACGGGGTGCACGGTGCCCGGCTGCCGACCGGATCCGAGAACGTCCGGGCCCGCTACCGGTTCGGCACCGGCCGGGCGGCGAATGTGCGGGCGGGCCGTATCACCCAGGCCGTCACCCGTCCGCTCGGCGTCACGGGTGTCACCAATCCGCAGCCCGCGTCGGGCGGCGCCGACGCCGACGGCCCAGGCCTGACCCGGCGCACCGTGCCGCTCGCGGTCTCCGCGCTCGACCGTCTCGTGTCGGTCGCGGACTACGAGGACTTCGCCCGCTCGCGCGCCGGTATCGGCCGCGCCGTGGCGCGGGAGGTCTTCGACGGCAGGCGGCGGCTGCTGCATGTCACGGTCGCCGGGGTCGACGACATTCCCGTCGCGGAGGACTCCGACGTCCTGCGCTCCCTGCGGTCCTCCCTGGCCCGCTACGGCGATGCGCGGCTGCCGGTCCGGGTGGACGTGCGGGAGCTGGTGCTGCTGCTGATCGCCGCGAAGGTCAAGCTCGCCCCCGACCACAGCTGGCAGGTGGTGGAGCCCCGGCTGCGGGCCGCGCTGCTGCGGGAGTTCGGAGCCGGCAGGCGCGAACTGGGGCAGGCCGCACAGCTGTCCGACGTGCTGGCGACAGCACACCGGGTGCCCGGGGTCGACCATGTCGACGTCGATGTCTTCGACGGCGTTCCCGCCTCGCTCACGCCCGAGGAACTCACCCGGCTCACGGACGAGTTCGACCGGCCCCGTGCCACGGTGCCGGCCCGGCTCGCCGCGTACGACGAGGACGTGCACCGGGTCACCGCGCAGGAGGGCGAGACGCTCACCGGGATCGCGGCGCGGTACGGCATCGCGCTCGCCGACCTGCTGCGCCTGAACCCGGACATCACCGACACCCGGCGGCTCGCGCGGGGGCGCGCGGTCTTCGTCTTCCGAGGCATCCGCCCCGCCCAGCTCGCCCTGCTGTCACCGCAGGTCGCGGACACGCTCATTCTCACGGAGGTCACCGCATGAACACGCACGAAGGGAGCACCGCATGAGCAGGGAACCGGACGGGCTCGCGGAGCTGCTCCCCCAGTGGCACCGGCTCCGGGACGCCGAGGCCGGGGAGCCCCTGCGCGCGCTGCTCGCAGTGATCGCCGAACAGGTCGACCTGGTGCGCGACGGGGTGGAGCAGGGCTACGAGGACCTGTTCGTGGAGACGGCCGCGCCCTGGGTGCTGCCGTATCTCGGCGACCTGGTGGGCTACCGGCCGCTGCCGGGCTACGAGAGGGTACGGACGGACGGGATCGGCGACGAGGGCGGCGACGCGTCGCGCGCCCGGCTCGCCGAGGCGCTCGCGCCGCGCCGGGACGTCGCGCGGACGGTCGCCAACCGCAGGCGCAAAGGGACGCTGCATCTGCTGGAGGAGCTGGCGCAGGAGATCGGCGGGTGGCCGGCGCGCGCGGTCGAGTTCTCCCGCCTGGTCTCGCACCACCAGCCGGTGAAGCTGTACGGGTCGTCGGCGGCGTCCGCCGATGTACGACGGGTGGGACGCGGCCGGCTGGCCGATGTCCGCGAGGGTGCCGAACTCGACCTGGCGGGAGGCCCGTTCGGGACAGTGGCGCGTTCGGTGGACGTGCGCAGGGCCGGTTCGTCGCGCCGCGCGGGCGGGTACTCGCCGGCGGGGGTGGGGCTGTTCGTGTGGCGGCTGAAGCCGTACCACGTCACGCGGGCCCCCGCGTACTGCATCGACCGCGCGCGCAGCCTGTACACGTTCTCGATCCTCGGCAATGACAGCCCGCTGGTGACCAAGCCGGTGCCGGAGCCGTCCACGACGCACATCGCGACGATCGACAACGTGCCCGCCGGCATCCGGCGCCGGCAGCTCGCCGACCGGCTCGCGGACTACTACGGGCCGGGCAAGAGCTTCACGATCTGGCGGGACGGCCAGGACGAGCCGGTGCCGATGTCGGACATCGTCGTCGCGGACCTCTCGCAGTGGCGGTACCGGCCCCGGCGCGGTCAGGTCGCGGTCGACCCGGTGCTGGGCCGGATCGCGTTCGGGTCGCGTTCGGCACCCCGGCAGGGCGTGTGGGTGACCTACCACTACGCGTCCGGTGACGACATGGGCGGCGGCGAGTACCCCCGCGAGCGGGACACCTCGCCGGCGGCGAAGGTCTACCGGGTGGGACCCGGCGGCTCCCACCAGAAGATCATGGACGCGTACGAGGAGTGGCGCGGCGACCGGCGTGCGGGCCGCTGCGGGCCCGAGGGCGTCATCGAGATCACGCACAGCGGTGCCTACCAGGAGCAGTTGGACTTCGATCTGGAGCGCGGTGACCGGCTCGAGCTGCGGGCGGCGGAGGGCTGCCGGCCGGTGATCCGGCTGCTCGACTGGTACAGCAACCGTCCCGACGCGCTCAACATCCGTGCGCAGGAAGACTGTTCGCCAGGCCGTGACGCCCCGCGGATCGTGCTCGACGGACTGCTGATCACCGGGCGCGGGCTGAACGTGTGCGGCCCGGTCGGCGCGGTGGTGCTGCGGCACTGCACGCTGGTGCCCGGCTGGTCGCTGGAGCCGGAGTGCGATCCGCACTCGCCGGAGGAGCCAAGTCTGGTGCTGGACCGGACGACGGCGTGTGTGCAGATCGAGCACAGCGTCCTCGGGACGATCGAGGTGATCGGTGACGAGGTGAACCACGATCCGCTGCCCATCCACATCCGGGACAGCATCCTCGACGCCACCGGCCACGACCGCGAGGCGCTGTCCGCGCCGGACTGCCGTCTGGCGCACGCCGTCCTGCACGCCCACCGCACGACCGTGATCGGCGAAGTGCACACCCACGCCGTCGAGATCGGCGAGAACAGCATCTTCACCGGGCAGATGCGGGTGGCCCGGCGCGGTGTCGGCTGCCTGCGGTACTCGTACGTGCCGCCCGGCTCCCGCACCCCGCGCAGGCACCGGTGCCTGCCGGACCTCGCGGGCGGCGAGCCGCTGCGGCCGCTGTTCACCAGCGAGCGGTACGGCACCCCCGCCTACGGGCGGCTGTCCGACGCGTGCCCGCCCGGGATCCGCAGGGGCGCCGACGACGGCTCGGAGATGGGTGTCTTCCACGACCTGTACGAACCGCAGCGCGAGGACAGCCTGCGGGCCCGGCTCGCCGAGTACACCCCGGCCGGTACGGACGCCGGGATCATCCCCGTCACCTGAGACGACTTCTTCCGAACTTCCCGAGGGGGACACCGACCCATGCACGCAGACATCTCCCGTGACACCTTCCGGCCGGAGCGGCACTACTCGGCGGTGGTCGCTCAGCAGGGCCGCGTCCAGCTGGACGCCGACGCCAACGAGCAGACGGCCATCCAACTGCACCAGGCCCGCACCGCCTTGTCCGATCTGATCGGCACGCACGGCGGCCCGCGCGGCGCCGCCGGCTTCGAGGTGCGTTTCCTCGGCGGCAGCCGGGAACTCGACGACCTGTCCATCGGCGGCGGCCGGTACTACGTGGACGGCATCCTCGTCGACGCCACCCGGCCCGCACCCGGTGTGCCGGTTCCGGACGACGACGCGGCAGAGGACGCACCGGCACAGTCCCCGGCCCCGCCGGCCACCTGGACGTACTGGGAACAGCCCGACGGGCACCGCGACCCGGAGCGGCCGGGCGACCGGCTGCCGACGCGATTCCCCTATCTCGCCTGCCTCAAGGTGTGGGAGCGGACGGTCACCGCGGCGGAGGACCCGTCGCTGCGCGAGGTGGCGCTCGGTTCCGCGATGCCGGACACGGCCGCCCGGCGGAAGGTGGTGTGGCAGGTGTCCCCGGTTCCCGGTTCGGAGCTGGAGCTCGAGGACGGGGCGACCAAGGACCAGGTCCGTGAGGCGTTCGCCAAGTGGGAGGCGGGGCAGGCCCCGACGGCCCGGATGGCGGCGCGCAGCGACCGCCCGGACCGGGCGGACGAGGACCCGTGCCTGGTGAAGCCGGACGCCCGGTACCGTGGACCTGAGAACCAGCTGTACCGGGTGGAGATCCACGACGGCGGTCCCGCGGGTGAGGCGACGTTCAAGTGGTCGCGGGAGAACGGGTCGGTGACCTTCGCGGTCGACGGACTGGACGGCACCTGGGTCGAGCTGGCCTCACTGGGCAGTGACGACAAGCTGGACCTGAACGTGGGCGACTGGGTCGAGTTCGTCGACACGGCATACACCAGCCGCCGTGAACCGCTGCCGCTGCTGCGGGTGGAGGAGCTGGACCTGCCGGGCCGGCGGGTGCGGTTGTCCGGCGAGCCCGACCCGTCCGTGGGCAGGCGCCCCGAGCTCAACCCGTATCTGCGGCGCTGGGACCACCGTCCCGGGTCCCGCCCGGCGGGCTCCGGCCGTTCCAGGGGGGCCGCGGCGAAGTCGCGGGGCGGTGCGCTGCGGATCGAGGAAGGCGCCTGGCTGCCTCTCGAGGACGGGGTGTTCGTGTACTTCGAGGCGGGCAGGACGTACCGCTCCGGTGACTTCTGGACGGTGCCCGCCCGCACGGCGACCGGCGGTGTCGAGTGGCCGTCGGACGCCGCTCGGCGTCCGCTGCTGCGTTCCCCGCACGGCGTGCGCGTGCATCACGCACCGCTGGCGTGGGTGCTCGGCGAGGGTTCCGTCGCCGATCTCCGGCTGGTGTTCGGCCCGTTGGCCGCACCGATCCCCGCCGCCGACGCAGAGGCGCTGGAGGCGGAGGCGGACGCGGAGGAAGAGGCCCTCGCCGCGGAGCGCACGGCGGCGGGCGGTTCGACGGGGCCCACAACCGGGCAAAACGATCAGGGACGGACCGACAACTGAGGGTCTCCCGGAAGGAGCACCACGATGGCAACGCCGCTGTCCGCCGACAAACTGCTCAGAGCCCTGCGCAATGAAGGACTGCGTGTCGTCGAGCACCGTAGCTGGCGCACGCACAACCGCAACCACAAGGGCCCGTGGGGGCCGGTGAACGGTGTGATGATCCATCACACCGTGACGTCGGGGACCTCCAGTTCGGTGGAGCTCTGCTACAACGGCCATTCCAGCCTGCCGGGGCCGCTGTGCCACGGAGTCATCGCCAAGGACGGGACGGTGTACCTCGTCGGCAACGGCCGGGCCAACCACGCCGGCCTCGGCGACGACGACGTCCTGCGCGCCGTGGTCAACGAGTCGGCGCTGCCCGCCGACAACGAGGCCAACACCGACGGCAACCGCCACTTCTACGGCTTCGAGTGCGTCAACCTCGGCGACGGCAAGGACCCGTGGCCGGCGGCGCAGCTGGAGGCCGTCGAGAAGGCGGCGGCCGCGATCTGCCGTGCCCACGGGTGGACGGACCGCTCGGTGATCGGGCACAAGGAGTGGCAGCCGGGAAAGGTCGACCCGCGCGGCTTCACCATGGACTCGATGCGCGGCCGCATCAGGGAACGGCTCGGCGGCAAGCCGTCCGGCCCGACCACGCCTCCCGCCCCGACGTACGAGCCGTTCCCCGGCGCGGCGTTCTTCCAGGTGGGCAGGCGCAGCGCCATCATCACGGCGATGGGCAAGCGCCTGGTCGCCGTGGGCTGCAGCCGCTACGAGGTGGGGCCCGGCCCCAACTGGTCGGAGGCCGACCGCAAGTCGTACGCCGCGTGGCAGCGCAAGCTCGGCTACTCGGGCAGCGACGCGGACGGGATTCCGGGAAAGACGAGCTGGGACAAGCTCAAGGTCCCCAACGTCTGACCGGTGGACCCGCGGCACCGCCGGGCGGCTCCCGTGTCCAGCACACGGGAGCCGCCCGGCCCCGCACGCGGGCGGCGCCGGGTGCTGCCGTACGGCCGGTCAGAAACGGACGGTGTCCACGGTGACGATCTCGGCCCCCATGTTGCGCTCCATCATCCGCAGCGCGGCGTCGGCGAGGTCGGCGTGGATGTGGGCGACGGCATCCCGCGGCACGCTCACGTCGAGATGACGGATGTGGGCGTCGAGAGCGGAATACAGGATGCACTGCTCGGTGACCTGACCGCACAGCACGACGCGCCGGACGTCCAGCTGGTCGAGCAGATAGGCCAGCGGCGTCTCGAAGAAGATCGAGTGCCGGGCCTTGACGACGAACAGGGAGTCGGTGTCGGGCTGCAGGGGCTCGACGAGGTCGGCGTGGTCGCCGGCCAGCGCGGTCCGCAGGATCTCCCCGTGGTGGGACCGCCATTCGCCGAAGTTGTCGTTGACGTAGACGACCGGCACCTCACGCTCGCGCGCGCGTCGGAGCAGCCGGACGACGCGGGGCACGGCCCGGGTGACCGACGGCAGCAGCAGGTCGGCGTCGGCGTGCTCGTATGTGTTGATCATGTCGATGACGACGAGCGCGCTGCTGCCCATCGCTTCGCCTCACAGTTCCCGCAGGGCGGGCAGCAGCGTGCTCTGCGCCCATCGGAGGAACGGCTCCTGCCGGTCGCCGCCGATCTGGACGAGGGCGACCTCCGTGAAGCCCGCGTCCACGTAGGCGCGCACCGCGTCGACGAAGACGCCGGTGTCGTCGCCGCACGGGATCGCGTCCGCCACGTCGTCCGGCGTGACGAGCCCGGTGGCCTGCTCGAAGGACTTCGGGCCGGGGAGCTCCGCGTTGACCCGCCACCCGCCGACGGCCCAGCGGAACTGGTCGTGCGCCCGTTTCACGGCGGCGTCGCGGTCGGTGTCGTAGCAGACGGGCAGCTGCCCGACGCGCGGTTTCCCCGCACCGCCGAACCGGTCGAAGGCGTCGAGGAGTTCCCGTTTCGGTTCGGTGGCGATGACCAGGTCGGCCGTCCGCCCGGCGACCGCGCACGCCTTGTCGCCCGACACGGCCACTCCGATCGGCACCCGTTCCCCGGGCACGTCCCAGAGTCTTGCGTCGACGACGTCGAAGTGCGGGCCGTGGTGGGTCACGTGCTCGCCGTCCAGGAGCCTGCGGATGATGCCGGCCGCCTCTTCCAGCATCTCGATGCGCACATGTGCGGCGGGCCAGTCCGCGCCGACCACGTGCTCGTTGAGGTTCTCGCCGGAGCCGAGGCCGAGGCGGAAGCGCCCCTGCGACAGCAGCTGCACGGTGGCGGCCTTCTGGGCGACGACCGCGGGGTGGTAGCGGATGGTCGGACAGGTCACGTACGTCATCAGTGGGATCCGGGAGGTGGCCTGGGCCGCGGCTCCGAGGACGCTCCACGCGTACGGGGCGTGCCCCTGGGAGGCCAGCCAGGGGAAGTAGTGGTCCGAGACGACGGAGAAGTCGAATCCGGCCTGCTCGGCGGCGACCACGTGGCCCACCAGGTCACGCGGCCCGGCCTGCTCGGTCATCATCGTGTATCCGAACCGCACCATGGTCTACTTCTCCGTCTCCGCGCCGTGCCAGAGGGTGGTGATGTTGCAGAACTCCCGGATGCCGTGCCCCGACAACTCGCGTCCGTAGCCGGACCGTTTGACGCCGCCGAACGGCAGCGCCGGGTGCGACGCGGTCATCCCGTTGAAGAACACGCCGCCCGCCTCGATGTCCCTGGAGAAGAGCTCCACCTCCGTCTCGTCACGGGTCCAGGCGTTGGAGCTGAGACCGAAGGGGCTGTCGTTGGCGACGCTGACGGCCTCTTCCGCGCCGGACACCCGGTAGACGGACGCCACCGGACCGAACGCCTCCTCGCGGTGGATGCGCATCCCGTCATGGACACCGGTCAGGACGGTCGGCTCGTAGTACCAGCCGCGGTCGAGGTGTGCCGGGCGGCGGCCCCCGCAGCGTGCCGTCGCGCCGCGGCTCACCGCGTCGTCGACGAGCTCCTCGAGGTCGGCCCGGCCGCGTTCGCTCGCCAGGGGGCCGACGTCGGTGGACTCGTCCATCGGGTCACCCACCTCGAGGTCCTTCATGGCGGCGGTGAAGCGGTCGCAGAAGTCGTCGTGGACGTCCGTGTGCACGACGAACCGCTTGGCGGCGATGCAGGACTGGCCGTTGTTCTGGACCCGGGCGGTCACCGCCGTACTCACCGCGCCGTCGAGGTCCGCGGACGGCATGACGATGTACGCGTCGCTGCCGCCGAGTTCCAGCACCGTCTTCTTGACCTCGTCGCCGGCGACAGCGGCGACCGAGCGGCCCGCTCCCTCGCTGCCGGTCAGGGTCGCGGCCGCCACCCTGGGGTCCCGCAGCACGGACTCGATCGCGTCGGAGCCGACGAGCAGCGTCTGGAAGCACCCCTGTGCGAACCCGGCACGCCCGAACAGTTCCTCCAGGTACAGCGCGGTCCTCGGCACGTTGGACGCGTGCTTGAGCAGTCCCACGTTGCCCGCCATCAGCGCCGGTGCGGCGAAGCGCACGACCTGCCAGAGCGGGAAGTTCCACGGCATGACCGCGAGGACGACACCGAGCGGCCGGTAGCGGACCGTGGCCCGTACGGCTCCGGAGTCCTCCACGTCGGCGGCCGCCGGTTCCTCGTCCGCGAGCAGTTCCTCGGCACGCGCCGCGTACCAGCGCATGGCCTTGGCACACTTGGCGGCCTCCGCGCGGGCGGCCCCGATGGGCTTGCCCATCTCGGTGGTCATCACCCGTGCGATGTCCTGCTGGTCGGCGTCCAGCAGGTCCGCGGCCCGGTTCAGCAGGGCCGCCCGCTCGCCGAAGGGCGTGGCGCGGTGCCTGAGGAAGGCGGACCGGGCGAGGTCGAGCCGACGGTCGATCTCCTCGGCGTCCAGCGCGTCGAAGGTCTCGAGCGTCTCGCCGGTCGCGGGGTTGACGGTGGCGATGGGCATGTACGGTCCTCCTGGGCGTTCGCGGTGGTTCCGGTGGTGCGCCGACTGCCCGCTGTCAGGTCTCCTCCTGGTGGACGCCGCTGCTGAGCCGCAGTTGGACGTCCTTCTCCTGGTCTCCTGCGGCCATGCCCTCCTCCTCCAGTTCGAAGGCCGCGGCCAGCGTCGCCTGCATCCGGTCCACCGCCCAGTAGCCGCCCTGGAGCTCCGCCGTCACGGGTGCCGCGAGCCGCACGGGCTCCGCGTCCTCGTGCGGCTTTGACACGTCGAAGGTCGCGGCCCACACGGTCATGTGGCCCTCGGACACGTACTGGGGTGAGTCACCCGCCGCGCGGTCCGATTCGAACGACCTGGTCAGCGTGCGGAAGACCGCGTCGGCGTCCTCCCTCGAGCAGCCGCTGAGCGTCACCGCGACGGCTGTCGCTTCCTGTGCACTGTTCACCGTTGTTCCCGCCTCTCGGAGCGTGTCGCCCGTCTCCCGGTCCTCGTGCCGTTCCCGACGGCGCCGCCGTGCGCCGGCGCGTGGCGCACGGCGCCTTGTACAGCCTGACCCGCGTGCCCTTCGGGTGCGACCGGACCGGGTCCGGATGCCCCGCTGCGGAGCGGGCGCGGCGGCGGTGCGGCTCGAGCCGTCGGGTACCCAGCGGCCGCCGCCGGGAACATCCCGCAGCAGCCCGTTCGGGCGGGCGGCGGGCCTACGGGCGGGCGTACGACGGGGGCGGGCGCTGCGCGACCGGGCCGCGCGCGACCCAGGCGAGCACGACGACGGAGGCGACCGCCGCGACCGCGCACCAGGTGGACACGAACGCCGTTCGCCACAGCAGCAGGCACACCACCGCCCCGGCCGCCACGAGTGCGCCGAGGATCCGCAGCACCCGGTCCCCGGCGAGCAGCAGGGAGCCGACGGTGGCGACGAGGTACGCCCCGACCAGCAACGGGGCGTACGGGAGGTCGATGACGTAGCCGACCGTGTGCCTGCGAACCTCGGCGGTCACGGTGCCGGTGCCGAGTCGCACGGCGAGTGCGGCGGCGGTCGCCGCGCCGACGGCCGCCGGAGCGAGCAGCCTTCCGCGTGCCGTCGGCGGCGCGGCGAGCAGCACTCCCGCGGGGACCCATACGGCGAGCACCGGCAGGGCGATGAGGGCCCAGGCAGTGGTGGCGGCCCCGGTGCCTCCGCCGGAGCGCCACACCGCCGCCTCGACGATTTGGTGGACGCCGAGCAGCAGCGGCAGCGCGGCGAGGAGCAGGTCGCGGGGCCGGCGGCGGTGCACGGCGACGGCCAGACAGGCTGTGCCGACGGTGGCGATGCCCGTGCCCGCCGCCAGGTCGGCCGTCGCGCTCCAGCACATGCACTCACGGTACGACGGTCGGGATCCGGACACCGGAGGGCGCTGGGCGAACAGGAGCGATTGAGGCATAAGGGAGTGACGGATGCGGCCGGCACGCCGCGGGTGCCGTCGGCCCGGCCGGCCGCGGGCGGGGCACGGGGGACGGCCGGCACGGCGCTCATCGCCGCTCCGGGATCCGGGCGGCCCGCGTCCCGGATGTGCGGGCGCCACTGCAACGCGTTCCGCCGGGCTCGAAATCTTGCACGAGGCAAATGCGCCACGGCCGCCCGGCCCGGTGTTCCGGGACGCCCGCCTCCCGGTGCTCGCTGAGCAGCCGAAACGGCGTATGCCATTCCGGTTGATGACGGGGAGCGCTCCCATGCCCGGCCGCGTCCCACCGCGGGGACGCAACACCTGACTCTTTGTCAGCAAACGGTCCGCACCCTTTGCTCTCACGCCGGCGGCGGCCGCCCGCCGTGCCGGTACGGGGGCGGCCGGGAGCCGGGCGGAAGGCCCGGCGGAGGGCCGCCGGCTCCACCGTGGCGGCACGGTCGGCGGACGCACGTCAGCGCGGCCGAAAGGCGATCTTGTCGCACGGGTGCCGGGAGCCCAGGATTCGTTCCGCGACGGTTGTCAGGCTCATGACCTCAAACCTCTCGTCAGGAACCGGCAGCCGGCGCACGAAGGACCCGCCCACCCAGCGGGACCCCCACTTCCCCCACCGGAGGATGTAGTGAACATCAAGCGCATGTCCCCCCTCGGCAGCCTCTCGAGAGGTGCGCGGCTGATCGCCGTCGCTTCCGCACTCGTGGCCGCCTCCGCGCTTGCAGTCCCGTCCGCGGTCGCCGAGCCGGCCGACTCCGCGCGGGCCACCACCGCCCAGCTCGCCCAGGCCAGCGGCGCCGTGCTCGGCGCCGACGTGCCCGGCACCGCCTGGTACACCGACGCCAAGAGCGGCAAGCTCGTCGTCACGGCCGACTCCACCGTCTCCGCGGCCGAGATCGCGAAGATCAAGAAGGCCGCGGGCGACCGCGCCGGCGCCCTCGAGATCAAGCGCACTCCTGGCACGTTCAACAAGCTCATCGCGGGCGGCCAGGCCATCTACTCGGGCAGCGGCCGCTGCTCGCTCGGCTTCAACGTCCGCAGCGGCAGCGGCGCCGCCTACGCCCTGACGGCCGGCCACTGCACCGAGGGCGCCAGCACCTGGTACACGAACTCCGGGAGGACGACCGTGCTCGGCAGCACGGCCGGCTCCAGCTTCCCGAACAACGACTACGGCATCATCCGCCACTCCAGCTCCTCCGCGGCGGACGGCCGGGTCTACCTCTACAACGGCAGCTACCGCGACATCACCGGCGCCGGCAACGCCTACGTCGGCCAGACCGTCCAGCGCAGCGGCAGCACCACCGGTCTGCACAGCGGACGCGTCACCGGCCTCAACGCGACCGTCAACTACGGTGGCGGCGACGTCGTCTACGGCCTGATCCAGACCACCGTCTGCGCCGAGCCCGGCGACAGCGGCGGCGCGATGTTCGCGGGCAGCACGGCCCTCGGCCTGACCTCCGGCGGCAGCGGCAACTGCTCCTCGGGCGGCACCACGTTCTTCCAGCCCGTCACCGAGGCCCTCAGCGCGTACGGCGTGAGCATCATCTAGGACCTTCCCCCACGGCCTGCGGCCGGCGGTCCCGCCACCCCTGGGCGGGCCGCCGGCCTTCGCCGTTGTCAGTGGTGTCGGCAATGCTTGACGGTCCGACACCTTCACGAGGGGAAGCGTGAGATGAACGATCCCGAGCTCGCCGCCGCGCAGGCGTACGTACGACTTCTGCAGACCACCAGGGCCGTGCTCGCCGATCCGCAGCAGGCGCCGCTCGCCGTTCCATTGCTGGCCGTACCGATGGCGGAGGCGGACGACGCCCTGCGCGCGATCGGACTCGCGGGCAACGAGGCGGACTTCTTCCGGCTGCTCGCGACACTGCGTCCCGCCGAGCGGGAGGACAGAAGGGCGGCGTGAACGGCGGCGGCCCCCGCCCGGGCACGCCTGCTCGGGCGGGGGCCCTGCCGGATACGCGGTTGTCGCGCGCGAGGCAGCCCCAGGGCGGACACAGGCCGGACGACGCCGGCGGTTCGTGTCAGCGCACGGCGTGCAGAGGAAGGGCCGGCGCCTCGAACGTGCCGGCGGGGACCGGCTCCAGCGGAAGCGGTCTGAACTCCCCGACCGGCGGCTGGGGCACGTGCGGGCCGGACAGCACCCGCTGCGGCTCCTTCACGCGCCGGCTGAACCAGATCACCTTGCCCTGGTCCGTGGCGCAGGTGCCCCAGCTGTCGCTGAGCATCGCGACCCTGGCGAGCCCGCCCCTGACAGGAGTGGAAGTGTGCAGCCTCGGCAGGGTGCGGTCGCGGTCGGAGACGGACGCGTTGAGATTGCGACCCGTCCAACGAAGCTCCACCGCACACGTCTTGTCGCCGCCGACGTGCTTGACGACATTGCCGACGAGCTCGTCGACGGCACTGCATACGGGTACGACATGGGCATCGAGGCCCCAGTGCTTCAGATGGGCCGCGAGGATGCGCCTGATCTGAGGGATGCGCTCAGGGGAGGCCGGCACTTCGATTCTGTACCGGCAGGCGTCGGGGACGTGCATGACCGTGGCTCCTCACCGCGACGGCCCGTCATTCGTATGCGGCCCCCGAGTACGAAGAGTGAGCCCGTGTCGCTTCTGGGTAATCAACAGAGTGCACCGGCTCCCGTCCCACCGCAACACACGGCGCGACAACGGACATATCGCTAGAATTCGAACATGGCAGAGCGGCCTGGTACGCCGACCGCGCCCGCACTCGTCGTGGAGACCGACAACGGCTCCACGGTGATGGACCCGAACCGGGCGTATCACGTCGGGCGTGACCCCCTGAGCGACATCGTCATCGACGACGCGCGCGTGTCCTGGCACCACGCGCTGCTCCACACCGTCGACGGCCACTGGACACTGGCCGACGAGGACAGCACCAACGGCACGTACACCGAGGGCCGTCGCGTCCACGAGCGGGAGGTCGGCCCCGGCAGCGTCATCCGCTTCGGGCACGCGGCCGACGGCCCGCGGGCCGTCCTGGTCGACCGTGCCGCGCCGCCCGCCACGCCGTCGTCCGCCGCCCGGCCGTCCACGGCGCAGGCTCCCGCCCCGTCCTCCGCGACGCCGCCGTCCTCCCCGGCGCGACCGTCCGCCGTCTCCATGCCCGCCGCGACCGGCACCTTCCGCAGGCCGACCAGTGTGCGGCCGCTGCCGACCCGCACCGTGCGCATCGGCAGGAGCGCCGACAACGATCTGGTGGTCGACGACCTGGTCGTCTCCCGCCACCACGCGGAGCTGCGCTCCCCCGCCGAGGCCGCGTACGAGATCGTCGACCTCGGCAGCCACAACGGCACGTACCTCAACGGACTGCCCGTCGACAGGGCCGCGGTGCTGCCCGGCGACATCGTCGGCATCGGACACTCCGCCTTCGTCCTCGTCGGCGACGAACTCCAGGAGTTCGTCGACACCGGCGAGGTCTCCCTCGACGTGCAGGACCTGGCGGTCACCGTGGACCGGGGCCGCAGGACCCTGCTGGACCATGTGTCGTTCCCGGTCGGCGAGAAGTGCCTGCTCGCCGTGATCGGCCCGAGCGGCGCGGGAAAGTCCACGCTGCTGAACGCCCTCACCGGGCTGCGCCCCGCAGAGCAGGGCACCGTCCTGTACGACGGGCGGGATCTGTACCGCGACTACGCCGAGCTGCGCCGGCGCATCGGGCTGGTGCCGCAGGACGACATCCTGCACGCGCAGCTGACGGTCCGCCGCGCCCTCGCCTATGCGGCGGAGCTGCGTTTCCCCCAGGACACCAGGCGGTCGGAGCGGGAGGCTCGGGTGGCGGAGGTGATCGGCGAACTGGGCCTCGGGCAGCGGGCGGACCAACCGATCCACAGTCTCTCCGGCGGCCAGCGCAAGCGGGTCAGCGTGGCCCTGGAGCTGCTGACCAAACCGTCCCTGCTCTTCCTCGACGAGCCGACGTCCGGCCTCGACCCCGGTATGGACCGCTCGGTCATGCACATGCTGCGCGGTCTGGCCGACGACGGGCGCACGGTCGTCGTCGTCACCCACAGCGTGCTCAGCCTCGACGTCTGCGACCGGCTGCTGGTCCTCGCGCCGGGCGGCAGGATCGCCTACTACGGGCCACCCGAGGACGCCCTCGGCTTCTTCGGGTTCTCCCAGTGGCCGGAGGCGTTCGAGGCCTTCGAGAGCGACCGCGACCGGGACTGGGCGGGGACGTACCGCGAGTCGCGGTTCCGCCGGCAGTACATCGTGGGCTCCACGGCCCAGCCGCGCGTCCCACGGCGTCCGGCGGCCGGGCCGGTACCGCCGCCGCCCAAGACGCAGACCTGGGGTGCGCAGGTGCGGACGCTGGTGCGGCGCTACACGGCCGCCCTGAGCGCGGACCGCACGTTCCTCGTCATCATGATCGGCCTGCCGTTCGTGATGGGAGCGATGGCCCGCGCGCTGGCAGGCGGCCGGCTGGACCGCGAGACGGCCATGAACGCGCTGCTCATCCTGTGCGTCGGCGGCGTGCTGACCGGCGCGGCCAACGCCGTACGCGAACTGGTCAAGGAACGGGCCGTGTACCAGCGGGAACGGGCGGTCGGCCTGTCCAGATCCGCTTACCTGATGTCCAAGGTCGTGGTCCTGGGGACGATCACGGTGCTGCAGGCCGTCGTGCTGACCCTGGTCGCCCTGGCCGGAGTCGGCCTCAACGCACCCGGCGGCGAGGGCGTGCTGCTGCCGCCGCTCGTCGAGATCACCCTGGCCGTCGCGCTGCTGTCGTTCACCGCGATGATGCTCGGTCTGGTGATCTCCGCGCTGGTGCGCAAGGAAGAGGTCACCATGCCGCTGCTGGTGCTCCTCGCGATCGTGCAGGTCGTGTTCTGCGGCGCGCTGCTCCGGCTGGACGGCGTCGCGGTCGTCGAGCAGCCGGCGTGGCTGATCCCCTCGAGGTGGGCGCTCGCCGCGATGGCGGGCACGATCGGCCTCGGCCGCATCGTGCCGGGCGACCTGACGGCCGACCCGCTCTTCGAGCACTCGGCGGGCGTGTGGCTGCTCGACCTGGGGATGCTGCTGGTCCTCTCCGCGCTCTTCGGGATCCTGATCACCCGGCTGCTGCGCCGGCACGAGCCCGCCGTCATGCGGAAGTAGGCCGGGCCGCCATGACCACCTGGGAGTTTCGCGCCACGCATGTCGTACCGCAGTCGGGAATGCCCGCCTGGGAGACGCCCGACGTGTCCCGGCCGACGGCACCGCTCGATCCTCTGCTCCCCGTCCAGCTCGCCGAGCGGCGGGGCGACTGGGGGCGCATCGTGTGCGCCAACAGCTGGTCGGCGTGGGTCGACGGGCGCCTGCTGGTCCCGGTGCCGCAGGACCCGCCGGCGGTCGGCGGGCCCGTGGCCCGAACCGCGGACCCCCGGCCCCTGCTGGCCAGGGTGGGCGAGACGCTCGCGGGCTACCGGCGCGCCGTTGAGGATCTGGCGGACGGCCTGTCCGACGGCGAGACCTTCCGGGGCCGTACCCGGGGGCTGCGGGTGGGGCTGGTGGTGGACGGTGAGTCGATGTGGCTGTACGACGCCGAGCACGAGCGCTGGGCGTACTGCGACGGCCTCCGGCTGAACACGTTCGCGACCTCGTCCCGCCCGGCGTCCGCGGCCGGGGACGCGGGTGTTTCCGGGTCCAGGCCCGCCCAGTGGCCGGGCGCGGACCCGCCGGACCCGGTCCGGACCGTCCCCCCGGACTCCGTACGCCCGGTCCCGGAGCCGACGCAGGTCGTCGCCGCCCGGGAGCGGACCGCGTCGCCCGACCTGGGCACGCGCTCCTCCGACGGGCCGGGCGGCGAAGGAACGCCGTGGCACGAGCCCACCCGGATCGTGGACCCGCACAACACCGGTGGCGCCGGTCAGCGGGAGCCCGAGGAGCCGTCCCCCCGTGCAACGGAGGACGAGGAGGAGGCGACGCGACTGCTCGAGCCGCCTCCGCGGCCCGACGAGGAACGCCCCGACGCGACTCGGGCCGTGGAACGGCCGGAAGCGGCGCGCGACCGCGGTGGTGACCGCTGATGGCGGGGTCCGCCGGTATGCCCGGCGGCGGGCCCTCCGAGCTGATCGGCAGGGAGGTGGCGAGCTACCTGGTGGAGCGCGAGATCGGCCGCGGCGGCATGGCGGTCGTCTACCGCGCGCGGGATCTGCGCCTGGACCGGACCGTCGCGCTCAAACTCCTCGCTCCCGAACTGGCCCGCAACGACACCTTCCGCAGGCGGTTCACCCACGAGTCGCGCGTGGCCGCCTCCATCGACCATCCGCACATCGTTCCCGTCTTCGAGGCGGGCGAGACGGACGGGCTGCTGTACATCGCCATGCGCTACGTCGCCGGGCAGGACCTGCGCGTACTGCTCGACCGGCAGGGCCCGCTGCCCGCCGTGACGGCGGGGCGCATCGCGGCCCAGGTGGCGTCCGCCCTCGACGCCGCGCACGCGCACGACCTGGTGCACAGGGATGTGAAGCCGGGCAACATCCTGGTCGCGGAGGGCACCGACAGCGATCATCCGGAGCATGCGTATCTCACCGACTTCGGGCTGACGAAGAAGTCCCTGTCGCTCACCGGATTCACGACGGTCGGCCAGTTCGTCGGGACGCTGGACTACGTCGCACCGGAGCAGATCTCCGGGCGGCCGGTGGACGGGCGGTGCGACGTCTACAGCCTCGGCTGCGTCGTGTTCGAGACGATGGCCGGTGCGCCGCCGTTCCAGCGGGACGACGACATGGCCCTGCTGTGGGCGCACCAGTACGATCCAGCGCCGCCGCTGACCGGTCTGCGGCCCGATCTGCCACCGGGCGTCGACGGCGTCATGTCGAGGGCCCTCGCCAAGGGTCCGGACGACCGCTACGACTCCTGCGGCGAGTTCGTGGCGGCGCTGCGGGCGGCGGTGACGGCCGGCGGGAGCGGGGCCGCCGACGGCGAACGCGTCGCGGCGGCCGGCCGCGGCGCGTTCGTGCCCGGTGAGGACGGCGCCGTGCCGGATCCGCCGCGCTGGGCGCTGCCCGTCCTTCCCGGCTCGGCCGTTGCCCGGCCTCAGTGAGGCGCCGGCAGGTCCGTCCGGCCCCGCCGGTGGACCCTGGATGCCAGCAGCCCGCCGATCGGTCCGGTGACCAGTCCCCACAGGGCCGCGAGGCCCAGTGCCGGCCAGAGACGGGGCCGCAGCGCCACCTCCCCGGCGAGGTCGCCGCCGAGGTCGCCGATGCCCAGCAGCGACAGACCGTAGTGGGCATACAGCCGTCCGAGCAGGCACACGGTCAGCACCGTGAGGACGAGCGCGACGGCCATGTGCAGCGCGTGCTGCCACAGCCGCGTCCGGGCCGGTGACCGGACCGCCGTCAGGAAGGCGGCCGCCGTCACGAGCACCGCGGCGACCACCAGCAGCCACCAGGCGCGGCCGTCGCGTTCGGCCAGTGTGCCGAGGTCCACGGTTGTCGTGTCGCCGGCGCGGAGCACCTCGTCGAGCAGCTGCGGCATCGGCAGACCGAACGGGCCGTCCACCCTGCCCTCCCAGGACGCGCCCAGGCCGAGCGTGAGGGCGAGCCAGACGAGATTGGGCAGGCCGAGAAGGACGACGGCGAAGGTGTCCGCGGTGCTGTCCCCCGTCAGGGCCACCACGATCCCGACGACCGCGCCGATCCCCGCGTAGGCGAGCAGCAGCGTGACCATCGCGAAGGCCGCCGGGCGCACCGTCTCCTGGAAGCGCAGCAGCCTGCCGGGGAGCGGGGCGCCACGCGACACGAGCACGGCCAGGGTGAGGACGCCCGCGAGCCACAGCAGGCCGAGGAGCAGGGTGAGCGGGAGGTCCGTACGGAACCCCACCCGCGGCGTCGTGTCCAGGAACTCCTCGAGGAAGCCGCCCGTGGGGTCCTCGACCGGGATGGTGAAGGTGTGGCGTGCGAGAGCGCCGAGGCCGACGAGGGCGAGCAGCCACGGCACGGCCAACCGGGCGGCCCATCCCGCGAGTTCGGGTGCCGAGGCGACGGCTCGGTGTCGCAGCGGCCGCAGGAACCCGGCAGCGACGGTGAGAGCTCCGGCGAGGCTCACGGAGAGGGGCAGCGCGGTCAGCCCGGCGCTCGTCTCCGCGATCACACCGGCGTCACCGGCGATCGCGACGGTGCCGCCGGCCGCCATCACGACGAGCGCCGCGACGACCGGGAGGAAGCCGCCGTCGGGCAGGTTCGCGGCACCGGCGGCCCACAGCCCGAGGGCGGCGGTGAGGGACATGACCACGAGTGCGGCGAGTACCGCGGCGAGTGCGTGGAGCCAGCCGTGGGCCGGGCGGGGCGTGCCGCTCGGTCTGCCGGGGCCGCTGGGGTTTCTGGGCTTGTTCGACGCCTGCTGACTCACGCCGCCACGCTATGCAGGGCGGGTGCGGTGCGCTTCCCGGGTGGGCCGACCGCGTCGGCTTGCGGGCCCTGCGGGTGGCGGGCACACAATGGGAACATCATGTGACAGAGCGGGCGAGAACATCCCGCCCGCCGTCTTCCTACACCAGGGAAGAAGAGCTTGTGAGTGCCGAGAACCCGCCCTCCGGCCCACCGACGGGTCCCCCGTCGGGCCCCCTCTCGGGACCTTCGCAGCAGGGTCCGACGCCGCCGCCCCCGCCCGGTGGATCCGGCGGAGGTCCGGGCGGTCCCGGCGGGCCGGGCGGTGGAGCGGACGGCGGTAACGGTGACGGTGGCCCGCACGGAGGTCCGCACGGAGGTCCGCGGCGGCCCTGGTGGCGCTCGGTGCCGCGGATCGCGGCCGTCGCCGTCGCGGTCGTGGCCGCCGTGGTGCTGGTCGTCGTGCTGACCCGGCCCGACGGCGTGCCCCGCACACCGTCCGGCGGTGGCGGTGGCGGGGAGGTCTTCCTCCAGGCCGCCGGCTCCACCGGGCCCGACCCCTTCACGGAGTCGACGGCGAAGGAGAGTTCGCCGCCCGCGTCGACGCCCGCGGCGAAGCCGGACGGATCCACCACGCCGCCCAACGCCACCCGCAGCGTCGAGGGCTCGACGCCTGGCCTGTACGGCGGAACCCGCAACGTGTCGAGCTGCGACGTGGAGAAGCAGATCAAGGCGCTGGCCGCCGAGCCGGCGAAGAACCGGGCCGTCGCCGAGGTCCAGAGGATCGAGCCGTCCCGTGTCGCGGGCTATCTGCGCTCGCTCACCCCGGTGCAGCTGCGGATGGACACCCGGGTGACGAACCACGGCTTCAAGGACGGCGGCCCCACCGCCTATCAGGCCGTCCTGCAGGCCGGCACGGCGGTACTGGTCGACGACCGGGGTGTTCCCAGGGTTCGCTGCGCCTGCGGCAATCCGCTGCTTCCGCCGGTCGCGCAGAAGGGCACCCCGAGGACGACCGGCGACTCCTGGCCCGGGTACCGCGCGGCCGACGTCGTAGTCGTGGCACCGGCGGACCGGCCGGTGAAGGAGTTCGTCCTCCGCGAGGACAAGGGGTGGATCAAGCGCCCGGCCGGCGACACGGGCACCCGGGACGAGACGACGAAACCCCCGTCCCGCGAGCCCTCGCCCTCGAAGTCCGACGGCGCCACCACCCCGCCGGAGCCGGCAGAGCCCCCGGCGGAGCCGCCGCCGCAGGAGCCGCCGTCGGCGCCGCCGCCGCCCGCGTCGGATCCGGCACCGGAGGACCCGTCACCCGCGGAGCCCCCGTCCGAACCGGCTCCCGAGTCCGGCGCCGACTCGCCGCTCGGACCGGCGCCGGACGACTCACCGGAGCAGGCTCCGCAGCGCTACGGCGACACCAGCGGACTCGCCCCCCGTACGCCGGACCCGGCACGCGCACCGATCCTGGGCACGGTCCTGATCTGACAGCGGGCGAGGCAGCGTTAGCAGGGCCGCGCCGATGAGCGCAAGGGGGTGCGAACCGCCGTCGAGGGACGTGGATATGGGTGGCGTCACCATTCTCCTGGGCACGACGCGTTCCTAGTGTGACGGCAGTCGTCGCGCCGCCGGTCCGGGACTTCCTCCGCCGGGCGCCTTGTCCCGGCAGGAGGCCGTTCCGTGCCGTTCGCCCTGCCGCCAGGCATCCTTTCCGCACATCGCAGACGGCCGGGAGCCGGGAGCCGCGCCGTACGGGCGGTCGCCGGGGCCGCGCTGCTGCTCGGTCCGACCGCCGTACCCGCCGCAGAGGCCCGCGAATCGGAGCACTGCGCGCGGCAGCAGACACTGCGGGTGCCCGGGGCCGAGCACCAGGAGCTCTCCTGCCTGGGCGAGTTGACGACCGCGGGCACGGTCGCGTCGGGGCACACCGACCGGGCGGACTGGTCGGGGCTCACCCCGGCGGGGCTCGCCACGCCCAGCGGAGTCCCCGGCATCCAGATCGACGGCTACTTCCCCGACGACTCGGCCACGAACACCAATCACGGCTGGCGGCACGACTCCCAGTTCGTCATCCGGCTGCCCGACCGCTGGAACGGCGGTCTGGTCGTCGCCGGTTCGCCGGGCGTGCGTGAGCAGTACGCCAACGACCGGGCCGTGTCGGACTGGGTGCTGTCGCGTGGCTACGCGTTCGCCGCCACCGACAAGGGCAACACCGGCGCCGCCTTCCACCGCGACGGCAGGCGGCCCGGCGAGGCCATCGCCGAGTGGAACGAGCGGGTCACCCAGCTGACCCGGGCCGCCAAAGCCGTCGTCGCCCAGCGCTACCACCGGCCACCGCAGCGCACCCTGGCCACCGGCATGTCGAACGGCGGCTATCTGGTGCGCTGGCAGTTGGAGAACCATCCGGAGCTGTACGACGGCGGTGTGGACTGGGAGGGCACGCTCTGGCACGCCGAGGGACCGAACCTGCTGACGTTCCTGCCGCCCGCGCTGCGCGGCTACCCGGTGTACGCGGCCGGCGGTGCGGGCGCCGGGCAGGCGCACCGGGAGATGGTCGCGGCCGGGTACCCGGCGGGCTCGGAGTTCCTGTGGCCGTTCCACCACCAGTACTACTGGGACCTGACGCAGCGCATCTACCGCGAGGAACTCGACCCGGGATTCGACGGGTCCACCGAGGCCGGCACGCCCTTCTGCGCACCGGGCACGCCGGCGTGCGACGCGGACTACGACTACGCCTCGCGGCCCCCCGAGGTGCACAGGGCCGTGGACCGTATCGCGCTGACGGGCCGGATCGGGAAGCCGCTGATCACGCTGCACGGCACGCTGGACGTGCTGCTGCCCATCGGTGAGGGGTCCGACGTCTATGCGCGGATGGTGCGCGACGCCGGCCGGGACCGGTTGTTCCGCTACTACCGTGTCGAGGGCGGCACGCACGTCGACTCGCTGTACGACGTGTTCCCGGACCGATTGCGTCCGCTGACGCCGTGCCATCGCTCGGCCTTCGCGGCCATGGAGGACTGGATCGGTGAGGGCAGGAGTCCCGCGGCGGGGCACACCGTGGCGATGCCCGCCGCCGGGAGCGACCCGCTCACCGACTGTCCCCTCGGGGGCCGGCTCACCTGACTCGGACTGACGTGACGCATAGGATGCACGACATGGAACAGCGGGTTTTGGGCAGGACCGGCCGGGACGTCTCCGTGGTGGGACTCGGCACCTGGCAGCTGGGCGCCGACTGGGGCGATGTCACGGAGGAGGACGCCGTCCGTGTCCTCGACGCGGCCGTCGAGTCGGGTGTGACCTTCTTCGACACGGCCGACGTCTACGGGGACGGGCGCAGTGAGCAGCTCATCGGCCGCTATCTGCGCGAGCGTCCGGACGCGGACCTGTTCGTGGCCACCAAGATGGGCCGGCGCGCCGACCAGCTCCCGGAGAACTACGTACTGGACAATTTCCGCGCCTGGAACGACCGTTCGCGCGAGAACCTGGGCGTGGACACCCTGGACCTGGTGCAGTTGCACTGTCCCCCGACCGCCGTGTTCTCGTCCGACGAGGTCTTCGACGCACTGGACACGCTGGTCGCGGAGAAGCGGATCGCCGCGTACGGCGTGAGCGTGGAGACGTGCGAGGAGGCGCTCGCCGCGATCGCCCGGCCGGGCACCGCGAGCGTCCAGATCATCCTCAATCCGTTCAGGCTCAAGCCGCTCGAGGAAGTCCTCCCGGCGGCCGCGCGGGCGGGTGTGGGCATCATCGCCAGGGTGCCGCTCGCGTCCGGGCTGCTGTCCGGCAAGTACACCAGGGACACGGTGTTCGCCGCCGACGACCACCGCACCTACAACCGGCGGGGCGAGGCGTTCGACCAGGGCGAGACCTTCTCCGGTGTCGACTTCGCGACCGGGATCGAGGCGGCCGCCGAGTTCGGCGCACTCGCCGCTCCCGGCAGCACCCCGGCGCGTACGGCACTGCGCTGGATCATCCAGCAGCCGGGCGTGACGAGCGTGATCCCCGGCGCGCGCTCCGCCGACCAGGCTCGCGCCAACGCGGCCGCGGCGGACGAGCCGCCGCTGTCGCAGGGTTCGCTGGACGCGGTCCGGGATCTGTACGACCGGCGTATCAGGGCGCAGGTGCACGGCCGCTGGTGAAGCGGTGGGCAGGGCCCCGGTGCGCGGCACCGGGGCCCTGCCGTACGCCCGGACGTCAGTCGAGAGGCGTCAGGGTGCCGGTGCGCGCCAGGTCCGCGTACCAGCGCGAACTCGCCTTGGGGATGCGCCTGCCCGTCGGATAGTCGACATAGACCGTGCCGAAGCGCTTGCTGTATCCGTAGCCCCACTCGAAGTTGTCGAGGAGGGACCAGAGGAAGTAGCCGCGCACGTCCACGCCCGCCTCGATGGCCTGGTGCACCGCGGTGAGGTGCCCGTGCAGGTAGTCGATCCGCTCCGGGTCGCGGACCTCGCCGCTCGGGTCGACGTAGTCGTCGAAGGCCGCCCCGTTCTCGGTGATCACGAGCGGCATGCCCGGCAGGTCCGTGCCCATGCGCAGCAGCAGGTCGCGCATGCTGGTCGGGTCGACGGCCCAGCCCATGGCGGTGGTGCTGCCCGGCGGGAGGTGGAAGGCCACGTTGTCGGCGCCGGGCCAGGGGCTGTGGTCGCTCCTGCCGTGGCCGTCGGAGCCGTGGCGGGTGCCGTCGGCAGCGGCTGAGACCAGCGTCGGCGTGTAGTAGTTGACGCCCAGGAAGTCGAGCCGCTGCTTGATGTCGGCGGTGTCGCCGTCGCGGACGAAGGACCAGTCCGTCAGGTGGGCCGTGTCCCGCAGCAGGTCGGCGGGGTAGGCGCCCTCGAACATCGGTCCGGTGAAGACCCGGTTGGCGAGGGCGTCGATCCGGCGCGCGGCGTCCACGTCGGGCGCCTGCCCGGTGAGCGGCCTGACGTGGTGGATGTTGAGGGTGACGGACACCTGTGCGGCGGAGGGCAGGCCGGCGCGCAGCGCCTGGACCGCCTTGCCGTGCGCCAGGTTGAGATGGTGGGCGGCGCGCAGGGCGGCCACCGGCTCGGTGCGGCCGGGTGCGTGCACTCCGGAGCCGTAGCCGAGGAAGGCGCTGCACCAGGGTTCGTTGAGCGTGATCCAGGTGCGGACCCGGTCGCCGAGCGCGTCGGCGGCGAGTCCGGCGTACTCCGCGAACCGTTCCGCGGTGGCCCGCTCGGGCCAGCCGCCGGCGTCCTCGAGCTCCTGCGGCAGGTCCCAGTGGTAGAGGGTGGCGACCGGCTGGATGCCCTTCTCGAGCAGCTCGTCGGTGAGCCGGCGGTAGAAGTCCAGTCCCTTCTGCACGGCGGGGCCGCGGCCCGTCGGCTGCACGCGCGGCCACGCGATCGAGAACCGGTACGCGCCGACACCGAGGTCGGCCATGATGGCGACGTCCTCACGCCAGCGGTGGTAGTGGTCGGTGGCGATGTCGCCGGTGTCGCCGTTTCTGACCTTGCCCGGGGTGCGGGAGTAGGTGTCCCAGATGGAGGGCGTGCGGCCGTCCAGCGCGGCCGCTCCCTCGATCTGGTACGCGGCGGTCGCCGTGCCCCACAGGAAGTCCTGAGGGAAGGTGCGGGTGGCGGGCGCCTGGTCGGCTGGGGTGGCGTGCCGGGTTGCGGTGGTCACGTGAGTCCTTCCGGTGACGGGAAGATCGGGGGAGGAGAGGGGGATCGTCCGGCGCTAGTCGGCGCCCGGCGGCAGGGCTCAGCCCTTGACGGCGCCCTGCATGATGCCGCCGACGATCTGGCGGCCGAAGACGACGAACATCGCGAGGAGCGGCAGCGTGCCCAGCAGGGCGCCGGCCATGATCAGCGACTGGTCGCGGATGTATCCGGCGCTCAGCTGGGTGAGCGCGACGGGCACCGTCGGGTTGCTCATGTCCAGGGCGATGAACGGCCAGAAGAAGTCGTTCCAGGCGTGCACGAACGTGATCATGAACAGCACCGACATCGCCGGCCTGGCGACCGGCAGGACGATGCTCCAGAAGATGCGGAGCGAGTGGGCGCCGTCCACCCGGCCGGCCTCGACGAGTTCGTCGGGCAGGGCCTCCGCGAGGTACTGCCGCATGAAGAACACGCCGACGGCGCTCACCAGGGTGGGGAAGATGACGGCGGGCAGCTTCTGCCCCCAGCCCAGGTCGCTCATCATCATGAACAGCGGTACGACACTGAGTTGGGGCGGCACCATCATCGTGCCGATGACCAGCATCAGCAGTACGTTGCGCGCCTTGAACCGCAGCTTGGCGAAGGCGAAGCCGGCCAGCGTCGCGAAGAGCACCGTGGCCAGGGCGATGCAGCCGGCGACGATCAGGCTGTTGATCATCGCCTTGCCCATGGCGGCCTCGTCCCACGCCCTGGCCAGGTTCTCGAACAGGTTCGGTCCCGGCAGCAGCGGCGGCGGGGTCTGCGTCACCCGCGTGTTGTCGGTCGAGGCCGCCACCATCGTCCAGTACAGGGGGAAGAGCGAGGTGAGCGCCGCGATCGCGAGGAGCACGTAGGCGAGCGGGCCCGCGTGGTGCTGACGGCCGGCCCGCGGGCGCAGCACAGGACGGCGGCGGGCCGTGGGGGTGGACTCCCGTACGGCGGCGGGTCCGGGTTCGGTCCGGGCCGCGAGGCTGTCGGTGGTCATGACGCGGTGCTCCTGGTCGGTGCGGACCTGCGGGCGGCGACGCGCCGGACGACGCGCTGGACGACGAAGACGAGGACCAGCAGGAGGAACATCATCCACGCGACGGTCGCGGCCCGGCCCATCTGGTAGTTCTTCCAGCCCTCCTCGTACAGCAGCAGTCCGAGGGTCTGGTACTGGTTGTCGGCGCCGCCGGTGATGCCGTTGGGTCCCTGCCCGAAGATGAGGGGCTCGCCGAACAGCTGGGTCGCGCCGATCGTCGACAGCACGATGGTGAAGACGATGGTGGAGCGGATTCCGGGGACGGTGACGGTGAGGAACTGCTGCCAGCGCGAGGCGCCGTCGATGGCGGCCGCTTCGTAGCGGTCCCTCGGGATGGCCTGCATGGCGGCGAGGTAGAGCAGGGCGTTGTAGCCGGTCCATCGCCAGATCACGATCGTCGAAATGGCGATCTGCGCGGCCCACTTGTTGTTCTCGAAGTCGACGTTGTCGAAACCGAAGAGGCCGAGCATCCAGTTGATCATGCCGAAGTCGCGTTCGAAGAGCATGGTGAACACGAGCGCCGCCGCGCCGACAGAGGTGGCGTACGGGGCGAGGGCGGCGACCCGGAAGAAGGTCGAGCCCCGCATGCGGTAGTTGAGCAGGTGGGCGAGGCCGAGGGCCATCAGCAGCTGCGGCACGGTGGAGATCACGCCGAGGGTGATGGTGTTGCCGGCCGCGTTCCAGAAGCGTTCGTCCTCCCACAGGGTGACGTAGTTGTCGAAGGCCACCCACTCCATGATGTTCATGGTGGCGAGCTCGACACGGTGCAGGGATATCCACGACGTGTAGATCAGCGGATAGAAGCTGAAGGCCGCGAAGACGACGAAGAACGGGGCGACGAAGACGTAGGGCGCGCCGCGCACGTCCAGCCGGTGGAGCAGGGCGCGCCGGCGCGGGCGCGCGCCGTCGGCGGGTGCGCCGGGTGCCGGGGGCTTGCCGACGGGTCCGCCGGCCGGCGCGACGGGAGTGGAAGCGGCCACGGGGGCAACCTTCCTGTGAGGCCTGGGTCAGGGGATCGGTCCCGGTGACCGCCTGCCGCTCGGGGCGGGGCGCGGTCACCGGGCGGACGGGGGCCGGCTCAGCCGGTGGCCTTCTTGATCCGCTCGTCGGTGGTCTTCCAGGCCTCTTCCGGGCTCTTGTTCTGCGACTCGATCAGCGTCAGGCCCTGCGAGAAGATGTCCTTGATCGTGCCGTCCTTGCGTCCGAGGACCTGCTCGTCGGGGATCTCCTGAGCCGCGGCACCGAAGATCTTGCCGATGGGCGCGTTGCCGAAGTACTCCTGCTCGGCGCCGGTCACGGCCGGCGACGTCAGCGCCTTCTGCGAGGAGGGGAAGTTGCCGAGCTTCTGGAACACGAACTCCTGCTGCTCGGGCGCGGTCAGCCAGGCGACCAGCTTCTTGGCCTCCTCCTTGACCGGGCTCTTGTCCATCACGCCGAGGAAGGAACCGCCCCAGTTGGCGCCCTTGGGGGCCTTGGCGACGTCCCACTTGCCCTTGTTCTTCGGTCCGGCCTTCTCCGTGATGTGGCCGAGCATCCACGCCGGGCAGACGGTGGTGGCGAAGGTGCTGTTGGCCAGCCCCGGGTCCCAACCGGGCTGGAACTGCCGCAGCTTGGCGGTCAGCCCGGTGGTCGCGGCCTGCGAGGCGAGGTCCCAGGCTCCTCTGACGGCGGGGCTGTCCCGGTAGATCAGCTCGCCGTCCTTGTCGTAGAACTGCTCGGAGTTGCCGTAGATCATCGCGTTGAACAGGCCGCTCGAGCTGTCCATGAAGGCGACGCCGTCGCCCTTGAATCCGGCCTTGAAGTCCTTGCCGGCCTGGACGTACTTGGACCAGTCGCCCGCCCACAGCTCGGCGACCTCGTCGCGGTCCGTCGGCAGTCCGGCCTGCTCGAACAGGTCCTTGCGGTAGCAGACGGCCATCGGGCCGATGTCGGTGCCGAGACCGATGAGCTTCTTGTCCGGGGTGGTGACCTGGCTGAGCTTCCAGGGCAGGTAGTGCTCGATGCCGGGTACGTCGGCGAGGTCGACGAACTTGTCCGCCTGGGTGTCGACGAGCTCCTTGGCCCGCCCGATCTCTATGCCCTGGATGTCCTTCAGACCGCTGCCCGCCGCCAGGTGCGTCTGCAGGGCCGTGTAGTAGGTCTGCTCGTCACCGGCCACCTCGGCCTTGATCGTGACGTTCGGGTTCTCCTTCATGTACCGGTCCAGCAGACCGGTCTCCTTGTACCCCATGACGCCGAACAGGCCCATGGTGATGGTGACCTTGCCGTCCTTGACGCCGCCGCCGGTACCGGAGTCGCCGCCGCTGCAGCCCACGATCAGGCCGAGGGCGGCGACTGCGGAGACAGCGCCGGTAATTCTTGTACGCAACAGCTTCTGGTTCCTGGTCATGGTGTCCTCCCCAGCGACGGTGCCGATGCACCGGAATGCGGACGCGACGGTCCGCTGAGTGGCCCGATTCATGGTGGGTACGTTCTCAAGCTACGATGGGAACGTGCCCATCAAGGTTCACGAAGACTGACGGCCTCGCCGTACACCTGTCAAGAACTTGAAACCAGATCGTCTCCCGATGCACATCAGGCGACGAGCAGGCCGGGCCGCCGGGAGCGGTGAGCGCTTCTGGCACAATGCGCTGCCTGGCGGCGTGTCAGCCGATCGACGAGGGAGGGGCCATGGGGGGCAGCGGGCGGCCGACCATCAAGACAGTCGCCGCGCGGGCCGGTGTCGGCCGCACGACGGTGTCACGGGTCATCAATGGTTCGGCACTCGTCAGCGACGAGGCGCGGGACGCGGTCCTTGCGGCGATCGCGGAGCTGGGTTACGTACCGAACTCCGTCGCCCGGGGCCTGGTCACCAGCCGGACCGACTCGATCGCCCTGGTGATCCCGGAGTCGGAGAGCAAGCTGGGCTCCGAGCCGTACTTCTCCGCGGTCATCCGCGGCGTCAGCACCGGCCTGGCGCAGACCCGGACCCAGCTCCAACTGGTCCTCGTACGCGACAAGGGCGAACAGGACCAGCTCACCGACTCGGTCGCGGCACGCCGGGTGGACGGCGTCCTGCTGGTCTCGGTGCACGAGCACGACCCCCTGCCGGGGCTGCTCGAGGACATGGGACTGCCGACGGTTCTCGCCGGCCGCCGCTCCCCCGCCGAGTCGCTCAGCCACGTCCACTCCGACAACGTGGGCGGTGCCGCCTCAGCCGTGCGGCACCTGGTCGAACGGGGCCGGAAGACCATCACCACGATCACCGGCCCGCTCGACATGGATGTCGCCCGGAGCCGTCTGCGCGGCTGGCGTGAAGCCCTCGACGCGGCCGGCCGGGACTCCGGTGAACACCTCGTCGCCGCGGCCGACTTCACCGAGGAGGGCGGCCGCCAGGGCATGCGTTCACTTCTTGAACACATGCCGGGGCTCGACGCCGTTTTCGCCGCGTCCGACGTGATGGCGGCCGGAGCCATGAGCGAGCTGCGCGCGCAGGGCCGGCGCATCCCCGAGGACGTGGCGGTGATCGGCTTCGACGACTCCTTCATCGCCCGGCACACCGACCCTCCGCTGACGACGGTGCGCCAGCCCGTCGAGGAGATCGGACACACCATCGCGCGCATGCTCCTCGACGAGATCGCCGACCCCGGCGCGCCGCGGCAGCACATCGTGCTGCCCACCGAACTCGTCGTCCGCGACTCGACCTGAGTCCCCTGCCGACGAGGGTCGGGAACCGGCAGGACGGCGGGGAGGCGGTCGCGGCCGTCCGCGCGTTCGCGTGCGTCCACGGCACGATCCTCGCGGCACGTACCGGTCAGGCCGGCCGGTCGGCGGTGGCCGGGCAGCGTCACGGTCACGTCGTCGCGCGGCGTCGGCCGGTTCACGGCCGTGACGCCCGCGTGCCCACTCTCCGTGAAGAGGGCGCGCGAGGCCGGCTCTCGTCACCCGGAAGGGCGAGCGGCCCGCTGCGCGTGTCAGCGCTGCCCAGGTGGCCGTGACATCCGGTCGGCTCCCAGAATGAGGCGCGGTCAGGAACCCGCGAGGGACCCGTTACGGCGACGCGGAGGTGCGGGGCGATGGCAAGAGCGATGTGGACAGGGGTGCTGAGCTTCGGGCTGGTCACCCTGCCCGTGGGAATGTTCACCGCCACCGACGACCACACCGTCCACTTCCACCAGCTGCAGCGCGGCACCGGTGACCGTATCCGCAACAAGCGCGTCAACGAACGCACCGGCCGCGAGGTCAGGAGCGAGGACATCGTCAAGGGCTACGACACCGGCGACGGCGAGTACGTGGTCGTCGAACCCGAGGAGCTCGACGACATCGCCCCCGGCCGGTCCAAGGTCATCGACGTCAGCGGCTTCGTCGAACTGGACAGCATCGAGCCCGTGTACTTCGCCCGCACGTACTACCTCGCCCCGCGCGGCGACGAGTACTTCAAGGTCTACGAGCTGCTGCGCGGTGCCCTCGACCGCTCGCGGAAGGCGGGTGTCGCCACCTTCACCATGCGCGGCAAGGAGTACCTGACCGCGGTCCGCGCCCAGGAGTCCGTACTCGTGCTGCACACCATGCACTACGCGGACGAGATCAGGGACCCCGGCCGGGAGTTCGACCTGCCCAAGCGGCGGCCCAGGATCGGCGCGAAGGAGCTGGGCACGGCCCGGAAGCTCATCGACGCGCTCACCGTCGAGTGGAGACCGGAGGACTACCAAGACACCTACGAGGACCGGGTCCGCGGCCTCGTCGCGTCGAAGCGCGAGGGCCGCGAGGTGGTCACGGAGGCCGGGCCGCCGGAGACGACCGACGTCACCGATCTGATGGAGGTGCTCAGCCGCAGCGTCGAGCGGGCCCGCTCCGGGGAGGGACGCGGCAGCCGTGCGCGTACCCGCAGAGCCAGGGCCTCCGCGGGTCCCGGCAGGGGCGCCAGGGGTTCCGAGGGCGCCGCGGGAGGCGATCGGCACCGGAAGGCCGCAGGGCGGGACCTGGCCGGACTCAGCAAGAAGGAGCTGTACGCCCGCGCCACCGAGCTGGGCATCTCGGGCCGGTCGTCCATGACCCGCGACGACCTCCTGGCCGCCCTCGGCGCGGCCGGCCGGGCCGCCTGACAAGGCGCGTCCATTCGGGCGGCTGCTCCGCCGCCGACGGATATACCGGCCAGATTGGGTACCCGGTAAGCATGGTCACTTTCAACCAGCCGGCCGGGGACGGCGCCGCTCTCCTCGCGGCCGGTGAGGGAGCACCCGCGGTCATCGTTTTCAGCCTGATCGTGCTCGGGCTGCTGGTGCTGCTCGTGTGGATCGTCTGGCAGGTGGGCGCGCGCCGGCGACGCGACATGCCGCCGCGGCCGGACGAACAGCCGAGGCGCCCCGATCACCAGACGCACTACGAGAGCCGTCTGGAGCCCGACGAGTTCGACACGAGTGAGGGACACGAGGTACCGGGGCGTCTGACGCCCCACGAACTCCACGGCTACGGGAACATGGGCTCCCGGCCCGCCCCTGAGAAGAAGCCTCCGCGTGACTCCGACGAGAGCGGCGGAGCCTTCGGCAGCGGCGGTCCCGGGGGCTGAGGGGCCAGGCGGACGCCCGGATCCGCACATCGCCGCCGGCTGCACGCGCAGCCGGCGGCATTCGTCGCTCACGCATTCGTCGCTGACGCACTCGTCGCGGATGTACGCCGCGGGTGTACGCGTCGCGGATGTGTCGTCGCCGGTATTCGCCGGTATTGAGGCAGCACACAGCTCGGGGGCTCAGGGGCTCGGCCAGGGGGTCCAGGAGGAAAGTTGGCAGGCTCGAAGCGTCCCGGTCCACCGACGGCGGTCCTGACGACCGCTGCCGTCGTCGCAGCGGTCGTGGCACTGGCCGGCTGCACGTCGCTCGGCTCGCGCGAGGACGCCGCCGCCCGCGCCGTCGAGCACTTCGAGGCCGTTCTGCGCGCGGGCGACGCGGAGAAAGCCTGCTCCGCGCTCGCGCCGGGCACGCTTCAGGAGCTGGAGGACAGCGCGGAGGCGCCGTGCCCCAGGGCACTCACCGAAGCCGGTCTGCCTGACGGCGGCCGGGCGGAACGGGTGGACGTGTACGGCAGGGAGGCACGGGTCGTCCTCGTCAACGACACGCTCTTCCTCTCGACGTTCCCGGGCGGATGGAAGATCACGGCCGCCGGATGCGAACCGCGTGCCGGCAAGCCGTACACATGCCAGGTCAAGGGGGAATGACGAGATGACACGGACCTTGTTCTTCCTCTGCCTCCTGGTCGCCGGCGGCGGTCTCGCGTACTGCGTCTCGATCGGGGTGATGCACCGTTGAAGCCCGACCACGACTCCCCCGGGCTGGCACCAGGTGGCCGGCTGCGAACCCTCAGGGACAACAGCCTGACGCTCGCCTTCGGCACCGCGTTCCTGCTGGCTCTGCTGGGGCAGGCGTTCGCCGGGCAGGCCCGTCTCAACAGCGAGCTGGTCACCGAGGGCCTGCACCCGATCGGTTTCGGTGACTATCTGACCTCCTCGGATTTCGCGGTCAACGTGACCGAGAACTGGCAGTCGGAGTATCTGCAGTTCTTCCTGCTCATGTTCGGGACGGTCTGGCTGCTCCAGCGGGGTTCCCCGGAGTCGAAGAAGCTCGACAGGGCGGGCCCGGAATCGGACAGGGAGCAGCGCGTGGGGGCCTTCGCCCGGCCCGACTCCCCGCGCTGGGCGTATACCGGCGGTCTGCGCCAGGCCCTGTACTCGCGGTCGCTCGGTGCCGTGATGGGCACGATCTTCGTCCTGTCGTGGCTGGCCCAGTCCGTCACCGGGCTGGCCGCTCACAACGCGGAGCAGCTGCGGACGCTGCAGGCGCCGCTGAGCTGGTCCCAGTACGTGTTCTCGGCAGACTTCTGGGACCGCACCCTGCAGAACTGGCAGTCGGAACTGCTGGCGGTGGCCTCGATGGTCATTCTCTCCGTCTATCTCCGGCAGCGTGGCTCGCCCGAGTCCAAGCCGGTGGGCTCCTCCCACGACGCGACCGGCGTGGAGGGCTGAACGCATGAGGGAGGTGGTCTGGAAGACCGGTTCGCCGTGGGGCATCATCGCGGCGACGCGCGTGACGGACGACCGGCCGGGCGCCGAGAACGCGGCAGCGGCCCCGTCCCAGGGGGACCTGCGGCCAGAACGGACTGCGTGTGGGAGAAGGAGCGCCCGTGGCACTTCAGCGGATGGACAACGTGGGCATCGTCGTCGACGACCTGGCGGCCGCGGTCGCCTTCTTCACCGAACTCGGCATGGAGCTGGAAGGGGAGGCGCGGATCGAGGGAGTCTGTGCGGACCGGATGGTCGGCCTCGACGGGGTCCGCAGCGCCATCGCGATGATGCGCACCCCGGACGGCCACGGCCGACTCGAGCTGACGAAGTTCCACACCCCCGCGGCGATCACCGCCGGGCCCCCCGACCCGCCGCCCCACACGCTCGGCCTGCACCGCGTCATGTTCGCCGTCGACGACATCGACGACACGATCGCCCGTCTGCGCCGCCACGGCGCCGAACTCGTCGGCGAGGTGGCGCGGTACGAGAACGCCTACCGGCTCTGCAACCTCCGCGGCCCCTCCGGAATCATCGTCGCTCTTGCCGAACGCATCGGTCAGGTTCCGTCTCTGCGGTCCGCGCCGGAAGGAGACCCGCGCTGAGCGCCGGCCTTCGAGGCGGTCATGGCCGGAATCCGGGTCCCGTGGGGCGTCGGGATCCCGCCTGAGAGGTCGATGGAGTACGAGTACCAGTGCCAGTGCCGGCGCAGATTCGCCCTTCAACCAACGGACGTCGATCCGCGGGGACAAGGGTGATCACAGTTGGCCAGGACACTCGCCCGCCTCCCCGGCGGCCGTAGCCGAGCAGCCCCTCGAGGCGCCGGACTTTCCGGTCGGCTGGGCGGCTTCTCCGGCAAAGAGGCAGGCTCTAGCCGTGGAGTCCCCGCTCCCGGCCCTCCCCGTCGGGGACCGGGTCGTGAGGCCCTTCGTCTTCGTCCTGGGCGGCCCCGGCGACGAGGGCACTGCGGCGGCTCATCAGGACGGCGGGCACCAGCCAGCTGAGCGTGAGGCCGCCGACTACGGCCAGGGTCATCACCAGCGCGGTCGTGTCGCTCAGGGTGGCGACGCTGCGCAGCACGATAAGTACGGCGAGCCCCACCAGGCACAGCAGCAGCACGAGACCGGCGACGGTGAGCCGCGAGGACCACTTGACCGCCTCGTACTTGAGTCCGCGGCCGGTGACCACGCGGTGTATGCCCACGGGTGCGGTCAGCAGTCCCGTGGCGGCCACGCCGACGAGCAGTGAGGCGACGTACATGGTCCGGTCGCCCTCACCGAGGCGGGCGAATCCCGGGGCGAAGGCCACGGCGAGCAGGAACACGAAGACCAGTTGCACACCGGCGAGCGCCACCCTCACCTCGCGCAGGAGCTCGGCCCACAGCCGGTCGAACCGCTCGTCCTCGTCTTCGCGCCGGCCGCCCGGACCGGTGTGCGCCACTCCCATCGACGGCCGCCGCTCAGGCCGGGCCCGGGCCGCCCCCGCGGCCCGTTCGGCGGCGCCGCGCGGCCAGCCGTTCCAGCCGGCGGCACACGAGGAGCATCAGCCCCACCGTGGTGAGCGCCGACGTCGCCGCGAACGCCCAGAGGAGGGCGGGCGACGACGTGGACGCGGCCATCACGAGGAGTACGCAGGTCAGGGTGGCGAGCACGCACACGGTGAAGGCGAGCAGATGCGACCGGAATCCGTGGGTGACCCGCCCGAGCCGCGGTCCGGGAGTCATCGTCCGCAGACGGCGGTCCAGGATCTCGTCGGCGCGCAGGTCGCGTTCGATCTCGGCGAGGATCATCCGCTCCGGTTCGGAGAGTCCGGGTCCGTCCATGGCTGGCGCCTCCGTACGCTGTCAGACGGTTGGTATGTCAGTCCTCGCCCCGGACGATGTTCGCCTCCGGGCCGCTCTCCCCCTGCCGTTCGGGTTCGCGTCCCTGCGTCACCACCGCGGGTCTGCAGGTGCGCACCCGTTCCCGTTCCGAGATCCGGCTGCTGGTCCTTTCGGTGTCGGCCCGCGTCTCCACGGCTGACACCTCCTCTGGTGCTCGGTACCGGCGGCCTGGCTTGTGGCGCTGCCGGATTTCTGTTCTTCCGGGTACCCCGTCCGTCCGGCGTCAGTCACCCGGACGGACGCTTCGGGAAGGACGCATCGGCGGCCCGTGGCCGGGCACCCGGTCCGCATGTCGAACGACTCTGATTCTCCGGACGCGGCCGAGGTGGCACCCCGGCCGACGCGCACGACGGACTCGCACTGGATGCGTACCAGCGACAGCACCTCCTACCCGCCCCTGACCGCCGATCTCGAGGTGGACGTGGCCGTCGTGGGCGGCGGTGTCGCGGGGCTGAGCACGGCATGGGAGCTGACCCGTGAGGGCGGCCGGTCGGTGGTGGTCCTCGAGGCGGACCGCGTCGCGGCCGGCGTCACCGGCTTCACCACGGCGAAGGTCACGGCACAGCACGGCATGATCTACGACCGGCTGCGGCGGACCAGGGGCCCGCAGGGTGCCCGGCTCTACGCACAGTCACAGCAGGCGGCCGTCGAACGCGTGGCCGAGGTGACCTCCGCACTTGGAATCACATGCGAGTTCGAGCGCGGTCCGTCGTACGTCTACTCCCGTGACGGCGCCGAACGCTCGGCCCTGAGGACCGAGGCGGAGGCGGCGGCCGAGGCGGGCCTCGAGGCGTCGTACGTCGAGGACACCGGTCTGCCGTTCCCCGTGGCCGGAGCGGTTCGGGTGGAGGACCAGGCGCAGTTCCATCCGCGCAAGTACCTCCTCGGCCTGGCGCGCGACCTCACCGCGTACGGCAACGTCATCCACGAGCGGACCCGCGTCACCGGCCTGCACGAGGGGAGTCCCTGCCGGCTCACCACGGAGGGCGGCTTCACGGTGACCGCCCGCGACGTCGTCGTCGCCACACACTTCCCTGTCTTCGACCGGGCGCTGCTCTTCGCCCGGATGTCGCCGCGGCGCGAACTGGTCGTGGCCGCGCCGCTGCCGGCGGACCGCGACCCGGGCGGCATGTTCATCACCGAGGACGGCGCCAAGCGGTCGGTGCGGACGGCTCCGCTGGGCGACGGCCGCCGGCTGCTGATCGTGACCGGGGAGAACTTCACCCCTGGTACGGGGGACGTCCTGGAGCGGATCGAGCGCCTCGACGAGTGGATGCACACCCACTTCGCCGTGGAGGAGACCATGTACCGCTGGGCCGCGCAGGACAACGACTCCAGCGATCATGTGCCGCTGATCGGCCCGTTCCACCCGGGAGCCCGGCACACGTACGTGGCGACGGGTTTCGGCGGCTGGGGCATGAGCGGCGGAGTGCTGGCGGGGCGGCTGCTCACCGGGCTGATCTGCGCGGTGGAACCCCCTTGGACGGACCTCTACGACCCCCGGCGGCTGTGGAGCACCCTGCGGGAGGCGCCCACCCTGCTGTCCCAGCAGGCTGAGGTCGGCAAGCACTTCGTCGGGGACCGGCTGCGCACCACCCATGTGGACTCCGCGGCCGACATCCGGCCCGGCACGGGCGCGGTCGTACGCCTGGAGGGGCAGCGCTGTGCCGTGTACCGCGACGACGAGGGCGCCTGCCACGCGGTATCGGCTCGCTGCACTCACCTGGGATGCCTGGTGGCGTTCAACGACGCGGAACGCGCATGGGAGTGCCCTTGCCACGGCTCACGGTTCGCTGTCGACGGCTCCGTTCTGCAGGGACCGGCGCTGCGGCCCCTCGAACGGCGGACCGTCGAAGGCGCCGACAACCCCGCCGGCCCGGAGGCGTCAGCGGGCACCGGGGGCTCCCGGGGGTCGGAGCGCCCGAAGGACTCGGACAGCTCCTGAGCGGTCGAGCCGCGCAATCCCACGCGGACTGGTAGGAAAAGAACAAAACCTCATCACCCGACCGGAAAGGGCTGCGGCGTGGACGCAACCAGCCGACCGGAGACCGCGGGCCCACGCAGCGGCCCGGACGCCCATCACTCCGCGGTCACCCTGCATGTCAACGGTGTCAGGCACACGCTGACCCTCGACCACCGCACCACCGTCCTGGACGCCCTGCGCGAGCACCTGGACCTGACCGGGCCCAAGAAGGGCTGCGACCACGGCCAGTGCGGTTCGTGCACCGTCATCGCCGACGGACGGCGGGTGAACAGCTGCCTGATGCCTGCCGTGTCGCACGACGAGGCGCACATCACCACGGCCGAGGGCCTTGCGCCCGGTGGCGAACTCCATCCCGTGCAGGAGGCGTTCGTCGCCAGGGACGCCCTCCAGTGCGGGTACTGCACCCCCGGCCAGGTCTGCTCCGCCGTCGCGATGCTGGCGGAGGCGGCCGACGGCCGCCCCTCGCTGGTGACCGGCGGGCCGCAAGGGGCGGCCGGCCCCGTCGCCCTCACACGGCGGGAGATCCGCGAGCGCATGAGCGGCAATCTGTGCCGCTGCGGCGCCTACCCCAACATCGTGGCGGCCATCGAGGACGTGACACCGTGAAGCCATTCGCCTATGTCCGGCCCGGCACGGCCGCGGAGGCCGTCGCCGCGTACGCCGCCCACACCGGGGCGCAGTACCTCGCGGGCGGCACCAACCTCGTCGACCTCATGAAGCTCGGCGTCGCGACGCCCGACGTGCTCATCGACGTGAGCCGGTTGCCCCTCGGCACGGTGGAGGGGGTGGCCGGGGGCGGGCTCCTCATCGGCGCCGCCGTGCGCAACAGCGACCTGGCGTCCCATCCGGCGATCCGGACCCGGTACTTCGCCCTCTCCGAGGCCCTGCTCGCGGGAGCCTCCGGACAACTGCGCAACTCGGCCACCACCGGGGGGAACCTGCTTCAGCGCACCCGCTGCACGTACTTCCAGGACGTCTCCAAGCCCTGCAACAAGCGGGCGCCGGGCACCGGCTGCCCCGCCAGGGAAGGCGTCCACCGCGATCTCGCCGTACTGGGGCACTCCGAGCACTGCGTCGCCACGCACCCTTCCGACATGGCCGTGGCGCTGGCCGCGTTCGACGCCACCGTGCATCTGCACTCCACGGAAGGCGACCGGTCCCTCGCGGTCACCGACTTCCACCGGCTGCCCGGGGACCGTCCCCAGGTGGACACCGAGTTGAGAGCCGGCGAGCTGATCACGGGCGTGGAACTGCCGCCGGTGCCGACCGGGGCGCGGTCGGCGTACCGCAAGGCCCGCGACCGTGCCTCGTACGCGTTCGCCCTGGTGTCGGTCGCCGCCGTGCTCGACATCGAGGACGGACGGATCCGGCACGCGGCGCTGGCCTTCGGGGGCCTCGCCCACCGGCCCTGGCGTGCCCGCAGGGCGGAGGAACGACTCGTCGGTGCGCCGGCCGGCCGGGAGACGTTCGTGCGCGCGGCCGAGGCGGAACTGGAGGCGGCGCGGCCGCTGCGTGACAACGCGTTCAAGGTGCGGCTCGCGCGCGGTCTCGCCGTCGACGTCCTCACGGGACTCGCGGACGGCACGGCGGACTCCGACGGTACGGCGGACTCCGACGGTACGGCGGACGCCGTCGGCTCCGGAGACGACGGCGGCGACGGGGAGCTCTCGTGAGCGGGCCGGCCGCCGGGCCGGGAGCGCCGGTGGTGCGGCGCGAAGCCCGCGAGAAGGCCGCCGGCCACGCGCGCTACGCCGCCGAGCACACCCCGTCGGGCTGCGCGTACGGCTGGCCGGTGCCCGCAGCGGTCGCGAAGGGCCGTGTGACGGGAATCGGTACGGCGGCGGTGCTCGGCCTCCCCGGCGTGCTGGCGGTGCTCACCCACGAGAACGCCCCTCGTCTGGCACAGCCGGACGATCCGACGCTCCGACTGTTGCAGGACGACCGCGTCCCGCACCGCGGCTGGCACATCGCCCTGGTCGTTGCCGACACCCTGGAGAACGCCCGCGCGGGTGCGGCGGCCCTGCGCGTCGAGTACGAGACCGAGGAGCACGACGTACTGCTCACCGGCAGTCATCCTGGTCTGTACACGCCGCAGGAGGCCAACGGCGGCTTCCCGGCGGTGCGTGAACGGGGCGACTTCGACGGCGCGTACGCATCGGCCGACATCCGCGTGGACACCTCGTACCGGATCGGCGCGCTGCACAACCATCCGATGGAGCCGCACGCCGCCACGGCCCACTGGCACGACGGCCGGCTGACCGTGTGGGACTCCAGCCAGGGTTCCGGCTCCGTCAGGGACGCCCTGGTGCAGTTGTTCGGGCTCGACCGCAAGCAGGTCACGGCGGTGTCCGAGCACGTGGGCGGCGGTTTCGGGTCGAAGGGAACGCCCCGGCCGCCGGTGGTGCTGGCGGCGATGGCCGCGCGCCACGCCGGACGGCCCGTGAAGGTGGCCCTGCCCCGGCGTCAGTTGGCCGCGGTGGCGGGTCACCGGGCGCCGACGCTGCACCATGTCCGGCTGGGCGCCGGTTCCGACGGCCGGATCGCCGCGCTCGCCCACGAGGTGGTGACCCAGACGTCGCGGGTGAAGGAGTTCGTGGAGCAGGCCGCGGTCCCGGCCCGTGTCATGTACGTCTCCCCCAACAGCCGTACGGTCCACCGGGTGACGGCCCTCGACGTGCCGAGCCCTTCCTGGATGCGGGCACCCGGAGAGGCGCCCGGAATGTACGCCCTGGAGTGCGCGATGGACGAACTCGCCGTCGCCTCCGGGCTGGACCCGGTCGAACTGCGGCTGCGCAACGAACCGGAGACCGAGCCCGACTCGGGGCTTGTGTTCAGCAGCAGGAATCTCGTCGCCTGCCTGCGCCGTGGCGCGGACCTCTTCGGCTGGCAGGACCGCGACCCGCGTCCGGGCGTCACGAGGGAGGGTGGCCTGCTGCTGGGCACCGGTGTCGCCGCGAGCACCTACCCCGTGCTGATCTCCCCGTCCTCCGCGACCGCCCACGCCGGCCGGGACGGCACGCACCGGATCCGCGTGAACGCCACCGACATCGGCACGGGCGCACGCACCGTACTGGCGCAGATCGCCGCGGAGGCGCTGAAGGTTCCCGTGGAAGCGGTGACCGTCGACATCGGCAGTTCCGACCTGCCGCAGGCCCCGCTCGCCGGCGGTTCGTCCGGTACGGCGTCGTGGGGGTGGGCGGTCCACAAGGCCTCCGCGCTCCTCGCGGAACGCCTCGCCGACCACGACGGCGAACTGCCGCAGGAGGGGCTCACCGTCACCGCCGACACCCGCGAGGAGACCGGCGAGGAGCCCGCGTACGCCCGGCACGCCTTCGGCGCCGTCTTCTGCGAGGTGCAGGTGGACACGGTCACCGGCGAGACGGCGGTGCGGCGGATGCTCGGGGTGTACGCGGCCGGCCGCATCCTCAACGCCCGTACCGCACGCTCGCAGTTCATCGGCGGGATGACGATGGGCATCGGGATGGCGCTGATGGAGGGCAGCACCATGGACGAGCGCTTCGGCGACTACGCGGAGTGCGATCTGGCCTCGTACCACGTCCCCGTCTGCGCCGACATCCACTCGATCGAGGCGCACTGGATCGACGAGGACGATCCGCACCTCAATCCGATGGGCAGCAAGGGCATCGGCGAGATCGGCATCGTCGGCACCGCCGCGGCCGTCGCCAACGCGGTGCACCATGCGACGGGTTCGCGGCTGAGGGACCTGCCGCTGACGCCGGACAAGGTGCTGGAGCGGCTCGACCCGACGGTGGGTGTCAGCGGCTCAGGCCGCTGACGCGGGCGGCGTGCCCGAGGACGTCGGCGAGCATCCTGAAGGTGAGGCGCCCGGTGAAGACGTTGCGCCTGCTGGGGTGGTAGCAGCCGAGCAGATGCAGTTCCGGCAGGTCGCCGTCGGCCGGCAGCACGACATGGGCGCCGTGCCCGAACGCGGGCCGCGGCCTGGGCAACCGGCGTCCGGTCGCCTCGAGCACGGGCAGCAGGGCCTGCCATCCGAACCCGCCGAGGACGACGATCGCGCGCAGCCGCGGCAGCAGGGACAGTTCGGTGGCGAGCCACGGGCGGCAGGTGTCGCGCTCACCGGGCGTCGGCCTGTTCTCCGGCGGGGCGCAGTGGACGGGTGCGGTGACGCGTACGCCGTGGAGCACGAGTCCGTCGCCGCGGTGGGTGGACGTCGGCTGTGAGGCGAGGCCGACGGAGTGCAGAGCGGCGAAGAGGACGTCGCCGGAGTCGTCCCCGGTGAACATGCGGCCGGTGCGGTTGCCGCCGTGGGCGGCGGGCGCGAGCCCGACGACGGCGAGCGGGGCGTCGGCGGGTCCGAAGCCCGGCACCGGACGGCCCCAGTACTCCCAGTCGGCGAAGGCGGCACGCCTGGTGGCCGCGACCTGCTCCCGCCAGGCCACCAGTCTCGGACAGGCGCGGCACCGGCTGACGGCGGCGTCCAGTTCGTCGAGCCCGGTGCAGCCCGGGGCGGTCCGTTCGGGGAAGTCGCCGTCCTCGGGACCTGCGGGCGGGCCGGCGGCCGGGGAGCTGTCCATGGTGTTCACGCTAGCTCCCGGGGCCCTGGACGGCGGACGGCAGGAGCCGGGCGGGTCGAGGGCAAGGTCAGCGGTCGGGTCCGGCGGCAGGGGCAGGGCGCGCCGCCAGCAGCAGCGCGATGTCGTCGGGCCGGTCGGCCATCTGACGGGCGTGGTGGACCAGACGGTCCGCGGTGTCCGACAGCGGGGCGGCTCCCACGTCCGCGAGCGTGGCCCGCAGCCGCTCGATGCCGAGATCGATGTCGGCCCCCGGCTGCTCCACCAGGCCGTCGGTGAAGAGGGCGAGCACCGCGCCGGGCTCCAGCGTGAGTTCGGTGGCCGGATAGGTCGCGTCGGCGTCGACCCCCAGCACCACGCCGCCGGGGAGGGCGAGGACCTCGGTGAGGCCGTCGGGGCGGCGGAGCAGGGGCTGGAGATGCCCTGCCCGGACGGCCTCGGCCCGGCCGGTGGCGGGGTCGAGCAGGATGTAGCAGCAGCTGGCGAAGAGACCTGGGTCGAGGTCGATCAGCAGCTGGTTGGTACCGGTCATGACCTCGACGGGCGTGTGCCCGCTGACGGCGAGTGCCCTGACGGCGCTGCGGAGTTGCCCCATGGTCGCGGCGGCCTGGACGCCGTGTCCCTGTACGTCTCCGATGATGACGGCCGCTCCGCGGCCGGTGTCGATGACGTCGTACCAGTCGCCGCCGATCTCCATTCCCTGTGTCCCGGAGAGGTACCGCCCCACCGTGTCGAGCCGGTCGACGACGGGGAGCCGGTGCGGCAGCAGTGCGTCCTGCAGCCCTCGGGCGAGCGCCGCCTCCGAGTCGTAGCGCTGGGCCCGTTCGAGGGCCTGTGCGATGAGTCCGGCGAGCGCGGTCAGGACGGTGCGCTCCTCCGGGCTGAAGTCCCGGGGCTGGTCGAAGCCGAGGATGCACGAGCCGACCGGGCGGCCGGAGGCGATCAGCGGCAGGAAGGCCCTGGCGCCGACGTACGCGTCGAGCGGCACGCCCGGATAGGCGTGGGCGAGGTGCTGCATGGACTCGAAGAAGAGGGGTCGGCCGGAGGTCAGGGTCTCGACACCGGGCAGTTTCGCGTCGAGGCCCACGCCGTCGAACCGGTTGAGGAAGCCTCTCGGGAACCCGGTCTCCCACGCGAGGTGGAGGTGCCGGTTGCTCAGCAGGTAGATCGCCAGCTGGCGGCCTCCGAAGGCGGGCAGCAGCTCCTCGGTGACCACGGCGGAGACCTGACGGGCCGTGACCGCCTCGGTCAGCGCGATGGCGAGGGCGACCGGGCGGTACAGGGCCACCGCCCGGTCGGCGGGTGAGCCCGCGCCCGTGCCGGGGGCGATGACGGATCCGGGGGCGTAGGCGGGCGGTTCGCCGCTGGTGAGGGTCAGGGTCACGCCGTCGAGCCCGGAGTAGAGCGTGACGGACAGCCAGCCGTCGCCGTGCGGTACGAGGAACTGGACCGGGTCCGAGGACAGCAGCGCCGCCCTGAACCGGTCCTCGTGTGCGGGCGGCTGGAACGTCGCGACGGCTTCCCACAGGATCCGTCCGATCAGATCGGACCGCTGCCGGCCGAGGAGCCGCTCCGCCTGTTCGTTCATGTACGAGATGCGGCCGAGACGATCGAGCGAGCAGACGCCGAAGGGCAGCCGGTCCGCCGAGTCCGCGACGACCGGCCCCGCGCCGAGGTCGACGAGGTAGCCGGTCAGATGGGTGGCCGACTCGTCCGCTGACCGTCTGCGGCGGCCGGTGAGTTCCAGCAGGTGCGGACGTCCGTCGGCGCCCTGCAGCCGCATTCTGCGGGTGACCGGCCGGTCCGACTCTGCGGACCGGCGGCCGAGCGCCCAGAGCCCGTAGGCGTCCTCCGGCTCGATCCGCGCCGCCACGGCCTCCGCGGTGAGAGGCAGGTCCTCCGGCTGGACACGGAGAATGCCGCGCCAGCCTTCGTCGCCGGTCACGGTGCCCGCCTCAAGGTCCCAGTCGAAGATCCCGATACGCAGCGGCGGTGCGGTCAGGGCCTGCAGCGTCACGGCCACCGGGTCGCCCTCCCACACGATGCGCGGGCCGTCCGGCCGGGCGGCGGACAGCACACTGCCGAGCCGCTCTCCCACCTGCTCGATGCGCCGCTGGTCTGCCTCGTTGACCGGCAGGCCGGGGGTGGCGGGGCGGAGCACCGCCATGACTCCGAAACATTCGCCCTCGTGGACGATCGGCACATAGAGGGACCCGAAGGGGAACGGCAGGCCCGCCATGAGCTGCGGATACCGGCGCATGGCCGCCTCGGCGTCGCCGAGGTAGACGGGACGGCCCGTGCGGAACACGTCCGAGTGGGGGAAGGGGCGGTTCACATGCATGCTCCACCAGTGGCGGAACAGGTTCATGGGGAGCCCGGCGATCACGGCGAGGCGCAGCAGTTCGGGTGACTCGGAGCGCAGGTAGAGGCCGCCCGCGAAGCCGCCGACGGACTCGATGGCGCCGGCCTCCGCCTGGGCGAGAACCATGGAGAGCTCGTCGGACTGCGGGGCGCCGTCGATCGGGTCCCTGTGGTTCGAGCCGTCCTCGGCGGGAGGCCCGGGCCCGCCCGTGCCGTATCGGGTCACCTTGCCAGCATGCTCCCCGGCGGCGTGACGGCGCATCTCCTCGGCCCGGTCCGGTCGCCCCGCCGGCCCGGGGCGGCGGGAAGTCCGCCGGCGCGGCCGAGCATCCTGACGGGCGCGGCGGGTGGGCTATGTTGAGCACGGGCTGGACATAGAAGGGGGCACATCGGTGCCATCAGGGCAGCAGGAACGTGCGCAGGCGGCCGCGATCACCCCGGGCGGGGCGCCCGAGGAGCAGGAGCCCGCTCCCGAGGAGCGGTTGCTCGCACTGCTGGGAGGCCACCGCCTCTCCCCCGGCCGGCGGCGCATCGCCCAGTACATCATCGACCATCTGACCGAGGCCGCGTTCCTGTCCATCACCGATCTCGCGGAACGTGTCGGTGTGAGCCAGCCGTCGGTGACCCGGTTCGCCACCTCCCTCGGCTACAGCGGGTATCCCGCGCTGCGGGAGGCACTGCAGCCGATCGCGCTGAGCGCGGTCGCCGGGGCGCCGGAGACCCGTACGGAGATCCGCCGGGACGAACTCCAGTCGGCGGTCGACGCCGAGATCCAGAACCTGGAGAGCCTGCGGCGGGTGCTCGCCGACACCGACAGGGTGCTCGGCATCGGCCGGGAGCTGGCGTTCTCCGTGCCGCTGACGATCCTCGGTCTGCGGATCTCCGTGTCTCTCGCGGAGTACTTCGCGTACGCCGCGCGCCGAATCCACCCCGACGTACGGCTGGTGACCGGCGGCGGGAGCGTGGCCTACGACGCGCTGCTGCAGTCCCGTGAGGCCGGCGGGACATGGGTGCTGGCCTTCGCCATGCCGCGGCACGCCAACGAGACACTGGCCGCGATGCGGGCGGCCCGCCGTACGGGGCTGCGGGTCGCGCTGATCACCGATCAGGCGTTCGGGCCTCTCGTGGAGGAGGCCGACGTGACGCTCACCGCGGGGACGGGGTCGCGGCTGGTGTTCGACTCGTACGCGGCGCCGGGGGTGCTGTCGGCCGCCGTGCTGCAGGCGATGGCGGACGCGGACCCGGAACGGACGCAGGTGCGGCTGGAGGGCTACGAGCAGGTGGCCGACCAGCACAACTTCTTCCTCGACGACTGACCCGCCTGTCTTTTGCAGCTCGAACCGGTCTCTTACCGGACTTTTTCATGCCAGAGGACGCATGAAATTTTTCATACCCTTGCTTACTCGACGGTAAATATATTTACTACTCCTGGCGCCGGGGTCCTCCGATGCCATGAGGGCGAATCCGAGCCCTCCCCCAACCGAACACTCGGTGCCGGCGCTCCCTCCTCGCGCCGGGGTCCCTGTGTTCAATCCGGGCTCCGCATTCCGCCGCGGACGCCCTCGGCGGTCCCGGTCAACCCCTGGGCCGGGACCGCCGTACATCTCTCGATCAGAGTTCATCTGCACCATCCGGAGCGACGACGATGTCCCAGATCCTCTCCCCGATCAGTCCGGACTGGCCCTGCCAGGTGAAGGCTCCGGGCAGTCACGGCTGGGAGCGCACCGCGTCCCGATGGCTGCGTGATCTGCTGCCGGCCCGTTACGCCGGCTACTCCACGCTCACCCGCCACCCGGCCGTTCTCGCCCGCCACGCGCAGCTCCAGATACAGCACGAGGCGCGAGCGGTACGGGTGGCCCTGCAGACGTCCCGGGCCGAACTCCCCACTCTGGGCGTGGCGGAGTCGGTCATCGAGAACACCATCCGGCTGTACGCCGTGGAGCTCGAGCAGCTCGGCCGGCTCGCCCGCGGGGTCAGGCTCGTGGGCGACGCGCTCGTCGCCGGCAGCGGCGCGCAGCGCAGGCGATAGGGCACCTCCGGCGGACGGCGCGGCCGGCCGCTCAGGCCAGCTGTCGCCGTACCAGTTCGTGGAGCCGGCCGCCCACGTCGGCGACGAGGTCGGCGGGCCTGCCCTCCTCCACGACCCGGCCCTCCTCCATCACGATCACCCGGTCCGCGTCCATGACGGTGGACAGCCGGTGGGCGATCACCACGCGGGTGGCGTCCAGCCGGCGGGTGCTCTCGATGACGACGCGCTGGGTCTCGTTGTCCAGCGCGCTGGTCGCCTCGTCGAAGAACAGGATGCGCGGCCGGCGCACCAGTGCCTGGGCGATCATCAGCCGCTGCCGCTGGCCGCCGGATATCGCGCCGCCCGAGGCGATCATGGTGTGCAGGCCCATCGGCATCCGCTTGATGTCCTCCGCCAGACCCGCCATCTCGGCGGCCTCCCACACCTCCTCCTGCGAGAACGTCTCCGCGCCGCAGATGCAGTCGAAGATCGACCCCGTGAGCGGCTGCGCGTTCTGCAGCACCACCCCGCACTGCCTGCGAACGGCGGCGGGATCCAGGGCCGCCAGGTCCTGGCCGTCGTACAGCACGGTGCCGGACGCGGGCCGTTCGAAGCCGATGAGGAGCCGCAGCAGGGTCGACTTGCCGCAGCCGCTCGGGCCGACGACGGCCACGAACTCCCCCTGCCGGACCTGCAGCGAGACGTCGTCGAGGACGGGCGGGCCGTCGTCGTTGTAGCGGAAGGTGAGTTTCCTCGCCTCGATCGCGCCGGACAGGGTTCCGGGCTGCGCGCTCGCGCCGCGCACCTCCGGTGCCTCGTCCAGGATGGGGCGCACCTGCTCGAACATGGGCAGCACGGCCGCCGCCGACACGAGGACGCCGGTGAGCTGGGTGACCGAGGTCAGCAGCATGGTGACGGCGGTGCTGAAGGTGAGGAACTCGCCCGCCGTCATCGAGCCGCGCGCCGGTCCCGCCAGCAGCATGAACATGATGAGCGAGCAGAGCGGCAGATAAACGGCGTCCAGCACGGTGGTCAGGTTCTTGATGCGGCCCACCCGCTGCTGCAGCTCGCGGGACCGGGCGAACTGCCGGGCCCAGGCCGCGTAGGCGAAGCTCTCCGCCGCCGCGACCCTCAGCTTCGGCAGTCCCCGCAGGGTCTGGAACGCCTGGTTGTTGAGCTTGTTGCTCAGCTCCACCAGCCTGCGCTGCCAGCGCACCTGCCACAGCCCCATGCCGAGGAACACCGCGCCGATGACGAGCAGCATGCCGATGGCGGCGAGCGCCAGCGGGACGCTGTACCAGAGCAGCAGCGCCACGTTCATCGCTCCGACGGTGGTGGACTGCAGGGCCACCGGGCCGACACCGGACAGGACGCGGCGGATCGAGCTGATGCCCATGGCCGCGCTCGCCAGCTCTCCGGTCGAGCGTCCGGCGAAGAACCTGGTCGGCAGTCGCAGCAGCCTGTCCCAGACGGCCGGCTGGAGGGTGCTCTCGATCCGTCCCTCCATGCGCAGGACGGTCAGGTTCTGCAGCAGCATGAACGCGGCCGAGACGATGCTCGTGATCATCAGGGCCAGCGAGACCTGGACGATCAGCCCGGTCTCCGCCTTCGGCACGTACACGCCGAGCACCTGCCCGGTGGCGATCGGGACGAGAGCGCCGAGGGCGACCGTGACGAGGCCGGCGAGCAGCAGGTTCCGCAGGTCCATACGGGTGCCGCGGAGGCTGAAGCGGGCCAGTCGCCAGGCGCTGGGGGGCAGTTCGGGCAGCGGCCGGTAGAACATGACGGCGCGTTCGTCGAACTCGTCGGCGTTCTCCTTGCCGATCCGGGTCCGCGAACCGCTGACGGGGTTGACCGCCTCGTAGCGTCCACGGCGCCAGATCAGCGCGACGGGTGCGCCGGAGGCGGCCCGGTGGCCCACGAGCGGACCGGCGTCCGTGCGCCACCAGCTTCCCTGGAGGCGGACGGGCCGGGTGCGGATGCGGGAGGCGACGGCGATGCGTTCGACGGGGCCGACGCGGTCCTCCTCGGGGCCGCCGCTTCTCGGCGGGTCGGTCAGGGTGATCCCACAGGCGCGGGCGACGTGCCGGCACACCGCGAGGAGGGTGTCGTCCCCGTCCGTGCCACCGGGGCCGCGCGACGCCCGGTCCCGCCTGCCGATGGACGCGAGCAGCGCCTCGTCGGCCCGGGCACCGGCGTCGGCGCCCGCCTTGATCCCGGCGGCGGTCCGGTCCTCGTAGGCCCGCTCCAGCTGTTCGATCCAGCCGTCCACCGCGGACAGCAGCCGGTACTGCTGGTTCACCATGCTCTGCCACATGGCGGCCTCGACAAGGAGGTCGCCCGCGGCCTCGGCGCTGTAGGAGGCGCCGTACTGGACACTGCCGGGTTCGACCTGCATCCACAGCACGTCGTCGTCGGCCATGGCCTCGTCGGCGGCCGGACGGCCTTCGAGGGGCGCCTCGAACAGCACCCCGAGGCCGCGGCCGACGCCCAGGCCGAAGGCGTACTCCAGCTGGGTCGCGGCCGTACGGCCGTACGGGTCCTGGTGGGCGGACGGGTACGGCTGGGCGTACCCCGGGTGATCCGCGTACCCCGTGTGATCCGGGTTCTCGGCGTACTCCGGGACGTACAGCTCCCGCAGCGCGATCCGGCGCAGCGCGCAGTCCTGGGACGGCCGGCCGGTCAGCGTGTGCCGCGGGCCCTCGACCGGGCCGAGGAGCAGCGTGCCCGGTTCGAGACGGCCGAGGAAGTGCCAGTGGCCCTCCTCCGCGGCGTCGACCGCGAACAGGTCGAGGGTGCCGGCCACGACGAGCCACAGCACCAGCGGTCCTTCGAGATGCAGGCTGCGCAGGCCGCTGCAGTCGACGGGCGAGCCCAGGCCGCCGAGGGCATGGACAACCGGGTCGGTCTGTACGGGATGGGCCTGGTGGTGGCCGGTGGCCGGGGGGTGTACGGACGACACGTCAGTGCTCCTTGACCAGCTGGGCGTACGCCCCCTGCGCGGCGACCAGCTCCTCGTGGCGGCCTCGTTCGACGACGGTGCCGTGGTCGAGCACCACGATCTCGTCGCTGTCGCGCACGGTGCTCAGCCGGTGGGCGATCACGACGCACGCACAGCCGCGCCGGCGCAGGTTGTCGATGATGACGCGCTCGGTCTCCGCGTCGAGGGCGCTGGTGACCTCGTCGAGCACGAGGATGCTCGGCCGCCGGACCAGCGCGCGGGCGATCTCGAGGCGCTGGCGCTGTCCCCCGGAGAAGTTGCGGCCGTCCTGCTCGACGCGGCTGTGGATGCCGTCGGGGCGGCGCATGATCACGTCGTGGATCGCCGCGTCCCGCAGCGCGGCCTCGACGGCCTCGTCCGGGACCGAGGGGTCCCACAGGGCCACGTTGTCGCGGACGGTGCCCTCGAAGAGGAAGATGTCCTGGTCGACGAAGGAGACGGAGGCGGCGAGCGCGCCGCGGGGGATGTCCGCGAGCAGTCGGCCGTCGATGCGGATGGTTCCCTCCCACGGGCTGTAGAGACCCGATATCAGCCGTGAGACGGTCGACTTGCCGCTGCCGGAGCCGCCGACGAGAGCGACCTGCCGGCCCGGTCCGACGGTGAGGGAGAAGCCGCTCAGCAGAGGGGCGTCGAGCGGGCTGTAGCCGAAGGTGATGTTCTCGAGCGCCACGTGGCCCTTGAGCCGGCGGCTGCTCGGGTCGGGCTCGTCGCGGGAGTAGAGGGGGTCGACCGGGAAGCTCTCCACGTCCTTGAGGCGGGTCATGTCCGCCGCGAAGTCCTGGATCCGGCCGGCCACTCCGTTCAGCCGGGTGATCGGGGCGGTGAACCGGGCAACCAGCGCCTGGAAAGCGACAAGGAGACCGATCGATATATGGCCTTCCACGGCCCGCAGGCCGCCGATCCAGAGGATCAGCGCGCTGTTGAGCGTGGCGAGGGTGGGTGCGACGACGGCGAGGACGGCGCTGGGCACACCGAGGCGCTGCTGGACGTCCAGTGTGGTGGCGTGCTGACCGGCCCAGCGGCGGAAGAAGCCGTTCTCGCCGCCGGTGGCCTTCATGGTCTCGATCAGCTGGAGACCCGTGTACGAGGTGTTGGTGAGGCGGGCGCTGTCGGCGCGCAGTTTCTGGGTGTGGGTGGAGCGCAGCCGGATGACGATGCGCATCGCGACGATGTTGAGGAGCGCGACGAGCACCCCGAGCACGGTGAGCTGGGGGTCGTAGCTCCACAGCAGGGCGGCGTAGAGAATCACCACGATGCCGTCGACGGCGGCGGCCGCCAGGTCGCGGGCGAGTGTCTCTGCCACGGCGTCGTTGGACTGCAGCCGCTGCACCAGGTCGGCCGGGCTGCGTTGCGCGAAGAACGTGACGGGCAGCCGCAGCAGATGCCGCAGGAACCGGGCGCTGCCGAGAGTGGAGGAGATGATCCGCCCGCGGAGCAGGTTCGCCTGTTGCAGGCCGGTGAGCACGGCCGTCAGAACCACCATCGCGGCCATGGCGGCGAACAGGGTCCCGAGCAGCGACGTCCGGCCGCCGATCAGGAACATGTCGATGTAGGTACGGCTGAGCGCCGGGAGGGCCGCGCCGACGCCGACGAGGAGAAGACTGGCGAGGAACGCGGCGCCCAGCGTGCCCGTGGTCCCGCGGAGCCTGTCGGGAACGGCCGACATGATGCCGGGCTTGCGGCCGCCCTTGCGGAAGCCGCGGTCGCGCTCGAAGACCAGGGCCACGCCGGTGAAGCTGGAGTCGAAGTCCTCCAACGACACGAAACGGCGGCCCTTGTCGGGGTCGTTGATGTGCACGCCGCGACGGCCGAAGCGGCGGCCCATGCCGTCGTAGACGACGTAGTGGTTGAACTCCCAGAAGAGAATGGCGGGCGCCTGCACGTCGGCGAGCGCCGTCGCCTCCATCTGCATGCCCTTGGCGCTCAGCCCGTAGCCGCGCGCCGCTTTCAGCACATTGCTGGCGCGTGAGCCGTCCCGTGAGACGCCGCAGGCTATGCGGAGCTCCTCGAGCGGCACATGGCGGCCGTGGTGGGAGAGGACCATCGCGAGCGCGGCCGCGCCGCACTCCACGGCCTCCATCTGGAGCACGGTGGGGGTCTTGACCGCGCGCGGCCTGCGGCCCTTCTGCTGCTGTCTGCGGCGCGGCGGCGCGGCGCGGCGGGCCCCGCGCCGGCCGCCCTGCGCCGGCGCCTCCGGACGGTGCCTGCCGCGGCCGGCGGGCGGCAACTGCCGTCCGGGCGCGTCGTGGTCGGTCTGTGTCACGGCAGCAGCCAATCGATCGGGCGCTGCTCTGCGAGGTGGACGGCGCCGCCGGTCAGGGTCATGGATTCGAGCGGGTAGGGCGGCCCGTCGGAGGAGGACCAACGGTAACCGGACCCGGTGCGGGTGGTGCGGTCCAGTTCGACCAGCACGGACACCGGCTGGCCTGCCTGCGAGAACTGCTCGCCGAGCTGGCTGCTGCCGAGGAACGCGGTGATGCGCTGCCGGGTCTGGGCGGTCCTGCCGACGGTCTTGACGCGGCCGCGCAGCACTCCGTACTGCTGTGTGGGCACCGACTGGACGCTGAGGTCCACCTTCGCGCCGACGGGCACCGACGAACCGCTCCCGGCGGGCAGGTACAGCACGGCCATCAGGGGGTCGTCGGCCTTCTCGATCCGTTCGACCGCCGCGACGTCCGCGCCGGGGGTGACGACGGACCCGATGGCGGCGACGAGCGCGGTCAGCCGGCCGGCGGCGATGGTGCGTACGACCGTGTCGCCCTGTGCGGTACGCACCTTCAGCAGTGGCGCGTCGGCACGGACCCGGTCGCCCTCGTCGGCGAGGACCTCGGTGACCTGGCCGGCGACGGGGCTCTGCAGTACATAACTGCCCTGGGCGTGGGTGAGGATGCCCGGGGCGTCCAGGGTGGAGGTCACCTTGCCGGTCACGGCCCATGCGCCCGAGGCGATCATGACGACGACGGTGACGGCGAGGACGAGCAGACCCTGTGGCCGGGCGAAACGTACCGGAAGGTCTATCTGCTCGGGCGACTGCAGCTTGGAGAGGGCCTGTTGGCGGAACTGCACGATGCTCTTCCCTCAACTGCGGGGGGGGGTGCGGGGTGGGTACGGGGAATCCTATGCGCTGCGCCACCGGGGCGGTGACGCACGGCTGTGTGCCCCGGAACCTGGCCGGCTCCGGGGCACACGGCTCGGCTGTGCCGGCAGAGCGGGTGCCGGCGAGCCGTGGGACTTAGAGGCCCGCGACGATGCCGGCGGCCGGGCCGGTGAGGGCGGCGGCGTTGACGCCGGTGACACCCGAGACGAGGCCGGTGGCCGTGGCGACGGTGCCGGAGACCGGGGCGATCATGTCAGCGGCGGCCAGAACGTTGTCCACCGTGTGGCTGTGCAGGCCGCCCGCGATGTTGTCGAGCTCGGAGTCGGCGATCTCCTGGGTGGGGACGAAGCTCATGAGAAGTTCCCTTCGGGGTGGATATAGCGAATAACTGCGCCCGGCCGCAAGAAAAGAGCCGGACCGGACGCCGGCGGGCGTGGGGGGATTCCCGGAACCGAGAACCCGACTTCGAAATCCCGCGGTGCAAAGGATCAAAGCACGCAACGCCGTTGAGCATCCAATCGCACCGGACGGATCCGCCCGGGGAACGGCACCTGATTGCCCCCGCGTGGACGCCTCTACATGAATCGACGCCACCTTCTTCACCGGATCGTCGAATCCGCGCGCCGGTAGGCCGCCCGGCCGGCCCGCAACGAAGTGGACATTCCCGCACAGACACCGGTGCACGCAGGTCAGAACGGAGGGCGGAGTCGGGAGACCGTGTGCCGCCTGAGCAGTAGGTGTGCAGATTCACGGCAGGCGAAAGTTGTTTGACGGTGCCTCACGAAGCCTTCACAGCGCGACGGGGATTTCCGACCCCGGCCTTACCGGTGTAACCGCGTAATTACGGAGTGTTCCCCCGGAGCGGTTCCGTGGCTGATTTCGGCGCGGGTGCGGTGATTTCGGCGTGCAGTGCCGCTGCGTACGCTTCGTCCGGATCGAGCCGGCGCAATTCCTCCGCGATGAGCTCCGCCGTGCTCCGCACTTTCAGCGCGAGGACACGGGAGGGCTGGCCGGGGATGCTGAGCCGGGCGACGGGTCCTTCCGGCCGGTCGATGAGGATCTCCCCTTCCACGGTGTGCAGCCGGACGGCGGTCACCACCGGACCGTCGGTGACGACCTGTTCGACCGGCACCGCCAGCCGGTCCGCGAACCAGCGGGCGAGCAGTTCGGCGCTGGGATTGTCGGCCTCGCTCTCGATCACGGCGGAGACGACGTCGGTACGCGCCTGGTCGAGAGCGGCTGCGAGCAGGGAACGCCACGGGGTGAGCCTGGTCCATGCGAGGTCGGTGTCACCCGGCTCGTACCCGGCGGCGCGGGCGTCCAGTTCCTCGATGGGCCGCTCCACGGCGTAGGCGTCGGTGATGCGCCGTTGCGCGAGCGCGCCGAGCGGGTCCTTGGCGGGAACGGGCGGGGCGTCCACCGGCCACCACACGACGACCGGGGCGTCGGGCAGCAGCAGCGGCAGCACCACCGAGTCGGCGCGGTGGGTGAGTTCGCCGTGCAGGCGCAGCAGGACGGTCTCCCCCGCCCCGGCGTCGCTGCCGAGGCGCACCTCGGCGTCGAGGCGGGTGTCGTGGCGGTCGCGCGCCGAGCGGGCGTGGCGCTTGATGACCACGAGCGTGCGGGAAGGGTGTTCGCGTGAGGCGTCACCGGCCGCTTTGATCGCGTCGTAGGCGTTCTCCTCGTCGGTGACGATGACCAGGGTGAGCACCATGCCGACGGCAGGGGTGCCGATCGCCCGGCGGCCCCGTACGAGCGCCTTGTTGATCTTGCCGGCCGTGGTGTCGGTGAGGTCGATCTTCATGGCCTTCGCCAGCTCCGTCCGTCTCGTGCGAGCATGTCGTCCGCTTCGGCGGGCCCCCAGGTGCCTGCCGGGTACTGCGCGGGCTTCGCGCCGCGGTCCCAGAACTCCTCGACCGGGTCGAGGATCCGCCAGGACTCCTCCACCTCCTCGGTCCGGGGGAAGAGGTTGGCGTCCCCCAGCAGTACGTCGAGGAGGAGGCGTTCGTACGCCTCCGGGCTGGACTCCGTGAATGACTCGCCGTACGCGAAGTCCATCGTCACGTCGCGCAGCTCCATCGATGTACCCGGCACCTTGGAGCCGAACCGCACCGTCACGCCCTCGTCCGGCTGGACGCGGATGACCAGCGCGTTCTCGCCGAGTTCGGCGGTCGCGGTGGAGTCGAACGGGGAGTGCGGGGCGCGCTGGAAGACCACCGCGATCTCGGTGACACGGCGGCCGAGACGCTTGCCGGTGCGCAGGTAGAACGGGACGCCCGCCCAGCGGCGGTTGTCGATCTCCAGCTTGATCGCGGCGTAGGTGTCGGTCCTGGAGTCGGCCGCGATGCCCTCCTCCTGGAGGTAGCCGGGGACCTTCTCGCCGCCCTGCCAGCCGGTCGTGTACTGCGCACGCACCGTGTGGGCGGCCAGGTCGGCGGGCACCTTGACGGCCTTGAAGACCTTGAGCTTCTCCGTGACCAGGGACGCGGCGTCGAAGGAGGCGGGTTCCTCCATCGCGGTCAGCGCCAGCAGTTGCAGGAGGTGGTTCTGGATCACGTCACGGGCGGCGCCGATGCCGTCGTAGTAGCCGGCCCGGCCGCCGATGCCGATGTCCTCGGCCATCGTGATCTGCACATGGTCGACGTACGACCGGTTCCAGATCGGCTCGAAGAGCGTGTTGGCGAACCGCAGCGCCAGAATGTTCTGGACGGTCTCCTTGCCCAGGTAGTGGTCGATGCGGAAGACCTCGTCCGGTGCGAACACCTCGTGCACGATCTCGTTGAGGTCGCACGCGCTGCCGAGGTCGTGGCCGAACGGCTTCTCGATGACCGCCCGGCGCCAGGAGCCCTTGGGCGCGTTCGACAGCCCGTGGTCCTTCAGCTGCTGGACCACCTCGGGGAAGAACTTCGGCGGCACGGAGAGATAGAAGGCGTAATTGCCGCCGGTGCCCTGGGCCTTGTCGAGGTCCTCGACGGTGGACCTGAGCTGCTCGAAGGCTTCGTCGTCGCCGAAGTCGCCCTGGACGAAACGCATCCCCTCGGACAGCTGCCGCCACACCTCCTCACGGAACGGCGTACGGGCGTGGTCCCTGACGGCCTGGTGGACCACCTCCGCGAAGTCCTGGTCCTGCCATTCCCGTCGGGCGAAGCCGACGAGCGAGAAGCCGGGCGGCAGCAGACCGCGGTTGGCCAGGTCGTAGACGGCGGGCATCAGCTTTCTGCGCGACAGATCACCGGTGACGCCGAAGATCACCAGTCCGGAGGGGCCGGCGATTCGGGGCAGCCGCCGGTCGAGGGCGTCCCGCAGCGGATTGACCCAGCCGCTCCGCTGCTGCGTCTGCCGCGACCCGTTCTGTGACATGGAGTCAGGCCTCCCTGCGCCTATGGCGTTCAGATGCGTCCCTCCCGAGCATCGCATCTCCCGCTGATCTCGCAGGGGCGCACACACCCGTCGGAGGACTTCCGTGCAAGGGGATTGACCCGCCGATTTACCAGGCTCTAGGTTCCCAGAAAATTGCGGAGCGATTCTCGAAACTTTCGAAACCGAGTGAGCCCCGGAGCCACTCGGAGTCTCCGCCCTCTCGAAAGGGAACGTCTGTGATCAAGGTGACCCGCACCCTGGCCGTCGGCGCCGCGACGGCCGGGCTGCTCGCCGGCTTCGCCCTGCCCGCCGCGTCCGCCCAGTCCCAGGCCGCCCCGGCCTTCCCGACCGGGTCACAGGAACCCGGCGTACAGGCACCCCGGGTACAGGCACACGGCGTACAGGCACACGGCGTACAGGGACGCGGCGAACTTGTGGGCGGCGACCAGGCCGCCCGGCCCGGAGGCGCGGACCGCACCGCGACCCTCGGGGCGCTCGGCAGAAAGGCCGGACTGCGCATCGGCACCGCCGTCGACACGTCCGCGCTCGTCACCGACAGCACCTACCGCGAGACGGTGGCCCGCGAGTTCTCCGCCGTCACCGCGGAGAACGTCATGAAGTGGGAGCTCACCGAACCGGAGCGCGGCAGACACGACTGGGCGGCCGCCGACCGGCTCGTCGACTTCGCCCGCGGCAACGGACAGCTGGTGCGCGGCCACACGCTCGTCTGGCACAGCCAGCAGCCCGCCTGGCTGACCGAGGGCTCCTTCACCCCGGACGAACTCAGGGAGATCCTCCGCCGCCACATCACCGAGGAGGTACGCCACTTCAAGGGCCGGATCTGGCAGTGGGACGTCGTCAACGAGGCGTTCAACGACGACGGCACGCTGCGCGACAGCATCTGGCTGCGCAACCTCGGCCCCGGCTACATCGCGGACGCCTTCCGCTGGGCGCATCAGGCGGACCCCAAGGCGAAGCTCTACATCAACGACTACAACATCGAGGGTGTGGGTGCGAAGAGCACCGCCCTGTACGAGCTGGGGAAGCGACTGCGTCGGGACGGGGTGCCGGTCCACGGCGTCGGTCTCCAGGGTCACTTCGCCGTGCAGTACGGCTTCCCGGGCGACGTGGCCGCGAACCTGAAGCGGTTCGACGACCTCGGGATGGAGAGCGCGGTCACCGAGGCCGACGTCCGCATGCCCTTGCCCGCCGACACCGTCAAGCTCCAGGCGCAGGCCCGCGGTTACAGCGTGCTGCTGCAGGCCTGCCTGATGACGAGGCGCTGCACCGACTTCACCCTCTGGGGCTTCACCGACAAGTACTCGTGGGTGCCCGGCACCTTCGAGGGCGAGGGCGCGGCCAACGTCCTCGACGAGAACTACGCCGTCAAGCCGGCGTTCGACGCCCTGCGCCAGGACCTGATGCTCGCCGCACGCCGTCGCTGAACCCTCGGCACGCGGAACGAACCGCGTTCTCCGCGGCGAGCAGCGTGAACCTCCGGGAGCGGACGCTCCCGGAGGTTCGCGTACGGGTCGTGGTCAGCCGGCGACCGGTGCCACCTCGGTGTCGCAGTGCAGCACGCGGTCGTGGCCGCAGGCCCGCTCCGGACCGGTCAGCCGCAGCCGCAGCGCGTGCCGCACGTCGCCGGAGGCGCTGGAGGCCGCGAGCCTGAGCTCCAGGTCACCCGGCTCGACGATCCGCCTGCCCCCGACGCCCGTGAACGAGGCCAGGTCGGCGTGGAAGCGGAAGCGGACGCGGGCCGCGTGGCCGGCCGCGAGCGGAACCCTGGCGTAACCGATGAGCCTGGCCTGCGGACGGGTGGTCTGGGCGACCGGATCGTGCAGGTAGAGCTGGACGACCTCGGCGCCGTCGCGGTCGCCGGTGTTGCGCACGACCACCTCGACGTCCGCGGATCCGTCGGTGGGAATCTCGGACGGCACGCCGGAGCCGGCCTCCCACTCGAAGGTGGTGTACGACAGACCGTGGCCGAACGGGTAGAGGGGTGTGGGGTCGAGGTTGCTGACCCCTCCGGCGAGTCCCAGCGGCGGCTGGAGGTACGTCCAGGGCTGGCCGCCCGGCCCGTGGGGCACGCCGACCGGCAGCCGCCCCGAGGGGTTGACCCGGCCGGAGAGCACGCCGGCGATCGCCGAACCGCCCTCCTCGCCCGGGAAGAATGTCTGCACCACGGCCGCGAGCCGGTCCGCCCAGCGGCCCAGCGCGTACGGACGGCCCGTCACCAGTACGGCGACCACCGGCGTTCCGGTGGCCAGCAGGGCGTCCAGGAGTTCGGCCTGGACGCCCGGCAGCGAGAGGTCGGCCGCGTCGCAGCCCTCGCCGGAGGTGCCGCGGCCGAAGAGTCCGGCGCGGTCGCCGAGCACGGCCACGCACACGTCCGCGTCGGCGGCGAGGCGTACCGCCTCGGCGATGCCGGAGGTGTCGGGTCCGTCGACGTCGCAGCCGGCGGCATGGCGGACGGCGGTCTCGGGGAACTCGCCGGTCAGTGCGGCGAGCACGGTGGGGATGTCCACGCCGAGGGGCACGTCCGGGTGCGAGACGCCGACATGGCTGGGGAAGGAGTAGCAGCCGAGCATGGCCAGCGGATCGTCCGCCCGCGGTCCGACGACGGCGACGCGGGCGGCGTCCCGGAGCGGCAGGATCCCGCTGTCGTTGGCGAGCAGGACGCAGGACCGCTCCGCCAGCAGACGTGCGGTCTCCCGGTTGGCCGGCGGGTCGAGGTCGACGGTTCCGCGCACGGACCGGGGGTCGGCGTCGGCTCCACCGAGCGCGGCGGGCAGCGGCGACCAGTCGGGGTCGAGAAGGCCGAGTTCGCACTTCTGGAGCAGCACCCGGCGCAGGGCGCGGTCGACCAGCGCCTCCGGCAGGGCTCCTGCCCGTACGGCTTCGACGAGCGCGTCGCCGTAGGCGCGGACGGTCGGCAGTTCCACGTCGACGCCGGCGGTCAGGGCGAGCCTGGCGGCGTCTCCGGGAGCGGCGGCGACCTTGTGGAGGGTCTCGAGGAAACCGATGCCGAAGTAGTCGGCGACGACGGTTCCGATGAAGCCCCAGGTGTCGCGGAGCAGGCCGGTGAGCAGGGCGGCGTCGGCGGCCGCGGGTACGCCGTCGATCTCGGCGTAGGAGTGCATCACGGAACGGGCGCCGCCGTCGCGCAGCGCCATCTCGAACGGCGGGAGGATGACGTCGGCCAGCTCCCTGGCGCCCGCGCGGACGGGGGCGAGGTTGCGGGCGCCGGCGGACGCCGAGTACCCGGCGAAGTGCTTGAGGGTGGCGACGACACCGGCGGACTGCAGCCCGTGCACGTAGGCGGTCCCCAGGGTGGCGACGAGGTACGGGTCCTCGCCGATCGTCTCCTCGACCCGGCCCCATCTGAGGTCGCGCACGACGTCGAGCACCGGGGCGAGGCCCTGGTGCACGCCGACGGCGCGCATGTCCTCGCCGATCCGGCGGGCCATGCCGGCCACCAGCGCGGGGTCGAAGGTGGCGCCCCAGGCGAGGGGTACGGGGTAGGCGGTGGCGGACCAGGCGGTGAACCCGGCCAGGCACTCCTCGTGGGCGAGTGCCGGGATGCCGAATCGGTTCGCGTCGGCGATCTGCCGCTGAGCGCGCGCGAGGGCGACCGTACCGGTCCCCGGGTCGACGGGAGCGGTGCCGAACGGGCGGGTGAGCTGGCCGAGGCCGCGGGTGATGAGGGTGTCCCAGTCGACCGGGTCGACCATGTCGTTCTGGTGGGGCGCGACACCGTCGCCGTCGCCGTCGGCGCCCACCCACACCCCGTAGAGCTGGGCGGTCTTCTCCTCGAGGGTCATTCTGCCCATGAGGTCGGCGACTCTTTCGGAGGCGCTGAGCGAGGGGTCCCGCCAGGGGCCCTCGGCGCCGGCCGCCCGGTTGGCGTGGATCTGGGTGTCGGGGGCGGCGGCGGTGGTCGTGGGCGCGTCCGGGGCATGCGGAATTGCCATCGGGCAGGGGTTCCTCTCGGTGGTGGCAGAGTGTGGGGCTCGGCGGCGGGGGCTACTTGCCGCCGACGCCCATCAGGCCGTTGACCAGGGAGCGCCTGGCGAAGAGATAGACCGTGAAGATGGGGACCACGGAGAGCACGACGGCCGCGAGCAGGGCGGGTACGTTGAGCCCGAACTGGCCCATGAAGTTGAACAGTCCGAGGGTCAGCACACGCTGCTCCTCCGACTGGGTGAGGATCAGCGGGAACAGGAATCCGTTCCACGCCTGGAGGGCGGAGAAGATCGCGACCGTGCTGATCCCGGCCCGTGACATCGGTACGGCGAGCTGCCACAGCATCCGCAGCGGCGTGGCCCCGTCCAGCGCCATGGCCTCGTACAGCTCCTCCGAGATGTCGCGGAGGGTCGAGGTGAGCACGAGTACGGCGACGGGCATGGAGAACGCGGCGGTGGGAAGGATCACCGCGGCCGGCGAGTCGTACAGGCCCATCTCGGCGATGAGCAGATACAGCGGCACCACGACCGCCTGGGCGGGGATGGCGACGCCCAGCAGGAAGGTCCGGAAGGCCAGGGACGAGAGGCGGCTGCGGGTGCGCACCGCCACGTAGGCCAGCGGGACGCAGAGCAGCAGCACGATGGCGACGGTCGCGACCGCCACGATCGCGGTGTTGGTGAGCAGGGTCAGGAAGCCGCTCTCGAGCACGGTGTTGTAGTTCTCGAGCGTCGGATCCGTGGGGAAGGCCAGCGGGTTGCCGCTGAGGGCTTCGTCCTGCCGGGTCAGCGACGACGAGAGCAGGGTGTAGAGGGGCAGGAGCACGACGACGAGCCACGCCAGCGCCCCCAGGCCCACGAGCGGATTGCCCTTCGGCCGGCGGGTCGTGCGCTGCACCGGACGGGTGGTGGTCAGGTGTGCGGTCATCGGGTCACATTCCTTCCCGGGTGGAGCGCATCGACCCGAATCCGCTGAACTTCACCATCAGCAGTGACAGGGCGGTCGCCACCACGACGAGCGCCGTGGCGATGGCGCTGGCGTAGCCGAGGTCGTAACTCTGGAAGCCGGTGCGGTACATCAGGTAGGGCACGATCGTGGTGTCGGTGCCGGGGCCGCCCTTGGTCATGATGAGCACAGTGTCGAAGTAGGTCAGCGAACCGACGATCATCAGCACCGACGACGTGGTGACGGTGTTGCGCAACTGCGGCAGCGTGATCGAGAAGAACTGCCGGACCGGTCCCGCTCCGTCGATCGAGGCCGCCTGGTACAGCACGTGCGGGATCTGCCGGGTGCCGCCCTGGTAGATCAGGGTGTGGAACGGCATGAACTGCCAGCCGCCGACGAACGCCACGGTGAGCAGCGCGCCGGTCGACGACCCCAGGATGTTCGGGTCGACACCGAACCAGGGCCCGATCTCCTTGATGACACCGAAGTTGGGGTCGAGGAGGGCGTGGAAGAGCACCGCGATCGCTGTCGTGGACAGCAGCAGGGGCACGAAGAAGACCGCCGACAGCACGGCACGGTTGCGCTGCCGCCCGGCCGCCCAGACGCCCAGCATCAGGGCGATCGGGGTCTGGAACGCCCAGCTGATCACGGTCAGCAGCAGGCTCAGCCAGCCGGCCTGGCGGAATTCGGGATCCTGGAAGAGCCGGGTCCAGTTGTCGAATCCGACGAGGGCGGGCGAGGTGAGGCCGTCCCAGGAGGTGAAGGACAGATAGACGGCCAGCGCCATCGGCACGATCGCGAAGACCCCGAAGAAGAGGATGCCGGGCAGCGCCCAGGCGACGGAGGGGCGGCCGAAGCCCTGGCCCGCCGCGGTGCGGCGGCCGCGCCTGGTGGCGGCCGCCGCTCTGCTCCGCTGCTTGTCGAGCGGTGTCGAAGCTGTGGTCATGGTTACTTGAGTGCCTTCAGGGCCGTGACGAACTGCTCGGGCGTGGACTTGCCGGCGAACAGCTTGTTGATCTCGGTGAGCATCGGCGTGGCCTTGTTCGCCTCCAGTGCCTGGTCCCAGGAGAGCGTGAAGCTCGGGGCCAGCTGGACCATCTCGTACTGGTACTTGGCGAACGCGGGGTTGGGCGAGGCCTCCAGCAGCTGGGACGCGTCGGCGCTGGTGGGGATGTCACCGTTGTCGACGAGTGCCTTCGAGTACTCCTTCGAGGCCATGGTCTTGAGGAAGTCGACGGCGGCGTCCTTGTGCTTGGTGCGGGAGTTTATGGACCAGTAGTTGGTGGGGTTGCCCACCACGTTGTTCGCGTCGCCGGTGCCGCCGGCCACGGTGGGGAACTTGGTCCAGGCGAGGTCCTTCTCGGCGAAGTCCGGTGCCTTGCCCAGCTGGGTCGAGTACTCCCACGAGCCCATCAGGTGCATCGCGGCCTTGCCCTGGGCGAAGAGCGCGGGGGCGCCGCCGTTGGAGTACGAGACGGAGGTGAAGTTCTTGCCGAAGGCGCCGTCGTCGATCAGCTCCTTCACGGTGCGGGCGGCCTCGAGGACGGCCGGGTCGCCCCAGCCGGACGAGTCGCCGTTCTGGATCTTCCGGAAGACTTCGGGTCCGCCGATGCGGTCGAGCAGGTACTCGAGCCACATCAGCTGGGTCCAGGCGTCGGTGCCGCCGAGCGCGAACGGCGTGATCTTCTTCGCCTTGAAGGTGGTGACGGCCTTCTGCAGGTCTTCCCAGGTCTTGGGCGGCTGAAGGTTGTTCTCCGCGAACAGGGTCTTGTTGTAGAAGAGCATCACCGGCTGCATGCCGCGCATCGGTACGCCGTAGACCTTGCCGTCGAGGCTGCCGGCCTCGACGACGGACGGCAGGAATCCGCGCCGGAGGATCTCGTCCTTCTGGAAGTACGGGGAGAGGTCGACGATCTGGTCCGCGTCCACGTAGGGCTTGATGGAGCCGCCGCCCCAGTTGAAGAAGATGTCCGGGGCGTTCGGCGATCCCATGGCGGTGCGGAGCTTGTTGACGTACTCGGCGCCGGGGACCGAGACGAGCTTCACCTTGACGTCGGACGTCTTGTTGAAGTCGTCCACGGCCGCCTGCTGAACCTTGACCGCGTCGTCGCCGTAGACGTAGGCGGTGAGTGTCCTGCTTCCGGCGCCGCCCGCGCCACCGCCCGAACCGCAGCCGGCGAGGACCGCGGCCATCACCATCGCGGCGGCCGCCGCGGTCCCTCTGGCCGTACCCGAACCTCTGCGGAGAAAGCCCGACCCCATAACTGCCCCTTGTCGAATGTTTCGAAAAGCTCGGCGAATGTTGCCGGAACCGTACGAGGGGGTTTCCGGCGCGTCAAGGGGTCCGGCGAGGACTTTCCGTGATCAGTGGCCGGGCCTTGTGCGGGCCGTGCGGCGGGCTACGATCCCTGCATGAGACCCGCAGACGTCCAGTCCCGACCGGAGGATCCGTCCTCGGACGAACCTGTCGAGGGCGGTGCCACCCTGGCCGAGATCGCCCGTGCGGCCGGCGTGTCGGCTCCGACAGTTTCGAAAGTCCTCAACGGGCGCGCCGATGTCGCCGCCGCCACCCGCACCCGGGTGGAGGAGCTGCTGCGCCGCCACGGCTACCGCCGGCGGCGTGGCGCCTCGCAGCAGTCGCGGATGATCGACCTGGTCTTCCACGAGCTGGAGAGCTCCTGGGCCATGGAGGTCATCCGCGGGGTGGAGAACGTGGCACGGGAGGAAGGCCTGTCGCTGGTCCTCTCGGAGAGCGCGGGGCGGCTGACCCCCGGCCAGACCTGGGTGGACGGGGTGCTCGCCCGGCGCCCGGCCGGGGTCATCCTCGTGCTGTCCGACCTCGACCCCGCGCAGCGCGCCCAGCTGACGAGCCGTGACATCCCGTTCGTCGTGGTGGACCCGGCGGGCGATCCGGGGGACGACGTCCCGTCGGTGGGGGCGACGAACTGGCAGGGCGGCCTCGCCGCCACCCGACATCTGCTGGAGCTCGGGCACCGCCGCATCGGAGTGATCGGCGGCCCGTCGCGGATGATGTGCAGCCGTGCCCGGATCGACGGATACCGCTCCGCGCTGGAGAGCGCCGGCGTGCCCGTCGACCCGGACCTGGTGCGTGAGGGCGACTTCCACCACGAGGCCGGACACGCCGCCGGTCTCGAACTGCTGCGGCTGCCGAAGCCGCCGACCGCGGTGTTCACCGGCAACGACCTCCAGGCGCTCGGTCTCTACGAGGCCGCGCGGGAACTGGGAGTGAGGATCCCGGAGGATCTGAGCGTCGTCGGCTTCGACGATCTGCCGCTGGCTCGCTGGGTGGGGCCGCCCCTCACCACCGTGCGGCAGCCGCTGACGGAGATGGCGGAGGCCGCCGCACGGCTGGTGCTCGATCTCGGACGCGGCCGGCGGCCGGCGGCGAGCCGGATCGACCTCGCGACCAGCCTGGTGGTCCGCAACAGCACGACGTCTCCCGCGACCTGACGCACCCTGCACCCCCGCGCTGCCCTGGCTCTTGCGGCAGGCGCTCTTGTCGACGGCCGGTTTTCCGCGAAAAGTACGGGCCATGACGACCGTTGTGCTGGTGGGCACGCTGGACACCAAGGGTGTGGAGTACGGCTGGCTCCGTGAGCGGCTGCGGGCCCGCGGGGTGGAAGTCCTCGTGGTCGACGCCGGTGTCGTGGGCGAACCCCGGATCCCCGCCGACGTCCCGCGCGCCGAGGTGGCCCGCGCGGCCGGGGCCGATCTGGCGGAGCTTCGGGCGGACGCCGACCGCGGCGCCGCCGTGACGGTGATGGCCCACGGGGCCGCCGAGACCGTGCTGCGACTGTACGAGGAGGGCCGGCTGCACGCGGTCCTCGCCGTCGGCGGCAGCGGCGGCACGTCCATCGCGACCCGCGCGATGCGCCGGCTGCCGCTCGGCGTTCCCAAGGTGATGGTGTCGTCGATGGCCGCGGGCGACGTGTCGGCGTACGTCGGCGCCACCGACATCACCATGATGTACAGCGTCGTCGACATCGCGGGCGTCAACAGCGTTCTGGAGCCGGTTCTGGCGAACGCCGCCGACGCGGCAGCCGGCATGGCGAAGGGTTTCGCCGCCCGGCCCCGGGCGGTGCTGCCGGCCCGGCTCGGTGCGGGGGCCGGACCGCTGATCGCGGCCAGCATGGCGGGCGTGACGACCACGGGCGTGGACGCGGCGCGCGAGCGGCTGACGGAACTCGGCTACGAGGTCCTGGTGTTCCATGTCAGCGGCGCGGGCGGCCGGACGCTGGAGTCACTCGCCGGGCAGGGCCTCTTCGCCGGCGTCCTCGATCTGACGCTCAGCGAGCTGGCCGACGACCTGGTCGGCGGAATCCTGACGGCGGGACCCGACCGGCTGCGCGCCGCCGGACGCCGGGGAACGCCCCAGGTGGTGAGCCTCGGGGCACTCGACATGGTGAAGTTCGGTCCGCCCGACACGCTCCCCCGCCAGATGCGCGAGCGCCGTGTCCAGGTACACAATCCGTCGATCACGGTGGTGCGCACGACCGAGGAGGAGTGCGCGGAGCTGGGCCGCCGGGTCGCGGCCAAGCTGCGGGAGGCCACCGGACCCACCGAGGTGTGCGTACCGCTGCGGGGACTGTCGACCCTGGGCGCGCCGGGCGGCCCGTACCACGATCCCGCGCTGGACGAGGCGCTGTTCGTGGCACTGCGCGACGGGCTCCGCGACAGCGCCGTCACGGTGGTGGAGTACGACGCGGACATCAACGACCCGTCGTTCGGCCGGGCGGCAGCGGAACGTCTGCACCGGCTGATCGCCGCGGACGGCGACGCGGCGGCGGACCGGAACCCGCCGCCCGCGAAGCGGCTGTGAGCAGGACGCCGGGCGGCTGAGGGGACCGGCTCAGGAGCCGCGCTTCTCGGCCCGCTCCCCTTCCGGCTCCCCGGTCTTCACGGTTCTCGCGGCCTTCGCGGACCGGCTGCGGCTGCAGTCGCTGTTGTCGCACGGCCCCTCGGTGTAGACGGGCACGTAGACGCCCATGGACTTGTGCCGCTCCACCGAGGTCGGCATCGCGCGCCCGCACGACGGGCAGACGTGTCCGGAGCGCGCTGCTGCATGCTTCTCACTGGACATACCGCCACTTTACTCCCGCTTTACTCCACTGTCGGCCGGTGGCCGGAGCACGCTGAGGACGACGGCCACCGTGAGTACCACGACGATCACGGCCAGGCTGACGGGCGAGGGGATCTCCGGGATGTCCGTGCTGATGATCTCGTGAGCGGCCTGGAGGATCAGCTTGACGGCGATGAACGAGAGGATCAGAGCCAGGCCCTTGCTGAGGTGGTGGAAGCGGTCCAGCAAGCCGGCCAGCATGAAGTACAGAGCCCGCAGACCCAGGATGGCGAAGGCGTTGCTCGTGTAGACGATGAAGGCGTCGTTGCTGACCGCGAGGACGGCGGGCACGCTGTCGACGGCGAACACCAGGTCGGCGGCCTCGATGGCCGCCACGACGGCCAGCAGCGGTGTCGCCACGCGCCGCCCGGCCTCCTTGACGAAGAACCTCGGCCCGGCGTATTCGTCCCGCACCGGAACGACCTTGCGCAGCAGGCGCACGGCGATGCTTCTGCCGGGATCGAAGCTGTCCTCCTCCTCTTTGAGGATCTTGTAGGTGCTGTAGAAGAGAACGGCGGCGAACACGAACAGCACAGCGGTGAAGCGGCTGACGACAGCCACGCCCGCGGCGAGGAAGAGACCGCGGAAGACCAGGGCTCCCAGCACGCCGAGGAAGAGGACGCGGTGCTGATAGGCGCGGGGGACCTTGAAGTAGGCGAAGATCAGCGCGAACACGAAGAGGTTGTCCACCGACAGACTCTTCTCCAGCAGCCAGGCGGTCGTGTACTCGACCCCGGCCTGCCCGCCGACCACGAGGAAGACGACGGCGCCGAAGACCAGCGCCAGACCGATCCAGACGCAACTCCAGGCGGCTGCCTCCCGGAAGCCGATGACGTGCGCCTGCCGGTGCGCGAGCAGATCGACCGTCAGCGACACCAGCACGGTGGCGGCGAAGACGATCCAAAGCCAGTACGGCACGTCGTGCACGAGGCAGACCTCACAAGGCGACCGGCCAAATCGGGCAGCGCTCCCTTCTACGAGTCTGGACGAGCGGGCATCCGTTGTCCTGCGCGCGCCTCGTGGCGAGGACACCGGGGTCGCTCCCGTCGCGGAGCCGGCCTCGCGGGACGGGAGGTTCAGCGGGCCGTGAGCAGGATCCACACCTGGCCGGGAGCGAAGTTCAGCCGCTCACCCGACGTGTCGGTGAAGACCGTGTCCCCGTCCGCGCCGGCCCGCTCCCAGCGGGCGTCGTGGGCGCGGCCGTCCCTCAGCACCAGCGCCGTACCCGAGCCGGTCGTCTCCGTGTACGGGGACACGCTGCCCGACCCGTCCCGGAACCGCGAGGGCCGGACCTCGGTGTGCTGCACGACCACCGTCGCCGGTGCGAGCCGCCCGCCGTCCGTGGTCCGCGCGGCGGTCCCGTCCATCGCCACCAGCCATCGTCGCTGCTCCGGCGACCAGGTGAAGGTGTACCCGGCAGAGGGGTAGCGCACGGTGTGCTCGTCCACCCGCCGCCCGCCGCCGGGAGCGGCGCCGAACCGCATTCCGATGTCCGAGGCGGCGCTCACGTCGTGAGCGGCGGCCAGGGCGCGCTCGGGACGCAGATACAGATTGTGCGGGGCGGGACGGTCGGCGGAGCGGACGAACGCCTGTGGTGCCTTCCCCTGCGGCAGGGCGGCGACGGGAGCCGCCTCGATCAGGGGCCTCAGCGCCGACTGTGCGCCGGAGTACGCCAGGGCGGGCCGGCCGAACTGGCGCAGTAGCGCGAGGTCGGATTCTCGCGCGCTGCGCACGGGCCCGATCCGCGGCGGCAGCCGGGAGGAGAAAACGGCCAGGATCCTGCTCAGACCGGCTTCGACCTGCTCGACGTACACGATGTCGGCCGCTCCGAGCCCGGTGTGGGGGCGCGCCGCGCGGACGTTGTCGATCTTGACGGCGAGGACCGGTCCGTGGCGTACGGGCAGACCGGTGAAGAAGGACGTGCCCCGCTCCGACGGCGGTGGCGTGGTCCCGTCGGGCCCCGGATCCGGATCGGTGCACCCGAACAGGGACACGACCAGAACGGCCGCGCACAGCGTCGCGACCGCACCACTGCCATGCACCGGTCCGCCACCGCGTTCGCGGCGGCGTACTCGTTCGCGTCTCGCGTCCATCGCCCACGCTCCCCGTGCCACAAGTGCACCACGAAAGGCCCCGCACCGACAGACACCGCACCGGCAGACACCGGACCGGCAGGCTTCGCACCGGCAGGCCCCGGCTGCACCGAGCCGCGTGCAGCCGCTAGCCGGGCAGCAGCTGCTCCGTCCAGATCGTCTTGCCGGCGGCCGTGTACCTGCTCCCCCACCGGTGTGTCAGCTGGGCGATCAGGAACAGCCCGCGGCCGCCCTCGTCGGTCAGCCGCGCCCGTCGCAGATGGGGCTGTGTCTCGCTCGGGTCCGAGACCTCGCAGACCAGGCGCTGATCCCTGATGAGCCGTACGCTCACGGGCCCGCCCGCGTAGCGGATGGCGTTGGTGAGGAGTTCGCTGACGATCAGTTCGGTGGTCTGGACGAGGTCGTCCAGGCCCCAGACCGCGAGCTGCTCCGTGACCAGTGCCCGCGCGTCGGACACGACCCGTACGTCAGCGGGGAACTCCCAGGCCATGACGGCCCCTTCGGGCGAGGCCGAGACGCGCGCGAGGAGCAGCGCAGCATCGTCGTCCGGCGGCTGCGCGAGGAAGGGGACCAGCATGTCCCGCCCGATCTCCGGCACCCCCACCGCATCGCCCGCGCCCCGCTCGCGCCGGCTCCGCAGGTGCTCGATCACATGGCCGGCACCGGTGCCGGCCGCCTCGGAGAGCGATCCGGCCGTGAAGGCCAGCAGATCGGCGGTGCTCAGCGCCACCTCCACCGGTTCGAACGGTGCTCCCTCCAGCCCGAGCGCCGGCCCCGGCGGCAGTGCGACCCGGCCCACCTCCCCGGAGGCACGGGCCAGCACGGGCGGGGAATGTCCCGCGCTGGCCATCAGGCACCGTGAGGTGACCGGGTCGTAGACGGCGTACAGGCAGGTCGCGCCGCGGACCGTGCCGTCGGATCCGCCCTGCTGCTCGTCGTCCGCGAGGCGCACGACGAGGTCGTCGAGGTGCGTCAGCAGTTCGTCCGGCGGGGGGTCGAGGTCGGCGAGGGTCCGCACCGCCGTGCGCAGACTTCCCATGGCGGCCGCCGCGTTGAGCCCGCGGCCCCGTACGTTCCCGACGACGAACGCCACCCGGGTCGAGGACAGCGTGATGACGTCGAACCAACTGCCGCCCGTGCCGGCGAGCGTCCTGCCGGGCACGTAGACACCGGCTGTCTCCGCCGCCGTCACCTTCAGCACCGGGCGGGGCAGCAGGCTCCGTTGCAACGTCTCCGCCGTGCGGCGCTCGCGCGTGTAGCGGCGGGCGTTGTCGATGGCGAGCGCCGCACGGGAGCAGATGTCCTCACCCACGGCCGCGTCACGCGTGTCGAACGGCGGCTGCTCCGGTGAACGCCACAGCGACACCGCGCCGAGTACATGACCGCGTGCCTGCAGCGGTACGACCATGAAGGAGGCGGCCCCCGGCGCCAGCACCAGCCGGCGCCGCTCCGCGTCGCCGGCGATCCTCGGCAGCAGTTCCTCGATGTCGGGAACGATGACGGCGGAACCGCCGCGCAGGCGATCGCTCTCGTACGCCTTGACGCGGATGACGGATCCCGGCGGATACAGCTCCTGCGGCCATTCCGCGCCGCCTCTGACGACGGCGGAGACACGGCGCAGCGGCGCCCCGGTGGCGAACTCGCCGGGTTCCTCCCCGACGAGTACGGCCTCCGTGATGTCCACGCAGGCCAGGTCGGCGAAGGCGGGGACCAGCAGGTCGGCGAGCACCTGGGTGTTGCGGCCGACCTCCAGGGAACGGCCCAGCGCGGACGCCGCCGTTGTGACGAGCAGGGACCGGCGCCGGGCGCGTTCCTGTTCGGTCACGTCCGTGAAGGTCACGGCGACGCCGTGGACGACTCCGTCCCGGCCTGCCATGCGCAGGGCCGAGAGGGAGATGGTCCGATCGCGTTCGGGGGCCTCGGCCAGCCGGGCCGTCGTGACGAAGTCGATCAGCGGTTCTCCGGTGGTCAGGACGTGGTGCAGCTGTGCCTCCACGGACATCGCGTCGTCCGGCACCAGCACCTCGTCGAGCCGCCGGCCCGCGGAATCGGCGGACAGCCTCGGGTCGTTCGGCAGCGAGTTGCCCCTGACCAGCCTCAGGTCGCCGTCGTGGACGGCGAGCCCGACGCCGGTCTGCGAGAACAGGGTCCTCAGCAGTGCTTCGTCCTCGTCCCAGCGGTCGGCGACCGCGGCGGGCACGAGCCGCACCAGGAACCGTGCCGCCGGCGGACCGTCGACGGGCAGCAGGTCGAGCCGCACCCGCCGGGGACCCTCCGTGCCCTGTAAGGCCGTACGCACGGAGCGCGGACCGTGCGCAGAAACGTGGTCCCGCAGGTCGCTCCAGATGCCGGGATCCGCCAGCAGGTCCTCGACCGTGCGCTTGCGCAGCTCCGCGGCGGTCCGGCCGGTGAGTGCGGCGGCACCGCTGGTGCAGCCGAGCACCGCGCCGTGGCGATCGATGACGAGCAGTGCCGAATCCTCCGGCCGCTCCGACCCCGTGCCCACGATGTGGCCGCTGGTGCTCACGCGTCGATCACTCCCAGATGGCGCTTCCGAGCTTCCTGTCCGGTGCCGCAGGCGCGGCAGGCGTATGGAACCCCGCGCCTACATTGAACTGCACACCAAGGGGCGCCGCCCGTCGACACGGGGGGCGGCCGGCGGGGCCGAAAATCGAACGTGACAGCGAGCGATGCCCTGTTCTAAGATCATCGGCACGGCATCGCGTGTCGGTCACCGACCGGGTGAGGCATGGAGGTGCCCGTGAGTTTGCCTTACGGAGGCATTCCACAGTGTCGGTAGAGCTGAACCACACCATCGTACTGGCCCGGGACAACCGGAAGTCCGCCGAATTCCTCGCCCACATCCTGGGTCTCGAACTCGGTCCGGAGTGGGGGCCGTTCATCCCCCTCACCCTCAGCAACAACGTCACCCTGGACTTCGCGAGTGTCGATCACGAAGTCCCGTTGCAGCACTACGCGTTCCTGATCTCGGAGGAAGAGTTCGACCAGGTCTTCCGCCGCGTCCAGGACGCGGGGATCACGTACTACGCCGACCCGCACGGCAAGCGGCCCGGCGAGATCAACCACAACGACGGCGGCCGCGGCATGTACTTCAACGACCCGGCCGGTCATGGCATGGAGGTCATCACCCGCCCGTACGGCAGCGGCGGCAGCTGACCTCACAGTCGTCAGAGCCCTCGCTCGCCGGGACCCGCGGCCCTTCCGCCGCGGTCCCGGCGGGCGAGGGCTCGCTGCGTCCGGCTCAGCAGCCGTGCGGGGGCCGATGTCCGCAGCGCGGCCCGGGCCGCGTTCGCGCCGGGCGCTCCGTGCACACCTCCGCCGGGGTGCGCACCGGCGGAGGCCAGGTACAGCCCTTCCACGGGCGTCTCCGGGCGGCCTGTGCCGGGCATCGGCCGGAAGAAGAGCTGCTGGTGGATCGCGGTCGTGCCGCCGTTGATGGCGCCGCCGACGAGGTTCGCGTCGACGGCCTCCAGCGTCGGCGGGGCAAGGATCCGACGGGCCGTGATCCTGGCCCGGAACCCCGGCGCGTACCGCTCGACCTCGCGTTCCATCCGGTCCGCCATGATCTCCTGCTCGTCGCGGTCCCACCGTCCCGTCAGGCCGTCGTCACCGGCATCCCCCTTGGTGCGATGGGGGACGTGCGTGTACGCCCAGGCCGATTCGGTGCCCTCGGGTGAACGCGTGGCGTCCGCCGTGGTCATCTGACCGAAGAGCATGAACGGCCGGTCGGGCACCCGGCCCGTCGCGAGCTGGGCGGCGAACCGGGTCAGCCCGTCGACGCCGTCGGCCAGATGGACGGTACCGGCGGTGGACGCCTCGCCCGCCGTCCACGGAACGCCGCCGTCCAGGGCCCAGTCGACCTTGAAGGTCGCGAAGTCCCACTGGAACCGGCGCAGATCCAGCAGGACCCGCGCCGGGAGATGCCGCTCGTCGACCAACTGCCCGTACAGCGCGGGTACGGACACGTCGGCCAGCACCGCGCGGCCGGCGGGCACCGCCTCGCCCGCCGCCGTCCGCACCCCCACCGCGCGACCGCCGCGGACGACGACCTCGACGGCCCGCTCACCGCACCGCACCGCGCCTCCGCGGTGTTCGAGCCTGCGTACGAGGGCCCGGGTCAGCATCCCGGCACCGCCGACCGGCACCGGGAAGCCGTGGCTCTGGCCGAGCATCGACATCAGCCAGCCGAAGCCTCCGCTGCCCGCCGCCTCGGGGGCGAGGTCCGCGTGCAGCGCGTTCCCCGCGAGGAGCAGCCGGCCGGCCTCGGCCGCGAACTCCTCCTCCCCCAGCCGCCGTACGGGAAGCAGCAGTGTCCGCCCGAGCCGCAGCCCGCCGCCGCGCAGCCGGGCCGCCAGCCGCAGCGAGGGAAGCACGGGCGGAAAGGGCGTGAAGAGCAGGTCGAGGACATCCGGCCGCACACGGTCCCACACGTCGTACAGGTCCTGCCACGACCGGCCGTCACCGGGTGCGAAGGCCTCCAGGCCGGTGACGGTGTCCTCGACGTGGCGTTCGAGGACCGCGCACCGGCCGTCGCTCAGCGGGTGCGCCAGGACCCGGGGCGCGTGGCTCCAGCGCAGCCCCTCTCGTTGCAGGCCGAGACCGGCGAGCACCGGGGAGGCGGCGGCCAGTGGGTAGAAGGAACTGCACAGGTCGCTCACGAAGTCGGGATGGACGGCCCGGTCACTGCGTACCGCGCCGCCGGGTTCCGGCTGCGCCTCGAGGACCTCGACACTCCAGCCCGCGTCCGCGAGCAGGTTGGCGGCGACAAGCCCGTTAGGACCCGCTCCGATCACCACTGCGTCCGGCATGGATGCCTCCTGAACTCTCGACCACGTCGGCCAAACGGCTGAGCATGCGGCGGTGGCGTACGACGAGGAAGGCGTCGAGAGCGGCGTTGTGGAGGGTTCCCCCGATGCCGGTCAGCGGATGCTCGTCGACGATGACGAGGGTGTCGTCGCCCCAGGGGCGGACGTCGATGGCGATCCTCGCGGTCCCCAGAGGCCCGCTCTCCGCTTCGAGTTCGAGAATGCGGGGCTGCTCGCACCGGCGCACGACGGTCCTGCCGTGGAGTGTCCACGGGCCGACCCGCACGGTGTACCGGAGGGCGGAGCCGACCTCCGGCCAGTTCCCGTGGGCGGGCTCGCTGTCCTCGGTGCCGACGACCCACTCGCAGTAGCGGTCCCGGTCGCCGAGCACGGACCACACCGCGCCGGGCGGCCTTCTGATCAGCTGGTGATGCACGGCCATGGGTCCTCCGACAGGTCATCGGGATGCTTGTCGACACGCGAGTGCCCCTCCCCCGGTGATCTATGACTGCCCGGACGCGGAGGGAGCCGCCGAACGACGGGCGGCGCACTGCGGGCGATTCCGTCGGCCGGACCAGTCACGCCGTTCCCGGATGGCGCAACGTCGCTTTATGCCCATTAGATGTAACAAAGTGTGCGCGCTCAGGCGGCGCACGACGAACCGCACGGTGTACGCCTACCCGGATGTTCCGCGAACGGAGCCCGCGCCATGACCACCGACCCCCACAACGCATCCCCGTCCGACTACCAGGACGACCGACCCCGGCCGCCCGACAGGGTCTCCGACGCGGGGTACGCCGCTCCGGCCTACCCGACGCACGCCCTGCCGCCGCTGCCTCCGTACCCGCCGGCCTTCCCCCCATCGCCCGTGGCCGCCGCCGGTCCGGCCGAACCTGCGAGCCTCGACCCCGTCCACCCGTCGCCGGAAGCGCCGCGCCCGGACGAGGAGCCGTACCCGGTCCGTGAGACGTCCTACGGACCGGGCGTGGGCATAGGCGCGGGCGGCGCGGGAGCACCCGCCGCGCACGGGCCCTCCCCGACGGAGCCGACACCCGTGCGCACCCCGGCCGAGAAGCCGCGGTCGCCCCAGGCGGACGCCGGGAGGCCGGCGGGGGACGAGATGCCCGGCGAAGCCTCGCCCGAGACGGCCGGTACGGCCGGCGCTGACGCGGCCCCTGCGCCCGCGCGGCAGAACGCCGCCGCCGACCTGCCGCCGTACCGCGACGCCGACACCGACACCGACACCGACACCGGGGCCGGCTTCCGCTCCGAGCGTGAACCGACCCCTGTGCGCGACGCGATCGAGGACCCGAGCCCGCTCCGCAAGGAGACGCCGGTCCCGGTGCTGTCCCGCCTTCCCGAGTACGACAGCGCGCCGGCCGACGCCGATCCGGCCCCCGCGACCGGCCCTGTCGACGACTCGGCACCGCACGACAGCGAACAGCCCATCCACACGCTGCTGTGGACGGCCGCCACCGAGCGGCCGGTGGAGGAAGTCGCCGCCCTGGTGAGCCGGCTGAAGCGGACCGGAGAGGTCGACAGCCCCGGCGACCTGGCCCTTCGCGCGGCGGCGGTCTCCCGCCCCCTCGAAGAGGTCCGGCAACTGGTCGCCCTGCTGAACGAGTACCCGCACCCCCTGCACGAGGCCGACACCACCCTGCGCGCCGCGGCCGTCGGCCGGCCCATCGAGGACGTGGTGCGGCTCGTGAACATGATCGGCACCGACGCCAGCGAGTGGCGGTCCGCGGCGAACGAGGCCGCCGATGACGAGCCCCGGCCCCCGGCCGGCACGGGCGGCGGCCGGAGCGAGGCGACGGCGGGCCCCCAGGACGCCGCCGTGCCGTCCGACCGGACGGCCAAGAAGTCGCCGTGGGCCGTGGCGGCGCTGACCAGCGCCCTGTCGGTCGGTCCGGCCGGCCACACCGTGTCGCCCGCCCTGCGTTCCGCACTGCGCTGGCCCGCGGCGCTCGTCCTCTTCGCGTGCGGCATCATCCACCTGCCCACCGACGTCGCGGGCCTGCGCTCCGGCGGCTACGCGCAGACGCTCTCCATCGCCGTCACGGTGCTCTGCCTGGTCGTCGCCGTGTGGCTCACCATCAGGGACTCGGCACTCGTCTGGGCGGGCGCCGCCGGACTCGCGATCGGGGTCATCGCGCTCCACGCGCTCGCGCACCTCGGCACGATGGATCTGCTGCAGAGCAGCCTCGGTGATTCCTTCACCTGGGCCGCAGCGGCCGCCGTGCTGTGCGCCGGGGCGAGCACGATCCTCGCCGGCTCCGTACTGCTGAGGCAGCGGCAGCCCGCCCCCGGGGCGACCAACACCTGACGGCCCGCTCGTGCCGCGAAAGAGCCTTCCGCCACGTCGGCCCCCGCCGCCCGTGCGGAAGGCTCAGCACGCGAAGGTCAGACCCGGGGACCGCGCCGGTCGGGAGCAGCCGAATCCTCCCGTGGCGGTTCGCGGTCCTCTTCCCGTTCCCCCTCCGCCTGCGACGGGGTGGAGCGGGGGAAGTTCTCGTGTTCCTCGTCCTCGGGTCGTTCGCCCTCGGCCTGCGAGGGTGTCTGCTCGCTCATGGGCCACTCCTCACCATTGCTCGCCGCGGGAGCCGAACGGCCCTCACCGGCGGACGGGACCGAGGTGCCGCGATCCGTCCGCCGGCCGGCACAGGTCGGCGGGTTCCCGGACCCGCGGGCCCCAATCACGGGGTGCGGCGGGGCCGGCCGGCCGGGCCGTGCGCGGACGTGCGCCCGCCCCACGGCCCGCCGAAGATGGGCGCACATCGCATCCCCCACGGGAGAGAGGGCGGTGACAGACCGTGGATCCGGACACCGAGTTCACCGACCCGGCGGCGGACGGTGCCGCCGCAGGGCGGTCCGCCCTGGCAGCGGCCCGCCAGGCCCTGGCGCACGAGGGCGTGCATCTGATGGCCCCGCCCGACGTGCTGGCCTGTACCGGAGCCGACGAGGCCGGCTGGGCCCGCTTCGCGGCCCACTGGGACGACCTCTCGGAGGACGAGTACGCGGCCCTGCGCGGCACCCGCAGACTGCGGCGTTACGGTCATTTCCGCCTGGCGCCCGCGACCGGGGAGCTGAGGCTGCTGCCGCACAGCGCCTTCGTCCAGCCCGCCGACACCAATCCGCTGTACGCGACCGTGGACCGCCACTTCGAGCCGTTGACCGGCGCTTTCGTCGCCGATCCCGTCCTGCGCTCCCTCATCGGCGTCCTCGGCCGGGTCGCCGGCGCGCTGGAGCCCGCCGATTGGTGGAGCGTCAAGGTGCACCCCTTCCGGGTGCTCGCAACGCCGGACGGCGGCGGGGAGCCCACCCCCGAGGGACGGCACAGGGACGGCGTCACGCTCGTGTCCTCGCTGCTGATCGGCCGGGACAACGCCACGGGCGGCGAGAGCGCCGTGTACACCCCCGAGGGCGAGAGGATGCTGTCGGTCACGCTGGACGAGCCGGCGGCCCTTCTGCTGTCGGACGACCGCGGCTCTCTGCACGAGGTGTCACCCGTCCGGCCTGTCGACACCGCGCTCCCGGCCCGCCGCGACGTCCTGGTGACGACCCTCACCCCGGGCTGACCGCACTCGTCCCCGCCCCCGAGGTCCCGGCGAGGAGATCGTCGACGACGTCGGTCAGCCGTGAGCGGCGAGCCCAGGACGCGCGCTGCCGCTGAGCCCCGCAGCCCTGCTCGCGCAGGCGCCTCAGGAACGCCGCGACGCACTCGGCGTCGCCGTACTCCTCCAGCTGCGGCCGGACGTGGTCGACCAGTCGCCGTGCCTGCGTCTCGAACGGCAGTACGCGTCCGGTGAGCGCGTCCACGCCGCTGCCCGGCCAGCCGTCGCGCGCGGCGCGCCAGTAGGCGGCGCGCAGAAGTTCGCCGCAGGTGCGGGGGCCCGCGTCGCCGCGGCGGACCCGCTCGACCGAGCGCACGACCAGGGCCCTGACGAGGGCGGTGAGGGCGACGGTGTCCGCGACGTCCACCGGGACGTCCATGACCCGGATCTCGAGCGTCGGGAAGCGCGGGTTGGGCCGTACGTCCCAGAAGGGAAGGTTCGCGTCGAGCATCGCCTCGGACTCCTGCAGCGCCGCCGTCAGCCGTTCGTAGTCGGCGAGCGAGTCGACGTACGGGGGAGCACCGAGGGCGGGGAAGCGGCCGCGGACGACGATCCGCCAGCTCGCGTAGCCGGTGTCCCGGCCCTCGAAGAACGGCGAGTTGGCGCTCATGGCCACCAGCAGCGGCAGCCAGGGGCGCAGATGGTTCCCGGCCAGTACGGCGAGCTCACGATCCGGCACCCGCACATGCACATGGGCGGAGCAGACGGTGAAGTCGTCGAGCATGGTTCCGAACTGGCGTACACCCGCGCGGTAGCGGGGATGGTCGCCCAGGACGCGGGCTCCTTCCCCGCCGATGACGGGCGTGCCCGTGGCGCACGGGCAGAGCCCGTCCGGGCCGCAGGCGTCGCGGGCCGCCGCGCGCACGGCGGTCAGCTGCCGCATGAGTTCGTCCGTGTCCTGGCACGGCGGGGTGCGCACCTCCAGCTGGCCCTCGTGGAACTCGCCGGAAACCAGGTCCCCGACGGCGCCGCGGGCTCGTGCCACGATACGGCTGCCCGCAGGTTCCACGGCCCGGCTGCCGGTCCCGACGAGGAAGAACTCCTCCTCGACTCCGATCGTCGCGGTCATGCCCCCAGAATCCCCCGGACGGCGCCCGTGCGCGAACAGGGGATACGCAGGATCCCGCCGGGTCCGGACCGGTTGCACGGGTTCCGTACGGCCCGGTGCCGTATGCGGCAGGCGCGACAGGAAGAACAGCTGATGACGGCCGTGGACAGCGCTTCGACGTCCGAGCGGAGCGGCAGGGACTCCACCGTGGGCGCGACCGTGCTCCGGTGGCTGACGACGACGGACCACAAGGTCATCGCGAACATGTATCTGGTGACGTCGTTCGGCTTCTTCCTGTTCGCGGGGCTGCTCGCCATGCTGATGCGCGCGGAGCTCGCCAGGCCGGGGACGCAGCTGTTCTCGAACGACCAGTACAACCAGCTCTTCACCATCCACGGCACGGTGATGATGCTGCTCTTCGCCACACCGACGTTCGTCGGGTTCGCCAACGCCGTGATGCCGCTTCAGATCGGCGCGCCGGACGTTGCCTTCCCCCGGCTCAACGCCTTCACCTACTGGGTGTTCCTGTTCGGCGGCCTGATGGTGATCTCAGGTTTCCTGACGAGCAACGGGGCGGCCGCGTTCGGCTGGTTCGCGTACGCCCCGCTGAACGGTCCGGTGCACTCCCCCGGCACGGGCGGTGACCTCTGGGCCATGGGACTGGTGGTCTCCGGTCTGAGCACCATCCTCGGCGCGGTGAACTTCATCGCCACCGTCGTGTGCCTGCGCGCGCCGGGCATGACGCTGTTCCGCATGCCCGTCTTCACGTGGAACGTGCTGTTCACGTCGATCCTGGTGCTGCTGGCCTTCCCGGTGCTGACGGCCGCGCTGCTGGTTCTGATGGCCGACCGCCGGTTCGGGGCACATGTCTTCGATCCGGCCAACGGCGGGGCCCTGCTGTGGCAGCACATGTTCTGGTTCTTCGGGCATCCGGAGGTCTACATCGTCGCGCTGCCGTTCTTCGGCATCATCACCGAGATCCTGCCGGTGTTCAGCAGAAAGCCGGTCTTCGGGTACTTCGGGCTCATCGGCGCGACCGTCGCCATCACCGGCCTGTCCGCGGTGGTGTGGGCGCATCACATGTTCGCGACCGGCGCGGTGCTGCTGCCGTTCTTCTCGCTGGCGTCGTTCCTGATCGCGGTGCCGACCGGAGTGAAGTTCTTCAACTGGATCGGGACGACCTGGCGCGGGTCGCTGTCCTTCGAGACACCGATGCTGTGGTCGATCGGATTCCTGGTGACGTTCCTCTTCGGCGGTCTGACCGCGGTCCTGATCGCCTCGCCGCCTCTCGACTTCCACACCACGGACAGCTACTTCGTGGTGGGGCACCTGCACTACGTGCTGTTCGGCACCGTCGTCTTCGCCATGTTCGCCGGGTTCTACTTCTGGTGGCCCAAGTTCACCGGCCGGATGCTCGACGAACGGCTCGGCAGGATCCACTTCTGGACCCTGTTCACCGGCTTCCAGCTGACGTTTCTGGTGCACCACTGGCTCGGCACCGAGGGAATGCCCCGGCGGTACGCCGACTATCTCGCCGGAGACGGATTCACCATGCTCAACACCCTCTCCTCCGTCGGGGCGTTCCTGCTGGGGACGTCGACCCTGCCGTTCCTCTGCAACGTCTGGAGGACGGCACGGTACGGAGAGAAGGTCACGGAGGACGATCCGTGGGGCTTCGGCCGGTCTCTGGAGTGGGCCACGTCGTGTCCGCCGCCGCGGCACAACTTCGTGGCGCTGCCCAGGATCCGCTCCGAGTGCCCGGCCTTCGACCTGCACCACCCGGGGATCGCGGCGGTGGACACCGCGTCCAGGACCCGCACCGGACGGGGGCGTACGTCATGAAACCCGAGGCCCTGCTGTTCCTCGGAGTCGCCGTGTTCTTCGGCGCGTCCGCGGCGGTCTACGGATGGTGGGCGGGCGACCCGGCCGGAACGGCCGTACTGACGGTCTCCTTCCTGATGGCCGCGCTGGTCACGCTACACCTGTGGCGGCAGGACCGGCGGCTGGGGACCGTGGCGCAGAACCGCGGGCGGGCCGAGGTCCGTGAAACGGCCGGCCCCGTCGCCTTCTTCCCGCCGCGCAGCTATGTCCCGGTGCTCGCCGCGATGGGCACCGCCGTGCTGGCCCTGGGCGTCGTCTACGGCCTGTGGCTGGTCCTCGTCGGCGCCGGCCTGCTCGCACCGGGCGTGCTCGGCTTCGTCTTCCAGTACAACGACCGCGAACCGTGAGTATGCCGCCGGCGGGCCGCGGCGCCCGGCTAACCCCCGGTGCGGCTCTCCTCCTCCCGGCCGTCCTTAGCTTCCCGGCCGTCCTTCGCTTCCCGGCCGTCCTTCGCGGCCGGGCTGGCGGCCGGGGCGGCGCGGTTGTGCGGGTGGAACCAGCGGCTGAGGCCGTGGCGGATCCGCTCCGTGCGCGTGCCGTCCTTCGGTGCGGACAGCGGACCGGGCGCGGCGCGGTGGGTCAGTACGTACCGCCTGCCCGCAGGCAGCGGCCGGTGGCGCTCGCCGTAGCCGCCCTCGAGGGACTGCCGGAGGTCTCCTGTCTCCTCCCCCTCCGCCAGGAGCTCGGCCTCGTGGGCCTGCAGGGCGAGGCAGAGGCGTTTGGTCACCCAGAACGCGGCCAGGGGCCCGAGGACCACCAGGAAGCGCAGCGCCCAGGTCAGGGCGTTCACCGAGACGTCGAAGGTGAGCGCAACGATGTCCTGACCGCCGGCGACGAGCAGCAGTCCGTAGAAGGTGATGGCCGCGACGCCCAGCCCGGTGCGCACCGGCCGGTCGCGGGGCCGGTCGCACAGGTGCTGTTCGCCCCGTTCGGCCGTGATCCAGCGTTCCAGGAAGGGATAGGCGTACAGCGCGAGGAAGAAGACGCCGGGGAACACGACCGCGGGGATCAGCGGGTTCCACTGGATCGTGTGGCCCCACAGCCGGGTCTCGAAGCCCGGCATGACGCGCATGGCACCCTCGATGAACCCGAGGTACCAGTCGGGCTGGGCGCCGGTCGACACATGGTCGGTCCGGTAGGGGCCGTACGCCCACACGGGGTTGATCTGGGCCACTCCGCCGAGGACGGCCAGCACCCCGAACACCATGGCGGACAGGCCGGCCGACTTGGCCGTGAAGTGGGGGAACATGGGGCGGCCGACCACGTTGCGCCCGGTTCTCCCGACGCCGGGCCACTGGGTGTGCTTCAGGTGGAAGACCAGGATCAGATGTGCCGTCACCGCCGCCAGCAGCAGGCCGGGCAGCAGCAGGATGTGCACGGGATAGAGACGGGGGATGATCTCGTCCCCCGGGTACTCGCCGCCGAAGAGGAACATGCTCAGGTAGGTCCCGGCGACGGGGACGGCGAGGATGAACCCCTGTGCGGTGCGCAGCCCGGTTCCGGAGAGCAGATCGTCGGGCAGCGAGTAACCGGCGAACCCCTCCAGGATCGTGACGATCAGCAGCGTCACGCCGATCACCCAGTTGGCCTCCCGCGGACGGCGGAACGCTCCGGTGAAGAAGATCCGCAGCATGTGTACGCCGATCGCAGCGACCATCACCAGCGCGGCCCAGTGGTGGATCTGACGGATCAGCAGGCCGCCGCGCACGTCGAAACTGATCTCGAGCGTCGAGGCGTACGCCTCGCTCATGGTGATGCCCTGCATCGGGACGTAAGCACCGTGGTAGGTCACCTCGCCCATGCCCGGGTCGAAGAAGAAGGTGAGGTAGACGCCGGTGACGAGCAGCACCACGAAGCTGTAGAGCGCCAACTCGCCCAGCAGGAAGGACCAGTGGTCGGGAAATGCCTTGCGCAGCAGAGCGCTGCCGTCGAACAGGGGCAGGCGCGCGTCGAGCGCGACGGAGGTGTCCCTCGCCGCCTGTCCGGCCCTGCGCCCCAGCCGCCCGCGTCCCTTGGTCGACAGCACCTGCCACGCACCTCTCACGGACGATCCGACCCAACGCGCACTATGCGCATTTTGCAGCTTTTGCCACCTCTACCCGGTAACCCGGCCCGCGGTCACCGGTGTCGCGGAGCGGTTCGCGGTGGAGCGGGAGTCCGCCGTGTTCACCCGATCGGCCCGGTGAACGGCGTGCCGGTCTCCTCACGGGGTACCGGTGCTCGCATGAAGGCACTGGTGATCAACTGCACGCTCAAGACGTCCCCGGACCCGTCCAACACGGAAGCGCTCGCCAAGGTCGTCGCCGACCGGCTCGAGCAGTACGGCGCGGAGGTTGAGTTCGTACGCGCGGTGGACCTGGACATCAGGCCGGGGGTCGTCAGCGAGGCCGTCGTCCCCGGCGACCAGTGGCCACAGGTCCACGAGAAGCTCCTCGCGTCGGAGATCCTCGTGGTGGCCTCGCCGACCTGGCTCGGCCGGCCCTCCTCCGTCGCCCAGCGGGTGCTGGAGCGGATGGACGCGATGCTCTCCGAGACGGACGACGACGGCCGTCCCGTCGCGTACAACAGGGTCGCCGGCGTCGTCGTCACCGGGAACGAGGACGGCGCGCACCACGTGATCAGCGAGATCTCCGGCGCACTGACCGACATCGGCTACACCATCCCCGGTCAGGCGTGGACGTACTGGCACCTGGGGCCCGGCCCGGGTCCCGACTACCTCGACGACGAGCGCGGACGCGACTGGTCGCACAGGACCGGCCGCGCGATGGCGGCCAACCTGTTCGGCGCGGCGAAGGCGCTGGCCGCGAATCCGCTGGGCGCACCGCCGGAGTGAGACACCCGGCGGCGGGGCGTCGCGGGAGCCCTCTCGCCCGCACGGGGGAGGCGGGGTTCAGACCTCGGAGCGACGTTCCGGAGCCGTGGCGGCGGCAGACTTCTCCGTACGGATCACTGGTCGTCCACGTGGAGGTCTGCGAATGAGGCTCAGGAACACCGAGCACACGACTCGGCCCTGGCGCATCCACGAGATCGCGCCGGATTTCCGTCTCTACGACGTCTGGGCACTGCCGACGCCGGGAGGTCCCGGCGACTTCCCGCGGCTGGTGCGTCAGACGGCCGCGGGTGACACGTCGAACAACCCGTCCCGTATCGCCCGCAACCTCTTCGCGATCCGCTGGAAGCTCGGGAAGCTGTTCGGCTGGGACACCCCGGGCACCGGGGTCGGCTCCCGGGTGCCGACGCTCCGCGACCGTCTGCCGGCCGATCTGCGTGACGGCCCGTCCGGGCCGGAGTTCGGACGGCTGCCCTTCAGTCCGGTCTATCTCACGGACGACGAGTGGGCGGCCGAGATGGCGAACAGCACGATGCACGGGGTCATGCACATCAGCTGGGTCCCCGACGGCTCGGGAGGCCACCGGGGCCAGATGGCGGTTCTGGTGAAACCGAACGGGCCCTTCGGAAGGGCGTACATGGCCGCCATCGCCCCGTTCCGGCACGTCTTCGTGTACCCGCCGCTGATGCGGGGCATCCGGCAGTCCTGGCAGCAGACCGGGTCCACGGCGTAGGTCCGGGCGGGGTACGGGCCGGGAGGGGTACGGACCGGGCGGCGGTCTCAGCCGTCGTCCGCTTCCGTCCGCCGCACGGCGGCGACGGCCTTTTCCGCGCGGCGCCGAGCGTCCCGGGCGCCCCGGTCCGCCTCCCGCGCACGGTCGCGGGCCTCGTGCAGCCCGCTCTCCGCCCGCCGTTGCTCCGCCTTCGCGTCCGCCAGCTCACGCGCCAGCGTCTCCGCCCGTTCCCTCGCCTCGTCGACCGCGGTCTGCGCCGCCTCCAGTGCCGCCGCGGCCTCTTCGCGCGCCTGATCGCTCTCGCGGGCCCGCTGCTCGGCGTCCGCGGCGTCCTGCCGGGCGCGGTCGAGTCTCTCGAGGCGGCGCCGGTCGGCGCTCTCCTTGCGGGGGCGCCGCTCGGCCGGTTCGGGCGGCGCAGGCACCGCGGCCGGTTCGGGCGCCGCTCCGGGCCGCGGCTCCAGTCCGGTGAAGCCGACGGGCGCGGCGAGCGGCTTGTCGAGGTGTCCGGTCGCCCACTTCCGCGCGGCGTCCGGGTCGGCCAGTACCGCGTGCAGGGTGGCCTCGATCTCGTGGAGCGCCGCGTCACCGACCGGCTGCCCCGCCTCCGCCGCAAGTCGCCGCGCCTCGCCCGCCAGCGCCCTCACCAGCAGGTGCTGCTGCCTGCCGAGCTCGCGCAGCTGTCCGCCGTCGAGGTCGCGGTGGGCGTTGCGCAGCCCTTCGCCGAGGCTGATCAGCGGCTGGGTCTTCTCGGGCTCGCGCCGCACCAGCAGGTTTGTGGCCCACGCCGAGAGTGTCGGTCTGCGCAGCGCCCGGATCCGCTCCGCCAGCTCCCGGTCGCCGGCGCGCCGGGCCTGCGCCGCGCGTTCGTTGCGGACGGCGGTGAAGTCCTGGGGCCGCAGCGCGTACAACTCGTCGAGGGTGCTTTCCAGGTCCACCGTGCTCCTTACGGTCCCTCCCCCGCCGGACACGTACCGCTTCCCAGGATCCCATTCCACGACGGCGGTGTCAGTCGCTGCCGCCGACGGGCACCGGTTCCCCGCCCCCTCGTGCGGGGAACCGGCGAGGCCGGTGCTACCCGGCCGTGCGGGCCGCGCCGTTCGGCGTGAACGCCGACGGGCGGTCGTCGGAGCCGATCCGGGCGCCGAGGAAACCGATGCCGGCCGGGCCGTACGGCGGGATGACCGCGGTGCGGGAGACGGGTGACACGGTGACGGTGCCGTCGGACCCGGGGATGCGTCGGCTGCCGCCGACGCCAAGGCCCGGGGCGGCGGCTTCGGCGGCCGGGGCCGCGGGTGCCGAGGCTGCGCCGTGGACCGTGCCGAGGTCTGTCACGGCGGTGGCCGACAGCGGCTCCGGCGGGATGGTGACCGGGAGGGGCGTACGCGGTCGCATGTGCGGCTCCTTGGAAGGGGCGGGTCCGTGCGGAACACCGTGGGATGCGGCGGTGCGTCAGATGACGTCGCAGGGCGTCCCGTTGAGCGTGAACCGCGCCGGTTCCGCGAAGCTGCCGGTGTACGTCCCCTGGAATCCGAACGACTGCGTGCCACCGGCCTGGATACGGCCGTTGAAGCCCGAGTCGCGGGCGGTCACCGCGCCGCCGGACGGGGTGACCGTGGCGTTCCAGGCGTTGGTGACACTCTGACCGGCGGGAAGTGTGAAGCCCAGGTTCCAGCCGTCGACCGCCGCGGCGCCGTCGTTCCTGATGGTGACCTCCGCGGTGAATCCGCCCGTCCACACGTTGGTGGAGTAGCCGACCTGGCAGCCGCCCGCCGGCTCGCCGGGCGGCTCCTCCTCACCGCCCCCGTCGTCGGGGCCGATGGTGGAGGAGAAGGAGTTCACGGACAGACCCGCGCCGCCCTGCCAGGGCTCGAATCCGGCCTGGACACTCGTCAGGTACCAGTCGGCGGCCGCCATCCCGCGACTGACGGTCTGGTCGACGAAGTCCATGACGTCGAAGGACCAGCTGGGGAGGGCGGACGGGGCCACGAAGGAGATCACGTCATTGCCGCCGTTGTTGCCCGTCCAGACCTCCCACGTCCGGCCGCCGACTGTCGCGGAGCCGTTTCGGGAGCCGATCGGCTGGATGGGTCCCACACGGTTGAACCAGATCATGATCTCGGTGCGGTTGACACCGTCGGTCCTGGGCTCGGGGTCGAGCCAGATGTCGAACGAGGCGTTGTAGACCGCGTTGTCGACGAAGCCGTAGGAAATGCTGGTGGGCGCGGAGCCGATGGTGGAGACCTGCTTGGGAAGCTCGGTCCCCGGTGAACAGTTCGTGTAATGGCACCCGTTGAATACCGAGGGGTACGACTTGGGTGCCCCGTTCGTGGGCACGGAGCCGTCGGCCCTGGTGACGGTGAAGCCGCTGTCGGTCACGTCGAGGCACTGGGTGGCGCTGGTGCCCCAGCGGTTGTTCTGGACCACGTACCGGCCCTGAACGGTCGTCGAGCCGTACTGCTCACAGATCTCGACGCCGGCCTGGGCGGCCGGTGCCGCGGCCAGCATGGCGGCCGGCAGGCCGACGGCGAGCAGCAGGGCGGTCGCGAAGGCGCGTAAACGGTGTCGCATGGTGTCCCTTCAGCAGTGGGGGAAATGCCGTGGGAGCGCTCCCATTCGCTGGTGGACTGTAGGAGTGTTTCGAACTTCTGACAAGACTCACGGTTCGGATTGATGCTTCGTGTTCAAGCCCTGACCCGGAGCCGTCGGTGGGGCGTGCGCCTCCTCCATCGTGTTCGGCCTGATCACGCCCGCAGCGGCCACGGCCCGTGCCATGATCGCGCTCATGCCTTCCGCGCCCCGTTCCGTCGTATGGCCCGCCGCCCTCGCCACGAGCCGCCTGGCGCTGCGTCCCATCGGTGCGGCGGACGTGCCGGCGATCGCCCGGCTGTGGACCGATCCCGAGGTCCGGCGGCATCTCGGCGGCCCGGTCGACAGCAACGTCGTACGGATCCGGGAGAAGAGATGTGTCGGCGCCCCCGGCACCTTCGCCGTGGTGCGGCAGGCGGACCGGACCGTCCTCGGCCTGGTGACGGTGGAGACCGGGGCCCGGGACGGCAGGACCGAGGTGTCGTACCAGCTGCTCCCCGAGCACTGGGGCCACGGCTACGCCCGCGAGGCAGTCGCCGCGGCCGTGACGTGGGCACACGGCGACGGCTCCTCGCCCGCGTCCGAAGTGGTCGCCCTGACCCAGCAGGCGAACCACCGCTCACGGCGGCTCCTGGAAGACCTCGGCGCCGTCGTGGTGGACACCTATGTCGAGTGGGACGCGCCCCAGGTGCTCTACGCGTTCCCACCGCTCACAGCGCCATAGGCGGAAGGGGCGACACGCGGCACGCGGCACGCGGCAGGCGCGTGAGACGTGCACGGCAGGTGCGGTCGGTCAGGTGCGGTCGGCCGCCGCGTACAGGGCGGCGACGTCGATCTTCTTCATGCCGAGCATGGCGGCGATCGCACGCTGGGCCCGGCCCTCGTCCTCGTCCTTCACCAGCTCCTCCAGCGCGGCGGGAGTGACCTGCCAGGACAGGCCGTACTTGTCCTTCAGCCAGCCGCAGGGGCCCTCCTCCCCGCCCTCGCCCAGCTTCTCCCAGTAGTAGTCGACCTCCTCCTGGTCGGCGCAGTTGATCAGCAGGGAGATCGCCTCGTCGAAGGTGAACTCCGGACCGCCGTTGATCGCGGTGTAGGGCTGGCCGTCGAGGACGAAGTCCACGGTCAGCACGGTGCCGGCCGGCCTCGGGCCCGCCTCTCCGTAGTAGAGGACGTGCTTGATCTCCGAGTTGGGGAAGACCGAGACGTAGAACTCGGCCGCTTCCTTGCCCTGGGTGTCGAACCAGAGATTGGGAGTAATGCGCGGCATGGCGTGCTCCTGACGTGGTCACTGTCGGCGGATGTTGCGTACTGTCCTGGTACTGACCCCCGCGCCGCCCGGAATTCATCGCTCGCGTCCCCGATGCGCCGGGCGGAGGATAGGACCGATGACCGGATCCGTGACCCTGATCGGTGAGAGCCCGGAGGACCCGTACGCGCACGGTCGAGCCGCCTCAGTGGTGCTGGACCGGCGCGGCGTGGTGACCGGCTGGAGCGAGCGCGCCCGCACGCTGACCGGGTGGATGGCCGAGGAGGTCCTCGGCCACCGGGCCGTCGAGCTCCTTGTGGCCCCTGGCGACGAGGAGCTCGTCCTGGAGGCATCCGCGGCCTGCGTCAGAAACAGCGGCTGGTTCGGGGTGGTACCCGTACGGGCGCCCGACGGACGCAGGATCAGCCTCGGGATCCGTGCCCGCAGGGTCGTGCGAACCGGAGGGGACCGCGAGTGGTACCTCGTGGCGGCACCGGCGGACGAGGTGGTGCAGTGGGAGATCGACCGGTCGGTCATGGACGGGCTGTTCCGCAGGTCCCCGATCGGCCTGTCGGTGCACGACACCGATCTGAACATCCTGCGGATCAACCGGGCGATCGCCCGTATCGGCGGCATCTCGAGCGAGGACGCCCGCGGTCACCGCATCGGGGACTTCCTCGTCGCCCAGGACGCGGCGACCGTGGACGCGGGACTGCGCGAGGTGCTGGAGACGGGCACCCCGATGATCTTCACGGAGCAGCCGTGCCGGGTGCCGGGCATGCCCGGCAGGGAGCGGTACGTCTCCGTGTCCGCGTTTCGCATCGAGGACGCCGGCGGCCGCGTGCTGGGAGTGACCCAGCTGGTCGAGGACGTCACGGACGGACACCGGGCACGTCGTCGGCTCGCCCTGCTCACCGAGGCGGGTGCCACGATCGGGACCACGCTGGACGTCCAGACGACGGCGCAGGAACTGGCCAGGGCGGCGGTGCCCGGACTGGCGGACTGCGTCTCGGTGGACCTCCTCGAGCCGGTCAGCCGCGGGGAGGAACCCGTCGCGGACGGAGGTGCTGGTCCGGTGCGCAGAACGGCGTACCGGACCGTCACGCCCGAGACCGAGCACCTGCTCTTCCCGGTCGGGACGATCAACTCGTTTCCCGAGGAGACGCCCCAGGCCAGGTGCCTGGCGACCGGGCGTCCCGTGCTGGAGCCGTTCATCGACATCTCGGGCACGCTCACGGCCCTCGGCCGGGGCCAGGTGCCGGAGGCCCACGCCGTCCATTCACTGATGATCGTGCCGCTGACGGCACGCGGGCTGATCCTGGGATTCGTCAGTCTGTGGCGGTCACGGCTTCCCGAGCCGTTCGAGGAGGACGATCTCACCCTGGCGGGCGAGCTTGCCGCCCGGGCGGCGGTCTCTCTCGACAACGCGCGCCGCTTCACCCAGCAGCACCGGGCCGCGCTGGCGCTGCAGCGGCGCCTGCTGCCGCGCGAGTTGCCGGTGCATCCGGCGGTCGTCGTCGCCCACCGCTACATGCCCGCGGGCGGTGCGACCGGCGTCGGCGGGGACTGGTTCGACGTCATCCCGCTGTCCGGTGCCCGTGTGGCGCTCGTCGTCGGCGACGTCGTCGGGCACGGCATCAACGCCGCGGCCACCATGGGCCGGCTGCGGACGGCCGTGCACACGCTGGCCGATCTCGACCTCGAGCCCGACGAGGTGCTCTCCCACCTCGACGATCTGGTGACCCGGCTCGCCGGTGAGCAGGAGCAGGACATCGACGGCGCGCCCGGCGAGCAGGTGGTCGGCGCGACCTGTCTGTACGCCGTGTACGACCCGGTGACCCGGCTGTGTTCCATCGCCCGCGCCGGCCACCCGCCGCCGGCCGTGGTGACACCGGAGGGCGAGGCGGTCATCGCGGAGCTGCCGGCCGGGCCGCCGCTGGGGCTGGGCGGGCTGCCGTTCGAGGCCGCGGAACTGACACTGCCGGAGGGCACGGTGATCGCCCTCTACACGAACGGGCTCCTGGACCGTGCCGAGCACGACATGGAGGCTGGGCTGTCACAGTTGTGCGCGACCCTGGCCGGTCCGGGCCGGCCGGTGGAGGAGATGGCGCAGGCCGTGGTCGACCGGCTGCTGCCGGCGCGTCCGGCCGACGACGTGGCGCTGCTGCTGGCGCAGACGCTCACCCTGGCACCGGAGCTGGTCGCCACCTGGGAGCTGCCGGCGGAGCCCACTGCTCCGTCGCGGGCCCGCCGGCTGACCGCGGAGCAACTGGCGGTGTGGGGTCTGGAGGACATGGCCTTCTCCACTGAGCTGATCGTCAGCGAACTGGTCACCAACGCCTACCGCTACGCGGGCGGCGGGTCGGTGACCCTCCGGCTCATCCACCACCAGCGGCTCATCTGTGAGGTGTCCGACCCGAGCAGCACCTCGCCGCATCTGCGGCGGGCCCGCAGCACCGACGAGGGCGGGCGGGGCCTGCTGCTGGTGGCCCAGCTCACGGCCAGGTGGGGCACACGGCACACCCGCGAGGGCAAGACCGTCTGGACGGAGCAGATCCTCCCCCCGCTGTTCGACGGGCCGGGCGGGCTCGAGACGGACCTCTGACGGCGTCCGGGGCCGGAGCCTGTCGTCCGTGTCGTCCGTGTCGTCCGTGTCGTCCGTGTCGGGGCCAGGGTGGCGTCGGGCCGGGGGCCGGTTCGTGAACGTCCGTGTCGGCGCCTCGGTCCCGGCGGGTCCTGGACCTGGAGGTCCCGACCGTTCCCGGCGGGTTCCTGGAGGGCCCGACCGCTCCCGGCCGTCCCGACCAGTCAGACGCCCCACCCGGTCCCGACCAGTCCGGTCCCGACCAGTCCGACGTCCCGCCCGGCCTGCCCGGTCCCGCCGTCCGCGACGGGCCCCGCGCCGTCGCGGACGTGCGGCTCAGTCGCGGACCTCGACCGGGGTCGGCGATTTCGCCGGAACCGTGGCCGCGACCGTGCCGCGTCCGACGAAGCGGCCGGCGATCGGCTCCGTCCAGCGGGCGGTCAGGGGCCCGATCAGCACGAGGAGCAGGACGTACGCGGTGGCCAGCGGCCCCAGTTGCGGCTCGATGCCGGCCGAGACCGCCAGACCCGCGATGACGATGGAGAACTCGCCGCGTGCCACGAGCGTCCCGCCCGCGCGCCAGCGGCCCTTGACGCCGACCCCCGCCCGTTTCGCCGCCCAGTACCCGGTGGCGATCTTCGTCAGGGTGGTCAGGACCGCCAGCGCGAGGGCCGGCAGCAGCACGGGCGGGATGCTCGACGGGTCCGTGTGCAGGCCGAAGAAGACGAAGAAGACCGCGGCGAAGAGGTCACGCAGCGGGCTGAGCAGCGTGTGCGCTCCTTCCGCGACCTCGCCGGACAGGGCGATGCCGACGAGGAACGCCCCGACCGCCGCGGAGACCTGGAGCTGCTGCGCGACGCCCGCCACGAGCAGGGTCAGCCCGAGGACCACGAGCAGGAGTTTCTCGGGGTCGTCGCTGCTGACGAAGCGTGAGATGAGGCGTCCGTAACGGACCGCGACGAAGAGCACCACTCCCGCGACACCGAGCGCGATCGCCAGGGTCACGCTTCCCGCGGCGAGGCCGGCGCCTGCGAGCAGTGCGGTGACGATCGGCAGATAGACCGCCATCGCCAGGTCCTCGAGGACCAGGATGCTGAGGATCACCGGGGTCTCCCGGTTGCCGAGTCTGCCGAGGTCGCCGAGGACCTTGGCGATGACGCCGGAGGAGGAGATCCAGGTGACACCGGCGAGCACGACGGCGGCCACCGGCCCCCAGCCCAGCAGCAGGGCGGCGAGGGCTCCCGGAAGGGCGTTGAGCGTGAAGTCGACCAGGCCGGCCGGGTACTGCGTCTTGAGGTTGGAGACGAGGTCGCTGGCGGTGTACTCCAGGCCGAGCATCAGCAGGAGCAGGATGACGCCGATCTCGGCGCCGATCGCCACGAACTCCTCACTGGCGCCGAGGGGCAGCAGTCCGCCCTCGCCGAAGGCGAGACCGGCCAGCAGGTAGAGCGGGATCGGCGAGAACCTGAGCCGGCCGGCGAACCGGCCGAGGAGTCCGAGGCCGAGGATTATCGCCCCGAACTCGATGAGGAACAGCGCGGAGTGCACCCGGTCACTCCCGTCCGAGGATCGTCGCGGCCGCCTCGACGCCCTCGCGGGTTCCGATGACGATCAGCGTGTCGCCGCCGGCCAGCCGGAAGTCCGGCCCCGGGGACGGTATCGCCTCGGCCCTGCGCAGCACGGCCACGACCGACGCGCCCGTCTCCGTACGCATCCGCATGTCCCCCATCACGCGACCGTTCCAGTACGAGTGGGCGGACAGCTCGATGCGCTCCGCGAGCAGCCCGATGTCGGTGGTGTGCAGGACGTTGGGGCTGTGGTGACCGGGCATCAGCGCGTCGATCAGTGACGCCGCCTCCGCGCTGGTCAGGTGCAGTGACTGGGCGCAGGCATCGGGGTCGTCCGGCCGGTAGACGTTCACCGACCGTGTCCCGTCCCGGTGGGCGATCACCGAGAGGTGCCGGTGTTCGCGTGTGGTCAGGTCGTACTGGACGCCGATGCCCGGCAGGGGCGTCGTGCTCATCCGGGGAGCGGGCACGGCCCGTCCTCCTTGTTCGTCGTTCGTTCGCGAGTTCCCCACCGGCTCCGGGTGGGCTTTCGCGGCGCGCTCCGGTGGCCCGCACGCACTCATGGTGTCATCCGGCGCCCCGGCCGGAACACGCGTACCGGCACGGACGGCCACTTTGGTCTGGACCTGCTTATTGCCGCGGTCCTGCCCCAGCGCCAAGCTGCAGTCATGGAACTGGAGTTGCGGCACCTACGGACCATCCGGGCCATCGCCGACGCCGGCAGTCTCACCAAGGCAGCCACCGCACTCGGGCTCGCCCAGCCCGCGCTCAGCGCGCAGTTGAGGAGGATCGAGCGCTCGCTGGGCGGGACGCTGTTCGAACGCGGGCGGACCGGGGTACGCACCACCGCTCTCGGCGACCTGGTCCTCGACCGGGCCCGCGTCCTGCTGCCGGCGGTGCACGAACTGCAGCAGGAGGCCGCCCGCTTCGCCAGAACGGGGGCACGGCCCGGGACGGGGAGCGCGTTCCGGCTCGGCGGCACCCACGGGCCGCTCCTCGGGGGCCTCGTCGACCGGCTCGCCGCCGCGGACCCGGGCGTCTCGGTGGTCACGCACACCTCGTGGTCGGAGCGGGAGATCGCCGCGTCGGCCGCGGAGGGGCGGCTGGACTACGCGCTGATCGGCGCCTGCGGGGAGAGCGCCCCGCCCGAGTCGGGCCGGCTCGCGTGGACCGAGGTGGCGCGCGATCCGGTGTTCGTGATGCTGGCGACGACCCATCCGCTCGCCGTACGGCGCGAGATCGAGCTGGCCGAGCTGGCGGCGGAGGCATGGACGGACGTACCGGGCGACGGCTGTTTCGCCGACTGCTTCGCCGGCGCCTGCGTGCGCGCCGGCTTCACACCGTCGTGCGTGTACGAGACCGACACCGCCTCCTGCGTGCATCTGGTCCAGGTGGGACGGGCCGTGGGCCTGTGCAGGGCGACCTTTCCCGACACACCGGGCCTGGTGACGCGGCCGCTCACCGGGACGCCGCTGGTCTGGCGCCATCTGCTCGGCTGGCACCCCGACGCGCCCGCCGCCGTCACGGCCCCCGTCGTCGTCGGCCATGTGCGCGCCGCGCACCGTGACGCGACGGCGCGCAGCTCCACCTACTCGGGGTGGCTGACCGCCCGGACCCCGGCCTTCCATAACGCCGTGCAGGGGGCCGACTGACAGCTGCCGCGGCAGGGTTCGCCGTCCCTACGGTTTCGGCACACCTCCAACGAGACCGAGGGGACTTCCATGCTCCACAGACACGCCAGGTCAGCGTGTGCCGCCACCGTCGCGGCGGGCGCGCTGCTCCTGACCGCCCTGCAGGGTGCCGCTTCGGCACAGCAGGCCGGATCGGGGCCCGCCACCGCGCGCAGCGCCGCTGACACTCTCGCGGTGTCCGCCGCGCAGCCGGAACTGCTCCGGGCCATGCAGCGTGACCTCGGGCTCACCCGGGCCCAGGCGGAGAGGCGGCTGGTGAACGAGGCCGAGGCGGGCGCCATCGCGGCAGGGCTCCGGCAGCGGCTCGGCGGATCGTTCGCCGGAGCATGGGTGGAGGGGGCCGACTCCGGCACCCTGACCGTGGCCACGACCAGGGCCGCGGACGCCGCGGCGATCAGGGCGGGCGGCGCCGACATCGAGATCACGTCCCACACGCTCGCCGAACTCGACCGTACGAAGGCGGCGCTGGACCGGGCAGCCGTTCACCATCCCTCGACCGACGTGCCCGTCTGGTACGTCGACGTCCGTGCCAACACCGTGGTGGTCCGGGCCGTGAAGCCGTCCGCCGCGCAGGCCCTGATCGAGGCGAGCGGCGCGGAGCGGGACCTGATACGGGTCGTCACGACCGGCGAGCAGCCGCGTCCGCTGTACGACATCCGCGGCGGCGACGCGTACTACATGGGCGGCGGCGGCCGCTGCTCGGTGGGCTTCGCGATCACCCGCGGCACCACGCAGGGCTTCGCCACCGCGGGCCACTGCGGCCGGGCCGGCACCGCCACCAGCGGCTACAACCAGGTGGCACAGGGCACCTTCCAGGCGTCGACGTTCCCGGGCCGGGACACGGCGTGGGTGGCGACGAACGGCAACTGGACCTCGACCCCGTACGTCAAGGGGCAGAGCGGCCAGAACGTACAGGTCACCGGCTCGGTGCAGCAGCCGGTGGGCGCGTCAATCTGCCGGTCGGGTTCCACCACGGGCTGGCACTGCGGCACGATCTCCCAGCACAACACCAGCGTCACGTACCCCGAGGGGACCATCACCGGGGTCACCCGTACCACGGTGTGCGCCGAGCCCGGCGACTCCGGGGGCTCGTACATCTCCGGCAGCCAGGCGCAGGGCGTCACCTCCGGCGGTTCCGGCGACTGCAGGAGCGGGGGCACCACCTATCACCAGCCGATCAACCCGCTGCTGCAGGGATACGGGCTGACGCTGAGGACCACCACCGACCCGGGTGAGCCCGGCGAGCCCGGCGAGCCGGGTGGCACATGGGCGGCGGGCACCGTCTACCAGGCGGGCGCACAGGTGACCTACGGCGGCGCGACGTACCGCTGTCTGCAGGGCCACCAGGCCCAGCCGGGCTGGGAGCCGCCCGGCGTGCCGGCGCTCTGGCAGCGCCTCTGATCCGACCTGCCTCCCAGGGGGAGCGTGTGCCGTGGCCGCGGGGCCACGGCACACGCTTTTCGCGGCGCACGCCCCGCCGTCCGATGTGGCGCACGCCCCGCCGTCCGATGTGGCGCACGCCCCGCCGTCCGATGTCCGGTCCGCGGTGTCCGGACTCTTGCCGCGCGGTCCGCCACACGCTTCACTGTCGATCACCCCACAGGAGAGCCCCGTCCAAGACACCGAAGGGTTTCCTTTGACTGCCGTACCCGTACGTCTGACCGGCATCACCGCCGCCGCCTGCGCCATGGTGCTCGCCGCGGCCCTGCCGTCGTCGGCGATCAACTCGTACAACGCCACGCCCGCTCCCGAGCGCACCGAGGTCGGCGCGCTCGTCGCCACCTGGGACGCCGACGACGACCCGGCCACACCCGACCGGGTCGACTGGGTCTGCTCCGGAACGATGATCGACGCCGACACGTTCCTCACCGCCGCGCACTGCACCACCGACTGGCCGGAGAACGTGCGCTTCTACGTCTCCCTCGACCAGGACGTGCAGGCCGGCCTCGACGCGGCCGCCGCGGAGCACCCCGGCGACCCGGCGGCCGTGGCGGACGCCGTGGCCGTCGAGGGAGTCGCGCACAGCCACCCCGGGTATCCCGGGCCCTCTGCGGACACCCACGACATATCGGTCGTGGAACTGCCCGCCAAGCAGGTGCGGGCCCGCTGGTCGTTCACTCCTGCCACCCTGCCCGAGGCGGGGGCGCTCGACGCGCTCGGGTCGCAGGGGCTGAGCGACACGCCGTTCGTGGTCGCCGGTTACGGGACTCAGGAAGCCTCCCGGCAGCCCGGCGGCCACACGCACCCCGGCGGCGGCGTCCGGATGAAGGCGCCGGTGACGTTCGACGCCCTCAACAAGTCCTGGGTGCGCCTCGCCATGACCGCCCCGCAGGGCAACGGCGGAGCGTGCTACGGCGACTCGGGCGGGCCGAACTTCGCCACGCTGGACGGCGAGCGCACCCTGGTGTCCACGACCATCACGGGCGACTCGCCGTGCTACGCGACCAATGTGACGTACCGTCTGGACGCCCCCGGCGCCCGCGCGTTCCTCTCGCCGTTCACCCAGCTGCCCTGACGGGTGCTCGCGGCCGGGGCGGCCTGCTCACGGACGGCGGCGGGTCACCAGTCGCCGTCCGCGACCGGCTTCCCCGGCTTCGGCGCGTCACCGAGCGGCAGGACCTGCCCGGCGGACGGCGGCTGCCACGGGGTGTGGTCGTCGCCGATCCAGTCGCCGACCGGCCGCACGTCCGTGAGAGCGTCGGCCGGCGCGAGATCGGTGGCGCTCTCGTCGTAGTAGTCGTACCAGGGCAGTCCGGCCCTCGTGTAGGCGGCACGGTCGGCGGGTGAGGAGGGCGCGTCCTCTCCGGTGATGCGGCGCCACTCGGGCGGGGTGACCAGATGCACGAAGATCCGGCCGGAGGGCTCCTGCGCCCAGTCGGAGAGGTTCCGGTCGTCGCGGTACACCTCCTGCCGCATGGAGCCGCCGACGCCGAGTCCCATCGCCGCCGCGCGGGCAGGGGGCGCTCCGGCGGGCGCCGAGGGAACCGGCGGCGCGGCGCCGAACGCCATCGGGGCGGGAGGCGGCACGGCCCCGAACGCCATGGGGGCGGGAGGCGGCCCGCTCATCCACGCGGTGGAAGCGGCGCGCTCGGCACGGAGCCGCTCCTGTTCGCGCCAGGCGTCGAGTGCCGCGGCGGACAGTCCGAACGTCTGCAGCTGCACGCCGCCCCAGCTCTCCTCGCCGGTGACCTGCCCCTCGACGGTTGCGCCCATCCCCAGTGGTACGGCCACGAACTGACGTACCGTGCCCTTGCCGGAGTTGATGCCGTCCAGCCACGGCTGGCGCGGCAGCACCACGTAGTTCTGCGGCGTGCGGGTCAGGGTGCCGCGCCACGGCTCGCCGGAGACGGCGCACACCTTGCCGACGCCGACCTGAAGGGCGGCCGGCTCGCCGCTGCCTGCGAAACTGAGCCACATCGCCTCGCGCAGGTACACGGGAAGCATGACGCCGCCGCGCTCGCGCATCTGCGGCGGCACGGTGTCGAGGTGGTCCTCGACCCTCCGCACCGGGAACTCGCCGAGCCCCGGCGGCAGGGGGTGCGTCCCCGTCTCCGGCAACCGCAGCGTCCTGATGAAGCTGACGCGCGCTCCCCCGCCCAGCAGCAGACTGTTTCCGTCGACACGCACGGCGCTCGCGGCCACGGTGCACTCCCCTCGTCCCGGCACGACCTGTGTGGGGTATCACGACCGGAAACGGTTGCCGGTTCCCCTGGTCGCCGTCCTCACGCCGGGCCGTGCCCGAGGCAGGTCATGCCGGCGCGACGATGTCCTGCTCCGCCCAGACGACCTTGCCGTCCGAAGTGCGGCACGAACCCCAGCGCCTGCAGAGCATGTTGATCAGCTGGAGTCCGCGGCCGCCTTCGTCGTTGAGCGTCGCGTGCTGGATGAGTGGCAGATCGGGACCGGTGTCGGACACCTCCACGACCAGCCGCTCGTGCCGCAGCAGCCGCAGCCTGCCGGGCGCGCCGCCGTAGCGCAGAGCGTTGCCGACGAGTTCGCTGACGACGAGTTCTGTGGTGTCGGCGAGGCTGTCGAGGTCCCATCTGCCCAGTTGCTCGACCACGAGTCTGCGGGCCGCGGAGGCGGCCGTGGCGTCGGCGGGCAGCGGCCAGACGGCCATGTCCTCCCCCGGCTGCGGCCCGTGCACGGCGGCGACGAGCATCACCGCTTCGTCGAACCGCTTTTCCGGGCCCCAGTCGCCGGTCAGCAGCCCGCACGACTCCAGCTCCGCGGCGCCGGCGGCGGACGCGGCCTTGCGCAGCCGTGCCAGCTGGACGTCGATGTCGTCCTCGCGTGTCTTGATCAGGCCGTCGGTGTACAGCAGCAGCCGGCTCCCCACCGGTACGGGCACCTTCGCCGGGTCGTAGGGGATGACGCCCGCACCCAGCGGCGCGCCCACGGGTACGTCCAGGTACTCGGCGTTGCCCGCCGGGTCCAGGAGCAGCGGCGGCGGATGACCGGCCGTGGCGAGGGTGCAGTCGGCGGTGGCGGGGTCGTACACCGCGCACAGGCAGGTGGCGACCTGGTCGTCCTCGAGGTCACGCACCGCGAGGTCCAGTCTGGCGAGGACCCGTTCGGGCACCGTGTCCAGGGCGAGGAGCGTCCGGGCGATGGCACGCAACCGGCCCATGGTCGCCGCCGCGGCGAGTCCGTGGCCCATGACATCACCGACGACGAGGGCTGTCCGCCCGCCCGGAAGCGCCATCACGTCGTACCAGTCGCCGCCGACACCGCTCGCGTCGGCGGTCGGCGCGTAGTCGGCGTGGACGTCGAGGCCGAACGTCTGCGGGGTGGTCCGCGGGAGGAGGTTGCGCTGCAGACTGACGACCTGCTCGCGCTCCCGCTTGTACAGGCGGGCGTTGTCGACGAACACGGCCGCCCTGGACGCGAGTTGCTGGGCGAGCGCGAGGTCGGTGCGGGAGAAGGGCGGTCTCCTGCCCGACCGTACGAAGTCGGCCACGCCGAGCAGCACGCCGCGGGCGATCAGCGGAACCACCATGTAGCTGTGCACCCCGGCCCTGCGCATCTTCTCCGCGGCGCTGGAAGTGGGCGCGACCCTCGCGAAGTCGTCCCGGCTGAGCCGGCTCATCAGCACCGGCTTCCGGTGCATCAGGGCGTGGACCGCGATCGTGTTCTTGTTCACCGAGGTCAGCTCGCCGACCGGGTCGGGCTCGAGGTCCATGAGGTGGGGTACGGCGGAGACGGCGATGGCTCGCATGACGGGCCGTTTCCCGTCCGGGCCCGCCTCGACGTGCTCGCCGCGCAGCGCCGACTCCAGCAGGTCGATGGCCGCGCCGTCCGCGAGCCGGGGCACCACGAAGTCGGCGAGTTCCTGCGCCGTACGCTCGAGGTCGAGCGTGGTGCCGATCTCGGTACCGGCGAGACTGAGCCATTCGAGCCGGCTGCGGATCCTGAACCGCTCGCCCAGCGCCGCCGTCCTGCGGCGCAGTGCCGGCCCTCCGGCCCGCCGCCCCCATCCCGGATGTCTCACCGAACCGCCTTCCCTGCCGTCGCTGGATCAAGTATGGGGTGGCGCGGGCCGTAGCGCTCCCGGACTGCGGACCTCGATCGAGGAGATGTCGTGGCCGGGGCGTGTCGGCGGTGGTGCGGCGGGACGGCGCGGCGGGGCGGCGCGCATCGCGGAAGGACTGGTTCCGAACCAGCGGGTCACGGCCCGGCGCAGCGTCCGGGCGTCGCTGAAGCCCAGCATTCGCGCGATCGCGTGCAGGGGCAGGTCACTCGTCATCATCAGTTCCTCGGCGCGTACGAGGCGGACGGAGTCGACGAGCGCCTCGTACGTGGTGCCGTGTTCCGCGAGCCGTCTGCGCAGCGTGCGCTCGCTCATCCCGTGTTCCAGCGCCTGCTGCGCCAGCGGCGGCACGTCGGGCAGCCCGCGGGCGACGGACACCTCGAGCCCCTGTACCAGGTCCTGCCGCTCCCGTCCCTGCGCGCGTGCCGCGTCGAGGAGCCCGACCACCTGCGCGAGGGTGTACGCGTCGGCCCCGGGCAGCGGGCTGCGCAGGCACTCGGCGGCGAAGACCAGCCGGTCGTCAGGCGCGCCGAAGGTGACGGGGCAGCGGAAGTACCGCTCGTACTGGTCGCCGTACGGCGGGCGGGCGTGTCGTACGGCGACGGAGTGCGGTGTGAACTCCTCGCGCCAGGCGTCCCTGATCAGGGCGACGATGCTTCCGAACGCCTCCTCCAGGAGGAAGGCGCGCAGTCCCGAGTCGGCGTACCGGGCGGTCGCGAGGATCGCCGTGCCCGCCGGGACGCTCTCGACGCCGTAGTCGAGCATGGAACCGGTGATGCCGTGGTGGCGCACCCCGAGCTCGAGGGCGTCCTGGAGCGTGGGGCTGGCCTGGAGGCCGAGGCCGACGAGACCCCAGGCCGTCACCCGCTGACGGCATCCGACGGCGAGGCCGAGGGCGGGATCGCCGAGGTCCCTCATGGCCTCCCTGATCACCGAGCTGCCCTGGCGGTAGGACACCCGCTGGCCGACCGCGCTGAGGGCCGCCTCGCTCAGACCGGCGCGGCGCAGGGAGGGGCCGAGGTCGTGTCCGCGTTCCGCGGCCACGAGCGTCAGATAGCGCAGGAGGTGGGGGGTGATGGTGGCGGAGCCGTGGCGCGGGTCGGCGAGCCGCGCCGTGAGCGGTGCGTCCGCCGGCCTGTGCGGGTGGTCGGTGGTTCCCGGTTCGTGCGGCGCCATTGCCTCACCTCCGGGCGGTCACTGTAGGGACTTGTGCGGTGGGAGGACAGGGCGGGTGGCCGATGAAGTCCCGTTACTGGCCGGTCAGGTCCTGTCCATCCGCCTCCGGACGCCGTTACCGTCGGTCACACCTGTCACGAAACGGCACGTGTTCCGGTAAGAGGGAGTAGGCATGCGGTTCCCCACAACCAGCTCCAGAACGGTCTCTCTGCTCCTCGCGGGGGCACTCGGCGCGCTGACACTGGCGGCCGTTCCATGGGCCGAACCGGCCGGTGCGGCCGCCGGTCGGACTGCCGGCGTCGCCGGCACGTCATCGGCCGCCGCGTCCACGGAATACCTCGTCGGCCGGGGCATCTCCGATGTGACCGGGGAGGCCGCCGAGGTCGGCATGATGGGCTACTCGAGCTTCGACCAGAAGGCCACCGGCATCCATCAGCGGCAGCGTTCCCGGGCCTTCGTCGTGGCCGACCGGACCACCGGGAAGCGGGTCGTGTACGTCAACGCCGACCTGGCCATGATCTTCCAGTCGGTGCAGCAGGGTGTCCTCGAGAAGCTGAGGCAGCGCTACGGCTCGCTCTACAGCGAGGAGAACGTGCTGCTCTCCGCGACGCACACCCACGCCGGTTCCGGCGGCCACTCCCACCACCTCGCGTACAACCTGGCCTCGCTCGGTTTCCAGAAGGACACCTACAGGGCGATCGTCGACGGCATCGTCGAGTCCGTGGCGGAGGCGCACGACGACCTCGCGCCGGGCACCATCACCCTCGGCAGGGGCGAGTTGACGAACGCGAGCGTCAACCGCTCGAGGACGGCGTTCGAGAAGAACCCGGCCGGTGACAAAGCGGCGTTCCCCGACGCGATCGATCCCGCGATGACCGTGCTGCGCTTCCGCCAGGGCGGCAGCGACATCGGTGCCATCAGCTGGTTCGCCACGCACAACACGTCGCTCACGAACAAGAACACGCTGCTCAGCCCCGACAACAAGGGGTACGCGGCGTACGAGTGGGAGCACGACCACAAGGGCGTGCGCTATCTGGAGGACCGGGAGGGCTTCGTCGCGGCGTTCCCCAACACCAACGCCGGCGACATGTCACCGAACCTCAACCTGAAGCCGGGTTCCGGCCCGACGGAGGACGAGTTCGAGAACACGCGCATCATCGGCGACCGGCAGTTCCGCAAGGCGCGGCAGATCTACGACGCCGCGGCGACGCCCCTGACCGGCAGCGTGGACTCCCGGATGCGGTTCGTGAACATGGAAGAGGTGACGGTCGACGGCAAGTACACCCCGGACGGCAAGGAGCACCGCACCTGCCCGGCCATGGTGGGCGCGTCGACCCTCGCCGGGAGCGTCGAGGACGGGCCCGCGATCCCCGGTTTCACGGAGGGGATGAACAGCCCGGTGGCGAAACTGCTGGAGCCGTTCGACATCGATCCGCCCGAGTGGCTGGTGAGCTGCCAGTACCCCAAGGCGAATCTGGTGCCCACCGGGCTGGTCAACGCGGCGACACCGACGACTCCGACGGTCCTGCCCCTCCAGATCGTCAAGATCGGCCAGCTCCACCTGGTGGCCGGCCCGGCCGAGTACACCATCGTCTCGGGCCTGCGCATCCGCCGCTCGGTCGCCCAGGAGCTCGGCGTCCCGCTGGAGAACGTGCTGATGCAGGGCTACGCGGGCGCGTACAGCCAGTACGTGACCACGCCGGAGGAGTACGACCTGCAGCATTACGAGGGCGGCTCGACGCTCTACGGCAGGTACACGCTCCCCGCGCAGCAGCAGGAGTTCGCGTCACTCGCGGCCGCGCTGCGGGACGGCACACCGGTCGACCGGGGCCCGCAGCCGGCCGACCACTCGGACCGTCAGACCTCGCTGCAGACCGGCGTGGTGATGGACAACCCGCCGACGGGCAAACAGTTCGGCGACGTCCTGGCGGAGCCGGCGGAGTCGTACGGACAAGGGGCCACGGTGACGGCCGAGTTCGTCACCGGACACCCGAAGAACAACCTGCGCCGGGGCGGCACCTTCCTCGAGGTGCAGCGGCAGGTGAACGGCGAGTGGGTCCGCCACCTGGACGACGGAGACTGGGACACCAAGTACCGCTGGGTACGGCTCAACGGGATGACCGGCACCTCCAAGGCCGTCATCACCTGGAAGGTCGCCCCGGGGACTCCCGCGGGGACGTACCGGATCGCGCACTTCGGCGACTCCAGGACCCTGCTCGGCAAAATCACCGCGTTCAGCGGCAACACCCGGGCCTTCCGGGTCGGCTGACACGACCGGGCCACCCGGCGGCACGACCGCCGGGTGGCCCGCTTTTCGGCACCGTATCCGGAATGTGATGCTCAAGTTCAGCTCAGATGTAATGACGTATCGCACGTCGACTCCTTACTCTCCTCGCAAAATCGAGTGAAGGATGTTCGCACCATGAAGGCCTACAAGTCCGCCGCCGCCACGGCGATCACCGTGCTCGCGGTCGCCCTCACAGCAACCGGATGCGCCGGCGACTCCGAGAACGGCGGAGACGGGCCGACCCGCACGGCGGACGCGAAGGACCTGCCCAAGCTGCCCACGTACAAGGTCGCCACGGGTGTCGACTTCGCTTCACCGACCCTGGAGAAGGCGCAGAAGGCCGGAAAGATCGTCATCGGCGCCAAGAACGACCAGCCGTTCCTCGGCTTCGAGGACGCGAACGGCCGGCGGTCCGGATTCGACATCGAGATCGCCAAGATGATCGCCGCGGACCTCGGCTTCTCCGCCCGGCAGATCGAGTTCAAGACGGTCGACACGGGTGTCCGCGAGCAGGCCATCTCGAGCGGAGAGGTCGATCTGTACGTCGGGACGTACACGATCAACGAGGAGCGGAAGAAGAAGGTCGCCTTCGCCGGCCCCTACTACATGGCCGGCGCCGACCTGCTGATCCGCGAGGACGACCGGACCATCGCCGGCCCGTTCTCGCTGGAGGGCAAGACGGTCTGCTCGGCGAAGGGCTCCACGGCCCTCCGGGAGATCAAGAAGCCGGAGTACAACACCCGCACGGTCGAGACGACCAAGTACACCGAGTGCGTGGACCAGTTGCTCGACGGCAAGGTCGACGCGGTCACCACCGACGACGCCATCCTCAAGGGCTACGCCGCCCAGCACCCGGACAAGCTGAGGGTGGTCGGCCAGCCGTTCACCGAGGAGCCCTACGGCATAGGCATGGCGAAGGGCGACGAGGCGCTGCGCGATGCCGTCTCCGACGCGCTCCGGGCGCACGACGAGAACGGCGACTACAAGATGGCGTACGACGCCACCCTCGGCCTCTCCGGCTCCCACTACGTGGGCCCCCCGCTGGTGCAGCGGGACTGACCGCGCCTGGCCGGGCCGTCTCCTCTTTCGGACCGGCCCGGGCGGTCCCTGATCCGATCAGGTGCTCGCCTGGGCGGCGTCCGAACGTGAGGGGACGGCCGGATGCGCGGCGGGGCGCGGCCGGGGCAGTAGGAGAGTCACGGCGGTGCGTCCGCCAGGGGCCGTAACGGACGCCCAGGGTGTGTGCGGGCCGGCGCCGTCGAGACCGCTCCGCAGCGGATCGTCGCGGCCCGTCCCACGGTCTTCACCGAGAGCCTCGCCGCGTGCGGGGACTGTTTCCCGGGCATGCCGCGGGTCGGTCCCGCCGACGTCGCGCAGGGGTACGTCCGCTCCGTCGAGGGCGCGCGGACCGGGCGGATCCACGCGCTGCAGAGGGCGTTCCCTCGGCGCGCCCGCGCACCACGGCAGCTGCACGTCCGCGCGACAGCACACGGCAGGGCGGTGCCGGGTGTGGCACCGCCCTGCCGTGGCTCTCCCTCATGCCTCGCCCAGGTCCGAACTGATCCAGCGCTGCGGCCTCATCCGGATGATCAGCTGGTCGCCGTGGTCGCTCCAGGCGAAGTCGACGTACGCGTCGACCTTCTCCGGCTCCAGGTAGCGGGCGGAGATCTCCACCAGCTGCTCCCGGGTGGCGGGGGCCGTGTCGACGACCGGGCCCTCGACCGAGACGTATCGGACCGTCGGTTCGACGCGGTCGACCATGAGCGTGAACCGCCCCGCGGCCTCGATCGCGGCCGCCTTGCGGGAGTCCCGGCCGGTCATGATCCAGATGTCGCCGCCGGGCTCGTACTGGTACCAGATCGGCACCGTGAGCGGCGCCCTGCCGTCCTGTCCTGCGTCGACCGCCAGCGCGGCTACGAGCGGCTCCGCCAAGAACTTCTCGCGGTCTTCACGGGTGAGCGCCACAGGTGACTCCTTCGAATGCGGTCGGTCGCCGGGCCCGGTACGTGCCCGTCCCGGCTCGTCCCTGGTGCCAACCGCCGTGCCGCCCCGTCGTGTTCCCGCACTGCCGCCCCGTCGTGTTCCCGGTGTGTTCCCGCCGGACACGGAAACCGCCCCGGCCGGGCACAGGTGCCGGCCGGGGCGGTACGCGGGGGACGGTTGCCCGTCGCTCCGTCAGGCCAGGTTCGCGAGAGCCTGGTTGAGGGTCTGCGACGGGCGCATCACGGCGGAGGCCTTGGCGGCGTCCGGCTGGTAGTAGCCGCCGATGTCGACCGGCGAGCCCTGTACGGCGATCAGCTCGTCGACGATGGTCCGCTCCTGCTCGCCGAGCGTCTTGGCGAGAGCCGCGAACGCCTCCGCCAGCTGCGTGTCGTCGGTCTGCTGCGCCAGCTCCTGGGCCCAGTACAGGGCCAGGTAGAAGTGGCTGCCGCGGTTGTCGATGCCGCCCAGCTTGCGGCTCGGCGACTTGTCCTCGTTGAGGAAGGTGCCGGTCGCGCGGTCGAGCGTGTCGGCGAGGACCTTCGCGCGCGCGTTGCCCGTGGTCGTCGCGAGGTGCTCGAAGCTGACGGCCAGCGCGAGGAACTCGCCGAGGCTGTCCCAGCGCAGGTAGTTCTCCTTGACGAGCTGCTGGACGTGCTTCGGGGCGGAGCCGCCGGCACCCGTCTCGAACAGACCGCCGCCGTTCATCAGCGGGACGACCGAGAGCATCTTGGCGCTGGTGCCGAGCTCGAGGATCGGGAACAGGTCGGTCAGGTAGTCACGCAGCACGTTGCCGGTGACGGAGATGGTGTCCTCGCCGCGGCGGATGCGCTCCAGGGAGAACGCGGTCGCCTCGACCGGCGAGAGGATCTTGATCTCGAGACCGTCGGTGTCGTGCTCGGTCAGGTACTCCTTGACCTTCCCGATGAGCTGCGCGTCGTGCGCGCGGCCCTCGTCGAGCCAGAAGACGGCCGGGACGCCGGTCGCGCGGGCGCGGGTGACGGCCAGCTTGACCCAGTCCTTGATGGGCGCGTCCTTGGTCTGGCACATGCGGAAGATGTCGCCGGCGCCGACGACCTGCTCCAGCACGGCGTTGCCGGCGGCGTCCACGACGCGCACGGTGCCGGTGGCCGGGATCTCGAAGGTCTTGTCGTGGCTGCCGTACTCCTCGGCCTTCTGCGCCATCAGACCGACGTTCGGCACGGAACCCATCGTGGACGGGTCGAAGGCGCCGTTGGCGCGGCAGTCGTCGAGGACGACCTGGTACACACCGGCGTAGCTGCTGTCCGGGAGGACGGCGAGGGTGTCGGCCTCCTGACCGTCCGGGCCCCACATGTGGCCGGAGGTGCGGATCATCGCCGGCATGGAGGCGTCGACGATGACGTCGCTCGGGACGTGCAGGTTGGTGATGCCGCGGTCGGAGTCGACCATCGCGAGGGCCGGGCCCTCGGCCAGCTCGGCGTCGAAGGACGCCTTGATCTCGGCGCCGTCGGCGAGCGACTCGAGGCCCTTGTAGATGCCGCCGAGGCCGTCGTTCGGGGTGAGACCGGCCTTGGCGAGGGACTCGCCGTACTGGGCGAAGGTCTTAGGGAAGAAGGCGCGTACGACGTGGCCGAAGATGATCGGGTCGGAGACCTTCATCATCGTGGCCTTCAGGTGCACGGAGAACAGCACGTCCTCGGCCTTGGCGCGGGCGACCTGGGCGGTGAGGAACTCGCGCAGGGCGGCCACGCGCATCACCGACGCGTCGACGACCTCACCGGCGAGCACCGGGACCGACTCGCGCAGCACGGTGGTGGCGCCGTCGTCGCCCTTCAGCTCGATGCGCAGCGAACCGGCCTCGCCGATCACCGCGGACTTCTCGGTGGAGCGGAAGTCGTCGACGCCCATCGTGGCGACGTTCGTCTTCGAGTCCGCCGTCCAGGCACCCATGCGGTGCGGGTGGGCCTTGGCGTAGTTCTTGACCGACGCGGGAGCGCGGCGGTCGGAGTTGCCCTCGCGCAGGACCGGGTTGACGGCGCTGCCCTTGACCTTGTCGTAACGGGCGCGGATGTCGCGCTCCTCGTCGGTCTTCGGGTCGTCCGGGTAGGCCGGCAGCGCGTAGCCCTGCTCCTGCAGCTCGGCGACGGCAGCCTTCAGCTGCGGGATGGAGGCCGAGATGTTGGGCAGCTTGATGATGTTGGCGCCCGGCGTCTTGGCCAGGTCACCGAGCTCGGCGAGGGCGTCGTCGATGCGCTGCCCCTCCTCGAGGTACTCGGGGAACTGCGAGATGATCCGCCCCGCGAGCGAGATGTCACGGGTCTCCACGGTGACACCGGCCGTCGATGCGTACGCCTGGATCACAGGCAGGAACGAGTACGTCGCCAGGGCGGGCGCCTCGTCAGTGTGCGTGTAAATGATGGTCGAGTCAGTCACCGGGTGCTCCGCTCTCCACGTCTGCAACATTTCTCGACATCAAGATACCCCGTGATCGGTCCCCTCTCGACAGGGCCCTGCCCAGGGGTGGTCGTCATGGCACCAAAGGGCCGCGCTCCGCCGTGGGAGCGGATAATCCGGTGGGCCCCGAGTGCCGCCTCGCGTAGGCTCCGGCGCCGTGGAGAGGCCATGAGCATGAAACGTTTCGGGGCGGCGCTCGTCGCGTGGGCGGCCGGCGGCCCTGGTGCCGCGGCGGCCGCGGCAGCCGCGCGGGAGCTGGCCGCGGACGTCGGTCTGCGCAAGGTCGTGCTCGTCGAGGGCAGCAGTGACCGGGCGGCGCTCGAGGCACTGGCGCCCCGCCTGGGCCGGGATCTCGGTTCGGAAGGCGTCTCGGTCGTCGGGATGGGCGGCGCCATGAGCATCGGCCGCTACCTGGAGCTGCTGGGCCCGCGAGGCCTCGACGTCGAGCCGGCGGGACTGTGCGACGCCGCCGAGGAACACTTCTTCCGGCGTGCGCTGGAGCGCGCCGGCCTGGGGCCTCATCCGGACCGGGCCGCGCTGGAACGCCGGGGTTTCCAGGTCTGCGTCGCGGATCTCGAGGACGAGCTCATCAGGGCCCTGGGGACGGACGCCGTGGAAGAGGTACTCGCCTCGCAGGGCGACCTCCGGTCGTTCCGCACGTTCCAGAAGCAGCCGGCGCAGCGGGAGCGGGACGTCGACAGGCAGCTGCGGCGCTTCCTCGGGACGATGAGGGGCCGCAAGATCCACTATGGGAGAACGCTCGTCGAGGCGCTCGGCCCGGAGGCGACGCCCCAGCCGCTGCTGGGGCTGCTGAACGGGGTGTGACCCGCCCGCCGGCCGCACGGGGCGGCCGACCGGGCAGGTCTCAGCGACCTGCCAGGACGTCGCTGAAGTCCATGACGCGACTTATCTCACGCAGGGTCTCCTCCGCGGTGCGGCGGGCGTCGGCGGGCACGTCGCCGCGCTCGTCCACCAGGTCCGCGTAGATCGGTGCGTCGGTGCGGTCTGCGGGGCTCATCTGGAACAGGGTCCTTTCACAGGGTGACCTCGTGTCCGCGCCGACCGCGGCCGAGAAGCAGGCACCGAGTGTAGGAGGTGACGCGTGAGCCCCTGTCGGCGGCCCTGGTCCAGCGCACCGCCGCCACCGCTCAGGGCCTGGTCAGGGCCCGGTCCGGGCCCGGGCGGGGCTTGGTCCGGCCTGATCCGGACTCGAAAAGGGCTCGATCACGACGCGATCACGGCTCGATCAGACCGGCCCTGATCGCGTACCGGGTCAGTTCGAGACGATCACGCAGGCCGAGCTTGCGCAGCAGATTCGCCCGGTGGCGCTGGACGGTCTTGACACTGATCACCAGCGTCTCCGCGATGTCCTTGGACGACTGCCCCTCCGCGACGAGCTTGAGGACCTCCTCCTCGCGCACGGTGAGGATCTGGTCGGGGGTCTCCTGGCCCTGCCGGGCGCGGTCGAGGTAGTTGCGGATGAGGGCTGTGACGGCACCGGGGTAGAGGAACGGCTCGCCACGCATCGCCGACCGGCACGCCGCCAGCAGGTCGCGGTCCGCGACGGACTTCAGGACGTAGCCGCAGGCCCCCGCCTTGAGGGCCTGGAAGAAGTACTGCTCGTTGTCGTACATCGTCAGCATCAGGATGCGCAGCCCCGGCTGGAGGACGGCGAGCTCCCGGGCCGCCTGAAGGCCCGTCATGCGGGGCATGGCGATGTCGAGTACGGCCAGGTCGACGGCGTGGCTGCGGGCCATGGCAATGGCTTCCGCGCCGTCACCGGCCTCCGCGACGACCCGTAGGCCGGGCTCCCCGTCGAGGATCAGCCGGACGCCGCGCCGCACCAGCGCGTGGTCGTCGGCGAGCAGGATGCGGATCTCCTCGTGCTGCGTCACGGCCGCGCCTCCCCGGCTCCGGTGCCGGCCGGCCCGGCGGATGTCCGCGCCGGGGCCGCGGGGCCCGCTTCGACGGGCGCCGACAGCGACACCCGCGTACCGCCCGGGCCGCCTGGGTCACCGGGCCCGCCCGGACCGCCGGGGCCGATGTCGAGGGTGGCGCCGATCAGCAGTGCCCGCTCCCGCATGCCGCGGATCCCCGCCCCCTCGCAGGCCAGTCCGATCCCGCGGCCGTCGTCCACGATGCTCAGGACCACTGCGCCGGGCGCACGCCGGACGGCGAGCCGGGCGTTCTCCGCGTCCGCGTGCCGGGCGATGTTGGTCAGCCCCTCCTGGGCGACGCGGTAGAGCACCAGTTCCGTCTCCCTGTCCAGTCCCGGCAGGCCGGGATCGAAGTGGCGCTCGATGCGCAGTCCGGTGTGCGTGGCGAAGTCGGTGGTCAGCGCGGTGAGCGCGCTGACCAGGCCGAGGTCCTCGAGCACACCGGGCCGAAGCCGGCGGGCGAGGCGGCGGACCTCGTCGAGGGACTCGCGCGCCGTCTCCTGCGCCTGCCGCAACTCCGCCCGCAGCGGCTCCGGGGACTGGTCGGCCACCCGCTTGAGCGCCAGCAGCACAGCGGTCATGCTCTGCCCCACCTCGTCGTGGAGCTCCTGCGCGATCCGCCGGCGCTCCGCCTCCTGGGCAAAGAGCGCCCGGGCGCTGCTCGTGGCGCGCTCGGCCTCCAGCCGCTCCAGCATGTCGTTGAACGTGTCGATCAGTTCGGTCACCCCGCCGCCACCGGGCGGGCTGGGCAGCCGGTTCCCGGGGCGGAGCAGGTCGACGGTGGTCATGAGACGGGTGAGCCGGTCCAGCGGTGCCAGACCGATGCGCAGCAGGGCGGCGTTCGCGACCAGCATCACGCCGAGGCCGCCGACGAGAATCACGGCCTCGGTGAGCAGCACGGGTACCGACACGGTCACCGGCGCCCACAGCAGCAGCGCCGTGGCCAGACCGAGGACCAGGGCGTTCATCACGAAGATCCGCCAGAACAAGGACACGGTGTACCAGACCTCCACAGTCTTCGCAGGTGCCACCACACCACTATCCGCCACCGCCGCACACGCCCGGCGGCGGGGCCGTGCACAGCGTCCGAGCCTGTCGTGCGGGCAGGCGTCCGTCGATCGGCGGCGGCAGCCATCCGCGCGGGTGCACCGCCACCCGTCCGCCCCGCCGTCTGCACTCCCGGACCCACCGGAAATGGGTGCTGGGACCGATGGTCCCGGCCGCGCGGGGCGGACATGGTTGGGGTGAACCCTTCGCCCTCCGCCGCACCGGCGGAAGCACGGGCGTCCGCGCACACCGGCAGGACGCCCCGGCGTTCGACTCCCCGGGAAGGACTGTTCAGATGTCGCTCGACGCGGCCCCCTCCGACTCACGTCCCGAGCGCCTGACCGCTCACGAGGTCCGTCAGCGTCTTCAGCACGAGCGCGACTCACGGCTCACGCAGCTCGCGGCGATCGAGAAGGAGGGCAACGACGCCCCCCGCGAACTGATGACGGCTCAGAAGACGTCCATCGAACGCGTACTGGCGGAGATCGACGCCGCCTTCGCCCGGCTGGACGACGGCGGATACGGACGCTGCCAGGAGTGCGTACGGCCCATCCCCGTCGAGCGCCTGGAGATCCTCCCCTACGCGCGCTGCTGCGTCGGCTGCCAGCGCCGGGCCGTGTGAGCGCCGAGGGCCCGGGCTCGTCCGTCATGCACCTGGAGGGGTGACTCGTGAACAACCGGATCGACGAGGCCGTCGCGGCGCATCTGTCGGCCGACGACCTCGAGGCACTGCGCGAGAACCTGCGGGAGCAGCGCGCCTTTCGTCTGGAGCAACTGGCGCGGTTCGCCCGCTCCTCACGGGACGACCGCGCGATCCGGCGGCGGTCGGCGTCGCAGCTCGAGGTCCAGGTGCAGTTGAGCGCGTCGGCCCGGATGGTCCTCGCCGATGTGGAGGCCGCGCTGGAGCGCATGGACAGGGGCGGGTACGGCATGTGCCACCTCTGCGCGCGCCCGGTCCCCCTTGACCGTCTCACCGTCGTGCCGCAGGCGCGCCACTGCGGGCGCTGCCGGCAGATGAGGGAGGCGGAACGATGACCGGCTTCGGCCTCCGCCCAGTCCCCGGGCGGAGGCGGACTCCCTGGCCGCTCTGCCGGACGTGTCCGCGCTTCGCCATCGACCTGGGCAGCTCCCGTACCCGGGCGTGGTCCCCCCGTCACGGTGTCATCCTCGATGTTCCGACGGTGACGTTCCCGGGCGCCGGGGCCATGTATCCCGTCCGGCGGGGCTCCATCGTGGACCCCGAGGGGACCGCACGGATGCTCGACCGGCTGCTCCGCAGACGGGTCCCGAGCTTCAGCCGGCCGCTGATCGTGATCACCACTCCGGTGCTGGGCGGGCCGGGCTTCCGCAGTGCCGCGCTCACCGCGCTGGAGGTGCTGCACCCTCGTACGGTCCTGACCGTTCCCTCCGCGAAGGCCATCGCGCTCGGCGCGGGTGCTGACCTGACCCGGCCGCTGCTGGTCGCGGACATCGGTGCCCATGTCACAGAGGTCGCGCTGCTGTGCGACGGCGAGGTGACCGACGCGTATCGCACGGCGCTGGGCACCGGCGACCTCGGCGAAGGCACGACCCACCGCGAACTCACCCGGGCGGTCGTCGCCATGGTCACCGACATGCTGCGCCTCGACGAGACGGAGCAGACCCTCGACGCACTGGGCCGGGGTGTGGTGCTGGCCGGCGGCGGCGCGCTCCGGCCGGAGCTCACGTACGACCTGACGGGGCAGTTGCGTGTCCCTGTCCAGCCGGTGCCCGCACCGCACACCGCCGCGCTGAGGGGCGCCTCCCTCGTCCTGGAGTCGGCCCACCACCATCCCGCCACGGGCTCACCGGACCGTCCTGCGGACCGCGTCGGGGAGTGATCAGCCGGACCTCGCCATGCGCCGGCCGGACCGCTCGCCATGCGCCGGCCGGACCGCTCGGCGGACGTCTGGCGGACCGCCCGTCAGACATCCGCCGGACCGCTCGTCAGGCGTTCACCGGACCGGATCCGTGAGTCCTCCGCACGCCGTTCGTCGCCGGGACCTGCCGCTGGGGCGTCCCAACCGAGGAGACACGACATGTTCGAACCCGAACCGAGAGCGCAGCCACCGCCCGCGTCCGGCACCACGGGGCTCTGGCGATGGCGGCGCAACCCGCTGCGCCGCCGGTGCGACCTGCTGCAGGCGTGGACCGGCCTGCTGCTGACCGTGGTCGTGGCGGCAGCGACCCCCACGGCGATGGTGGTGGTGCACGGTTCCGTCCAGACCTCGCTCCGGGAGAGTGCCGCCGCCGAGGCGCGTACGCGGGAGCGGGTGACGGCGGTGCTGGTGCGGGACACCCCCCGCCACCCGGAACCGGGGTCCGACGAGGCCCGCCATTCGCGGTATCCGGCCGAGGTGCGTTTCCCCGGCCCCGACGGCACACCGCGCACCGGCACGACCGAGGTCGTCCCCGGCCTGCCCGCCGGCAGCACCGTGCGTGTGTGGCGCGACTCCGGGGGGCGACTGACGGAGGCGCCGATGCGGGAGTCCGAGATCCGCAGCCGGGCCTACGGCTGGGCCGGCTCGGCGGGCGCGGCGATCGCCCTGACGGGCGTGACGCTGTACGCGGTGATCGGACGTGTCCTGGACAGAAAGCGGGCCGCGGCATGGGAGCGGGCCTGGGCCGACACCTCCCCCCGCTGGACCGCCTCGGCATGACGGGCCGCAGGCCGGGCGCCCCGGCCGCGCGTATCCGGCCACACCCGGCCCGACCTGCCACGTCGGCTCGTCGTGATGCGTCAGACTGCACCCCGTGCGAGGACATCTGCCCACGGAGACGACCAGTTTCATCGGCCGCGTGGCCGAACTGAACACCCTGCGGCATCTGATCGGGACGCGCCGACTGGTGACCGTCACCGGCCCCGGTGGCGTCGGCAAGACACGGCTGGCGCTCCACGCGGTGAACAAGGCGGCCGAGGTGGACGGGGTGGACACGGCGGCCGAGGTGGAGACGACGGCCGGGGTGGACACGGGGGCCGGGGTGGAGACGACGGGCGGCCGGTTTCCCGACGGCGTGTGGTGGGCCGATCTCTCCGTCCTCCAGGGGGACGGGCTTCTGGTGCCCGTGGTGTCCGAGGCCGTCAACCTGTCCGACCACACATCCCGGACACCGGTCGACGCCCTGTGCGAATGGCTCGCGCCCCAACGGCTGCTGCTGGTGCTCGACTCGTGCGAGCACCTCGTCGGGCCGTGCGGCCGGCTGGTGGCCGACCTGCTGACGGCCGCCCCCGGACTCACCGTCGTCGCCACCGGCAGGCAACCGCTCGGGCTCGCGGTGGAGTACGTCCTGCGGCTCGATCCCCTGCTGTCCGACGGATCGGACGCGCGTGAACTCTTCACGGACCGCGTCGCGCCGTCACGGCGGCCCGCCCTGCCCGAGGAGACGAAGGCTGTCACGGACATCTGCCATCGGCTCGAGGGCATTCCGCTCGCCATCGAACTCGCCGCTGCCCAGGTCGGCGTGTACGGCGTCGAAGGCGTACGGGACCGGCTGGGTTCCCGCTTCGAGGTCCTGGAGCGCGCCGAGCCCGTGCGGCCGCCCCGGCATCAGGCCCTGCGCACCACGATCGGCTGGAGCCACGAGCTCTGCGAGCCGCGGGAACGGCTGCTGTGGGCCAGGCTCACCGTCTTCCGTGACGGCTTCACTCCGGGTGACGCGACGCGGGTGTGCACCGGTGGGCCGCTCACGGAGGAGGACGTGCCGGCGGCACTGCGGGGTCTCGTCGCCAAGTCGGTGGTCCGCCGCGAGGGCAACTGCTACCGCATGCTCGACACCATCCGCGAGTACGGCCGGTGGTGGCTGGAGGCCATCGGTGAACAGGACGCCGTCGCGGACCGGCACGCCGACCTGTGCCTGGGCATGGTGCGGCTCGCCGAGTCCGAGTGGGTCGGAGCCCATCAGGCGTACTGGTACGAGCGGATCGCCGGCGCCCACACGGATCTCTGCACGGCCATGGAGCACCTGCTCGCGACCGATCCGCGACGTGCCCTGGAACTGGCCGGGTCCGTGGGCTTCTTCTGGGCCTGCTGCGGTCACCTTCACGAGGCCCGCGGCTTCGTCGAGCGGGCCCTCGCCCGCTGCGGACGTCCCGGCCCCCGGCACGTCCGTGCCCTGTGGACGCTGGGGGTCGCGCTCACCCTGCAGGGCGAGTACGACCTCGCCCATCTGCGCAGCGAGCAGTGCACGCAGGCGGCGCTGGCCCACGGGCGCTCGGAGGACATGCTCGACGCGGCGTATCTGGCCGGCGTGCTCGCTCTTCTCACCGGTCGGCCCGAGGAGGCGGAGGCCCTCATGCGGAGCCTGGACCTCGACACGGACGAGGACTTCGGCGACACGGCGGCCGGTCTGCGGTGCCGGCTGGTCGAGGTCTTCGCGCTGACCGCCGGCGGCCGACCGGCACAGGCTCGGGCGGCGGCGTACGCCCTGCGTGAGCGGTGCGCGCGGCACGGTGAGTCGTGGACGCGCTCGTACCTGAGCTACCAGCTCGCGCTGCTGGCGCTGCTCGACGAGCAGCCTCGCACCGCGGCGGCCCACGCCCGGGCCATGCTCGTCGGCAAGCGAGGCCTGGGGGACAGCTTCGGTGTGGCGCTCGGGCTCGACGTGCTGGCCGCCGCGCTCGCTGCGCAGGGTCTGGGCGAGGACGCGGCGTACGTCTTCGGCACGAGCGAGACGTACTGGCGGGCCACCGGTCATCCGCAGCGCGGGATGCCCGAGCTGGGCGCGATGCGCCGGGAGTGCGAGCGGGCAGCACGGACGGCGGCCGGGGACGACCGCTACGAGACCGCCTTCCGCCGCGGGGCGTCCGGGCTGCCGGAGGCCGGTCTCACGTCCGCGCTCCGCCTGGCGGACCGTGCCTGACGAACCGTCGGCGCCGGCACGGCGAACCGGTGGGAGGGGGCGGCGGGCTCATGTGGCCCTGATCGGCGGACGCGATCGGGTGATCTTCCGAGCCGCCCGTGTCCCGGACCTGGCCAGGGGTTACGCGTGGCGACATGAACGTTCATACCCATGCGCTCCGTCTGCGTGCCGCAATTCCCGTATGCCTCCTCGCCTGTTCGGCCCTGATGCTCACCGCCTGCGGCAGCGACAAGGGCACCGAGGTCAACGCGGCCGCCGCACCGACGGGCAGCCCCACGAGCACCGCGAACCCGACCGGTACCGCCGACCCGACCGGTACCGCGAGCCCCACCGGCACCGGCAGCCCCACCGGTTCGCCGAGCCCGACGGACACCGCCACCCGCCTCACCGACGACCAGGCCGAACGCAAGGCGCTGGTCCCGGCCGCCAAGGTCACCTGGGACAAGGCGGCCGGCACCGCGGTCGGCGCGGTCTCCGGGAGCAAGCTGGTCGAGATCGAGCTGACACGGTACGAGAGCGGCGCCACGGCCAGCCCCGCCCCGAGTCCGGGCAGCCCCGAATGGGCCGCCGAAGTCGCCACCCAGGACGGCACCGTCCACATGGTGCATGTGGACGCGGTCTCCGGGAAGGTGCTGCGGTCCGAGCCCGACTCCGACCAGTCCGCCGACGAGAAGCGACAGGTCGCCGACCAGCTGGGCAAGGCCAAGGTCACGTCCGAGCAGGCCGTGAAGACGGCGACCGGGAAGAAGCAGGGAACGGTCACCGCCGTCCAGCTCGACAAGGACGACTCGGGCAAGACGATCTGGTCGGTCGACGTCGTCACCGAGGACGACTGGAACAAGACCACCTACGACGTGGACGCGGCAGGCGGCAAGATCCTGCGCGAGCAGGTGGACCGCGACTGACACCGCAGCAGAACGCCCCTGTCTCCGACCGGAGGCAGGGGCTTTCCCGTGTGGCGGCGACCCGCGGTGAGACGGCCGACCGCCTCCGCCCCAGCCCGCGGCGAAGATCACCACGGTGGTGACCGGGCCGGGGGCGGCACCGGAAGCCGGGACAGCGGGGCGGCGGGCGCGGCGGCGGCGGTCGGTGACAGAGCTTTGCCGCAGCCGCGGCTTGCGCCGGTCGGCTCAGCGGACCTGCGCGCCCCCGCAGCCGTTCCTACGCTGGCCGAATGATCATCAGATTTACTGCACGGATGGCTTGTTGTTGCCTGGCGGCCGTCGCCGCGGGCGCCTTCGGTCTCCTTCCCGCCTCCGCCGTTCCGCTGGACGACCCCGCCCCCCGGCCGGGCTCCGTCGACGCGTCGCTGCTGCAACAGCCCGGGACACACGCCGGATCGCTCCACGGTGCGCCGGAACTTCCCGACGACGTCTCCGCCCTGTCATGGCTGGTCGCGGACGCCGACACCGGTGACGTGCTGGCCGCGCACGACGCGCACCGCCGACTGCCGCCCGCCAGCACCATCAAGACGCTCTTCGCCGTCACGGCGCTGCCGCGCCTGTCGGACGCCCCACCGCACACGGTCACCGAGGAGGAGCTCGCGACCGTCGGCGAGGGGAGCAGCCGGGTCGGCATCGCCGCCGGCCGTACCTACACGGTCGACGACCTGTGGCGGGGCGTCTTCCTCAGCTCCGGCAACGACGCCGTGCACGTACTCGCCGAGATGAACGGCGGCTGGGCCGCCACCGCCGAGCAGATGCAGGTGAAGGCCCGCGCGCTGGGCGCGTTCGACACCCATGTCGTCTCCCCCGACGGCTACGACGAACCCGGCCAGGTCTCCTCCGCGTACGACCTGGCGGTGTTCGGACGGGCCGGCCTCGAGAACCGTCGGTTCGCCTCGTACGTGGCAACCGCCGAGGCGCAGTTCCCGGGCGGCACAGCCGACGACGGAACCCCCACCTGGACATACGGCATCCAGAACACCAACCGGCTGCTGACGGGCGCGAACGGGGTGAAGAAGTATCCGGGGATCATCGGCGTCAAGAACGGTTACACCTCCCACGCCGGCAACACGCTGATCGCCGCCGCGGAACGCGACGGGCGGACGCTGATCGTGACCGTGATGAATCCTCAGGAGGGCGGCGGTCACGCGGTGTACGAGGAGGCCCGATCGTTGCTGGACTGGGGCTTCGCCTCGGTGGGCCGTGCCGAACCCGTGGGGTCGCTGGCTCCTCCCGTCGTGCGGAGCGCCCCGGCGGCGGGCCCCGGGCCCCTGCCCCTCAGCGCCACACCCCTCGCGCACACGGCTCGAACCGGGACGCCTCAGGCCGCGGAGCCCGGTCGGCCGGGCGCTGTGGCCGCGGAAGCGGGATCGGGAATCGCGTACGCCTGGGTGGGAGCGTTCGTGGGCACGGCCGGTGCGGCGGCGTACCTCGTACTGCGGCTGCGCCGCGGCCCTCGTCGGCCGGGCTCGCCCTTCTGAACACGTCGCCGCGCACGCGGCCGGCTCCGCGGTCCCGGCGCGCGCCGGGACCGCACGGCTGTCGGTGGCGGACGTCGTGCCCGATCCGCCCCGATGTCGAGGGATTCCGGCAGGTCCCGGCTCACCGGCCGCCGTGACGACCGGACATGAGGGGTGACGGGCCGCTGAGCCGCGAGCGGGTCGGTGGGCGCGGCCGCCGTGTGCTGCCCCGATGCCGCCCGGGACACATGACCATCGCCGATCCGCGGGGCGTCGGTGCTGCGGTCGGCCGTTGAGGAGCCGTGGAAGGGCGTGCGGGTTGTCGTCGTGGAGCTCCGGTGGGAGCAGTGGTGGGGGTGTGTTCTGGTAGGTGACGGGGCGGAGCCGGCGTTCGACGGCAGTGGTGCCGACGGAGGTGGAGCTGGAGGTGATGGCGGGGTAGGGGCCGCCGTGGTGCTGGGCGGGGCGGGGCAACGGCGACGCCCCCATTGACACGGCTCGACGCACGTCCTTACTGTCGCGGCAGGATTTCGAACGGCTGTCGAGATATCGAACATGACTGGAGCAACTGCCTTGCGCATCACGGGAATCAGCACACACGTGATCGGAACCCCCTGGCGGAATCTCACCTACGTCCAGGTCCATACCGACGAGGGACTCACCGGCATCGGCGAGACCCGCATGCTGGGTCACACCGACGCCCTCGTCGGCTACCTGCGCGAGGCGGAGGCGAACCACATCGCGGGGTCCGACCCGTTCGCGGTCGAGGACCTGGTGCGCCGCATGAAGTACGGCGACTACGGCCGCGCCGGCGAGATCGTCATGTCGGGCATCGCCTGCGTGGAGATGGCGTGCTGGGACATCAAGGGCAAGGCGCTCGGTGTCCCGGTCTGGCAGCTGCTCGGGGGCAGGGTCCACGACCGGGTCAAGGCGTACGCCAACGGCTGGTACACCACCGAGCGGACGCCGGAGGCGTACCACAAGGCCGCACGTGCGGTCATGGAGCGCGGCTACCGGGCACTGAAGATCGACCCGTTCGGCACCGGCCACTACGAGCTGTCGCACGAGGAGACGCTGTACTCGGTGTCGCTGATCGAGGCGGTCCGGGACGCGATCGGGCCCGACGCCGAGCTCATGCTGGAGATGCACGGCCGCTTCTCCCCCTCCACCGCCGTACGGCTCGCGAGTGAACTCGCCCCGTTCCGGCCCGCCTGGCTCGAGGAGCCCGTGCCGCCGGAGAACCTCAAGGCACTGGCGAAGGTGGCCGGCAAGGTCGACATGCCGATCGCCACCGGCGAACGCATCCACGACCGCATCGAGTTCCGCGAGCTGTTCGAGTCTCAGGCCGCGGACATCCTCCAGCCGGACGTCGGCCACATAGGCGGCATCCTGGAGACCCGCAAGCTCGCCGCCACGGCGGAGACCCACTACATGCTCGTCGCGCCGCACAACGTCGGCGGGCCCGTGCTGACGGCCGCATCACTCCAGGTCGGCTTCTCCACGCCGAACTTCAAGATCCTCGAGCACTTCAACGACTTCGCCGACGCTGAGATCAAGAAGGTCGTCAAGGGTGCGCCACAGGTCGTGGACGGGTACTTCGAGCTGTCCCACGAGCCCGGCCTCGGGGTGGAGCTCGACACCGACGCCGCCGCCGAATTCCCGCAGCAGCAGGCCAGGTTCGACCTGTGGGCCGAGGGCTGGGAGAAGCGCGACCCGACGGGGAAGAAGGCGTGACCGCCGGCGAGGCGGACCTGCCCCGGGAGGTCGTGCTCGACGGTCCCGGACGATTCCGGACCGCCGGACACACGCCGCGGCCGCCCGGCCCCGGCGAGGCTCAGGTCCGCGTCGCCGCGGTGGGCATCTGCGGCAGCGACCGGGAGGTGTTCCAGGGCAACCGGCCCAAGGGCTACGTCCGCTATCCCGTCGTTCCGGGACACGAGTGGTCGGGCACGGTCGCCGCCGTCGGTGACGGCGTACCGGACTCCCTCGTCGGCCGGAAGGTCGTCGGCGAGGGCTTCCGCAACTGCCAGGTCTGCGAACGCTGTCACGCGGGCGAGACCACCCTGTGCGGCGCCGGGTACGACGAGACGGGCTTCACCCGGCCCGGGGCGATGGCCGCGACCCTCACCCTCCCCGCCCGGCTGCTGCACCTGCTGCCGGAGGGCGCCGACCTGACGGCCGCCGCCCTGCTCGAGCCCGCGGCCTGTGTCGCCGCCGCGGCGCTGAAGGCGGATGTCCGTCCCGGTCAGCGGGTCGCCGTCGTGGGCACCGGCACCCTCGGCATGCTCACGGCGCAGCTGCTGAGTGCCTGCTCCCCCGCCGAACTGCTGATGGTCGGCATCCGGTCCGACCTCGCCGACACCGCCCGAGCCTTCGGGGCGACGCACTACCGCACAGTTGAAGAGCTACCGCTGCCCGGCGAGTTCGACGTCGTCGTCGAGGCCGCCGGGGCGGCGTCGGCCGCCCGCACCTCGGCCGGCCTGCTGCGGCGCGGCGGCCGCCTGGTCCTCACCGGCATTCCCGCGCCGGGCGCCCTGGGGCTGGATCCGACCGATCTCGTGGTGCGCCAACTGGACGTGCGGACCGTGTTCGGCGCGACACCGGCCGCCTGGGCGCACGCCGTGCGCGCCTTCTCCGCCGGGCTGCTGACGCCGCTGCCGCTGGTCACCCATGAACTGACGCTCGACCGGTTCGAAGAGGGCATCGCCCTCGTGGGCTCCGGCGACCCCCGCGTCGGGAAGGTACTGCTGCGCCCCTGAGCCGCGGCCCCGCCGGGGAGGCCCGGCGGCGATCGGCGCCGTACCGGCCCGCGCGCGCAACATCGAACGTAATTCGATATTTCGAACACCTTTCAGTCGGAGGAGATCCATGTCCCCGTCCTCACAGCCCCGCCGCCCCGGCGAACCCGCCCTGGCCGCCCTCGGGTTCACCGGCCCGGCGACCGACCCCGCCGACACGTCGCCGCATTCCTTCCCCGATGGCGGCCGCTGGCGGGTGGAGATCCCCTCCGTCGAGGGCCCGGAGGCGCTGGCCGCCGTGCTCAAGGAATCGACCCGGCTCGACGTGCCCGTCCACCGCATCAGCCAGGGCAGCGGTGTCTGGATGCTCGGCGACGACGAGATCACCGAGATGGTGGAGTCCGCGGCCGAACGAGGCATCGAGCTCTGCCTGTTCACCGGGCCCCGAGGCACCTGGGACATCGGCGGCTCCACGCGTACCGACTCACGCGGCGGTGGCCTCCGCGCCCGCGGGCACGACGCGGTCGCCGGCTGCGTGGAGGACGCCCTGCGCGCCACGGAACTCGGCGTCCGGTGCCTGCTCGTCGCCGACGAGGGGGTGCTGTGGACACTGCACCGGGCCCGGTCGCAGGGCCTGCTCCCCGGCGACACCACGCTGAAGGTCTCCGCGCTCATCGGCCCCGTCAACCCCGCCGCGTACGCCGTGTACGAGCGCCTCGGCGCGGACTCCGTCAACGTGCCCAGCGACCTGACGCCGGCGCACCTCACCGAGATCCGGCGGGTGAGCCGCGCGCCGATGGACTTGTACGTCGAGGCGCCGGACGACCTCGGCGGCTACGTCCGGATGTACGAGATCGCCGAACTGATCCGGCGCGGCGCACCTCTCTACCTCAAGTTCGGTCTCGCCAAGGCACCGTCGGTCTACCCGTCCGGGCTGCATCTGCGCGAGACGGTCCTGAGCACCGCCCGCGAGCGGGTGCGGCGTGGCAGGCTCGCGCTCGACCTGCTGGCCCGGCACGGCGCCGACGAGGCGATGTCGCCGCTCGGCTCACGGCTGCCGGGCGACCTGAACCGCTTCGAGGACGCCACCGCCTGATTGGCGCCGCCTGACAACCGCCGCCTGACAACCGCCGCCTGATTGCCGCCGACACGCGCACGCGGAGGCCGGGGCGCACCCATCGCGGGTGCGCCCCGGCCCTGTGTGCGCAAAAGGCTACTGGCCGGAGAGGCCCGTGTGCGCGATCCCGCGCACGATCTGCCGCTGGAAGAGCATGAACACGATCAGCAGGGGCAGCCCGGCGACGACCAGCGCCGCCATGATCTGCGCGTAGCGGACACCGAACGAGGACTGCACGCTGACCAGGCCGACGGGCAGTGTCATCCCGCCCGGGTCCGTGGTTACCAGGAACGGCCACAGGAAGTTGTTCCAGGTGGAGATGAACGTGAAGATCGCGACGGCGGCGAGCACCGGCCGGGACAACGGCATCACGATCGTCCAGAACACCCGCCAGCGCCCCGCACCGTCGACGAAGGCCGCCTCCTCCAGTTCCCGGGGCACCCCCTGGAAGAACTTCACCAGGATGAAGACCATGGCCGGCACGGCGACCTGAGGCAGGATCACGCCCCAGTAGGTGTCGACGAGCCCGAGCTGCACCATCTCGGTGAACAGCGGCGCGATCAGCACCTGCGGCGGCACCATGATGCCCGCGAGCACCAGCCCGTAGAGCGTCCTGCGCCCGCGGAAGTCGGTGCGGGTGAAACCGTACGCGGCCATCGCACAGGTCAGGACGGTCAGTACGGTCGTCATGAGGGAGACGTACACGGAGTTCATCATCCAGCGCAGCACATCGCCGGACTCCCAGACCTTGGCGTACGCCTCGAACGTGATGCTCGAGCCGATCCACTCGAGCGGGGTCCTGGTCGTCTCCGCCTCCGGCTTCAGCGAGGTCGCGACCGCCCAGGCGAGCGGGACGAGCCAGGCGGCCGCGAGAAGCAGGGCGATCACCAGCAGTGCGATCCGGCCGCCGTTCCAGCGCGGCTCGCGGCCGCCGGCGCCGTCTGCGGAGGGGCCCGCGGCGGGGACCTTGACGGTGGTGGAACCGCTCACTTCGCGGCCTCCTCGGTTCGGCGCCGGGACAGCATCGGCTGCACCAGGGAGACGATCAGAATCAGTGCGAAGAAGATGTAGGAGACGGCCGAGGCGTAGCCGATGCGGTAGCCGGTGAACCCCTGCTGGTAGACGTACTGCAGGATCGGCCGGGTGGAGTCGTCGGGGCCGCCGCCGGTCATGATGTAGACCTGGTCGAAGATCTTCAGCGAGGCGAGGACCTGGAGGACCACCACCAGGCCCGTGGTGCGGCGCAGCAGCGGCAGCGTGATGTGCCACAGCCGCTGCCAGGACCCGGCGCCGTCCAGTTCGGCGGCCTCGTAGAGGTGGGCCGGGACGGCCTGCAGAGCGGCCAGGTAGAGCAGGAAGTTGAAGCCGACGGTCCACCAGACCGTGGTCGCCACTACGGAGAGCATCGCGTAGCGCTCCTCGCTGAGCCAGCCGATGCCCGGCTCCAGCCCGACGGAGGCGAGCATCTGGTCGGCGAGCCCGAAGCCGGACGGGAAGATCATCTGCGCGAAGAGCAGACAGACGACTCCGGACGGCAGAAGGAACGGTGCGAACCAGCTGAGCCGCCACAGCCACTGCACCACCCGCAGCTGGTGCGAGAGCAGCGCCAGGCCCAGCCCCACGAGGACGAGCGGGACGGTGGAGAGCACGGTGAACCAGACGGTGTTCCACAGCGAGGACCAGACATCCGGGTCGGCGAAGGCCTCGGCGTAGTTGGCGAGACCGACGAACTCGCCGCCGGTACCGGTGATGTTCTCGCTCGTGAGGCTCATACCGAGGCCCGAGAGCAGCGGCCACAGCAGGAACATCGCGTACACGAGCAGGAACGGGGCGACGAACACCAGGCCGTGCTCGGTCCATCCGCGGCGGACGGTAAGGACCGGCGGTCGGTCGGCTGCGGTGCGGCGCTTCGCCACCGATGGCGGCGGTGCCGCGGTGGTGGTGGTCATGACGCGACTCCGGGAAGGGGGTTGCGGGTGTCGAGGAGGGTTCCAAGGCGGGCCCTGGCCTCCGTCAGGGCGCCGCGCGGGCTGCGGGATCCGGTGAGGACACCCGAGAAGACGGCGCCGAGTTCGATCCACATGCGGGAGGCGGATCCGGCGAACCAGGCGGGTTCGTCGAGCGCCACGTCGTCGATGACGCCGCGGTACTCGGACTGCGGCTTCAGGGCGAGGTAGGCGGGATCCTTCAGCACCGGTCGGTAGGCGGGCACATGGCCGCCCTCGGCCCAGGCGACGGAGTGGCGCAGCATCCAGGCGACGAGGGTGTGCGCGGCCTCGTCGGCCGGACCGCCGCGGCCGGCCTGGTGCGGCAGGACGAAGGCGTGGCAGTCGGCCTGGGCGGTGGGCCGGCCGAACAGGGCGGGGACGCGGGTCATGGAGAACGGGATCCCGCCGGTCCGGAAGGTGCTGATCTCCCATTCACCGTTGAGGTGGAAGGCCGTCTTCCCGCCGTTGAAGATGCCGACGGAGGCTCCGTAGTCGGCGCGGCGCACCATCAACCCCTCCTCCGCGAGCGAGGCCAGATACGTCAGGACGCGCAGCGCCTTCGCGTCGTCGAGGGCGAGACTCCTGCCGTCGTCGGAGAGCACCTTGCCGCCGGTCTGGGAGTAGAACGTGGCGAACAGCCGCCAGGGGGTGATGCAGTCGGGGCCGAGGGTCTCCGTCACCAGGCCGGGCAGACCGGTCGCCTTCTTCGCGGCACGCAGTGCGTCGGCGAAGTCCTCGGCCCCGGTGACGGCTCTGAGCCTGCCGCCGGTCATGAGTCCGGCCTTCTCGCACACCTCGGTCTGGTAGTAGAGCACCATGGGATGGGTGTCGAACGGCACGGCGTACTGCTTGCCGGCCACCTGGCCGCGTCGCCAGATCTCGGGCGGGAAGTCCTGCTCACGCACCCCCAGGTCGGCGAGCAGGTCCAGGTCGAAGGGGTCCAGGAGCCGGCCGGGGGCGAAGCCCGCGAGCCGGGCGAGGTGGAGCACGGCCAGTTCGGGAGCGCGTCCGCCCGCGCCCGCCATGCCGAGCTTGGTGTAGTAGGGGGCGCCCCACTGGAGGGTCACGGCTTCCAGGCCGATGTCCGCGTGCTCGGCGCGGAAGTCCTCGAGCATGGCCCGCATGTTGACCCCGTCGCCACCGCCGAACAGGTGCCAGAACCGCAGGCGGGTCTGTCCGGGACCGGTGGCGGCGGACGGCGCGGCGCATCCGGACAGCGGGCCCGGACAGGCGGCGCCGGCCAGGGCACCGACGCCGCCGGCGAGGGCTCGGCGCCGGGTGAGAAGGGGAGGTTGCATGGCGGCTCGTCTCTGCGGGAGGTCGGTCGTCGACCGGGGTCACGGGAGGTACGGAGCAAGTGGAGCTACGGGGTGTGCGGGGCGTTCCGGGGCGGGCGCGGCGTTCCGGGGCGTTCCGGGGCGGGCGGAGGGTTCCGGGGCGTGCGGAGCGGGCGGAGGGTTCCGGGGGTAGCCGCCCGGCCCCGGTTCTCCGGGCGACCGGGGGCGGGTGGCGGCTTCGGTGGAAGCCCTCGGGGGGCCGTCAGGCCCCGGCGGCCAGGCGGATCACGTTCCACGACAGGGGCTCGAGGGTCACCTCGAGGACTCCTCCGGTGATCCGGGCGCCCCTGCCTGCGTGCGGCACCACACGCTCGGGTTCCGCCAGGGTGTTGCGGGCGTCCGGGTCGGCGTCGGCGAGCACGCTGTGCTCCACGACACGGCTCACGTCCAGTCCGGACAGCGTGACGTGGAGCGGCAGCGGCTCGTTCCGCCCGCGGTTGACGGCGAAGACGGTGACGGTGCCGCTCTCCGGGTCCCGTACGGCGGTGGCGTGCAGCAGCGGCACCTCTCCGTACGCGGCCGTCTCGTACGTCGGCGACTCGGCCCGTACGTCGAGGACTTCACCGCGCCCGTGGCGTGCGGCCTGGGCGAAGGGGAAGAACGTCGTCTGCCGCCAGGCGGGGCCGCCGGGCTCTGTCATGATCGGGGCGATCACGTTGACGAGCTGGGCGAGACAGGCGACCGTGACCCGGTCGGCGTGCCGGAGCAGGGCGATCAGCAGCGAGCCGAAGACGACGGCGTCGGTGACGCTGTAGTTGTCCTCGAGCAGTCGCGGGGCCTCGGGCCAGTCCAGCGGGTCGGCCTCGGACTCGGCCTGGAACCGCTTCTGGTACCAGACGTTCCACTCGTCGAAGGAGAGCTGGATCCTCTTCTTCGACTTCAGCCGGGCGCCGATGTGGTCGCAGGTGGCGACCACGTTCTCGATGAAGGACTCCATGTCGACGGCCGACGCGAGGAACGAGTCGCGGTCGCCGTCGAGTTCCTCGTAGTAGGCGTGCAGCGAGATGTGGTCGACCAGGTCGTACGCCTCCGTCAGGACCGTCGCCTCCCAGGCCGCGAAGGTGGGCATCGCCTGGCTGGAGCTGCCGCAGGCCACCAGCTCGACCGCGGGGTCGAGCTGGCGCATCGCCCTGGCCGTCTCCGCCGCCAGCCGGCCGTACTCCTCCGCAGTCTTGTGGCCGGTCTGCCACGGCCCGTCCATCTCGTTGCCGAGGCACCACAGGCGGATGCCGAACGGGTCCTTGTCGCCGTGTGCGATGCGCAGGTCCGACAGTTCGGTGCCGGACGGGTGGTTGGCGTACTCCTGGAGCCGGATCGCCTCCGCCACCGCGCGCGTACCGAGGTTCACGGCCATCATCGGCTCGGCCTCGGGGCCGAGCTTCTTGAGGAAGCCGATGAACTCGCTCAGCCCGAACCGGTTGGTCTCGGTGGACCGCCAGGCGAGATCGAGGCGGCGCGGCCGCTCCTCGACCGGGCCGACGGAGTCCTCCCAGCGGTAGCCGGAGACGAAGTTGCCGCCCGGGTAGCGGATCGCGGTGACGCCGAGTTCGCGGACCAGGTCCAGGACGTCGGTCCGCAGCCCCGCCTCGTCGGCGGCCGGGTGGCCGGGCTCGAAGATGCCGGTGTACACGCAGCGGCCCAAGTGCTCGACGAACGAGCCGAAGAGACGGGGATTCACCTCGCCCACGGTGAAGGCGGGGTCGAGCGTGAAGCGGGCATTGCTGTCGGGCATGGTGTCCTTCCGGGGGCGGGCGTCAGGGGGTGACGACGGGCCAGCCGTCATCGCCCCAGCTCAGGGTGCTGAGGCCGAGTTTGGGCACGCCGTTGTCCGCGCCGTCGTAGTAGTGGTAGGCGAGGACGTCGCGGCCGCCACGGTCGCGGAACACGGACTGGCCGCCGGTGCTTCCGGCGTCCGGACGGCGCGGCGTTCATGAAGGGCGGCTCCTTCATTCGGCGGGGAGGCGGAAGCGGGAGCAGCCACGCCATGTTCGACATACCGGCGCACGCTCGCCACTTCGAACGGGACCGTAGACGCGGGGCGACGCGCCGTCAACGACTTTCGCTGAAATCACGAACGTCGTTCGATATCACGAACAAACCGCGTCAGTGACTGCCATTCGGCGGGCCCGCCGCCCCCGTTCAGCCCGCGAAGGCGGGCTGCGGCAACCCCTGGCCGGCATCGGGGAGCACCAGCAGGGAACCCGACAGCGGGTGCGGCGCGGCCAGTCCCGCAGAGGCCGAGGTGATGTAGAGATCGGCGAGGGCCGGACCGCCGAAGGCACAGGCGGTGGGCCGGAGCACCGGAAGCGGAACCACTCGGTCCAGAACTCCCCGCGGTGTGTAACGGCGCACCGCGCCGCCGTCCCACAGAGCCACCCAGACGCACCCGTCCGCGTCGACGGCGAGGCCGTCGGGGAAGCCCGCACCCGGTTCGACGACGGTCAGCGGCCGCCGGTTGACCGGAAGCACGTCGCCCGGGCGCACGTCGAACACGTCGATGCGGCGGGTCGGCGAGTCGATGTAGTACATCCGGCTGCCGTCGGGGCTCCACCCGGTGCCGTTGCTGACGGCGACATCGGTCAGTATCCCGGTCGTCGTGCCGTCCGGCGCGATCCGGGTGAGTGTCCCGCCCGCGGGCGCCTCGTCGTAGCGCATGGTCCCCGCCCACAACGAGCCGTCCGGGGCGACCGCGGCGTCGTTGCCGCGCCGCCCCTCGACCGGCTCGCGGTGCAGCCACCGGAACGCGCCGTCGCCGTCGTACACCCCCACTCCGTCACGGAGGTTGACCACCACTCCCCCTCCCGCGCGGGGCTTGGCCGCTCCGACGTGCTGACCCGCGTCCATGACGGTGCGCCGACCGGTGGCGGGATCGTAGGTGTGGACGCGGGAGGAGAGGATGTCGACCCACACGAGCCGGCCTGCCGCACCGTCCCAGGTGGGGCCCTCACCCAGTGCGGCCTCGTGCCGCACTGCCGTCTCCACGCCCGTCACGGCGCCCGGTGCCCGAGCCGCTCGGAGAGGGCCGCGGCCCCCTTGCCGGCCAGCGGCCGCAGTTCCGCGAGCCGCTCCTCGCTCCAGCGGATCATCGGCACGGAGATGGACAGCGCCGCCACGACCCGTCCCGAGCGGTCGCGCACCGGTGCGGCGACACAGCTGACGTCGGCGTTCGACTCGCGCTGTTCCAGGGCGACACCGGCCGCCCGCACGGTGGCGAGTTCGGAGCGCAGCACGGCCGGGTCGGTGATGCTGTTGGATGTCATGGCCACCAGCTCGGTGCCGGGTGCGAAGCGGCTGTCGAGCTCCTCCTCCGGGAGGGAGGCCAGCAGCATCTTGCCGACGGCGGTGCAGTGCGCGGGCAGGCTCCGCCCCGCCGCGGAGACCATGCGGACGGCGTGCGTGGAGTCGACCTTGGCGACGTAGAGGACCTGGGAGCCGTCAAGGATCGCGACGTGGACGGTCTCCCCGCAGGTCTGGGCGACGGAGCGGGCGACCTCCTGGCCCTCCCGGGCGAGGTCCAGCTGCTCCGCGTACCGGCTGCCCAGCTGGTACGGACGGACGCCGAGCCGGTAGCGCCCGGGCTGGCCCTCCACGGGCACGAGGTAGGACCTGGCCGTGAGGGTGGTGATGAGTTCGTGCACAGTGGTGCGCGGCAGTTGGAGCCTGCGGACGATGTCGGGCGCCGACATCGTCCCGTCGCCGTCGAGGAAGAGCTCCAGAATGTCCAGAGCCCGGGTGACGGCGGGCACATGACGTCCCACGACTTCCCCCTTGTTCGATATTTCAACGCTTGACCGACAGGGCGAACAGTCTATCGCCGCACCGTCCGCCCGGTAAGGGCTCAGGAATCTCCTTCCCGGCCGGTCCGAACCATTGACACCCGCACACCCGGCTCCTTAACTTCAGCGCAGAATCTCGAACGCCGTCCGACATATCGAACATAGAGGTGCTCGTGACCCCTTCCACCGCACCGGCCCGCGACCGGCGCCGCCCCGGTGAAGCGGCACTCGCCGCACTCGGTCTGGCCGCTCCCGCCGAGAACCCGGCGGACGCCTCTGCGCACCGCTTCCCCGACGGTGGCAGCTGGCGCACCGAGATCCCCTCGTGCGAGGGCCCGGAGGTGCTCGCCGTCGTACTGGAGGAGGCGGCCCGGCTGAACCTGCCGATCCACCGCATCAGCCAGGGCAGCGGCGTGTGGATGCTCACCGACGACGAGATCACCGAGATGGTCGGGGCGAGCGCCGAACGCGGCATCGAACTGTGCCTTTTCACCGGGCCGCGCGGCAGCTGGGACATCGGCGCGTCGACCCGTACCGCGTCCGGCGGTTCGGGTCTGCGCGCCCGTGGCCACGACGCGCTGGCCGGCTGCGTCGAGGACGCGCTGCGCGCGACCTCCCTAGGCGTACGGTGCCTGCTGGTCGCGGACGAGGGCGTGCTCTGGACCCTGCACCGGCTGCGCGGGCAGGGCGTGCTGCCGGCCGGCACGACGTTCAAGGTCTCCGCGCTCGTGGGTCCGGTCAACCCGGCCGCGTACGCGGTCCATGAACGGCTCGGCGCCGATTCCGTCAACGTCCCCTCCGACCTGACGCTCACTCACCTCACGGAGATCCGCCGGGTCAGCGGCGCGCCGATGGACCTCTACATCGAGGCGCCGGACGATCTCGGCGGCTATGTACGGATGTACGAGACCGCCGAGATCATCCGGCGCGGCGCCCCGCTCTACCTCAAGTTCGGACTGAGCCGGGCCCCCGGTTTCTACCCGTACGGCGCCCACATGAGGGACACGATGCTGGCGTCGGCACGCGAACGCGTCAGGCGGGGACGGCTCGCGCTCGACCTGCTGGCCCGTCATGGCGCCGACGGCGGGATGTCACCGCTCGGCTCCCGCCTCCCCGGACCCCTGCACCGCTTCCCGGTCGCCGACCTGCCCACGACCGAGCCGCACGCCGCCCCGCACGCCGATCTGCCCGCCGATCTGCCCGTTGACCAGCCGACGACCGACCAGAAGGACTGATGATGACTCTCAACCGCCGCACCACGGTCACCGCCGCCGTCGCCGCCACGCTCGCACTGTCCCTCGCCGCCTGCGGCCAGAACAGCGAGGGCGGCAGCAAGCAGGAACAGAAGGGCGGCAAGGGCTCCACCATCGGCATAGCGATGCCGACCAAGTCGTCGGAGCGCTGGATCGCCGACGGCAGCAACATGGCCGCCGAGTTCAAGAAGCTCGGCTACAAGACGGATCTGCAGTACGGCGAGGACGACGTCGACCAGCAGGTCTCCCAGATCGAGAACATGATCACCAAGGGTGTCGACGTCCTCGTCGTCGCCGCCATCGACGGCCGTGCCCTGAGCGACGTGCTGCGGCAGGCGGGCGAACAGGGCATCGAGGTGATCTCCTACGACCGGCTCGTCCTCGGCAGCGACGACGTCGACTACTACGCGTCGTTCGACAACGAGAAGGTCGGGCAGCTCCAGGCCGACTACATCGTCGACAAGCTGGGACTGAAGAACGGCGGCGCCGGGGAACCCGCCACCATCGAGCTGTTCGCCGGCTCCCCCGACGACAACAACACCCGCTTCTTCTTCCAGGGCGCGTGGAAGGTGCTGAAGCCGTACATCGACAAGAAGCAGCTGGTCGTCCGCAGCGGCCAGACCCGGCTGGAGCAGATCACCACCCTCCGCTGGGACGGCGGCACCGCGCAGAAGCGCATGGACGACCTGCTGACCGGTTCGTACTCCTCCGAGGCCGTGGACGCGGTGCTCTCGCCGTACGACGGGATCTCGATCGGCATCCTCTCGGCGCTCAAGTCGGACGGCTACGGCACCGCGGCCAAGCCGTACCCGGTCGTCACCGGGCAGGACGCGGAGGTCGCCTCCGTCAAGTCCATCATCGCCGGGCAACAGACCCAGACCGTCTACAAGGACACCCGGGCGCTCGCCAAGCAGGCCGTGCAGATGGCCGATGCCGTACTGAACGACAGGAAGCCCGAGGTCAACGACACGACCACCTACGACAACGAGAAGAAGGTCGTGCCCGCCTTCCTTCTCGACCCGGTGAGCGTCGACGCCTCCAACTACCGCAAGGTGCTGGTCGACTCCGGCTACATCAAGGCGAGCGACCTGTGACCGGTACGCCCCGGCCGATCCTCGAGATGCGCTCGATCGGCAAGTCGTTCCCCGGCGTGCGCGCGCTGTCCGACGTGACGCTGACCGTGGCGCCCGGTGAGGTGCACGCCGTCTGCGGGGAGAACGGCGCCGGGAAGTCGACGCTGATGAAGGTGCTCAGCGGCGTGCACCCGCACGGCAGTTACGAGGGGGACATCCTCTTCCAGGGCCGGACGTGCGCGTTCAGGGACATCCGGGCGAGCGAGGACCGCGGCATCGTCATCATCCACCAGGAGCTCGCCCTGGTGCCGTACCTGTCCATCGCCGAGAACATCTTCCTCGGCAACGAGCACGCCCGGCGCGGCATCATCAGCTGGAACGAGACCCTGCGCCACGCCGCCGCCCTGCTCAAGCGGGTCGGCCTCGACGAGCACCCGCAGACCCGCGTCGCGGACATCGGTGTCGGCAAACAGCAGCTGGTGGAGATCGCCAAGGCGCTCTCCAAGAAGGTCGAGCTGCTGATCCTCGACGAGCCGACCGCCGCCCTGAACGACGAGGACAGCGCCAAACTTCTCGCCCTGATCAAGGAGTTGAAGGAGCAGGGCATCACCTCGATCATCATCTCGCACAAGCTGGGCGAGATCGCCGAGGTCGCCGACTCCGTCACCGTCATCCGCGACGGCCGCACCGTCGAGACCCTCGACGTCAGGGACGAGTTGACGACGGAGGACCGCATCATCCGGGGCATGGTGGGCCGCGACCTGGACCACCGGTTCCCCGAGCGCACTCCGTGGACCGGCGACGCCGGCGCCCACCCGGCGCTGGAGATACGCGACTGGACCGTCCATCACCCGATCGACCAGCAGCGCAAGGTCGTCGACCAGGTGTCGGTGAACGTCCGGCGGGGCGAGATCGTCGGCATCGCCGGACTGATGGGCGCCGGCCGCACGGAGCTGGCCATGAGCGTCTTCGGCCGCTCCTACGGCCGCAACATCAGCGGAACGGTGCTCAAGGACGGCCACGAGATCCACACCCGCACGGTCCCGGAAGCGGTCGGGCACGGCATCGCCTACGTCACGGAGGACCGCAAGCACTACGGGCTCAACCTCATCGACTCCATCGGCCGGAACATCACCATGAGCGCCCTGTCCAAGGTCTCCCGGCGGGGCATCGTGGACGAGCACGCCGAGCGCCGGGTCGCGGAGTCGTACCGCACCAGCATGAACATCAAGGCGCCGACGGTCTTCGAGCAGGTCGGCCGGCTCTCCGGCGGCAATCAGCAGAAGGTCGTCCTCAGCAAATGGATCTTCGCCGGTCCCGATGTGCTGATCCTCGACGAACCCACCCGCGGCATCGACGTCGGCGCCAAGTTCGAGATCTACACCGTCATCGACCGGCTCGCCGCCGAGGGCAAGGCCGTCGTCTTCATCTCCTCGGAGCTCCCCGAGCTGCTCGGTATGTGCGACCGCATCTACACGATGTCCGCCGGCCGCCTCACGGGAGAGGTGCCGCGCGGTGAGGCGACCCAAGAAGTCCTCATGCGCCACATGACCAACACCAGCGACAAGAGGTAACAGAAATGGGTCCGGTCACCACCGACGCCAAGAACAGCCCGCCCAGCCCCGCGCCGCCGGCCGCACGCTCCTCGACGAAGTCGCTCCTGATGGACGCCGCACGCCGCAACATGCGGCAGTACGGGATGCTCGTCGCCCTGGCCTTCATCGTCGTGCTGTTCGAGATATGGACCGACGGCGTCCTGCTGATGCCGAACAACGTCACCAACCTGGTCCTGCAGAACAGTTACATCCTGGTCCTCGGCATCGGCATGATGATCGTCATCATCTCGGGCCACATCGACCTGTCGGTCGGCTCGCTGGCCGCCTTCGTCTCCGCGGCGTGCGCCGTGATGATGGTCGAGCACGACGTGCCGTGGCCGGCGGCCCTGGTGCTCGCCCTCGTGGTCGGGGCGGCGGCGGGTGCCTGGCAGGGCTTCTGGATCGCGTACGTCGGCATCCCCTCGTTCATCGTCACACTGGCGGGCATGCTGCTGTTCCGGGGCGGCACCCAGATCCTGCTGGGCAGCCGCTCGCTCGGCCCGTTCCCCGAGGGGTTCCAGAAGATCTCCACCGGTTACCTGCCGGAGGTCGGGCCGGTCACCAACTACCACAACCTCACCCTGCTGCTGGGGCTCGCGCTCCTCGCATTCGCCCTGTGGCAGGAGGTCCGCGACCGTCGCCGGCAGCAGAAGTACGACCTCGACGTGCTGCCCCGTGGTCTGTTCCTCGCCAAGTGCGCCGCTCTCGCGGCCGCCGTCCTCGCCTTCACACTGACCCTCGCCAGCTACCGCGGCGCCCCGGTCGTACTGCTGCTCCTCGCCGCGCTGCTCGTCGGCTTCGGCTTCGTCATGCGCAACGCGGTCGTGGGACGCCATGTGTACGCCCTCGGCGGCAACCAGGCGGCGGCCAAGCTGTCGGGCGTGAAGGACAAGCGCGTCACGTTCCTCGTGTTCGTCAACATGGGGGTACTGGCGGCGCTGGCCGGCGTCGTCTACGCGGCACGCCTCAACGCCGGTGTGCCGCAGGCCGGTGTGAACTTCGAACTGGAGGCCATCGCGGCCGCGTTCATCGGCGGCGCGTCGATGAGCGGCGGCGTCGGGACGGTGCTCGGCGCGGTCATCGGCGGTCTGGTCCTCGGCGTGCTCAACAACGGCATGTCACTCGTGGGCATCGGCAGCGACTACCAGCAGGTCATCAAGGGCCTGGTGCTGCTGGCCGCGGTCGGGTTCGACGTGTGGAACAAGCGCAAGGTCGGTTCCTGACGCCCCGCGGTGCCGCCGGTCCGGAGGATCTCCGGGCCGGCGGCGCGGTGCGTGGCGGGCCGGCCGGCGCCGACCGGTTCGTGCCCGCACCCATCGGCCGTCAGAGGGTTCCGAAGGAGTGCACCGTGGAGGAGCGGTAGGTCTGTCCCGGGCGCAGCACCGTCGAGGGAAATCCGCGCTGGTTGGGCGAGTCGGGGAAGTGCTGGGTCTCGAGGCAGAAGCCGTCACCCTGCCGGTAGACGCGTCCGGAGGTGCCCTTGAGGGTGCCGTCGAGGAAGTTGCCGCTGTAGAACTGCACGCCCGGTTCGGTGGTGGCGATGCGCATGGTCCGCCCGGACGCTGGGTCGGACACGGCGATCACCCGCTCCGGAGAACCGGTGACACCCTTGTCGAGCACGAAGTTGTGGTCGTAGCCCTGCCCCAGCAGGATCTGCTCGTGTCCGTCGCGCAGGTCGTCACCGATCCGCTTGCCGTGCCGGAAGTCGAAGGGGGTCCGTGAGACGCGCGCCCGCTCGCCGGTCGGGATGAGCGTGGCGTCGACGGGGGTGTAGCGGGAGGCGTCGATGCGCAGCGTGTGGTCGTGGATCGAGCCGCTTCCCTCCCCGGCCAGGTTGAAGTACGTGTGGTTGGTGAGGTTGACGACGGTGGGCCTGTCGGTCGTCGCCTCGTAGTCGACGCGGAAGTCGCCGCGCGAGGTGAGGACGTAGTCCACCCGGATCGTCAGTGTGCCGGGATAGCCCATCTCCCCGTCGGGGCTCACGCGGCGCAGGGTGAGCCCGGTGTCGGTGCCGTGCCGGTACGGCACGACGTCCCATACGCGCTTGTCGAAGCCCTGGTCCCCACCGTGCAGGCTGTTGGGCCCGTCGTTCGCCGGAAGGCGGTGGGTGGTCCCGTCGAGGGAGAACCGCGCGCCTGCTATCCGGTTTCCGTACCGGCCGATCAGGGCGCCGAAGTAGGGGCTCTTGGCGACGTAATCGGCCAGATCGGCGAAGCCCAGTGAGACGTTGGCCGGCCGCCCCCGGCGGTCGGGGATCTCGAGTGCCTGGACGATGCCGCCGTACGACAGGACGCGCAGGCGGGTTCCGCCGTTGGACAGTGTCCACCGGTCGACGCGGGTGCCGTCGCCCAGTGTTCCGAAGTGCTCCCGTACCGGATCGCGCGGGCCGGTGGGCGGCGCGGCCGTGGGTCCGGTGGCCGCATGCGCCGCTGTCGTCGACCCGGTCGCGGCGGCCGCCGCGACCGCGGCCGCTGCCAGAACCGCGCGTCTGCTGGTCGTCATGGGTCTCGTGCTCCTCGCCGACCGCCCGAATACGGTCTGTTCGATATTTCGGACAATGTTCGGAATGGTGGCGCAAGTCAACGGCCGGACCCTCACCGATGTCAACAGCTCACGCAGACAGGCGTCTTGACGCACCGAGACCGGCTCCCCCATGCTCGCCATGCGCAATTTCGCACAACGTTCGATATCCCGAACGCATTGTCCTCAGGAGAGCCCATGGCACCCCGCCCGACAAGCACACGCGCGCCCTCCCGACGCCCGTCGACGAAGCCGTGGTCACGGCTCTGCGCGGGTGCCCTGCTCGCGTGCACCCTCGGCGGCGGCCCGGCAACCGCCTCGGACGTGCCTGCCGCGCCCGTCGCGCCCGCCGTGCCCGCCGCGCCCGTCACCGACTACACCCTCACCGTCGATCCGTCCGACCGCGGCCCGTCGATCGACGACACGATGTACGGCGTCTTCTACGAGGACATCAACCGCGCCGCCGACGGCGGGCTGTACGCCGAACTCGTGCAGAACCGGTCCTTCGAGTACGACCGCGCGGACAACGCCTCCTACACGCCTCTGACATCGTGGGCCACGACCGGCACCGGCACCGCCGAGGTCGTCGACGACGAGGGCCGCCTGAACGAGAACAACCGGCGCTATCTGCGGGCGACGCTCGGCGCCCCCGGCACCGACCCGGCAGCGGTCCGGCTCACCAACAGCGGCTACAACTCCGGTATGGCCGTACGGGCCGGGCAGCGGTACGACTTCTCGGTGTGGGCGCGCACCGACCTCGCCACCGGAACACCGCTGAGGGTCACGCTGGACGACACGGCGGGAACGCTCGCCGAGCCGCTGGCCGTCCAGGTCGAAGGCGACCGCTGGACCAGGTACACGGGCACCCTGACCGCGAGCCGCACCAGCACCGAGGGACGGCTCAGCGTCGGCGCCGGCGGCACCGGAACCCTCCGGCTCGACATGGTCTCGCTCTTCCCCCGCAACACGTTCAAGAACCGGCCCAACGGTATGCGCGACGACCTCGCCCGGAAGATCGCCGCGCTGGAACCCGGCTTCCTGCGCTTTCCCGGCGGCTGTCTCGTCAACACCGGAAGCCACGAGGCCTACGAGGCACCCGACTGGGAGCGCAGCCGTTCCTACCAGTGGAAGGAGACCATCGGGCCCGTCGAGCAGCGCGCGACCAACTCCAACTTCTGGGGCTACAACCAGTCCTACGGCATCGGGTACTACGAGTACTTCCAGTTCGCCGAGGACATCGGCGCCATGCCCCTGCCCGTCGTCCCCGCGCTGGTCACCGGCTGCGGCCAGAACCGGGCCACCGACGACCCCGGGCTGCTGCGGCGTCACATCCAGGACACCCTCGACCTGATCGAGTTCGCCAACGGGCCGGCGACCTCGCCGTGGGGCGCCCGGCGGGCCGCGATGGGCCACCCGAAGCCGTTCGGTCTCACCCATCTCGCGGTCGGCAACGAGGAGAACCTGCCCGACGAGTACCTCGCGCGCTTCATCCGCTTCCGCGACGCCATCGAGGACCGGTACCCCGACCTCACCGTCATCAGCAACTCGGGACCCGACGACACGGGTGCGGTGTTCGACCGCGCGTGGGAGCTCAACCGGGCGGCCGGCGTCGACATGGTCGACGAGCACTACTACAACGGCCCGGAGTGGTTCCTGAAGAACAACGACCGGTACGACTCGTACGACCGTGAAGGCCCGGAGGTGTTCCTCGGCGAGTACGCCTCGCGGGACAACCGCTTCCGCAACGCCCTCGCCGAAGCCGCGTTCATGACCGGCCTCGAACGCAACGCGGACATCGTCAAGATGGCCTCCTACGCACCGCTGCTCGCCAACGAGGACTACGTGCAGTGGCGGCCGAACATGATCTGGTTCGACAACCACCGGTCGTGGGGCTCGGCCGACTACGAGACGCAGAAACTGTTCATGAACAACGTCGGCGACCATGTCGTGCCCAGCGAGGCGTCCGGCACCCCTGCGGCCGAGGCCGGCATCACCGGTGCCGTCGGACTGTCGACCTGGGCGACCAGCGCCTCGTACGACGACGTCTCCGTCACCTCCGCCGACGGCCGCACCCTCCTTCGGGACGACTTCTCCGGCACCGACTCCCAGTGGACCAGGGCGACCGGCCGCGGCTCCTGGCAGATCGCGGACGGGGCGTTCCTCCAGTCCGACGCCACGGCCGAGGACACCATGGTCACCGCCGGCGACGCGCGGTGGCAGAACTACGACCTGCGGGTGAAGGCCACCAAGAAGTCGGGCCGTGAGGGCTTCCTGGTCGCCTTCGGCGTCCAGGACACCGGCAACCACTACTGGTGGAACCTGGGCGGCTGGGGCAACACCCGTTCCGCCGTCGAGCAGGCCGACCACGGCGCGAAAACGGTCGTGATCGAGGACGGCACGACGATCACCACGGACCGGGAGTACGACCTGCGGGTACAGATCCGCGGCCGGCAGGTGACCCTGTTCCTGGACGGCAAGGAGTGGGGAAGCTTCACGGACGAACCCGCGGAGCCGTTCCGCCAGGTGGTGACGTACGACCGGGGCGCCGGTGAACTCGTCGTCAAGGTCGTCAACGCGCAGGACGCGGCGGCCCGGACCCGTATCGACCTCGGCCGCCGGACCACCGTCTCACCGGTCGCGCGGCTGACGACGCTCGCCGGGAACCCGGACGCGGTCAACACCGCGTCCGCGACACCGATCAGGCCCGAGCGGTCGACGCTGCGCGGCGTGGACAACACCTTCGGCCACACCTTCCCGCCGAACTCCGTGACCTTCATGCGGATCAAGGCCGTGACGCCCGGCTCCTGACCTGACGCGACGCCACGAGGCGGTGGCGGAGCGGCGGCCGGACACGGCCGAGGGGGCGGGCCCGGACGGGCCCGCCCCCGCCGCGCGGTACGCAGGGCACCGGACCCGGCACACCACGGAGCGGCGCGCCGCGATCAGCGCCCGGCGCGCCCGACCGCGCCGGCCTCACGGCCGCGACGCCGTACGGGCGGGCCGGGCTCAGGAAGACTACGGACCAGCAGCCATCCCACCGCGGGCAGCACGATCAGCGGGGTGAGAGCGATCTGCAGTGTCGACATGTCGGCCGCCACCCCGATGAACGGGCCGGCCACCCCGCCCGCGCTCACCGTCAGCCCCAGGGTGATGCCCGAGGCGGTGCCGGCCCTGGTGGGCAGGTAGTCCTGACCGAGTGTCACCTGAAGGGAGAAGGGCACGTAGAGGGCGGCGGACGTGAGGGCGACGCACACGTGGAACAGAGGGCCGGGCACGAACACCACCCCCGCGACGGCGAATCCCGCCAGCGCGTACGCCCGGCGCACCACGGTCACCCGGCCCCAGCGGTCGGCGAGGGCGCCGCCCGCCACCGTGCCGATCGCGCCTCCCGCGTACAGCACGAAGAGGGCCGCCGCGCCGGCGGCCGCGCCGCCGCCGGTGCGCTGCGGCGCGTACAGGGCCACGAACGTGCTCAGGCCGACGAAGACGACGGACCTGCACACGATCGCGGAGGCGAGGCGTACGAAGGACCGGCGGTCGTCGACGGCGGGCGCCTCCGCCGCCGCGGCCTGCCGCGCCGGCCCCCGTACCGCCCGCAGCGCGATCAGGCACAGCACGCAGCCCGTCACGGCCGGGGCGATCAGCAGCGGGGTGGCCCGCAGACCTCCGAGGGCGACGACAGCGGCGACCGCCGCCGGTGCCACGGCGAAGCCGATGTTGCCGCCGAGGGAGAACCAGCCCATCGCGGTGTTGCTGCCGTCCGACGCGGCGCGCGCCACCCGGGCCGCCTCCGGGTGGTACGCGGCGACGCCGATTCCGGAGACGGCGACGAAGGCCAGGGTCACGGCGTACGAACCGCCCACGCCGCTCAGGGCGATGCCCGCTCCTGCGACGAGTGTGCTCGTGGGCAGCAGCCAGGGCAGTGCCCACCGGTCGGTCAGGGCGCCGAACAGCGGCTGCACCACCGACGACAGCAGCGACGCGGCCAGCACGATGCCGGAGACGGCGGCGTACGAGTAGGCCCGCTCGGCGACGAACCAGGGCACCAGTGCGGCCACCGTGCCCTGGTAGACGTCGACACATCCGTGTCCGACCGACAGCAGGGCGACGGTCCGGCGTCTCCGGGTGGTCAAAAGCGCGTCGGCCGGGGGTGGTGGAGCCTCGGGCACGGGAACCTCCGGCGCCAGAGCCTCTGGCGCGGGCGCCTTCGAGGCGGCGGCGGCCCCGGCGGTGTACTGAACGACGGACTGGTCATCGCGGTCGTGGTCCTGGTTCACGGATCGATCGTCGCGTCCGGCGCCCCTGTCCCGCTTCCGATAAATTGCCAAGTGATGCCGAACATCCGCCATGAGCCCGTCGCCCCGACCCGAACCCGCCCGCTCGCCGCGGGCGCGAGCATCGACGCGCACCGCCACGACGACCACCAGATCGTCTACGCGGCCACCGGCGTCCTCGCCGTCACGACCGACGCGGGCGTCTGGATCGCTCCCGCGAACCGGGCCATCTGGGTCCCCGCCTCGACGGTGCACGCCCACCGCGCCCACGGCCGGCTCGAGCTGCACACGGTGGGGCTGCCCGCCGCCGACGGCCCGCCCGGATTCGACACCCCCGCCGTCCTGTCGGTCGGGCCGCTGCTGCGCGAGCTGATCATCGCGAGCACCCGCCCGCCACTGGACGACACACCCGAACGCCGTCGGTTGCGGGCCGTTCTGCTGGACCAGCTGCGGGTGGCGTCCCGGCAGCCCCACCATCTGCCCGCGCCCAGCGACTCCCGGCTGGCGAAGGTGTGCGACGTACTGCGACGCGACCCGGCCGACGACCGGACGCTGGCGGAGCTCAGCACCGAGGCCGGGGCGAGCGAGCGGACCCTGACCCGGCTGTTCCGCTCCGACCTCGGTATGACGTTCCCTCAGTGGCGGACCCAGCTGCGCCTGCACCACGCGCTGGTGTGGCTCGCCGAGGACATGCCGGTGACGGCGGTCGCCCACCGGTGCGGCTGGTCGTCGACGAGCGCCTTCATCGACGTCTTCCGCCGCGCGTTCGGCCGCACCCCGGGTGCGCACCGGGAGCGGCCGGGAGGCGGGGACGACCGCCCCGGCGGGTGATCAGGACACCTGGATGCCGATGAGACAGGTGTCGTCGTCGGTGTCCGACTTGCTGTGCGTGAGCAACCGGTCCAGACGGCGGTCGAGGGTGGCGGCCGGGGTCCGGGCCGAGGTGAGCAGCTGGGACAGCGAGTCGTGGACGGCGGTGTCCCTGCGCTCGACGAGACCGTCGGTGTACATCAGCAGCGTGTCGTCCGGCTCGAGCTGGACCTCGCCCTCCTGGTACCGGGCGTCCGCCATGGCGCCGAGGAGCAGTCCGCCGAGCAGCGGCAGGGTGTCGGCCTGCTGTCCGCGCACGAGCACGGGAGGAAGGTGCCCCGCCCTGGCCCAGCGCAGGACGCGGGTCTGCGGGTCGTACAGTCCGCACACGGCGGTGGCGGTGACCTGTTCGGTGAGGTGGTGGGCCACGATGTTCAGCCAGGACAGCAGCTGGCCGGGGCCCGCGCCGGTGACGGCGAGGCCGCGCAGCGCGTTGCGCAGGACCACCATCCCGGTCGCGGCCTTGATGCCGTGGCCCGCGATGTCGCCGACGCAGAGCAGTATCCGACCCGACGGCAGGACGACGGCGTCGTACCAGTCGCCTCCCACCAGCGACTCGGCCTCCGCCGGCCGGTACCGGACGGCGACCTGGAGTCCCGGGGCGTCGAGGGGGTTGCGGGTCGGCGGCATGATGGCGTGCTGGAGTTGCAGCGCCAGCCGGTTGCGTTCGGCCGACTCCTGTTCGGTGTGGGCGAGTTGGTCGCGGGTGGCGGCGAGGGCCACCTCGGTCCAGTGCTGGGAGGAGATGTCCTGGTAGGCGCCGCGCAGGGCCAGCAGGCGGTCGGCCGCGTCGAGGACCGGTTCCGCGATGACCCGGATGTGGCGGGTCACCCCGTCGGGACGCTGGAGACGGAACGCCGTCGACGCGGGCCTGCGGTGGTGGAGCACGGTCCGCAGGAACCGGCCGATGGCGACGGTGTCGTCGGAGTGCGCGTGATCGGCGAGGTCGTGCAGCGACACGGGCTCCTCCGTGACGGCACGTCCGTACAGGTCGAAGAGCTGTCCGTTCCAGGTGATGTCACCCGTGAGGAGGTTCTCCTCGAAGCCGCCGATGCGTCCGAGGCGCTGGGCGTGCTGGAGCAGGCTGGCGAGCCGCGCGGTCTCGTCCTCGACACGCCAGATGAGCAGGACGCTGGCGCCGTGCCGGCTGATGCTGAGGTCGGCGACGGACGCGAGCGGGACCTGGTCGACGAGCGCGGTGAGTGTCATGCGCTGTGCGCGGAAGGGCTCGCCGGTGGCGTAGACGCGTTCGATCTTCCCGAAGAGCTCGCTGTCACCGGCCGCCATCGGGTACGCCTCCAGCAGGAGTGCCCCGCTGACGGCGCCGCGGGGGCGCCCGGCGGGGTCCACGAAGCTGCTGTTGACATGGCGGACACGGAAGTCGGTGAGGTGGCCTTCCGCGTCGACGTGCGGTGTGAGCACCAGAGCGGGGTCGTACAACCCGTCGGCCAGGTCCACGAGTTCGGACACGTCGGCCGGCTCCCGAACGGCGGCCGGTTCCGCGCCGCCCGCGGGGAGACTGTCGAGCGTGTGCGCGCACAGCTCGGCCAGGGCCTCGATCTGGCGGGCGACCGCCGGTGACCGGGGGGCCGGCTGCTGCGGCCAGCAGATCTCGAGCACGCCGAGGATCCGGCCGCCGGTACCCGCGGGCAGGGCGACACGACCGCCGCCGGGGCACTGTTTCTGCCCGATGGAGGGCAGTTCGGCCTCGGCCGGGGACGCGAACCATACGGCTCGCCGCTCGCCGAGCGCCTGGCGGGCGACGGTCGCGACGCCGGGCGGCACGTATCGCCAGCGTCCTGCCTCGTCGGTGCTGAAACCGGCGTGGCCGCGCAGGGTGAGGGACGAGTCGGAGCCCGCGGTCCAGATCGCCACGGCCGTCGCGCCCAGCGGGGCGAGGGCGTGCTCGAGCAGGGACTCGGCGACGGCCTGGGTGTCGTCGGCGGCCAGCGCGGCGCTCTCCGCGGTGCGCAGCCGTACAGAGACGGACGAACCGGTGTCCTCGCCGGTGCCCGGCCCGCCGTTCATCTGCCGGACGAACTCGCCCGCGGCTTCGGCGACCTGGTCGTGCGCGGCCTGGTTGATGATGTCCGCCGCCAGCTCCAGCTGCGACAGGTGGGCCTGGTCGGCGAGTTCGGCGAGCTGGCGCGCGGCCTGCGCCGGTCCGCACCGCAGCCGCTCGATCATGATGCCCTTGGCGAGCTCGACCAGCGCCCGGCCGTCGGCCGCGGCGTGCGCGGCCCTTACCTCCGCGCGCAGTCTCTCCACCGTCGCCGCCAGTCGGCCGACGGAGGACGTCTGGTGCGACCCCGCCGCCGTCGTGGTGATCACTGTCCGTGCGGCCGTGTCCGGGGAGGACACGACCGGGGCGGTGGACGCCTGGTCCTGGTGCCGGCGTGGAGCCGGTACCAGTTCCTCGCCTTCCTGCCCGCCCACTTCTTCGGGGAGGGTCATGACACCACCGCGCCGTCGCCCGAGGCCGGGATCAGCCAGCGGCGGACGCAGGCGATGAGGTCGTCGGCGTCGACCGGCTTGGTGACGTAGTCGCTGGCGCCGGAGGCGAGGCTCTTCTCCCGGTCGCCGGGCATGGCCTTCGCCGTGACCGTGATGATGGGCAGGTCCGCGTACGCGGGCATCCGCCTGATCTCGGCTGTCGCGGCGTACCCGTCCAGCTCGGGCATCATCACGTCCATCAGGATGAGGGAGATGTCCGGGTGCTCCGCGAGGGCCTCGATTCCCTTGCGGCCGTTCTCCGCGTGCAGGACCCGGATGCCGTGCAGTTCCAGGATGCCGCTGAGCGCGAAGAGGTTGCGCGCGTCGTCGTCGACGACGAGGACGGTGCGGCCGTGGAGGGAGTTGTCCACGCTCCGGGGCGTCTGCGGACGGGTCTCCTCGCCGCGCAGCAGGGGCACGACGTCGCCGGGCTGATCGGCGGACAGGTGCAGCGCGATCCGTTCCCGCAGTTCGTCCAGGCTGGAAAGGAGTTCCAGCGGCCGCTTCCGGGCACGCGCCTCGAGAGTCCGCTCGTCCGCCGCGTCGAGGCGGCGGTTGTTGTGCGCCAGTACGGGTACGGTGCGCAGCGCGGCGTCACCGTCCATGGCGTCCAGGAAGTGCAGCGCCTCGCTGTTCGCCATGTCGAGCTCGAGGACCACGCAGTGGAACGGCGCGGCGGCCAGCGCCTGTGCCGCCTCCTGCGGCCCGACCGCCGCGACCAGTTCGATGTCGTCGCGGTCTCCCAGCTCGTGACCGGTGAGCTCGGCCACCGCGCTCTCGGCGACGAGGGACAGCAGCCCGCGCGGCCGCTCCTCGATCACCAGCAGCCGGCGCGGCCCTCGTACCTCGGCGTCCCCGCCGTTCTGGCGGCGGGTGTCGGACGGCTCGCCGGAGTGCGGGGCGGCACCAGCGGCGGGTCCCGCATGTCCGTCGTCGGTGTGGTGGTCGTGGAAGTCGGCGCGGGCCACGGGCAGGTACAGCGTGAAGGTGCTGCCACGGCCGGGCGTGCTCCTGGCGGTGAGCGCGCCGCCCAGCAGGTGCGCGATCTCCCGGCTGATGGACAGCCCCAGCCCTGTGCCGCCGTACTTGCGGCTGGTGGTGCCGTCCGCCTGCTGGAAGGCTCCGAAGATCACTTCGAGCTGCTGCTCCGCGATGCCGATACCGGTGTCCTCCACGCGGAAGGCGACCACGGCACCACCGCGGTGGACGGAGGGGGGCAGCTCGCCGTCGGCGGCCGGCTCGATGCGCACCTTCACGCTGCCGCGCTCGGTGAACTTGACCGCGTTGGAGATCAGGTTGCGCAGGACCTGGCGCAGCCGGGAGTCGTCGGTGAGCAGGTCGACCGGCACGCCGGGCGCCGTGTCGATGGTGAAGTCGAGGCTCTTCTGCGTGGTCAGCGGACGGAAGGTGGCCTCGACGTAGTCGAGGAGCTGCCGGATCGGCACCCGCTCCGGGTTGATGTCCATCTTGCCCGCCTCGACCTTGGACAGGTCGAGGATGTCGTTGATCAGCTGGAGCAGGTCGGAGCCCGCCGAGTGGATGATGCCCGCGTACTCGACCTGTTTGGCGGTGAGGTTGCGGGTCGGGTTCTGCGCGAGCAACTGGGCGAGGATGAGCAGGCTGTTGAGCGGGGTCCGCAGCTCGTGGCTCATGTTCGCCAGGAATTCGGACTTGTACTTGGAGGCGAGCGACAGCTGCTGGGCGCGGTCCTCGAGCTCCTGGCGCGCCTGCTCGATCTCGAGGTTCTTGCCCTCGATGTCGCTGTTCTGGGCGGCCAGCAGGGCGGCCTTCTCCTCCAGCTCCGCGTTGGAGCGCTGCAGTTCCTCCTGCTGTACCTGCAACTCCTCCGAACGGGACTGGAGTTCACCGGCCAGACGCTGCGATTCGCCGAGCAGTTCGTCGGTCCGGGCGTTGGCGACGATGGTGTTGACGTTTCCGCCCACCGTCTCCATGAGCTGTTCGAGGAAGTCCCGGTGGATGGGGGTGAAGGCGGTGAAGGAGGCCAGTTCGATGACGCCGAGGATCTGGTCGTCGACGACGATCGGCAGGACGATCAGGCTGCCGGGCGTCGCCCGGCCGAGCCCCGTGGAGATGCTCACGTAATCGGCGGGGACGCCGTCCGCCTCGATGGTCCGGCGGCTGCGGGCCGCCTGGCCGACCAGGGACTCGCCCAGCTTGAAGCGGTCGTGGCCGGTGCTGCCGGCGGGCCGCCCGTAGGAGCCCACACGCCGCAGTTCGGTGCCGTCCGGGGTCTCCTCCGCGAGGTAGAACGCACCGTACTGGGCAGAGACGAGCGGGGTCAGCTCGTCCATGACGAGCTCGGCGACGTGGGCCAGGTCGCGGTGTCCCTGCATCAGGCCGGAGATCAGGGCGAGGCTGGACTTCAGCCAGTCCTGTTCCTGGTTGGCACGGGTCGTCGCCCGCAGCGAGCCGACCATCGCGTTGATGTTGTCCTTGAGTTCGGCGACCTCACCGGAGGCGTCCACGGTGATCGACCGGGTCAGGTCGCCCTCCGCGACGGCGCTGGCGACCTCCCCGATCGCCCGCACCTGGCGGGTGAGATTGCCTGCCAGCTCGTTGACGTTCTCGGTGAGGCGCTTCCAGGTGCCTGCGACGCTCGGCACCCGTGCCTGGCCGCCGAGGCGGCCTTCGGTTCCGACCTCCCGGGCCACCCGGGTCACCTCGTCGGCGAACGACGACAGCTGATCGACCATCGTGTTGATGGTCGTCTTGAGCTCCAGGATCTCGCCCCGCGCTGTCACCGTGATCTTCTGCGACAGGTCGCCCTGCGCCACGGCCGTCGCCACCTGCGCGATGGACCGCACCTGGCCGGTGAGATTGCCGGCCATCGAGTTCACGGAGTCGGTCAGATCACGCCACGTCCCCGAGACGCCCTTGACGTCGGCCTGGCCGCCGAGGTTGCCCTCGGTTCCGACCTCCCGGGCCACCCGGGTCACCTCGTCGGCGAACGACGACAGCTGATCGACCATCGTGTTGATGGTCTCCTTCAGTTCCAGGATCTCGCCCTGGGCGGTCACCGTGATCTTCTGCGACAGGTCGCCCCGCGCCACGGCCGTGGTGACCTGGGCGATGTTGCGGACCTGAGCGGTGAGGTTGCCGGCCATCGCGTTGACCGAGTCGGTCAGATCCGCCCAGGTGCCGGAGACACCGGGGATGTCCGCCTGACCGCCCAGGGTGCCCTCGGTTCCGACCTCCCGGGCCACCCGGGTCACCTCGGAGGTGAACAGCGACAGCTGGTCGACCATGCCGTTGAACACGGTCGCGATCTCGCCGAGCAGCCCGTCCGCCTCGTCGGGCAGCCGGGTGCCGAAGTCGCCGTCGCGCACCGCGGTGAGCCCGGCCAGCAGCTGCCGCAGTTCCGGCTCACCCACCTTGCCCGCGCCCCGCGCACGCGAGCGCTGCACCGGATTCGAGCTCTCGGCAGAAGTCTCAGGCATGCCCATTCCTCGTCCACCCCTCGCCGGACGCCCCGCCGCAGCGGCGCCGTCACCGCGCGCCCTGACCGGGGATCGCCCCCACGACGTCTCATCACTCGGTACGACCGTTGTCGTACGGCAAAATACGTCGCAGAGTACCCCGGCCAAAGGCGCACGGGAAAGCGGCGTCTTCACGAGTAGGCTTCCGCCGTGCCGTGCTGTGCCGCGCGGCGGCGCCGGCGTCACCGGCTCCGGCGCACGGCCGCCCGTCCCCGCCGAGCAAGCCCCCGGCCGAGCCCCATCAGGACCCGGCCACGTCCGACCGAGCCCGTCAGCAAGCCGTCCCGGAGTCTTTGCCTCATGCCCACCAGCCCCGCATCGCTCCCGCCTCGTACCAGCGAAGCAGCACGCGCGGCAGGTGACGTGATCGAAGTGCTGGAAGTGATCTGGGAACGCGGTCGGGACACGGCGTCGACGCAGGTGTCCGGCTCCCAGCTTCGGGTGCTGTACGCCCTCGAACGCCGGGAGGGCATCAATCTGCGGACGCTGGGCGAGATGCTGAGGGCCGCCCCTCCGTCGGTGAGCCGCCTGTGCGACCGGCTCCAGAGCCTGGGGTTCGTGGAACGCTCCGCGAGCCCGGCGAGCCGACGGGAACTCGAGCTGCGCCTGAGCGCGCTCGGGAAGTCGTATCTGCGGGAGTTGCGTGAGAAGCGGGAACGGGAGCTGACAGAGGCGCTTGACGCGATGCCAGGTGCACGGCGCGCGGCGCTGCTGCAGGGGCTGCGCGGCCTGGGGAGGCTCCTGAGAGATCCCGGCGGCGGGCGTTGACCGACGGGCGTTGGACCGACGGGGGCGTTGGACCGACAGCGGGCGTTGGACCGACGGGGGCGTTGGACCGACGGCGGGCGTTGACCGACGGGTGCGTCAGACCGACGGTCCAGGCTCGGGGAACAGGCAGGGCGGCCGGACGTCACCCCGGCGTTCCCGGCCCTGGGCAAAGGACCAGACCGCGCGGACGGTCTTGCCCCCCGAGTTGGGAAGAACCTCGACACGGTCGGCCAGTTGCTGCACGATCTGCCAGCCCCGGCCGCCCACCGCGCCCGCGTCGGGTGTCCTCGCGGCGGGCGGGGCCCAGCTGGCGTCCTCCACGTCCACGACCAGCTGCCGACGTTGCACGCCGACCCGCAGTCGCCACCAGCCGACCGTGTGCTTGACGGCATTGGTGACCAGCTCGGACACCACCAGCACCACGTCGTCCACCGCCGGTTCCCCGCCCGCCTGCCCGACGAATTCCGAAGTGGCGCGACGCGCATCGCCGATGTCCGCTTCCGCTGACGTAATGATCATCACGCGTTGTCCTCCTTTTCCGCTGAGGTGTGTCCGCATCCGGCGGCTCGATCCCCCCTTTCTCACAGCCTGCTCTGCAACTCGCGTTCCCCTGTTCCGGTGCATGACACCAAGGGCGTGAAATCGTCGACCACGGCCTTCCCGGATACCGGCGGAGGGGCCGAAAAATGTGGATCGTGAATTTCCGAATACGGAATCGGGCGCTCTCGAGCCGCGGTCGGGAGGGTTTTGCGCATGGGGCCCACGGCCACGACATGGCGCAAAGATATGGTTGTCGTGCGGAGAGCCTCCTGAGCACCGCCGGCGCAGGCCGGCGACGGGGCTGCGCTCCGCGCAGGGAGCGCGGCACAGGGCCGGCGCCACGAACCGAGGATTCCTGATACGGAGTGTCATCAGACAAGGACGCGAACCCGGCGTCCTCCCGTCCCCCGCGGCAGGACGCCGGGGCAGCGGGAACGACGGGAGCGGCGCGCGAGCTCATCGAACTCCTGGAGGTGCTCTGGGAGCGCGGAAAGGACATGGCGCCGCCGGCCCCCGTGTCGGCCTCCCAGTTGCGGGTGCTCTACAGCCTCGATCACGAGGAGGGGATCAATCTCCGCACTCTGGGCGAGCTGCTGGACGCCGCCCCGCCGTCCGTGAGCAGGCTGTGCGACCGGCTCGAAGCCCTCGGATTCGTGCAGAGGCTCCCGCACCCGAGCAGCCGGCGAGAACTGGAACTGCATCTGACCGGTCGGGGCAGGGCTTATCTGGGCGACCTGAGGGCCAGACGCCAGGAGGCGCTGCGGGAAGTGATCGCCGCGATGGCGCCCTCGGAGCGGAAGGCCCTCCTGGAGGGGCTGACGAGCTTCCACGAGGCGGTGGACGAAGTGGGTCCCGCACCGTGGCGCAAACCTCCGCCCGGCGACGCGCAGTCCGCCTGACGCCGACGTCAGGCGGACTGGCGGGGGGACCGATCCGCAGGCCGCGGCGTCTCCGGGCTCTGAGGGCTCTGAGGGCTCTCAGTTGAGCATCTGCTCGCGCAGCCTGGTGAGAGTGCGGCTCAGCAGGCGTGAGACCTGCATCTGCGAAATGCCCAGCCGCTCCCCGATCTCCGCCTGCTTGAGCTCGTCATAGAAGCGGAGCCGGAGGATCAGCCGGTCCCGGTCGTCGAGCTCCTCGATCATCGGCTTCAGCGCCTGCAGGTCGTCGACCAGGCCCAGCGCGGGGTCCAGGTCACCGAAGCGCTCCGCGAACGGGGCCTCGGCGCTCTCGCCGCCCTCGGAGTTCGGCACGTCGAACGAGCTCGCCACATAGCCGTTCATGGCGACGAGGCCCTCCGAGACCTCTTCCACGGGCAGGTCCAGGTGCTCCGCAAGCTCCTTCGCCGTCGGGGCCCGGTGCAGCGTGCCGGAGAGCTCGTTCGCCGCCTGCACGAGTTCGAGCCGGAGTTCCTGGAGCCGGCGCGGGACGTGCACCGCCCAGCTGGTGTCCCGGAAGAAGCGCTTGATCTCCCCGAGGATGTACGGGACGGCGAAGGTCGCGAACTCGACCTCCCGGCTGAGGTCGAACCGGTCGATGGCCTTGATCAGTCCGATGGTGCCGACCTGCACGATGTCCTCGTCGGGCTCGGCGCGATTTCGGAACCGCCGCGCGACATACCGGACCAGGGAGATGTTCATCTCGATCAGCGTGTTGCGTGCGTACTGGTACTCCCGCGTGCCTTCCTCGAGGTGCCGCAGCCTGTCGAGGAACAGCGCGGAGAGCCTGCGCGCGTCCGCGGGCGCCACCTCGGAAGCTTCGTCGACATGCGGCAACCGGGTCCCGCCCGCGTCGCCGAAGGGGTGTTCCTCCTCGCCCCGCTCCGTCAGCCGCTGCTGGATCGGTGCCGCGGTGGCCATGACGTCTCCTCTGTTCGTACGTACGCCGTCGTGGACCTTCCTTCCCCGACAACAGTTTCCCTAACGCAAGAATTCTCGCCTCCGTGCGGCGGCGCAGAGGGCGCAAGGGGAGGTCGGGAGGTCGCGGGAAAGAGCCGGGACGACGGGCGGGGCGGACCGGAACTCGGTTCCGGTCCGCCCCGCCCGTCGTTCGCGGGAATCGCCCCATGAGGCCGCCGCGAGGACACTGCTCAGCCACCTCCAGCCGCCTGGTGGCGGATTCCTACCAGCGGTACCAGCGACTCCTTCGGCCGCCTGAAGCCGCAGGCCGAATCACGAATCCCAGCAACCACACCACGAGTACGATCACGGCGATCCACCAGAGCGCCTTGAGCGCGAATCCGGCCCCGAAAAGGATGAGGGCAAGCAGTAGAACGACAAACAGGGGAACCATTCTCATCACCTCCGGAATTCCGTATGCCCCGACCCCGAATGGGCATTCATATTATGCGAGCTGTTTCTCGGAACGGACTCCGGGTAACCGCGTTCGCCCGCCCCGGAGCTGAACGGCGGTCGCCGTTCAGCTCCGGGGCTCCCCGGCGTCGGGCCGTCCGTGCCAGTCGAGGCAGACCACCAGTGCGTCGTCGTCGAGCGGAACCTCCCCGTGATGCCCGGCGAGCTCGTGCAGCACTGCGCCGGGAACCTGGGTGGGCGGCAGAAGCCTGGTGCCCGTCAGCGAGCGCGCCAACGCCCGCTCGCCGTAACGGACTCCGGCGGGTGAAGCCGCGTCGTACACCCCGTCGCTGCTGATGAGCAGCCGGTCGCCCGGGCGCACCGTGAAGCGCTGGGGCGTGTACACGGTGTCCTCGAACATGCCCAGCGGCAGCTGCTGCTCGAAGGGGATCCGGTCGACGGTTCCTTCGCGCAGCCGCCACAGCCGGGGAGAGCCGGCGTCGATCGCCTCCACCTCACCGGTGGCCATGTCGAAACGGAGCAGCAGAACGGCGACGTGGAGTCGGCCCCGGTACTGGGCGTGGACGGCCTGGTCGGCCAGCATCGCCTGTCCCTGGAGGTCGAGACCGGCGCGTCTGGCGTTGCGCAGCGCGTTGACGGCGAGGTTGGTGAGCAGGGCGGCCTCGATGCCCTCCCCCATACCGTTGGTGACGGTGAGCGCCAAGTGATCAGCGGAGGCGGACCAGTCGTAGTTGTCGCCGAAGATGGCGTACGCGGGTTCGAGATGCGCGCCGAGCGAGAACTCGGGACGGGAGCAGGAACTGCCGGGCAGCAGTTGCCACTGCATCTCCGCCGCCAGAGTGAGCCGCGATGCCCGCCGGGCCAGGTCGTAGAGATCGGTGTCGCGCTCCGCGACCAGGATCTCGTGGCCCAGGACCTCGCAGATGTGCTGCATCCCGGCCAGGACCGTCGCGGTGCAGGCGTCCTCCGGCAGCGTCACCGACAGCACCCCCATCCGCCCGCCGCGGACCGTGACCGGGAGGTGCGCCTCGACCGACCCGTGCTCCGCGCCCTTTGTGACGACGGGCTCCTGTGCGCCGAACGCGCGGCCCTGCGGACTGCCGTTGACGGGCACCGGCTCCGAGGAGGAAGGCACGGACTCCACGGCTTGAAGACTGCGCATGGCGTAGTCGGCGAGCCTCAGCTGCGTCCGCCGCGCACCGTAGTAGTCGGCGAACGCGTCTGTCACGACATCGACCAGGGTGTGGGGCGCGGCCGTGCGCAGCGCCTTCTCGACAGCGGCGAATTTCTCCACGTCATCCCATATCTCGTTCGGGCCGGCGACCGGAAGCCGGCAGTGCCGCGGCCACGGCCGCGGCAGGTGTTCCCTGCTCCCGGGGCCGGCCCCACGCCCGGTCTCCAGGCTACGCCGCGCACCCGTGCGGTTCCGGGATCTGTTGCCCTCGGGTCGGCCACGTACTCCCGGCCGCCGCCACGGACCGGCGTGATCACTTACGCTGATCGCCGTCGCGGGGAGCGGCGGGTCACTCCGCGGCGTACGCACGCTCCTGACCGCGCACCACCGGGCTCGCGCCCGGCGGCGCCCAGTGGGCGCGCGCTGCGTCAGCGCGGGGCGGGCTGTCTGATCTCGCCGTCGGACGACAGCGGCACGAAGGACCGCACGAAGTCCGGGCCCGAGTCCGGACCGACCACGCCCCAACTGCTCTCCGGGAACTTGTTCCAGGCTCCCGGCAGCCCGCTGAGCGGCTCGGACACGACGAGGCGGGTCTCGCCGGAGAGCCCTTCCAGGAACTCCAGATCGGGATGCAGTGCGCGCAGGGTGTCGACATCGGCGCTGTAGTACAGCGAACGTGAGCGGCGCTCGCTGGAGTAGCGGAAGGCCCACAGCTGTTCCCCGTCGGTCACCGCGACGGTCATTTGGAGCGGATTGTCCACGCCGTGCCGGCGGCCGAGCTCCTCCACATGGCCTGCCATGCGGGCCACGGCGGTCGGCGGGTCCTGGTCCAGGCCGAAGGTGAGCGCCAGGAAGAACATCACCTCGGAGTCGGTCGAACCCTCGATGTCCGCGAAGAGGGACGGGTCGATGACCAGACAGAGGTCACGGCGCAGCCGGTGGAAGTCGGCGATAGCGCCGTTGTGCATCCACAACCACCTTCCGTGCCGGAACGGGTGGCAGTTCGTCTGCTGGATGGCAGAGCCCGTCGACGCCCGGATGTGGGCGAAGAAGAGGTGGGAGCGGATGTGGGCCGAGATCTCGCGGAGATTGCGGTTGCTCCACGCGGGCCCGGTCTCCCGGATGACGGCCGGGGTCTCGTTGTCCCTCGCGTACCAGCCGATGCCGAAGCCGTCGCCGTTGGTGGTCTCGACCCCCATCCGGGAGTGCAGGCTCTGGTCGATGAGGGAGTGCGCCGGGCGGTAGAGCAGGGAATCGAGGAGGACCGGCGTTCCCGTGTATGCCACCCATCGGCACATCTGGGCTCCTCCCGTGTCCCCGCCGCCGGCCGCGGCACGCGCTCGGATTCCCATCATCACGCGCCGTACGGCGTGATCGCCACGCGGCCGGTCACGGGTGCCCCGGCGGGAACCGGGTCGCGACCGCCCGCGACCCGGGTGCCCGGGCAGGGCCCGAACGGGTCCCGAGGGTCACCTACCGGCACCCGCTCCGGCACCGGCACCGGCACCGTCTACGCGCTGGACGGCGAGCAGGGCGACATCGTCGATCCGCTCCGGAGCGTCGCGGCGTGCGAGGAAGTCCACCAGTTCCCCGAGGTCCGTTCCCGGCTCTCCCGGTCTCCGCCAGCGGTGGATGTCGTCGATCATGTCGCTCACGCACGCGTCGATGTCGGCGTCCCTGCGCTCCACCAGGCCGTCGGTGAACAGCACGAGCGCTTCGTCGGCGTCCATGCCCGTCACGTTCGAGGGGAACTCGGCCGCGGGATCGACGCCCAGCGGCGGGCCGCCCGCCAGGACGATCTCGCTGACCTCGCCCCGGCGGATGCGCAACGGGTGGAGGTGTCCGGCTCTCGCGCCGTGCAGGGTGCCGCCCTTCGGGTCGAGCACGAGATACGTGCAGGTGGCGAAGCGATCCGTGTCGAGGTCGCAGAGCACCCGGTTGACCTGCCCCAGCAGGGCGCCGGGAGGCAGTCCCGCCTCGGCACACGCCCGCAGCGCGACCCTCAGTTGCCCCATGACGGCGGACGCGTGGGCGTCATGGCCCTGGACATCGCCGATCACGAGCGCCGCTGTCCCGTCCCTGAGAGGGAGGACGTCGTACCAGTCGCCTCCGATGTGCATGCCCTGTGTGCCGGGCAGGTAGCGGGAGTGCACCTTGAGCGAGTCCAGCGCCGGCAGGTGACGAGGCAGCATCGCCTTCTGCAGATCGGTGGCACGCTGGTGCTCCGTGTCGAACAGCCGGGCGCGTTCCAGGCTCTGGGTGAGAATGACGGCGACGGCCGTGTAGAACGTACGCTCCCCGGCATCGAAGGTCCGCGGCCCGGCGAAGGCGATGAGGCAGGCGCCGGTGATGCGGTCCGTGGACCCCAGGGACAGGACGACCCACGACCGTGGCGGCACGTCGCCGGAGGCCGCCAGTTCGGCAAACCCCAACCCCCTGTGCCGACTGAGGTCCTCGATGAAGAGTGCCTGCTCCTGAAGGGCGGCCAGGGCCATGACGGCGTGCGCGGGTTCACGCAGGTGCGACAGGGCAGGGGCCACGGCGGTCTCGCCGACGATGGTCAGCCGGCCGGCTTCCTCCAGGCCGAGGACGAGGTTCTCCGCGCCCAGGGACGGCCGTGCGAGTTGGGTCATGACCCTGGTGACGTCCTGAACCGTGATCGCCTGGGACAGCGCCCGTGTGAGCGTGAAGAGGAACGAGTCACGCGAACTGTCCGCGGAGACCGGGCCGCCCGCCGGACGGTCGACTTCCGTCCCCGTCCCCATCACCAGCCCGAGCGCCCGGACGGGCGTCCCCTGACTGTCCATGATCACGCGGCCGAACTCCGCCACCGAGTGCACCGTCCCGTCGGGATGCCGGACACGGTAGGCGAGGTGGTACCGGCCGGCGTCCGCGGCCGGCCCGTGCGCCCTGGCGGTGGTCGCCTCCTCCGTGACCCGGGCGATCGCCGCCTGCAGAACGGGGACGTCGTCGGGGTGCAGCATGGCGAAGAACGTCTCGCCCTTGCCGTCGAACGTCGATGGATCCACCCCGTAGACGGCGCACGTCCGCTCGTCCCAGTACACGTTGTCGGCCGAGAAGTCCCACGCGAAGACACCGGCGCGAGCCGCTTGCGCGGCCTCGCCGAGCCTTGTGTCGCCCACCGGTTCCGCCAGCGCGTGGGCGCAGCACTCCGCGAGCACGTCCAGGGCCTGCGGGAGGTCGTGCCAGTCGCCGTCCTCGTCGGCGTTTTCGAAGGACACGGCCAGGGCGCCCCACGCCTTGCCCGCGCAGGGCAGGGGCAGCACGTGCGTCTGCCGCCCGTCGGCGGTGAGCAGCGTGCGCCGTCCGGTGCGCAGGACCTCGCGGACGGCTTCGAGCCGGTGGTCACCGTCGCCGTCGTCCGGTTCAGCCGGATGGCGGTCGAGGCCGGCCTCGCCCGGTGTGTAGAGGAAGGTCCTTCCGGCAGGGAGGCGGCAGGCACTCCCGTCGTCGGCCGTCAGGACGTCCAGGAGCGCGTGGGGCCCTCGGCAGCGCATCACGCGCGCGAGCAGATCCAGGAGGCCCGCGGGTTCGGCCATGGGCGCGCACACCTTCCGGAAGTCCGGGAAATCGGATGAACCGTCCCAATTCTAGGAAGAGGGTCGGACATCCACTTCCGCTGGGACTCGTCAGGGCGGCACGGAGTGCGCACAGCCGGTGAGACGCACGTCACATTCACCCGTGTCACACCGAGCCGACTCGTTCCGTCAAAGGTGTGCAGCCACTCACAACGACAGAGGGAGCACACCATGGAAGCCCGTTTGAACCTCTTCGCCGCCCCGGCCGCGGGCAACGTCCTCAAGCATTTCGTCGCGGCGGGCAAGGCGCTGGCGGAATCGACGCTGCCGGTCGCGACACAGGAGCTGGTGAAGATCCGGGCGAGTCAGATCAACGGGTGCGGCTTCTGCCTCGACATGCACACCAAGGAGGCCGCCGCCGCCGGAGAGACCTCGACGCGCCTCAACATGATCGCGGCGTGGCGGGAGGCCACTCTCTTCACCGAGGCCGAGCGCGCCGCACTGGAGCTCGCCGAGCAGGGCACCCGGATCGCCGACGCGGCCGGCGGTGTGACCGACGAGGCGTGGGCGGACGCCGCCAAGCACTACGACGAGGAGCAACTGACCGCCCTGACGTTCCTGATCGCCCTCATCAACTCCTTCAACCGGATGAACGTCATCCTCCAGCAGCCCGCCGGCGACTACCAGCCCGGCCAGTTCGGATAACCGCCACGGCCGGCCGCGCCGGGGCTGCCGCCGTCCGCGGCGGCAGCAGCCCCGGCCCGGGCGCCCCGCCGAGTCGGCCGATGCCGGGGACAGGGAGCACGCGACCACTCGCGGCTCCCACGACGCACAGCACCGCCCCCATGGTGAGCACACGCACTCCGGCACCCAGAACTATGGTGTCCCACCACATACGCCCTTGACCTGCGTCTTCCTACGGTGTGGCGACACGGAAACGTCCCCGCCAACTGTCCGGAAGTGGTGTACATGGCCGCCCCAGAAACCGCTCCACCTGCGCCGAGCTCGCTGAAGCGCATCGTCGCCGCGAGCCTCATCGGCACGACCATCGAGTGGTACGACTTCTTCCTCTACGGCTCGGCCGCCGCGCTGGTCTTCAACAAGCTGTTCTTCCCCGACTCGGACCCGCTGGTCGGAACCCTGCTCTCGTTCCTGACGTACGCGGTCGGGTTCGCCGCGCGGCCGATCGGCGCGCTCGTGTTCGGACACTACGGGGACCGGCTGGGGCGCAAGAAGCTGCTGGTGCTCAGCCTGCTGCTGATGGGCGGCGCTACCTTCGCGATCGGTCTCCTGCCGACACACGCCACGATCGGCTCCGCCGCTCCGATCCTGCTGACCGTACTGCGCCTCGTGCAGGGCTTCGCCCTCGGCGGCGAATGGGGCGGTGCGGTGCTGCTGGTTTCCGAGCACGGCGACGCCAAGAGGCGCGGCTTCTGGGCGTCCTGGCCGCAGACCGGCGCGCCGGCGGGGCAGTTGCTCGCCACCGGTGTGCTGTCCGCGCTCACCGCGCTCCTCTCGGACGCCGCCTTCACCTCATGGGGCTGGCGCATTCCGTTCCTGCTGTCCGGTGTACTGGTGATCGTCGGCTTGTGGATTCGTCTCTCTGTCGACGAATCTCCGGTCTTCAAGGCCGCGCTGGCGCAGGCGGAGCAGCGCAAGGCCGAGGCCGGCCAGGTGGAGAAGATGCCGCTCGTCGCCGTGCTGCGTCACCACTGGCGGGACGTGCTCATCGCCATGGGCGCGCGGATGGCGGAGAACATCAGCTACTACGTGGTCACCGCGTTCATCCTCGTCTATGCCACGACCGCCGTGGAGTTGAGCAAGCAGACCGCGCTGAACGCCGTCCTCATCGCCTCCGCCGTGCACTTCGCCGTGATTCCGCTGTGGGGTGCGCTGTCCGACCGCATCGGCCGCCGGCCGGTGTATCTGATCGGGGCGATCGGCGTGGGAGCCTGGATGTTCCCGTTCTTCGCGCTCATCGACACCGCGAGCTTCGGCTCCCTGCTGCTCGCCGTCACGGTCGGGCTGGTGCTGCACGGTGCGATGTACGCGCCGCAGGCCGCGTTCTTCTCCGAGATGTTCGCGACACGCATGCGCTACTCGGGCGCCTCCATCGGCGCGCAGTTCTCCTCGGTCGCGGCCGGGGCGCCGGCTCCGCTCATCGCGACGGCCCTGCTGGCGGACTACGACTCGTCGACACCGATCGCCCTGTACGTCATCGCCGCCGCACTGCTCACCGTGGTGGCCGTCGTCTGCGCACGGGAGACCAGGGACACCGACCTGACAGCCGTGGAGGCGGGTGCGGCACCGGCCGGCGACGCCCCCGCGACGGACAAGGCGGACGCACCGGTCGTCTGATCACGGACGGCACGATCACAGAGCTCGGCACGATCACGGAGCCGCGCGGACTCCCGGGGGGTCCGCGCGGCTCTGCGCGTGCCGGGCACGGCACGGGGGCGGGGCCTTGCGCCGGTACGGAGCCGGTGGGGCGTTCAGGAACCGACCGACGCCGACATCGCGTGCAGCCGCAGCGCCAGTTGGATCTCGAGCGACCTCGCCGGCGACTGCCAGTCCGGGCCGAGCAGCCGGCCGATGCGCTCGAGCCGCTGGGCCACGGTGTTCACATGGACGTGCAGGTCGTCCTTGGTGCGGGCCGGGCTCATGCCGCTGGCGAAATAGGCGGCCAGGGTGCCGACCAGGTCGGTGCCGCGCCGCAGGTCGTAGTCGACGATCTCCCCGATCGTGCGGTGCACGAAGCCGTCGACGTCCCCGGGGTCGGCGAGCAGCAGCCCGAGGAAGCCGAGGTCCTGCGCCGCCGCACCCTCCCCGGAGCGTCCGAGGAGCCGCAGGGCGTCGAGGCAACGGCGGGCCTGGGCGTACGCGTCGGCCACCGGGGCGGGGTTCTCCGCCGGGGCGGCGACCGGGGAGGAGGCGCCGACCGTGACCGGCTCGCGCAGTGCTCCGGTGAGGTGCCGCGCGGTCTGGCGCGCGAGGTCGGCCGCGTTGTCGTCGGGGCCGAGGGGCAGCAGCAGGACCGTGCCTCCGTCACGGGCCGCGGCGAGACCGGAGCGGGTCGCGGCCAGGTGCGAGGCCGCGGACCACAGTCGCCGGCGGTCCGCCGTCTCCCGCGCGCTCACGTCGCGGCGCGCGGGGGTGCCAGTGGCCCGGTCCGGCCTCTGACGGGCGGCCGGGGCGGTCCCGGTGGCCGCCTCGGAGCGTGTGGCGGCTTCTCCCGAGGGCCCGTCGATACGGGCGGCGAGCACCACGTGGGGGACGTCCAGGTCCGCGCGGAGCCGCGCTGCGCGCTCGCGCAGCAGTCGCGGGTCGCGGCCTGGGGCGTCGAGCAGATCGTCGAGCAGTTCGCCCCGTACGCGCTGTTCCGCGTCGTGGGCGGACCGTCGGGCGAGCAGGAGCAGGGAGGTGACCATCGCGGCGCGTTCCAGGGTGCGCCGGCCCGCGGGGTCGAGTTCGGGGTGGCCGTGCAGGACGAGCGAGCCGAAGGTCTCACCGCCGGCGGCGACGGCGGCGACCCAGTCGCCGCCGTGCCGTGTGGCATGGCCGCCCGCCGCGGCGGTGTCGGGGCCGTTCTCGGTGAACTCGACCGTGCCGTCGAGGACTTCGGAGAGCGCGGCGGCGACGTCCTGGACGCCTCCGCCGCGCAGTACCAGTTCGGTGAGGCGGTCGTGAACGTCGGACGCCCGCTCGAGGACACCGCTGTGGTCCTGGATGATCGCGTTGGCACGTTCGAGGTCGGCGAGCGCGGAGCGGGTCTCCGCGAGGAGGTTCGCGGTGTCGATGGCGACGGCCGCGTGCGCCGCGAACGAGGCGAGCAGCGCGACCTGCTCCCGTTCGAAGACCCTGGCCCGCCGGTCGGCCGCGAACAGGACGCCGATGACCTGGCTGCCGAGCATCAGGGGCACGCCGAGGATGGCGACGAGCCCTTCGTCCCTGACGGCGGCGTCGATGGTTCCGGTGTGCTCGAAGCGCGCGTCGTCGAAGTAGCTGTCGGTGACGTAAGGCCGGGCGGTCTGGGCGACGAGGCCGCCGAGCCCTTCGCCCATGCCGAGCCTGACCTGCTGGAAGCGCGCCGACACCGACCCTTCCGTGACCCGCATGTAGGTGTCGCCCGCGGCCGGGTCGTTGAGACTGAGGTAGGCGACCTCGGTGCCCAGCAGCGAGCGGGCGCGCTGCACGATCGCCCGGAGCACCGCGTCGAGATCGCGCAGCCCTGCGAGGTCGTGCGCGGTCTCGAAGAGGGCGGAGAGCTCCGCCTCGCGGCGCCGCCGGCCTTCCAGCTCCGCCCGCACCCGCAGCGCCAGTTGCTTGGCGTGTTCGAGCGAGGCCAGCTCCTGTGGCCCGGCGCCGTCGGCGCGGGCGAGGAGAAGCGGCCTGTCGTACGCCTCCGCGGCGGCGCCGCGGGCGAGGAGCTCCAGGTAGGCGGCTTGATCGTGGGACATGGACACAGGATTACCTGTCGTACGGGCGGTCGCACCAGCCCTGTGGACAACGGAACGTCGTGCCGGGTCGTCAGTGAGCGGTCCATCCGCCGTCGAGGGTCAGCGAGGTGCCGGTGATGAAGGACGCCTGCGGCGAGCACAGGTACAGAGCGGCCTCCGCCACGTCCTCCGGCTCGATGAGGCGCTTGATCGCGGAGTCCTTGAGGAGGACTTCGGTGAGGACCTGGTCCTCCGGCAGGTCGTGCGCCGCGGCCTGGTCGGCGATCTGCTTCTCGACCAGTGGGGTGCGCACATAGCCGGGGTTGACGCAGACGGACGTCACCCCGTGCGGTCCTCCCTCGAGCGCGGCCGTCTTGGAGAGACCTTCGAGGCCGTGTTTGGCCGCCACATAGGCACACTTGTAGGCGGAGGCGCGCAGGCCGTGCACGGACGAGATGTTGACGATTCGGCCCCAGCCCTGCGCGTACATGTGCGGCAACGCGCCCCTGATCAGCCGGAACGGCGCCTCCAGCATCACCGTGAGGACGGTGTGGAAGACGTCGGGCGGGAATTCCTCGATGGGGCGGACCAGTTGCAGTCCGGCGTTGTTGACGAGGATGTCCGTGCCGGCCGCCACCGCCTCCGCGGCGTCGAGGTCGGTCAGGTCGAGCAGATGAGGTTCCACGGCCCCGGCGAGTCCCGCGCTGTGGCCGGCGAGCGCGGCCAGCCCCTCGGCGTCCCGGTCGACGGCTCTGACCTTCGCCCCCGCGGCCGCGAGCCGGAGCGCGCAGGCGCGTCCGATGCCACCCGCGGCACCGGTGACGAGGGCGGTACGGCCGCCGAGATCGAGGGATACGGAGGGCGCCGGGGCTGCGGAACCTGGCGTGCCGGGCGGTGTGGTGGGCGCGGTCATGTCCGGCACCCTAGGCAGCGAACATCCGACGACCGATGTGGTCACAGCCCATACTTCACCGCCCTGTGGTGGGTTGGAACCATGCTGGTCCCTCGGTGAGGGCGTGCTTGATCCGGAAAGTGGCGAAGTCCTGGAGCTCCGGCAGCGAGTCGATGGTGAACCAGCCCACTTCGAGGGACTCGTCATCGTTGACGCGCGCCTCGGCGGCGCCGGCCACGGCCCGGCAGCGCATGGTGATGTCCATGTACTGGCACACGTCGCCGTTGGGGTAGGTGACGGGTCTGGGCAGCGCCTGGACGAGGACGACCCGCTCGGCGGTGCAGCGTACGGCGGTCTCCTCGTACACCTCGCGCTCGGCCGTCATGGCCGGTTCCTCACCCGGCTCCGGGATGCCGCCGATGATCGACCAGTTGCCCGTGTCCACGCGCCTGCCCAGCAGCACCCGTCCGTGGTCGTCGAAGACGATGGCGCTGACACCTGGCAGCAGCAGCAGTTGGTGTCCGGCGGTCGCCCTGATGGCGCGGATGAAGTCGGGAGTAGCCATGCCCCGGACCCTAACGGGCCCGGTCCCAAGGGCAGAACCCGCTCACCGTCCGGCCCGGCCGAACCGCCTCCACGCCCCGGCCTCGGACCGGCCCGCCGAACCGCCTCCACGCCCCGGCCGCACCACGGTCGGGCCGAGCCCTCACGGCCGCACCGCCCGGCCGGCCGAACCGTCTCGCCGCTCGGGACCGGTCGCGCCGGTCAGGCGGACCCGGTCGCCGCCCCGGCAGTGGTACGCCGCCGCTTCCGAGCCCGTACGGCGCCGATGGCGACGGCGGTCAGGCCGCCCGCCGCGAGCAGCACCAGGGCCAGCTCGGGCGCGCTGCCCATCCGGGTCGCGGGCGTGAGCGACGAACGCAGCGGCACCTCCGCGACCAGCGCGTCGGGCGTGAACATCGCCGTCTCCTGGACGATCTCCCCGTCGGGCATGATCACGGCGCTGACGCCGCTGGTGACGGGGACGACGACGGTCCGGCTGTGCTCCACGGCCCGCACCCGGGACATCGCCAGCTGCTGGTAGGTCATCTCGCTGCGACCGAAGGTGGCGTTGTTGCTCGGTACGGAGATGAGTTGCGCCCCGTTGGTGACGGTGTCGCGCGCCGCGTCGTCGAAGGCGGCCTCGAAGCAGGTGACGAGACCGACCTCGGTGCCTGCCAGGTCGAAGACCCCGACCTCGTGCCCCGGCCCGAAGTCGCGGCTGACCCGGTCGACGTCCGAGTTGAAGATCCGTACGAGGGACCGCATCGGGATGTACTCGCCGAACGGCTGGACGTGGCGCTTGTCGTAGGTGTCGACGGGCCCCTGCTCCGGGTCCCACTCGATCAGGGTGTTGCGGAGACTGCCCGTCTCCGGGGTGAGCACGGCGCCCACGACGGTCGGCACGCCGATGGCCCTGACCGCGTCGTCGATCACCTGACGGGCGTCCGCGTTGCGGTAGGGGTCGAGGTCGGAGGAGTTCTCCGGCCACAGCACGAAGTCGGGCTGTGGTTCCCTGCCCGCCGCCACGTCCGCGGCGAGCTGCTCGGTGCGGTTCGCGTGGTTGTCGAGGACGGCGCGGCGCTGGGCGTTGAAGTCGAGCCCGAGCCGGGGGACGTTGCCCTGGATCGCGGCGACCGTCGCGGTGCCGTCCTCCGCCGAGGAGTCGACGAGGGGCCGGGAGGCGAGGGCCGCGACGACGGGCAGGAGCAGGGCGAGAAGCGCGGCGGCCGCGGCACCGCGCGGGACGTGGCCGGTGCGGCGGCGGGCGTGCGCCTGCCGGGCGGTCTCGTAGAGTCCGAATCCGCAGAGCACGACCGCGAAGCCGAGCACGGGCGTGCCCCCGAGCGCGGCGAGCGGCAGGAAGAACCCGTCCGCCTGTCCGAAGGCGATCTTTCCCCAGGGGAAGCCGCCGAAGGGGACGCGGGCACGCGCCGCCTCGCCGGCGATCCAGACGGCCGCGCCCCACACGGGCCAGCCGGGCAGGCGTGAGACGGCGGAGATGCCCATGGCCGAGAAGGCCACGAACAGTGCCTCCGCCGCGACCAGCGCCAGCCACGGCACCGGGCCCACTTCCTCACCGGTCCAGACGAGCAGCGGGAGCAGGAAGCCGAGACCCGCGAGGTATCCGAGCCCGAACGCGGACCGCGGGCGGCGGCCGCGCAGGGTCCAGCCGAGCAGGGCGAACGCCGGGAAGGCCAGCCACCACAGGGGGCGCGGCGGGAAGCTCGCGAAGAGCAGCGCGCCGCCGAGCACGGCGGCCCCCGGACGTGCGAACCGCCGCAGCAGCGGCTGTGCTTTCGCGGAGGCGGGGCCGGCGGTGTCGACGGAGGTCATGGTGGCGCTCACCCGGCGGAGTCTACGGCGGCGGCCTGTGGGCGGCGCAGGCGAGTCGCCCCACCCCGCCGCAACGTTTCTTCCGGATTCCGCCGCACATCACGGAAACGCCCGTTAACGTGTGCGCCAGTCCCGCGCGGCCGAACCGTTTCAGGTCGGTTCCGGCCGGTTCGCCGTGGCTGCCTGCGACACCCGGCAGCCCCGCACCGGCCGCCGCTGTGCGCGGGGTCCGTCACGGTGGGGGACGACGGTATGGGTGAAGAGGGCGGTCCGCACAGGGGCCGGGAGCGTGGGCGGGCTCCGGACGCGGCCGGTGTCCTCGTTCTGACCTGCTGCGCCGTGTGGTCGCTGGTCAGCGCGGCCGGCCGGGAGGGCAGGCCGGAGGGCGTCCTGCTCGCCGTGTTCGCCGTCACCGCCGGGTACGCGTGCGGACGGATCTCCGGTTCCCTGCTGCCGGTGGGCGCCTTCGCCGTCACCGCGCCCGCCGCGCTCGCCCTCGCGGTCGCGTCCCGTGACGGGATGCCCGGGGCCACCGCCGGCGCGGGCGCTCCGCCGGGCCACGCGGGCGCGGTCGCCGCGCTTCTGGTGCTCGCCGCGGGTGCGGCCTGCTGCGCCGCCGCCGCGGCCCGCGCCACCGGTGCGCGGGCGACGCTGCGGATTCTCGCGCTCGGCGTGGCCGGCGCCGCACCCCTGATCGCGTCGCAGGCCGCCTTCCTGGCCTGTCTGACCGTGCTGGTGAGCGCGCTCGTCGTGGTCCGGATGCGTCGACGCATCGCGGTTCTCGTGGCGACGGCACTCGTGACGGGGCTCGCGGCGGGCACGTCGTGGGCGGTGGCCGAGGAGGCGCTGCCGGCGGGCCTCGCCGCGTCGGTGGAGGCACCGCTCACCGCGAACCGGGTGGCGCTGTGGCGGGACGCGGTCGCGCTCGCGGAACAGGACCCGCTCCGCGGCGTGGGTCCGGCGCGCTTCGCGCTGCTCAGCCCCACGTCCGTCCAGTCGCCCCGAGCCGACGGCAAGCCGCATTCGGCGCCGCTGCAGCAGGCGGCGGAACAGGGGGTGGTCGGGGTGGCGCTGCTCGCGGCGGCCTTCGGCTGGATCCTGCACGGACTGTGGCGCTCGGCCCGGCCGACACCCGTGGTGCTGAGCGCGGCCGCGGCGCTCGCCGTCCTCGCGGTGCTCGCCTGTGTGGGCAACGTGCTGAGTTTCGCCCCGGTGACGGCCGGGGCGGGGCTGCTCGCGGGCCTGGCGACGGCACGCGTACCCGGCGAGGAGGAGACGTAGGGGCATCGCGTTCGGATCGTCGGAATCACCGGTCCCGGTCCGGGGGTGCCGTCAGCCCGCGCCCGCGGCCCGGTCGAAACCATCGCGGCGGCCGCTCAGGCCCTGGCCGCTCCGTCCGACTCCCGCTCCCCCAGCCTGGCGCGGATGACCCGTACCGCGGTCGCCGCGTCGTCGACGGTCACCGTGAATCTGCCGCCGTCGCCCAAGGTCACCGTCAGGCCCTCTCCGCGCCGTACGACCACCGCGGTGCCCTGCTCGGGACGCCAGCGGCAGCCCCAGCCTCCCCACTGGCGTGGTGTCACCCGGGGGACGAAGTCCGCGTCGACCACGTGCGAGAGGGGAATGTGGCGCCGTGGCACACCGATGTGACCGCAGCGCACGTCCACCGCGTACCTGTCGACCCTGACCGCCACATGGACGAACGCGAGCGTCCCGTAAAGGATCATGAGGCCGGCCGCGAGGCAGCCGATGACCGCCATCAGCATCGCGGCGATCCCGGTGGTCCAGGTGGCGTCGACGGCCAGCTTGACGCCGAGCGCCAGGCAGGCGGCACCGGCCACCGCCAGCAACCACTGCATGCGGTTGGTCGCGCGGCCGGTCCAGACCTCCGGAAGGGGATCCGGACGGCGCCCCTCATGGTGCAAGTGGTGCCTCATGTCTAGGACAGTACCCACCATCCCGGCAATGAGCACTACTGCCGCATACGACGGAAACAAGGGCACAACCGGCCGGATCATCCACGGACTCGCCCGGTGCGGGACGCAACCGGACATGTGCCCGGCCAGGGGTCACAGGCGGCAGCGGGGGAGGAACGGCAGGGCGTCAGCGCACCGGTGTCACGGCGGGCAGCAGACGGCCTTCCGCATAGTTGAGCGCCTCCGCCGGAAGAGCTGACTCCCTCCCGCTGAGCAGCACCGTCAGCCGGTTGCCGGGCACCGCGCCGGGGGCGGGCGGCAGCCCGATCCGGCGCAGTGCCTGCGCGGCCACGGCCTCGGCCGACCCGTGCAGGACCAGCGGCGGCATGTCCGGCTGCTGGATCGCGGCCCGGATCCGCTCGGCGACCAGTTCGTAATGGGTGCACCCGAGGACGACGGCACGTACGTCTCGCGGGGTGAGCGCGGCCGCCGCGGCCACGGCCCGGTCGATCGCGCTCTCGTCGGCCTGCTCCACGGCGTCGGCGAGACCGGGGCAGGGCACCGCTGTCACGTCGACGGAACCGGCGAACTCCTCGATCAGGCGGCGCTGGTACGGGCTGCCGGTGGTCGCCGGGGTGGCCCAGATCGCGATCGGCCCGCCGCCCGCCGCGGCCGGCTTGATCGCGGGGACGGTACCGATGACGGGAACGCCGGGCTCCAGCTCGGCCCTGAGCGCGGGCAGGGCGTGCACGGTGGCGGTGTTGCAGGCGACGATCAGCGCGTCGGGACGGTGGGCGGCCGCCGCCCTGGCCACGGCCAGCGCGCGCCCGGCGATACCCTCCGGCGTACGAGGTCCCCAGGGCATCCCGTCGGGGTCGCCGGACAGCACCAGCTCCGCGTCGGGGCGCAGCGTGCGCACAGCGGCGGCCGCCGGGAGCAGGCCGATACCTGAGTCGATGAGCGCGATCTTCACCCGGTCACCATAGTCGACCGCCGTCGCCGAGCGGTCTGCGTGCGGCAGACTGCGGCGGATGAGCGCGCTTGCCTGGATCGCCGTGGGATCGCTGACCGCCTGGGGTTGGCTGCTGCTCTGCCAGGGCTTCTTCTGGCGGACCGACCAGCGGCTGCCGCACCGTGAGAGCCCCGCCGAGTGGCCGGACATCGCCGTGGTGGTGCCGGCGCGGGACGAGGCCGATGCACTGCCCATGAGCCTGCCGACGCTGCTCTCGCAGGACTATCCGGGTCGGGCGGAGATCGTGCTCGTCGACGACAGCAGCGGTGACGGGACGGGGGAGGTCGCCCGGTCGCTCGCCGAGCGGCACGGGGGGCTGCCCCTGCGGCTGGTGCGACCCGGTGAGCCCGGTCCGGGCTGGACCGGGAAGCTGTGGGCGCTTCGGCACGGCATCGAGGCCGCGAGGGAGGGCGATCCCGAGTTCCTCCTGCTGACCGATGCCGACATCGCGCACGCGCCGGACAGCCTGCGGGAGTTGGTCGCCGCCGCGCGGACCGGCGGTCTGGATCTCGTGTCGCAGATGGCCCGGCTGCGAGTGGCGAGCGGCTGGGAGCGGCTGGTGGTGCCCGCGTTCGTGTACTTCTTCTCTCAGCTCTATCCGTTCCGCCGGATCAACAAAGCGGCGGCGAGGACCACTGCCGCCGCGGGCGGGTGCGTACTGCTGCGGACCGGGACCGCGGTGCGTGCCGGCGTTCCCGACTCGATCCGGCAGGCGGTGATCGACGACGTCGCCCTGGCACGCGCCGTGCGCCGGGTGGGCGGATCGGTCTGGCTCGGGCTCGCCGACCGTGTCGACAGCGTGCGTCCCTATCCACGGCTCGGTGACCTGTGGCGGATGGTGTCGCGCAGCGCCTACGCGCAGCTGCGGCACAACCCGGCGCTGCTGGCTGGCACCGTTGCCGGGCTCCTCCTCGTGTACGTCGTCCCGCCGACGGCCCTGGCGGTCGGGCTGCTCGCGGATGACGCGCCTGCCGTGCGGGCCGGGGCGGCCGCCTGGGCGGTGATGACGGGCACGTACCTGCCGATGCTGCGCTACTACCGGCAGCCGTGGTTCCTGGCGCCGACGCTGCCGTTCACCGCGGCGCTCTACCTCCTGATGACGGTCGACTCCGCGGTGCAGCACTACCGGGGGCGGGGGGCGGCGTGGAAGGGGCGGACGTACGCCCGCCCGGAGGCCGCGGGCGACGCCTGAACGGCGCGCCCGCCGCGGCCCCAGGACGGTGGGCGCCGGGCCGACCGCCCTACTTCCGGCCGGGAGTCCAGTTCATGCCCCACCCGTACGCCTGGTCGATCGTGCGCTGCGGGCTGACGCCGCGCTCGGGGACCAGGAAGCGGGCCTCGCGCTGCACGACGAGGTCGGAGCCGGTGTTTGTGATCAGCGCGAGGGCGCAGACCCTGGAGGGGACGGTGCACTCGCCGAGCGAGAAGTCGATCGGTGCCCCGTGCTGCGGCTGGAGGGTCACCGTCGCGTCGAGGTCGGCGAAGCTGCGGGCCCCCTCGTAGATGGTCACGAAGATGACGATGCGGCGGATGTCCTGGCGGTGGTCGAGGTTGACGGTGAGGTTCTCGCCCGGCGTTCCGCCCGTGCGGTCGTCCCCGTCGAGGTGAATGAAGGGGGGCCGGTTCAGCGCGCCGAAGGCGTTCCCGAGAGCCTGGACCACGCCCTTGCGGCCGTCGGAGAGTTCGTAGAGCGCGCACAGGTCGAGGTCCAGGTCACCGTGCACGGCGACCGCACGGCCGAGCTTCGCGCCCCAGCCCTTGAACTGTTTGCGCACCTGCCAGCTGAGGTTCACACGCATCGCGCCGGAGGTGCCGCCCTGCTTGGTGAGGGAGACGGCCGGCGTCTCCTTGGTCAGCGTCACCTTGGTGAGGCGTACCGGCGCGGACGGCGCAGACGCTGCGGTCGGCGGTGGGAACGAAGGCGGTGCGGAGGGCGGCATCACCGGGGCGGAGGGCGCAGGCGCGACCGCGGGAGCCGCGGGAGCGGCGACCGCCGGAGCCGGAGGGACCAAGGACTGCTGCGGTTCGTCGACCGTGATGCCGAAGTCCGTGGCGAGACCCTCGAGTCCGGTCCCGTAGCCCTGTCCCACCGCGCGGAACTTCCACGCGCCCTGGCGCCGGTAGAGCTCGCCGAGCACGAAGGCCGTCTCGACCGTGGCGTCCTGGCTGTCGTACCGGGCGATCTCCGCGCCGGAGGCGGCGTCGAGGACCCGGATGTGGAGTCCGGGGACCTGACCGAAGGCGCCCCCGTCCGCCGAAGCGGCCAGCACGACCCGCTCGATCGCGCTCTCGACCCGCTCGAGATCGACCGTGACCACGTCGGTCACGGTGCCGGCGGCCGTCTGCCTGCCCTCGTGCCGTACCGCTCCGGAGGCGTGCGTCGGCTGGTTGTAGAAGACGAAGTCGCTGTCGGAGCGGACCTTTCCCGACGCGAGGAGGAGCGCCGACGCGTCCACGTCGGGCACCCCCGGTCCCGACTGCCAGCCGAGCTCGACGCGCACGCTTCGCGCCGCTACCGGAGTGTTGGCTCCTTTAAGCATGGACATGCTCGCCCCCATCGCGATTCGGCGCGTCCGGAAGTTCATTCATCGTCAACCTATTCCGCATACGTCCCCCACACGGGGGCCGACCCGTCGGTAACCCTCTCTCAGCTTGCCCTTTACGTGAACACGAGACTCAACGTGGACCGATTTGGGCAAATTCGCTCACTTTGGCGAACCGTCGTCACTCACAGCTCCCGAAACAACCCTCTTATCGGTCTCCCCAACCAGCACATCGTGGGCTTAACTTATGTGCCATGACCTCCCCCCGCGCCACCTATGGCGGCGGTTACTACTCCGCGCCGGCGTTTCCCGACACCCCGATCTACGACTCCCTGGTCGCGGAGCGGGGCACCCCTCAGATCGCTCCGATCCGAGTGCCCGCCGCTTACGACACCGGCAACAGCTACCTGCCGGCGCTCCCCGCGGCACTGCCCGCCCTCCCGGCGGCACCCTCCCAACAGGCCCCCGCATACGGTTACCCGCATCAGATGCAGCAGCCGATGCCGCTGCAGCAGGCGCCTGCCCCGTACATCCCGCAGCAGACGAGCGCGCCCCGCGGCTATCCGGGCACGCAGTACCAGCCCCAGCCCAGCCGGCCGGTCTCCACCGGCTACGAGGCCATGCGGCCCGCGGCGGCGCGCCCGGCTCCGGCGCCCTCCCCCTACGAGGATCCGTACAACCGCCCCTACCAGGGCCGGGGATACTGAGCGACGGCGGCCCGTCCGAAGTGCGCTCCGGCGCGGGGGAACGAACGGGCCGCCGCTCAGCTTCTTGATCACACAGCGCGACCGTCCCGCCCTCTCCGAGCCTGACCGGCCATGCCTTTCACCCGTTGTGGGAGTTTCCCTCCGTCCGGGAACACATCGTGGTGGCAGGCTCGTTGGACACGCGGGAAGGGGGTGTGGACCGTGCGCGCAGCCACAGGTGTCTGGCGCTGGCGGCACAACCCGCTGCGCCGTGCGACGGATCTGCTGGAGGCATGGCTGGCGGTCGTCACCGCCCTGCTCATCATCACGACCGCTCCGGCCGTCGGCCGACTCAGCGGCGCGCTCGCGGAGGAGTCCCTGCGCCAGTCGGTCCGCGCCCAGCGGCTGCAGCACCACGTCACGACGGCCACGGTGACCGGGCCCAGGACATCGCCCCGGCCGGTCGCCTTCGATCCCGAGAGCGCGGTGGCGGACGAGCGCCGCGGAGCGGTCCCGGCCAAGTGGACCTCACCCGACGGCAGTCCGCGCACCGGCACCGTCGTCACGAACCTGCCGTCGGCACGCCCCGGCGACACCTTCCCGGTGTGGACGGACAGTTCAGGCCGAATAGTGGCGCGTCCGATGGCCGCCGCCACCGCGGACGTGCATGCCGCACTCGCCGGTGCCGGTGCCGCACTGGCCTGGGCCGTCCTCGTCGAAGGCGCCAGGCGGCTGGTCCTGCGGCAGCTCGTGCGCCGCAGACACGCGGCCCTGGACCGGGCCTGGGCGGCCGTGGGTCCGGACTGGGGCCGGGCCGGCGCGGGAAGCTGACCTGCCCCGTCCCGTCAACTCCCGCTCCCCTCGCGCGCTACGGTGGGGCCACCCCTGAAGGACGTGTCCGGCCCGGTCCGCCGGACAGAACCCGAGGGGCCGGGAGGCGTCCCCCTCAGAGGCGCGACGTTGCACCGATCACGAGGTGGGGGCAGAGCAGCACGATGGCACAGGGCACGGTCCAGGTGACGCACACCGGAACATCGCGTTGGCGGCGCCGCACAGGCGAGTACCCCTCCCTCGCCGCTGCTCTGGAGGCCGCCGGCGACGGGGACATCCTCACCGTGGCCCCCGGCACGTACCGCGAGAATCTGGTCGTCCAGCGCGCGGTGACGCTGCGCGGACCGGAGGGCGCCGTCGGCTCCGTGCGTATCGCGCCGGCCGACGGAGTGCCCCTGACGGTACGTGCCTCCGCCACCGTGCAGGACCTTCATGTGGAGGGCCAGGACTCGGCCGCGCCCGCGCTGCTCGTGGAGGACGGCACCCCGGAGCTCACGGGGCTGCGTATCGTCACCCGGTCCGCCGTCGGCCTCGAGGTCCGCGGCAGCGCGCGGCCCACGGTCCGCCGCTGCACCGTCGACAATCCGGCGGGCGTCGGGATCGGCGTACTGGACGGGGCGGGCGGTGTGTTCGAGGACTGCGAGGTGGTGTCCGCCGGCCAGTCCGGCGTGTCGGTGCGCGGAGGGGCGCATCCGCGACTCGAGCGCTGCCGGGTGCATCACGCTTCCGGCGCCGGCCTGAGCGTCACCGGTGAGGGCAGCGGCCTCGAGGCCATCGGCTGCGAGGTGTACGAGATCAAGGGCACGGGCGTCCAGGTCGCGTCCCGCGCCGGTGCGCATCTGACCGACTCGTCGGTGCACCGCACCTCGTCCGACGGTGTCACTCTCGACACCGACGCCGTCCTCACCCTCTCCGACTGCGACATCCACGACATACCGGAGAACGCGATCGACCTGCGCTCCCGGTCGGTGCTGACGCTCACCCGGTCGACGGTGCGCCGCTTCGGCCGCAACGGCCTGTCCGTGTGGGACCCGGGGACCCGGGTGGACGCCAACCGGTGCGAGATCCACGACAGCACGGGCGACTACCCCGCGGTCTGGGTCAGTGACGGCGCGACGGCGGTCCTCGACTCGTGCCGGGTGCACGACGTGCCCGACGCCCTGTTCGTCCTGGACCGCGGCTCACGCGTCGATGTCGTCGACAGCGACCTGTCGCAGGTCCGCAACACGGCCGTGTCGGTGAGCGACGGCGCGACGGCTCAGCTCGACGACTGCCGTATCCGCGAGGTCTCCACGGGCGCCTGGTTCCGCGACCACGGCAGCGGCGGCACGCTGAACGGCTGCACGGTCGACGCCGCGCAGACGGGCGTGATCGTCACCAAGGGCGCCGACCCGGTGATCGAGCGGTGCACGGTCACCTCCCCCGCCGAGGCCGGTTTCTACGTGTCGGCGGAGGGCCGCGGGACCTTCCGTGGCTGCCGGGTCACGGGCAGCGGCGGCTACGGCTTCCATGTGATGGACGGCTGCCGCACGACGCTGAGCCGCTGCCGCACCGAGCGTTGCGCCCGCGGCGGTTACGAGTTCGGTGAGGAGGAGGGCCCGGTCGTCGAGGACTGCACCAGCGACGAGAGCGGTATCGCGCGTCCGGGAGCGGAGCGGGCCACGGCCGTGGTGACGGAGACCAGGACGACGACCGGCCTGCTGTCCGCCGTCCCGGCGCAGACCGCCCAGTCCCCCGCCGCACCGACCCCGGCGGAGGACCCGGCCCGCGACTCCGGCGCGGTCCTCGGTGAACTGGACGCCCTGGTCGGCCTGGACAGCGTCAAGCGCGAGGTCCGCACGCTCACCAACATGATCGAGGTCGGCCGCCGCCGCCAGGAGGCAGGGCTCAAGGCCGCCTCCGTGCGCCGCCATCTGGTCTTCACCGGCTCCCCCGGCACCGGAAAGACGACGGTCGCCCGGCTGTACGGCGAGATCCTCGCCTCCCTCGGGGTGCTCGAGCGGGGGCACCTGGTCGAGGTCTCCCGGGTGGACCTGGTCGGCGAGCACATCGGCTCGACCGCCATCCGCACCCAGGAGGCGTTCGACCGGGCGCGCGGCGGTGTGCTCTTCATCGACGAGGCGTACGCGCTGTCCCCCGAGGACTCGGGCCGCGACTTCGGCAAGGAGGCCATCGACACCCTGGTGAAGCTGATGGAGGACCACCGGGACGCGGTCGTGGTCATCGTGGCCGGCTACACGGCCGAGATGCAGCGCTTCCTCGCGGTCAACCCCGGTGTGGCGTCCCGTTTCTCACGCACCATCACCTTCAGCGACTACGACCCCGAGGAACTGCTGCGGATCGTCGAGCAGCAGGCACAGGAGAACGAGTACCGCCTCGCGCAGGGCACCGCGGAGGGCCTGTTGAAGTACTTCACCGCACTGCCCAAGGGGCCCGCCTTCGGCAACGGTCGCACCGCTCGCCAGACGTTCGAGTCGATGGTGGAACGCCATGCGGTGCGGGTCGCCGAGCTCGCGGAGACGAGCACCGACGACCTCACCCTTCTCTACACGGAGGACCTGCCGGAACTGCCCTGACTCTGCCGCGGGACGAGTGGCGTCAGCCGGTCGAGCAGGGCGGCGCGCTCCTGGGCGAACAGCGGATCGGCCTGGTAGTCGGAATGCCCGAGGATCGGCTCCGGCAGCGGATGGCGCTCCGAACGCCCGTACACCACCGGGTCCTTGAGTGCCGCACGGTCGACGTCGGCCGGGTCCTCGCAGTCGGCGGGTCCGCTGTGCGGCCCTTCGCCGGCGATCAGCATCGGCCCGCCGATCGGGTCCGTGCGCCGCCACAGGTTGCGCCAGCAGTCGACCTCGCTGCTGAGCTGAAGCAGCGCCTTCGGCCCGAAGTACGCCGGGAACCACCGGCCGTAGAGGCGCTCGAGGGGTGATCCGTAGGTCAGGAGCGCCACCCTTCTGCGGGTGGCCGCGGGCAGCTGCCACACGGCGGCCGCGGCCAGCACGCTGCCCTGCGAGTGGCCGGAGATCACGAGCCGGCCGCCGGTCCGCGCGGTCCAGGTGCACATCCGCCAGGTCAGGTCGGGGACGGCGCGCTCCGCGTAGCAGGGCGGCGCGAAGGGATGGGCGGCGCGCGGCCAGAAGGTGCCCACGTCCCACAGGATGCCGATGGTGCGGCGGGCCGAGGCGTCGCGGTACGCGCGGCGGCCCATGGTGACGAACAGTATGAAGCCGAAGCCGATGAGCCACGATCCCAGCGCCTGGGCGGTCTCCGCGGCCGACTCGGCGGCTCCCGTACCGAAGGCACGGCCGGGCACCTCGCCGCTCAGCCAGGCGCCGCAGACGGCCCCGGCGCCGAGCAGCAGGGTCGCGCCGGAGACGATGCCCACCATGAGCGGTGCGACGTCGGTGAGCGCGGCACGGGCGCGGGTGCCCGCGATCCGGCGGGTGCGCACCGGGTCGCGACGGCCCGCGCCGGGGTCCCCGTCGAAGTACTCGGCCTCGACCTCCGGTGCGAGGCGGCGGGCGGTGAACCATGTCCGTACGAGGAGTACCAGGGCGGGGAGCAGCAGCACTGCCAGCAGGACGGGAATGACGGACGCCTGCCAGCTCAGCAGGACCGGGGGGCCCGGGATGGTTCCCTCACCGTCCATACCGGGAGTTCCCGGTCCGTCGAGCCAGTCGGCGACGCGCTGCGCCACACCTCCGGTCATCACCCCGCCGAGCGCGCACGCGAGCATCGCGACCGCGGGTCCGCCGAGCCCGTGCAGCACGGCACGCGGGTGGCGCGCCCGCCGGTGCAGCAGCCAGGCGGCCACGGCGAGCGCGACGACGAACAGCCCCTGGGCGAGCACGATGACGCGGAAGGTGACCTCTCCCGGCAGGGTGGCGCTCGACTCCCAGCCGGGACGTGACCAGGAGGCGTAGAGCAGCGACAGCGCGAGGAGCACCAGGGCCGCCCCCGGCAGGCAGCGCACGACGGCGCGGTCGAGGCGGGCGTCGATCCGCCGCTCGCTGCGGCCCCGGCGGCAGACCACCCACACCACGGCGGCCGCCCCTGCCACCAACGCGCCCTCCAGCAGCACCCCGCAGGTCCTCGACAGGGCGCTTCCCGCGGCGCGGTCGTGGCGGGCGGCCGCTCCGGCGACCGCGGCGGCGACGGTGAGGAATCCTGCCGCGGTGTGGGCGGCACGCAGGCGCGCGACGAGCCGGCGGCCGTACCAGAAGCCGGGCCTGCCCAGCGCGGGACGTAAGACCGGCGCCTGCCGCTCCGCAAACTCGTCGGGACCGCAGCCGGGCACTCCGAAGGCGTCGCGTTCGCCGTCCTCGTCCCCGTGCCCGTCCGCGTCCTCTTCCCCGGCTCCGTCCCCGTCCCCGTCCGTGGCCCCGTCCCCGTCCTCATCGTCGTCGTCGACAACGAGGACGCCGTCGCCCCCGGTCGGCGGACGCTGGGACTCGTACGCGCTCCAGGTCCGGTTGGACAGGTACCAGAGCAGCGAGACCAGTGCGGCGGGCACGGCCGCCGCGAGCGCCAGGCGGCGCCCCGGCTGGGACCACCAGCCGCCCTGCGCACTGGACATGAAACCGAGCCACGACCTGTCGCCGCTGCACTGCGCCGAGCCGGCGCACTGCCACGCCAGCAGGTCCAGCGCGACCTCGCAGGCCGCGGCCGTCAGCAGCACGGTCAGGCTCAGGGCGACCATGCGCACAAGCGCCCCGTACAGACGGGTGGTCCCGCGCCTGCCCTTGGCCCTGGGCCGCATCCAGTGCGCGAGATTGACGACCATGAAGGGGAGCAGCAGGAGCCAGAGCGCGCGAGCACCGTTGCCGGAGGTGAGGTTGGACCAGCAGTACGCCTCGGGAATGGGACGGTCGCGGTACTCGCCTGGCCGCTGCTCCGCATCCACGTCGTCGGTGCGGCGGTACACGGCGGCCTTCTCGTCGCCGGTTATCCGCACGGTCCGGGGATCGTCGAGCATTTCCTGCGGCGTGGCTCCGCCGACGCCGTGGACGAGCAGTTCGAGCGCGGGCCCGCCGCTCTGCGGCACCTGGGTGGCAGGGGGCACTGCGGTGACTCCCTCTTCAGTCGGGGGGAACGGAACGGGATCGGCCGGGCGGTGCAACCGGGCGGCGACGACAGAATCGCGGATCACGGCCATCACCGCGCCGCTCTCACGGAATCTCCCCGACCCCGCCCGGCAATACGCGTGCGAGGATGAGAAGCCTTGGCCACATCCCGGCGGGACGACGTGGCCGATCGACGACCCGGAAGGACCGGCCCCGGCGGTGAGCGACAACCAGAACCTGCTCGCGGAGCAGCGGCGTGCTCTGATCCTCGACGAGGTGCGCAGGCGAGGCGGGGTGCGGGTCAACGAACTCACCCGCAGGCTCAATGTCTCCGACATGACCGTCCGTCGCGATCTGGACGCTCTCGCCCGGCAGGGTGTCGTGGAGAAGGTGCACGGCGGTGCGGTGCCCGTCGCGGAGACGAGCACCCACGAGCCGGGGTTCGAGGCGAAGTCGGCGCTCGAACTGAGCGCGAAGGAGGACATCGCCCGGGCGGCGGCACGGCTGGTGGTGGCCGGAAGCGCGATCGCCCTGTCCGGAGGGACGACGACGTACGCGCTCGCGCATCATCTGCTGGAGGTTCCGGACCTGACCGTCGTCACCAACTCGGTACGGGTGGCCGACGTGTTCCATGCCGCCCAGCGGACCGGGGCGGCGGGCGCGCGGCGTCCGGGGGATGCGACGGTGGTGCTCACCGGCGGGATGCGCACACCGTCGGACTCGCTGGTGGGACCGGTGGCCGACCAGGCGATCCGCTCGCTGCACTTCGATGTGCTCTTCCTCGGTGTGCACGGCATCTCGGTGGAGGCCGGTCTGTCGACTCCGAATCTCGCGGAGGCGGAGACGAACCGCCGGCTCGTGCGGGCCGCACGCCGGGTGGTGGTGGTCGCGGACCACACCAAGTGGGGGACCGTGGGCCTGAGTTCGTTCGCCGAGTTGTCGGACGTCGACACCCTGGTGACCGATGCCGGGCTGCCGGCCGCGGCCCGCGAGGAGATCGCGGAGCATCTGCCCGGGCTGGTGGTGGCGGGCGAGCCGGAGTCCGCTGACGAGCAGGAAGACTGAGCCGGGCGTGAGCGTGTTCCGTATCGGGCGGACCACCGGCCTGGACGCCGGGGAGTGCTGGCTGCGGGTCACCGACTGGCCGGCCCACGCGGCCGGGGTGCCCTTGACGGCCGTCGTTGTGCGGAGCCCGTCGCCCACCGGGGTGGGCACTGTGTTCACCGCGCGCAGCACGCTGGGCCCCTTGGGCTTCGACGACCCGATGGAAGTCGTCGTCTGGGAGCCGCCGTCGGCCGGCCGCGCGGGTCGCTGCCGGCTCGAGAAGCGCGGCCGGGTGATCACCGGGTGGGCCGAGATCGAGGTGCACGCGAGGGACGCGGGCTCCGTGGTGCTGTGGGTGGAGGAGCTGCGGATCCGGTTCGTGCCGGGAGCGCTGGACCCTCTGGTGGCGCGGGTCGGCCGGCGGGTGTTCGGCCGTGCGCTCGACGGACTGCTCCGCGCGGAGACCCACCGCTGAGGGCGCGTGGGACCGGCTCTGCGGGAACCTGCCGCCGAGGGGCGGACAGCGCGGCGGGCGGCCGGCTATGGTGTGCGCTCCGATCCGGTCCACCGCCGTTGGAGGTCAGCGCCATGGCACGTCAACTCCGTTCCGTCGGCCTGGAGTTCGTGGAGAGCGCCCCGCTGCGCCTGGTCTTCTCCGCACACGTAGCGGCGGCCCCGCGGACTCTGTACGCGGCGCTCGCCGACGATGTGGCCGGCTGGCCGGACTGGTTCACCGCGGTGACCGCGGCTCGGCCCGTGGACGACGGCGCGGGCCGGGAGATCAGGCTCAAGGGCGGCACCGTCTTCACCGAGACCGTTCTCGCCAGGGAGCCGGACATCCGCTACGCGTACCGCGTCGACCAGACCAACGCCCCCGGCCTGCGAGCCCTGCTGGAGGAGTGGCGGATCACCCCCGCGGCCACGGGCACACGGGTGCAGTGGACGTTCGCGGCGGACGGCCCGGCGCCGCTGCGGGTCGCGCTGCGGCTCGGACGGCCGGGCCTGGGGCGCGCCTTCAGGGACGCGGTACGCAATCTGGACCGCCGGCTGGCCCGGCCGGCGGACCGCTGACACGCGGTGGGCCGAGCCGTGCTCAGCAGCGCCAGAGACCTCCGGCGAGGAACTCGTCGATCACCTGTGCGTACGGGCGGATGTCGAGCCCCTGCGCCGCGAGCCAGGTGTCGGAGTAGTACTTGTCGAGGTAGCGGTCCCCCGGATCGCAGATCAGGGTGACGACGCTGCCCTTCTCCCCCGCGGCCACCATCTCGGCGACGATCTTCAGCGCGCTCCACAGTCCGGTGCCGGTCGAGCCGCCCGCCTTGCGCCCGATAGCGCCCTCCAGCGCGCGTACCGCGGCGACGCTGGCGGCGTCGGGCACCTTCATCATCCGGTCGACTGCCCCGGGCACGAAGCTGGGTTCCATACGGGGCCGGCCGATGCCCTCGATGCGGGAGCCGCAGTCGCTGCTCGCCTGCGGGTCACCGTGCGTCCAGCCGTCGAAGAAACAGGAGTTCTCCGGGTCGGGGACGCAGATCCGGGTGTCGTGCTGCATGTAGTGCACGTACCGGGCGATGGTCGCGGACGTGCCTCCGGTACCGGCCGTCGCGACGATCCAGGCCGGCTCCGGATAGCGCTCGAGCCGGAGTTGCTGGTAGATCGACTCGGCGATGTTGTTGTTGCCGCGCCAGTCGGTCGCCCGTTCCGCGTAGGTGAACTGGTCCATGTAGTGGCCGCCGGTCCGCTCGGCGAGAGCGGCGGACTCGTCGTACATCTTCCGGGAGTCGTCCACGAAGTGGCACTGCCCGCCGTGGAACTCGATCAGCCGGATCTTCTCCGCGCTCGTGGTGCGCGGCATGACGGCGACGAAGGGCACGCCGATCAGCTTGGCGAAGTAGGCCTCGGACACGGCGGTCGAGCCGCTCGACGCCTCGATCACGGGCTTGCCGGGTCTGATCCAGCCGTTGCAGAGCCCGTAGAGGAACAGCGAGCGTGCCAGACGGTGCTTGAGGCTGCCGGTGGGATGGGTGGACTCGTCCTTGAGGTAGAGGTCGATGCCCCACTCCTCTGGCAGCGGGAAGCGCAGCAGGTGTGTGTCGGCCGAGCGGTTGGCGTCGGCCTGGACCTTCCGTACGGCTTCTTTCAGCCATGCCCGGTAGTGCGGATCGCTGCGGTCGACGTCGACGGTCGCGACCGCGCCACCGGGAGCCGCCTGCTCCCCCGTGCTGTTCATGCTGGGCCCTTCCTTCGCGGTCATGTGGTGCGGCCGTCCGGCACCACTCGCAACAGTAAGCCCCTCACCTGCGTAAACGTTCGCTTTGGGTATCCATAGGCGTCGCTTGTGGCGTGACGGTGCGGGGCGTACTGGCATGTGCGGCACGAGTTGTGCACACTTTCAGGAGGAAAGCTGCGAAGGGGGCGGACAGATGTCCATGGCAGAGCCGGAGTTCAGCGCCACGGGTGTGCGTATCGAACGCTGGCCCCGCTCGCTCACCCGTTCCGGACAGGTGCTGATCAAGGACGGCAGGCTGGCGCTGATGACCAGTTACGGCCGGGTGATCGAGAGCGCCCCGGTGCGCGCGGTCACGGCGGGACGGCCGTGGTTCGCCGGCAAGGAGAGCACGGTGGCGACGCTGAACGGCAAAAGGTACCGGCTGACCATGGGCCAGCGCAGTCGGCGGCCGGAGCGCGGGCGGGCCCTGGCCGGACGTTTCCTGGAGGCGGTGCGCGGCGCGGGCGGTTCCCGGCACTGAGGTCGGCGAAGGGCGCCACTGCCCGACGACGCAACAACCCCCGAAGACGCACCATCCCGACGAGCGACACCACCGGCCCGGGCAACACCACTGGCCGCGGGGCGGGCGTCGAGGCCAGAGGCGGTATCGAGTCGTGCAGGGGGCTCCGGCCGTACGCCGCCGTTCGCGTACGGGCTCGGCGAGTTGCGGGCGGGAGGGCGGTGGTTCACGCTGGAACCACATCACTCAGGGTACATCGGCGGTCACGCTGTGATCCAGCCCCGCCGGTCTGATCAGCAGGTCGGCCGCCTGCTGGATCGCTTTACTCGTCTTCTTCCGGACTATTTCGGGGAGTCGCAGCCGTGATCAGCCAGCCAAGCAGGCACTGCACGGTGGAGCTCCAGGCCCTGCCGTCGCGGATCGGTCAGGTCCGCAGAATCATCTCGGCGCAACTGCGCTACTGGCATCTCGATCCTCTGATCGACCATGCGGCGCTCGGCGTCACCGAGTTGCTGACCAATGTCCACCGGCACGCACAGCCGGACAAGATGTGCACGGTCGACGTCGAGCTGCTCCTCGACCGGCTCACCGTCTCCGTGCACGACCACGACCCACGTCTGCCGACGGTCCGGGACCCCGGCATGTCCGCCACCTCCGGGCGCGGGCTCGCGCTGGTGGCGGCCGTGAGCGAGAGCTGGGGCGCGAGGCCCCAGGGCGAGACGGGGAAGGTCGTCTGGTTCACCCTTCCGGCCGTCTCCCCCGCCGTCGCCCTGCCCGAGTACCGGGCGGTGTACGGGGCGACGACCATCGGCCTGTTCGCCGGGACGCCCGAGACCGAGACGGTGCGGGTCGGCCCGGAGGCGGAGACGGCCGGAGCCCGGTCGGCCGTCGCCGGCTGACCGGGCGGGCCGGGGAACATCAGTCCCCGGCGACGGCTCGCAGTACGTCGAGACGCGCCGCGCGGCGGGCGGGACGTCTGCCCGCGACCGCTCCTGCCAGGAGTCCGACCGCGGCGACCACGAGGAGCTGCACCGGCGGCACGGCGAACGCGAAGGCCGTGTCGCCCGAGCCCTCGGAAGCCCTCACGAGCACCCAGCCCAGCAGCGCGCCGAGCACCAGACCGCCGGCGGTGCCGTACGCGGCGACCAGGACGGACTCCCAGCGCACCATGGCTCGCAGCTGGGTCCTGGTCTGACCGACGGCGCGCAACAGTCCGAGCTCGCGGGTGCGTTCGTGGACGGCGAGGGTGAGGGCGTTGGCGATGCCGAGGAGCGCGATCACCACCGCGAGCGCGAGCAGCGCGTAGACGAGGGTCAGCATCATGTCGATGGCTCCGGCGGCGCTGCGCGCGTAGTCGTCCCGGGTCTGCACCTCCGGGTCGCCCAGGCCCGCCGCGGCCGCCTCGACCGCCGCCTTGCCGTCGGCGGTGCTCACACCGTCCTCGAAGGTGACGGAGACAAGGCTGTCGGAGTCCTGACCGCGGTGCGGGGCCCATGCCTCGCGGGTGATGACGTAGTCGCCGGCCAGCTCCGACTCCTCGTACACGGCGCGGACGGTGAACGTCTGCCGGGTGCCGTCGGTGAAGGTCAGCCCGGCGGTGGAACCCGGCTTCCAGCCGTGCTCGTCCGCCTCGGTCTCCGCGACGGCGATGCCGTCCCCGCCCAGCGAGGCGAGAGTGCCCTGGACGTCGCCGAGCTCGAACCCGTCGGCGAGGGCTGCCGGGTCGGTGACCGTCAGACTGCGGCCGGCGCCGTCGACCTCGGCGACGCCTCGGCCGAGTCCGACCGCGGTGCGCACCTCGGGGAGTTCCGCGAGCGCCGGTGCCAGCTTCGGGCTCAGTCCGCTGCCGCCCGCTCCGAACGCCGGCGCGCTCACCGCGACGTCGCCCGCGAAGGACCGGGAGACCGTGCGGTCCATGGTCGCCTTGAGGGAGGCTCCGAAGACGGTGAAGAGGGAGACGACCGCGACGCCGATCATCAGCGCGGCCGCCGTCGACGCGGTGCGCCGGGGGCTGCGCAGGGCGTTGCGCCTGGCCAGGGAGCCGGTGACGCCGCGCAGACGGTCCAGCGGCCCGCCCAGGATCCGCACCGCCCGGCCGGCCGCGACGGGTCCGAGTGTCACGAACGCGGCGAGGACCAGCGCGGCACCGGTCGCGGCGAGTGCGAGGGAGGGGGTGGCCAGCACGCCGGCGAGGACGACGGCGACACCGGTGAGCATCACGGCACCGCCCCCGTACGCCCGCTTCCCCGATGCGGCCGAGTCGTCCACGGTGCTCTCGCGCAGGGCCGCCAGTGGCGCGGTGCGGCCGGCGCGCAGGGCGGGGATCAGCGCTGAGGCGAGGCAGACGAGCACGCCCACGGCGAGCGGCAGCAGCAGGGAGACGCCGCTGACCACCAGCGCGCCGTCGGGGAACGGGAAGCCGACGGCCGGGAACAGCGCCTGCATGCCGGCAGCCACGCCGATGCCGGCAAGCAGCCCCACGGCACAGGCGGCGAGGGCGACGACCGCCGCCTCGACCAGTGTCGACCCGACGATCTGGCGGCGGGAGGCGCCCAGCGCCCGCAGCAGCGCGTTCTCCCGGGTGCGCTGGGCGATCACGATGGCGAAGGTGTTGTGGATCGAGAAGGTCGCGACGAACAGCACGATGCCGGAGAAGACCAGCAGCAGTGTGGTGAACAGGCCCAGGAACCGGCCGGAGATCATCTCCCGGTTCTCCTCGGTTGACTGAGCCCCCGTGATGGCCTCGACACCGGCGGGGAGTACCGGCGCGAGGGCGTCGACGAGTTCCTGCTGGGTGGTGTCCGGACCTGCCCGTACCTGGATGGACGCCGCCTCACCGGGCCGGGAGGTGAGGTACTTCTCGGCGTCGGCGCGGGTCATGCCGGTGAACGTGGCCTGTCCCATGCCGTCCTCGCCGCCGAACGCGGCGAGTCCGACGACGGTGACGCGCACGGGGTCGGGCGTGCGCAGCACGGTGGTGTCGCCGATCTCGAGTCCGCCGCTGTCGGCGGCGCCGCGGTTGACGACGACCTCGCCGGTCGCGGCCGGTGCCCGGCCCTCGGCGAGCCGGTACGGGTTGAGCTGCGGGTCCTGGATCCAGTTGCCGGCGACGGTGGGCGGGCCCTGGCCGCCGATCGGCTCGCCGTCGGAGCCGATGAGCCGGCCGGCGCCCCTGATGTCGGGTTCCGCCGCGGCGACACCGGGCGTCCTCTCGATACGGGACACCAGGTCGGTGCGCACCGGCTGCCGGGTGCCCTGGGCCTCGCCGGAGACCGTGACGACGTTGGAGCCTCGTACGACGGCGTCCGTACCCGCGGTGGCTGTGGCGAACAGGTTGTCGAAACCGGCACGGAGGGTGTCGCCCATGACGAGTGTGCCGGTCAGGAAGGCGACGCCGAGCAGGACGGCGGTGAAGGTTCCCGCGAAGCGGCGTCGGTGGGCGCGCAGGGCGTTGAAGCTGAGGCGCAGGGACGCGCCGGCGCTGGTCATTTCGCCACCTCCTGCCGGGCCGGCGTCGCCGTGTCGAACGCCTTGAGGCGGTCGAGGACCCGGTCGGCGGTCGGCTCGGCCATGCGGTCGACGAGGCGGCCGTCGGCGAGGAAGACGACCTCGTCGGCGTGGGCGGCGGCGACCGGGTCGTGGGTGACCATGACGACGGTGCGACCGGTGCGGCGGACCGTGCCGCCGAGGAGCCGGAGCACCTCCTCCCCGGAACGCGAGTCCAGGTTGCCGGTGGGTTCGTCGGCGAAGACCACGTCGGGGCTGCCGGCGAACGCGCGTGCCACGGCCACTCGCTGCTGCTGGCCGCCGGAGAGCTCGCTCGGCCGGTGGTGAAGCCGGTCCCGCAGGCCGACCGTGTCGATGAGGGCGTCCAGCCCTTGCGCGTCGGGGCGTTCGCCGGAGAGGTCCATGGGGAGGGTGATGTTCTCCGCCACCGTGAGGGTGGGGATCAGGTTGAACGCCTGGAAGACGAAACCGACACGCTCCCGGCGGAGCAGGGTGAGCCTGCGGTCGTCGAGGCCGCCGAGGTCGGTGTCGCCGATGAACGCCGAGCCCGACGTGAGAGTGTCGAGCCCGGCGGCGCAGTGCATGAGTGTCGACTTGCCCGAGCCGGAAGGCCCCATGATCGCGGTGAAGCGGCCGGCCGCGAAGTCGACGCTCACGCCGTCCAGTGCCCTCACCTCGGTGTCTCCGCTGCCGTAGACCTTCACGGCGTCGACGACCCGGGCGGCGGTGCGTGTCCCGTTGACGGCGGAGGTCATGCGGCACCGTCCTTGGAGACGCGGCCGAACTGCTCGTCCAGGACGGACAGCCGTCGCCAGTACTCCTCCTCGTCGATCTCTCCCGCGGCGAAGCGGCGCCCGAGGACGGCGATCGGGGAGCTCTCGGCGATGGGCGGACGTCCGCTCTGCCACCGGGCGGGGCGGCCGCGCCAGATGCCGGTGCGGCGCAGGACGGTGACGGCGCCGACGACGACGGCCGCCCAGATCAGCGGGAAGAGAAGGATCCACGGGCCGGGCCCGTCGTAGGCGAATGTGTTCATCTCGGTTCAGCTCCTCGGTGGTTTCACTCCTGTTTCGCTGCTTCCGAGAGTCCCGCCGGCAGGGGGTCCGAGTCGTCGTACGGCCAGCGGCAGTGCGGATACGTCCTGGGGAGTACGCGGACGGGGCGTGGCTGCTTCCCATGCCGATGGATTCTGTACCTACTGGTATGTACAGTGTTGCCGTGAGCACCTCGGAGCGGTTGATCGAAGCCACGCGCGAACTGCTGTGGGAACGCGGCTACGTGGGCACCAGCCCCAAGGCGATCCAGCACCTCGCGGGCGCCGGACAGGGCAGCATGTACCACCACTTCGCGGGCAAGCCCGACCTCGCGCTGGCCGCCGTCCGGCGCACCGCGCAGGAGCTGCGGGCGGCCGCGGGGGCGTCGCTCGACGGGCCGGGCACCGCGTACGAGCGCATCGAGGCCTATCTGCTGCGCGAGCGGGACGTGCTGCGCGGCTGCCCCGTCGGCCGGCTGACCATGGACCCGGACGTCGTCGCGGACGACACGCTGCGCGCGCCGGTCGAGGAGACGCTCGACTGGCTGCGGGACCGGCTCTCGGCGATCGTCCGGGAAGGCCGGGCGAAGGGCGAGTTGCGGCCGGACCTGGCGCCCGCCGAGATCGCTGCGACGATCGTGGCGACCGTCCAGGGCGGCTACGTACTGGCCCGCGCCTCCGGTTCGACGGCCGCCTTCGACGCGGGGGTCAGGGGGCTGCTCTCACTGCTCGGACCGTCAACGACAGAAGAGGGCTGAGAAGACCGTGCACGCCATGCAGTACGAGATCACCCTGCCCGCGGACTACGACATGAACATCATCCGCGAGCGGGTCGCCACGCGGGGGCACCTCCTCGACGACTTCCCCGGCCTCGGGCTCAAGGCCTACCTGATGCGCGAACGGGGCGCGGACTCGCCGGTGAACCAGTACGCGCCGCTGTATCTGTGGACGGCGCCGGAAGGCATGAACGATTTCCTGTGGGGGCGGGGATTCGCGGGAGTCGTCGATGACTTCGGGCGGCCGGACGTGCAGCACTGGACGGGGCTCGCCTTCCACGAGGGCCGTTCGGCGTCGTCCCGCGCGCAAACCGCGATTCGGCGCCGCCGGCGCGTCCCCGCGGGTGTACTGCCGGGGCCGGTCGTCGAGGAGGCTCTGGCGGAGACCGGCCGGCTCGCGGCGCTCGACGGCGCGGTCTGCGCGGCGCTCGCGATCGACCCGCGCAACTGGGAACTGCTGTACGTCACGCTGTGGGACCACGACTCCCCCGAAGCCGCCGGTGACTGGTACCAGGTCCTTCACCTCTCGCAGCCGGAACGCTCCGCACTGCGCCCGGGCAGGCACTGGTGAGCCGTCATCACGCCCGGTGCCGGTGGTCCGGCGCCTGCGCTTGCTACCGCTCCCTCGACATCTGACGTCCGGTCCACACCTCGTGCCCGATGCGGCCCGCGATCGCCCCGCCGTAGACGACCACTCCGACGCCGACCAGCCATGACTGGACCACCAGTACCGTGCCGAACGGACCGTAGGTCACCGCGTTCGAGGCGATGAGCGGGGAGAAGACCAACTGGGAGAAGCCTCTCAGCCCGGCCAGGGCGACGGCGGTCGCCACCGCGCCGGGCAGCAGGGCCCGCCAGCGGACCCGTCCGCAGAGCAGCACCCGCTGGGAGGCCCAGAAGAACAGCACCGTGCCGGACACGTCGCCGATCGCTCCTATGACGTCCGACATCGTGGAATCGCCGGGCAGCGGCGTGCTCACGAAGACCATGAGGTAGACGATGAGCATCGCCAGCCACACCACATGGCGCCACATGGTGTGCCAGCGGGCGGCCGGAAGGTCCCAGACCTTCTCGTAGGTGGTCTGCACCGCGGAGCCGAAGGTGAGTCCGAAGACGACGAGAGCGGCGATGCCGAATGCAGTGGTGCGCTGCAGGGCCTGCCCCGGCATGCCGAACAGCCGCTCGACCTCGTCCTGGGAGGATTCCGCGATCCCCAGTGCCTGGCTCAGCCAGCGGGCGAACCCCTGGCCGCTGGTCGGGTCGGTGGCCGCGACGACGATGAGCAGCGGTACGAGCGTCACGAAGCCGAGCGCGGCGAAGCCCATGGCGCGGTGCAGCAGTTCGAGGTCGCGGGCCAGGCTCCAGCCGACCCCGACCGGTGACCCGGCCAGCCCGCGCCACAGGCGCAGGAGGAGGTGCGGGCGGGCGGGCTCGGTGCTCACACGTCGTGGCCTACCCGCCAGAGCCCCGCGGGCCGCCGCCGATGCCCCCGGACGGGTGGTCCGGGGGCGGGCCCGGTTCGTCAGGTGAGCGCGCCGAGAGGGTCGTCCAGGACCGGCTGCCACGCCAGTTCCGCAGCCCCGACAAGGCTGTTGTGGTCGAGAGTGCAGGCCAGGATGGGGACTCCGCCGCTGCTGCGGCCCCACAGGCTGCGGTCGGCGACGACGGCACGCAGCCGGTCCGGGTCGGCGTCGAGCAGTTCGCGGTGGAGCCCGCCCAGGATGATGCGGTCCGGGTTGAGGATGTTGACGAGGCCCGCGAGTCCCAGGCCCAGGCGGTCGACGAGTTCCTCCGCGGCACCTCGTACGTGGGGGTCGTCGTACTCCTCGCGGAGCAGGTCCCGCGCCCGCTGGAGCAGGGAGACCTCGGGGCCGGGGGTGCGGCCCGCGGCCGTCAGGAAGGCGAGCGGGTCGGTCTCGACGTCGAGGCAGCCGCGACTGCCGCAGTGGCAGGGGCGGCCCTCGGGATTGACTGTGAGGTGGCCGACCTCCAGCGCGAGTCCGGAGCTTCCGCTGTGCAGGCGCCCGTCTAGGACCAGGGCGCCGCCGACACCGCGGTGCCCGGTGGCGACGCACAGCAGGTGCTGGGCGCCACGGCCGGCGCCGTGGCGGTGCTCGGCGAGCGCGGCGAGGTTGACGTCGTTGCCCGCGAAGGCGGGACCGGCGATGCCCGCCGCGCCGACGCGCTCGGCGAAGATGTCCCGCACCGGGGCACCGGCGGCCCAGGCGAGGTGGAGCGGATTGAGCGCGGTGCCCTCGGGTTCGGCGACCGCGGACGGGACCGCGAGTCCGGCGCCGACGCAGCGTCGGCCGCTGCGCCGCAGCAGGTCGGCGCCCGCGTCGACGACTTCCCCGAGGACCTGGGCGGGGTCGGCCTGGACGGTGACGCAGCCGGGGGCGGTGGCGACGATCCGTCCGCCGAGCCCGACGAGCGCGGCGCGGAATCCGTCGGCGTGCACCTGCGCGGCGAGGACCACGGGGCCGCTGTCGTCGACGGAGAGGCGGTGGGAGGGCCGGCCCTGCGAGCCGGCGGCCGCGCCGGGCCTGGAGTCGACGCGGATCAGGCCGAGCGCTTCCAGTTCCGCGGCGACGGCGCCCGCGGTGGCGCGGGTGACGCCGAGTTCGGCGGTGAGCACGGCACGCGTGGGCGCACGTCCGGTGTGAACCAGTTCCAGGGCGGGGCCGAGCGCGCTGCGGCCCCTCTCCAGTCTCGTCCGGGTGGACGTCGCCTTGCCGTTCATGAAGGCGAGTCTCCCATGATCGGAGAGGTGCGAGCGCTGCTGCACGGGGAATCCGGCCGCCTTGTCCAGCCGCCTTGTGCCGCCTTGTCCAGCCGCCTTGTACGGAGCGGGCCATAACCTCTATCCTGAGTTTGTGCCGCTACTAAACAAACTCGGGTCGGCCACAACGGAGGGACCCGGCGGAGACCCCGCCCTCGCCCCCCTGTCCCGCCTCCGCACCGCCCTCACCGTCTTCTTCGCCCTCGACGGCTTCCTCTTCGCCGGCTGGGTCGTCCGCATCCCCGCCATCAAGGAGCAGACCGGATCGTCCGCGAGCGACCTCGGCCTCGCCCTGCTCGGGGTGTCGGCCGGGGCCGTCGTGACGATGACCCTCACCGGACGGCTCTGCCGCCGCTTCGGCAGTCATCCGGTCACGGTCGCCAGTGCCGTACTGCTCGCCCTGAGCATGGCGCTGCCGCCTCTGACGCACTCCGCCCTCGCGCTCGGTGCGGTGCTGCTCGTCTTCGGGGCCGCCTACGGCGGCATCAACGTCGCGATGAACAGCGCCGCCGTCGATCTGGTGGGTGCGATGCGACGACCCGTCATGCCGTCGTTCCACGCGGCCTTCAGCCTCGGCGGGATGCTCGGCGCCGGCCTCGGCGGTCTGGTCGCGGGCGGCCTGTCCCCCACCGTCCACCTGATGACGCTCACCGGCCTCGGTCTCGTGGTCACCGCCGCGGCCGGCCCCGTACTCCTGCGCCATCACGCGCCGACGGCTCGGGCCGACGCCGCACCGACGGCGCCGCGCCGCCTCGAGGGCCGCACCCGCAAACTCGTCCTGCTCTTCGGCGTGATCGCGCTGTGCACCGCGTACGGCGAGGGCGCCATGGCCGACTGGAGCGCGCTGCACCTGGAGCAGGACCTGCACGCCCATCCGGGACTCGCCGCCGCGGGGTACTCGCTGTTCGCGCTCACCATGACCGTCGGACGGCTCAGCGGCACGCTGCTGCTGGAACGGTTCGGCCAGACCCGCACGCTCGTCCTTGGCGGAGCGACTGCCGCCGCGGGCATGCTGATCGGCGCGCTCGCACCCTCCGTGTGGGCCGCGCTGGCCGGCTTCGCCGTCGCCGGTCTCGGCCTGGCGAACATCTTTCCCGTGGCGGTCGGCTGGGCCGGCGAGCTCGCCGGCCCCGGCGGTGTGGCCGCCGCCTCGACCCTCGGCTACGGCGGCATGCTGCTCGGCCCGCCGGCCATCGGTTTCCTCGCCGAATGGTTCTCCCTGCCCGTGGCCCTGACCACGGTGGCGGCCCTGGCGGCCGGCGCCGCGGTGATCGCGTACGGCGCCAGGGATGCGGCCGCCCCCAGGGCGGTTGAGCAGCCGTACTCGGGCGACGCCGCGCGAGCCGCCGCAGCATGGAATCACCACGAGTCCGGGGAGAGGCCCCGCGCGCACGACTGACCGCACTCGCACGACTGACGTTCGGCAACCGGCCCGCCCAGGTCCATCCGGGACTGGTCGTCGTCGCGGCGGTGCACATCGCGATCGACACGGCGTTCGTGCACCACGAGGACGCGTGGTTCGCCGGGGTGTGGCTCTTGCTGTCGGCCGCTCCCACGATCTTCGGCTTCATGGCCGTCGGCATGCTCCTCGGCGGCGCGTTCGCCGAGTCCGCGGCGTTCCTCCACCCGGCACGGGTCCTGTCGGTGCTCCTCCAGGCGCTCGCGCTCTGGCTCTTCACCCGCCTGCTGACCGGTCAGGGACGCGCCGCCCGCCCGCGCGGAGCCTGAGCGGCGGGCCGCGGGGCATCGGCGGGCTCAGGCGGGGCAGCCCGGCAGGCTCAGTGCGGCGGCCCGGCGAGCTCAGGCGCGGCAGCCCGGCGGGCTCGGGCAGGTCAGCGCCACGGCTCAGGCAGGTCAGGTGCCCCGCGGCTCAGGTGCGGCCGCCCGGCAGCATCCGTGACAGCACCGCACGCTGGACCGGCTTCACCACCGCGTGACGCGCGCGGCCTTCCTCGGTGAGCGCCACCCGCACACCACGCCGGTCCTCCGCGCACATGCCGCGGGTGACCAGCCCTTCCTTCTCCAGCCGGGCGATCAGACGGGAGAGCGCGCTCTGGCTGAGATGGACCCGGCCCGCGAGTTCCTGGATCCGGTACGAGCAGTCGCCCGGCTCTGCGTCCTGCGCCCGCATCTCCGCGAGCACGTCGAGCACCTCGAAGTCGCTGGCGCCGAGCCCGAACTCGTGCAGCTCCCGGTCGAGTTCGCACATGGTGCGGGCGTGGAGCGTGAGGACGTCCCGCCACTCCTCCGCGAGCTCCCGCTCGGACTTCACAGCAGCCATGACCGCACGTTAGCAGAAAAGCCGCACTTTGTTGCACTGGAATTAAATGCGCTTGCAGTCAATGCATGTGCATGTAATGTGCTGCGCATGACCTCTCCGCTCAACGTCCCCTCCACCCAGGACCGCTGGAGCCCGCGACTGTGGGGCACGCTCCTGGTGCTCTGCGCAGCGATGTTCCTCGACGCCCTCGACGTGTCCATGGTCGGTGTGGCCCTGCCCTCGATCGCCACCGACCTCGGTCTGTCCACCTCGACCCTGCAGTGGATCGTCAGCGGCTACATCCTGGGCTACGGCGGCCTTCTGCTGCTCGGCGGCCGCGCGGCCGACCTGCTGGGACGCCGCCGGGTGTTCCTCGTCGCTCTCGCCGTGTTCGCCCTCGCCTCCCTCCTCGGCGGGCTCGTCGACTCCGGGCCGCTGCTGATCGCCAGCCGGTTCGTCAAGGGCCTGAGCGCGGCCTTCACCGCACCCGCCGGCCTCTCGATCATCACCACGACCTTCAAGGAGGGCCCTCAGCGCAACCGCGCCCTCTCCATCTACACCACCTGCGCCGCCACCGGCTTCTCCATGGGCCTCGTGCTCTCCGGGCTGCTCACCGAGGTCAGCTGGCGTCTGACCATGCTGCTGCCCGCACCCATCGCGCTCATCGCCCTCGTGGCCGGCATCCGGCTGATCCCGCGCAGCAGCCGCGAGGACTCCGGCAAGGGCTACGACCTCCCCGGCGCCGTCACCGGCACCGCCTCCATGCTGCTGCTCGTCTTCACGGTGGTCCAGGCCCCCGAGGTCGGCTGGACGTCGGCGCAGACGCTGCTGTCCTTCGCCGCTGCCGCGATCGTGCTGTTCCTCTTCGTGGGCATCGAGCGACGCAGCTCCCACCCGCTCATCCGGCTGGGGGTACTGCGCTCCGGAAGCCAGATCCGGGCGAACCTGGGCGCCGCGTTCTTCTTCGGCTCGTACGTCGGTTTCCAGTTCCTCGTCACGCAGTACATGCAGTCGCTGCTCGGCTGGTCCGCGCTCGAGACCGCGCTCGCCTTCCTCCCGGCAGGCGCTCTGGTGGCCCTGTCCGCCACGAAGATCGGTTCCGTCGTCGACCGGTTCGGCACACCCCGGGTGATCGCCACCGGCTTCGCCCTGCTGGTCGTCGCGTACGCGCTGTTCCTGCGGATCGATCTCGACCCGACGTACGCCGCGGTGATCCTTCCGTCGATGCTGCTGCTGGGCGCGGCGTGCGCCCTGGTCTTCCCCTCGCTCAACATCCAGGCCACCAGCGGCGTCGACGACAACGAGCAGGGCATGGTCTCCGGCCTGCTGAACACCTCGATCCAGGTCGGCGGAGCCGTCTTCCTCGCCGTCGTCACCGCGGTGATCACCGCGGGCGGCGAGACGGGCGGCTCACCGCAGGAGGTGCTCGACAGTTTCCGGCCCGGCCTGGTGGTGGTCACCGTGGTCGCGGCGGCAGGGCTGCTCATCACCCTGACGGGTCTGCGCACGGGCCGCCGGCGCGAGAGCGTCGTGGTCGCGAAGTCCGTGCCGGACCGGGAGTCCGAGCGCGTGACCGTCGGCGACTGACCTCACGGGGGCCGCGGCCGGCGGGCGTCTTGCCCGCCGGCCGCGGCCTTGTGACACTGCGTCCATGGGGCGACGCACACAGGACGACCGGGACGCCGTGACGGTCGAGATCGGCTACGCGCTGATCAGCGCGGCAGTGGCGGGAGCACTGGTCTTCGGGGCGGTGGCCGGGCCGAAGCTGATGTTCGCCATGCCGTACGCGCTCGAGCGCGGACTCCTGGTCGCGGGCGTCGCGACGGGCACGGTCGTCTTCGTCCTGCGGGTGGTGGCCGTGCTGTGGCGGTTCGGGCGCGGGGCGGCTCAGCCCAGCCAGCCGGGCCGCACCAGGCCCGACTCGTAAGCCAGTACGACCAGTTGGGCCCGGTCACGGGCACCGAGCTTGACCATCGTGCGGCTCACGTGCGTCTTGGCGGTGAGCGGACTGACGACCAGCCGCCGGGCGATCTCGTCGTTCGACAGCCCGATGCCGACCAGGGCCATCACCTCCCGCTCGCGTTCCGTGAGCTCCCCGAGGCCCTCCGCCTCGGCGGGTCCCTTGGAGCGGGCCGCGAACTCGGCGATCAGACGGCGGGTCACGCCCGGCGACAGCAACGCGTCGCCCTCCACGACGGCCCGCACCGCGCGCAGCAGTTCGTCCGGCTCGGTGTCCTTCACGAGGAAACCCGACGCACCGGAGCGGATGGCCTCGAAGACGTACTCGTCGAGCTCGAACGTGGTGAGCATGACCACCTTCACGCCGGCCAGCCGTTCGTCCCCGGTGATGCGCCGGGTGGCGGCCAGACCGTCGAGCAGTGGCATCCGGATGTCCATCAGTACGACGTCGGGGCGCAGTTCGCCCACCACACGCACAGCCTCCTCGCCGTCGGACGCCTCGCCCGCCACCTCGATGTCCTGCTGGGCCGCGAGCAGGGCCCGGAATCCGGCCCTGACCAGCATCTGGTCGTCGGCGAGCACTACACGGATCACATCGTCTCCCTGGGCTGCACGGGCAGTTCGGCACGGACCCGGAAACCGCCGTCCGGCCGCGGACCCGCCTCGATGGTGCCACCCAGCGCACCGGCACGCTCCCGCATACCGACGAGTCCGTTGCCGCTGCCGCCGGCGTCCGAACCGGTCGCGGGCCCTTCGTCGTCGACCTGGAGGGCGAGCCGGCCCGGCGAGTGCACGATCCGTACGCGGGCGGTGCGCGAGCCGGAATGCCGTACGACGTTGGTCAGCGCCTCCTGGACGATCCGGAAGGCGGCCAGGTCGGTGCCGGGTGCGAGTGCCGCCGGCTCGCCCGCGGTCTCCACGTCGACAGTGAGGCCGGTGCTCGCGGCCTGCTCCACCAGCTCCGGGAGCCGCGCCAGCCCGGGCGCGGGGGCGCGGGGCGCGTCGCCGGGGGTGCGCAGGGTGTCGAGGACCTGGCGCACCTCGCCGAGGGCCTCCTTGCTCGCTGCCTTGATCGTGGTCAGGGCCGTGCGGGCCTGCTCGGGGTCCGAGTCGAGCAGCGCGAGGCCGACGCCCGCCTGGACGTTGATGACCGAGATCGAGTGCGCGAGGACGTCGTGGAGCTCGCGGGCGATCCGCAGCCGTTCCTCGTCCGCACGCCGCTTCTCGGCGGCGGCCCGTTCGGCACGTTCCCTCGCCCAGACCTCGCGCCTCACCCGCACCACCTCGGACACGGCCACGATCGCGGCCACCCACGCGGTGATGAACACCTCCTGGCCCCAGGGCGCGGCCCGGTCACCGGCCGGCGGCAGATACGCGTAGAGCCAGTGCGAGACCAGCAGATGGCCCGCCCACAGCAGCCCGACGGCCCACCAGACGGCATGCCGGTGACCCGCGACGATCGCGGCGAAGACGGCGACGGCGACGGTCAGGAAGATCGGCCCGTACGGGTAGCCCGCGGCGAAGTACACGAGCGCGGTGGCGCAGACGCCGAACACGGCGGCGACGGGACGCCTCTTGCGCAGCAGGAGCAGCGCGGGGCCCGCGAGCAGCAGGACGCGGGCGAGGACGTCGAGGGGCTCGCGGGTGTCCTGCTGGCCCTCGGCTGCGAAGCCCGTACCGACCATGACGAACACGGCGAGGGCCAGGGTCGAGATCCACGGGATACGCGGACTGTCCTGCCGGTCCGCGAGTGCCCGCATCCACGGCGGGCCGCCGGGGGACCACGGCGGCCCCGACGGCCCTCTCCGGTCACGGGGCGGCCGGTCCCGTGACCACGGTGGCCCGCTCCGTGACCGGGGCGGACCGTCGCCGTTGCCGGTGTGCTGCTGTTCCATGCGGCCACGCTAGACCGGCGCGGTGCGCGCGGGCGTCAGCCGTGCGTGGCGATCACGCGTACTTCCTGGGGAGTACGGGACGGGTGGCGGCGGGCTCCGGGAACCGGGCGCGGACGGCGGCCGACGGATCGTGACTCTCAGCGGGCAGGCGGCGCAGCGGGCGCGGGGGCCACCGTGCGACACGGCCCGCGAGCCGCATGGTGACGGGCAGCGGGACGGCCCTGATCAGGCGGTGTCGACCAGGATCGTCAGGCCGGCGGCGGAGTTCATGCCGCGTGTCGATCGAAGAGGCCGCCACGACGAGCGCGTCCACGAACCGGTGGGCCCGGTGGCTCTCCGGCCGCTGCGGGAACGGCAGGTGGGGCTGCTGATGCCGGTGCCCGCCGCCTGGAAGCGGCGCGGGTACCCGGCAGGCAGCAGCGCGGCCCCCGGTACCGCAGCGGGCCGGGCGGCGCACCGCCCGGCCGCCCGGCCGGGAACGTCAGGGCGCCGTCTGCGACGCCCGCTTGTCCAGTACGTCCAGCGCGCGGCGCGCAAGCGGATGCGTGCGCACCAGGCCGGCCAGGGTCGAAGAACCGCGGGTGATGTCCGCGAAGGCCGTCCACGCCGGACGGAACCCGGTCAGCAGGGCGTGCAGCAGCCCGGGCCGCCGCTGGAAGACGTTGAGCATCCGCTGCCCGACGGCCATCTCGACCCCGAGCCCGGACTTGACGGCGAACGCGTAGTTCAGCGCCTGCCTGCGCGCGTCCACGGCGTCGTGTGCCTCGGCGATGCGCACCGCCCACTCCCCCGCGAGCCGGCCGGAGCGCAGCGCGAAGGAGATGCCTTCCCTGGTCCACGGTTCGAGCAGCCCGGCGGCGTCGCCGCACACCAGCACCCGGCCCCGTGACAGCGGCGAGTCGTCGCTGCGGCAGCGCGTGAGGTGGCCGGAGGAGATCGCGGGCTCGAAACCGGCGAGGCCCAGCCGGGCGATGAAGTCCTCCAGATACCGCTTGGTCGCGGCGCCTTCGCCACGGGCCGAGATCACGCCGACCGTGAGGGTCTGCCCCTTCGGGAAGACCCAGCCGTAACTGCCGGGCATCGGCCCCCAGTCGATGAGCACCCGGCCCGCCCAGTCCTCCGCCACCGTCTCCGGCACCGGGATCTCGGCCTCCAGCCCGAGATCGACCTGGTCGAGCTTCACGCCGACATGGGCGCCTATCCGGCCGGCGCTGCCGTCGGCGCCGACGACGGCGCGCGTCAGGACCGTCTCCCCGTCGGACAGCACCACGGCGACCGTGCGCCGGTCCGGCACGGCCGGCCCGTGCTGTTCGACCCGGGACACGGCCACGCCGGTGCGCAGCACCGCCCCGGCCTTCTGCGCGTGCTCGACGAGCCCCGCGTCGAACTCCGGGCGGTTGATGAGCCCGAAGAGCATCCGCCTGGAGCGGCGGGTGCGGGCCAGCCTGCCGTTGAGGGAGAAGGTGACGGCGTGCACCCTGTCGCGCAGCGGGAGTTCGAAGCCCGGTGGCAGGCTGTCGCGGGACGGGCCGATGATTCCCCCGCCGCATGTCTTGTAGCGCGGTAGCTCGGCCTTCTCCAGCAGCAGCACCCTGCGGCCCGTCACCGCGGCCGCGTAGGCCGCCGACGCTCCCGCGGGGCCCGCCCCGACCACGACGACGTCCCACTCGGGGTCGCCAAGCTCATGTGCCGCCTCTGCTCCGGTGGCATCGTTCTCGCTGCTCACGATGTACTTCTGCTCCCGATCCGACCTGTGGCTCAAGCTCTCGACGGCATCCTACGGCGCGGCCGGCCACCACCCACTGTGGGAGGATCGACCACACATTCGCCGTACACATATCGCACAACGTCGTGCCCATGAGGAGCGTGCCCATGACCGCCGTACCGATCGCCGAGACCGTCGCGTCGCTGATGCCGCGCGCCAAGGCGGAGCTCGCCGAGCTTGTGGCGTTCCAGTCGGTGGCGGACCCCGCGCAGTTCCCCAGGAGCGAGTGCGAGGCGGCGGCCGCCTGGGTGGCGGGGGCGCTCGGCGCGGAGGGCTTCACGGACGTGGCCGTCCTCGACACTCCCGACGGCACCCAGTCCGTCTACGGTTTCCTGCCCGGACCGGTCGGCGCCCCGACCGTGCTGCTGTACGCGCACTACGACGTGCAGCCGCCCCTGGACGAGACGGCCTGGGTGTCGCCGCCGTTCGAGCTGACCGAGCGCGACGGACGCTGGTACGGACGCGGGGCCGCCGACTGCAAGGGCGGCTTCATCATGCACCTGCTCGCGCTGCGCGCCCTCAAGGCGAACGGCGGGGTGCCGGTGAACATCAAGGTGATCGTGGAGGGTTCGGAGGAGCAGGGCACCGGCGGCCTCGAGCAGTACGCGGAGGCCCACCCCGAGCTGCTGACCGCGGACGCCGTCGTCATCGGCGACACGGGCAACTTCCGTGTGGGTCTGCCGACGGTCACTGCCACCCTGCGCGGGATGACCCTGGTGCGGGTGCGGATCGACGCCCTCGAGGGGAACCTGCACTCCGGGCAGTTCGGCGGGGCGGCCCCGGACGCGCTGGCCGCGCTCATCCGCGTACTGGACTCGCTGCGCGCCGAGGACGGCTCGACGACCGTGGACGGCCTCGAGGCGGACGCGTCGTGGGACGGCATCGCGTACCCGGAGGAGGACTTCCGGCGCGACGCCAAGGTGCTCGACGGTGTCGGACTGATCGGCGACGGCACGGTCGCGGACCGTATCTGGGCCCGTCCTGCCGTCACCGTGCTCGGTATCGACTGCCCGCCCGTGGTCGGTGCCACGCCGTCCGTGCAGGCGTCCGCCCGGGCGCTGATCAGCCTGCGGGTCCCGCCGGGCCAGGACGCGGCGGCGGCGACGAAGCTGCTGGGCGCGCACCTGGAGGCGCACACGCCCTGGGGCGCCCGGGTGGCGGTGGAGCAGATCGGTCAGGGGCAGGCGTTCCAGGCGGATGTGGCGAGCCCGGCGTACACGTCGATGGCCGACGCGATGCGTGTGGCGTACCCGGGTGAGGAGATGCAGGCCGCCGGCATGGGCGGCTCGATCCCGCTGTGCAGCACGCTCGCCGCGCTGTACCCGGACGCCGAGATCCTGCTGATCGGTCTGAGCGAGCCGGAGGCCCGGATCCACGCCGTCAACGAGAGCGTGTCGCCGCAGGAGCTGGAGCGGATGTCCGTGGCCGAGGCGCTGTTCCTCGTCAACTACGCGGCTTCCAACCAGGGCTGAGAACCGGCGCGTCTGCCGAGAGCAGAGATCCGTGCGGCGGGCCTGCGTGTCTGCGTAGGTTCGCCGTATGGATCTCGTCCGGGTGACGCCCGAGTTGCACATGTTCCGCTTCCCGATCGGCCAGGCGTACGTGTGGCGGGACGGTGACGATCTCACCCTCGTGGACGCCGGGCACGCGGGCGCCGCGCCGCTGATCGAGCAGGGGCTGAGGGACGCGGGAGCGGACCCGTCCCGTATCCGCCGGATCGTGCTGACCCACTGCCACCGTGACCATGTGGGTGCCGCCGGGGAGTTGGCGGAGCGGTACGGAGCCGAGGTGCTGGCGCACCGCCTGGACGCGCCGGTCGTCCGTGGCGAGAAGCCGGTCCCCGAGCCCGTGCTGCTGGACTGGGAGATCCCGTTGTACGAGCACGGGCTGACCGTGCCGCCCGCGCCGCCCACCCCCGTGGACCGTGAGCTGGAGGACGGCGACGTCCTGGACTTCGGGGGTGGTGCGCTGGTGGTCCACTCGCCCGGCCACACCGACGGGTCGATCGGTCTTCATCTGCCCGACCACGGCGTGCTGTTCACAGGCGACTGCGTGGCCGGTGTCGGAGAGGTGATGCTGGGGGTGTTCAACGTCGACCGGCCGGCCGCCCGGGCGTCGATGCGACGGCTCGCCTCGCTCGCTCCGTCCACGGTCTGCTTCGGACACGGCGACCCGCTCACCGAGGACGCCGCCGCGGTGCTGGCCGCCGCGGCGGACGTCAGGGAACCGGGATCCCCGCTTCCAGGTTGAGGACCGTTCCGCGCTCGCGGGCCCGCAGGGCCCAGCGCAGCCGCTCGTAGCGGGCGGGCGGGAGCAGCGCGGCCGCCTCGTCCTCCGCGGCGAACCTCCAGCCGCGCAGTTCGGAGTCGGGCAGCAGGACGCGTCCCGCCTCGCCGCCGGGAAGCCGCCCGCCGTCGAACAGCAGGCGCAGCCCGCCGAAGCCGGGCGGCTTCGGCGGTTCCCAGTCGACGACCAGGAGGCGGGGCACGTCGGGCAGTTCGATGCCGAGTTCCTCCACGACCTCCCGCATTCCCCCGCGGGCAGGCGCCTCACCGCTTTCCACGACTCCGCCGGGGAACTCCCAGCCCGGCTTGTAGGTCGGGTCGACGAGGAGCACCCTGTCGTGTTCGTCGAAGATCAGCACACCGGCGGCCAGGGTCTCGGCGGTCGGCTCGGGCGTCTGGACGATGTCGGCGGCGGGGGCGGCGCCCGTGCGCACGGCGTCCGCGACGGCGAGAGCGGCCGAGCGGGTGTCGAGGCGGCTGTTGTCGATCACGTGCGCGTCGCGGACGAGCCAGTCACGGGCGGCCTGGTAGCGCTCGATGTTCCCGAAGGCCCACTGCCGGGTCCGCTCGCTCTCCTCCGGGTCGTCCGGGAGTGCTTCACGGGCGTGTATTCGTTCGCGCAAAATCGTTTCATCAGGTGCCAGAAGCACATGCCGGACCGCTATTCGGCGGGCGGCGAGACCGCCGAAGATCTCGTCGCGGTACTCCTGGCGCAACAGGGTCATCGGCGCCACCAGTACGCCGCCGAGCTCGGCGAGCAACGCGGCGGCGGTGTCCACGACGAGCCGTCGCCAGATCGGCAGGTCCTGGTAGTCGCCGACCTCCGCCAGCCGCTTGGCCGGCAGCAGATGACGCATGCCCGCGCCGATCAGTTCCGGGTCGAACAGTGTGCTGTTCGGGATCAGGTCGATCAGTTCGCGTGCGGTACTGCTCTTGCCCGCTCCGAACGCACCGTTGATCCAGACGATCACGGGTCCCCCTCTTCCGTAGCCCACAGTGGATTGCCCGCAACACCCTGCCACGCAAACCAGGTACCGGAACGGGTTGACCGATCAGCCGCCCCAACTGTGGCCGGGCCGTGACACCGGCGGGTGATCGTCGTTGGAGCGGAAGAGACGAGGGAGTGCGTCATGCGCCGCACGGTGTTGGAGAAGTTTCCCGCGGGCGATCCGAGGGGCAGTCGGCAGGCTGAGGAGTACGCCCGCCACCGCAGGAACGAGGGAGTGGCGGCGGAGGTCGTGATGGACCTGGAGTCGGACGCGTTCCTGGTCGTGGTCCCCCAGCAGCAGAGTTCGGAGCGCGCCTGGTGAGCCGTCGGGCCGGCCGGTGTCACATCCGGAGCCCCGCGGGTGTCTACTTCCTTGACACGCCGCGAGGAAGGAATGTGACCAGTGGGCGCTTGGCCGGTGGAACGCTTCGAGGAACACCGCTCCCGGCTACGGGCGGTGGCCTATCGGATGCTCGGCTCGGCGAGCGAGGCCGACGACGCCGTCCAGGAGGCCTGGCTGCGTGTCGACCGGGCCGACACAAGCAGCATCGAGAACCCCGCCGGGTGGCTGACCACGGTGGTGGCCCGGGTGTGTCTGAACATGCTCCGGGCCCGCGAGGGACGGCGCGAGCAGCCGCTCGCCGAGGACCGGCGCGCTGAACCCCGCGCAGCCCCGGCGGGTCATGAGGAGCCCGGTGACCCCGAGCAGGAGGCGCTGCTGGCCGACTCGGTCGGCCTCGCGCTGCTGGTGGTGCTCGACACGCTCTCACCGGCCGAACGGCTCGCGTTCGTGCTCCACGACATGTTCGCCGTGCCCTTCGACGAGATCGGCCCGATGATCGAGCGTTCCCCCACGGCGGCCAGGCAGCTGGCCAGCCGCGCCCGGCGCCGGGTCAGGGGAACGGCCCCGGCACCGGACCCGGATCAGACGCGTCGCCGCCGAGTCGTCGAGGCATTCCTCGCCGCGGCACGCGGCGGGGACTTCGAGGCGCTCGTCGCGGTGCTCGATCCGGACGTGGTCTTCCGGGCCGACGCGGCCGTCGGCCCGGCTCCGGAACCCGTCGTACGCCGCGGTGCCCAGGCGGTGGCCAGGGGCGCGTCGGCTGCGGCGCAGCGGGCCCGCTTCACCGAGCCGGCCCTGCTGAACGGGGCGGTCGGACTCGTGATGGCCCCGCGGGGACAGTTGTTCCTCGTCATCGACTTCACGATCGTGGACGACCGGATCACCGGGATCGACATCATCGCGGACCCGGACCGCCTCGACCGGATCGACATCGCGGTGCTGGAACCGATGTGACGGGCGGTCGGCCGCCAGGACGGACGCCCGGCGGCTGACGTGTCACGGGGGCGCGGAGACCCACCGGACGGGCCCGAGCCCGACCGGGACAGGACGGGAGGGGACGGGACGGGAGGGGACGGGACGGGACGACGGACGGAAGGGCAGGCGACGGGAAGCGGTTCGGCACCGCGCCCGAGGGCCGTGCCGGCCGCGTTCATGCCGTACGCCCGCGGACTGCTCCGCGCCCCCGGGGGGCCCGCGGCGTACGGAGATGCTCGCCGAGGCCGACAGCAACGTCCCGGCGGGTCGGCACGCCGCACCGCATAGATCACCGAGGCCTTCTTCCGTCTGGCCTCCGACGCGGCGTTCAGCCGCGTCCCGCCGGCACCGGCCGGTCGCCGCGGGCCGGCGTCACCGCGGCCGCCGCGCCCACCAGGCCGGCGTCGGTGCCGGTCATGGCAGGCGCCACGGTCAGCCGCTTGACGAAGGAGAGCGTGGCGTAGTCACGCAGCGCGCGCCGCAACGGGGCGAAGAGGATCTCGCCCGCGCCGGCCACTCCCCCGCCGACCACGGCGATCTCGATCTCGACGAGAGTCGCCGTCGCGGCGATCCCCGCGGCGAGCGCCTGTGCCGCGCGCTCGTACGAGGCGGTGGCGACCGGATCGCCGGCGCGCGCGGCTGCAGCGACGGCAGCGGCGGTGGTGTCCCCGCCGGGGCCCGGCCGCCATCCGTTCTCCAGCGCCCTGCGGGCGATGTTCGGCCCGCTGGCGATGCGTTCGACGCAGCCTCGCCCGCCGCACGGGCACAGGTCGCCGTCCAGGTCCACGCTGATGTGGCCGATGTGGCCCGCGTTGCCCGTCGGCCCGGGGTACGGCTTGCCGCCGAGCACCAGTCCGCCGCCGACGCCGGTGGACACGACCATGCCCAGGGCGTTGTCGTAGCCGCGGGCGGCGCCCTGCCAGTGTTCGGCCGCCGTCATGGCGACGCCGTCGCCGACGAGGGTGATCGGCAGACCGCCCACGGACCGGGACACCCGGTCGACGAGCGGAAAGCCGCGCCAGCCCGGCACGTTGACCGGGCTGACCGTACCGGAGGAGGCGTCGACGGGGCCGGCGCTGCCGATGCCGAGCGCCGTGGCCCGCGGCCACAGGGGCGAGGATGTCAGCTCGGCGAGGACGCTCTCGACCGCGTGCATCACCGTCTCGCCGTCGTCCTGGGCCGGTGTCGGGCGCTGGGCGCGAAGGAGAATCGCGCCGTTGCCGTCCACCAGGGCTCCGGCGATCTTGGTGCCACCGATGTCGAGAGCGGCGACGAGGCTGTTATGCATCGGTACGGGATCCCCCGGGAGCTGTCGGACCTGCGGTTTCCATAACAGTCTCCATTCCCCTGACAACGTTGTCCAGGGCCTATGCTCGACGCCACACGCTACATATAAGAAGAACGCGACCGCCGAGACCCAGACAGGACAGCGCACTGTGGCCGATTCGACCCGTCCCCCGACACCTCCGGGCGGCCCTCGCGGCCCCGAGCCCCGCTACGGGACCCGGCCCACCATGAAGGATGTCGCCGCACGGGCGGGCGTCGGACTCAAGACGGTGTCGCGTGTGGTCAACGGCGAACCGGGGGTCACACCGGACACCGAACGGCGCGTGCAGGAGGCGATCGAGTCCCTCGGCTTCCGCCGCAACGACAGCGCCCGCGTGCTCCGCAAGGGCCGCACCGCCTCCATCGGCCTCGTACTGGAGGACCTCGCCGACCCGTTCTACGGTCCGCTGAGCCGCGCCGTCGAGGAGGTCGCCCGCGCCCACGGCGCGCTGCTCATCAACGGTTCGAGCGCCGAGGACCCGGAACGCGAGCAGGAGTTGGTGCTGGCCCTGTGCGCGCGCAGGGTGGACGGGCTGATCGTGATTCCGGCGGGGGACGACCACCGCTACCTGGAGCCCGAGATCAAGGCCGGCGTGGCCACCGTGTTCGTCGACCGGCCGGCCGGCCGGATCGACGCCGACGTGGTCCTCTCCGACAGCTTCGGCGGGGCACGGGCGGGAGTGGCCCATCTGATCGCGCACGGCCACCGCCGGATCGCGTTCATCGGCGACCAGCCGCGCATCCACACCGCGGTGGAGCGCCTGCGCGGCTACCGGGCCGCCATGGCTGACGCCGGGCTCGAGATCGACGACTCGTGGGTGGCACTGGGTTCGACCGCCCCCGAACGGGTGCGGGAGGCCGTGACGGCCGTGCTGGCGGGGCCGGAGCCGGTCACCGCCGTCTTCGCGGGCAACAACCGGGTGACGGTGACGGCGGTACGGGCCCTCGCGGGCCTCGAGCGGCCCGTCGCCCTCGTCGGGTTCGACGACATCGAGCTCGCGGACCTGCTCGGCATCACCGTCATAGCCCAGGACGCCGCGACGCTGGGGCGCACCGCGGCGGAGCGGCTGTTCCGCCGGCTCGACGGCGTGAACGACGAGCCGGCCCAGCTGGCACTGCGCACGGTGCTGATCCCGCGCGGCTCCGGCGAGATCCCGCCCTCCGCGTGAGCGGGAACCGGCTGCCGGAAGACCGAGCGCCGGGAAGGAGCCGACTGCCGGGGATCCGGCCGCCCGTGCGGCGGCCGAGGCCCCCTCAGCAGACCGGAAGACCGGGCACCGCCCGGTCGTTGTCGCCACCCTGGATGTAGACGTCGCTCACCCAGACGTTGCGGTTGCCGCTGTCGTCGTCCGTCTTCGCCCACCAGACGTTCGTCCACTGGCCGGAGGTCTCCCGGCGGCCCAGATTCGCCTGGCAGTAGAAATAGTTGGTGCCCGCGTTCAGGACGCCGACCCGGGCGCCGCCGTCGTCGTAGGAGTCGACGGTCTTCCAGACCTGGCAGTTGTACTTGCCGCCGCCGATGGGATGGCACGCGGGCGCGGGCTCCTCACCGCCGGTGCCGCCGCTGCTGCCGCCCGTCGTGCCGGCTCCCCCGTCGGTGCCGTCCGTACCGCCGGAAGTGCCGGTACCACCAGTGCCGGATCCGCCCGTGGAGGCGCCGGATCCGGACGTCGCGGAGTCACCGCCGGCGGCGGGCCGCTCGGAGGCCGGTGACGGCTTCTTCTCTCCGTCCTCGCCCTTGCCCTCGTCGTCGGGCCGGGTGCCGGGGTTCTGCTGCTGTTCGCCGGTGGGGCTCGTTCCCGGGGTGTCCCCGGAGGGGCTCGCCGCGGCCGACGGGGTACCGGACGCGCCGGCCGCGAGTTCCCCGGTCGTGCCGTCGCCCTTGTCGAGAAGTACGTACGTCACGCCGCCGCCGGCGAGCAGCACCGCGGCGACGGCGGCCGCGACCGCCGCCCGGCCCCCGCCCCGCCCGGCCGCCCGCGACCGCCCCTGCCCGGAACCTGCGGACGTCGGCGGGAGGCCGGTCCCGTCGCCGGGTCCCGCCATGTGGCCGGCCGCCCCCGGCACCGGTGCCCCATGCGCCGGCGTCCCGTGGCCGCCCGTCCCCACCGGCGCGCCCTGGGTGTTCCCCACCACTCCCTGCGCCATCGGGCCGAAGCCCTGCGGCTCGTACGGTGCCGCGTCGAGCACCGTCGGCACCCTGGTGGCGCGCTCCGGCGCCACAGCCGGCGCGGGGCCGTGCGGCACGGTGTGTCCGGCGGGGTCCTCCCCGCCCGCGACGGCGGACAGCATGCGCGCCGCCGTGTCGGCGTCGGGGCGCTGCGACGGGTCCTTGTGCATCAGCTGCCGCATCACCGGCCCGAGCGGCCCCGCCCGCCCGGACTCCGGCAGGGGCTCGGAGACGATCGCGGTGAGCGTCGACCAGGTGGACGTGCGGCGGAACGGTGAGGAGCCCTCGACGGCCGCGTACAGGGTGGCTCCGAGGGCCCATACGTCGGAGGCCGGACCGGGCTCGTTCCCCTGGGCGCGCTCGGGCGCCAGGTAGTCGAGCGAGCCGACGATCTCACCGCTGCGGGTCAGATGGGTGGTCGAGCCGTCACCGGGGTCGTCCATGGCGGCGATCCCGAAGTCGGTGAGCACGACACGTCCGGAGCGGTCGAGCAGGACGTTGCCCGGCTTGACGTCCCGGTGCAGCACTCCGGCACGGTGGGCGGCCGCGAGCGCCTCCATCACCCTGGCCCCGATGCCCGCGGCCTCGCGCGGGTCCATGACCCCTCGCGTGGCGAGGACATCGTCGAGCGAGGGCCCGTCGACGAGTTCCATCACGATGACGGGACGGCCGTCGTGCTCCGCGACGTCGTGGACGGCGATGACGCCTGCGTGGCGGACCCGCGCGGCGGCCCGGGCCTCGCGCTGCATCCGTACGGTGAGGTCGGCGAGTTCCGGTGCCGAGGAGTCGGTGTAGGTACGCAGCTCCTTGACGGCGACCTCGCGCCCGAGCACCTCGTCGTATGCCCGCCAGACGACTCCCATGCCGCCGCGGCCCAGTTGTTCCACCAGGCGATAGCGCCCGGCCAGTTGCTCGTTCTCCCCCGTTGACACCGCTGCCCCGCTCCTCGGATCCCTATGTGACGGATCACAAGACTAGAGGGACAGCGGCGCCCCGAAGACCAGCTGTCACCCGGCTGTTGCGGTCAGGTCGCCGCGCCTCGGGCGGGCGAAACCGTCGAGATCCGCGCGCGTGAGGCCGGTCAGCCGGGCGACCTCCGCGGTGTCGAGGGCACCGCAGTCGATGCCGCGCAGCAGGTAGGAACTGAGGGCCTTGGCGGTGGCGGGTTCGTCCATGACGTCGCCGCCCGCGTGGCCGGCGTAGGCGGCGAGGCGGGCCGCCGCCTGCTCGAAGCCCTCGCGGTAGAAGGCGAACACGGCGGCGTAGCGGGTGGGCAGATGGCCGGGGTGCATGTCCCAGCCCTGGTAGTACGCGCGGGCAAGGGCGCGGCGGGTGAGGCCGTAGTGGAGTCGCCAGGCGTCGTGGACCTGCTCACTCGGGCCGACGGGGAGCACGTTGGTCGAGCCGTCGCACACGCGTACGCCGGTGCCTGCCGCGGCGACCTGCATGACGGCCTTGGCGTGGTCCGCGGCGGGGTGGTCACTGGCCTGGTGGGCGGCGCTGACGCCGAGGCAGGCGCTGTAGTCGAAGGTGCCGTAGTGGAGGCCGGTGGCCCGTCCCTCCGCCGCGTCGATCATGCGGGCGACGGTGGCGGTGCCGTCGGCGCCGAGGATGGACTGGCTGGTCTCGATCTGGATCTCGAAACCGATACGGCCGGGCTCCAGGCCGCGGGCCTTCTCGAACTCCTCCAGCAGCCGCACCATCGCGGTGATCTGCTCGGGACAGGTGACCTTGGGGAGGGTGAGCACGAGCCCGCGGGGCAGGCCACCGGCCTCCATCAGGCCGGTGAGGAAGATGTCGAGGGTCCGGATGCCGCGGTCGCGTACGGCGGCTTCCATGCACTTCATCCGGATGCCCATCCAGGGCGCGGCGGTGCCCTGTTGGTACGCCTCGCTGACCAGTCGCGCGGCGCGGGCGGCATCGGCGTCCTCGTCGGCCCCGCTGTAGCCGTCCTCGAAGTCGATCCGCAGATCCTCCACGGGCTCGCGCTCGAGCTTGGCCCGCACGCGGGTGTGGACGGGCTCCGCGAGCTCGTCGGCGAGGCCGAGGACCCGGGCGAGGGAGGCGGCGTCGGGGGCGTGCTCGTCGAGGGACGCGAGTGCCCGGTCACCCCAGGAGCGGACGGTGTCCGCCGCGAACGCGTCGCCCGGTACGTAGACGGTGTGGACGGGCTGACGGGTGCCGGGGTCTCCCGGGTACCGGCGGGCGAGCTCGGCGTCCACCGGTGCGAGGGAGGCGCTGATGCCCTCGCTGACCGCGCCGGCGAGGCTCGTCGCCACCTTCTCCTGCTGACCCATGTCCCGCACCCTCCGTCAACTCCTCGACGCTGTTGCCTTCCGACCAGCGGAATCAACATTCTGTTGAATGAAATTAACGGTCCCGGCAGAGCCGCGTCAATGGTCCCCCGCAACGGGCCGGGGCCGCGCGGTGAAGATCACCGCGCGGCCCCGGGCCCGGAAGATGGTGCCGATCAGCCCTTGCGGGCCTTGACCTCTTCGGTGAGCTGCGGGACGACCTCGAAGAGGTCGCCGACGATGCCGTAGTCGACGAGGTCGAAGATCGGGGCCTCGGCGTCCTTGTTGACGGCGACGATGGTCTTCGAGGTCTGCATGCCCGCGCGGTGCTGGATCGCGCCGGAGATGCCGGAGGCGATGTACAGCTGCGGGGAGACCGACTTGCCGGTCTGGCCGACCTGGTTGGTGTGCGGGTACCAGCCCGCGTCGACCGCGGCGCGCGAGGCGCCGACGGCCGCACCGAGGGAGTCGGCGAGGGCCTCGATGATGGCGAAGTTCTCGGCGCCGTTGACGCCGCGGCCGCCGGAGACCACGATCGCGGCCTCGGTCAGCTCCGGACGGCCGGTCGACTCGCGCGGGGTGCGCGCGACGACCTTGGTGCCGCTCGCCTGCTCGGAGAAGGACACCGTCAGGGCCTCGACCGCACCGGCGGCCGGGGCGGCCTCCACGGCGGCACTGTTCGGCTTGACCGTGATGACCGGGGTGCCCTTGGTGATGCGGGACTTGGTGGTGAAGGAGGCGGCGAACGCGGACTGCGTCGCGACCGGGCCCTCGTCGCCGGCCTCGAGGTCGACGGCGTCGGTGATGATGCCGGAGCCGATACGGACCGCGAGACGGGCCGCGATCTCCTTGCCCTCGGCGGAGGACGGGACGAGCACGGCGGCCGGGGAGACGGCCTCGTACGCGGCCTGCAGCGCGTCCACCTTGGGGACGACGAGGTACTCGGCGAACTCGGGGGCGTCGGCCGTGAGGACCTTCACCGCGCCGTGCTCTGCGAGCGCGGCAGCGGTGTCGGACGCGCCGGAGCCGAGCGCGAGCGCGACCGGGTCGCCGATTCGGCGGGCCAGCGTCAGCAGCTCCAGGGTGGGCTTGCGGACGGCGCCGTCCACGTGGTCGACGTAGACGAGAACTTCAGCCATGGGACTTCTTCTCTCCTGCTTGCGAAGTACGAAGGGGGCGGTGGGTGGCCGAAGCCTTAGATGAACTTCTGGCTCGCGAGGAACTCCGCGAGCTGCTTGCCGCCCTCGCCCTCGTCCTTGACGATCGTGCCGGCGGTGCGGGCCGGACGCTCCGCGGCCGAGTCGACCTTGGTCCAGGCGCCCTCGAGGCCGACCTCTTCGGCGTCGATCTCGAGGTCCTCGAGGTCCAGGGACTCCACCGGCTTCTTCTTGGCGGCCATGATGCCCTTGAAGGACGGGTAACGCGCCTCGCCCGACTGGTCCGTCACGGACACGACGGCAGGCAGCGACGCCTCGAGCTGCTCGGACGCGGTGTCGCCGTCACGGCGGCCCTTGACGGTGCCGTCCTCGACGGAGACCTCGGAGAGCAGCGTGACCTGCGGGACGCCCAGACGCTCGGCCAGGATCGCCGGCAGCACACCCATGGTGCCGTCGGTGGAGGCCATACCGGCGATGACCAGGTCGTAGCCGGTCTTCTCGATCGCCTTGGCCAGCACCAGCGAGGTGCCCATGACGTCGGTGCCGTGCAGGTCGTCGTCCTCGACGTGAACGGCCTTGTCCGCGCCCATCGACAGCGCCTTGCGCAGCGCGTCCTTGGCGTCCTCGGGACCGACGGTCAGCACGGTGACCTCGGCATCGTCCGCCTCGTCCGCGATCTGAAGCGCCTGCTCGACCGCGTACTCATCCAGCTCCGACAGCAGGCCGTCGACGTCGTCGCGGTCGACGGTCAGGTCATCGGCGAAGTGCCGGTCGCCGGTGGCGTCGGGCACGTACTTCACACAGACAACGATCCTCAGGCTCACGCCGGCTCTCCTACTGCATCGTCTCTACTGGACTGCCTTGTGAACGCAGCATAGGCGTCCGATGGGGCGGATCCCGGTCGGGGCGGCCCGCGCTCCGAACGAAATATTACTCGTCAGTACACCGAGCATATGCCCGCTAAGCAAGCGCTTTGAACTGTGACCTTGACAACGGAATGAACCGCTGCACCGCGCCGTCAGTCCCGTAGCGCGGTGAAGCGTCCCTGGTGGTAGAGCAGTGGCCTGCCGCCGCCCGCCGGATCGCCGACCACCGCCTCCGCGATCACGATCCGATGGTCCCCCGCAGGTACCCGCGCAACGACACGGCACACCATCCAGGCGAGCACGCCGTCCAGCACCGGCACTCCCTCAGGTCCGGCACGCCAGTCGGTGGGCGGCGCGAACCTGTCGGCACCGCTGCGCGCGAAGGTGGCCGCCAGCTCCTGCTGGTGCTCGCCGAGTATGTGCACCCCGACGAACCCGGCCTCGGCGACCACCGGCCAGCTGGACGAGCCGGTCCCCACACCGAAGGAGACCAGCGGCGGATCCGCGGCGACGGAGGTGAGCGAGGTCGCGGTGAATCCGACCGGGCGCGGCCCGCCCGCGGTGATCACCGCGACGCCGGCGGCATGCTGCCGGAAGACGGAGCGCAGGAGGTCGGGAGAGGCGAGCTGAGCGGTGCCGAGATCGGGCGAGGCCGTCATCGAGGCTTCCTTCTGCGGGTGCGAACTGGGAGCGCTTGAAGCGCCCTAGGCGACTGCGGCTGGACGGGCAGCCTGACAGCGCGAGCTCGCGTTACGGGCGAGGTCGACATGAAGCCGCCCGTGGAGAAGGATTTCTGGAGGCACGGGGACCAGCCTGGCGATACTTGGCGTGCACAGTCAAGTGCGCACCGGCAGGTGCGATCAGGGTCACGGGTGTCCGATCGCCCGTCCGAGCGCGGCGATGACGTCGGCCTTGCGGGGTGCGCCGGCGGCTCTGGTGACGATCCGCCCGCCGGCGTCGAGGACCAGCACCGTCGGCGTACTCACGATGCCGAGTTCGCGGACGAGCGCGAGCCGCTCCTCGGCGTCGAGCTCGACATGGACGACGCCGTCGACCATCCCCGCGACGTCGGCGAGGGTGCGCCGGGTGGCCCGGCAGGGCTGGCAGAAGGCAGTGGAGAACTGCACCAGGGTGGCCCGCTCCCCGAGCTCCGCGCTCAGCTCCCGTTCGCCGAGCGGCCGTTCCGCTTCCTGTTCCCGCTGTTCCTGCCCGCGCACCCTCGCACCCTCCGTCGTCGCGCCGTGCGATTCACTTCCCCGAACTGCAGCGTTCACGGCGCGGCCGTGATTCCCGGTCGTGGCACCTGTCGCCGGGTTCCCGCCCATGACGTGACGAGAATCTCGCGCCCACGGAGCGCCAGGGCTGGTCAGCACGGCGCACATGGGGCACGATCGGCCCAAAGCCGAAAACCTACGGCTGCGTAACTTCCGCCGGGCGAACCCTCCCCGGGCACGACGAAAGGGTCCTCCCCCCATGGCAGAGCTCGTCTATCGGCCGGTCATCGGCGCCGCTCTCACGATGTTCAAGGCGCTCGACCTGAAGATCGACACTCAGGGGTCGGAGAACATTCCGCGTACCGGTGGGGCGGTGCTGGTCAGCAATCACATCAGCTATCTGGACTTCGTCTTCACGGGCCTCGGCGCGCTGCCGCAGAAGCGTCTGGTGCGCTTCATGGCGAAGGAGTCGGTGTTCCGGCACAAGATCTCCGGCCCGCTGATGCGGGGCATGAAGCACATCCCGGTGGACCGCGAGCAGGGCGAGGCCGCCTACACGCACGCCCTGGAGTCGCTGCGCTCGGGCGAGATCGTCGGCGTCTTCCCCGAGGCGACCATCTCGCAGTCGTTCACACTGAAGTCGTTCAAGTCGGGTGCCGCACGGCTCGCGCAGGAGGCGGGTGTGCCGCTGATCCCGATGGCTCTCTGGGGTACGCAGCGGGTGTGGACCAAGGGACGGCCGCGCAACTTCAAGCGCTCCCACATCCCGGTGACGATCCGCGTCGGCGAGCCCGTCGAGGCGCCCGCCGACCAGTACGCGGGTGCGATCACGCGGCGACTGCGCGAGCGCGTCCAGGAACTGCTCGAGGCGGCGCAGCGTGCGTACCCGGTGCGTCCGAAGGACGCGTCCGACACCTGGTGGGTGCCGGCGCATCTGGGCGGCACGGCGCCGACGCCGGCCGAGGTGCGCGAGGCTCGCTAGGTGTGTCGTCCCGGCGGGCTTTGCCCCGTCGCGGCACCAGTCCTGTGACCGCACTCGTCACCCGGGCGATGCGTCGGCGCCGCGACAGCAGCCGGCCGGCGGCGGTGGGTGGACGGATGCCGGGTCAGAACCACTACGGCAGCGCTCGGCGCGGATGAGCGCGTCGACCGAGTTACGGCCGAGGCGGGTGGACGGCGATCCGTACTCCCGGACTCGACTTCTCGAGCGCTTCGGCGAGTTCGGCGGCCGCGGCCTCGATCCCGCCGTTCACCGCCGGACCCATGCCCTCGAGCAGGAACAGCGCGTTCACCGTCTTCTCCGTCAGGCGGGTGCGCACGCCCTGGCGCCAGTTCCAGCGCCGGCAGGTGACGCCTTCGTCGTCGCACCAGACCACCTCGCCGGGCTCGGGACGCTCGACGCTCTCCTCACCGCCCGCCGTGGTGGTGAAGGGTTCCGCCCCGGTGGCCCGGACGAGCTTCATCCCGCCCCTGACGCGGTCGGCGTCCTCCCCGCCGACGGGGATCAGATGGGCGACGCTGATGGCGTTGTAGAGGTCGACCAGGGCATTGATCCGGGGCAGCCCGCCGTCGGCGAGCGCCCGCCTGGCGAGCGCCTCCGCGGAGTTGCGGGTGCGGGAGGGCTTGGCGCCGAACGCCGTGTACGCCTCGCGCCAGGCGCTCATGTGCGGGTCCTCGTGCGGCGCACGTCCGGCGAGGCGGGCCTCGAGACGGCGGGCGGCGTCGTCGAGGAGCGCCGAACTGTCATTGCTGCTCGGGCCGTTGACGAGTCCGTACGCCTCGACGGCGACATGGGTGAAGCCGGGTGCGAGGGCACGCACCTCGTCGGACACGGTGAGCTGAAGAGTCATTGCCTGCTTGCCTCGAACTGTTCAGAGTGCGGTCGGGAGCGTCTTCCACAGATACGCGCGGTCGGGAGCCTGCTGCAGAGCCCGCAGAACCGCAGGGTGCGGTCCATCATAGAGTACTGGATAGTCCAGCTCATTGGACTCGACGTCCGGCACCCAGGCCAGCCGCTCACCGTCGAGGGAGAACCGGGCGCCGACGCGACCTCGCGAACCAGCGGGTGATGATGATCGACAGCCTCATCGGCCGCCAGACAGGCGGAAAGATCGGGGTTGTGCTGGATGAGATCCATGGCGCGCGAGCACAGAAATGCGACCGACCACCAGTCAATGACTTTTCGGTCGGCCGCATATCCATACGAGCGGTGAGCGACGCTGATGCCGTGCCCGGCAGGCTCTGCTCCCAGAAGGGCAAAGCCGCCGGGAGGGGCCACTAGCGCGCCATCTCCTCCTTCAGCGCCTGTACGAAGGAGTCCACGTCGTCCTCCGTCGTGTCGAACGAGCACATCCAGCGCACGTCGCCGGCGGCCTCGTCCCAGAAGTAGAACCGGAAGCGTTTCTGCAACCGCTCGCTCACGTCGTGGGGCAGCCGGGCGAAGACCGCGTTCGCCTGCACCTCGTGAAGGATCTCGACGCCGTCGACCGCGCGCACACCCTCAGCGAGCCGCTTGGCCATCGCGTTGGAATGGCGGGCGTTGCGCAGCCACAGGTCCTTGGCCAGCAGTGCCTCCAGCTGCACGGAGACGAACCGCATCTTGGACGCGAGCTGCATGGACAGCTTGCGCAGGTGCTTCATGTGGCTGACCGCGTCCGGGTTCAGGACGACGACCGCCTCACCGAAGAGCATGCCGTTCTTGGTGCCCCCGAACGTCAGCACATCGACACCGGCGGCATTGGTGAACGCCCGCATGGGGACGTTCAGCGAGGCCGCGGCGTTGGATATCCGCGCTCCGTCGAGGTGGACCTTCATCCCGTGGGAGTGCGCGTGCGCGGTGATCGCACGGATCTCGTCCACGGTGTAGACGGTGCCCAACTCGGTGTTCTGGGTGATCGACACGACCTGCGGCATGGCGCGGTGCTCGTCGTCGAAGCCCCACGCCTGCCGGTCGATGAGCTCCGGGGTGAGCTTGCCGTCCGGCGTCGGCACGGTGAGCAGCTTCAGCCCGCCCATCCGCTCCGGCGCGCCGCCCTCGTCGACGTTGATGTGCGCCGACTCGGCGCAGATCACCGCGCCCCAGCGGTCGGTGAGTGCCTGCAGCGCGGTGACGTTGGCGCCGGTGCCGTTGAAGACCGGGAAGGCCTCGGCAGTGGGGCCGAAATGGCTGTGCATGACGCGCTGGAGGTGATCGGTGTACTCGTCCTCCCCGTAGGCCACCTGGTGACCGCCGTTGGCGAGCGCGAGCGCCGCGAGGACCTCCGGGTGGGCCCCCGCGTAGTTGTCGCTCGCGAACCCGCGCACGGACGGGTCGTGGTGGCGCCGGGCGTCGGTCTTCACGGTTTGGGGGTCAGCCACAGACGCTGTCCATTCACTTCCGGGGCGGGCCGGTCCCAGACTCCGGCGATGGCCTCGGCCAGTTCCGTCACGTCGGTGAAGCCCGCGAACTTCGCGTTCGGTCGCTCGGCGCGCATCGCGTCGTGCACCAGTGCCTTGACGACCAGGATCGCAGCCGCGCTCGTCGGGCCCTGCTCGCCCCCCTCCTTGCGGAAGGCGTCGGCCAGCGCGAGCGTCCAGGCCTCCGCGGCCGCCTTGGAGGCGGCGTAGGCCGCGTTGCCGGCGGTCGGCTTGCTGGCGCCGGCCGCGCTGATCAGCAGATAGCGGCCCTTGTCACTGCGCAGCAGACCGTCGTGGAAGGCCAGCGAGGTGTGCTGCACGGTGCGGATGAGCAGCTTCTCCAGCAGTTCCCAGTCCGCCGGGTCGGTCTCGGCGAAGGAGGCGCTGCCGCGCCAGCCGCCCACCAGGTGGACCAGCCCGTCGATCCGGCCGAACTCCTTCTCCGTCTTGTCGGCCCACTCCCGGGCCGCGCCCAGGTCGAGGAGGTCGACGGTGTCGCCGGTGACGGTGGCGCCGCCGTGCGCGTACCTGGCGGCGTCCACGGCCTCGGCGAGGCGCTGCGGGTCGGCGTCGGAGGCGACGACGACGGCGCCCGCCTCAGCCAGCCTGAGGAGGGTGGCCCGGCCGGCCGGTCCGGCCGCGCCCGCCACCGCGATCACTGCGCCTTCCAGGGCACCGTTGCCGTTGCTGTCCATGGTCGTCGCCTCCTGGGTGCTGGAGCTCATGCGGCCACTCCCGGAGCGGAAGCCGCGGTGATCCCCTTGGTGGAGGCGATCACGTTCTTCAGCTTCTTGGAGAGCGCCTCATAGAACATGCTCAGCGGAAACTCGTCGGGAAGCACATCATCCACGAGTTTGCGGGGCGGCTGGGACAGATCGAGGGCGTCGGGGCCCTTGGCCCAGCGCGATCCCGGGTGCGGGGCGAGGTAGGTGGAGACCAGTTCGTACGCGGCGAACCAGTGGACCAGCTTCGGGCGGTCGATGCCCTCGCGGTAGAGCTGCTCGATCTCGCCGCACAGCTGGTTGGTGACCTGCGGGGCGCGGTCCCAGTCGATCTTCAGCGTGTTGTCGGTCCAGCGCACCACGTCGTGCTTGTGCAGGTACGCGAAGAGGAGCTGGCCGCCGAGACCGTCGTAGTTGCGGACCCGGTCGCCGGAGACCGGGAATCGGAACATCCGGTCGAAGAGCACCGTGTACTGCACGTCGCGACCGTGCCGGTTGCCCTCGGCCTCCAGCTTCACGGCCTCCTTGAAGGCGGTGAGGTCGCAGCGCAGCTCCTCCAGGCCGTACATCCAGAACGGCTGGCGCTGCTTGATCATGAACGGGTCGAAGGGCAGGTCGCCATGGCTGTGGGTACGGTCGTGGACCATGTCCCAGAGCACGAAGGCCTGCTCGCAGCGCTTCTGGTCGGCGACCATCTCGCGGATGTCCTCGGGCAGTTCGAGGCCGAGGACACGGACCGCCTCGTCCGTGACGGCACGGAAGCGGGCGGCCTCACGGTCGCAGAAGATGCCGCCCCAGGTGAAGCGCTCGGGCGCCTCGCGCACGGCGATGGTCTCGGGGAAGAGGACCGCCGAGTTGGTGTCGTAACCGGCGGTGAAGTCCTCGAAGGTGATGCCGCAGAAGAGCGGGTTGTCGTAGCGGGTGCGCTCGAGCTCTGAGAGCCACTCGGGCCACACCATCTTGAGGACGACCGCCTCGAAGTTGCGGTCCGGATTCCCGTTCTGCGTGTACATGGGGAAGACGACCAGGTGCTGCAGCCCGTCCTCACGGCCGGCGGCCGGGTGGAAGGCGAGCAGCGAGTCCAGGAAGTCCGGCACCTCGAAGCCTGCGTCGGCCCACTTGCGCAGGTCGGCGACGAGGGCCCGGTGGTAGGCGTCGTCGTGCGGAAGCAGCGGGGAGAGATCCCGCACCGCGGCGATCACCTGCTCGACCGCGGCTTTCGCCGCCGAGCGGTCGGGCGCGCCCTCGGCCTCGAAGTCGATCGAACCGTCCTTGGACTGCCAGGGGCGGATCTGTTCGACGGCGTTCTTGAGCGATGGCCAGCTCGGGTGGTCGACCACCCGCCCGGCACGGGATATGCCCCCTGCGGCCATGTCCTGCACAAGAATTTCCGTCATGTCACTTCCTCCACAGGAGAACCTCGCGTCAAGACACCGTATCCATCCGCGGTTCTCCCCCACAAGTGGCGACGAGGGAAATTATCCTGCGCACCCCCCTGATCACCGCATTTTTTGCGGTGACGGACGTGTGCGGAGGCTGCATCGGCACTCCGGTCGCCGACGCGGGACGAGCCGCGTCAAGCCGCCGGGGGACGCGCCCACGCGCGAGTGACACGGTCGGGCGTCCGGGCACCCCGCCGGGGTCCGGTGGGGCGCGGAGGGCATCGCGGAGCGGCTTCAGGACACCCCGCTCGCGGACGGTTCCCTCTTCCGGAGGGGCCGTTAGGCTGCGTCGGTACCGCCGGGCCCCAGGCTGTGCCCCGCGGGAGCCGCCGTCGACGGAAGCGAGAGAATCTTGACTTTCCTCACCATCGGTCATCGCGGGGTCATGGGCGTCGAGCCGGAGAACACCCTGCGTTCCTTCGTCCGCGCCGAGCAGTCCGGCATGGACGCCATCGAACTCGATCTCCATCTGAGCAAGGACGGCGCGCTCGCCGTCATGCACGACGCCGAAGTGGACCGCACGACCGACGGGAGCGGCGCCATCGCCGAGATGACGCTCGCCGAGCTGCGCCAGCTCGACGCGGGTGGGGGCGAGCGGGTGCCGGTGTTCGAGGAGGTCCTCGACGCGGTGCGGTCCCCGCTCCAGGCGGAGATCAAGGACGCGGCCGCGGCGCGCGCCCTGGCCGAGGTGATGCGCAGGCGCGACCTGGTGCCGCGCGTCGAGGTGTCGTCCTTCCAGGACGACGCGATCGCCGAGATCTCGGCGCTGGTGCCGGGCGTGCGCACGGTGCTGGTCGCCAGCCACTGGGGCGCCGACATCGTGGACAGGGCGAAGGCGGTCGGCGCCCAGGGCCTGGCCCTGAACATCCGCAGGCTGACGCTCGAGACGGTCGAACGGGCGCACGCCGAACAACTGCGGGTGATCGGCTGGGTTGTCAACACCCAGGATCATCTGCGGCTGGTGCGCGCCCTCGAGCTCGACGGCGCGACCACCGACTTCCCGGAGATCCGCCGCACCGGCCGCTTCACCGCCTGACAGCCGCCCCGCTCCCGGGGGAACCCCGGCGCGGGCCCTGCACCACGGGCATCAGACGAAGTCCTTCACCAGCAGCTCGAAAGCAAGATCGTCGCGCTGCGGGATGCCGAAGCGTTCGTCGCCGTACGGGAACGGGGTCATCCGGCCCGTACGGCGGTAACCGCGGCGCTCGTACCAGGCGATCAGGTCCTCGCGCACCGAGATCACCGTCATGTGCATTCCGCTCACGCCCCACGCCTCGCGGACTCGGCGCTCCGCCTCCGCGATGATCCGGCGGCCGAGACCGGCGCCCTGGAGCTCCGGCCGGACCGCGAACATGCCGAAGTAGGCGACCTCACCCCGGTGCTCGAGCTGGCAGCAGGCGACCGGCGCCCCGTCGCGCTCGACGACCATCAGACGGCTGCCGGGACCGGTGATCACCTCGAGCACGCCCTGCGGGTCGGTGCGCTGTCCGGAGAGGATGTCCGCCTCGGTCGTCCACCCCTGGCGGCTCGAGTCCCCGCGGTAGGCCGACTCGATCAGCCGGACGAGCACCGGCACGTCGGCGTCTACCGCGTAGCGGTAGGTGAGGACGATCTCGCCGGAGTCCTGGGGCGGGGCGGTGTCCATGGGTGGCTCTCCGTTCCACTGCGTGCGGTTGAGGCCGAGACTAACCCGCTTGGCCGACGAGCCTCGGTCCGGATCCGTTCCCGCGGCTCGCGCCACCTCGCGCCCCCTTGTACCCCTGTGCGCTCGCGTACGGAGCCGGGCGGCGGGCATCGACAACCTGGAGCGACGCCGAACGCCGCGCGAAGGGGGAGGTACGCCGTGCACGGACCAGCGATGTCCGGCTGGCTGCTCATGGCGCTCTGCACCACGACGGGTCTGTACTGCCTGGTCGGCATGCGTGGTTGCCCCGGACCGGCCAGAGAGGCGGCCGGCGGCGAGGCGCTGATGAGCCTCGGGATGGCCGCGATGGCCGTGCCCACCACCGTCTTCACCCCGCCGGGCCGGCACTGGGTGGCGTACGCGGTCGTCTTCGGCGCGGCGGCGGTACGCGCGGTGTGGCCGGGCCGGGGCGGATGCCATCTGCACCATCTCGTCGGGTGCCTCGCGATGATCTACATGGCTGCGGCGATGGCCGTCGGCGGCGCGCACGGCGCGCACTCGGGCGGGGGCGTCCCGGTGGTCACCGGGGCGCTGCTCGTCTACTTCGCCGTGTACGTGCTCCGTTCCGGGACCCGGCTGGTGCCGCTCGCCGCCGCCGGGGGCACGGCCGTCGCCGCAGCCGTGCCGTCCGGGTCGCGGCCCGAGCTGGTGCCGGCCTGCCGTGTCTCGATGGCGATCGCCATGCTCGCGATGCTGCTGGCCCTCTGACCCGGCCCCGCCCGAGGAGGTCACGAACCGTGGCGTTTCGAGCCGTGGCGGGTTTCGAACCGTGGCGGGTTGGGAACCGTGGCGTGCGTCACTTGACGCGCGCGGGCATACCCGTGGGTAGTCCCACGCTCATAGGCTGCTGTCCATGATGGTCTCGCTCGCGCTGCTCACGCTCGGCGCACTGGCCGCCGTCGTCGCCCCGCGCCTCGTGTCGCGTGCCGACTGGCCGGAGCGCGAGCCTGTCGTGGCCCTCTGGGTCTGGCAGTGCGTGGTCGCCGCGGTGCTGATGTCCTTCGCGCTCTCGATGACGTTCAGCGCCGCCGGTGCCTGGCAGTTCGTACGGGGGCACGTCTTCGCCTCCGCGCCGAACGGTGTCGTCGAGGCGTACGCGCTCGGCCCGAACGGGCCGTGGTCCGCGGTGCTCGCCGTGGTCCTCGCCTGCGGCGGTCTGTGGACCGGGGCCATGCTGGCGAGGGAGATCCACGGGGCGCACACCCGGCGCAAGCGGCAGCGGGCCGAACTGCTCGTGCGTTCGCCCCTGATGCCTGACGAGATTCCCGGCAGCGGGCCCCTGGTCGTCCTGGAGGCGGAACGGCCCGACGCGTGGTGGCTGCCGGGGTCCACTCCCCGACTGGTCGTCACAACGGCCGCGCTGCGGCGTCTGAAAGGACGTCAGCTCGATGCGGTACTGGCCCACGAACAGGGGCACGCACGCGCCCGGCACGACTGGCTGCTGCACTGCTCCGCCGCGCTGGCCAACGGCTTTCCGCAGATTCCGGTGTTCGCGGCGTTCCGCGACGAGATGCACCGGCTGGTCGAACTCGCGGCGGACGATGTCGCCTCTCGGCGCTTCGGCCGGCTGACGATCGCCCTGGCACTGGTCGAACTGAACGAGGAGCGCGGGGTGTTCGGCCCGTGCCCCGCACCCGGCGCCCAGCTGCCGCAGCGGGTGAACCGTCTGCTGACGCCGTCGCCGCGGCTCACGCCGGCGCGTCGGCTGCGGCTGACGGCGGCCGCGGCTCTGGTGCCGGTGGTTCCGCTGCTGGTGGCGTTCGGGCCGGGACTGCGCGCGCTGGGATAGCCCCGCGGCCGAGGAGACGGCAGGATCTGTTCATGTCCTCCCCCGGCTCCGCGGACCCCCGCTCCACAGACCCCCGCTCCACAGACCCCCGCTCCACAGACTCCAGGCCCTCCGGGCCGCGCCCGTCCGGCGGGCCCATGGCCCCGGTCACCGCCATGTCCGCCCGTGCCTGTGCCGTCTCCGCGGGCCTGGCCACCCTTCTGCTGGTGGCGGTCGCGCTCACGTGGTCCCCGCTCATGGCCTTCGACCGGAGCGTCGTGCACGCGTTGCACGAATCCGCGGTGGACGAACCGACGTTCACCCACGTCAACCGCGTACTGACGGACTGGGTGTGGGATCCGTGGACGATGCGCCTGCTGGCAGCCGCGGCCTTCCTGTGGCTGTGGACGCGCGGGGAGCGCCTCCTGGCCGCGTGGGTGGCCGCCGCCTCGCTCCTCGGGGCGGGCCTCCAGCAGGGCCTGAAGGCACTGCTGGCCCGCGAGAGGCCCCAGTGGCCGGATCCGGTCGACTCGGCGAACTACGCCGCCTTTCCGTCGGGGCACGCGATGACCGCCGTGCTCACCTGCGGGCTGCTGCTCTGGCTGTGCAGGCGGCACGGCGCCACCGGGCGGGCCTGGGGCTGGTGCGTCGCGGCCGCGGCCCTCTCCGTCGCCGGGGTGGGCTTCACCCGGATCTACCTGGGCGTGCACTGGCCCTCCGACGTGGTCGGCGGCTGGCTACTCGGCGCGTGTGTCGTGGCTCTCACCACGGCCTCGTACCGGAGAGTGGCCTTGTCCCGCGCGGCCTGACCAGCCGAGTATCGGGGCCATGACGATCAAGACGGTGCTCTTCGACTTCTCCGGGACGCTCTTCCGTGTCGAATCGGCCCGCGACTGGCTGCGGGCCGTGCTGCGGGAGCGTGGAACGGCCGTGCCCGAGAGCGAACTGGAGCAGCTCGGCGGGGCACTGGAGAGTGCCGGCGCGCTGCCGGGCGGTCATCCACCCCGGCGGGTGCCTCCTCACCTGACCGGAGCGTGGGCGGTGCGGGACACCGACATGGACCTGCACCGGGCGGCGTACACGGGTCTGGCGCGCGAGGTGGCCCTGCCGGACGAGGGCCTCTACGACGCGCTCTACGACCGCCACATGACGCCCGCGGCGTGGCGGCCCTACGCCGACACCGCCGAGGTCCTGCGCGGTCTGCGGGAGCGCGGCACAGCGGTCGGCGTGGTCAGCAACATCGGCTGGGACCTGCGGCCGGTCTTCCGGGCCCATGGCATCGACGAGCTGGTCGACACGTACACGCTGTCGTTCGAGCACGGCGTGCAGAAGCCGGACGCCCGGCTGTTCCGCTCGGCGTGCGAAGGGCTGGCGAGCGATCCGCGGGAGGTGCTGATGGTGGGTGACGACCGTCGCGCCGACGGCGGAGCGGCACAGCTGGGGTGCGCCGTCCACTTCGTGGATCATCTGCCGGTCCACGAACGGCCCGCGGGACTGCGCCCGGTACTCGGGCTCGTCGACCGCCGGCGGACAGCGCAGTAGAGCCGATCGCAGCGGACCGGATCCGGTGACCCGAGCAGAGGTGCGGATCCGGACAACGGATCCGGTGACCGGAAGCCACTGGACAAAGCCACCCGGACCGGACGATCCCCCGCGTCGCCCGGTCCGGACAGCACCACCCGCGACCCCGGCCCCGAAGGCCGGGCAGCGGGACGCGCCGAGTATACTGGCTGAGAGCCAGTCAACGCAGGAGTCAAGCATGTCCCCGCGAAGCGCATCGGTCAATGAAGAGCTTCGTCGGCGTTCTCGCCAGCGGCTTCTGCAGGCGACCGTGGAGCTGGTCGACGAGTACGGCTACGAGGCCACGACGCTCGGCGCCATCGCCGATCGGGCGGGCACCGCCCGCGGTCTCGTCTCGTACTACTTCCCGGGCAAGCGGCAGCTGCTGCAGTCGGCCGTGCACCGTCTGATGCATCTCACGCTCGAGGCGGCGCTGACGCGGGAACCGCGCCCCGACGACGGCAGGGAGCTGATGGCCCGGGCCATCGACGCGATCCTGGGTCTGGCGGCCGACCACCCGGTGGTGATGCGCACCCACATGGGGGGAATCCTGCAGGCGGACGGCTTCGTCCAGTGCCCCGAGCAGCAACGGCTCGCCGCCCTGCTCAAGGACACCGTGGAGCGCTACGGATCGCGGAACGTCGACACCGACTACCCGCTGCTCCGTGCGCTGTTGATGGGCGCGGTCTTCGCGGTGCTGCTGCCCGGCGCGCCGATGCCCCACGCGCGGCTGCGCGCGGAGCTCTTCCAGCGTTACGGACTGGACTGGGAGTCCGGTGTGCCGCCGGGCGGTTCCCCGCCCGACGGCACACCGGGACGCTTTCCGGATCAGTCGTCGAAGCGGCCGTGACGGTCGAAGTAGTCGGGCTGTGTCTGCACGTTGAGCTCGTGCATCCGTACCCTCTTGCCGGCGTCGGTGCGCCGGTCACTGATCTTCAGGACGTCGAAGCCCTTGGCGATGTCGTTCGAGTAGATGTAGCCGTTGTAGTAGTACGCGGACCACGAACCACCGGTGGCGATCGTGGTGTCGCTGAGCGGACCGCGCTCGAAGTAGCCGATCTCCTTGGGCTTCGAGGAGTCGGTGAAGTCCCAGACCGAGACCCCGCCCTGGTACCAGGCCTGGACCATGATGTCGCGGCCCTTCACCGGGATCAGCGAGCCGTTGTGGGCCACGCAGTTCTCGGTGTCCGCCTGGTGGCGCGGGATCTTGTAGTAGCTGCGGAAGACCAGCTCGCGCCGGTCGCCCTTGCCGACGATGTCGTAGATGCCGTCGGCGCCGCGGTTCGGACCGATCTCGGCGTTGCAGGTCGCCGAGCCACCGCCGCCGAGCTCGTCGGTGAAGACGACCTTGTTCGCGGTCTGGTTGAAGGTCGCCGAGTGCCAGAAGGCGAAGTTGACGTTGTCCTGGACCCGGTCGATGACCTTCGGCTCCTCCGGGTTCTTGATGTCGAAGAGGATGCCGTCACCCATGCAGGCGCCCGCGGCCAGGTCCTTGGAGGGCAGCACGGTGATGTCGTGGCAGCCGGTGGTCTTCGAGACGCCCGGGTTGGTGGGCGGGCCGGGGTTGCCGCCGCCGTCGTGCCCCTCGCCGGGGAAGAGCACCGGGAAGCTCACGACCGCCGACTCCTCGGGGGCGTCGCGCGGCACCTTGATGACGGAGATCCCGTCGTGCGGCGGCTGGCAGTCGGGGAACGCGTCGTTCGGCGAGTACGAGGAGACGTACACGTAGACGTTCCCGCCGTCCGGCACCAGCGTGTGGGTGTGCGAACCGCACGCCGTCTCGACCGCGGCGACGTACTTCGGGTTGCGCTTGTCGCTGATGTCGAAGACCTTCATGCCCTCCCAGGACGACTTCTCCCTCGCCGACTGGGTGGTGCTGTTGCACGAGTTGTCGCTGCGCGAGGAGTCGGTGGACAGGAAGAGCAGATCACCGGAGACGCTGATGTCGTTCTGCGATCCCGGGCACAGGACCTGGGAAACGGTCCTGGGGCTCTTGGGGTTGCTGATGTCGAAGATCCGGAAGCCGTCGTAGTTGCCTGCGAAGGCGTACCGCCCCTGGAACGCGAGGTCGGAGTTGGTGCCGGACAGCGCGTCCTTGGGGATGTTCGTCAGGTGCTCGATGTTGTCGCTGTGGACGACCTCGTTCACCGCGGGTATCTCGCCGTTACGGATCGCCGACCTGGTATCTTCCGCCTGGCCTGCGGAAACCTTTTCCCGGGCGGGCGCGTCACCCGGGTCGGGGATGGCGGCCGCCGGTCCCGCTGCCAGCATGGTGGCAAGCAGTCCGGCCGCGGCAGCCGCGACTCCCAGTCGTCTGCGCCGCACTCGGGTGGTGTGCAACAGGATCACTGCGTCCTCCCCTAACAGCCGTTCTTGGTTGAACGGTTCACGGACCCCGGCAGTATGTTCCCTAGCATGCACATCTCAACAGATGGCAACCACGAAGAAATCAAGGTTTCCGATCAGTGAGACGTGTGCAGTAAGTGAGGGCAGCCCCGGGAGGGGCCCGAGTTCTCCCCAGGAGGTCACCGTGTTGAACCGCTCCCGGACCGCGCGGGTCCGCCGGACGGCCGCGGCCGCGGCGGCCGCCGTGGCCGTACTGGCCCTGGGTGCCTGCGAGTCGGGCTCCGACGGCCCGGCCAAGGCGGACGGCGCCGGCGGGCCCTCCGTGGTGGCGCCCGGGAAGCCCGGCGAGCCGGCGAGGACGCTGTCCGCGGAGGAGGCGGCGAAGGCCGCGCCCGACGACAGCCCCAACTCCGCCGACTTCGACTACGCGCGAATGATGATCGAACACCACGAGCAGGCCTTGCTGATGACCTCCCTCGTCCCCGGCCGCGCCGAGTCGACGCCGGTGAAGCGGCTCGCGGAACGCATAGCCGCGGCGCAGCGGCCCGAGATCGACGCGATGCGCGGCTGGCTGACGAACAACGGCGGGGACAAGAAGCCCGGCGGACACGGACACGGACACGACCACGGCTCGATGCCCGGGATGGCCACCGACGCCCAACTGAAGCAGCTGCGGGAGGCCGACGGGAGCGCCTTCGACCAGCTCTTCCTGAAGCTCATGATCACCCACCACCAGGGGGCGGTCACGATGGCCGCCGACGTGCTCTCCGACGGGAACAACGTCCAGGTGGAGGAGATGGCCAACGACGTGATCGCACAGCAGACCTCGGAGATCGGCCGGATGCGCGACATGTGAGGCCCCGCGGGGGCGCCGGGCCGGCCATGGGGGCCGGGCACGGCTGGGCCGGGACCGTGCCACGGGGACCCGTCAGGGCGGCACGCCGGTGGCCCGCGCCGCGCGAGACTCCCCAGATGGGCACTCCGGTGGGATGCTGGACTTCTCCCTGCGGGAAGGAGCACCGCCGTGCTTCGCGTCGCCGTCGTCGGATCGGGCCCGAGCGGGGTCTACGCCGCACAGGCCCTCGTCGGGCAGTCGGCCGTGCCCGACGTCCGGGTGCACATCCTGGACCGCCTCCCCTGCCCGTACGGCCTCGTGCGCTACGGCGTGGCACCGGACCACGAGAAGATCAAATCGCTGCAGAACAACCTGCGCGCGGTACTCGAGGACGACCGGATCGACTTCCTGGGCAATGTCGAGGTCGGCGCGCACGGGCTCGGTCCGCGGCGGCTGCTGGAGCTGTACCACGCGGTGGTGTACTGCGTGGGGGCGGCCAGAGACCGCAAGCTCGGCATCCCCGGCGAGGATCTGCCCGGCAGCCACTCGGCCACCGATTTCGTCTCGTGGTACAGCGCCCATCCCGACGCCCTGCCGGACGCCTTCGCCCTCGGTGCGCGGAGCGCCGTCGTCATCGGCGTCGGCAATGTGGCCGTGGACGTCGCGCGCATCCTGGCGCGCGGCGCCGACGAATTGCGCGGGACGGACGTCCCGGAGATCGCACTGGGCGCGCTGGCGGCCAGCAGGGTGCGCGACGTGCACATGGTGGGCAGGCGCGGACCGTCAGGAGCCAAGTTCACCACCAAGGAACTGCGCGAACTGGGCGCACTGCCCTCCGCCGACGTACTGGTGGACCCGGCGGACCTCGCGCTGGAGCCCGCCTACGCCGATCCGGCGGCCGTCCCCGCGATCGTGCGGCGCAACCTCACGGTCGTACGGGAATGGGCCGCCCGGCCGCCGCAGGGCCGGCCGCGCCGCATCCATGTGCGGTTCTTCCTGCGGCCGGTGGAGCTGCTGGAACGCGACGGCCGGGTGGGCGGCGTGCGCTTCGAGCGCACCGTGCCGGACGGCGGTGGCGGGGTGCGCGGCACCGGGACGTACGAGGACGTCGAGGCGCAGTTGGTGCTGCGGGCCGTGGGCTACCGGGGGGTGGCGACGGAAGGGCTGCCGTTCGACGCCGAACGCGGCGTGGTGCCGAACGCCGCGGGCCGCGTTCTGCGGGACGGCAGCTTCTCACCCGGTGAGTACGTGGCCGGGTGGATCAAGCGAGGGCCCACCGGGGTGATCGGCACCAACCGGCCGTGCGCCAAGGAGACGGTGAACTCGCTGCTGGAGGACGCGGCGGCGCTGGGACGGCGGCGGGTGGCCACGGACCCCGAGGCCGAACTGCGGGCGGCGGGTCACCGGCCGGTGAGGTGGCAGGGCTGGCTCGCCATCGAGGAGGCGGAGGCGGCCCTGGGGCGCGCCCTGGGCAGGCCCCCCGTCAAGATCGCGGACTGGGCGGGTCTGCTGGGTGCGGCGCGGGTGCAGGGGACCGGTGCCGGGACGGAGGACGCCGGCGCTCGCTGAAGTCCACGAGCGCACCCACCCCGAGGACTGCGACTGTCCGCTGAGACGCCGCCGCACCCCGGTGGCCGTGTGGGGCGCGCCGGCTTTCTCGTTCTTCTGCTGCCGCCAAGGAGACGCCCGGCTCAGCGGCGCAAGACGGTCTCCCACTCCAGACGCGACAGCTTCCCGGGATTGCGCACGGCGTAGAGCCCGGTGATGAGGCCGTCGTCGATGCGCATCGCCACGACGGTGTCGATCCCGCCGTCGAGTCGGACGATCAGCGCGGGGTCTCCGTTGACCTGTGTCGACTGCAGCGACATCACGGCGGCGATCCTGCCCAGCACGTCGGCCACCCGACCGGCCCCCACGACGGGCGCCAGGGCGGCCTGCACGACTCCGCCGCCGTCGGTCAGCAGGACGACGTCCGGCGCGAGGACGTCCAGCAGGCGTTGCAGATCGCCCGTTTCAACCGCCCGCCGGAACGCCTCGACGGTGCGGCGGGTCTCGTCGGCGGAAGCGGCCCCGCGCGGTCGGCGCGCGGCGACGTGGGCTCGTGCGCGGTGGGCGATCTGCCGGACCGCGGCCGGGCTCTTGTCGACGGCCCGGGCGATCTCGTCGTACCCGAGGTCGAACACCTCCCGCAGCACGAACACCGCCCGCTCGGTCGGGGCGAGCGTCTCCAGCACGAGCAGCATCGCCATCGATACGCTGTCGGCCAGCACGACGTCCTCGGCCACGTCGGGCGCGGTCAGCAGCGGCTCGGGCAGCCAGGGACCGACGTAGGCCTCCTTGCGCCGGCCGAGCGTGCGCAGATGGCTCAGCGCCTGCCGGGTGGTGATCCGGACCAGGTACGCACGCTGATCCCGCACGATGTCGAGATCGACGCCCACCCACCGCAACCAGGTCTCCTGCAGGACGTCCTCGGCATCGGCGGCCGAGCCGAGCATCTCGTACGCAACGGTGAACAGAAGATTGCGGTGGGCGACGAACGCGGAGGTGACGCTGTCCGAGCGGTCGTCACGAGCGACCGGCCCGAGCGCGCCCCTTGTCCCGTCGTTCATGGTTCGGTCGTTCATCACCGTCTCCTGCCCGTTCGCTCTCGACTGCGCCGTACACGAGACGCCGACTGCCACCGCTCTGTGACACCCGCGACGGGTGACGCACGCCACATCACCGGGCCGTCACAAGGATCGGGCCGTCGGCATCTTGTGTTCGTCCGTGCAGCAAGCACGCAACGCCACCAGTGAGGACGGCATCATGGAACCTCGTTTCAACCTGCTCGACAGCCCGACCGCCGCGAAGGTCGCCAAGCGCTTCTACAACACCTCATCGGCCCTGGAAGGGTCGACGCTGCCGAAGTCCCTACGGGAACTGGTGGAGTTGCGGGTCGGCCAGATGAACGGCTGCGGCTTCTGCGTCGACGTCCACACCAAGGAGGCCGCAGCCGCCGGTGAGACCGCGCTTCGGATCAACCTGGTCGCCGCCTGGCGGCACAGCACCGTGTTCACCGAGGCCGAGCGGGCCGCGTTGGCCCTCGCCGAGGAAGGAACCCGGCTCGGCGACCAGGGCGTGTCCGACAAGACATGGGCCGAGGTGCGCGAGCACTACGACAACGACCAGGTCGGTGCGCTGGTCTGCCTGGTGGCCCTGATCAACGCGGCCACCCGGATGAACGTGATCGTGCACAACCCAGAGGGCTCGTACGCGCCCGGCATGTTCGCCGGTGTGACGAGCTGACGGGTAGGCGAACCACGACGCGTCCCAGGACCGTTCGATCCGGGCCGGGCCTGCGCGGCCACGGACGACAGAGGCCGGCACGGGTTCCCTTCTCTCCGCCAAGGTGACCGTCAAACGGCCTACGAGGTGGTGGTGGTCTTCGAGCGACCCGGCCGACCCGGCCGCCGTGGCCCCGTCCGCCGTGGCGGACGTGGGTGAGGATGCGCGCCGCGGCACTCTCGACCGCGGTACACCTGCGGTCGAGAGTGCGACAGCGGTGCGCCGACTGCCGTCGCCCGCCGACGCCGTCGTGGGGCCGGTGGGTCAGGCGTCGGCCGCGAGCCGGCTCTCCTGTCCCTGGGCCGCTTCGAGGACGCGGTCGAGCAGTCCCGGGAACAGGGCCTCGAGGTCGTCCCTCCGCAGGCCGTTCATCTTGGCCGTGCCCTGGTAGGTCTGGCGGATCACGCCGCTTTCGCGCAGCACCCGGAAGTGGTGGGTGGTCGTCGACTTGGTGACGGGCAGCTCGATGTCGGAGCAGCTCAGGGCCCCCTCATCGGCGGCCAGTTCACACACGACGCGCAGCCGCATCGGGTCGGCGAGTGCGTGGAGCACGTTTTCCAGGCGGATCTCGTCGCGGGATGGATGCGCGAGCACTCGGGTGCTGGTCACGGTGGTCACGACGGCTCCGCTTCGTCCGGGGACACCCATGGTACGAGACCCTTCGTAGTTCGTTCACTCTCATGGTTCGACGACTCTCGTAGTTTGACAGATCACGTACTACGATGCCTATCGTACGACTCGTCGCACCGGTCCCGTCCCGAATGGAGTCTCCCGTGAGCGCCTTGTTCCAGCCGTACACCCTGCGGTCGCTGACCATCCCCAACCGTGTCTGGATGGCGCCGATGTGCCAGTACAGCGCCGAGGTCTTCGGTCCGAACGCCGGTGTCGCGGGCGACTGGCACTTCGCCCACTACGCCGCGCGTGCCGCCGGCGGCACGGGCCTGATCCTCCTCGAGGCGACCGCGGTGAGCCCCGAAGGACGGATCAGCCCGGCCGATCTCGGCATCTGGAACGACACCCAGGTCGAGGCCCTCCGCCGCATCACCGCGTTCCTGGAGAGCCAGGGCACCGTACCCGGCATCCAGCTCGCCCATGCCGGCCGCAAGGCGTCGACCGACCGCCCCTGGAACGGCGGCGCACCCGTGGGTCCCGACCAGCACGGCTGGCAGCCGCTCGGGCCCAGCGCCCTGGCCTTCGACGAGGGGCACCCCGTACCCGACGAGCTGACGACCGCCCAGATGGGCGAGATCGTGGGGCAGTTCGCGGACGCCGCCCGCCGCGCACTCGACGCCGGCTTCAAGGTCGCGGAGATCCATGGTGCGCACGGCTACCTGATCGGTGAGTTCCTCTCGCCGCACAGCAACCACCGCACGGACGAGTACGGCGGGTCGTTCGACAACCGTGTGCGGTTCGCGCTGGAGGTCGTCGACACGGTGCGCGCCGTGTGGCCCGACGAACTGCCGCTGTTCTTCCGTATCTCGGCCACCGACTGGCTGGCGGAGGCGGGCTGGACTTTGGACGACACCGTCCGGTTCGCCGCGCTGCTCAAGGAGCACGGCGTGGACCTCCTCGACGTGTCGAGCGGCGGCAACGCCGCCCGCGTGCAGATCCCGACGGGCCCCGGGTACCAGGTTCCGTTCGCCGCGCGCGTGAAGGCGGAGACGGACCTCCCGGTCGCCGCGGTCGGGCTGATCACGGAAGCGGCGCAGGCCGAGAAGATCCTGGCGAACGGCGAGGCCGACGCCGTACTGCTCGGCCGTGAACTGCTGCGCAACCCCTCCTGGGCCCGGCACGCCGCGCGCACGCTCGGCGGCGAGGTCCACGTGCCGCCGCAGTACCACCGTTCCGTCTGACGCGGCCGTCGGGGCAGCGGCGGAACACGGGCGGAGCGCCGCGGGAACACCGGCGGGCCGGGCACCGATGAGTTCCGGCCCGCCGGGCGGTCTGCACTTCCAATGCCGGGCCGACCTGCACGAAGAGCGTCCTGCGGGCCACTGTCAGTGGTCGGGTGCAGACTGGCCCATGACCAGACAAAGGCGTCGTGGAGGTAGCGGGTCATGTCCGAAGTACTTCTGACCGTGGGTACACGCAAAGGACTCTTCATCGGCCGCAGGAGCGGCGGCACATGGGAGTTCAGCGAGCCGCATTTCAACGCGCAGGCCGTCTACTCGATCGGCATCGACACCCGCCGGGCCGTACCCCGGCTGCTGGTCGGCGGGGACAGCGCGCACTGGGGCCCGTCCGTCTTCCACTCCGACGATCTGGGCACGACCTGGGTCGAGCCGGAGAAGCCGGCGGTCAAATTCCCCAAGGACACGGGGGCGTCTCTGGAGCGTGTCTGGCAGCTGCACCCGGCCTCGGAGGCCGACCCCGACGTGGTCTACGCGGGCACGGAGCCGGCGGCACTCTTCCGCTCCGAGAACGGCGGCGAGAGCTTCGAGCTGGTCCGGCCCCTGTGGGAGCACCCGACCCGCTCCCAGTGGGTGCCCGGCGGCGGCGGTGAAGCCGTCCACACCGTGGTCACCGATCCCCGCGACCCCCGGGCCGTGACGGTCGCCGTGTCCACCGCCGGGGTGTTCCGCTCGCGCGACGGCGGGGAGAGCTGGTCGCCGTCCAACCAGGGCGTGTCGGCGGTCTTCCTGCCCGACCCGAACCCGGAGTTCGGCCAGTGCGTCCACAAGATCGCACAGGACGCCGTCGACCCGGACCGCCTCTATCTGCAGAACCACTGGGGCGTGTTCCGCAGCGACGACGCCGGGGCGAAGTGGACCGACATCGGGGCCGGACTGCCGTCCGACTTCGGCTTCGCCATGGCCGCACACCCGCACCGCGCGAACACGGCCTACGTCTTCCCGATCACCGCCGACGCGGACCGTGTCCCGGCCGAGCGGCGCTGCCGGGTCTACCGCACCGACGACGCCGGCGAGACCTGGCAGGCACTGTCGGCCGGCCTGCCCGAGGGCGAGCACTTCGGCACGGTGCTCAGGGACGCCCTGTGCACGGACGACGCGGACCCGGCGGGCGTCTACTTCGGCAACCGCAACGGCGAGGTGTACGCGAGCGCGGACGACGGCGAGAGCTGGGAGCTCCTCGCGTCCCATCTTCCGGACGTGCTGTGTGTGAGGGCGGCCGTCCTGAAGTGAGGCGAAGGGACCTCTTCGTGCACGCGCTGACGGACCCGCCCCATAGGATGCTGCCGCCGTACAGGTGACCCGGCGACAGCCGGTGCCTCGACAGACGACCAGCTCCTGGAGACAATCGCCCGTGACAGCACGACCGTTGAAGGAAATCGTCGAGGCGGGGTGGGCCGACGCGCTCGCCCCCGTCGCCGAACGGATCGCCGCCATGGGCGACTTCCTGCGTGCGGAGATCGCCGCCGGGCGCACCTACCTGCCGGCCGGGCAGCATGTGCTGCGTGCGTTCCAGCAGCCGTTCGACGAGGTGCGGGTCCTGATCGTGGGACAGGACCCCTACCCCACCCCCGGCCACGCCGTGGGTCTCAGCTTCTCGGTGGCGCCCGAGGTGCAGCCGTGGCCGCCCAGCCTGGACAACATCTTCCGTGAGATGCACTCCGACCTGGGTCACCCCCGGCCCTCCAACGGCGACCTCACGCCCTGGACCGGCCAGGGCGTGCTGCTGCTGAACAGGGCGCTCACCACAGCGCCCAGGAAGCCCGGGGCCCACCGCGGCCAGGGGTGGGAAGAGGTGACCGAGCAGGCGATCCGGGCTCTCGCCGCACGGGGCAAGCCGCTGGTGTCCGTGCTGTGGGGACGCGACGCACGCAACCTGCGGCCGCTGCTCGGGGACCTGCCGGCCATCGAGTCGTCGCACCCCTCCCCCATGTCCGCGGACCGGGGCTTCTTCGGCTCGCGGCCGTTCAGCCGCGTCAACGAGCTGCTGCTGCGGCAGGGCGCCCAGCCCGTCGACTGGCGACTGCCGTGAGCTGGGTCCTCGGCGTGGACTCGGGCGGCTCCGGACTGCGCGCGGCGCTCACGGACGCCAGGGCGCCCCGGCACGCCGAGCCGGTCTCCTCGAGCGGGCCGGTGCGCACCGGCACCGCCGGGATCGACGCGGAGCATCTGATGGAGCAGCTGCTCCCCATGGCGCGCGACCTCATGGAGAGCGCCGGGGCCGACCGGTTGTCGGCCGTGGTGATCGGCGCGGCGGGCATGGGCACACTCGGTGCCCGGCTGCGGGCCGAACTGCCCTCGGCGCTGGAGGACGCGCTCGGGGTGCGGCAGCTCGGCCTGGCCGCCGACGGTGTGACCGCCTACGCGGGCGCGCTCGGAAGCCGGCCGGGGGCCGTGGTCGCCGCGGGCACCGGAGTGATCGCTGTGGGCACCGATCTGGCCTCCTGGCGTCGCGCGGACGGCTGGGGGCATCTGCTGGGCGACTGCGGCAGCGGCGCCTGGATCGGCAGGGCGGGGCTCGAGGCCGCCCTGCGGGCCCACGACGGCAGACGGGGCGGCTCGGCCGCCCTGCTGGGACGCATGGAGGCGGTGTTCGGCACGGCTCCGGAGCTGCCAGAGCTGCTCTACCCCCGCTCCGACCGGCCCGCGATGCTCGCCTCCTTCGCACCGGAAGTCGCCCGGTGCGCGGACCACGACCCGGTGGCCGCCGGCATCCTCGCGCGAGCCGCAGAACACATCGCCGAAGCGGCCGCGGCCGTGTGCCCGGCACCGGGCGAGACGCCGGACGGCTGCGACGTGGCCCTGACCGGCGGGCTGCTCAATCTCGGCGAGCCGCTGCTCGAGCCGCTGCGCGCACGACTGGCCGGACAACTGCCGCACGCCCGCCAGGTCTCCGCGGACGGCGATCCCCTGTTCGGGGCACTGCGTATCGCAGCCGCACTGGCGGCCGGAGAACTGCGCCTGCCCGCGCATCCGACCCTGCTGCACATTCCCGGCGGACCAGGGCGGGACGACCACCGGAGCCCAACCGGATAAATCGGGATGGACGGTACTCCACCGCCCCCTCCCCGAACAGCCTGACAGACAAAACCAGTAGCATGCGGCGCCATGAGCTCCTCCACAGGGCCCGCACCCGGCCTGCCTGTACGAATGCCGCGACCCCGCCAGTCCGGGCGACACCGTCGTCCGGAACCCGTGGCGGCTCCTGAGGGCGCTCCTGCTCTCGTTCTCGCCGTGCCAGGCGCCACTGTGCCCACGACGCGCAGCCTGGCCGAAGAGGTCATCAGCATCGCCCGTTCCGAGCTGCCCGGCCTGGAGGTCGGCATCGGTTACCTGGAGGGCGACGACGCCGAGTACCCCTCGCTGGAGACCGTGCTCGCGCACACCGCCGCCCGCCGCACCGAGCGGTACGAGATCGCCAGGGCCGCCGGACGTGAGGTGGCGGAGCCCGAGGGTCCCGCCGCCGTCGTGGTGCCGCTGCTGGCAGGCCCGGACAACGCCCTGATGCGTCGCATCCGGCAGGCGGTCATGGACAGCCGCGCGGCCGCCGAGCTGACCGACGTCCTCGGCCCGCACCCGCTGCTCGCGGAGGCCGTGCACGTCCGCCTCTCCGAGGCCGGTCTGGCCCGCGCCGACCGCGCCCGGCTGTTCACGGTGGCGACCGCCGCCGACGGCATCATCCTCGCCACGGTCGGTGGCGAGGAGGCCGTGCAGGCCGCTGGGATCACCGGCATGCTGCTCGCCGCGCGCCTCGCCGTGCCGGTGATGGCCGCCGCGATCGACGAGGAGGGCTCGGTCGCCGCGATCGCCGAGCAGCTGCGGGGCTCCGGCTCCGTACAGCTGGCCCTCGCGCCGTACCTGGTGGGACCCGAACTGCCCGAGGGCCTGCTGGAAGCGGCGGCGAAGGACGCGGGCTGCGCGGCGGCGGAGGCGCTGGGCGCGTACCCGGCGATCGGCAAGCTGGTGCTGACGCAGTACACGGCCGCGCTGGGCATCGCCCCGCAGTCGCAGGGCGCGCAGCCCCGCTGACGTCGGCCGAGCGGCCGCAGCCGCCACGGATGCGATGAGGGGCATCGACATCACAGGGCCCGTGCCGGGCGACGCGTTCGCCGGCACGGGCCCTGCCTCGTCCGCGGGCGTTTCCCGGCGGCCTCGGGGCGGAAGACCGCCGCGATGTGGTGCCGTCGCTGCCGCAGCCGTACGAGCTGGATGCCATCCGTACGAGCTGGATGGCGGGATGGCGGGATGGGCGACGGGACGGTGATGTCGTACGTCTCCTCGCCGGCCGCCTCGAGCAGCAGGATGCGGCGCGGGCCAGGAAGACCGTCCTCCGGTCCGCACAGGGATCGGACCGCCGCCCGCGTCCCGGAGCGCAGCGGGACCGTGGCGGGCCGGGCTCGGCCGGGCCGCCGGCCCTCGCCGTGGGGGCACGGACCGCCGACCGCGGGTCCTGACGGCATGGTCCTCGGCCTCTGGAGGGCGAGCTCGAGCGCCCGGCGGGATGCGGGGCCGGCCGGACAGAAGGCGCCCGACAGGGCAGCGCCCGGATCCGGTCGCCGGCCGCGGACGTGTTCGCGTCGGTGATCGCAGTCAGGCTCCCGCGCTGCCGGGAACCGCGGTGTACGGCCCCGCCGGCTGTCCGGACCAGCACGGTCCGGCCGCGTGGCGCCCGATGGCCCCGTGGTCAGGCGAAGACGACGCAGGACGCCGCCGGGACGGGGAAGGAGCCGACGGGGCCGGGGATGCCGGTCTCCGGGTCGAGGGCGAACCACGTCACGTCGCCCGACCGCTCGTTCGCCGCGTACAGACGACGGCCCGTCGGATCGAGGGCGAGGTCACGGGGCCAGTGGCCGCCGCATGGGACGTTGGCGACGAGGGCGGCCCGCTCGCCCGTCCCGTCGAGGGACAGCACGGCGATGCTGTCGTGCCCGCGGACCGCGGCCCACAGGTGGCGGCCGTCGGGCGAGACGACCAGCGCCGACGGATACGCCGGGCCCGTCGTGCCCTCCGGCACCACCGCGGTCTCGGCGACGGGTTCCAGGAGGCCGGCCGCCACGTCCCATCGGCACACGGTCACTTCGGGCTTCAGTTCGCCCAGTACGTAGACGTGGCGCCCGTCGGGGTGGAAGGCGAGTTGCCGCGGTCCGGTACCGGGACGCAGCGCCGTCTCGTGGTGCGGCGTCAGGGCGTCTGCCGCGGTGTCGAGCGCGCAGATCCGTACGGAGTCGGTGCCGAGGTCGACGCTGAGGACCCAGCGCCCGGTCGGGTCGGGCAGCACCTGGTGGGCGTGGGGTTCGGCCTGCCGGTCACGGACCGGGCCGTCGCCCTCGTGTCGCATGACTCCTCCGACGGGCCCCGGCGCGCCGTCGGTCCCCACGGGCACGACGCTGACGCTGCCGGAGCCGTAGTTGGCGGTGAGCAGGTGTCCCTGGGAGACCGAGATGTGCGTCGGGCCGGAGCCGCCGACGGACATGCGCCGGCCGATGGGGCGCGGCGCCGCGCCGGTGGCGTCGAAGGCCGCGACCCCACCGTCCTCGGTCTCGGAGACCGCGTAGAGGACGGGGCCGGCGGGCGTGGCCACGGCGGCGAGGTACGAGGGATCGGCGACGGCGTCGGTGACACCGGTCTCCGTGAGCGCTCCGGTCGCGGGGTCCACGGCAGCGGTCACGATTCCGCGCCCGCCCGCCGAGGTGAAGGAGCCGATGAATGCCCGCCCCGCCCCTGCGCCCGTGTCCGCCATGGTGCCGTCCCCTCGTCACGTCGTCGGACGGGACGTTAGCAGTTCTGGTGCAGACCAATCGCTGCTCGGTCCGGATCGGGACGGTTCAGGCCGGAACGAGCGGGGCCCGGGGCGACGTCCGCACTGGAGCGGCCAGCTCGGCGAGCGCTCGTTCCAGGCTGTGCAGGTGTCCGAGGGCGGCCTCGGCGCCCGGGTGGTGCTGGAGCGCGGGCGGGGCGAGGTCGGCGGCCGCCGGGGTGGAGGGCGGCGCGACGAGCGAGTGCACCGCCGCCTCCACACGGCGGCAGGCCGCCGCGAGCCGGGCGTCGTGGGAGGCCTGCGGGTCCGCCGCCACGGCGGCGAGGCCCCGCACCTCGCGGGCGCAGTCGTCGAGGAGCGCGAGGACCCGGCGGGCCCGTGCCTTGCGGGCGCGCAGCGGTGACAGGGGATGCATCAGCGGCGCTAGCGACAGCCGGACCCGGGCGAGCAGACCTTCCAGCTCCGCGACGTGCGGCGCGGGGTCGGCGTCCGGCGAGCCCGCGAGGCGCACGGCGGCCTCCGCGGTGCAGCGGTGCACACAGCGCACGGCCTGCTCGATCCAGGCGTGGGTGGTGGCGTGCGTCGTGACGGGCAGCACGAGCAGCACGGCGAGCATCGCGCCCAGCGCGCCGACGGCCGTCTCCACGAGCCGGAGCACCAGAAGGGCGGGCTCGAGGAAGCCGAGCAGCCCGTACAGCAGGCTGACCAGGACCGTCACGGCGAACATCATCCAGCTGTAGGACACCGCCGCGGTGTAGAAGATGCCGAAGACGCACACGGCGACGAGTGCCGCCGTGGGTCCGGCCGCACCGTGCAGCGGAAGGGCGACGAGGACGCCGACGAAGCCTCCGGTCAGCGTGCCGAGGACCCGGCGGAAGCCGCGGACCAGCGTTTCGCCGCGCGAGGCGGTGTTGACGAAGACCCACCACGCGGCTCCGACGGCCCAGTACCAGCGGTCGCCGGACACGATCTGGCCGACGACCAGTGCGAAAGCCCCGCCGGCCACGGCCTGGACGGCCTGCCGCGTGGTGATACGGGCCAGGCCCGAGCCGCCGGGGAGCACCGGAGCGACCGGGGCGGGCAGCCTCCGCTCGTAGCACCAGACGCCGAAGCGGACGGCCGAGGACGCGGCGACGGCCAGGAGTACGGCGGCGCAGACCTCGGGCAGCTGGCGGGGGGCAGTGTGCAGGAACTGGGAGACGAAGAACGTCATGAAGGCGAAGGTGCCGAGCGCGTGTCCACGGGGCCCCCATCGCCGGGCGTACACCCCGGCACCCGCGACCGCGAGGAAGGCGAGGTCCCGGACCACGGCGTGGTCGTGCAGACCGGCGGCGAGAGCCAGTACGGGGAGACCGGCGACGGGCAGCAGCGCGGTCGTGACCGCCTGGCCGCCGACCGTGCGGTCCGTGACGGTGAAGAGGGCGAGCAGCGCCGCCAGGCCGCCGGTGACGACCGCGGGCAGTGTGAGCCCGGCGAGGCCGCACACGGCGACGGCCAGACCGATGCCGACCACGGACCGTGCGGCGCTGCGCAGGCGCAGACGCCCCGGATCCGCGGCGACGAACATCCTCTTCAGCACTGCTTACCGCCCCCGCTTCCTGAAAGGTTCTTCCGGCATGAAAAAGGCGCCGCGGAATCCGCAGCGCCATCGACGGCTCTATGACACCACCCTCGTGCCCAGTGGCTCAACCGGCACTCGGCCCGCTGGGCCATTGGCCCATCAGGGCACCCGTCCGGGGAGCCGATAGCCCGCCATTGGCGCACCGCCGCGGACACGATCACGTGCGCGCGGGCTCGCGTACGCGATGGTGTCCGCGACGGTCGGTGGGTACCCGGGACCTGCCCCGGGACGGCGCGCCGCGCAACGAGGCCACGACGCCGCCGCGGACGGGAGCACGGGAGGTGCGGTCCCATGGCCACGGCAACCGAAACGGTGACCGTCAGAACCGGCGAGGTCGCGCTGACGGGCGACCTGGTGGTGCCGGACGCCGCCAGGGGCATCGTTTGCTTCGCCCACGGGAGCGGGAGCTCCCGGCACAGTCCCCGCAACCGGGAGGTGGCCGCCACTTTGCAGCGGGCGGGTCTGGCCACGCTCCTCGTCGACCTCCTCGGCGAGGAGGAGGAACGCGTGGACCGGGTGACCGCCGAGCTGCGCTTCGACATCCCCCTGCTGGGTGGGCGGGTGACCGCGGCCGTGGACCAGCTCGCCGGCCGGCCGGACACCCGGGACCTGCCGCTGGGGCTTTTCGGCGCGAGCACGGGCGCCGCCGCGGCGCTGGTGGCGGCCGCGGCCCGGCCCGAGCGGGTGCGTGCCGTGGTGTCCCGGGGCGGGCGCCCGGACCTGGCCGGCCCGGCGCTGGCCGCGGTGCGGGCACCGGTCCTGCTGGTGGTCGGCGGCGAGGACCGGCAGGTGCTGGAGCTGAACGAGGAGGCGGCCGAGCGGCTGACCGCCGAGTACCGGGTGCACGTGATACCGGGAGCCACCCATCTCTTCGAGGAGCCCGGAACCCTGGAGGCGGCAGCGGACGCGGCGCGGGCCTGGTTCCTCGGTATGACTTCCTCCACGTGACGGCGGGCCCCGGACCCGAAGCCCGTCCCGACCCCGAAGCCCGTCCGCCCACCGGCCCGGAAGCCCGTCCGCCCACCGGCCCGGCGGCCGGGCCCGGCCGCCCGTCCGACTGTGCCCGTGCCCGCGTGGCCCCGTGCCCGTGGTCCCCTGCCCAGGGCCCCTGCCCCCGTGCCGCTTGCCCCAGACGCGCGAGCCGCGGCCCGTCCCCGGCCCGTATCCGTACGAAGTGTTAGAAAAGAGGCATGACCGGGCTGTTTCCTCGGTCCACTTGGCGGCAGGCTCTCCCCGTCGGCACGTCCGCCCGGCGCCGCCGCCCGGGCGCCGGGAGTGGAGCGCGATGAACGAGCACAGGCTCGACGCCCCCCGGCGCCCGCCGGGGGCACGGTCGCTGCTGGGCGCCCGCACGGTCGCCGGGCAGGTGTTCCTCCTGCAGGTCGTGGTCGCCGTGCTGCTGATCACGGCCGCGGTGATCGCCCTCGTCCTGCAGGCGCGGCACGACAGCGAGCAGGACGCGAAGAACCGGTCGCTCGCCACCGCGGCATCGCTCGCCCGTGCCCCGGGAGTGGCCCTGGCACTGAGGTCGCCGGATCCGACCGCCTCGCTGCAGCCGCGTGTCGAAGGCGCCGGCGAGGCCGCCGGCGTCGACTTCGTCACCGTGATGGCCCCGGACGGGACGAGATACGCCGACACCGATCCCGGACTGATCGGCCAACGGAGCGTGGGCATCGAGCGGGCCATGGCCGGGGAGGCGTTCACCGAGATCCACGAAGGTGCTCCCGGCCCCGCGGCCCGGGCGCTCGTCCCCGTCGTCGATGCCGACGGCAAGGTCATCGGCCTGGTCCAGGCGGGTGTCGGGATCGAGAACGTGGGCAACGCCGTGGACCGGCAGCTTCCGGTGGTCCTGGTCAGCGCGGCCGCGGCGCTCGCCCTGGCGACGGTCAGCGCCGCCCTGGTGAGCCGCAGACTGCGCCGCCAGACACGCGGCATCGGCCCCACCGAGATGACCCGGATGTACGAGCATCACAACGCGGTTCTGCACGCCGTGCGCGAGGGGGTGCTGATCATCGGGGGTGACGGCCGGCTGGTGCTGGCCAACGACGAGGCCCGCCGGCTGCTGCGGCTGCCGAAGGACGCCGACGGACGCCGTGCCGAGGATCTGGGGCTGGACCCGGGCGTCGCCGCGCTGCTGGTCTCCGACCGTGCGGTGACCGACGAGGTGCATCTGGCGGGGGACCGGCTGCTGGCCGTCAACACCCGGCCCACCGCGCCGTACGGCGGGCACTCGGGAACCGTGGCGACGCTGCGGGACACGACGGAACTGCGTGCGCTGTCCGGCACGGCGGAGACCGCCCGGCAGCGTCTGAGGATCCTCTACGACGCCGGGCTGCGGATCGGGACGACGCTGGACGTGGTGCGGACCGCTGAGGAGCTGTCGAGGGCGGCCGTCCCGCGATTCGCGGACTTCGTCACCGTCGAACTGCTGAACACGGTGCTGCACGGGGACGAGCCGTCGGGCGTGCCGACGGAGATGCGCCGTGCCGCGTTGACCGGCATCCGCGAGGACCACCCCTTCCAGCCGGTGGGTGACGTGATCCGCTTCCTCGCTCCCGCCACTCCGATGGCCGCGGCCCTGGCCGGCGGTCACGCGGTGCTCGAGGCCGATCTCACCGTCGCGGACGGCTGGCGGGCGCAGGACCCCGAAGGGGCGGACAACGCTCTCGCCTACGGCGTCCACTCACTGGTGACGGCCCCGCTGCAGGCGCGCGGAGTGGTGCTCGGCATGGTCAACTTCTGGCGCTCGCAGCGGGTGGAGCGCTTCGGGGACGAGGATCTGTCCTTCGCGGACGAGCTGGCCGCACGCGCCGCTGTCGCCATCGACAACGCCCGCCGCTTCACCCGCGAGCACACCATGGCGGAAACCCTCCAGCGCAGCCTGCTGCCGCATGTGCTGCCCGGTCAGAGCGCGCTGGACGTGGCCTACCGGTATCTCCCGGCGCAGGCCCGGGTGGGCGGCGACTGGTTCGACGTGATCCCGCTGCCCGGGGCGCGGGTCGCCCTGGTCGTCGGCGACGTCGTCGGCCACGGACTGCACGCGGCGGCGACGATGGGCCGGCTGCGCACCGCGGTCCACAACTTCTCCTCCCTGGATCTGCCCCCGGACGAACTGCTGGCGCGTCTGGACGAACTGGTCGGCCGGATCGACCTCGACGAGCCCGGCGAGGGCGGCGAGGGCGGCGACGGGATCACTGGGGCCACCTGCCTCTACGCGATCTACGATCCGGTCTCCGGCCTGTGCACCCTGGCGACGGCAGGACATCTGCCGCCGGCGCTGGTGACTCCGGACGGGAACGTCGACTTCCTGAAGGTGCCGGTGTCCCCTCCGCTGGGCCTGGGCGGCTTCCCGTTCGAATCCGCGGAGGTGCGGCTCCCCGAGGGAAGCCGCCTCGTCCTGTACACGGACGGTCTCGTCGAGCAGCGCGGCCGCGACCTCGACACCGGTCTCGAGGAGTTGCGGCGAGTGCTGGCCGCGAGCCCCGGCCGGACTCCCGAGGAGACCTGCGAGTCCGTGTGCGACGCCATGCTGCCCGCGACCCGCCGGGACGACATCGCACTGCTGGTGGCCCGTACCCGGCTCGTCGACGAGAGCCGGATCGCCACCTGGGACGTCCCCCGCGACCCCGCGGCGGTCGCGCCGGTTCGCGGGGCGTGCACCCGTCAGCTGGAGGCGTGGGGACTGGAGGAGGCCGGGTTCACGACGGAGCTGGTGCTGAGCGAACTGATCACCAACGCGATCCGGTACGGGACGGAGCCGATCCGGGTGCGGCTGCTCTACGAGCGCACCCTCATCTGCGAGGTGTCCGACGGCAGCAGTACGTCGCCGCATCTGCGGCGCGCGGCCAGCACCGACGAGGGCGGACGCGGTCTGTTCCTCGTGGCGCAGCTCGCCACCCGCTGGGGCACCAGATACACACCGACGGGGAAGGTGATCTGGACCGAGCAGCCCCTGACCGACGGGCGGCTGCCGGCGGGGGAACCCGACCTCGCCGGCTTCGAGTGGTGACGGCGGGCGGGCACGACGAGGCCACCGGCCCGCGCCGGGCTCTTCCGACCGGGCCGTTGGTACGGTTGAGGCCCTTGACCCGCGCCGTGAAAGGGCCGGAACGACCATGGCGGTGGACGAGCTCGACACCCGCATCCTGCGGCTGCTGATCGAGCAGCCGCGCACCAGCGTGCGCGAGTACGCCAGGATCCTCGGCATCGCCCGCGGCACGCTGCAGGCCAGGATCGACCGCATGGAGCGTGACGGTGTGATCACGGGCACCGGTCCCTTCCTCTCCCCCGCCGCGCTCGGGCATCCGGTGCTCGCCTTCGTCCACATCGAGGTGACGCAGGGGCATCTGGACGAGGTGGGCGACGCCCTGGCGGCCGTCCCGGAGATCATCGAGGCGTTCTCGATCACCGGGGGCGGCGACCTGCTGACCCGTGTCGCCGCGCGGGACAACGGACATCTCGAGGACGTCATCCAGCAGTTGATCAATCTTCCGGGTGTGGTGCGCACGCGCACCGAGACGGCACTGCGCGAGCGGGTTCCGCACCGGTTGCTGCCGCTGGTCGAGTCGGTCGGCCGGGGAGCCGGTGGTCCACGCTGACCGAGGGCTTGGCATGCTGGGCGGCATGAGCAGCGCGCGTACCCCCTCTGTCGTATTCGATCTCGACGGCACGCTCGTGGACAGCGAGCCGAACTACTTCGAAGCGGGTCGCCGGGTGCTGGCCTCGCACGGAGTGCTCGGTTTCGACTGGGACGAGCACGCCGGGTTCATCGGCATCGGCACACGGGAGACGCTGGAGATCCTGCGCGCCCGGTACGCCATCGACGCACCGCTCGACGAACTGCTGGACGCCAAGAACCGCGCCTATCTGGAGCTGGCGAGCACGTCCACGGACGTCTTCCCCGAGATGCGCAGGCTCGTGTCGCGCCTTGCGGAACACGGCGTCCCGATGGCGGTGGCCTCCGGCTCCTCCCGCGCCGCGATCGAGGCCGTGCTCGGGACCACCGGCCTCGCGGCCCACTTCGCGGTGACCGTCTCCGCGGAGGAGGTGGGCCGCGGCAAGCCTGAGCCGGACGTCTTCCTGGAGGCCGCCCGCCGCCTCGGCGCCGCTCCCGAGGACTGCGTGGTCGTGGAGGACGCGCCGCCGGGGGCCGCGGCCGCCCGGGCGGCGGGCATGCGGTGCATCGCGGTGCCGTACGTCGAGGGCACGGCGGGCGACACCGCGTTCCTGGCGGCGGACCTGCTCTTCCCCGGCGGGCAGCGCGAGTTCACGGCGGATGCCGCGTACGGGTGGATCACGGGCGGGGCGTGAGCCCGACCCGTTCTTCGGACGTACCGGGTCCCTCACCCAGCCAGCCGCGCAGCCGCTGGGCACGCAGCACGAGGAGCATCTCGAAGCGGCGGTCGGGGTCGTCGATCACGTCGCCCCACATCTCACGGATCTGCCGCAGCCGGTAGCGGGCCGTCTGGGGGTGGATGCCCAGTCGGTGCGCCACCTCCGGGGCGCCGCCCGCCGTCTCCAGCCAGGCCAGCAGGGTCTCCGCCAGGCGGCGGGACTGGGTGGCCGCGACGGTCCCGAGGGGTGCGAGGCAGCGGTGTGCCGCCGCGTCGATGAGTTCTCCCGAGGGGAGCAGAACCAACTCCTCCGTGCGCTCTGTGCAGTGCAGCACCTCGCCGTCCGGCAGCAGACCGCGCTCGATGAGGCGGACCGCCGTCTCCGCCCAGCGCAGCGACCGCGCGGCCGCCGCGAGCGGCACGGGCGGGCCTATGGCGCCCGACCAGCCGGCGGTGGCGCGGCGCAGGGTCTCCGAGCGGCCGGCGGTGCACGGCTCCGGTACGACGACGCGCGGCTGTTCGCTCTCCATGTCGAGGAGGATGCCCTGCTCGACCGCGGGGGCGACGGCTTCCCTGGCGGGACGTAAGAGGACGCCCACCGCGACGGTCGTGGGCAGCTCCCAGCTGATGCGGGCCGCCCGTTCCGCGAGCGTGCCTGCCGGGTCGCCGCGGTGCTCCACGAGCAGCAGGTCGATCAACTGGCGTTGCAGACGCAGCCGTTCACCGGCGCGCCGGGCCGCGGCCTCCGCGTAGCCCCGTACCGACTGTTCCACGAGGCCGTCCAGATACTCGAATCCCGATTCGGCGAGTTCGTACATGGCGGGTGCGGCGATGTCGATCTGCTGGCCGATCTCGGCGAACCGCCGCCAGGCGAGCCTGACTCCGAGCCGGTAGGTGGCCTGGAGCGAGTCGAGGCTGCGGCCGCCGCGGCCCTCGCCGCGGCCGAACTCCTGGAAGACGTCGGGCGGTACGCGAGGGTGCGCGGCGCCCGAGGCCAGGTTGTGCACGAAGCCCTCGATGGCGCGGCGGATCGCGACGAGCGCCATCGACTCGCCCGACTCGTCCTCGTGGAGTCTGAGCCGGGGGTACTCGCGCCGTATCGCGCCGAGGATCTCCTGCGCGAGTTCGCTCGCCCCGGCCAGTGCGACGGCGGCGAAACGGTCGACCTGTTCCTGGGGGACCTCGCTCCAGGCAGGACGCGTCATCGGGCCGGCGGGGCGGTGTCGTAGCTGATCAGGGGCGTGTTCGGCTGTTCCGGGGTGGTGTTCAGCGCGGCCACGATGCCCAGGGCCGTGCCCACGGCGAGCGCCGCGGCCAGTGCGGCGGTGACGACGGCGGCCAAGAGTCTGCGCATGTCGGGTCAGCTCCTTGCTGGAAGCGATCCCCACCCGTCGGCCGGCCCCCACCGGCTGAATGCACAGTGTTGACAGTACATTGACATTCCGTCAAGAGGCTGCCTACTGTCGTGAATCCTCCAGGGCGTGTCCACCGGACGCGCCCCAGGGCTGACCGGCCCGGGGTCCGTGCATCTCCCTGCGAAACTCTTCGATCCAGGAGTGCCGGATGCGCCGTACCGCTTCACCGACCTCACTCGTCCTGTTCGGGGCAGGGGTCTTCCTGCTCGTCCTCGCCCCACTGCTCGCCTGGTACGTGGCACCCCAGGCCAAGCGCACACCGATCGACGTCGACACCACGACCGTGTTCACCGGCACCGGCAGCTACTTCGACACGTCGAAGGTCGAGGTCGTGCACGGGAAGAGGATCACGGTGACCCGCCAGGTCCGGGGCGACGTGGCCGACAGCGAGAAGAGCGGCAACGCCGTGTGGGACGTCTCCACGTCCGTCGACACCGACGCCACGCTGCCGGCCGCCGACACCCGGGACTCCCTCCAGTGGACGCTCGAGCGCTGGGTGACCGACCGTGCCACCAACGAACCCGTGCACTGCTGCGACGAGTCACCGGTGTACGACGGCGAGGCCTACCTCAAGTTCCCCTTCGACGTCGAGAAGCGCTCCTACCGCTGGTGGGACGGCACACTCGGCGGCGTCGTCCAGCTCGAGTACAGCGGACTGAAGACGGTCCAGGGGCATCAGGGGCTGCGGTTCACCGGCAGCGTGCCGCCCACCAGGACCGGCGTGCGCCAGGTGCCGGGGCGGCTGGTCGGCAGGGACAGGACCCCCCAGGTGCTGGCGGAGGAGTGGTACTCCAACAGCGCGATCGAGCTGGTCGTGGACCAGCGCACCGGCCGGATCGTCCTGGCGGCCATCGGCCCCCGCAAGACGCTGCGCGCACCGGGGTCCGACAAGGACGCGGTGGTCCTGCTGGAGAGCGACCGGATCGCGTTCACCCCCGATACGCAGCGCCAACAGGTCGAGCTGGCCGCGCGCGACAGCGCCGGACTCGCCGCCCTCGGTTCCACCGCGCCCATCGGCGCCGCGGCACTGGGAGCGCTGCTCGCCCTCACCGGCGTCGTACTCGTCGCACGCGGTCGCCGTCGGGCACCGGACGGTGCGAACGCTCACTTGATGACGAATCAGCCCGCCTGAGTGCGGCTGAAGTTGTCATACCGGTGAGTAGCCGTGTGCCGACGGCGTGTCGAAAACTGGCTGTCCCCACCGAAGCACGGCCCCCCGGTCATCTCTCCCCCACCCCCTCCAATCGCGTTCGGCCGCCCCACCCCCCATGCCCCTCCGCACCCTGAAACGAGTTGGAGCACCCATGCCCCAGCACGTCCCTCCCGCGCTGCTCGACGCGCCGCAGCACTCCCCGGCCCACGCCCCCCGTCCGGCCCCGGCCCCGTCGGACGTCCCGGGGACCGCGCGGCACATCGTGTTCCTCGCCCATCGCGACCTCGGCAACGCCGCCGCCGGCGGCTCCGAGTTGCTCATCGACCAGCTCGCGCAGGGCCTCACCGACTCCGGCCACCGGGTCACCCTGCTGTGCGGCGGTCCCGCCGTGCACCGGGCCTACCGGGTTGTGTCCGCCGGGGGCCCGCTCGGGCACTACGTCGGTGCGCGTTCCGCCTTCGCCCGCCAGGTCGGTGAGTGCGACCTGCTGGTCGAGGTCTGCAACGGGATGCCGTATCTGGCCCCGTTGTGGCACCGCGGTCCGACCGTCTGCCTGGTGAACCACGTACACACCGAACTGTGGGACATGCGCTTCCCCGCGCCCGTCGCCCGTGCCGGGCGGCTGCTCGAGCACTGGGCGCTGGCCCGCGCGCACCGCGGCAACCTGATGGTGGCCGTCTCCCCGTCCACGTCCGCCGCCCTGCGGGCCATCGGAGTACCGGACCGGCAGATCCGCGTGGTGCACAACGGCGTCGACGAACCCGCGGCTCGCAGCCCCCGGTCGCGGACACCGCTGTTCCTGGCTCTCGGCAGGCTGGTCGACTACAAGCGCATCGACCTTCTGCTGCACCTGTGGGAAAGGGTGCGGCCGGTCACCGGCGGGAGACTCGTCATCGTCGGCGACGGGCCCGAACGCGCCCGGCTGGGACAACTGGCCGGTCAGGGCGTCCTGTTCACCGGCCATGTGTCCGAGGAGGAGAAGCACCGCCTGCTCTGCGAGGCGTGGCTGCTGCTGCACCCCGCGGCCGTCGAGGGCTGGGGGCTCGTGGTCACGGAGGCCGGGGCGCGGGGCACGCCCACCCTCGGCTTCGACGTCCCCGGCCTGCGCGACTCCGTCGAGGACGGTGTCACGGGGCTCCTGGCGCGAGGCGAGTCGTCGTTCGCCGCGGCGTGGTGCACCCTGGCCCTCGACGCCGACCGCCGTGAAGGCATGGGCAAGGCCGCCGCGGAACGGGCGGCCGGGTTCCGCTGGAGCAGTACGGTGCGGCAGTTCGGTGCCGTGGTGGCCGAAGCACTGAGCCGTCCGGCGCGCACGCCCCGGCAGAACGGCGCGGGCGCGTGAAGGACCCGTCGCTGCGCCGCTCCGTGACCCTGTTCCGGGCGTTCATGCGGGAGCAGGCCGATCCCGCCGCCGCCTACGGTCTGCTGGCCCGTGACGCGGCCGACCAGGTGGAGCGCTACATGAAGCTGGACGGCCGCCTCGTCGTCGACATCGGCGGTGGCAACGGCTGGTTCACCCGCGAGTTCAGGCGGCGCGGCGCCCGCGGCTTCCTCTTCGAGCCGGACCTCGCCGAGCTGGCCGCGGAGCCCGGCGAGGGAACCGTGGTCGCCGACGGATACCTGCTCCCGCTCGCCGAGGGGACGGCAGACGTCTGCTTCTCGTCCAACGTCCTGGAGCACGTCGCCGACCCGCGGACCTTCCTCAGCGAAATGGTCCGTGTCACCCGGCCCGGCGGTCTGATCTACGTCTCGTTCACCAACTGGCTCTCGCCCTGGGGCGGTCATGAGTGGGCCCCCTGGCACTATCTGGGCGCCGAACGCGCCCGCGCCCGGTTCGAGCGCCGCACCGGCGGGCCCGCGAAGCACCGCCTCGGCGAGAACCTGTTCCCGATCGGCGTCGGCTCGACGCTGCGTCACGTCAGAGCACGTGACGACGTCGACATCGTCTCCGCGCGCTCACGCTACTGGCCCGTCCTGCCGGAGATGGTTCCGCGCGTGCCGGTCCTTCGCGAGTTCGCCACCTGGAACCTCCTTCTCATACTCCGGCGGTGTTCATGACCAGCGCTGTGCACACCCGACCGCCCGCCCGGCCGACCACCCCTGGCCCGGCCCCGGACGGTTCACCCAGCCCCCGGTCCCGTCGCTGGCTGCTCGGCTTCTGGGCCGCGGTGCTGCTCGCGTTCCTGGCGGTGTCGCCGGGTCGTATGACGTTCGAGACGAAGCTGGGCGTGGTCGCCGATCCATGGCGGTTCCTGAGCGACCTGGGCCAGTTGTGGCACGACCGCTCCGGTTTCGGCGGCATCGCCGACCAGTACATCGGCTACGTCGTCCCCATGCTGCCGTTCCACGCGGCGGCCGACCTGGTCCATCTGCCGGTGTGGCTCGCGGAGCGGCTGTGGCTCTCCCTGGTGGTCACCACGGCCTTCTGGGGTGCGCTGCGGCTCTCCGAGCGGCTGGACTTCGGGTCCTCGCGCAGCAGGCTGCTGGGCGCCGCCGTCTACGCCCTGTGGCCCACGTACACGATCGTCGTCGGGTCGACGTCCGCGGCCGCCCTGCCCGGCGCGATGCTCCCGTGGGTGCTGCTGCCGCTGACGAATCCGCACACCGTGCCGCGGGTCGCCGCGGCCCGGTCCGCCCTGCTCATCCCGCTCATGGGCGGTGTCAACGCGGCGTCGACCCTGGCGTCGCTGCTGCCCGTCGGCCTCTATCTGCTGTGCCGTCCCGGCGGCCCGCGAAAAAGGGCGCTCATCGCCTGGTGGACGCCCGGAGTGGTCCTCGCGACGGCCTGGTGGATCGTGCCGCTGCTGCTCCTCGGCGTGTACGGCGAGAACTTCATGCCGTACGTCGAGTCCTCGCAGACCACCACGGCGACCATGTCGGCGACGGAGGTACTGCGCGGCGCGGGCAACTGGGTCGGCTATCTCAACTTCGGCGAGGCGTGGCTCCCCGCCGGCTGGACCGTCGTCACGTCGGCCGTCGTCGTCATGTGCTCCGCGCTGGCCGCCGCGCTCGGTCTCGCCGGCCTGGCCCGCCGGGACCTGCCGGAGCGCCGCTGGCTGGTGGTGACGGTGACGGCGGCCGGCCTCATCACCCTGGCCGGGTACGGCGGCGCGCTGGGCGGGCCGTTCCACGCGACCGTCCAGGACTGGCTGAACGGCCCGCTGGTGCCGTTCCGGAACGTCTACAAGTTCCAGACGGGGCTCGCGCTGGCCCTCGCACTGGGGCTGACGCATCTGACCGCCGCCCTGACGTACACCTCCGCGTTGCGCGGGCGGCGCTTCGTACCGGCGGCGGCCGCCGTCCTCGTACTGCCGGGCCTGTGTCTGCCGTACGTCAACGGCTCGATACTGCAGCCCGGTTCGTTCCAGCGGCTGCCCGCCTACTGGGAGACCACCGCGGACTGGCTGGCGAAGAACGCGGCCGACGACCGGGCCCTCGTGGTGCCCGCGACCGCGCACGGCATCTACACATGGGGGTCGCCCATCGACCAGCCGCTGGACGTCCTCGCCCGCTCGCCGTGGGCGCAGCGCGACTACGTCCCCTTCGGCACACCCGGCAACCGCCGTGCCATGGACGCCGTCGAGCAGGCTCTGACCTCCGGCGGCGAGGTGCCGGGCCTCAGCGCGTATCTGAACCGCGCGGGGCTGCACCATGTCGTCGTACGCAACGACCTCGACCCGGGTCAACTGGGGCACGTCCCGACCACCACCGTCAAACGCACCCTCGAGGCGTCCGGGTACCGGCGCGTCGCCGGCTTCGGCCCGGTGCTGACCGGCGGGCGGATCGCCGACAACACGCCGGTGCAGGTCGAGGGGCTGTTCCCGCGGCAGCGCGCGGTGGAGGTCTACGAGCCGCCCGCCGGTACCGAACGGCCCGGCAGGGCGCGGCTGACGCCCGTGTCCGAGGCGGCCGTCGTGAGCGGCGGACCCGAGTCCCTGCTCCCGCTGTCCGCGGGCGGACGGCTCGACGGCAGGCCCGCGGTCCTCGCCGGCGACAGGCTCCCCGGCGTGGACGGCCCGTCGCTGTACGCGGCGGGTGACGGGATGCGCCGGGCCGACACCCGGTTCGGCCTGGTCAACTCGAACACCTCGCACACGTACACCCGTGAGGAGCGCAACTCCCCCGAGGCCGTGCAGGACGCGGGGGCGGCACCCCGCCAGATCCTGCCCACGAACGGTCGTCCGGAGCACCAGACCACGGCCGTGCTGCGTGGTGCCGAGTCGGTCACGGCGTCGTCTGTGGGGAACTGGCTGTTCCATCTGCCGCAGTACGACCCGGTCAACGCGTTCGACGGCAACCCGGACACGGCATGGGCGGAGGGCTCGCCGGGCTCGCCCAAGGGCGAATGGGTCAGGGTCGGCTTCACGGGGCCGACGCGCATCCCCGCCTCTGTGCTGCTGACCCCACTGCCCAGCGGGAACGTCCGGGCCGCGCCGACGTCCGTCCGTGTCGAGACCGACCTGGGCAGCCGGGTCAGCCCGCTGCGGCCGGACGGTTCCGTCCAGCGGGTCGCCGCCCCCGAGGGGACCGCGCGGTGGCTCAAGGTGACCATCCTGGACTCGCAGCAGGGCCGTCCCGGTCTGACCGGTGCCGGCTTCGCCGACATCGCCGTACCCGGCGTCCAGGTCACCCGGATGCTGGAGCTTCCGCGGGACGCCCCGAAGGACGCCGCCGGATCCGTCGTCTACTCGCTGCGGCGCGGCAGTGATCCGGGAGGTCTGTCGGCGGTGCCCGCGGAGGTGGGACTGCACCGGCAGTTCACCGCGGCCCGCTCCGGCGAGTACACCGTCGCGGCCACCGCGGAGCCGGTGCCGGGCGACGCTCTCGACAAGCTGCTGTTCGAACTCACCGGGCGGCGCGACAAGATCGTCACGAGCGCCGACTCGACCGCGGACCTGGGGACGAACCTCAGCCCCCGCAACCTCACCGACGGCGACCTCACCACCGCGTGGATCGCCGGCGAACGTCCTGTGCTGCACCTGTCCTGGCCCGGGAAGACCGCGGTCGGTGAAATCGTCTTCGCGGCGGCGGGCGGACTGTCCGCCCGTCCGGAGCAGGTCCGGATCAGTTCCCCCGACGGGACGGCGGTGGCCGCCGTCGACGAGAACGGCCTTGCCCGCTTCTCGCCCATCACCACCGACCGGATGGACATCACGATCTCCCGGACGGCCCCGCTGACACTGCACAACCCGGTCGCCGACGACCAGTTGCAGCTGCCCGTGGGCCTCAGCGAGGTCCACATCCCGGCGCTGGAGAAGTTCCGCGCACCGCAGCCGGACCCCGACAGCACCTTCGCCCTGCCGTGCGGCAAGGGACCGGTGCTCTCCGTCGACGGGCGGTTCCTCGAGACCCGCGCCGAAGGCCGCGTACGGGACCTGACCGGTCACCGTCCGATCGAGGTCACCCTCTGCACGGACGGCAGCCGGATCCCGCTCGGCAGGAGCACCCACACCGTCGAGGCGGGCGACCTCGGCCCTCTGGCCGTCACCGGCGTCACACTCACCACCGGCGCCCCGCTGACCGGCGGCACCGGCCCGGCCCGCGGCCTCGATGCGCCGAAGGGCGAGGGCGACCGGCGTTCGGTGCGGGTCGGTCCGGGCGACGCCTCGTATCTGCAGATCCACGAGAACCACAACGCCGGCTGGAAGGCCACCCTGAACGGCAGGGAACTGACACCGCTGCGGATCGACGGCTGGCAGCAGGCATGGCTGGTCCCGGCGGGCGGGGGCGGCACGGTGACGCTGGAGTACGCACCGTCGCGGATGTACCGGGCCGGTCTGATCGGCGCCGGGGTGCTGCTCGTCGTACTGGTCGGCCTCGCCCTCGTCGGGCGGCGGCCCCGGGCGGCCGACGAGGCGCCGGCGGCGCCGCCCGGTCCGGGGCTGCTGGTCGGCACCGTGGTGCTCACTCTGGTCGCCGTGGTGGTCGCCGGGCCGCTCGCCGCTCTGGTGCCCGTACTGGCCGTGGTCGCGTGGCTGCGTCCGGCGTTCCTCGTGCCACTCGCGTTCACGGCGATGGCCGGGGCGGGAGCGGTGGCCGTGCTCGGCGGCGGCGAAGGGCTCTCGCCGGGCAGCGGCGCGTACGGACCCGTGGCCCAACTCCTGGCACTGACAGCCCTGTTCGCGGCCCTGGTGACCGTGGGCCGGGAACGCGGCGGCCGGCCCGGTGCGCACCGGGCCGGTGGCGGCGGGCAGCCGCCGCACCGACCCGGAGGGAGTGTCTGATGGCGACGGTCGAACGGCCCACGTCCCCTGCCGCCGCGACCGGCAGGGAACTGCCGCGCGTGCCCTTCCCCGTTGTCGACGAGATCGCACGGCACTGCGCGCAGGACACGGAACCCAACACGGTGCACATCGAGATCCATCTCCCCGGACGGGTCGAACCCGGCCGCCTGCGAGCGGCGTTCGGGCAGGCCCTCGGCCGGTATCCGCGGGCGCTGATGCGCGAGCGGAGGCGCGGCCCGCTGGCACGGCGCTACGAGTGGGAACTCACCGGCACACCCGACACGGAGGTGGTGGTCTTCCCGCCGAGGGCGCCCGGCGCGCTCGCCCGGGCCCGCGAACGCGCACTCGCCGACGCGCCGCCGCTGACCGTGTCACCGCCACTGCGGCTCGAGGTCGTGGAGGAGCCGGAAAGAGCCGGCTGCGTACTCCTGTTCACGCTCAACCACACCGCGCTCGACGGCCCGGCGTGCCTGCGGCTGGCGGCGACGGCCGCGGAGATCTACAGCGGTGCGCCCGCTCCCGTCGTACCCCCGCCCGCCCGTCCCGCACCCGGCGCGCCGTCGCACCGCGCCGCGGGTCCTTCCCTGCCGGCCAGACCGGCCCGGGTCGCTGCGGGAGCGCCGGGGCCGGTGCCGGGGAACTCGATGCTCGTCACCGAACTCCCCGTGCCACGGAGGGAGCCGGGCGCCGCCTGCACCGTCAACGACCAGCTGATGGTGGCCACCGCCCTGACCGTCGCCGACTGGAACCGGGCACACGGCGCGCCGGGACGCCCACTGCGCATCACCATGCCCGTGGACGACCGCAGCCGGGGCCCGGAGATGCCGATCGGCAACGGCACCAGACTCGTGGAGGTCGGCTTCACGGCTGCCGAGACCGACGGCCAGGACATCCGCGCGCTGTTGTGCCGGACCGCGGAGCGCACGCGCGCCCTGAAGGCACGGCCGCGTCCTCAACTGGGAAGCGCGGCCCAGCTGCTGACGGCACCGGTGGTCCCGGTCGCCGTACGGGCCGGCCTGACCAGGGGGCTGCGGCTGCTGGCCGCTCCATGGACGTCGACGACGCTGCTCAGCAACATCGGCCGGGTGCCGTACCCGCTGGACTTCGGCGACGCCGGACGGGCCACCGCGGTCTGGTTCTCCGCACCCGCCCGGATGCCACGGGGGCTCACCGTCACCACCGCCTCGACGGGCGGCCGGCTCCACCTGGTGCTGCGCTGGTCGCGCGCGCTGCTCGGCGACGACGACGGCGTACGGCTGAGCGAGCTGTTCGCCCACCATCTGCGAGCGACGGAGGTCCGGTGACCAGCGACGGCGCGCCGAGCCTGCGGGACTTCTACGAGGATCCGGCCGTCCCCGTCGCGTCGGGCGACGCCCGCAGCAGACGTCAGGCTCGGCTGCTGGCCGACGCACTCGGCGCCGTGCCGGGGCAGCTGGTGGTCGACGTCGGCTGCGGTGACGGCAGCGCGGCCCAGGTGGCGAGGCCGATCCTCGCGGGCCACCGGATCGTCGGTGTCGACTGGTCGCACGACGCGCTGCGCCGCGCCCGGTCCCGTATGGGGCATGTGGTGCGCGGCGAGCTCGACCGGGGGCTGCCGTTCGCCGACGGGTGCGCTGACGCGGTGCTGTTCAGCGAGGTCATCGAGCATCTCGTCGACCCGGACCACGCCCTGGAGGAGCTGCGGCGCGTCCTGCGACCCGGCGGCCATCTGATGCTGTCCACCCCGAACCTCGCGGCCTGGTACAACAGGGCGCTGCTGCTCGCCGGGGTGCAGCCGGTGTTCTCCGAGGTGAGCCTGCGCGGCATCCACGGCCGGCCCGGTTCACAGGTGGTGGGCCACCTGCGGCTGTACACGGCCCGTGCGCTGCGTTCCCACCTCATCGCGTCAGGTTTCCGGGACGTGCGGATCACCGGGGCGCCCTTCCACGGTGTGCCGCGCGGGATGCGGCTGCTGGACCGGGCGGCGTGCGCGGTGCCGGGCGCGGCCTCCATCCTCCTCGCGCACGCCCGGCGGGGGTAGCGATGTGGTGGGGTGTGGGCGCGGCGCTGATGGCCAACCTGCTGTACAGCGTGGGATTCGTGCTGGAGAAGCGCGCCCTGGGGAGGCTGCCGCCGCTCTCCGCCGGCAGACCGGTGCGCGTCGTCCTGATCCTTTTGACCAGCCGGCCGTGGATCGCGGGCTCGCTCGCCCTAGCCGCCGGTTTCGCGGCCCAGCTGGTCGTGTACCGGGCGCTGCCGATCGCGGCCGCGCAGGGCATCTTCGTCTCGGGTCTCGTACTGCTCCTGCTGCTCTCGTCGGCGGTGCTGGGCGAACAGCAGTCGGGGCGCGAGCGCTACGCCGTCGGCGCCGTGCTCGTCGCGCTGCTGATGGTCGTGGCCTCGGTCCGCGAGGGCGAGGACACGGTGAGCAGCGGGGCTCCCTGGGCGCTGGTGCTGCTGGTGTGCGTGCCCACCCTCGCCGCGGGGGTGTGGCTGTACGGGCGGGTCGAGCAGCGCTCGAGGAAGCGGCACCGGGTTCCGACGAACGGCATCGGCTACGGCGTGGCCGTGGGCCTGCTCTACGGTGTCAGCTCCCTGGCGATCAAGGGCGCGTCGAGCCGCCTGACCACGGCGGACATCGGCGACGCGGCCCGTTCCCTGTTCACCTCCCCGTATCCGTATCTGCTGCTGTTCACCGCGGGGGCGGGTCTTGTCATGTCGCAGGCCGCGCTGCAGCGGTGCCGCGCGTCACTGATCGTGCCCGTCTGCACCACGGTCACCTGCCTGTTCACAGCCGTGCTCGGGACGCTCACGTTCGGGGAGCGGCTGCCGGAGGACCCGCTCCTGCTGACGCTGCGGGTGGCGGGCACCGCGCTGGCGCTGTCGGTGCTGCTGGCTCTCCCCCGTCATGACCCGAGTCCGTGAGCCGGGCGAGCGCGTGCCCGCGCCCCGGCCCCGCGCCCCGGCCCGTGAGCCCGTGAGCCCGTGAGCCCGTGAGCCCGTACCAGTGAGCCCGAAGAACGTCCCCGGAAAGGCAGCGCGTCGAAAGGCTGCACGGCAGGACCCGACAGAACCGCAGGACCCGCAAAACCCGCAGGACCTGAACCGCAGGACCCCGAACGACAAGGACGTTGCCATGGACCCCGACGACCCGCTGCTCGCCATCCTCGCGTGCCCCCTCGACAAGGGCCCGCTGACCCTGCTGTCCGAACAGAACATGCTCTACAACCCGCGCCTCCAGCTCAGTTACCCCATCGTGGACGGCATCCCGCAACTGCTCCCGTCCTCCGGCAGCCGGGTCACGGAGGACGACCACGCCAGGTACTTGCGGACGGCGGCGGAGTGACCACCCTCGCGGCGGCGGTCGCCTCCCGCCTGCCGACCCGCTGGGTCGGCTCCGCGGCCTGCGCCCTCTACCCGCGCTTCGAGCCCGAGCTGGACCGGCTGGCCGACTTCTGCCCGCCGGGCGGCACGGCGATCGACATCGGCGGCTGGTTCGGCCCGTGGTCGCGCCGGCTGGCCACACGCTGCGCGCACGTCGTCACCATCGAGCCGGTGCCCCATCTGGCCCGGCACCTCCGGGCGACGCTGCCGGGCAACGCCCGCGTCGTCCAGGCGGCGGCCAGCGACCGCGAAGGCACCTCACGGCTGTGGCTTCCGGCGGGCGACCGTGGAGACCGGGGCGTCTCCTCGCTCGCCCGCCGGGACATCCACACCCACAGCGTGGACGTCACCTCCCTCACACTCGACAGCCTCGGCCTCCACGACGTCTGCTTCGCCAAGTTGGACGTCGACGGGGAGGAACTCCCCGCGCTGCTCGGCGCGTCGGCGCTGCTGCGCAGGGAACGCCCCGCGCTCCTCGTCGAGCTGGAGACCCGTATCCGCCCCGTCGCGCCCGTCGTCGCGCTGCTGACCGGCCAGGGCTACCGGGGCTGGGTGCTGAACGCCCGCTCGTGGGTGCCGCTGGCCGACTTCGACCTGGCGGCCCACCAGTCGAGGACCGAGCACCTCGTGCACCGGGGGCTGCTGCGCCGTGCGCTGGTGCCGCGGAACGCCAGGTACATCAACTCCGTGCTGTTCCTCCCGGAGGGACGGGTTCCCGGGAGCACGACCACGTTCTAGGACCGGCGTTCCGGATGTCCCCTGCCGCCGCGACGTGTCCAGTCCGGGCACCGCGATGTCTCCAGTCGGTACCGGCCCCGTCACGAGCCGGGTGAGCCGGGTTCCCCCCTGCGGATGATGCCGGGGGCCTGTGCCATACTCAGCGCGCTCACTGCCCGTCCGAAGTCGTGGGGAACACACCCTTGAAGCCCGTGCCCGCCGTCCTCGGCGCCGGACCCGTCACCGCTGCCGTCGCCGTCGTTCCCGTGTGGACCGCCGCGCCCGGTGAGACCCCGGCCGGGGCGACGCCCGGCAACCGGTGGTGCAGCGGGACGTGAGCGGCATAGAACTCACCACCCCCTATCTGGACACGGACGCCGACCAGCTCTCCTTCACGCTGGGCATGCCCGCGCGCGAGGCACTGGCCGTACGTGATCTGACGATCGGCGGACTCGACGTCCAGCTCAGGCTCCTGGGCGCCTCCCATCAGGTCTTCGCGGGACCGGTCAGGGAGACCGTGGCCTGCCTGCCCGGTGTCGCGGGAGGTCTGCCGGACTCGGCGGCCCAGGAGTTCGACGACTGGCACTACCACTTCGACGCCCGGGTCCGGAACTTCGCCGCGGCGGACTTCAGCGAGCAGGTGGCGCGGATCCGCGAACGGTCCGACGCCGCCCCCGACGCGCTGTGCGGGATCTTCCCGGGCTCCCCGGAGGCGGTCACCGCGCTGGCCGTGGAGCGGCACGGCACCGGCCTGGGCTGGCGCACTTGGCACACGTACCCACAGAGCCGCCAGATCGTGGCGACGCACACCCGGCTGGAGGCCCGATGAAGACCGCCCGACTCATCAGCGTGACGATGCTCGCCCTCGTCGCGCTCACCGCGTGCGGCGACGATCCGGAGGACACCAACACTGTGCCGTCCAGCTGGATCAGGCAGGAGTACAGGAGCAGCGGCGCCGGCTATGCCGACAGCAGCGACTCGACCACCAAGGTCGCGAAGGAGATCGACGGCCACACCGCGGCCCGTGACCGCATCGACGACGACGGCAAGGTCTTCCTCCGTTACCGGGACGACATCGTCGCCATCACTCCGCGGACGAGCGGCGGCAGCCACATCGACATCGACGACTACCGCACCGGGTACTACCGCTGGCAGTCCAACATCCGGTCCGTGTGGCCCGACCCCAACAGCAGCGAGTTCCGCGGCGGCGGCCCCGGGTCCGGCAAGTAACCGCCGGCCGCGCGCACCCTCGCTCCGAACCTCTCCCGCAACTCCCACGAACGTCCCGACACTCCCCGACTTCGTCCCCGAAAGGCACCCCCGTGGCAGAGATCCTCGAGTCGGCAGGCATCGCCGTCCTGTACGGTCTGGCCGGCTTCGTCGTGATGGCGGTCGGCTTCATCGCCCTCGACCTGGTGACCCCCGGCAAGCTCGTCCATGTCGTGTGGACGGAGCGCAACCGCGGCGCCGCGGTCCTCCTCGCCGGCCAGACGATCGCGATCGGTCTCGTCATCGACCAGTCGATCCGGGCCAGCGAGTCCGAGCAGGGCCTCGCACTCGGTCTCGTCAGCACGCTGCTGTACGGCCTCTCCGGAGTCGTCGTGATGACGCTCATCGCCATCATCGTGGGTCTGCTGACCCCGGGCCGGCTGGGTCACGCCGTGCTCGACGACAACGGTGACCGCCCGCACCCCGCCGCCTGGGTCCAGGCCGCGATGTACATCGGCACGGCCTTCATGGTCGGCGCCGCCGTCTCCTGACGCACACCATGAGCACCACCACCGCGGACCGCATCGCTCCGGCCGCCACTGGACACCCGCCCACCGCCCATACGCGGGGGGCCCGGGTGCTGCTGCTGTTCGCGGTGTTCCTGTGCGCGGCCTGCGGGCTGGTGTACGAGCTGGCGCTGACGGCGCTGGGCAGTTACCTCATCGGCAACTCCGTGATGCAGACCTCCGTGGTCATCTCCGTCATGGTCTTCGCCATGGGTATCGGTTCGCTGGCGGCCAAACCGCTGCAGCGGCGGGCCGTCGGGGCCTTCGCACTGGTGGAGGGGCTGCTCGCGCTCGTCGGCGGCCTCTCGGTGCTGGTCCTGTACGTGTCGTTCGCCTGGCTGCGGATCTACATGCCGTCGATGGTGGTGGTCACGTTCGTCGTCGGCCTCCTCATCGGAGCCGAGATCCCCCTGCTGATGACGCTGCTGCAGCGGATCCGCCGCCAGGAGGCGGGCAGCGCCGTCGCCGACATGTTCGCCGTCGACTACATCGGAGCGCTGGTCGGCGGCCTGTGCTTCCCGCTGCTGCTCCTGCCCGCCTTCGGCCAGCTCAAGGGCGCGCTGGTGGTGGGCGCGGTCAACGCGGTGGCCGGCGTCGTCGTCGTCCTGTGGATCTTCCGCAGGCAGACCCGCCGCGTCGTACGGGTCTCGCTGCTGGCCGGTATGGCGGGCGTCCTCGCGGTGCTCGGCACGGTGTACACGCTGGCGGACGACATCGAGGTGACCGCGCGGCAGCAGTTGTACCGCGACCCGATCGTCCACGCCGAGACCACGTCGTACCAGGACATCGTCGTCACCCGGTCCACCGCTTTCACCGGGGAGTCCGACATGCGGCTCTTCCTCAACGGCGACCTGCAGTTCTCCTCCGTCGACGAGTACCGCTACCACGAGGCCCTCGTCCACCCGGCGCTGTCAGGGAAGCGTTCCTCCGTGCTGATCCTGGGCGGCGGCGACGCCCTCGCGCTGCGTGAGGTCCTGCGCTACGACGACGTCGAGAAGGTCACGCTCGTCGACCTCGATCCGGCGATGACGCGGCTCGCCCGCGATTTCGGGCCGCTGCGTGAGCTGAACCGCGACGCACTGGCGGATCCCAGGGTCACGGCCGTCAACGCCGACGCCTTCAACTGGCTTCGTGACGCCACCGGTCGTTTCGACACGGTCGTCATCGACTTCCCCGACCCGGACAACGCGGCGCTGGCGAAGCTGTACTCGGTCGAGTTCTACCACCTGCTGGGGCGCGTACTGCACCCGCAGAGCCAGGTCATGGTGCAGGGCGGCTCCCCGTTCTTCGCGCCCAAGTCGTACTGGTCCATCGCCACGACGATCCGCCAGGCCGGCTACCGCACCACCGAGTACCAGGTGGACGTTCCCAGTTTCGGGAACTGGGGCTTCATCCTGGCCGTCCCCGGCGCCGACGGCCCGGCACCGGCGCTGCGCCTTCCGAAGAACGCGCCGCCCCTGCGGTTCCTGGACGACGCGGTCCTCGAGGCGGCCGCCGTCTTCCCGCTGGACCGGCGTCCGCAGGATGTCAGGGCCAGCACCCTGATGGACCCCGTGGTTCTGGAGTACACGCGCAACGAGTGGGAGAACTACTGATCCCGCCGTGCGCGCGGCCGGGACGGCGGCGTGCCGGCGCGCGGGGCCTTGCCCCGCACCCCGGCACGCGGTGACGACCGGTCAGACCACCGGCGCTCCGTACACACCCATCTCGTATATCGAGTAACCCCAGGTCGTTCTGCGCTGCACTCCCTGCATCCGGACGTACCGCACGGCCTCGTCCGCGGTGAGACGTATGACGTCGTTCCCGCAGCTGTCGGGGCGCTGTGTGGAGACCGTGGTCCAGTGCGTTCCGTCGTTCGAGGTCTGCACGGTGTACTGCTTCGCGCAGGCGTTCTCCCAGGCGAGCGTCACCGCCGCGACCCGGGCCGGGGTGGCGAGCCTGATCTGCACCCATTCGTCGTCGGCGTAGCCGGATGCCCAGCGGGTGCCCATCAGCCCGTCGTTGACGTGCCGCGGGGCGAGGCGGTCAAGGTCCTGTTCGACTCCGGAGGCGGTGGCGGTGCCCTTCACCGCCAGGTTCTCGCCGCCGCCCGCGACGTCCCACAACTGCAGTCGGACGCCTGCCTGCACGAGGAACGCGTCGAGCACCCCGTCACCCACCTTGGGCTGGACGCTGCCCCAGCTGTTGCGGGGCGGATCGACTCGTACGGCGCGGGCCTGCCGCTGGAGCTCCTCCGACTCGCCGAGCAGCCGTTCGGAGCCGGCCTTGTCACCGGCCTGGCGTGCGGCGAGAGCGTCCAGCATCGTCACCATCGCCCTGCCCCACAGTTCGGTGGCGTCCAGCCAGGGCGCGGCGTCGACGGTGAAGCCCTCCTCCACGGCCCCGCCGCGGATGGTGGCCGGTGCCTGCTCGACGGCGTGCGCCCGGGGGTGGAGCGCCTCGAGCGCCTGCTGACGGTTGCCCTCGTCCCAGGTCTGCCAGAACGAGGCGATGTGCCGGGCGAGTTCGGGGGCCTGGGGCTGCCACGGGGTCGCGCCGAAGGTCGGCGCCAGGTGCTCGAGGTCGCCGAGCACGAGCAGTGCCTCGGTTGCCGCGCGGTCGCCGCCGGCCAGGTGGGCCATGGCGCGCGGCCAGCTGGTCGCCGCGGAGTAGGCACGGTCGTTCCAGGCGAAGTCGGCGGCGCCGAATACGGCGACCTTGCTGGCGTAGGGCTGGTTCATCGGGTTGGCGACGATGCCGGAGAGATGACCGGACAGCCCCGCCTCGCGCTTGTCGTACGGTGCGAGCAGCAGCCGGCCACTGGTGTTGCCGAAGTCGTTGACCGGATAGTTGTCCCATACGAAGACCTTGCGCCCGAAGAGCCTGGAGACGGCCTCGGCCTCCTGGTTGGTGATCTTCGGTGGTACGACGTCGGTCCCTGTCCACATGACCACGACCGCGGGGTCGAGGGTGGCCCGCATGGTCTGCTTGTAGCTGGTGTCGGTCAGGTCGCCGTACTCGGTCGGCACCATCTGCAGCGGCCGGGCGCCCTCGTGAGTGGTGATGAAGGTGCGCTGGACGTCGTTGAGCAGATCGACCTGTGCCTTCGCCGCCGCCGTACGGCCGGGGGCGCCGAACGCCGCCTCGTCTCCGGCGCAGTTCCAGCGGGTGTAGCTGATGTCGTCCAGCGGGATGGAGAAGGCGCGTGCGCCCAGGTCGTACAGCGCCTGGAGCTTCGCCTTCAGGTCCTTCCGGTGGGCGGGGTCGGAGTAGCAGATCGACCCGCCGGGAGAGACGGCGAAAGTGAAGCGCACATGGTTGGCAGTGGCCCGGTTCACGAGTTCGCCGAGTTCGGCGAGCTTGTCCGCGGGGTAGGGCTCGCGCCACTTGCCGCGGTGGTACGGGTCGTCCTTCGGCGCGTAGATGTAGGTGTTGGCTTTGACGTCCCCGTAGAAGTCCATCTGGTCGAGGCGTTCCGCATGTGTCCAGGGCTGGCCGTAGAAGCCTTCGATGGTGCCGCGCAGCGGCATCGACGGGAAGTCGGTGACCGCCGCGCCCGCGACCTTCCAGCCGTCGGCGGCTGGTACGAACAGCTGCCGCAGTGTCTGTACGGCATAGAACTGGCCTGCGGCGTCGGTGCCGCCGAGGGTTATCGCGGCGTGCGGTGCGCCGCCGAGGACCCGCAGGGCGTAGCCCTCGGCGTGGTCCGGCACCTCCGTGTCCGCGAGTGCGCGGGCGATGTCGGGCCTGGAGGCGGGCCCGAGCCGTACGGTCAGCAGGCCGGCGGCGGCCGGGGGAAGACTCCCGGGGGCGACGACGTCCACCGTGTCGGCGCCGTGTGCCGTCAACTCCTCGATCAGCCGGGAGCGGGCGGCGGGGTCGGTGCCGCTGTCGGCCACGAGCAGCACCCGTCCGGTGACGACGGCGTCGGGGCCGGTGCGGGTCAGTGTCTGCGGCGTCGGTGAGACCGGTGGCACGGCGGTTCCGGGAGCGGATGCGGCTGCCGGGCCTGTGCCCGTCGCCTGGGCGGGCGCAAGGACTCCGAATGCCATCACGCTTGCGATCGCGAAGCACAGGGTGACGTCGGTCGTGCGGGATCTGCCTCTTTGCACGGGACCCTCCGAAAGATGGTCTGGACCATGAAGTCGCCTTTGCGGTACCGATGATGCTCGATCGACGGACATGGCATAAGACGTCTGGGGTCTAGACCTCTTGCAGCCGTGCCTTTACTCTGGCCAACTCCTCCCGGGCCCCCGCGCCCGCCCGTCACGTCTGCGGCACACCCCACGCACCGGCCTCTCCCGGCCGCCACGGCCCGGACCGGCGAACACGAATTGCCTACCGAGGGGTAGGCCCGCCCCGGCCGCTTGCTATACGGTCCGTCCAACAGCTTGCTAGACAGTCCGTCTAACAAGGTGCGGCAGCACCTGCCCGACAGCGTTCCGAGGAGCCGCAGCATGGCCGGCAGTACCGTTCGACCGAAGACGCAGGACCGGACCCCGCAGCACGACGTCGCCCGGAGGTTGCTCGACTCGGCCGCGATGCTGGCGTACGACCCCGCCACCGAGGTGGACTGGGAGACTCCGCTGGACAAGGACTTCCACGGCGCGAGCCCCGAGTGGAGCACGCTCTACGGCACCGCCTACTGGCAGGAACTGACCGATGCCCAGCGCAAGGAGCTGACCCGCCAGGAGGCCGCGTCGGTGGCCAGCACCGGCATCTGGTTCGAGATGATCCTTCAGCAGATGGTCCTGCGAGACATCTACGCCAAGGACCCGACCGACGCGCGGTTCCAGTGGGCACTCACCGAGATCGCGGAGGAATGCCGGCACTCCATCATGTTCGCCCGTGGGGCCCGGAAACTGGGAGCGCCCGCCTACCGGCCGCACCGCGTCGCCGTCGAACTCGGCCGTGCGTTCAAGACGCTGGCCTTCGGTGAGACCGCGTACGCCGCGATCCTCGTCGCCGAGGAGGTCCTCGACGTCATGCAGCGCGACTGGATGCGCGACGAGCGGGTCGTGCCGTTCGTCCGCACCATCAACAACATCCATGTGGTCGAGGAGTCACGGCACATGAAGTTCGCGCGTGACGAGACACGCAAGCGGCTCGCGGGCGCCGGCCGGCTGCGCCGCCACATCAACTCCTTCGTGATCGCCGTCGCCTCTTACGTCATCGTCACCAGCATGGTGAACAAGAAGGTCTACGCCCACGCCGGGCTCGACGAGAAGCGCGCCGTCCGCGAGGCAGGGGCCAACGAGCACCACAAGTCCATGATGCGGTCCAGCTGTTCGGGGCTCATGGAGTTCCTGGCCTCCGCCGGTCTGCTGACCGGGCCCGCGCTGTTCTTCTACAAGCGCGCCAACCTCATCTGACCCGAAGGCCAGAAGGCCAGAAGGCCCCGAGGGCCCCGAGGGCACCCGACGGCCCCGAAGGCCGAAGCGATCCGATCCATCCGATCCGTTTGATCCATCCGAGGCGAGCCGAGCTGACGACATGACGTATGCCATCACCCAGACCTGCTGCAGCGACGCCACCTGCGTCGCCGTGTGTCCGGTCAACTGCATCCACCCCACCCCGGAGGAACGGGCCTTCGGCAGTACGGAGATGCTGTACATCGACCCCCGGTCGTGCATCGACTGCGGGGCGTGCGCGGACGCCTGCCCCGTCGACGCCGTCCTCCCGGTGGACAGCCTGTCCCCCTCGCAGCAGGAGTACGCCGGTATCAACGCCGCGTACTTCGAGGACAAGGCACCCGAACCCGTCGACGACAGCCCCAACTTCCACGCCTGGGGCGAACCGGCCTTCCGGCGCACCCTGCCGTCCGACTTCGCACCGATCCGGGTGGCCGTCGTCGGCACCGGCCCGGCCGGCATGTACGCCGCGCAGGATCTGCTGCTGCACACCAACGCCGAGGTGACGCTCGTCGACCGGCTGCCGGTGGCCGGCGGTCTCGTACGGTACGGCGTGGCACCGGACCACCCCGGGACCAAGAAGGTCGGCGAGACCTTCGCCCGGTTCCACGCCCACCCGCGGGTGCGGATGCATCTGGGCATCGAGGTGGGCAGGGACATCAGCCCGGAGGAGCTCGCGGCCCACCACGACGCGGTCGTCTACGCCGTCGGCGCCTCCAACGGCCGTCGCCTCGGGGTCCCGGGCGAGGATCTGTCCGGCAGCATCTCCGCGACCGAATTCGTCGCCTGGTACAACGCCCACCCGGACGTCGCGCCGGACGCGTTCGACCTGTCCGCGGAGCGGGTGGTCGTGGTCGGCAACGGCAACGTCGCTCTCGACGTCGCCCGGATCCTGGTCTGCGACCCGGACACGCTGGCCAGGACCGACATCGCCGACCACGCACTCGCCGCGCTGCGCGCCGGGAAGGTACGCGAGGTGGTGCTGCTCGGTCGCCGCGGTCCCGAGGACGCCGCGTACACCCGGTCCGAACTGCTCGCCCTGCGGCACCTGTCCGGGGTCGAACTGGTCGTGGACGACCACGACCCGCGGATCGGCCGGAGCATCGACGCCGCCGGGCCCGGCGACAAGGCCGCCGACCTCCGCGGGATCATCCGTCGCACGCCGGACTGGTCGCTTCCGCCCACGCCCGGCCGACGCATCGTGTTCCGCTTCCACTCCGCGTCCGAGGAGGTGCTCGGCGACGACGGCGTGCGCGCCGTCCGGACCACCGGACCGACAGGGGCGCGGGACATTTCGGCGGGCATGCTGCTGCGGGCCGTCGGCTACCAGGGCGTTCCGATCCCCGGTCTCCCCTTCGACGAGGCCACCGGCACGGTGCCGCACGAGGCGGGCCGCGTGACCGGCCGGACCGGGACGTACGTCGTCGGCTGGATCAAACGCGGGCCGTCCGGCGGTATCGGCGCCAACCGGACGTGCGCCGCGGAGACGGTCGGTTCACTCCTCGCCGACGCCGTCGCCGGCACGCTCCCCGCGCCGTCCCGACCGGAGAAGGCGTTCCGCCGGCTCGTACGGAGCCGCAACCGCCATGTCGTCGACGCCCGCGGCCTGGCGGCGATCGAGCGGGCCGAGGTGGCCCGGGGACAGGACGACGGCAGACCGCGGGTGAAGCTGACCACGGTCCGCGAGCTGGTGGGGGCGGCGAAGCGCGCCCGCCTGCTGCCCCGTTGAGTCGGCCGCCGCACCTGATCCCCCGTTCCCCGGACCGGGGCGATCAGGTTCCGCCGCGGTCGTGTCGCAGTCATGTGGCCGTACACACACGCGTGTCCCGCCGGACCTTGTCCTGACGCGATGGTGCGACTCGGGCAGGCGTCGGAGCCGTACTGCCCGGCCCGTGGGCCGGGCCGAGCGGCAAAGTCGGCCTGCCTCAGGAGAGTTGGCCCACGGTCACGCTCGGTGGGCCCTCACCGACGGTGGACACTGACGGCATAGCCGCCGCCGTCGTAGGGGTCGGCGTCCCAGGTGGCGAACCGGTCGACGAGGGTGAGGCCGACCGTGGCGCAGGAGTCGTCGTAGTCCGACAGCGTGAGGCTGGGCGGCACCGGCAGGTGGGCTTCGTCCAGGCCGAAGCCGGCGACCAGCAGGCCGCCCGGACGCAGAGCCGCGGACAGGCGCTCAACCACCGTCGTCTCGGTACCGGGGGCGAGCAACGGGAGGACATTGCCCGCGGCGACGACAAGGTCGAAGTCCCCCGCGATGCCGTGCAGGGCCGGCTCGAACTCGGCAAGATCCAGCTGGAACCAGGGCAGTTCAGGCGCCTGCTTGCGCGCCACTGCCAGCATCGACGCGTCAAGATCCAGGCCGACACAGTCGTAGCCGAGTTCCGCGAGCCGGATCATGACGCGTCCGGTGCCGCACCCCGCGTCCAGCACCCGCGCTCCGGCGGGCACGAGAGCGGCGCAGAACCGCGCCTCACCGTGCACGTCCTTGCCGCTACGGGCCAGGTTCGCGAATCGTGCCGCGTAATCGTCCCCGGACGCGTTCCCGGTCAACTCCGTCCAGCGGTTCATGAGGCCAACTATAGGACGCCCGCGGTGCTGCGCGAAGAAGCGGCTGGACCGGTTCCCGGCTCCAGCCGTCGATCTCGTGTCCGTCATCGACGCGTGTCTCCGAGAGCCAGACGCTTAGATGAAAATGATTCCCAATAGCGATATGGTGAGGCTGTCCGGCCGAGGACGCCGGACTGGAGGGGGGCCGAAGCCATGCCCGGAACGCCGACACGGCCGCGCGTTCCCCGGCGGACACGACACGACGTGCTGCCGCCGCGACGGCGGCCGCCTGCTGAGTGAGGCACGGTGATCGCCCCGGGCACTCACGAGGAAGCGGAGCCGACGCCGAACGCGGTACCGGAGGCCGTGCCCGACGAGGCATCCGCCAAGCTCACCACGGTCAACCCGTCGATGGCGGCGCTTGTTTCGGCGGAGACCGGTGTCGTGGTCGACCCGTCGACCGGACGGGGCGACGGGGCGATAGCCGAGACGCCCACTCGCTGATCTCCCTGCACGACCCGCCGGGCGGCAGCCGAGCCGCCCGGCGCACGACCACGGCGAGGAAGAAGGAGACACGCACCATGGCACGATCCCTGACGGCCGCCGAGGCCGCCCCGTGGGTGGAACGCTGGGAACTCCAGCAGCAGCATTACGCGACCGCCCGCGCCGAACGCTTCCATGTCGTCGCCGACGTGGTGGCGCACGCCTGCCACCGCAGCCGACGGCCCGTGATCGCGGACCTCGGCTGCGGCCCGGGCTCACTGGCCGCCCGGCTCGCCGGTCGGCTGCCGAACGCCCGGCTCGTCGGCGTCGACCACGACCCGTTCCTGCTGGCGCTCGGGCAGGCGGTGCACGGCGCGACCGTCACCTTCGTCGACACGCGGATCGGGCGGGGGCCGTGGGCCTCGGCGCTGTCCGGGGACGGCCTGCTGGACGCGGTGGTGTCGACGACCGCCCTGCACTACCTGCCGGCCGACGAACTGGCCGCCGTGTACGAACAGGTCCACGACCTGCTGCGGCCCGGCGGCGTACTGGTCAACGCCGACCACCTCTTCCAGGACGAGGCGCCCTTGCGCGAGCTGGCCGCCGCCGTGGGGCGCGGTTCCGCGGCCCGACGCGACGGAGGGCCCGCGGAGGACTGGGCCGCCTGGTGGACGGCGGCCGCCTCGCACGACGGCTTCGCGGAGCTTCTCGCGGAGCGGTCCCGTCGCGTCACCGGCCCGGACGGTGACAACGGGCTCGGCGTCCGGGAACACGCGGAGCTGATGCGCCGGGCCGGATTCACGGCGGTGGGCACGGTCTGGCAGTGCGGTCACAGCGTGGTCCTGGCGGCCGTCCGGGGACGGGAATCCGACGCAGTGTGACGGGAGATCAGGTGGCGCGCGTCCGGACAGAGCCCGAAGCCCCGCTCGAAGCCTCACCCGAAGCCCCGCCTCACACCCCGCTCGAAGCCTCACCCGAAACCCCGCCTCACACCCCGCCCGAAGCCCCGCCCGGATCGATGCCCGCGAGAGGCCGTGCCGGGCGGGACGGAGGCGAGGACGGTGCTGCCCTCGACCTGACTCAGCCGTCCGTGGGTGGTGCGTCCTGGTAGGGGTTGCGTGGCTGGGCGACAGGCTTCAGGGCGCCCACGTCCATGGTCGGGACCGGGTGCTCGGCAGTGAGGTCCTCGGCCCGCCCGACACCCGTGACCTCGACCCAGGTGTCGTCGGCGGGTGCCTTCACGCCGTGCATCTCCACGCGCAGCGTGCGCGCGTCACCCGCACAGCAGTTGACCTTCAGGCGGTTGAGGTACCAGGTGTCCGGGCTCCTGCCGGCGGTGACGAACCCGACCAGCCGAACCTTCCGGCCACGCAGGCTCATCGAGTCGTACACGGCGCGTCCTATGAACTCCTCCAGGGCCATGGGGGTCGTCGGCGCATCGGCCAGCTCCTCGTAGGTGGTCCGCTCGACGCGGGCCGCCGCGCCGTCCCGCGAGGCGGTGTACGAACCGAGAGCCGGCGGGGCGACGAAGAGGAGCGTGAGCGCCGGCACGGCGAGGAGCCAGGCGACGCGCGTGGCGCCGCCGTGGTCGTGCCCGTGCTCGGCGTGTTCGTCCGCGGGATCGTGCCAGTGCTTCCGGCCGGACGCGTCCCGCCGCAGCACCGGTTGCCGCAGGCGGCGGGCAACCTCGGCCCCTGTCCCGGCGAGGCCCAGCAGGACCAGCAGGACGCCGGAGGCGACGAGGTACGGCCAGAGCCCTTCCTTGACGTACCGCAGGTACATGTCGCTGCGGACGGTGGCGCGGAGCAGTCCCGCGCCGGTCAGCACCAGCAAGAGAGGCAGGGCGACTTCGCTCAGCGGGCGCGGGTGTCCCGCAGGGGTGGGGGGTCGTCCGGTCACAGGAACACGCCTCCGACGAGTACGCAGCACAGGACGGCCACGACGAACGTGCCGGCGCAGAACCGCACCGCGAACGCCCGTCCGAAGGTCCCCGACTGCAGGGCGATCAGCTTCAGGTCGACCATCGGCCCGACCACCATGAACGCGAGGCGGGCGGTGGGCGAGAAGCCGGTGAACGAGGCCGCCACGAACGCGTCCGCCTCCGAGCACACCGACAGGAGCACGGCGAGCGCCGCCGCCACGAGGACACCCAGCCACGGTGATCCGGAGAACACCTCGAGGACGGAGGGCGGTACGAGGACGTTGAAGGTCGCCGCGGCCATGGCGCCGACGACCAGGAATCCGCCCGCGTGCAGGAAGTCGTGCTGCAGCCCTCGCCGGAAGGCCGCCGGCCGGCTCGCCGCCGACGCGTGCTCGGCGTGTCCCGTCGGCAGCCGCAGCCACTCCGCGCGTCCCAGCCTGATCCACAGCCAGCCCATGACGATCGAGGTGACAAGTGAGGCGCCGAACCGGGCGGCCACCATCTCCGGGCTGCCGGGAAACGCGATGGCCGTCGAGACGAGCACCACCGGGTTGACGGCGGGCGCGGCGAGCAGAAAGGTCAGCGCCACCGCGGGAGCCACGCCCCGCCGCATCAGGCTGCCCGCGACCGGCACCGAGGCGCATTCGCACCCCGGGAGGACCACTCCGGCGGCGCCGGCGACCGGAACCGCGAGCACCGGGTTGCGGGGCAGCGCCTTGGCGAAGGCCTTGGCGGGGACGAAGGCTCCGATGGCCGCAGAGACGACGGTGCCGAGAAGCAGAAACGGTACGCCTTGGACGACGACGGCGACGAGCAGCGTCCGCCAGGCCGCGAACGCCGCAAGCCCGAACAGCCGCTCCAGCCACGGCCCGGCGAGCACCGCGACCACCGCGGCCCAGACCAGTACGGAACCGACCGCGTTCTTCCGCGCGCGCGGCTCCTCGGTGCCGACTCCCCCGCCCGGAGGCCCGAGTTGCCGTGGTGGTGATGCCGTCGCCGAGACCTCGGTCATGTCGCGCCCCATCGCTCTGGTCCGCCGCGGTTCGGTGGAACGGTCGAGCCCGCTCCGTACCTCACCCGGCGCGAGCGGGCACACAATAGCCGACGACAATCATGTTCATCTACGCCTTCACCGGCGTCGCCCCGACATCGACGCATCGGGGGCGCGCTGGACGGAGCACGAGCATCGGCCCGAGATGGTTGATGATGCGGCCCGCCGCCGACTTGGACACCCCGAACAGCAGGGCGAGCCGGCGCCTCGTCAGGTTCGTGCGCCAGTAAGCCGCGACCGGCAGAGCCCGGTCCTCGAACGGAAGGCCACACGGCCGGCCCTTGTGGACCGCATCCGCACCCTCACGCCGCAGCACTGTCACCAGCTTGCCGAACAGGCGCGGACCCAGCCCGGTGAACGGGGCTGTCCAGGACGGTACCGACGCCGTGGTCACAGCAGCCACACTGCGATCGACTCAGAGATCGACATCATGGGATGATGATCGTCATGTCAGGTCAGGTCTGGTTGTCACTCATATCGTTGGGCGGCGTTGTCCTCGGCGGCATGTTGTCCTACCTCGTCCAGCACAGGGCTCAGCGGTCAGCGGAACGCGCTGAACAGGAACGGCAGCAGATCGCGTTGTCAGAAACCCGGCGCGCGGAGCGGCTGTCACTCCTGGAGCGATTCATCGAGGTGTCGGCAGAGGCGGAACGCTGCGCGTACACCCGGCCGTCCGACTGGGAGGACACCGACGCCTGGTACCTCACGACCCGGGATGTGATGTACCGCTTCTGGGTCGCGGACCGGCTCATCCGCATCCAGTTCCCCCCAGCCGTGCATGAAGCGGCACACACACACTTCCTCGACCTCAACCGAACCGTCTGGGAAGGCTTGCCCGACGGCGAGAGCGCGCGGGACTACCTGGAGGGCAACCGATCGGCCTTTCTCGACACTGCTCGCGCCGTCATGGGATAGCCACCGCAGAGGTGCGGACGCGCGGGTCAGTGTGGCCCGGCGGCTATGAGTCCTTCCAGTTCGGGGTCGACTCTCGGGTGAGCCTGCGGCTTGTGAATGGGTCGTGCTGATCGACAGCTCCGCTTGATCGCGGAGGCCATGGAGGTCGCCGGGGCTCTTGGGGTCGCGGTGTGGCTTCGCGGTGGATGGGCGTGGGCCGTGCCCGGCCGTCGCCGGTACCGCCAGCGCTGCGACCGCGCCATGCGGGGCCGACGGAAGCGCGAACACCCACGCACCAGCCATGCGATCCAACCCCCGTGCCGCGTGCAACCATCCGCGACCGCCGACGGTCCCACCCACAGCGTCCCGCCTCAAGGAGCCCCGTTGCGCATCCGCATCGTCCTCACCCTCGTCGGCCTTGCCATCGCCATCACCGGCCTCGTCATCTACGGCCAGGCCCAGACCGACGCCGGCACCATCGAACAGCGCCGGATCAACAACTCGGCCGAAGCCTGGGCCGACACGCTCGGCTACGAGTACGAGGGCGAACGGGACGCGTGGGAGACCGAATGGGACGCCCGCGTGGCGGAGGAGGACAAGACGTTCGGTCTGGTCCTCCTCGGTGTCGGTGTCGTCGTGGGCGGGGTGCCGTGGCTGGTACGCCGCAGCTGACCCCCGCCGTGTCACAGGCAGTAGAGCGGATGGTCCCGGTACTGCTCGCACATGGCCTTCGCCACCGGGCAGGGCACCGGCACCGCGCAGGTCGGGCTTCGCCGTCTGCCCGACCATCGGCAGTCCAGCCGGCAAGACCGGCTGCGGACTCCGGATGCCCTCCGTAGATGCCTTCGTCTCCGTAAGCCGTCCAGATCGATCCCCCGCGATCGGTCACCAGAGCAGGAATGTCGTCGCCGATACAGAAGGTGGCTTCTTGGGCACCGCTTTCCAGAGAGAGCACCACGGCGTTCGGGCTCCATGCTCCCGACTCCTCCTTGCCCGCTCGACCGCTTGCGACGAGGAGTCGGGCCTCTGGGAGAAGAGCGATGTGGCTCGGCCCGACCGGGACGTTCTTGATCGGTCGACGTTGAAGCGACCCGTCAGCCTGGCGAATCACGAGCACCGCATCGAAGGGGACGTGCGGGCTCCGTCCCACCCAGCCCTTCACGTAGCGGCTTCGGCGTAGGTACTGCCGATGGACGAGCAGAACAGCCAGCTCCCCCGTCGGGCCGGCGGTCCACCACAGAGGGCGTCGTCCGGCCCGGAGTTCCGTCGCAGACGGCTTCCAGACCCTCTGCAAATCGACCGTCGACACCGCATCCCCCTGCTCCCGGCCTCAGCACCCGCACGTAAGCACTGATGGGAGGAGTGTATTGATGCCAGAACAGGCATCACCCCGGCGTCGCGCATGCACGAAGCCGCCCCGATCGCCACCACCGAACCCGAAGCCGCCGGGTGAACTCACCGTGGAACGGCCGCTCACCGGTGAGGCGGGGCTGCCGGTCGGCCCGGTTCTGCAGTAGGTGTTCGAAGTGCGCGCTGTCCGGTCAGCTGTGGATGGTTCCTGCCCGTGACGCCGGGATCCGCGGGCTCCCCACGGCGTCGTCGCACCGTGCTGGAGGAGCACGCCCGTACCACCGCACTCGCCGTGCGTCACTGGCTGGCCGGTCTGTCCGCCGGCTGAACATCCGTGCCGTGTCAGGAAGGAGTCCGACGGGTCCTCTGTACGGCGTGACCGGCTGTCCCGTCACAGCTGCTGCGAATGAGTGGTGGCAGCAGCCGCGATCGTTTCGGCCAGCGCGGCGGGCCGGGACAGGAACGGCGAGTGCGACGTGTCGAGTTCGGTGACGGTGGTCGGGGAGAGTGACACCGCGTCGATCTCCTTGACGAAGCGGCGCTGCATCGCCGGGGGGATGGAGTTGTCCCTGGTGCAGACGACATAGCCGTGCGGGATGCTGCCGTAGCGCCGCTCGGTGACGGTCAGTGCCTCACTCAGGATCCCCAGCGGGGCGTCCGGGCTGAGCAGGGCGATCGCGGCGTCCGCCGTGAGGGCGTCGACGTCGTTGTAGAAGGCTTCCTTGATCTCGGCGCGTCGGTCCGGATCGCGTGGGTCGACGCGCAGCGCGCCGATCCGGGCCGGGTCGCCCACAATCAGCGGCGGCACATGCGAACCGAGCATCTCCGGGAAGGTGTTGTAGGCGCCTGCCGGTATTCCGCTCACCGGGGCGTACGCGGACACGTAGACCAGAGCGCCGACGAGTTCCGGAGCGAGTTCCGCGACCGCGGTGGCGACCGTTCCTCCCATGCTGTGCGCCACCAGGAGACAGGGCCGGCCCGCGCCGATCGTCCGTATCCGGTCGGCGAGGTCGGCTGCCGCGGAGGACGCGGTCACATGCGCCACCGGCGACGGCTCGGCGGCGAACGCCGTCGCGTCGAACGGCCGCGCCCCGTAGGCGCGTGGTGCGCGGTTGCGCAGTCCGTGTCCGTCGAGGTCGACCGCGACTGATGGGGTTCGCCGGGCAGCCAGCTGCTCGGCCACCGGGTTCCAGCACCAACTGCCGTGCCAGGAACCGTGCAACAGGACGACAGGCATGGGGTTGGTCATGGTGTTCCTCACTCGTCTCCGGCTGGAAGGAGCGGGGCGGGCACCGTGTCCTTCCAACCACTTCGGCTGCTTCAGACGTCGGTCCTCGAGCCCGCGGGGCTGCGATCACTCGTGCCAGGTACGACGACCCGACTGCCGGAAATGTTCCTTCCGTTGTCGTGACAGGGCACACATCCGCACGCGGTGACGGGGAGCCGCTCGGTCCTGACGGTGGCCCGAACCGGGAGAACGGCCCGTTCGCGAAGTTCGCTCCTGACGGCGGTGCCGAGGGCATCGCCCTGCGCGCACAGATGAGCCGGATGCTGGGCGAACTCGCCGCTGAGCCGACCGGTTGTCGTTCCCTCGTCGCCCTGCGGGTCGACGAACTGGACGGCTACCGCGAGGAGATCACCCGCCAGGAGCCGTCCTCGTGCACGGCCCGGTCCGGCCCCCATGACGGACCACAACCGCGCCGCCCACCTCATGGAGCCGGCAGGCAACCTGGGCGAGCTCCAGGAATGGCCGGCCCCGAGCGGATGAGCTGACGCGACCGCAGCGCACGCCGGGGTGGACGCGTCCGCGGACGCCCTCCGGCACAAGCATGATGCACGGCCGGGCCCCGTGATCGGGGCTCCGCGGCGGGACTGCGGGCTTGGTGCGCCGCCCGGCCCCACCCGGCGCCCGGCTGACAGACGGCGTGAGTTCAGACGCCGGCCTGATCGGCGGGGCCTCGCCTGCGTCCGACCCGCCGTGCACGTTCACCTTCGAGAACGGCCTTCCTCCGGACAACCAGTGGAAGTGGGTCAAGAACTGCGAGGCCGAGGCATTCACCGCCGAGCAGGAAGTCGGTGGCTCCCGGCATCGTGACGCGCACTTTACGCGCGCCGACGACGAGTTGGGGCCGCGACCGTTCTCCCGACCGACCCGGGGCGCCATCATCAAGCAATTCTAACAGTGTTAAGTAAATCGAATACTGCTAAACCTTCCTCTCCTTGACTACCGTCGCTCACGGCGATGAGGAGTGCGACGACGCACGGCCACCTCGATGCGGCGTGGACTCTCCACACGCAACGTGCCGTGCCTACCACCGAGCTCCTTCGATCCGTTCCGACCAGGTGCAAACAAAGGAGATCTCGTGTTCGAACGCTTGGCCGAGCTGGCGATCCGCCGGTCCCGGCTGGTACTCGTCATCGCCGTCGTGGCCGTGGCCCTCATGGGCTTTGTGGGCGGCGGCGCGTTCACCAAACTGCTGCCGGGCGGCTTCGACGACCCGAGCTCCCGGTCCACTCGGGCCGCCGAGGTCATCGACGACAAGTTCGGCGGAGAGACGAACCTGGTCCTGCTGGTCAGCTCCCCCGACGGTCGGGTCGACACCCCGGCCGCCCAGCAGAGCGGGCAGGCTCTGATCGCCGACCTCAAGGACGAGAAGAACCTGGCGAACATCTACTCCTACTGGGACACGAAACTCGACGACCTCCGCTCCGAGGACGGGACCCAGGCCTTGGTCCTCGCGCATGTGAAGGGCGAAGAGGCGGAGTTGCAGGAGAACGCCCAGAGCGTCATCGACGCCTACTCCGGAACCTACAAGGACACGCTCGAGATCCAGGCCGGCGGCGGCACCGCCGTGAGCGCCGACATATCGACACAGGTGGTCTCGGACCTGGTGCTGGCGGAGATCATCGCCATCCCCCTGACCCTGCTCCTGCTGCTGTTCGTCTTCGGCAGCGTGGTCTCCGCCCTGCTGCCGCTGGCCATCGCGATCATCGCCATAGCGGGTGCCTTCGCCCAACTGTCCATCCTCGGCGGCATCACCGAGGTCTCCAACACGGCGACCAACCTGGTCACCGCCCTGGGCCTCGGACTGGGCATCGACTACGCCCTGCTGATGACCAGCCGGTTCCGTGAACAGCTCGCCGCAGGGGCCTCCGTGGACGACGCCGTCCGCCGGACGGTGAACACCGCGGGCCGCACGGTCGCGTTCTCCGCCGCCACGGTCGCGGCCGCGCTCGCCTCGCTCATGGTCTTCCCCCAGTACTTCCTCCGCTCCTTCGGCTACGCCGGCGTCGGCGTCGTCGCCATCGCGGCGATCAGCACCCTGCTGGTGATGCCGGCCCTGTTCGTCACCCTGGGGCACCGTGTCGACAAGGGCCGGATGCCCTGGGCCAAGCGGCAGCAGCCCAGCGCTCAGCAGTCCGTATGGGGGCGCATGGCCCGTACGGTGATGCGGCGGCCCGCGCTGACCGCACTGCCCGTACTCGCCGTCCTCCTGGTGGCGGCCGCCCCGCTGATCGGCATCACCTTCGGCACGCCGGACCAACGCGTTCTGCCGGAGAACGCCGAAAGCCGCCAGGTCACCGCCATGCTCGACAGGAACTTCGACGGCAACGACGCGTCGGCCCTCCGCATCGTCATCGACAAGCCGCTGGCCAAGGACCCACTGACCTCGTACGCGGGTGAACTGGCCGCCCTCGACGGTGTCATCCGGGTCGAGACGAGCGTGGGCACACACACCGCCGGCAGGTCCGCGCCAACCGGTCCCGGCAATCCCGCGCTCGGCAGGCCCGACGCCCAGCGGATCAACGTGGTGAGTGACCTGACCCCGAAGTCGTCCGAGGCCGAGGCCCTGGTCGAGGACGTACGGGCGGTGGCGGCACCCGACGGGGCCGAGGCGCTCGTGGGCGGGGCCGACGCCGAACTGGTCGAAGCGAAGGACTCCATCAGCGGCCAGCTGCCGATCGCGGTGGCCCTGGTCGTCCTCACCACCTTCGTCCTGCTCTTCCTGTTCACCGGCAGTGTCGTGCAGCCGCTGCGGGCCCTGGCCCTCAACCTGATCAGCCTCGGGGCGACGCTCGGCGTCATGACCTGGATCTTCCAGGACGGCAACCTGTCCTCCCTGCTCGGCTTCACGCCGCAGCCGATGGAAGTGTCGATGACGGTGCTGATGTTCTGCATCGCCTTCGGCCTCTCGATGGACTACGAGGTGTTCGTCACCAGCCGCATCAAGGAACTCCACGACCAGGGCGAGGACGACGAGTCCGCCGTGGCCAACGGCCTCGGCCACACCGGACGCATCGTTTCCGCTGCGGCCCTCCTCCTCGCCGTGAGCTTCTTCGCCTTCGGCACAGCGAAGATCACCTTCATGCAGATGTTCGGCCTCGGCAGCGGACTGGCCATCCTCGTCGACGCCATCGCCGTACGCGGCGTCCTCGTCCCCGCCGCGATGCGCCTGCTCGGCCGCTCGGCCTGGTACGCGCCGCCCATCCTGAAGAAGGTGCACGGACGGTTCGGCCTGAGCGAGGGCGGTCCCGAGTCCGTGCCGGCGGCCGCGGCGGAACCGCCGTACGCGAAGGCGACGACGGAGGTCTGACCACTCGGTCCTTCAATGTGCGGGCGGGCCCGCCGGCGGACTCTCGCCGGCGGGCCCGCCCGTTCCGCCCGTGAGGCCACCCAACGGTGTCAACCCCCCGCAGGGCAGCGTGTCGTGACCTGGGGGCGGCACCGGCCCGATCGTCGGCAGCAGCCCCGCGGGCAGAGCCGTGGATACCGAGAATCCGTGACCCACGCTGGGCGAAGGAAGGGGTTGACAGCGCTCACTCCACCTGACGCTGCCAGGTAGAAATAACAAGATTCGTGCTTCTTGTCGGGTGTGCAGGAATCGTCATACGGTCAGGATCATGAACGCAGACGAACCGGCCGCCGCCCCACTGACCCTGCGTGAACGGCGATGGACCGTCGCTGTCCAGGAGATCCTGACCGCTGCCGAAAGCCAGATCGCCGAGGACGGGCCGGCCGCCCTGTCGCTCAGGGCGGTCGCGCGGAGTCTCGGCATGACTGTGCAGGCCCTCTATCACTACTTCCCGAGCCGGGACGATCTGGTCACCGCCATCGTCTCCAAGGCCTACGAGGAGCTGGCCGACGCCGTCCAGCACGCGGTTGACACCGCGCCGCAGGACTCCGAGGGCGCCGACGGCTCCCGGATGGTGATCGCGGCCGAGAGCTACCGGCAATGGGGCGTCGACCATCCGGAGTTGTTCCAGCTCATCTACGGAGCGCCCCTGCGGCACTACGCGGCACCCGCGGAGGGCTCGAGCACCCGGGCCGTCCGCCGGATGAGCGGGATCTTCATGAACGAACTGTTCCGGGGCTTCACCAGGGAGCAGCTCGCGGCCGCCGACACCCCCGCTCTCTCACCCGAGTTGAAGCGGCACATGGAGGGTCTGTCGCCGGACGCTCTCGGCCGGATCCCGTCCCCCGCGGTTCCCATTCTGCTGAGCGCGTGGGGACAGATGCACGGCCTGGTCGTGCTGGAGGTGTTCGGGCACACCTCGTTCATCGGCGCGCACCAGGCCGAGCTGTTCCGCATGTCGATGCGGGTCATGCTTCACGACGCCCGCCGCCGGATTCCGGCCGACGGAACGCCGACGTGACCACACGGTGGCCTCAGGACGGCCTGGCGGACACCTGCGCCGGCCCGCTTCCGGACGGGCCCGGTGGTCCTCGGCGAAGGCGTAGGCGAACGCCTTGTCCGCGGCGGGGAGATCGCCGGCGAGCCGACGTCGTACGTGCGGCGGATGCACGGCCGTATCGGTGCCCGGACGAGACCTGGACGTCCACTCGCGCACGGGGCGAGTCACCGCTGTACGGAACAATCTCCGAGCAAGGTCGTGCAGGCACCATGGCCGGGGCCCTCAACGCCGCGACCAGAGCCTGCGTATCCCCTTGACGACACGAATGGTTCGCCACACCGCACTGAGCGGCTGAACCCTCACCCGTCGTCCACGGCGTGACTCGCGGGGCTCACGAGCCGTCCGTCGTCCCCGTATCGACGTACGGGTGAACAACGTGGGAGCGATTCACCGCGAAGGGAGGAACGGTCTGTGGAACCAACCGCACACACACCGGAAGATCTGATCATCAGCACGGTCACCGGCGCCACACTGGACGCCGCGTTCGCGTATCACCGTGCCAACCTCGGCGAGTTCATGCTGCCCCTGGCGCCGACGGCGTTCCGGCAGATCGTCGAGGACGATCAGATGCTCGCCGTCGAACGTCGTGGAGAGATCGCGGGGATCTGCTACGTCAAACCCGACGGCAAGGAACTCGACACCGTCGCCAGGTGGGAGTTCGGCGGCCTCCACCTCTCCCCCGTCCTGCGCGGCCGGGGTCTCGGGACACTGCTGAGCACCGTCGCGATCACGTCCGTCACCCACGCCGACCGCAAGCCGGTCATGGGCTACGTTCATCGGGACAACTCCGAGGGGATGGGACTGCTCGTCCACCGCCTCGGGTTCGTCGTCACCGATCGGACGGTCAGGCTCGGCCCGGACGACGCGCCGGGACACCTGCGCCGCGACAGCGCAGGCTTCGCGACCGCCGGCGTTCTCCGGCTTCCCGACGCGGCGATCGAACGTCTCGCCGCTCGCCTGGAGCACCTCGCCGACGGCTCACGCGGCTCCTCTCTGCCGGTCCTGCCCCGGCTCTCCGACGGCCTCTTCCCCTCAGGGCCGCATGCGGTCGTTCGGCGCCTGCGGATGTGAACGAGCGTCCTCGTCAGAAGCGGTGTGCGGTGACGGCACCGGACACGGAGCACAGCGAGGAGACGGGTCGATGTCCGGACATGGTCGTCCGGGAGCGCGCCGCTGCGGTCGTGAAGGCGGTCGCACAGCCTCGGTGTCGTGGTGATGGTGCTGAGGCCACGACGCAGTCCTGGGCGGGACCACCGGATGGACCGGGACCACCGGATGGACTGGGAGCAGCAGGAACCCGCCTGGCCCACGCGTGTCGGTACGTTGTGAGCACATGGCATGGAACGCACTGCCTGTCGTGCACACCACCAGCTGGGCGGTCCGGGCGTTCTGCCCGAGCGTCGAATACGGGAGGGCCGACGTGCGATGCGGCGGCGTCGGAAGAGACGCCTCCGAGCGCGGCGGTGCGCGTGGTTGTGGCCTGTAGCCCCCTTGCCCCGGACGGCGGCCCTGTAGTGCGCTGGCCCTCATGAAGACAGGGAGCATTGCGACACTGACCGCCGCCCTGATCGTCGCCCCCCTCCTGGCGGGGGCACCGAACCAGCGCGCCGAAGCGGCTGAACCCGGCGACGGCGATCCGCCGCCGGTGGCCGGTTCCCCTTTCGTGCCGGGAGTGGATCTCGACACGGTGACGATCCCGGAACTGCAGGCTCGGATGAAGCGCGGGTCGTTGACCTCGTCAGCCCTGACCCAGGCATACCTGTGGCGGATCGAAGCCGTCGACCCCAAGATCAACGCCGTGCTGCGCACCAGCCCGACGGCCCTGCTTCAGGCCGCTGCCAGCGATGTCCGGCACCGTCGTGGCACGGTCCGCGGGCCGCTGGACGGCATTCCCGTCCTGCTCAAGGACAATGTGAACACACACGACATGCCCACGACCGCGGGGTCGCTGGCGCTGGCCGGGAGCCCGCCGGACACCGACGCCGCCCTCGTGACACGGCTGCGTGCGGCGGGCGCCGTGATCCTTGGCAAGGCCAACATGTCGGAGTGGGCCAATTTCCGTGCGGCGAAGCCGACTTCGGGCTGGTCGGCGGTGGGCGGGCAGACCAGGAATCCGTATGTGCTGGACCGGAATCCGTGCGGATCGTCCTCCGGTTCGGCCGCCGCGCTCGCCGCGTCGTTGGCGCAGGTGGCGATCGGCACCGAGACGGACGGTTCCATCGTGTGTCCGGCCGGGATGAACGGGGTGGTCGGTCACAAGCCCAGCCTCGGGCTGGTCAGTCAGTCCGGTGTGGTGCCGATCTCCGCCGAGCAGGACACCGCGGGACCGATGGCGCGCAACGTGATCGACACCGCGCTCACCCTTGCGGTGCTCAGCGACCACGACACCCTCCGCGCCGACAGCCCCCGCGGCCTCGTGGACGAACTCGCGCGCCCTGGTGGGCTGCGCGGCAAGCGGATCGGCCTGTGGCGGCTTCCCTCGCTCGGACCGGAGGTGGATGCCGTGATGACCCGCACGGCGGGAAGGCTGCGGTCCGCGGGAGCAGAGGTGGTCGAGGTGACTCCTCCGTACCAGGAGCGGCTCGCCGAACTCGAGTTCCCGGCGCTGCTGAGTGAGTTCCACCGGGACATCAACGCCTACCTCGCCACCCGGGAAGGGCCTGGCAACCTCGCCGAACTGATCGAGTTCAACCGCACCCACCCGGCGGAGCAGGCCTGTTTCGCCGGCCAGGAGCTGTTCGAGGCGGCGCTCACCGCGCCGGATACCAGCACCCCCGAATACCGCGCCATGCGGGCCGAGTTGAAGGATCTGTCCCGGCGTTCCATTGACGAGACCATGGCCGCCCATGACCTGGACGCCATCGCCTCTCCGACGAACCCGCCCGCCTGGACGACCGACTGCGCGCGGGGCGACAACGACGTGATCCCGTCCTCCACCCCGGCTGCCGTGGCCGGGTACCCCTCGCTGTCCGTGCCGGCCGGGTTCGTGAACGAACTGCCGATCGGTCTGCTCCTGATGGCCGGTGACCACCAGGACGCCGGGCTGCTGTCACTGGGGGCCGCGGTGGAACGTCAGCTGGACGCCTGGCGGGCACCCCGCTATCTGCCCTCGACCCGACCCCTCCCGCCCTCCACGCCGGTCCAGTGACAGTGCCCGCCTCGGCCGAGTGGCCCCGAGGGGCGGGTCTCCGCACCATCACGCGAAGGTGCGCCCGCGTCTTCGCGTGACGCCGGCCCGGTGATGTCGCCGACCGGCCGGCACCTCGGCACAGGTGCCGGACGGGCCGGTCCGTTCCGCATGCTCCCGCGCCTTGTGGCGCGCTCCCCGAGGCGTCAAGGGCCACGCGTGTGCGGGCTGTTGCGCCGGCGCCGACGTCACAGGGGACGGACGATGAGGAACATTCGACGGAAGCGAGCGGCGCCCCGCTTCACTCGGCACGCGAGATCAGGCCCAGCCGCGGGAGCTGGGCCTGACGGCCGGCGCCACGTCAGGGGCAGGGGACCAGGAAGCAAACTTCAGACAACCGGGCACTGCCATCATCGACAAGGTGGGGAAGCCGGCCCGTGGCAGGACGACGCCTTGCCACGGGCCGTTCCTCGTATCGTGAGGCGCCGTGAGGCGCTGAGGCGCCGTGAGGCGAGTACGACCCGCTACGCGTCGCTCCGCCGAGCTCCACGGGGTGCCCTTCTCCGGCTGACACGTGCGCGGAGCGGGGCGCCGCCTTCGGCAACGACCGTGCGACCCGCGCTGTTTTCGAGGATGGGGTGGACCGTCAGGCCGTCCGGCTGTCGGCGACGACCGGTGTCGCCGAGCGCGACCTGACGATGCTGCCGCCCGAGGGCCTTCCCGCCCCAGCGGTGAAAGGGCCGGCGCTCCCGCCACGACGAGCGGCTCCCCGGCACCGGCCCCGCGGTCGCGGTGTTCCTGATCCGCGCGGACACCGGACGGAGGCTCGCGTCCTGCCCACCACACGCCGTCCCTCCTCTCCGGCGCCCGCCCCCCGGACGGGCGCCGAGCGGGTGACGCGGCGGGTGACGCGGCGGGTGTACCGCGTCGAGGCTGCTGCGGACGCGGTGGTCACAGGGCTCGGGACCACGGAGATCACGACAACCTGCCGTGGACCGCTGCGGACAGAGCCCGTTCGTGGACACCGCACCGTCGCACCACCCGGTGGAGGTCATCCGCCTCCGCCCCCGACTTCACGTACGCCTTGCCGGCCGGCGTGCTGTCACGACGCCGCCCCAGCGCTCGGCGAAGGTTCCCCACAGTGCGCGCAGCCGTTCCTCCTCTCGTGCCACACGGGCGACGACGGAGGTCGGGGAGAGGCCGAGCGTGGTCAGCGGGCCGATGTCGGACGTGCCCCAGGTGGCGATGTCGTCCGCCAGGACCTCCGGATGGAACTGGACGCCCCATACGGCTGTTCCGATGCGGTAGGCCTGATGGGCGCAGCGTTCGCTGGTGAGGAGAGGGACGGCGCCGTCGGGCAGGACGGACGTCTCCTCCCAGTGCCACTGCACGGCGCAGGGGGGAGGGTCCAGGTCCGTGAGAGGGGCGAACAGTTCGTCGCTCGCGGCGGGTGGGAGGGGGGTCAGGCCGCACAGGCCCACCTCGGGCCGGTCGGAGTGCCCGACCTTGCCGCCGCAGGCCACGGTGAGCAGTTCCATGCCGAGGCAGATGCCGAGGGTGGGCAGGTCCTGTGCCGCCGCTTGGCGCAGGAGGCCGAGTACGGAGGGCAGCCAGGGGGCCCGGTCCTCGTCGTAGGGCCCCATGGACCCGCCGAGGACGAGGAGTCCGTCGTAGCCGTCCAGGTCATGGGGAAGGGAGTCGCCCGCCCAGGGGCGTTGCAGGTCGAGGGCCAGTCCCTGTGCGACGAGGCGTTTGCCGAACTGGGCCGAGCCCGTGCCGTTCTCGTGCTCGACGACGAGTACGCGTGGCGTGCTCATTAGAGGACCATCCCTTCTGCAGCCCTCACGGGTAGGGTTGTGACCTCTCGGTCCCGGTGGGTGCATGGCTTGGCGTGCGCGCTG
>NZ_JBIAPL010000009.1:0-318350 GCF_042888225.1 Streptomyces sp. NPDC003023
CAGCGCGCACGCCAAGCCATGCACCCACCGGGACCGAGAGGTCACAACCCTACCCGTGAGGGCTGCAGAAGGGATGGTCCTCTAATGAGCACGCCCGTCATCCACGACCCGGCGACGCTGCCGAGCGACGACAACGTCAACGCGTACACCTTCTGCGTGGAGCTCAAGGGCTCCCAGTGGTTCCTGCAGAAGGGCAAGATGATCGCCTACTACGGGAACATCGACTTCAACGGAATCGGCCACGGACGGCTCGACCGGCTGATGCGGACCTCGTTCCACTCGCCGCTGCACGCGAGCGACTGGGTGGTGGCCGAGGGCAGCGGCAAGATGCTGCTGGCGGACCGCGCCTTCGACGTGAACTCGTTCGACCTCGAGGACGGCAATCTGACGATCCGGTCCGGCAACCTTCTGGCGTACCAGCCGACCCTCGCACTGAAGCAGTCGATCGTGCCGGGCTTTCTGACGCTGATCGGCACGGGCAAGTTCGTGGCCGCGTCGAACGGTCCCGTGGTGTTCATGGAGCCGCCGATCCGGGTGGATCCGCAGGCCCTGGTGGGCTGGGCGGACTGCCCGTCGCCCTGCCACCACTACGATCACAGCTACATGACCGGCGTCATGGGCGGGATGCGGGCGCTGACCGGGATCGGCGGGGCCTCCGGCGAGGAGCACCAGTTCGAGTTCGTCGGCGCCGGCACGGTGCTGCTGCAGTCGAGCGAGGCGCTGATGCCGGAGCAGCCCACCGGGACGGTGGGCGCGGAACCAGGGGTTCCGGGCGGTCACGGGCCGGCCGGGAGCGCCGGTCAGCACGGATCCGGACCGCGCCTTCCCGGCCAGCTGGGGGACCTCCAGCGTCGCTTCGGGCTGTGAGCGGTAGTCTGCGGAGTGTGACGTCGAACGTCTGCGCCCCTGTGCACCCCCGGGTGCGCCGGGTGCCAGACGTCACACTCCCCAACTTCGTCCGCTTTTCAACTTCTTAGGTAGAATCCATACATGGAGACCGAGACGGCCACTCGCTGGCTTACCGATGACGAGCAATGCACCTGGCGCACGCATCTGGAAGTCAACAAGCTGCTGATGCACCAGCTCGAGAAGGACCTCCAGCCGTTCGGCCTGACCAACAACGACTACGAGATCCTGGTCAACCTCTCCGAGTCCCCCGACCGGCGGATGCGGATGAGCGACCTCGCCGCGGCCACGTTGCAGTCCAAGAGCCGCCTCTCGCACCAGGTCACCCGCATGGAGAGCGCCGGGCTCGTCCGGCGCGAGAACTGCGAGTCCGACCGGCGCGGGCTGTACGCGGTCCTCACCGACGAGGGCGTCGTCACCATGCAGAAGGTGGCCCCGCACCACGTCGCCTCCGTGCGCAAGCACTTCATCGACCTGCTGTCGTCCGAAGCCCTCGCCGAACTGCGGGACTCGCTGACCCCGATCGCCGACCACCTGCGCGGGCGGCGCGGCAAGCTCTAACACCCAGGGCCCCGCCCCAGGGCGCCGCCGCGGGCCGCGTCGTCCGGCAGGGCCAGTTCGAACAGCGCCCCGCCGGACGCCGAACGGCCGACCGTGAGCGTCCCGCCGTGCCGCAGTGCCACGTCGCGGGCGATGGCCAGGCCCAGACCGACACCGCCCTCGTCCCTGGTGCGTGCGTCGTCGAGTCGTACAAACCTTTCGAAGATCCGCTCGCGCTCCTGCTCCGGTACGCCCGCACCGTCGTCCGCGACGGCCAGCACGATCCGGCCGCCCTCCGCGCGCACCGACGCGGTGACCGAAGTGGCCCCGTGCCGCTGGGCGTTGTCGAGCAGATTCCCGATGACACGGGCCAGCTGGCCGCGCGATCCGGACACCTCCGGCCCCTCGGCCGCGGCCACCTCGACCGGCAGACGGTCGCCGGCCCTCCGGGCCGCCTCCTCCGCCAGCAGCTGCGCGAGATCCACCCGCTCGGAACCGGGCCGCTCCCCCGCGTCCAACCGGGCCAGCAGCAGCAGGTCCGCCGCCAGCTGCTGCAGACGTACGGTGTCCTCCACCGCACCGGGAACGTCCAGCAACTCCGGATGCGCGGCGCCCACTTCGAGCTGGGTGCGCAGCGAGGCGATGGGACTGCGCAGCTCGTGCGACGCGTCCGCGACGAAGCGTCGCTGCCGTTCGACGGAGGCTTCCAGAGCGGCAAGCGTCTCGTTGGTCGTACGGGCGAGCCGGGCGACCTCGTCCCGTGAACCCGGTTCCGGCACCCGTCGGGACAGGTCCTCGGAGCGCGTGATCGCCGCCATCTCGCTCCTGATGCCCTCGACGGGCCGCAGCGCCCGCCGGGTGACCAGCCAGGTCACACCGCCGACCACCGCCAGCAGCAACGGCAGGCCGATGAGCATCGCGTCGCGCACAGTGGTGACCGCGTCCTGTTCGGTGGCAAGCGGGGCACCCGCGTGAACGGTCACCGTACGGTCGTCGTCGAAGCCGACCACCAGGGTCGCGAACCGGTAGTCGGCGCGGTCGCCGTCCACCGTGGCGGTACCGGAGACGAAACGGGGGTCGTCGGAGGAGACCTGGCCGCGGCCGGAGTCGTCGTCATCGTCGTCGTCGCGCGTGGGCGCGGGCCGCGGGCGGACACCCGTGCTGCCGGTGCCTTCGACCGCCTCCAGCCGCTCGCTGACCGCGAGGACACGCCCGTCGTCGCCGACGACCTGGACCGGGCGCTCGTCGTCCTCGTCGGGCAGCTCGAGCCCGTCGTACGGCACGCCGAGCGCGATCTGCGACGCCACGTCGCGCGCGGCGACCTCCGCCTGCAGATCGGTCTGGTCGATCAGGTTCGCACGCAGGGAGAGCAGTACGGCCGTGCCCGCAGCGATCAGCGCCACGGCGACCACGAGGGTGGCTCCGAGGGCCGCTCTGGCCCGTACGGATCTCATGGGGCCTCCGCCGAGATCGATTCGAGCCGGTAGCCGGCGCCGCGCACGGTCAGGATGCGGTCCGCGCCGAGTTTGCGGCGCAGAGCGCTGACGTAGACCTCGACGATGTTCGGGTCGCCCTCGTAGGCGAAGTCCCAGACGTGCTCGAGGATGTCGGGCTTGCCGACGACCTCGCCGGCGCGGATCGCGAGCTGCTCCAGCACCGCGAACTCCTTCGCGGTCAGGGTCACTTCCTCCTCACCGCGGTGGACACGGCGGGCGGCCGTGTCCACCCGCAGGTCGCCCGCCGTCAGCACCGGCGAGCCGCCGCCCCTGCCGCGGCGGCGCAGCAGCGCCTTCACCCGCGCGACGAGGACGACGTACGAGAACGGCTTGGTGAGGTAGTCGTCCGCCCCGGTGTCCAGGCCCTCGGCCTCGTCGTACTCACCGTCCTTGGCGGTCAGCATGAGGATCGGCATGTCGTGACCGGCGGCGCGCAGCGCGGCACAGACGCGGTAGCCGTTCATGCCGGGAAGCATGATGTCCAGCACGACGAGGTCGTGAACGCCCTCGCCCGCGCGGTGCAGGCCCTCGATCCCGTCGTGGACGACGTCCACGGCGTAACCCTCGGCGGACAGCCCCGCGGCGAGGGACCGGGCGAGCCGCTTCTCGTCCTCCACGATCAACAACCTCATGCGCTCAGGGTCGCAAACCGATGCTGAAGAACCCTTCAGGTCGCTTCAGGCTGCGTTCAGCATGGCGCGGCAAGAGTGGTTCCCGTTGCCGAACGAACAGCCCGAAGGGGAGGAACCATGATGAAGCGCAACCTGGTGATCGCGACGGTGGCGGCGGCGGTGCTGGTGGGAGGCGGTACGTACACGGCGGCGGCCCTGTCGTCCGACGACACGTCGCCGGCGCGCGTGTCGGCCCCGTTGGCCCGCGACGACGACCGCGACGACCGCGACGACCGCCAGGATCGGGCCGACGCCGCGCCCTCGGGGCCGATCACGGCCGCGCAGGCGGTGACCGCCGCCCTGAAGCACACGCCGGGCACGGTGGAGTCGGTGGATCTCGACGACGACGGCGCGGACCACTGGGAAGTGGACGTCATCGGCAAGGGCGGCGACCGCGAGCACGAGCTCGAAGTCGACGCGAAGACCGGTGCGGTGCGGGAGGACGCGGACGACGACAGGAACGACGACAGGAACGACGACGACCGGGACGACGACGACCGCGCCGCGCTGCGGGCCGCGTCGGTGGACGCCCGTGAGGCCGCGGAGACGGCGCTGAAGGCGCACCCCGGCACGACGGTGACGTCGGTCGACCTCGACGACGACGGAGCGGGCTGGGAGGTGGAACTCCGCGACGGCAAGGGGGCGGAGCGCGAGCTGACGGTCGACGCGAAGTCCGCGGCGGTCGCGGACGAGCGCGCGGACGACTGACGCGGCACCCCTCCGTACGGCCGCCCCGCCCCCGCGCCGGCAGACCGAACCTGGCCACCCGCCTGGCCGGCTGCCGCCACCCGCACAGCGGCGGTTCCGGTCAGGTCGGGGCCACGCGGCGTCGGCCGCCGTGGAGCTCGCTGCACCGCGTTGAGCACTGGAACGGGGCCGAGCGCAGCCGCGCACGCCCCGAGGGCGAACGGGGGCCGGACGGGCCCCTGGCCGACGCACCCAGCCGGCACGGGCCCCCGGCCAACGCACGCAGCGCAGCCCAGGCCCCCGGGACCGAAGGCGGAGGCACAACGTGAGCGACGAGTACCGGCCCACGCCCCGGGACACAGCACGCCGAGCGCACCACCGGAACGGGCCGAGCCCAGTGTCGCTGCCCTCGGCCGGGGCAGCGGCGGTTCCGGGATCGGCGTGCCCGGTCACGGGGACGGACGGCGGTGGGGGCGGCCCGCAATCGGGCGAGCCGTCCCGGCCGGTCCGGCCCCGGCTACGACTGCGTCAGGCCCGCGACCAGTTCGTCCGCCGCCCGGTACGGGTCCAGCTCGCCCGCGACGATGCGCTCCGCCAGGGCGCCCAGGCGCCGGTCGCCGTGCAGGTCGCCGATGCGTTCCCGCAGCGCCGTGACCGCGATCGTCTCGACCTCCGTCGCAGCACGCCGGGCCCGGCGCTCGGCGAGCACGCCGTGCTCCTCCATCCACGCCCGGTGCTTCTCCAGCGCCTCGACGACCTCGTCGATGCCCTCGGCCCGCGCGGCGACCGTCTTCACGATCGGCGGGCGCCAGTCGCCCGGCCCGCGGGCCTCGCCGAGGCCCAGCATGTGGTTGAGCTCGCGGGCGGTGGCGTCGGCCCCGTCCCGGTCGGCCTTGTTCACGACGTACACGTCGCCGATCTCGAGAATGCCCGCCTTCGCGGCCTGGATGCCGTCGCCCATGCCGGGCGCGAGGAGCACGACGGAGGTGTCGGCCTGCGAGGCGATCTCCACCTCGGACTGGCCGACGCCCACCGTCTCGACGAGGACCACGTCGCAGCCGGCCGCGTCGAGGACGCGGATGGCCTGCGGCGCGGACCAGGCCAGGCCGCCCAAGTGGCCGCGGGTGGCCATCGAGCGGATGTAGACGCCCGGATCGGAGGCGTGGTCCGACATGCGGACGCGGTCTCCGAGGAGCGCCCCGCCGGAGAACGGCGAGGACGGGTCGACGGCGAGCACACCGACCCGCTTCCCGGCCTTCCGGTAGGCGGTCACCAGCGCGGATGTCGACGTGGACTTGCCGACGCCCGGCGAACCCGTCAGGCCCACCACGTAGGCGCCGCCGGTCAGTGGCGCGAGCGCCGCCATGACCTCACGGAGCTGCGGCGACGCCCCCTCCACGAGTGAGATCAGCCGGGCCACGGCCCGCGGCCGGCCCTCCCTCGCCTGGGCGACCAGTTCGGGGACGTCCACCATCGTGCTGCTCCGATCCTCGTCAGACTGCTACTTGCCCGGGACGCGGACGATCAGTGCGTCGCCCTGACCGCCGCCGCCGCACAGCGCCGCCGCGCCGACGCCGCCGCCACGGCGCTTGAGCTCCAGCGCCAGGTGGAGCACCACGCGCGCGCCGGACATGCCGATCGGGTGGCCGAGGGCGATCGCGCCGCCGTTCACGTTCACCTTTTCCGGGGTAACGCCGAGGTCCTTCATTGACTGGTGCGCGACAGCCGCGAACGCCTCGTTGATCTCGATGAGGTCCAGGTCGGAGACGTCCAGGCCCTCCTTCTTCAGGGCGTGCCTGATGGCGCCGGACGGCTGCGACTGGAGCGAGTTGTCGGGGCCGGCCACGTTGCCGTGGGCGCCGATCTCGGCGATCCACTCCAGGCCCAGCTCCTCGGCCTTGGCCTTGCTCATCACGACGACGGCCGCGGCGCCGTCAGAGATCTGCGAGGACGTGCCCGCGGTGATCGTGCCGTCCTTCGCGAACGCGGGGCGCAGCTTGCCCAGCGACTCCGCGGTGGTCTCGGCGCGGATGCCCTCGTCCTTGGCGAACAGGATCGGGTCGCCCTTGCGCTGCGGGATCTCGACGGGCGTGATCTCCGCCTCGAAGAGGCCGTTCTTCTGGGCGGCCGCGGCGCGCTGGTGGGAGAGCGCGGCGATCTCGTCCTGGATCTCGCGCGCAATGCCGAGGCGGGTGTTGTGCTTCTCCGTCGACTCACCCATGGGGATGCTCTCGAAGGAGTCGGTCAGGCCGTCGTGGGCCATCGCGTCGAGCATCTCGATCGCACCGTACTTGTGGCCCTCACGGGACTTGGGCAGCAGGTGCGGCGCGTTGGTCATCGACTCCTGGCCGCCGGCGACGACGACGTCGAACTCGCCGGCGCGGATCAGCTGGTCGGCGAGCGCGATGGCGTCGAGGCCGGACAGGCAGACCTTGTTGATCGTGAGCGCGGGGACGTTCATCGGGATGCCCGCCTTGACGGCGGCCTGGCGTGCCGGGATCTGGCCCGCGCCGGCCTGGAGCACCTGGCCCATGATCACGTACTGGACCTGGTCGCCGCCGATGCCGGCCCGGTCGAGGGCGGCCTTGATGGCGAAGCCGCCGAGGTCGGCGCCGGAGAAGGACTTGAGCGAGCCGAGCAGGCGGCCCATGGGCGTACGGGCTCCCGCGACGATGACGGAGGTGTTACCGGTCGTTCCTGACATGAGGACGATCCCCTTTCAGCCGCGGCTGAGGAGTGAACGAGGGTTTACTTCAATGTACTGAGCGGTACTGCCCCGGGTCACCGGGCGAATGGTGTGATCGCGCGCACGTTGCGTAACCACCCCTGGTGGCGCTGCACTGGTCGCATGCTGACGCGAATCGACCACATCGGGATCGCCTGCTTCGACCTCGACACGACTGTCGAGTTCTACCGGGCCACATACGGCTTCGAGGTCTTCCACTCCGAGGTCAACGAGGAGCAGGGCGTGCGGGAAGCCATGCTCAAGATCAACGGGACGTCCGACGGCGGCGCCTCCTACCTCCAGCTGCTGGAGCCGACCCGCGAGGACTCCGCGGTCGGGAAGTGGCTGGCGAAGAACGGGGAGGGCGTCCACCACATCGCCTTCGGCACGGCCGACGTGGACGCGGACGCGCAGGACATCCGCGACAAGGGCGTACGAGTGCTGTACGACGAGCCGCGGATCGGCTCGATGGGCTCGCGGATCACCTTTCTCCACCCCAAGGACTGCCACGGTGTACTCACCGAACTCGTCACGTCCGCGACGGAGCACTGACCTCACGACCTGGGGAGCGACTGGGAGCGGATGGAGGAGCGGCGTCCGGCGCGGTCGACCGCAGGGCGCCGGAAGGTCCTCGCAGCAAAGCCGCCGGGGCGTTCCGGTGACGCCGCGAGCGGCAGTACCGGGCATCGCGACGCCGCTCTGTGTTGCTTCCCAGGTTGCAAGGATTCCCGGCCCGGTAGAGTGGGCCGCTCCGGGCCGGGGCCGGGTCGGGGCCGTGCCGCGTCTCCGTCGTTGATCTGTCACCATTCCCCGGGGGGCCGTTCGCCGGCGAACGGTGCTCGTTTGGAGACAGTTGCGACCAGGGGACGGATGGGACCGCGCAGTGCGGGGCTACGAACGCCAGGAGAGCCACCGAGCTGACGACGACCACCTCTCGCGGTTCGAAGCCGAGATGGACCGGCTGAAGACCGCGCGGGAGAAGGCCGTCCAGCATGCCGAGGACCTCGGCTACCAGGTCGAGGTATTGCGTGCCAAGCTCCACGAGGCACGCCGCAGCCTGGCCTCCCGTCCGGCGTACGACAGCGCCGACATCGGTTACCAGGCCGAGCAGTTGCTGCGCAACGCCCAGGTCCAGGCCGACCAGCTCCGCCAGGACGCGGAGCGCGAACTGCGCGAGGTCCGCGCGCAGACGCAGCGCATCCTTCAGGAGCACGCCGAGCACCAGGCCAGGCTCCAGGCGGAGCTGCACGCGGAGGCCGTCCAGCGCCGGCAGCGTCTCGACCAGGAACTCGCCGAGCGCCGCCAGACCGTCGAGTCGCACGTCAACGAGAACGTCGCGTGGGCCGAACAGCTGCGTGCGCGCAGCGAGTCGCAGGCCCACCGGCTTCTGGAGGAGTCCCGCGCCGAGGCCGAGCAGGCCCTCGCCGCCGCTCGCGCGGAGGCCGCCCGCATCGCGGAGGAGGCCCGCAGACGGCTCGGCTCCGAGGCGGAGACCGCCCGTGCGGAGGCGGAGGCGATCCTGCTCCGGGCCCGCAAGGACGCCGAGCGGCTGCTGAACGCCGCGTCCAGCCAGGCGCAGGAAGCCACCAGCCACGCCGAGCAGTTGCGCTCCTCCACCACCGCCGAGTCCGAGCAGGCCCGCCAGCAGGCCGCCGAGCTCAGCCGCTCGGCCGAGCAGCGGCTGCAGGAGGCGGAGGAGAGGCTCCGCGAGGCACGCACGGAGTCGGAGAAGCTGCTCTCGGAGGCCAAGGAGTCCGCGGCCAAGCAGCTCTCGTCCGCGGAGTCGGCGGGCGAGCAGCGCACCCGTACGGCCAAGGCGCAGGTCGCACGGCTCGTCGAGGAGGCGACCAAGGAGTCGGAGACCCTCAGGGCCGAGGCGGAGCAGGCGCTCGCCGATGCCCGCGCCGAGGCGGAGAAGCTGCTCGAGGCCGCGACGGAGAAGGCCAGGGCCGCGGTCGCGGAGGACTCCGCGGCGGCCCTCGCGAAGGCCGCCCGCACCGCGGAGGAGGTGCTGACCAAGGCGTCGGACGACGCCAAGGCCACCACCCGCGCGGCGAGCGAGGAGGCCGAGCGGATCAGGCGCGAGGCCGAGGCGGAGGCGGACCGGCTGCGCGGCGAGGCCGCGGAGCAGGCCGACCAGCTCAAGGGCGCGGCGAAGGACGACACCAAGGAGTACCGGGCCAAGACGGTCGAGCTCCAGGAGGAGGCCCGCCGGCTGCGCGGCGAGGCCGAACAGCTGCGCGCCGAGGCGGTCGCGGAGGGCGAGCGGATCCGCGGCGAGGCCCGCCGCGAGGCCGTCCAGCAGATCGAGGAGGCGGCGAGTACCGCTGAGGAGCTGCTGACCAAGGCGCGCACCGACGCCGACGAGCTGCGCTCGAAGGCGAGCGGTGACAGCGAGAAGGTCCGCACGGAGGCCATCGAACGGGCCACGTCCCTCCGTAAGCAGGCCGAGGAGACGCTGGAGCGCACCCGTGCCGAGGCCGAGCGGCTGCGCGCGGAGGCGGAGGAGCAGGCCGAGGGCGTACGGACGGCCGCCGAGGCGACAGCGGCCGAGCTGCGCGAGGAGAGCGAGCGCGCCATAGCGGCCCGTCAGGCCGAGGCCGCCGACGAGTTGACCCGTCTGCACACCGAGGCGGAGGCACGGCTCGCGGCCGCGGAGGAGCGGCTGACGGAGGCCCGCGCCGAGGGCGAGCGGATCCGCCGGGAGGCGGCGGAGGAGACCGAGCGGCTGCGCACGGAGGCCGGCGAACGGCTGCGCGCTCTGCAGGAGCAGGCCGAGCAGGAGACGGAGCGGCTGCGCGACGAAGCCGCGTCCGACGCGTCCGCGGCCCGCGCGGAGGCCGAGGCACTGGCCGTACGGCTGCACAGCGAGGCCGCCGCGGAGGCGGAGCGGCTGCGCAACGAGGCGCAGGAGACCGCCGACCGGGTACGGGCCGAGGCGGCCGCCGCGGCGGAACGTGTGGGCACGGAGGCCGCGGAGGCGCTGGCCGCCGCCCAGGAGGAGGCGGCCCGCCGCCGCAGGGAGGCCGAGGAGACCCTCGACGCCGCCCGCGCGGAGGCCGAGCAGGAGCGCGAGCGCGCCCGCGAACAGAGCGAGGAACTGCTCGCGTCGGCCCGCAAGCGGGTCGAGGAGGCGCAGACCGAGGCGCACCGGCTGGTCGAGGAGGCCGACCGGCGTGCCACCGAGATGGTGTCCTCCGCCGAGCAGACGGCTCAGCAGGTACGGGACTCCGTCAGCGGGCTCCAGGAGCAGGCCGAGCAGGAGATCGCCGGACTGCGCAGCGCCGCCGAGCACTCGGCCGAGCGCACCAGGACCGAGGCGCAGGAAGAGGCGGACCGGGTCCGCGCCGACGCCTACGCGGAGCGGGAACGCGCCGCGGAGGACGCCGGGCGGCTGCGGACCAGGGCGCAGGAGGAGACGGAGGCCGCGCAGGCCCTCGCCGAGCGGACCGTCGCCGAGGCGATCACGGAGGCGGACCGGCTGCGGACGGACACCGCCGAGTACGTGCAGCGGATGCGTACGGAGGCGTCGGACGCCGTCGCGTCCGCCGAGCAGGACGCGGCCCGCACCCGTGCGGAGGCCCGTGAGGACGCCAACCGGATCCGTTCGGAGGCGGCCGCGCAGGCGGACCTGCTGATCGGCGAGGCGACGGGCGAGAGCGAGCGGCTGCGGACGGAGGCCGCCGAACTGCGGGCCTCCGCCGACGCGGACGCCACACGGCTTCTCATGGAGGCCGAGCAGATCAAGGTCGACGGCGAGGCCGAGATCGAGCAGATGCGGGCGGCCGTGCGGGCCGACCGCGAGCAGGTGCTGGACGAGGCGAGGCAGGCGGCGGACAAGCGGCGTGCCGACGCCGCGTCCCAGGCCGACCAGCTGATCGGCGAGGCGAGGAGCGAGGCCGAGCGGATCGCCGCGGAGACGGCCGAGGAGGCCGAGCGGCTCCGGACGGAGGCCGGCAGCGACGCCGAGCGTCTGCGGACGGAGGCGAACAGCGAGGCCGAGCGGCTCCGGGCGGAGGCCGCGGAGACGGTGGGCTCCGCCCAGCAGGCGGCGGAGCGCATCCGGGCGGAGGCCGAGCGGCTGCGTGCGGAGACGGAGGCCGCGGCCGAGCAGCTGCGCGGCGAGGCCCGCGCGGAGGCGGACCGTCTGCTCGACGAGGCGCGCGAGGCGGCCGCCAAGCGCCGCGCGGACGCCGCGGAGCAGGCCGACCAGCTCATCCGCAAGGCCCAGGAGGAGGCGCTGCGCGCCGCCACAGAGGCCGAGGAGCAGGCCGACACGATGGTCGGCGCGGCCCGCAGCGAGGCGGAGCGGCTGGTGTCGGAGGCCACCGTCGAGGGCAACTCGCTGGTGGAGAAGGCCCGTACGGACGCGGACGAACTGCTCGTCGGGGCGCGGCGCGACGCGACGGCCATAAGGGAGCGCGGTGAGGAGCTGCGTACCCGTGTGGAGAGCGAGATCGAGGAGCTGCACGAGCGGGCCCGCAGGGAGACCTCGGAGCAGATGAAGACGGCCGGCGAGCGGGTCGACAATCTGGTCAGGGCCGCGGAGGAGCAGCGGGCCGAGGCGGAGGCGAAGGCCAAGCAGCTGCTGTCCGAGGCCAATTCGGAGGCGAGCAAGGTCAGGATCGCCGCCGTGAAGAAGGCGGAGGGGCTCCTCAAGGAGGCCGAGCAGAAGAAGGCCGAGTTGATCCGCGAGGGCGAGCGCGCGAAGGCCGAGGCCGACCAGCAGGCGGGCCGGACGGTCGACGAGGGGCAGCGGGAGCTGGACGTGCTGGTGCGCAGGCGCGAGGACATCCAGGCGGAGATCTCCCGTGTCCAGGACGTGCTCGAGGCCTTGGAGTCGTTCGAGGCGCCGTCCGGTGGGAAGGGCACGGCGAACGGCGGCTCAGCCGGAGGGGTGAAGGCCGCTGCGTCAGCAGGGGTGACACGTTCGGGTGGCAAGCCATCCGACGGCTAGCCACTCAAAAGGCTGGACATTCTCCAGATCAAACCGGCATCCGCTCGATGACACGCCGCTTCGGCCCCTAGGATTCCCTCTAACACCTCACCGGTCTCATTGACAGGAACCCCATGAGCGACACTTCCTCCCCCTTCGGCTTCGAGCTCGTGCGGCGTGGTTACGACCGCGGTCAGGTGGACGACCGCATTACCAAACTCGTCGCCGACCGTGATAGTGCTCTGGCCCGAATCACCTCTCTGGAAAAGCGCATCGAGGAGCTCCACCTCGAGACCCAGAACGCCCAGGCCCAGGTCAACGACGCCGAGCCGTCGTACGCGGGCCTCGGTGCCCGTGTCGAGAAGATCCTCCGTCTCGCCGAGGAGGAGGCGAAGGACCTGCGCGAGGAGGCCCGTCGCGCGGCCGAGCAGCACCGCGAGCTCGCCGAGTCCGCCGCCCAGCAGGTCCGCAACGACGCCGAGGCGTTCGCCGCCGAGCGCAAGGCGAAGGCGGAGGACGAGGGCGTCCGCATCGTCGAGAAGGCGCAGGGCGAGGCCCAGACGCTGCGCAGCGAGGCGCAGAAGGACGCCCAGTCCAAGCGCGAGGAGGCGGACGCGCTCTTCGAGGAGACCCGCGCCAAGGCCGCCCAGGCCGCCGCGGACTTCGAGACCAACCTGGCCAAGCGCCGGGAGCAGTCGGAGCGCGACCTGGCCTCGCGTCAGGCGAAGGCCGAGAAGCGTCTCGCGGAGATCGAGCACCGCGCGGAGCAGCTGCGCCTGGAGGCCGAGAAGCTGCGCACCGACGCGGAGCGTCGTGCCCGGCAGACGGTGGAGACCGCGCAGCGCCAGGCCGAGGACATCGTGGCCGACGCGAACGCCAAGGCCGACCGTATCCGCAGCGAATCGGAGCGCGAGCTGGCGGCGCTCACCAACCGCCGCGACTCGATCAACGCCCAGCTGACCAACGTCCGCGAGATGCTGGCGACGCTGACCGGTGCCGCGGTGGCCGCGGCGGGCTCGCCCGCCGACGACGAGCCGATCTCCCGCGGGGTCCCGGCGCAGCAGTCCCGCTGACGCTCCCTCGGACAACCGTCCACAGGTGCCCGGTGCCGTTCAGGCGCCGGGCACCTGCGCGTCCCAGGGCTCTTCGTGGTCCCGCCGCGACGCCGGCGGCGGGCGATGCGGAACGGGCCTGTTCCCTTGGTGGAACCCGGTGGCGAGAGCCTCCCGGCGCCCGTAGCGTGAACGCATGATCGAGCTCGAGGGTCTCACCAAACACTTCGGTACGAAGGTCGCCGTCGACCATCTCTCGTTCAAGGTCCGGCCGGGGGTGGTGACCGGTTTCCTCGGCCCCAACGGCGCGGGCAAGTCGACGACGATGCGCATGATGCTCGATCTGGACAACCCGACCAGCGGCACGGTCCGCATCGACGGCAGGCACTACCGGGACCTCGCGGAGCCGCTGAATCACATCGGCGCCCTGCTGGACGCGAAGGCGATGCACGGCGGCCGCAGCGCGTACAACAACCTGCTCTGCCTCGCGCAGTCCAACCGGATCCCGGAGCGACGCGTCGGCGAGGTGCTCGATCTGGTCGGTCTCGCGTCGGTGGCGAGGAAGAAGTCCAAGGGCTTCTCGATGGGTATGGGCCAGCGGCTGGGAATCGCTTCGGCGCTGCTGGGCGATCCGGAGATCCTGATGTTCGACGAACCGGTCAACGGCCTGGACCCGGAGGGAATTCACTGGATCCGCAATCTGATGAAAACCCTCGCGCAGGAAGGCCGGACGATCTTCGTCTCCTCGCACCTCATGAGTGAAATGGCCCTGACGGCGGATCACTTGATCGTGATCGGACAAGGCCGGCTGCTTGCCGACACGTCGATGGCCGATTTCATTCAGATGAACTCCCGGAGTTACGTGCGGCTGCGTTCACCGCAGCCGGAACAGCTGCGGGACGTGCTGCACGGGGCCGGGATGCCGGTCGTGGAGACGGGCGGCGGCACGCTGGAGGTCGACGGCGCGAGCACGGAGCAGCTCGGCGAACTGGCGGCCGAGCACCGGATCGTGCTGCACGAGCTCAGCGCGCAAAGGGCCTCGCTCGAGGAGGCGTTCATGCAGATGACCGCGGGCGCGGTGGAATACCACGCGCACTCCGCCGATGCCGCGCCGCCACCCGATGCCCTCGCCCCACCCACCGATGCCGTGGCCCCGCCCGCCGGCCGGGACGCACCGCGGTGGACCCCTCGTGACAAGGGAGCCTGACCGATGGCATCGACCCCCGCCGTCCTCCGCTCCGAGTGGACCAAGATCCGTACGGTCGCCTCGACGCGCTGGACGCTGATCTGCGCGCTCGCCGTGACGGTCGCGATCAGCGCCGCCCTGTGCGCCCTGATGAACGCGACCTTCGACGACCTGCCCGACGCGGAGCGTCTGACGTTCGACCCGACGCTCATCAGCTTCTCCGGGCTGGTGCTCGGGCAGCTGGCGATGGTCGTCTTCGGAGTCCTCGTCATCGGCACCGAGTACAGCTCCGGCATGATCCGCACCTCGCTCGCCGCCGTTCCGCAGCGCGCCACCTTCATGTTCAGCAAGATCGCCGTGGCCGGCCTGCTGGCGCTCGCCGTCGGCATGGCGACCAGCTTCCTGACCTTCTTCCTCGGGCAGGCGCTGCTCGGCGAGCACCGCACCACGATCGGCGAGGAGAACGTGCTCCGTGCCGTGGTCGGCGGCGGCCTCTACATGGGACTGATGGCCGTCTTCTCGATGGGTGTCGCCACGATGCTGCGCAGCTCGATCCTGGCGCTGGGCATCCTGATGCCGTTCTTCTTCCTGGTTTCGCAGATCCTCTCCGCGGTGCCGGGTGCGAAGGACGTCGCGCGCTACTTCCCCGACCAGGCCGGCGCGAAGATCATGCAGGTGGTGCCGAACGCGATGAACAGCGGTGACTCCCCGTACGGCCCCTGGGGCGGGCTGGGCATCATGCTGCTGTGGGTCGTGGCGGCGCTCCTGGGCGGCTACCTCGTGCTGAAGAAGCGGGACGCGTAGGACCCACCCGGCGCGGGCGCCTTCGCACCGGCCGCCACGGAGTCCGAGCCGTTACGGCTTGGCCGGAACCGACGCGGCACGGTTATCCTCCTAACACTTACGGGGGCGTACGGCTGGACCGCCTGTGCCCCGACGACCCGAAAGTCGATGGGGCTGGGCAATGATCGAGGCAGTCGGCCTGACGAAGCGCTACGGCGCCAAGACGGCCGTTCACAACCTTTCCTTCCAGGTGCGGCCCGGGGCCGTCACCGGGTTCCTCGGCCCCAACGGCGCCGGCAAGTCCACCACGATGCGCATGATCCTCGGCCTCGACCGGCCGACGTCGGGCCAGGTCACCATCGGCGGGAAGCCGTTCCGGCAGCTGCCGAACGCACCCCGGCAGGTCGGGGCCCTGCTCGACGCCAAGGCCGTGCACGGCGGCCGCAGCGCACGCAACCACCTGCTGTCCCTGGCGCAGCTCTCGGGCATCCCGGCGCGCCGGGTCGACGAGGTGCTCGGTGTCGTCGGTCTGCACGAGGTGGCCAAGAGGCGCTCCAAGGGCTTCTCGCTCGGCATGGGGCAGCGGCTCGGCATCGCCGCGGCACTGCTCGGCGACCCCCAGGTGCTGCTCTTCGACGAGCCGGTCAACGGCCTCGACCCCGAGGGCATCCTGTGGGTGCGCAACCTGATGAAGCAGCTGGCGTCCGAGGGCCGTACGGTCTTCGTCTCCTCGCACCTGATGAGCGAGATGGCGCTCACCGCCGACCACTTGATCGTGATCGGCCGCGGCCGGCTCATGGCGGACATGAGCGTGAAGGACTTCATCTCGCACAACTCGGCCGACTTCGCCCGGGTCCGCACCCCGCAGACGGAGCCCGAGCAGCGCGAGAAGCTGCTCGCCGCGCTGACCGAGGCGGGCGGGCAGGTCATGCCGGAGCCGGACGGCGCACTGCGCGTGACCGGTCTGGCGCTGCCGCGCATCAGCGACGTGGCGCACGGCGCGGACGTACGGCTGTGGGAGCTGTCGCCGCATCAGGCCTCTCTGGAGGAGGCGTACATGCGGATGACGCAGGGCGCGGTGGACTACCGCTCGACCGCGGACCAGAAGTCGGGGCTGATGCAGCAGCAGCCGATGGGACACGTCCCGCCGCAGCCGCACATCCAGGAGGTGCCGCAGCAGGGCTTCTACGCCCCGCCGCCGCCCCAGCCGGGCCAGAACCCGTACGCGGCCTTCGTGCCGCCTGCCGGGCCGGCAGCGCCCGCCGCCCCCGCCGCTCCCCCGGCGGCACCGCCCGCCGCCGCTCCCGCCGACCTGACCAAGCCCGAGGACGCACGATGAGCACCCCGTACCAGCAGCCCGGCGCCTACGCCTCCCCGATCCCGGTGCGCGGGGCCCATCTCGGTGACGCGCTCGCCTCCGAGTGGACGAAGATCCGTTCCGTGCGCTCCACGATGTGGACGCTGGGCGTGATGATCGTGCTCGTGCTCGGCATCGGTCTGGCGGTCGCCTCGCTCGTCTCCGCCGCCGGCGAACAGGCCGGCATGGGTGAGGCCTCCGCCCTGGGCATGGGCTTCTTCGGCATCCTGCCCGGCTCGATCTGTGTGATGACCCTGGGCGTGCTCACCATCGCGTCCGAGTACGGCACGGGCATGATCCGTACGACCCTCACCGCCTGCCCCAGCCGGGGCCGGGTCCTCGTGGCCAAGGCGATCGTCTTCTTCCTGCTGGTCCTCACCATCACGACCGTCGTGACCGGGCTGGTCGCCGTCATGCAGAACGCGATGGTGACGGCGGCCGCGGAGCCCACCGGTGACGAGTGGCTGCGCGCCACCGTCGGCGTCGGTCTCTACCTCGCCTCGCTCGGGCTGCTCTCGCTGGCCGTGGGCGCCATGATCCGGCACTCGGCCGGTGCGATCACCACCATGATCGGCCTGATGCTGCTGCCGCTCGTGGCCGCCATGTTCATGTTCTCGGACTCGCTGGAGGACGTGCAGCAGTTCCTGCTGGAGTGGGCGATCCCCAGCCAGCTCATCGGCATCTACGGCGAAGCCGCGGCGGGCGGGTCCTCCGGTCCGCTCGGCTGGGAGCCGGTGTGGATCATGCTCGGGGTCGCGGTCGTCGCGCTCGGCGGCGCGTACGCGACGATGAGCAGCCGGGACGTGTGACGCGGCTGCGCTCCGCGGCTCAGTGTCTCGGCGCGTTCCTGGACCGCTGCACCTTCGAGGTGCGGCGGTCCTTCGCGTTCCAGCACGCCTTGTGCCAGTGCCGGCGGTCCTCGACTCCCCCGTGCTCCGGCCAGGCCACCACATGCGGCATCCCCGAGGGGATCTCCTGGTCGCAGCCGGGGCAGCGGTACCTCTTGCCGACGGAACTCGCGCCCGCCACATGGCGCACCGACCACTCCTCGCCCTGCCAGGACTCGCTGCTGCCGAAGCCGCCGTACCGGTCGGAGGCGTCTCCTGCTCGCTCGGTCGGCTTCTCGCCGCCACGGGGGCGGTTGCGGCGCGGGGACACGTGACACCTCACGGGGCATGACCGGACAGTTGCCCGTCCAGCGTAAGGGGCCCGGAGCCGACGGCTGTCGCGCGGCGCCACGGAAGGGTCTGCTGCATCAGGGGCAGTTACCGGAAAATCGCAACAACTTCCCGATGGGCCGTGCCTTTGGCACGTGTCAGGCGTTGTTGCCTGTGGGGGAGACGCGTCGGCCGCAAGGAGGCAGAAGGCGATGCGCGTTGGAACTTTCGTACTCGCGGCACAGTTCCCCGGTCAGGGACAGGGGGAGGCGCTGCATCGCGCGGTGCGCTCCGCGGAGGTGGCGGAGGAAGCGGGCCTCGACGCCGTATGGCTGGCGGAGCACCACTTCGTCCCGTACGGCGTGTGCCCGTCCGCCGTGACCCTCGCCGCACTGCTCCTCGGCCGCACCCGCCGGATCCAGGTGGGGACGGCGGTGAGCGTACTGCCGAACGCCCACCCCGTGGCACTCGGCGAACAGGCGGCGCTGCTGCATCTCACCTCCGGTGGGCGTTTCGTCCTCGGTGTGGGCCGCGGCGGACCCTGGGTCGACCTGGAGGTCTTCGGGGCGGGCCTCGACTCCTACGACAGGGGTTTCCCCGAATCGCTCGACCTCCTGCTGCGCTGGCTGCGCGAGCCCCGCGTCGGCGCGGAGGGTGAACGGTTCGCCTTCCGGGAGGTCGCCGTCGTCCCCCGGCCGGACGAGCTCATCGACGGACCGCCGAACGGCCCCGAGGTCGTCGTCGCGTGCACGTCCCCCAAGAGCGTCGGGCTGGCGGCGGAGCGCGGTCTGCCCATGCTGCTCGGCATGCACTGCGGAGACGAGGAGAAGGCGGACATGATCACGCTCTGGCGCAGGCACGCGCTCGCCGCGGGCCACAGCCCCGAGCGGATCAGGGCAGCGGGGCACGTCTCCGCCGGCGTCGTCCAGATCGCCGACCGCACCGACGAGGCCACGGAGACCCTCGTCAAGGCGATGCCGGGCTGGCTGAAACAGGGACTCGACGCGCATGTGACCGTCGACGGACGGCACCGCGCCATGCGGGACCCCGTCGCGTACACGGAACTCCTGTGCTCCCTGCACCCGGTGGGGCCGCCGCGCTTGGCCGCGGACCGTCTGGCGGCGACCGCGGAGCGCACCGGGATCACCCGCTTCGCTCTGCTCGCCGAGGGCTCCGGCGACCTCGCCACCACCGAGGAGAACGTACGGCGGCTGGGCACCGAAGTGCTGCCCCGGCTCGGCTGAACCGTTCGTCGCCGAGGCCGGACCTGTCAGGTGCCGCCGCTCCGACACCGTGGAGATCACGGGTCGGGAGCGGCAGCAGAAGACTTCAGCAGTCGCGCATTTCGGGCGACTGATTGAGCAACTGGCCCCGGACCGAGGTGAAGCGGGCAAGCCGCTCGTCGACCGAGGCGTCCAGCGGGAACACCGCGACGCGGTGGCAGTTCTGGAATGCGAGGCGCACTCCGAAGTGCCGCTGAAGCGCTCCGCGAATCGCGTCACTCGCGAGCGCGCGCAGCAGCTGACCACGTGCCTGCTCGTCCGGCGGAGGCGTCTGGTTGTCGGCGAACTCGCCGCCGTCCACCTTCAGCTGAGCCACCAGAGAGCTGATCATCTCCCATGCGTAGGGCAGGGAGGTCCGGACGCAGTCGACGAAAGCAGCTTCATCGACCTCGCCTCGCTCGGCCTGTTCCAACAGCGCCGGTGAGACGTCGAGCGACATGGGTTCTCCTCTCGCGGCCCCACACAATGGGGCCTTACGGGCAGGGAGGGAGGAAGTGGACGATACGACGTCATACGTGTGCTGTACGGCGACGCAGAGTGCACGGCCGACGACCTCCCGTCTCCACGGTAAGTGCGGCGACTTGAGCGCACCAGGAGATTGGGAACACAACCGGCCAAATAACGAGGGGCGCTTCCGGGGCGAATCGCGCAGCGCGGTGTCCGTCGAGTAGCGTTGCCGACCATGCGTCTCGTCATCGCCCGCTGCTCCGTGGACTACGCCGGCCGGCTCACCGCCCACCTGCCCTCCGCCCCTCGTTTGATCCTGGTCAAGGCGGACGGAAGCGTCTCCATCCACGCCGACGACAGGGCGTACAAACCGCTGAACTGGATGTCGCCTCCCTGCACGTTGAAGGAGGGTGACGACAGCGTCTGGACCGTGGTGAACAAAGCGGGCGAGAAACTGATCATCACCATGGAGGAAATCCTCCACGACTCGTCGCACGAACTCGGCGTCGATCCGGGCCTCATCAAGGACGGCGTGGAAGCACACCTCCAGGAGCTCCTCGCCGACCGTATCGAGACACTTGGCGAGGGATACAGCCTCATCCGCCGCGAATACCCCACGGCCATCGGCCCGGTGGACATCCTCTGCCGCGACTCCGACGGCGCGACGGTGGCGGTGGAGATCAAGCGGCGCGGCGAGATCGACGGCGTGGAGCAGCTCACCCGCTACCTCGAACTGCTGAACCGCGACCCGCACCTCGCTCCGGTGAAGGGCCTCTTCGCGGCCCAGGAGATCAAGCCCCAGGCCCGCGTCCTCGCGACGGACAGGGGTATCGGCTGCGTCGTCCTCGACTACGACGCCCTCCGCGGCATCGAGGACGACAAGCTCCGCCTGTTCTGATCCCGGCACGGCCCGCGCGACGCGTACGGGGCGCGCACGCCCCCGACGGGGCCGCGGACACGGCGGAGCGGCCGAACGCACCCTCTGCCGGCCGCCCCACGCCCCCCGCCCCACGCCCCCCGCCGAACGCTCCACCGCCCGGACGGGTTGCGTCCGGGCCGCTCGGTGACCGCCGCCGCCGGCGCCGCCCCGCCCCACGTCGGCAAGCGCCCTGCTGGACGGTACGGACGTCACCGCACTGCCCGGACGTGATGTCGCCCGACGACTCGCGGTCGTGGCCCAGGATGTCGCGGCCGACGTCGAGATGGCGGTGTCGGACGTCGTCGAACTGGGCCGTGCCCCGTTCCGGGGAGACCCGTCGGGCAGCCGCGACGACGCGGGAGCCGTCGCTCGCGCCATGGCCACGATGCGTGTGTCGGCCCTCGCCCGGCGAAGCCGGTCCACGTTGTCCGGTGGCGAACGGCAGCGAGGGAACATCGCCCGGTCCCTCGCTCAGGAGACACCGGCCCTGTTCCTCGACGAACCGACCGACCATCCGGACGTCAGCCATCGTCTGGACCTCATGGAGATGCTGTCGCGGACCGGCGCCACCGTCGTCGCGGCCCTGCGGGACGGCGGACGTATACCTGGCCACCCTTCCGCCGCCAGTACTGGCGGCGCCACGCAGCGGGCCCCGGAGCCCACAAGTCGACGCGGCGCCGTCCTCTTCGACGCGCTCGAACTTCCCGGCACGGCAGCCTCGCCGCCGATGTCGCGGGTGTCGTCCCGCAGTTCGCCGAACTGCTCCGGCAGCCGAACACGACCTGTGGCCCTGAAGCGGTCCCCAGGACCCACAACGCACAGCGCCGCCGGGTGCCGAGGCGCGGGCCCCGGCTGCCGTCACGCCCCGGAGAGGGTGCGGACACCGTCCGACCCGGTGCGCGCTGGGCGCACCGGGAATCCGGCGCGTCAGATGACGCCGGTGCTCGACGAGTCGTCGGCAGGCGCGCTGTTCGTGGTGGGGGCCTCGGACGTCCCGGTGGGGGCCGCGGCGGAGTCGCTCTCCGACGGGGCCGAAGTGTCGCTCTCCGACGGAGACGGACTGGGGCTCGTGGTCGGCGTCGGGTCCGGCGAGGAGGACGGCGGCTTCGAGCTCGTCGGGGGCTTGGAACTCGTCGAGGGCTTGGGAGCTGTCGGCGGCTTCGGATCCGAAGGGTTCTGAGACTCCGACGCGCTCGGCGACGGCCTGCTCCCCGGCATCGACGGGCCGTCCGTCGCGGCGGGCCTGGTGTCCTGTGTCGAGGAGGTCGACGGCGTCGGCTTGTCGTCCTTCTCGCCGTCCTCCTCGTCCGAGGAGGCGTCGGCCGCCGGTTCCTCGTCCGGCCAGTCGTCGCCGAGTCCGTCCTCGTTCACCGGCTGACCGTTGCGCACGTCGTCGCCGGGCGGCTCTTCCTGGTCCGAGGTCATGCCGAGTGTGACCACGGTGCCGAGGACGGCCGCGAGCAGCGCACCCGCTCCCGCCGCGACGACGTTGCGGCGGGCTCCGCCGAGGAGGGCGGCGCGGCGGCTCGTCGGGCGGTCGGCAGGGGTGGTCGCGGCGGCCGCCCGCGTCGTGGAGAGGCCGCCCGTCGCCGCGAGGGTCGCGCCCTCGGGCTTGGTCCGCGGCAGTCGCTTCGTCAGCGCCGGCGCCGGTACGCCCCGCGCCGGCGACACGGGACCCGCCGAGGCGAGGGACAGGGCGGGCGCCGGCGCGGACTCGCGGTCGGCGACGAGCGCGAGGGCCCGCCGTCCCGCGACGGTGCCGCTCTTGTCGGCGAGCGCGCCGCGCATGCCGACGGACGTCTCGAGCTCGGCCCGGGCCCGGTCCAGGTTGCCGGTGATCAGCGCGAGGACGCCCAACTCGTGGTGGAAGTAGGCCTCTTCCGCGACCTCGCCGGCGATCCGGGCGGCCTCGGAGCCCACCCGCAGGACCCGCTCCCAGGCGGCCCACTGGCGGCCGGCCGCGAAGACGGGCGCGGCGCTGCGGGCCAGCAGCACGGCCGTGCTGGAGTGGCCGGTCTCCCTGCCGGGCACCAGCGCGCTCAGGGCGGCCAGGATGGCGTCCGCCTCGGCCGCGGCCCGCTCGGGCGTGACGGAGGGGTGCCCGGTCCACCAGGCGTAGTGCTGTGCGGCGGTGTGGGCGTGGCCGACGGCGTCCTCGTCGTAGCCCTTCTCGCGGAGCTGGGCCATCACGCCGGCGGCCAGCCGGTAGCGCGGGCCGGCCGGGGAGAGCAGGCCGCAGCTCATCAGTTCGCCGAGTGCGGCGTCGGCGTGGGTGTCGCCGACCATGGCCGGCAGGTGCGCCTGGTGCGGGACCTCACCGCCGAGGGCGACGGCGAAGCGCAGGGTCTGGCGGGCACAGTCGCCGAGCCGCGAGGCGAGCAGCGAGGCGGGTGCGGCTCCCTCGCCGAGCGTCGGCAGGGGTACGTCCTTGCCGCCGGCTGCCGCGAAGGGCGCGAACTCCTCGAACGCCTCCGGGTCGGCGCGCAGTTCGTCGCACTGGCGCAGCAGGGCCGCCGCCTGTACGAAGCGCAGGGGCAGGCCCTCGGACTCGAACCAGAGGTCGCCCGCCCAGTTGGACTCCTCCTCGGTCAGCGGCCGGTCCACCGACTGCTGCAGCAACTCGAGCGCGGCGGCGCGGCCGAGGCCGCCGAGGAAGACCTCTTCGAGGTGCGAGTCGGCGGTGGGCGCGGCGACGTCCGGGGTGGCGGCGACGAGGAAGGCGCATTCGGGAGCGGCGTCGAGCAGTTCGTCGAGGGACGAGCCGCCGAACTCGAGGTCGTCGAGGATGACGACGGCTCCGATGTCGCGCACGAATCCGGCGAGCGCGTTGCGGTCGGGGCGGTGTCCGGGAGCGTCGTAGACGACCGTGAACAGCTCGTGGAGCAGTTCGGCGGACGTGCGGTGGTGGCCGCCCAGCCGTACGACTCCGTCGGGAGCGAAGTCGCCGCACTCGGCGGCGACGGCGTCGAGCAGGGCGCTGCGGCCGGAGCCGGACGGTCCGGTGAGCCGGACGGAGCGGCCGCGGCCGAGCAGCCGTACGAGGCGCTCCCGCGTCTCGTCGCGTTCGAGGAGCGGCGGCCGGGGCGCGGCCGGGCCGGGCGGGAGCGGCGGCCGCGCGGCCCGCAGGAGTTCCGCGCGATCCGTCGCGCTGCGGCGGGCCGGGCGGCCCGGCTGCTCACCGGGCGGGCAGGGTTCGATCTCGCTGCCGTCGACGGGGTTGACGGTGAGGAGGAGATCGCCTGAGACGAGTTGGACCGTGCGCCGGGGCGGGGTCGGGGACTGTCCGAAGTCGGGCGTGATGGCGTCGCGCGGCGGCCGCTGCGGTCCGACGCCCTCGCCGAAACTGTCGTTGTCCATGGTCAAAGCTCCCAGTCAAGGTTCGCTCGGCCTTGCCGTCGCCAAGATCAGAGCTCTTGGTGCCGAAGCCGCGTGCGGTGCCCTCCCGGCCTTCCTGCACGCCATGTCGCCTCGGTCCGGAGCCCACCTCATGGGTCCGTCGAAAGGGCGGGCGATCGAACCCTAGACGTTCGCCACGCATCGCGAAACCTGCGGGGTGCCGCCCGGTCCCTGACGTCACGGTCTCAGGAGGATTGCACTGCTCGCCCCGTTCGTGCCCCCGTCGCACCTGACGGGGCGATTCATCCGGCGCGGGCACCGCCCGCCGTCGTCGCCGCCTTTGAGGACGGCGACCGATGTCACACCCGCGGAAGCGATTCGGCTGCGAGGCCGCCCTCGATGGCGAGGATGCGGTGGAGCCGGGTGGCCACGAGGAGGCGCTGCATCTGTGGCGGCACACCGCGCAGCACCAGCCGGCGTCCGCATCTGCCCGCCCGCCGGTGCGCGCCCATGATGACGCCGAGCCCGGTGGCGTCCCAGGAGTCGAGCTGGGTCAGGTCCAGCACCAGGTCGCCGGCTCCCTCGTCGACGGCCGAGTGCAGGACCGTACGGGCGTCCGCCGCGCTGCGGACGTCGAGGCGGCCCCCGACGACCAGCTCGGCGTGGTCGCCCCTGATGTGCATATGCGCTCCCCGAGTGTGCTGACAGTGCCCCGTGTCGACTGTGTCGCTGACTGTTCTTGTTCTGTTCTTCTCCGTCTTGCAACAACTGACTGCCGCACAGGCGGAGGGGTTGCTACTTGTAAGCGAACCGATACCGAATTCACCCCGGCGGGTGATACCGAACCGGTCGATACCGCCAGAGGCGCCGTCAGTGCTTGTAGAAGCCCTGCCCGCTCTTGCGGCCGATGTCACCGGCGTCCACCATCCGGCGCATCAGCTCCGGCGGGGCGAACTTCTCGTCCTGGGACTCGGTGTAGATGTTGCTCGTGGCGTGGAGCAGGATGTCGACGCCCGTCAGGTCGGCGGTGGCGAGCGGCCCCATGGCGTGCCCGAAGCCGAGCTTGCAGGCGATGTCGATGTCCTCGGCGGTCGCCACGCCCGATTCGTACAGCTTCGCGGCCTCGACGACGAGCGCCGAGATGAGGCGGGTGGTGACGAAGCCGGCGACGTCGCGGTTGACGACGATGCAGGTCTTGCCGACCGACTCGGCGAACTCCCGCGTGATGGCGAGCGTTTCGTCGCTGGTCTTGTAGCCGCGCACCAGCTCGCACAGCTGCATCATCGGCACGGGCGAGAAGAAGTGGGCGCCGACGACACGCTCCGGGTGCTCCGTCACGGCCGCGATCTTGGTGATCGGGATGGCGGAGGTGTTGGAGGCGAGGACGGCGTCGTCCCGTACGAGCTTGTCGAGCGCACGGAAGATCTCGTGCTTGACCTCGAGCTTCTCGAAGACGGCCTCGACGACGATGTCCGCGTCGGCGACGGCGTCCAGGTCGGTCGTGGTGGTGATGCGGGCCAACGCCGCCTCGGCGTCGGCCGCTTCGAGCCTGCCCTTGGAGACGAACTTGTCGTAGGACGCCTTGATGCCGTCGGTGCCGCGGGTCAGAGCCTCGTCGGTCACATCACGCAGTACGACGTCCCAGCCCGCCTGGGCGGAGACCTGCGCGATTCCGGAACCCATGAGTCCGGCACCGATGACGGCGAGCTTCCTGGCCACTGCGGCACTCCTTAACGGCCCCGAAGGCCTTAACGACTGTTTACATGTGCGCTCTCTGCCGGAGGTTAGCGTCCGTGAGGCACCCCTGTGACCGCGAAGAGATGCGCGTCACGTCCCACATGGCGGACATCACACCGGCAGGGGCCGTCAGGCGTCACGGACGGAGTACGTGAGCACCTTTTCGCCGAGCAGCGCCTCCATCTCGTCGATGAGGTCGAGGGCGTCACGTGAAACTTCGTCGGCTTTGCGCCCCTTGACCATTTCCGCACCGATCCATCCCATGACGGTGCCGTGCATCCAGGCGAGTTGCCCGGCGACGAGATCGGGCAGCACGTCACCCTCGGCGGCCCCGGCCTCCCTGCGCATGGTGGCCGTCAGGTCGAGCAGGCTCTCCTGCTGGATGGCCCACAGACGGGAGCGCAGGGTCTCCGCCTCGGTGATGACCTTCATGAAATCGGCGTAGCCGTCGAAGAGACCGACGACCGGGGAGCAGCCCTCGACCGCCTCGCGCAGCTCACGCAGCACGGCGTCCGCGGCCGACTCCCCCGCGCGCCGGCCGCGCACCCACCGGGAGAGCCGGTCGACCACGTCCTTGCCGCGGTCGAGGAAGAGGTCCTCCTTGGCCGGGAAGTAGTTGTAGACGGTGTTGACGGAGACGTCCGCGGCGTCCGCGACCTCGGCGATCGTCACGGTGACGAAGCCGTGCTCGACGAACAGCCGGGTGGCCACATCCGAGATGTGCTGCCTCGTCTGCCGCTTCTTGCGCTCACGCAGTCCCTCCGCCATGCCCTCATCGTAGCTTTCCTGCACTCTACGAAAGTTTGGGGTCATTGCAAAAATTAAGTGTCTCTGTTTTTCTTGGGCCATGGCAATCATCAGCACCGCCGGGCTCTCCCGGACGTTCCGCACCAAGAACGGTCAGGTCGAAGCCGTGCGCGGCATCGATCTGACCGTGCGACGCGGCGAGATCCTCGGTTTCCTCGGACCGAACGGAGCGGGCAAGACCACCACGCTCCGGATGCTCACCACCCTCCTCCCGCCCACCGGCGGCGCGGCCACGGTGGCCGGCTGCGACCTCGTCCGCGACCCGGCGGGGGTCCGCCGCAAGGCCGGTTACGTGGCACAGTCCGGCGGCGTCGACCCGACCGTGAGCGTGCGGGAGGAGCTCGTCACCCAGGGACGGCTGTACCGGCTCGACAAGGAGGAAGCGGCGGCCCGCACGGAGGAGTTGGCGAAGGACCTCGGCCTGACCGAACTCCTCGACCGCAGGGCCGGCGCGCTCTCCGGCGGACAGCGGCGCCGGCTGGACATCGCCATGGGGCTCATGCACCGGCCCGAGGTCCTCTTCCTCGACGAACCGACCACCGGCCTCGACCCCGGCAGCCGCGCCGACCTGTGGGACCTGATCCGCAGGCTGCGCGACGAGCACGGCACCACCGTCTTCCTCACCACGCACTACCTCGACGAGGCCGACGAGCTCTCCGACCGGCTGGTGATCGTCGACAAGGGCGTGGTCGTCGCGGAGGGGACCCCGGCAGCACTCAAGGAGCAGTACGCCGGCTCCGCCGACGCAACGCTCCAGGAGGCGTTCCTGGCCGTCACCGGGCGCGGCCCGGCTCCCGTCGACGCCGCTCCGGTCGCCGTCTGATCCGTAAGGACTCCGTGATGCGTGAATTCCTCTCCGACACCGCACTGATCTTCGGGCGGTACGCCCGGCAGACACTGCGCTCCCGTTTCCAGATCTTCTTCGGCACACTCATGCCGCTGCTCTACCTGCTCTTCTTCGGTCCGCTGCTCACCGACCTGACACTGTCCTCCCGAGGCGACTCCTGGCAGGTCCTCGTACCCGGACTGCTGCTGCAACTCGGCCTCTTCGGCGCGTCCTTCGCCGGCTTCGCCGTCATCATCGAGAAGAACCACGGCGTCGTGGAGCGAATGCGCGTCACACCCGTCAGCCGGCTCGCGCTGCTGCTCGGACGAGTGCTGCGGGACGCGGCGCTGTTCGTGTTCCAGGCCGTGCTGCTCGTACTGGCCGCGCTGGTGATGGGGCTGCGGGCGCCGCCGGCCGGTCTGCTGATCGGCTTCGCCTTCGTGGCGCTGCTGACCGTGTCGCTCGCGTCCCTGTCGTACGCGCTGGCGCTGAAGGTCCGCACCCCGCAGGAGTTCGGCCCGGCGATCAACGCGCTCGCGATGCCGTCGATGCTGCTGTCCGGGCTGATGCTGCCGATGACGCTCGCGCCGGGATGGCTGGACGCCCTGTCGCACCTGATGCCGTTCCGCTATCTGGTGGACGCGGTGCGGGACGCGTACGTCGGCGAGTACGCCACCGCGGCCATGCTGTACGGCGTGCTCGTCGCCGTCGGTTTCGCGGCGCTGGCCGTGACGGTCGGCACACGCGTCTTCCGGCGGGCCGGAGCGTAACTAGGCTGGCCACATGGTCAACCTCACGCGCATCTACACCCGTACCGGCGACCAGGGCACCACCGCCCTCGGCGACATGAGCCGCACCGCCAAGACCGATCTGCGGATCTCCGCGTACGCCGACGCCAACGAGGCCAACGCGGTCATCGGCACGGCCGTCGCACTGGGCCGGCTCGACGAGGAGGTCGTCAAGGTCCTCGTCCGCGTGCAGAACGACCTGTTCGACGTGGGCGCGGACCTCTCCACCCCGGTGGTCGAGAACCCGGAGTACCCGCCGCTGCGGGTCGAGCAGTCGTACATCGACAAGCTGGAGGCGGACTGCGACCGCTTCCTGGAGCAGTTGGAGAAGCTGCGCAGCTTCATCCTTCCGGGCGGTACTCCGGGCGCGGCGCTGCTGCATCAGGCGTGCACGGTCGTACGGCGGGCCGAGCGGTCCACCTGGGCGGCCATGGAGGTGCACGGCGAGACGATGAACGCGCTGACGGCGACGTACCTCAACCGCCTCTCCGACCTCCTGTTCATCCTCGCCAGGGTGGCGAACAAGGAGGTCGGGGACGTGCTGTGGGTGCCGGGCGGGGATCGCTGACCTCGTACTCCGCGGATCACCGACACGGCTGGACGGCGGGGCCGGGAAGGGCTGTCGCACGGCCCGATGATCGAGGGGTCGGCGGCCGACCGGGAGCTCGACAGGAGCTGCACGACGCGGCGATGAGTCTTCCCGGCCCGGCCGGTCTACCGTTCGTTCGTTCAAGTGATCAGAACGCGCGAAGCAGGAGGTGCGACATCAGCCAGTTGCTGAGGGTCCAGAACTTCACCGTCTCGAGCGACGGGTTCGGCGCCGGCGAGGGCCAGAGCCTCGAGAAACCGTTCGGTCATGCCGATCCCGGGACAATGTTCGCCTGGGCCATGGCCACCGACCACCCGCCCGTCAAGCGCTCCGAACCCGGTGGCAGCCGAGGTCTGGACGACTACATCACCCGGGACTACGCCCGTGACATCGGCGCCGAGATCATGGGCCGCAACAAGTTCGGGCCGCAGCGCGGGCCCTGGCAGGACCACGAGTGGCAGGGGTGGTGGGGTGACGAGCCCCCGTTCCACACGCCGGTGTTCGTCATGACGCACCACAAGCGCCCGTCGTTCACGCTCCTTGACACCACGTTCCACTTCGTCGACGGCACCCCGGCCGCGGTGCTCGCCCAGGCGAAGGAGGCGGCGCAGGGCCAGGACGTCCGGCTTGGCGGTGGGGCCACGATCATCCGGCAGTTCCTCGAGGCCGACCTCGTCGACACCCTCCATGTGGCGGTCGTGCCGACGAGGCTGGGCTCCGGGGCCCGGCTGTGGGAGTCCCCCGACGAGCTGCTCGACCGGTTCCACCAGGACGTCGTGCCCAGCCCGAGCGGCGTGACGCACCATCTGTTCTGGCGGAAGTGAGGCCGGACGGCCCCGCTCTCCAGCCGCATCAGCGACCTCGACACACCGGGCGGCACTCGACGCGGGTCAGCGCGCGACGCATCGGGTCAGCGCTCTACGCGGACCGGTTCGCGGTCGGGCTCCCCGGCCGGGGCCTTCTTCGGCCAGATCGCGTACGTGAGCGCGATCAGGCCGTGGATGCCGGCCACGCGCCAGGCGCCGTACATCCAGCTGCGCAGGGACTCGGTCCGACCGGCGTCGCCCACGTACCAGATCGCGATCTGCAGCAGTCCACTCGCGACGGCCGCCCCCACCAGCGTGCCGAGCCAGACCCTCCCCTCGTACCGGGCACGGGCCATGCCGTGGCGCGGCGGCTTCCGCGGGGGCGGGCCGCCGGCCAGGCGGTGCGCGGCGTGGCCGTCGAGCCATTTGACGGTGCGGTGGCCGTGGCCGACGGTGTAGCCGATGTACAGCGCGGCCAGCCCGTGCGTCCAGCTCGGCTCGGCGCCGTTCTTGAGGTCGATCGCCGTGACCACCAGCAGCAGCACTTCCAGCAACGGCTCGCACAGCAGCAGCGCCGCCCCCGTGCGGGGCATCTTCAACAGGTAGCGGACGCCGAGTCCGGCGGCGAGCAGCACCCAGAAGCCGACCTCGCAGATCACGATCAGCGTGACGATCACGGCAGTTTCTCCCTTCGTACGTCTCAAGCGTGTCGGCCGGCGGGCGCCGGCGCGTCGTCGGCTGTGAGGAACCGCCACTGCATCCTCCGATGTACCGCGGGCTCACCCCGTGCGGGGACGCCCGTCGGCACGGTGCCGTGTTTCATTGGACCGGTGACCTTCCCGCGCCCCCACCGTGACGACGTCCTCATCGCGGTCTTCGGCCTGATCGGCGGCCTCGTGATGTGGGCGCTCGGCCTCCACACCAACGGTCCGGAGGCGCCGCTGCCGTCCTGGGTGACGCCGGTGCCCCTCGTGGTGATGGCAGGGCTGGAGCTGTTGCGCCGCACGATGCCCCGCACGGCGCTGGCCGCCGGCACGGCCGCGGTCCTGGTCGACCCCCTGACGCCCGGCAGCCTGGCCACGCTCCTGATGTTCGCGGACCTCGTCTACGCGGCGGTGGTGTACGGGACCCCGGCCTCCGCCCGCCGTGTCCCGGTCACCACCGGCATGATCACGCTCGCTGTGACGATCGGCTTCCTGGCCTGGCTGCGGGATCCCGTCGCCCTGCTGATCGGCGTGGTCACCGGGCTGCTCTCCTTCGGCCCCGCCACCACCGGTGCGATCGTCCGCAACCACCGGGAGGCGGCGAACGCCGCGCGGCTGCGGGCCGAGCAGACCGCGCTGCTCGCCGAGATGGACCGCACTCAGGCGATCACGGCCGAACGCGCCCGGATGGCCCGTGAGCTGCACGATCTGGTGGCGGGCCACCTGTCGGCGATCGCGATCCACTCGACGGCCGCCCTCTCCCTCGACGACGACGCGACGACCAAGCAGGCGCTCGCCGTCATCCGGGAGAACAGCGTGGCCGGCCTGTCCGAGATGCGCCGGCTGATCGGGCTGCTGCGGGACAGCAGCGGCGACGCGCAGCCGGCCGCGGCTCCGACGCTGGCGGGGCTGGACGCCCTGGTGGCGCAGGCACGGACGAACGGCTCCCCGAGCGGGCTGACGTTCGCGCTGCACGACGACCGTGACACGGACCGGCGACTGCCGGCTCCGGTGGAGCTCGCCGCGTACCGCATCGTGCAGGAGTCGCTCACCAACGCGATCAAGCACGCGGAGGCCGGTGAGGTGCGGGTCGAGGTGTCCGGCGGGGCGGGCGGCGCCCTGCGCGTGACGGTGACCAGTCCCTTCGACGGGCGTCCGGGGCCCCGGGCTCCCGGGTCCGGGGCGGGACTGGTGGGGATGAGGGAACGGGCGGACCTGCTGGACGGCACCTTCGAGGCAGGCCCCGCCCGGGCCCGGGCGACCGGCCCCGAGAAGATCTGGCGCGTACGGGCGGTGCTGCCCGTCGTGGACGACGACAAGGAGCCCTCCGCATGACGGCGGAAGCGGAAACGGACGCTGCGCGGGACACATCCCGTATCCGGGTGCTGGTCGCGGAGGACCAGAGCGCGGTACGGGCGGGACTGGTGCTGATCCTGGGCAGCGCGCCGGACATCGAGGTGGCCGGCGAGGCCGGGGACGGCGAGGAGGCGGTGCGCCTCGCCCGCGAGCTCCGTCCGGACCTCGTGCTGATGGACATTCAGATGCCCCGGCTGGACGGGGTGTCCGCTACCCGGCAGGTGGTCGCTGAGGGGCTGGCCGACGTGCTGGTGCTGACCACGTTCGACCTCGACGAGTACGTCTTCGGGGCGCTGCGGGCGGGCGCGGCCGGTTTCCTGCTGAAGAACACCGAGGCCGCCGATCTGCTGCGGGCGGTGCGCACGGTGGCAGGCGGGGAGGGGCTGATCGCGCCGGCCGTCACACGGCGTCTGATCGCCGAGTTCGCCGCACCCGGCCATTCGCGGCCCGTGGACGGTCCGGACCCGGCGGTGCTGGAGGTGCTGACGAGGCGGGAGCGCGAGGTGCTGTCCTGCCTCGGGGAGGGTCTGTCGAACGCGGAGGTCGCGCAGCGGCTGTCGATGGCGGAAGCCACGGTGAAGACGCACGTCAGCAGGCTGCTGGGGAAGCTGGAACTGCGCAGCAGGGTGCAAGCGGCGGTCCTCGCTCAGGAGTTGGGGGTCTGACACCCCACCGCACCCCACCGGACAACAGGGTGAACACCTTTGGTCTGGACCTATTGACGATTGGTCCAGACCACCCTAATCTCCACCCAGCACGCTGCGGTGAGCCTCGCGGCGTGCGCCAGTGCATGGACCACCCCTGACATGTCCGCACTCAACTCGAGGAGCGTCCTTGAGCACTCAAGCGCTGCGAACCCCCCGCACGAGACCAAGATTCAGAGCCAGGGCAACCGCCGGCCTGACCGCGTTGCTGCTCCCCCTCGCCGCCATGGTCGGCCTCGCCTCCCCGGCGGAGGCGGCCACCTCGGCGACCGCGACGTACACCAAGAGCTCCGACTGGGGCACCGGCTTCGAGGGCAAGTGGACGGTGAAGAACACCGGCACCACGACGATCAACTCGTGGACCGTCGAGTGGGACTTCCCCTCCGGTACGAAGGTCACCTCCGCCTGGGACGCCACGGTCACCAACTCCGGTGACCACTGGACCGCCAAGAACGTCGGCTGGAACGGCACACTGGGCCCCGGCGCGTCCGTCTCCTTCGGCTTCAACGGCAGCGGTTCCGGCTCGCCGTCGAACTGCAAGCTGAACGGCGCCTCCTGCGACGGCGGCAGCGTCCCCGGTGACAACCCGCCCTCCGCCCCCGGCACCCCCACCGCCTCGGGCGTCACCGACACCTCCGTGAAGCTGAGCTGGAGCGCGGCCACCGACGACAACGGCGTCAAGAACTACGACGTCCTGCGCGACGGCGCCAAGGTCGCCACGGTCACCGGCACCACCTACACCAACACGGGCCTGACCGCCGGCACCGACTACTCGTACTCCGTCCAGGCGCGCGACACCGCCGACCAGACCGGACCGGCCAGCGGTGCCGTCGCCGTCCGCACCACCGGCGGTGGCGGTGGAGAGCCCGGCCCCGGCGACAAGGTCAAGCTGGGCTACTTCGCCAACTGGGGCGTCTACGGACGCAACTACCACGTGAAGAACCTGGTGACCTCCGGCTCCGCGTCGAAGATCACTCACATCAACTACGCCTTCGGCAACGTCACCGGCGGCAAGTGCACCATCGGTGACGCCTACGCCGACTACGACAAGGCGTACACCGCCGACCAGAGCGTCGACGGCGTCGCGGACACCTGGGACCAGCCGCTGCGCGGCAACTTCAACCAGCTCCGCAAGCTCAAGGCGAAGTACCCGCACATCAAGGTGCTGTGGTCCTTCGGCGGCTGGACCTGGTCCGGTGGCTTCGGCCAGGCCGTGCAGAACCCGGCTGCCTTCGCGCAGTCCTGCTACGACCTGGTGGAGGACCCGCGCTGGGCCGATGTCTTCGACGGCATCGACCTGGACTGGGAGTACCCGAACGCCTGTGGCCTGTCGTGCGACACGTCCGGCCCCGCGGCCTTCAAGAACATGATGCAGGCCATGCGCGCCAAGTTCGGTGCGAACAACCTGGTCACCGCGGCCACCACGGCGGACGCCTCGTCCGGCGGCAAGATCGACGCGGCCGACTACGGCGGCGCCGCGCAGTACATCGACTGGTACAACGTGATGACGTACGACTTCTTCGGCGCCTGGGCCGCCAAGGGCCCGACGGCTCCGCACTCCCCGCTCACCTCGTACTCGGGCATCCCGCAGGCCGGCTTCAACTCGGCCGAGGCGATCGCCAAGTTCAAGGCGAAGGGTGTGCCGTCCAAGAAGCTGCTGCTGGGCATCGGCTTCTACGGACGCGGCTGGACCGGTGTGACCCAGTCCGCCCCGGGCGGTACCGCGACCGGACCGGCCGCCGGCACGTACGAGCAGGGCATCGAGGACTACAAGGTCCTCAGGAACAGCTGCCCGGCCACCGGGACGATCGCGGGCACGGCGTACGCCCACTGCGGCACCAACTGGTGGAGCTACGACACCCCGGCGACCGTCACCTCGAAGATGAGCTGGGCGAACAACCAGGGGCTGGGCGGCGCCTTCTTCTGGGAGTTCAGCGGTGACACCGCGAACGGAGAGCTGGTCGGCGCGATCAACAGCGGCCTCGGATAGTTCACCGGGCCACTGACGAGGAACCGCTGACGAAGAGCCGTTGACGACGAAGCCCGGGAGAGTCGTCTCTCCCGGGCTTCGTCATGCACTGCCACGCGTTCTCACAGGCTCACGGGACGTGCCGGGTGCCGCCGGCGCTCCCCATGCGTCCGGGGGTCTCCCGCCGCATCGGGTCTCCCCAGGACTCGGACCGGACCGGACCGGACTGCACCGGACTGAACCGGACTGGACCGGACTGGACCGGACTGGACCGGGCGACGAGCAGCCCGCTTCACGCCACATTGACCCTCTGGCCGGGCGGGGCGGCCTCCAGCCAGGCCAGGAAGCCGGTCAAGGCGTCCTCGCTCATGGCCAGCTCCAGACGGATCCCCCGGTGCAGGCAGCCGAGCACCACCGCGTCGGACAGGAGCGCGAGCTCCTCCTCGCCCTCGGGCGTGCGGCGCGCGACCACCTCGATCGCCGAGCGCTCGAGGACCCGGCGAGGACGGGGAGCGTACGAGAAGATCCGGAACCACTCGATCCGGTCGCCGCTGTAGCGGGCGACCCCGTACACCCAGCCCTTGCCGGTGGGGTCCTGGCCCTCGGGGATGTTCCAGCGGAGACTGCAGTCGAAGGTGCCGCCGGACCGCTGGATCAGTCTCCTGCGCAGTCCGAAGACGAACAGTCCGATCACCACCAGTGCGACGACGCAGCCGCTCACAAGCAGAGCGAGGAACATGTCCACCGACCTCCTCGCATCGTCCCGTAACCGAATATCACGTGCACCTGCATCGCCTCAGCCGCGGCACGGCCCGGAGGAGATCCGGGCCGGCCGCGGCTGAGGGACAAACTCTTCGGCGGGGCGCGACTAGCGCACCGCCACCGCGCGCAGACGGACGTCGGCACGCCGCTCGGCGGCGGCGTCCGTGTCCGACTGGGCGCGCTCCAGCGCACGCTCGGCGCGCTGGACATCGATCTCGTCCGCCAGCTCGGCGATCTCCGCCAGCAGCGACAGCTTGTTGTCCGCGAACGAGATGAATCCGCCGTGCACCGCGGCGACGACGGTTCCACCCTCACTCGTACGGATGGTCACCGGGCCCGATTCCAGCACACCGAGCAGCGGCTGGTGACCGGGCATGACGCCGATGTCGCCGGACGTGGTGCGCGCGACGACCAGGGTGGCCCCGCCGGACCAGACACTGCGGTCCGCGGCGACCAGCTCGACGTGCAGCTCAGCAGCCAAGGTTGGCTCCTCGGGTCACCACCCGGCGGCTTCGCCGGGTGTTGGGTCAATTCTAGATGGCGTAACGAAGGGGGCGGGACGCACCCGCCCCCTTCAGCGAGTCAGGTGACTCAGGAGACGCCGAGCTCCTTGGCGTTGGCCTTGAGGTCCTCGATGCCACCGCACATGAAGAACGCCTGCTCGGGGAAGTGGTCGTACTCGCCGTCGCAGATCGCGTTGAACGCGGCGATCGACTCGTCGAGCGGCACGTCCGAGCCGTCCACGCCGGTGAACTGCTTGGCGACGTGGGTGTTCTGCGACAGGAAGCGCTCCACGCGACGGGCACGGTGGACAACCAGCTTGTCCTCCTCGCCCAGCTCGTCGATACCGAGAATCGCGATGATGTCCTGGAGGTCCTTGTACTTCTGCAGGATTCCCTTGACGCGCGTGGCGGCGTCGTAGTGCTCCTGCGCGATGTAGCGCGGGTCCAGGATGCGGGACGTGGAGTCCAGCGGGTCCACGGCCGGGTAGATGCCCTTCTCGGAGATCGGACGGGAGAGAACCGTCGTCGCGTCGAGGTGGGCGAAGGTGGTGGCCGGGGCCGGGTCGGTCAGGTCGTCCGCGGGAACGTAGATCGCCTGCATCGAGGTGATCGAGTGACCACGCGTCGAGGTGATGCGCTCCTGCAGCAGACCCATCTCGTCGGCCAGGTTCGGCTGGTAACCCACCGCGGACGGCATACGGCCGAGCAGGGTGGACACCTCGGAGCCGGCCTGGGTGTACCGGAAGATGTTGTCGATGAAGAAGAGCACGTCCTGCTTCTGAACATCGCGGAAGTACTCCGCCATGGTCAGACCGGCCAGGGCGACACGGAGACGGGTGCCCGGGGGCTCGTCCATCTGACCGAAGACCAGTGCGGTCTTGTCGATGACGCCCGACTCGCTCATCTCGTCGATGAGGTCGTTGCCCTCACGGGTACGCTCACCGACGCCCGCGAACACCGACACACCGTCGTGGTTGTTGGCGACGCGGTAGATCATTTCCTGGATCAGAACGGTCTTGCCGACACCGGCACCACCGAACAGACCGATCTTTCCACCCTTGACGTACGGGGTGAGAAGGTCGATGACCTTGACGCCGGTCTCGAACATCTCGGTCTTGGACTCGAGCTGGTCGAAGGTGGGCGCCTTGCGGTGGATCGCCCAGCGCTCGCCGATGTTGGCGTTCTCCTCGGGCTTGTTCAGCACCTCACCGAGGGTGTTGAACACCTTGCCCTTGGTGAAGTCGCCGACCGGCACCGTGATGCCGTTGCCCGTGTCGGTCACCGGGGCCTGGCGGACCAGACCGTCGGTGGGCTGCATCGAGATCGCGCGGACCAGGCCGTCACCCAGGTGCTGGGCGACCTCGAGGGTCAGCGTCTTGAGCGCGCCGTCCTCGGCCGGGTCGGCGACCTGGACGGTCAGCGCGTTGTAGATCTCCGGCATTGCGTCGACGGGGAACTCCACGTCGACGACCGGGCCGATGACCCGGGCGACGCGGCCCGTGGCAGCGGCCGTCTCAACTGTCGTCGTCATTACTTGTCACTCCCCGCGGTCGCGTCGGCCAGGGCGCTGGCGCCACCGACGATCTCGCTGATTTCCTGGGTGATTTCGGCCTGGCGGGCCGCGTTGGCAAGCCGCGAGAGGCTCTTGATGAGCTCTCCGGCGTTGTCGGTCGCCGACTTCATCGCGCGGCGGGTGGCTGCGTGCTTGGAGGCAGCGGCCTGGAGCAGCGCGTTGTAGATACGGCTCTCGACGTAGCGCGGCAGCAGGGCGTCGAGGACGTCCTCGGCCGACGGCTCGAAGTCGAACAGCGGAAGGATCTCGCCCTTCGTGTCCGTCTCCTCCTGAGCCTTCTCGAGGCTGAGGGGCAGCAACCGGTTCTGCACCGGCGTCTGCGTCAGCATCGAGACGAACTCGGTGAACACGATGTGGAGCTCGTCCACACCGCCCTCGGCCGTGTCCTTCTCGATAGCCGCGATCAGCGGGGCCGCGACCTGCTTGGCGTCCGCGTACGTCGGATTGTCGGTGAAGCCCGTCCACGACTCCGTGACCTTGCGCTCACGGAAGCCGTAGTACGACACACCCTTGCGGCCGACGATGTAGGCGTCGACCTCCTTGCCCTCGCCCTGGAGCCGCTGGGTCAGCTGCTCCGCCGCCTTGAGGGCGTTGGCGGAGTATCCGCCGGCCAGACCGCGGTCGCTCGTGATGAGCAGGATCGCGGCCCGGGTCGGGTTCTGGGCCTCTGTGGTCAGGGCGTGGTTCGTCGTCGACCCCGTCGCCACCGCGGTCACCGCACGGGTGAGCTCGGTCGCGTACGGCGTGGAGGCCGCCACCTGGCGCTGCGCCTTGACGATGCGCGAGGCGGCGATCATCTCCATCGCCTTGGTGATCTTCTTGGTCGCGGTGACGGATTTGATGCGACGCTTGTAGACCCGGAGCTGGGCTCCCATGAGTCAGGTCCCTTCCGTCGTCTACTTGGCGGTGCTGACCGGAGCGTCCTCGCCCAGAAGCTTGCCGTCCGAGGTCTCGAACTGCTTCTTGAACGCGGCGATGGCGTCAGCGACGGACTGGAGGGTGTCGTCCGACATCTTGCCGCCCTCGGCGATGCTGGTCAGAAGCTCCTTGCGCTCACGGCGCAGGTGCTCCAGCAGCTCGGCCTCGAAACGGCGGATGTCGGCGACCGGGACGTCGTCCATCTTGCCGGTGGTACCGGCCCAGACGGAGACGACCTGCTCCTCGACGGGCATCGGCTGGTACTGGCCCTGCTTGAGCAGCTCGACCATGCGCTTGCCGCGCTCCATCTGAGCCTTGGAGGCCGCGTCCAGGTCGGAACCGAAGGCGGCGAACGCCTCCAGCTCGCGGTACTGGGCGAGGTCCACGCGCAGACGGCCGGAGACCTGCTTCATGGCCTTGTGCTGGGCGGAACCACCCACACGGGAGACCGAGATACCGACGTTCAGGGCCGGACGCTGACCGGCGTTGAACAGGTCGGACTCCAGGAAGCACTGGCCGTCGGTGATGGAGATGACGTTGGTCGGGATGAACGCCGACACGTCGTTCGCCTTGGTCTCGACGATCGGCAGACCCGTCATCGAACCGGCGCCCATGTCGTCGGAGAGCTTGGCGCAGCGCTCCAGCAGACGCGAGTGCAGGTAGAAGACGTCACCCGGGTAGGCCTCACGGCCCGGCGGGCGGCGCAGCAGCAGGGACACGGCGCGGTAGGCGTCGGCCTGCTTCGAGAGGTCGTCGAAGATGATGAGGACGTGCTTGCCGTCGTACATCCAGTGCTGGCCGATGGCCGAGCCGGTGTACGGGGCGAGGTACTTGAAGCCGGCCGGGTCGGACGCCGGGGCGGCGACGATCGTCGTGTACTCGAGCGCGCCGGCCTCTTCCAGGGCGCCGCGAACGGACGCGATGGTCGAGCCCTTCTGGCCGATGGCGACGTAGATGCAGCGGACCTGCTTCTTCGGGTCGCCGGAACGCCAGTTGTCACGCTGGTTGATGATCGTGTCGACGGCCAGGGCGGTCTTGCCGGTCTGGCGGTCGCCGATGATCAGCTGACGCTGGCCACGGCCGATCGGCACCATCGCGTCGACGGCCTTGTAGCCGGTCTGCATCGGCTCGTGCACCGACTTACGGGCCATGACGCCCGGGGCCTGCAGCTCAAGGGCGCGGCGGCCCTCGGTCGCGATCTCGCCGAGGCCGTCGACCGGGTTGCCGAGGGGGTCGACGACGCGGCCGAGGTAGCCCTCGCCGACGCCGACCGAGAGGACCTCACCGGTGCGGGTGACCGGCTGACCCTCCTCGATACCACTGAACTCGCCGAGGACGATCGCACCGATCTCGCGCTCCTCGAGGTTGAGGGCGAGACCGAGGGTGCCGTCCTCGAACTTCAGCAGCTCGTTCGCCATGGCCGAGGGAAGACCCTCGACCTTCGCGATACCGTCGCCGGCCAGGCTGACCGTGCCGACCTCCTCGCGCGAGGCCGCGTCCGGCTGGTACGACTGGACAAAGTTCTCCAGCGCGTCCCGGATCTCCTCCGGCCGGATCGTGAGCTCCGCCATCTGGGTTCCCTGCTCTCCTTGTTGGGCCCGAAGTTTCTTTGGGGGTCTGGGGGCGACCCCCAGGAATCTTCTGCAATCTCTGCACGGCCCAACCGGGCCGCTGGTGATGCTTGTTCTGTTGCTGCGCTGCGCTGCGTGCCGTCAGCCGGCCATGCGGCGGGTCGCCTCGTCGAGACGCTCCGCGACGGTGCCGTTGATGATCTCGTCGCCGACTCGCACCGAGATCCCGCCGAGGACCGTCGGGTCCACTTCGAGGTTGAGGTGCATGTCACGGCCGTACACCCGCGCCAGGCCCGCGCCGAGACGCTGCTTCTGCGCCTCGGTGAGCGGCACCGCGGAGGTGACGACGGCGACCATCCGGTCCCGGCGCGCCGCGGCGAGCTTGGACAGGGAGTCGAGTCCCGTCTCCAGGCTACGTCCCCGCGGGTGCGTGACGAGACGGACGACCAGACGCTCGGTCACCGGGTCGGCCTTGCCGCCGAGCAGGCTGCCCAGCAGCTCGCCCTTGGCGGGCGCCGAGGCCGACCGGTTGGTCAGTGCCGACCGCAGTTCGGTGCTGGACGAAAGGATCCGGCCGAACCGGAACAGCTCGTCCTCGACGTTGTCGAGCACACCGGTCTTCTGCGCCGCCGTGAGGTCTGCGGTGTTCGCCAGCTCCTCGAGCGAGTCGACCAGGTCGCGCGACTGCGACCAGCGGGACCGGACCATGCCCTTGAGCAGGTCGGTGGTCTCGCCACCGACCTGACCGGCGAACACACGTCCGGCGAGCTCGGCCTTGGCCTCGGCGGCCTGCGCCGGGTCGGTGAGGACCCGACGCAGCGACACCTCACGGTCGAGCAGCACGGTTACGGCAGCCAGCTCGCCGGCGAGCTTCGCCGCGTCGACCGAGGTGTTGTCGGTCAGCGCGTCGAGCGACTCGTGCGCGGCGGCCAGCGCCTCGCGGCTGGCTCCGTTCATCGGGTGGCCTCGGCCTTCGAAGCGCCGTCCTCGAGCGAGTCGAGGAAGCGGTCGATGGTGCGGCTCTGGCGGGCGTGGTCCTCGAGGGACTCGCCGACCAGCTTGCCGGCCAGGTCGGTGGCGAGCTTGCCCACGTCCTGACGCAGCGCGGACGCCGCGGCCTTGCGGTCGGCCTCGATCTGGGCGTGACCGGCCGCGATGATCTCCTCGCGCTGCCGCTGGCCTTCCGCCTTCATCTCAGCGATGATCGCGGTGCCCTGCTCGGTGGCCTCCTGGCGCAGCCGAGCGGCCTCGTGACGGGCCTCGGCGAGCTGCGCCTTGTACTGCTCAAGTACGCTCTCGGCCTCGATCTTGGCCGCATCGGCCTTCTCGATGCCGCCTTCGATGGCCTCACGACGCTCTTCCAGAACCTTGTTGATGTTCGGGAGGAGCTTCTTCGCGAGGAAGAAGAAGACGATAGCGAAGGCGATCAGGCCGATGACGAGCTCGTCGAGGTGCGGAACGAGCGGGTTCTGCTCCTCCACAGCCGCGAGCTGCTGAACCAGAGGGTTCACATCAGTGCCTTCCGTAAAGTGTTGGGCTGCTCAGTCGATTAGGACTTGAAGACGAAGCCCATGACGATGCCGATGAGGGCAAGCGCCTCACAGAAGGCGAAACCCATGATCTGGTTGGTGCGGATCAGGCCGGCCGCCTCGGGCTGACGGGCGAGGGCCTGGGTGCCGTTACCGAAGATGATGCCGACGCCGACGCCGGGGCCGATCGCGGCAAGGCCGTAACCGATGGAGCCGAGGTTGCCGGTGACGGCGGCAAGGGTCTGGGACATGCCAGTTCTTCCTTCTCTTTCACGGACCGGTGGGGGTTGGCCACCGGACGTCTGTTGGTCGGGGGGTCGGGTCGCTCAGTGGCTCTTGGCGAGCGCGCCCTGGAGGTAGCTGCAGGCCAGGAGTACGAAGACGTAGGCCTGGACAGCCTGGATGAAGAGCTCGAAGGCGGTCATCGCGATGACCATGATGAACGAGGTACCGGCGTAGACGATGCCGATGCCGTTCAGCAGGTACCAGCTGGCGAGGGTGAACATCACCAGCAGCATGTGACCCGCGAACATGTTCGCGAAGAGCCGGACCGCGTGGGTGAACGGCCGGATGAGCAGGTTGGAGAACAGGTCGATGAACGCGACGAGCCACTTGACCGGGCCCAGCGAGTTGTCGTAGCCGGTGATGTTCTTCCAGCCGCCGACGAAACCGTGGGTCTTGAAGGTCAGGCTCACCCAGAGCACGTAGACCAGGATCGCCAGGGCCGCCGGGTACGCGATGATCGACGTCACCGGGAACTGGGCGAGCGGGATCACGGACCACATGTTCATGATCCAGATGAAGAAGAACAGCGAGACCATCAGCGGGACGTACTTCTCGCCGTCCTTCTTGCCCATGATCTCGTAGACGATCCCGCGGCGGACGAAGTCGTAACCGGCCTCGCCGACCATCTGAAGCTTGCCCGGGACCATCTTCGGCTTGCTGAACGCCGCCCAGAAGAACCCGACGACGACGAGCGTCGACAGAAATGCCAGCAGCATGGCCTTGTTGAACTCGAAGCCGCCGACGGTGAAGATGGGCTTGAACAGGAAGGAGTGGAGCCCGGGCGCCGGGAAGCCACAGTCCCTGAAGATCTGACAGCTTGCGTCGAAGGCGAGCATCTGGGGGTCAGCACTCACCGCGGGCTCCTTCAGCGTGGCGCATAGGTACGGCAACCTCGTTGTGTCGGCGCGGCACGCGGCCGCGGTTCGGCACTGGACTGGTGTTTCGGATGTGGGGGCGGCTGTCAGGCGTTGAGCCTCGCGATGGAACAGGCGTCAGCTCAGATGCCCGCGCCCGCAGTGCCGCAGTTGGCACCGGACGATAGCAGGATCGCGAACGACCGTTTATCCCGCCCCTACCTCTCACGCCGCCGGGCCCGTCTTCACGGGGTTCTCACCCTTGGCGGACTCGGGATCGACGTAGAGGATCTTCGTCTTCATGTAGGCACGTGCCTGCGCGGTGACCCAGACGACGGTCGCCGCGAGGAGCGTGAAGGCGAAGGCCTTGGCGTCGAACAGGGTGGTGTCCTGGAACGCCATCATGAAGACGAGAAGCAACAGCAGCTGCGCCGTGTAGAGCATCAGCCCCATCGCCTGGAACAAGTGCGGAAAGTTCTTCGCCGTCCGCTGCAGCACCAGCATGCCCATCCCCATGAAGAGGATCACCACCAGGGTGCCGACGACGGCGCCGATCGCCCCCTTGCCACCGGCGACCACGCCGCTGATCACAGCGGCGACGGCGCCGGCGACAGCGGTGGGTACGGCGGCGAGAAGGAGAGTGCGTGCGTCGTTGGACGGCATGGCGGCAGCTCCGCTTGCTGGTGGGGGCAGTGGTGTCGTCATGGACGAGCGTAAGCCCGGTCCGAGATAGGTCCTCGGGGCCAACGAACCGTCGCACTACGGTCCTTCGGCGCTGTCTCCGGGTCTCGTGAACGGTATCACAAACTATTTGATGAGGTCTTTACCCAGTGGTGTGCCAACTCTCACACATGAGAGTGAACGCGCCCGTGTGTGCACGACAACTGGTCGCTATGTCTGGTAATGAGGCCGAATGCCGACTGTTCGGTACCCGTGTCAGCCTCGCGTGCCGGCCTTCCGCCGGTCCGAGAAGCGCGAACGGGGGCCGATGGCGGTCGCTCCGTTGACGCCGCCCACGCCCACCCGGACGGGGATCCGCTCCTCGTCGTGCAGGCGGTCCACGTCGTCCTCGAACGACGTCGTCGCCGAACCCTCCGCGGCCGGGGCCACCGCCTGATGCGCCCGGCGGCTCCGCCGGCGGTAACGCGGCGGTACGAACGCCTCCGCCCAGCCAGGAGCCCGCGGCGTGAAACGCGGCAGCAGCAACAGCACCAGTCCGACCGCGCTCAGTACGACGACGACCAGCACGATCCAGATCACCGCGTGCACCGAGTACGCGACAACGCCGAAGGCGATCAGGGCGGACCAGAAGTACATGATCAGCACGGCCCTGCTGTGGGAGTGCCCGATCTCGAGGAGCCGGTGGTGCAGGTGGCCGCGGTCCGCGGCGAACGGCGACTGGCCCTTCCAGGTACGGCGGACGATCGCCAGCAGCAGGTCGGCGACCGGGATCGCGATGATCGTCAGCGGCAGCAGCAGCGGGATGAAGACCGGCAGCGCCGCGTGCGTCGCCTCGCGGGTTCCGCCCTCGTAGAGCTTCAGGGCGTCCATGTCGACCTGCCCCGTCACCGAGATCGCGGCCGCCGCGAGCACGAGCCCGATCAGCATCGAGCCCGAGTCGCCCATGAAGATCCGCGCGGGATGCATGTTGTGCGGCAGGAAGCCCAGGCACATTCCCATCAGGATCGCGGTGAACAGGCTGGCGGGCGCGGCGGCCTCGATGCCGTAGCTGACCCAGATCCGGTACGCGTAGACGAAGAACGCCGCCGCCGCGATGCACACCATGCCGGCCGCGAGGCCGTCGAGACCGTCGACGAAGTTCACCGCGTTGATGGTGATGACGACCAGGGCGACCGTCAGCAGGGTCCCCTGCCAGCTGGTCAGCGAGACGGTGCCCACACCGGGGACCGGGATCCACAGGATGGTCAGACCCTGTACGACCATGACGCCGGCGGCGATCATCTGGCCGCCCAGCTTGATCAGGGCGTCGATCTCGAACTTGTCGTCCAGGACGCCGATGATCCAGATCACGGCGGCACCGGACAGCAGGGCCCGTGGCTCGTTCGACAGCTCGAAGACGCCGTTCAGGTTCTCCAGATGGTCCGCGACCAGCAGCCCCGCGCACAGGCCGAAGAACATCGCGATGCCGCCGAGCCTCGGCGTCGGTTCGCGGTGCACGTCGCGGGCGCGAATCTCGGGCATCGCACCACTGGCGATGGCGAACTTCCTCACCGGACCGGTGAGGAGATACGTCACCGCGGCCGTGACACATAGCGTCAGCAGGTAATCACGCACGGGCTGCCCCACAGAAATCGCTGGCCATCTCAGCCCCACACCCTAGCTGTGGTAGCCACATGCTTGAGGACACACGGGGGCTTGCGATGGTTGCACAGCGACAGCACGGCAACGCCGCTACCCCGCGAACGGCGGATGCCCGGCGACGAGATCCCGCACCTTCGCGCGGATGTCGCGCGCCTCTCCCTCGTTCCGGAGCGCCGCCGTGAACAGGGCCGCGATCCGGCCCATCTCCGGGCGGCCCATGCCCTGGGTGGTGACGGCGGCGGTGCCCAACCGGATGCCGCGACCGTCGCCGTACGGGAGCGCACATGTGTCCAGCACGATCCCCGCGGCGGCGAGCCGGCCGCGGGCGGCCCGGCCCTCCACACCCAGGTGAACCGGGTCGGCGCCAACGATATGGGTGTCCGTACCGTCCGTCAGCACGGCGAAGCCCTCCGCGGCGAGCGCCGCCGCGAGCTCCCGTGCGTTGGCCACCACCTGATGCGCGTACGCGGTGAACGCGGGCGTCGCCGCCTCGCCGAACGCGACCGCCTTCGCGGCGATGGTGTGCATCTGGGCGCCGCCCTGTGTGAACGGGAAGACCGCCCGATCGACACGCTCCGCGAGCTCGGAACCGCAAAGGATCATCCCGCCGCGCGGCCCGCGCAGCACCTTGTGCGTGGTGGCGCACACCACATCCGCGTAAGGGACCGGATTGGGCGCGGCACCACCGGCGACCAGACCGATCGGATGCGCCGCGTCGGCGATCAGATACGCGCCGACCTCGTCCGCGATCTCGCGGAACTGCGCGTAGTCGAGGTGCCGGGGATACGAGATCGACCCGCAGACGATCGCCTTCGGCCGGTGCTGACGGGCCAGGTGGCGCACCTGGTGGTAGTCGACCAGACCGGTCTCCGCCTCCACGCCGTAGCCGACGAAGTCGAACCAGCGGCCGGAAAAGTTCGCGGGCGAGCCGTGGGTGAGGTGCCCGCCGTACGGGAGGCCCATGGCGAGCACGGTGTCGCCGGGGCGCAGCAGGGCCGCGTACGCGGCGAGAACGGCGGAGGAACCGGAGTGCGGTTGCACGTTCGCGTGCTCCGCCCCGAACAGCGCCTTGGCACGCTCGATCGCGATGCGCTCGGCCGCGTCGACGAGTTCGCATCCACCGTGGTGGCGGGCGCCGGGATAGCCCTCCGCGTACTTGTTCGCGAGCGGCGACCCGAGCGCGGCGAGCACCGCGGGCGAGGTGAAGTTCTCGGCGGCGATGAGCTGGAGCGTGGTCGACTGACGCTGCGCCTCACCGAGCAGGATGTCCGCGACCTGGGGGTCCTGGCGGCGCAACTCGGCGAACGAGGGGGCGCTGTGGGCGGGCGCTTCACGGGTGACGGACATGACGGCTCCGGTCCTCTGGCCTGTGCGGCCCCTCCACAGTAGAACCGGCGCGGATGCCCCGCGCGGTGTATGCGCCCCTGGAGACGGCCATCGGACTCCGCCCGGGCTCCTGCCCCGCCCGCGGGCGACGTACCGCGCTCGCGCTCCGCGCGGGGGCCGCGGCCTCCCCCTACGGCCTGGCGGCCGAGGCGGAGGCAACGCGGGGGCAGCGCCCCAGCCGAGCCTCATCCCGCCCAGCAAACCAGCCCGCTCGGCAGCGGCAACTCCAGCCTCGCCGGCGTTTGAGGCGCGGAGATCCGGACGAACGCACCACACACGCCGCCAGACGCAGGGGCAGCGCCCCCAGCTGAACTGCATCCCGCTCCCCGAACCAGCCCACACGGCAGCGGCAACTCCAGCCTCACGGGCGTTCGAGGCGCGGGGTACGGACGAACGCACCACACACGCCGCCACACGTACGGGCAGGCCCCCGGCCGAGCCGCATCCGCCGCGCAAACGAACCCGCTCGGCAGCGGCAACTCCAGCCTCGCCGGCGTTTGAGGCGCGGGGTACGGGGCGGAGCCCCGGAAACACCGCGCGCAGCGCGGGGGACGGGTCCGGGCGGGGGACGGGTCCGGGCGGAGCCCGGTTGTGGGAGGGGGCGGGGAGGGGAACAGGCCCGCCGTAGGCGCTACCGCGCCGGAACCCCCGTCAGCGCCGTGACCACCGGATCCAGCGCCTGATGAATCTCGTCGCCGATCGACCGGAAGAACGTGATCGGCGCCCCGTATGGGTCGAAGACCTCATCCGCGTCAGGGCTCGGTGCCAGCAGCCACCCGCGTAGAGCCGCCGCCGCCCGCACCAGCGCGCGCGCACGTTCCACCACGCCCTCCTCCCTCGGGTCGGGAAGGGTCGCCGGGTCTATGGCGCGCACCAGCCGGGTGAACTCCTTGAGCGTGAAGGTCCGCAGCCCGGCCGAGTGGCCCATGGAGATGACCTGCGCCCGGTGGTCCCGCGTCGCCGTCAGCACCAGGTCCGCCCGGATGACGTGCTCGTCGAGCAGCTCACGGCCCACGAAACCGCTCGCGTCCGCGCCGAAGTCCGCGAGGACGATCTCGGCGTTGGCCTCCATCGGGGCTCCCTCGTGGCCCCAGGTGCCCGCGCTCTCCACGATCAGGCCGCCCGTGAGGGGATCGCCGAGGCGGTCGCTCAGGGCATGGCGGGTCAGCCGCTCGGTGATGGGCGAGCGGCAGACGTTGCCGGTGCTGACGTGGAGGATGCGGAAGGTCGAAACCGCGTTGCCGGTACCGCCCGTACTGCCCGTACGGCTGGTCTCCGCTATGCCACGCCCCTCAGGGGCGGTCAATTGGCCACCTCGAGGTCTGGTACCACCTTGCGCAGCTCTTCCGCGGAGACGGCTCCCTCGCGCAGCAGCACCGGGACCTTCCCCGTCACGTCGACGATCGAGGACGGCACGATGCCCGGGGTGGGGCCGCCGTCGAGGTAGACGGAGACGGAGTCGCCGAGCATCTCCTGCGCGGCGTCGCAGTCCTCGGGCGAGGGGTGTCCCGTGAGGTTGGCGCTGGAGACGGCCATCGGGCCGACCTCGGTGAGCAGTTCGATCGCGACGGGGTGCAGGGGCATCCGGATCGCGACGGTGCCGCGGGTGTCGCCCAGGTCCCACTGCAGGGACGGCTGGTGCTTGGTGACGAGGGTCAGCGCACCGGGCCAGAAGGCGTCGACGAGTTCCCAGGCCTGCTCGGAGAAGTCGGTGACCAGGCCGTGCAGGGTGTTCGGGGAGCCGATGAGGACCGGGGTGGGCATGTTGCGGCCGCGGCCCTTGGCGTCGAGCAGGTCGGCGACCGCCTCTGAGGTGAAGGCGTCCGCACCGATCCCGTACACGGTGTCGGTGGGCAGCACGACGAGCTCGCCGCGGCGGACGGCCGATGCGGCCTCACGCAGGCCGGTGATGCGGTCCGTCGCGTCGTTGCAGTCGTATCGCCGAGCCATCAGCGGGCCTCCTGGTACACGTGCTTGGTCATCTGCTTGGTCATGGCGTGGCCTTGCGGGCGGTGGCGAACCGCGGCCGCTTGTTCAGGTCGGGGTGGTCGGCGGCGTCGGCCCAGCCGGATTCCTCGTTGAAGATCCACGGCACCTGGCCGCCCTGGGTGTCGGCGTGCTCGATGACGACGAGTCCGCCGGGCCGCAGCAGCCGGTGCGCGGTGCGTTCGATGCCGCGGATGGTGTCCAGGCCGTCCTCGCCGGAGAACAGAGCCATCTGCGGGTCGTGGTCGCGGGCCTCCGGCGCGACGTACTCCCACTCGGTGAGGGGGATGTACGGCGGGTTGGAGATGACCAGGTCGACCTGCCCGTCGAGCTCGGGCAGCGCGGTGAGGGCGTCGCCGTGGTGGACGGTGACCCTGGACCCCTCCGCGTTCGTCCGGGTCCACTTCAGGGCGTCCTCCGACAGCTCCACGGCGTGCACGCGCGAGCGCGGCACCTCCTGCGCCATGGCGAGCGCGATGGCGCCGGAGCCGGAGCACAGGTCGACGATGAGCGGTTCGACGACGTCCATGGCCCGTACGGCGTCTATGGCCCAGCCCACGACCGACTCGGTCTCCGGACGGGGCACGAAGACGCCAGGGCCCACCTGGAGCTCCAGGTAGCGGAAGAAGGCGCGCCCGGTGATGTGCTGGAGCGGCTCCCTGGCCTCGCGGCGGGCGACGGCCTCCCAGTAGCGGGCGTCGAAGTCCGCGTCCTTGACGTTGTGGAGCTCCCCCCGCTTCACGCCGTGCACGAACGCGGCCAGTTCCTCCGCGTCGAAGCGCGGCGACGGCACGCCGGCGTCGGCCAGCCGCTGGGTGGCCTGAGCCACCTCGGCAAGCAGCAGATTCACGCGCCTACCCTTCCTGTGACGCTCGTGCGGACCGCCCGCGAACCCGTTCGGGGTTACTGCGCGGCCGCGAGTTTGGCGGCGGAGTCCGCGTCGACGCATGCCTGGATCACGGGGTCCAGCTCTCCGTCGAGCACCTGGTCCAAGTTGTACGCCTTGAAACCGACACGGTGGTCCGAGATCCGGTTTTCCGGGAAGTTGTACGTACGGATCTTCTCGGACCGGTCAACCGTGCGGACCTGGCTGCGGCGGGCGTCCGCGGCTTCCTTCTCGGCCTCCTCCTGGGCTGCGGCGAGCAGCCTGGAGCGCAGGATACGCATGGCCTGCTCCTTGTTCTGGAGCTGGCTCTTCTCGTTCTGGCAGGAGGCGACGATGCCGGTCGGCAGGTGCGTGATGCGCACCGCGGAGTCGGTGGTGTTGACGGACTGGCCGCCGGGACCCGACGAGCGGTAGACGTCGACGCGCAGATCGTTGGCGTGGATCTCGACGTCGATCTCCTCGGCCTCCGGCGTGACGAGCACACCGGCGGCGGAGGTGTGGATACGGCCCTGCGACTCGGTGGCGGGGACGCGCTGCACGCGGTGCACACCGCCCTCGTACTTGAGCCGCGCCCACACGCCCTGGCCGGGCTCCGTGGCTCCCTGGCCGCCCTTGGTCTTGACCGCGACCTGGACGTCCTTGTAGCCGCCGAGCTCGGACTCGGTGGCGTCGATGATCTCGGTCTTCCAGCCGACGCGCTCGGCGTAGCGCAGATACATCCGCAGCAGGTCGCCGGCGAACAGGGCCGACTCGTCGCCGCCCGCGCCGGCCTTGACCTCGAGGATGACGTCCTTGTCGTCGCTGGGGTCGCGCGGGACGAGCAGCAGCCGGAGCTTCTCGGTGAGCGCCTCGCGCTGCTTCTCCAGCTCCTTCACCTCGGCGGCGAAGTCCGGGTCGTCGGCGGCGAATTCGCGCGCCGTGGCGACGTCGTCACCGGTCTGCTTCCAGGAGCGGTACGTGCCGACGATCGGGGTGAGCTCGGCGTAGCGCTTGCTGAGCCTGCGCGCGCCTGCCTGGTCGGCGTGGACCGACGGGTCGGCGAGCTTCTTCTCGAGATCGGCGTGTTCGCCGATCAGTTCCTCGACCGCCTCGAACATCGGGGGCTCCTGGTTTCGTACGCGAAGGGTGGCTGCGGTGGCTGCTCGGAGTGCTTGCGCGGTCTCCGGCTGCCTGCCCGGGCCCGGGGTGCTCGACCGGGCCCGCGGTGCCTGGTGGGTCCCGGTACCGGAGAGGACCCGGTGGCCGGTGGGACCCGGTGCCGGACAGGATCCGGTGCCTGATGGGCCCCGGAGCGCCCGCTCGGACTCGGAGCGCTGCTCAGAACGGACAAAGCGCCGGTCTCGGCCACCCGGGAAATGGGCGGCCAAGGACCGGCGCAGTGGCTCGCTACTTCTTGGCGGAGCCGGCCTTGCCGAAGCGGGCCTCGAAGCGGGCCACGCGGCCACCGGTGTCGAGGATCTTCTGCTTGCCCGTGTAGAACGGGTGGCACTCGGAGCAGACCTCGGCGCGGATGCTGCCGCTCTCGATCGTGCTGTGAGTGGTGAACGACGCGCCACAGGTGCAGCTGACCTGGGTCTCGACGTACTGGGGGTGGATGTCGCGCTTCAAGGTGTCTCCTAGTTTCGGGAGGGCACCGGGTCGCACGGGCGGGATGCTCGTACGTGAACCGGGGCCGACGTACCAGTCTGCCAGGACAGGCCGTATCTCCCAAAACCGGGGTGGTGACGGAAGTATTCCTGGCGCTCCGGGTGGGTATTACTGGCTCTTCACCACGACGGCGGCCTCGCCCTTGTCGCCGGCCGAGTCCTCGACCGCGGAGGCCGGGATCGGCCTGTCCTGCTTGAGCGCGCTCCACACCTGCCGGGCGCCTGCCTCGACCGGGACGACACGGTTGGGGTCGTTCGGGTCGTACTCCACCGGCATTGTGATCATGTGGACGTCCTCGGGGCCCAGGGCGCTGAGCCCCCTGGCGAAGCCCATCAGCTCGTTCACGGAGTCCAGCCCCGCATCGGGCGTGATCGCCTGCGTGCCGGCGTCGGCGAGGTCCAGCAGCTTCTTGGGGTTGCCGAAGACCCCGACGTCCTTGACCTGCTCGATGAACGCCTTCATGAACGCCTGCTGGAGCTGGATGCGCCCCAGGTCGCTGCCGTCGCCGACGCTCTTGCGGGTACGGACCAGGCCGAGGGCCTGCTCGCCGTCCAGGCTGTGGGTGCCGGGCGGGAGGTTCAGATGGCTCTTGCTGTCGTTGATCGGCTGCGTGGTGGTGATGTCGACGCCGCCGAGTTCGTCGATGAGCTTCTTGAAACCGGTGAAGTCGACCTCGATGTAGTGGTCCATGCGGATGCCGGACATCGCCTCGACGGTCTTCACGGCGCAGGCGGGGCCGCCGACCTCGTACGCGGTGTTGAACATCGCCCGCTGCGCGCCGGGGACCGCGGTGCCGTCGCCGGCCGTGCAGGCGGGCCGCTCGACGAGGGTGTCACGCGGTACGGAGACGACGCTCGCCGTCTTGCGGCCCTGGTAGACGTGCACCACCATCGCGGTGTCCGAGCGGGCGGCGCCCTCATCGACGCCGTACTCGGCGTTGCTGCCGGAACGGGAGTCGGAGCCGAGGACCAGGATGTCCATGGAGCCGTTGTCGACGTTCTTGGGGCGGTCCTCCCCCAGTGCCTGGTCGATGTCGACGCCCTGGAGGTTTCCGTTGAGCTTGAAGTAGAGCAGCCCGAGCCCGGAGCCGCCGACGAACACGAGGGCCGCCGCGACCCATGCCGCGACCGTCCACACCCGGCGTGCCGTGGCGTGCTGCCCGCGGCGACTGCCGCCACGGCCGCCGCGGCCGCCTATTCGGCTGCTGCCGCTCTGCTCGCTCATGCTCTCCTCGGCTCTCGGCCCGTCCACCCGGGGTTCGGTGTCGGGCACTGTTTGTCGGTAGTCGTTCAGACGTCGAAGCAGCGAGAAGCGTTGCACGGCGGGATGAGAACTCCTTGAGAACGCGTCGGGCCCACCGCGCGACGCACGGTGGGCCCGACGGACCGTTCCTCGGGCCCGCACTCCGCCCTCACCAGCGCTTTCGGCCGGTGCGGGCGGAGCTTTGAAGGCCCTGCGCCGGACCCTCGCGGGGTCCGGCGGCTGTGGCGAATCTCTTAGTCGTTGCCGTTGCCGGCGGACGGAGTCGTCTTCTGGATCTGCAGCAGGAACTCGCCGTTCGACTTCGTCTGCTTCATCTTGTCGAGCAGCAGCTCGATCGCCTGCTGCTGGTCCAGCGCGTGCAGCACACGACGCAGCTTCCAGGTGACGGCGAGCTCGTCGCTGCCGAGCAGGATCTCTTCCTTACGGGTGCTGGACGCGTCCACGTCCACCGCCGGGAAGATGCGCTTGTCCGAGAGCTTCCGGTCGAGCTTGAGCTCCATGTTGCCGGTGCCCTTGAACTCCTCGAAGATCACCTCGTCCATGCGCGAACCGGTGTCCACCAGCGCCGTCGCGAGGATGGTCAGCGATCCGCCGTCCTCGATGTTGCGCGCGGCACCGAAGAAGCGCTTCGGCGGGTAGAGCGCGGTCGAGTCGACACCACCGGACAGGATGCGCCCGGAGGCCGGGGCCGCGAGGTTGTACGCACGGCCCAGACGGGTGATCGAGTCCAGCAGGACGACCACGTCGTGACCGAGCTCGACGAGACGCTTGGCGCGCTCGATGGCCAGCTCCGCGACCGTGGTGTGGTCCTCCGCGGGGCGGTCGAAGGTCGAGGAGATGACCTCGCCCTTCACCGACCGCTGCATGTCGGTGACCTCTTCCGGACGCTCGTCGACCAGGACGACCATCAGGTGGCACTCGGGGCTGTTGACGGTGATCGCGTTGGCGATCGCCTGCAGGATCATGGTCTTGCCGGTCTTCGGCGGGGCCACGATCAGGCCTCGCTGGCCCTTTCCGATCGGCGACACGAGGTCGATGATCCGGGTCGTCAGGACGCCCGGGTCGGTCTCGAGGCGCAGCCGGTCCTGCGGGTACAGCGGGGTCAGCTTGTTGAACTCCGGCCGTCCGCGCCCGGATTCGGGCGCCATGCCGTTCTGGGAGTCCAGACGGACCAGCGCGTTGAACTTCTCGCGGCGCTCGCCGTCCTTGGGCTGGCGCACGGCACCGGTGACGTGGTCACCCTTGCGCAGGCCGTTCTTGCGGACCTGGGCGAGGGAGACGTACACGTCGTTCGGGCCCGGCAGGTAGCCGGAGGTCCGGATGAACGCGTAGTTGTCGAGGATGTCCAGGATGCCCGCGACGGGGATCAGGACGTCGTCGTCCGCGACCTGCGGCTCGCCGGCCTGGAAGTCGTCACGGCCACGGCGGCCACGGCGGTCGCGGTAGCGGCCGCGGCGTCCACGACGGCCGCCGGCCTCGTCGTCGAAGTCGTCCTGGGGGCCGGTGTTCTGCTGGCCGCCGCCCTGACGCTGCTGGCGCTGGCCACCGCTCTGCTGCTGGTCGTCGCCCTTGCCACGGCGGTCGCGCTGACGCTCACGGCGGTCACCGCGCTCGCCACGCTCACCGCGGTCCCCACGCTCGGCGCGGTCTCCACGCTCCCCGCGCTCGCCACGCTCGCCGCGCTCCCCGCGCTGACCGCGGTCACGACGGCCTTCGGCGGTGTCGGTGGCGGCCTCGGCCTTGGAGTCGGGCTGCGCCTCGGTCCTGACCTCGGCCTTGACCTCGACGGCGGTGTCGCCCCGGCCCTCGGTACGGGTGTCGGGGCTGCCCGCCTGCGCGGTGGCACGACGACGGCGGCGCTCACCGGCCGGCTGGTCCTCGCCCCCGGAGCCCGCGGCCTGGGCGGTGCCCCCGGCGGGCTGTCCCGGGATCTCGATCTGCTGCTGGGCGACGGCCTTCTCGGCCTGGTCCGCCTTCTCGGCCTTCGCCGTCTTCTCGGCGGCCGGAGCGGCGGCGTCATCACCCGTACGGGCCTTGGAGGTGGCGCGGCGCTTCGGCTTGGCCGTGGCCTCGCCGGTACCCGTCTCGGCGCTCTTCGCCGTGGAGGTCCCTCCGGCCTGCGCCTCCTTGATGACCTCGATCAGCTGGCTCTTGCGCATACGCGCGGTGCCCCTGATGCCGAGGCCGGACGCGACCTGCTGCAGCTCGGCCAGGACCATGCCCTCGAGGCCGGTGCCGGAGCGGCGGCGCCGTGAGGTGGTGCCGGAGGCAGCACCTGTGGCGGGCGCGGCGTTGTCGACGTTGTTGTCGGCACTCACGCCCATCAGATCGGTGGTGTCGCTCACGAAGGGTCCTTCCCTGGAGCGGACGTCGGCCTTCTGGCTCGGCGACCGGTTGTGCTGTCCGGCTGCGGTCCTGGGTTGTGGACCGATCCGGAGCGGTGGTCCCGCCGGGAAATTGACGGCGGAGAGAGATACATGCATACGTGCGAGGTCCGGCTCGAGGTCCCCCTGCTCGGCCCACTCCTGGAAAAAGCGAGGGGTGTCGTGCCGGTTCCGGAGCGTGCTCGAAACTGCTCAGGCGGGCTGCTCAAAGCAGTTTGGGGAGGCTCCCGGAAGAATGTGGTCCCGATGGGGGACACAAAGCACCGCGTCGTACAGACGACGGCTGCTGACTTGAGGTTAACACTACCGGCTCCAACAAACATTCCCCCTCTCTCTCACCGGCAATCGTGTGGCGATCGTGTGCCCCTAGGGTGCGAGCGGCAGGACGCTCGCACCGGCGGCGTCGAAGGCGAGCCGGTTGGCCGCCCAGCCCTCGCCCGCCAGGCGTGCGACCTTGTCGGCCGCACTGTCCTCGGCCAGTGCGAGCACCGTGGGGCCCGCACCGGAGATGACTGCGGGGACGCCGTCGGCGCGCAGTCGGTTCACAAGCTCGACGCTCTGCGGCATCGCCGGGGCCCGGTACTCCTGGTGGAGACGGTCCTCCGTGGCGGGAAGCAGCAGTTCGGGACGCCTGGTCAGGGCCTCGACGAGGAGGGCGGCCCGGCCGGCGTTGGTGGCGGCGTCGACATGGGGAACGGTGCGCGGCAGAAGGCCGCGGGCCGTCTCGGTGAGCACGGGATTGCCGGGGACGAAAACCACTGGAACGACGGAATCGGCGGGATCCATCCTGATCGCGCGCGCCGCTCCCGACTCGGTCCAGGCGAGGGTGAATCCGCCGAGGAGGCAGGCCGCGACGTTGTCGGGGTGCCCCTCGATCTCGGTGGCGAGCTCGAGCAGCGCCGCGTCGTCGAGCTTCGCGTCGCCCCCTATCGTCACGGCGCGCGCCGCGACGATGCCGGCGCAGATCGCGGCGGAGGACGAGCCGAGGCCGCGGCCGTGCGGGATGCGGTTGGCGCAGACGACCTCGAGGCCGCGCGGCTGCCCGCCCAGCAGGTCGAAGGCCGTGCGCAGCGCCCGTACGAGCAGGTGGTTCTCGTCGCGGGGCAGGGTCGACGCGCCTTCACCGGCGATGTCGATGTGCAGACCGGAGTCCGCGACCCGGACGACCACGTCGTCGTACAGACCGAGCGACAGCCCGAGGGCATCGAAGCCCGGACCGAGATTGGCGCTGGTTGCGGGGACGCGCACCCGGACGGCGGCGGCGCGGAACGCTGGACCGGCCATCGCTCGACGACTCTCCTTGGTTCTGAACTGCGGGATGTACAAGATGGGTTCGAGAGGCAGGAATACCCGTGGGCCTCGGTGGCGGAAACACCGCGACGGCAAGGACGCCGCGCATATGCGGCCGGGCCGGGTTCGGGTACAGCCTATCGAAGGAAGGTTCACCTGCGACATAGGGCGCACAGGAGGCGCACGATGCGTGTCGCGAGCCTCCTGTGCCTCTACGTGTGGCGTTGTCCGGGTTGCCGTACTTTCCAGTAGCCGACCGGACGGGCAGAAACGTCACGCCTGGGAGAGTCCGGCTTGCGGGCCGAAGCGCTCCCGGGCTTCGTGCCTAAGCGTGCCGGGGCTTCGTGCCGAAGCGTGCCGGGCTTGACGCCGAAGCGCTCCGAGACCTCATGCGCAGGCCCTCCCGGGCCTCACGCCGAAGCCCTCCCAGGCCTCACGCCCCAGGCGTGCGGAAACGTCACGCCAGGCCGAGGCGCTCCGCGGCCGCGACCGCGTCGACCGGGACGGTGACCGGCTGGGGCGCTCCGGCGACCGCCCAGTCGGGGTCCTTGAGGCCGTTGCCCGTGACCGTGCACACGATCTTCTGGCCCCGGTCGACCTTGCCCTGCTCGGCGGCCTTCAGCAGACCGGCGACCGAAGCGGCCGACGCCGGCTCGACGAAGACACCCTCCTGGGACGCCAACAGCCGGTAGGCACGCAGGATCTCACGGTCCGTCACCTCGTCGATGAAGCCGCCGGACTCCTCGCGCGCGGCCAGCGCCTGCGTCCAGGAGGCGGGGTTGCCGATCCGGATCGCGGTCGCGATCGTCGACGGGTCCTTGACGATCTCGCCCCGCACGATCGGCGCGGAACCGGACGCCTGGAAGCCCCACATACGGGGGGTGCGGGAGGACACGGAGTCCGCCGCGTACTCCTTGTACCCCTTCCAGTACGCCGTGATGTTGCCGGCGTTGCCGACGGGCAGCACATGGATGTCGGGGGCGTCACCGAGCGCGTCGACGATCTCGAACGACGCGGTCTTCTGGCCCTCGATCCGGTACGGGTTGACCGAATTGACCAGCGCCACCGGGTAGTTCTCCGAGAGGCCGCGGGCCAGGCTGAGGCAGTCGTCGAAGTTGCCGTCGACCTGAAGGATCTTCGAGCCGTAGACCAGCGCCTGGCCCATCTTGCCGAGCGCGATCTTGCCCTGCGGCACGAGGACCGCGCAGACCATCCCGGCGCGCACCGCGTACGCGGCGGCGGAGGCGGACGTGTTACCGGTGGAGGCGCAGATGACGGCCTGCGCGCCCTCCTCCTTGGCCTTGGTGATCGCCATGGTCATTCCGCGGTCCTTGAAGGACCCGGTGGGGTTGGCGCCCTCGACCTTGAGGTGCACCTCGCAGCCCGTGCGCTCGGAGAGGACCTGCGCCGGGACGAGCGGCGTGCCACCCTCGCGGAGCGTGACGACCGGCGTCGTGTCCGTGACCGGAAGACGGTCCCGGTACTCCTCGATGATGCCGCGCCACTGGTGGGTGCCGTTGGTGGTCATGGGTCCCTTACTCCCCTTCAACACGCATGATGCTGGCGACACCGCGCACGGTGTCGAGCTTGCGCAGCGCCTCGACGGTCCCGGAGAGGGCGGCGTCGGGCGCGCGGTGGGTGACGACGACGAGGGACGCCTCGCCGTCCTTTCCCTGCTGACGGACGGTGTCGATCGACACCCCGTGTTCGGCGAAGACCGTCGCGACCTGGGCGAGGACGCCCGGCTTGTCGGCAACGTCGAGACTGATGTGGTACCGCGTCACCACGTCGCCCATGGGGCTCACCGGCAGCTGGGTGTACGCGGACTCCCCGGGCCCCGTCGCCTCGGCGAGCTTGTTGCGGCACACGGCGACGAGGTCGCCGAGGACGGCCGACGCGGTCGGCGAGCCGCCGGCGCCGGGGCCGTAGAACATCAGCTGTCCGGCGGCCTCCGCCTCGACGAAGACCGCGTTGTACGCCTCACGGACGGAGGCGAGCGGGTGGCTGAGCGGGATCATCGCCGGGTGCACGCGGGCGGTCACCGACTGCCCGTCCGCCGCACGCTCGCAGATGGCGAGCAGCTTGACGGTGCAGCCCATGCGCTTGGCGGAGGCCATGTCGGCGGAGGTGACCTCGGTGAGGCCCTCGCGGTAGACGTCGTCGAGCCGTACGCGGGTGTGGAAGGCGATCCCGGCGAGGATGGCGGCCTTGGCGGCGGCGTCGAAGCCCTCGACATCGGCGGTCGGGTCGGCCTCCGCGTATCCGAGGGCCGTGGCCTCGTCCAAGGCCTCCGAGTAGCCGGCGCCGGACCGCTCCATCTTGTCGAGGATGAAGTTCGTCGTGCCGTTGACGATGCCCAGCACGCGGTTGACCTTGTCACCCGCGAGGGACTCGCGCAGCGGCCTGATCAGCGGGATCGCACCGGCGACAGCCGCCTCGAAGTACAGGTCGCGACCGTGCTGCTGCGCCGCGGCGTAGAGGGTCGCCCCGTCCTCCGCGAGCAGCGCCTTGTTGGCGGAGACGACGGACGCGCCGTGCTCGAACGCGGTGGTGATGAGGGTCCTGGCCGGCTCGATTCCGCCGATGACCTCGACGACGACGTCGATGTCCCCGCGTTTCACGAGCGCGGTCGCGTCCGTGGTGATGAGCGCCGGGTCGATGCCCTCGCGCACCTTGGAGGGGCGGCGGACGGCCACCCCGGCGAGCTCCACCGGGGCGCCGATACGCGCGGCGAGGTCGTCGGCGTGCGTCGTCATGATGCGCGCCACCTCTGAGCCGACCACTCCACAGCCCAGCAGCGCCACCTTCAGCGGACGCGTACGCATCATCCGACCTCGCTTCTCATTACTTCTACGATGGGGACCAGTCTCACTTACCGGACGAGAGTTTCTGTACCTCGTCCGGCATACGAGACATCTATCTCAGCTATCCGACGTCGAGACGCAGGAGATCTTCCTCCGTCTCACGCCGGACGATCACCCGCGCCGCACCGTCCGCGACGGCGACGACAGGCGGGCGAAGTGCGTGGTTGTAGTTGCTGGCCATGGAACGGCAGTACGCGCCGGTGGCCGGCACGGCGATCAGATCGCCGGGCGCGAGGTCGGCCGGCAGGAACGCGTCCTTGACCACGATGTCGCCACTCTCACAGTGCTTGCCGACGACACGGCTCAGCATGGGAGCGGCCTCGGAGGTGCGGGAGACGAGGACGACGCTGTACTCGGCGTCGTACAGCGCGGTGCGGATGTTGTCCGACATGCCGCCGTCGACGCTCACGTACGTCCGCAGTCCCTCGAGCGGCTTGACCGTGCCGACCTCGTAGAGGGTGAAGGCGGTGGGCCCCACGATGGCGCGACCGGGCTCGACGGAGATACGGGGAGTGCGCAGCTTCGCCGCCTCGCACTCACGGGTGACGATCTCGGTGAGCGCCTTGGCGATCTCGTGCGGCTCGCGCGGGTCGTCGTCCGACGTGTACGCGATGCCGAGGCCGCCGCCCAGGTCGATCTCCGGCAGCTCGATGCCGTGCTCGTCCCTGACCTCGGCCAGCAGTTGCACGACACGGCGGGCGGAGACCTCGAAGCCGGCCATGTCGAAGATCTGCGAGCCGATGTGGGAGTGGATTCCGATGAGCTCCAGGCTGTCGAGCTGCAGCGCCCGGCGCACGGCCTCCGCGGCCTGGCCGCCGGCGAGGGCGATGCCGAACTTCTGGTCCTCGTGGGCGGTCGCGATGAACTCGTGGGTGTGCGCTTCGACGCCGACGGTGACGCGGATCTGGACCTTCTGCCGCTTGCCCAGCTCCCGCGCGATGTGCGCGACGCGGACGATCTCCTGGAACGAGTCGAGCACGATCCGCCCGACGCCCGTCTCGACCGCGCGGCGGATCTCCCGCTCGGACTTGTTGTTGCCGTGGAAGGCGATGCGCTCCGCGGGCATCCCGGCGTCGAGCGCGGTGGCCAGCTCGCCGCCAGAGCAGACGTCGAGGTTGAGCCCCTCCTCCGCCAGCCAGCGGACGATCGCGCGGGAGAGGAACGCCTTGCCCGCGTAGAAGACGTCCGCGTCCTTCCCGAAGGCCTCGGCCCAGGCGCGGCAGCGGGCGCGGAAGTCGGTCTCGTCGAGGAAGTAGGCGGGGGTGCCGAACTCCTCGGCCAGCCTGGTCACTTCGATCCCGCCGACGGTGACGACACCGTCCGTGCCGCGACTGACGGTCGCGGCCCACACCTTGGAGTCCAGGGCGTTGAGGTCGGTGGGCGGGGCGCTGTAGTGACCCTCGGGAAGCACGTCGGCGTGACGGGGACCGGCAGGGTGTGCGGATCGGCTCATCGGTCTGCTCTCTCACATCTCACAGGTGTTCGGGTGCGCTGATGCCGAGCAGGGACAGGCCACCGGCGAGCACCGTCCCGGCGGCTTCGGCAAGAGCGAGCCGGGAACGGTGGGCGGCCGTGGGTTTCTCGTCCCCGACGGGCAGCACGGTGTGCTGGAAGGAGAGGAGAGCGTCGGCGGTGACTTCCAGATGGCGGGCCAGCCGGTCGGGCGCGCGCAGCCGCGCGGCGTCGGCGAGGACGGCGGGACGGTCGCCGACGGCGGCGGCGAGGGCGGGGGCGTCGACGTACTCTTCCGGGCTTGCGGTGAACCCGAGCGCGGCGGCATTGCGGGTGAGGGCGCGGGCGCGGGAGTGCGCGTACCGCACGCGGAACAGCGGATTGCGCTCGTGCTGCACCAGCAGCGTCCGCTCGTCGGTCTTCGGCCTGTCGTGCGCGGCTGCGGCAAGCAGCGCCCAGCGGGCGGCGTCGACGCCGAGGCGGCGGAGCAGGGTCGCGGCGTCCTCTTCCGCCGGGACGGGCATGACGTCGGCCCGCTCCGGCCGGCCGCGCGCCTCTTCCGCATCGAGCCGCACTCCGAGGTCCGCCCAGAGCGGGTCGGCTACGCCTTCGCAGACAGCGGCTGCGGCGATGCCCTGCGACAACAGGATCCGGCGAAGCGTGTCGGCCGTGACGGCCGCGCGCACGTCGGCGCGGCAGGTCAGCCGCGCGCTCTGCCCGGCCGGCTCGATCCACCCATGGTTCGTGCCCTGGTCCAGAACCGCTCGCACGAGCTGCTGCTGGTTCTCCGGTGCCAGGGTGATGTTGAGGAAGCCGGGGCCGGTGACGTCGACGGCTGCGATCCCGGGGGCCGCGGCGATGCGCCGCCCCAGCTCCGCGGCCACGTCGGCGGCGGGCCGCCCGGCCTGCCGGGCCAGCCGCAGCGCGATCCCGGTGGCGTAGTCCCCGCGCCCTCCGGGCCGCGGCCGCTCGATCTTCACGCTGCCGATGCCGTCGGGCGAGTCGACCCGCAGCGCACCGTCCTCCACGGCACGGCACACGGCGTGCCGGACGGTACGGGAGAGCTCGGCGGGGGTCACGGGACAAGCGTATGGGAGGAAGGGGGGCACTTCGCGAACCGGTTTCGCCATGCGGGCAACGATGCCGACGACGAGACGGTCAGCCCCGCGCGCTCCCTGCCCGCCCGGCTCCATGCCGGCCGTCTACTGACGGCGGGCCCTCCCCCGGCTTCAGGCGCATCAACTGCCGCACGATCCGAACCAGCTCGGTCGGCTCGAAGGGCTTGGCGAGAAACGCGTCCACCCCGGCGGCGACGCCGCTGTCCACCTCGTACTGGGTGCAGGCGCTGATGATCGCCAGCGGAATGCCACTCGTCCGCGGGTCGTCCCGCAGCAGCGCGGCGGTCCGCAGACCGTCGAGGCGCGGCATGACGACGTCGAGCGTGACGACGTCGGGCTGCACCTGGTGCACGACATCCAGACACTCGGCACCATCGGCCGCGGTCACGACCTCGAAGCCCTCCAGCTCGAGGTTGACCCTGATCAGCTGCCGAATCACCCGGTTGTCATCGACAACGAGCACTCGGCCGGACGCGCCGGACACAACTCGAGAGTAGGTCCGCCGGCCCGGCTGCGTCCGGGTTTTCCCCACTTCCGACCCGTGCGGGCGAAGCAGGGGCACGGTGAGGCACCACGGGGCGCAGCACGCATGATCGTTCACACCCGCCCCACCAGCCCCCAACCGCCTCTCGCGGCTCGCTCCAGGACCCGAAATACCTGTTCACGGACACCCTTCGGGAGCTGGTAGGGTTCTACCCGTCGCCACGCAGCAGCGCGGCGCACGCCCCCGTAGCTCAGGGGATAGAGCAACGGCCTCCGGAGCCGTGTGCGCAGGTTCGAATCCTGCCGGGGGCACCTCGAAGTAGGTGCCCAAAGACCCCGCCACCAGCGAGAACGCTGAGGACGGGGTCTTCGCGTATGTGCAGACGTGTGCGGCCCGAAGCGGCCGTATGTCGAAGCCTGTAAACGAGGCGTGGACGGGATCTTGGAACATCGTTGCAGGTGGCAACGCACCAGCAGTGGACTGCGCACTGGTCCCCTCGGTACCCGCTTCCGGCCATGCCGGGCTGCCGGCACGTGGCCGACGGCCTGCGCCCGAACTACGACGAACAGCTCCTGGTGATTGGCGAGGCAGGTGTCGCACAGGGGGTAGCCCCCAGGTCGTAGCAGACGCAGGGCTCGAACCATCTGGCGAACTTGCCGTTCGTCTGGAACGTGGACGGCCCTGGCCCCTTGAATCGCCTGGCCGGAGTGCGGGTACTGGCACTCGTCCGGTAGCGGTGCCGTGCACGGCAGTCCAAAGGTCAGGAAGGTACCGAGCGCGGTGTGCGGCTGGCACTGGGCTCTCGGGCTCAGCGGAGCTCAGAGCTACCTCAAGTTCGGTTTCACCCCTCGCTGCGAGGTGAGAACTCCGGCATGGCAGCGATGGACTGGGGCACCGTCCCCACTTGGGCGAGCGCGTTCCTGACGGGTGGATCGTTGTTGCTTGGCTTCTACATTCTGCTGCGCGACCGGCGGAAGGAGGAGAGAGCCGAGGCGCGCAAGCTAGTCTTCAACGTCCATTGGGAGGGCGATGGCTCCCGCACCATTCGCGTAACCAACGTGTCCGAGCGCGCGTTCCTGTACGTCGGCTTGTTCAACGGCGATCAGTGGGAGTACTCCTTTGGGAATGCCGAGTACGCGGGCGATGGCCCCATGCATGCCGGCGAGTTTCGGGTATACCGCCATGATGGTTCAGCTTCAGGGGCTCTAGCAGCGCGATTCCAGGACGCGGACGGCCAGAACTGGGTCAAGATTTTCGATACGCATCGACTGATCCGGGCTCCGCAAGACGCCATCAGGGCACGGCATTTTGAACGGCGTCTGGCCACCAAAGTGCGCCGGACCGACGAGGCCTGGGCGCTACCTGCGCCCCGCCGATGGGACCGCGTTCGCCATCCTCTGCCACGCATTCACCGATAGCTAAGCGTTGCCTCGTAAATGATCTTTGACGTGCTGGATGACCTAACTCGCTACTCGTTGACCCGGTGAGGGTGAGGTTGTCAGGCGAGCGATGCCGAGCACGACGTGGTGGACGTCGTCGCCTTTGAGGCGGCAATCGCGGAGGCTCTTCCAGCTCTTCATGCGGGCGAAGGCTTGCTTGACGCGTGCGCGGACCCTGCAGTGGAAGGTGGTGTGATCCTCTTTCCAGGCAGGTAGTTCGGTCTGCCGCGTTCGCGTCGATGTGGACTGACCAGGCCGGTACCGCGGTAGCCACCGTCCGCGATGACCGTGGTCCTGCCCACGGCGTCCTTAGCGCCGGAAAGCTCCCATGCCTTGCAGTCGTGAGCATCGCCGCAGGTAAGGCTCAAAACGCGGGAGGCCCCGGGAAAGATGCCCAGGGCCTCCGTGTTGGTGCAGGACGCCTCACTCGTACTCGCGAAGCAGATCCTCGATACGCCGGTCGGCGACGTCCTGCCGCCCATCCAGGCACTTCGCGTAGCGGGTCAGCAGGACCTCGACGCTGTTGCCAGCGCGTTCGGCCACCTCGGTCAGGTCGACACCCGCGTTGAGCCACGTCGACAGAGCCGAGTACCGAAGGTCATACGGCTGACTCGCGAGCGGCGAGGCCGCGACGGCCGGCGGAAGCGCGAGGAGCCGGGCCTCCTGCCACGCGCGGTAGTACGTCGAAGACGGGACAACCGAACCCTTCTCACTGAAGAACAGCCGCCCGTCATCAGCCGTGCCGAAGGTGGCCAGGTATTCACGGAGCATGGCGACGAGGTGGGGCGGGATAGGCACCCGCCTGACGTCCTCGGTCGGACGGTTCTTCAGCCCGCGGTCGTCGTGAGTCTCCCCCGAGTCGGTCCACTGCTTGCCGACCGACGGACGGGTCCGGTGGAGCAGCGCCGAGCCCCAGCCCGGCTCCGGAAGGATCAGGTCCGTCTCGACGAGGCCGACCGCTTCAGCCGGCCGGAGGCCACCGAAGTACATGGCGGCGAAAAGACCCACGAGGCGACGACCACGAGCGCGTCGGTAACCGCCCACGTAGGAGACGGCCGCCAGTAGATTGCGAGCCTGCTCCGGGTTGGCGACAACCCGTGGGTCAACCTGGTTGGACACCTTCGGTTTCTGCCAGCGGACAGCCGTGATCGGGTTCTCGCGCAGCTCCCCCCAGGTCGACGGCGTAATTCGCGGCGTTGACGAGCGTCCGGCGCTTACGCCTCACGGTCTCCGCCGCTGCTGCCGTGCCGTCGAGCTTGAGTTTCAGTGAGTCGAGGACCGCGCGAGCCATGGCGGGTTCAGCGAGATCGGCGAGCGGTCGGGACGCCTTGGACACCTAGTGGAGAACGTTCCGCACGTCGTCCGGCACCTGCCGATCGTCAGGCCCCGGTAGCACGAAGGCCCAGTTGCGCAGTGCTTTGCGGATTGCATCGTCGGACGGCCGCCCTGCACGCTCCTCGAGGAGTTCCAGCGTCACGCTTGGTGAGGGATTCGTTGATGCCGTCTCGCGTATTGGGGGCGGCATGGGGCCACTTCATGGCGAGGTACCTGAGAGCGAAGGCGTACCACGACACGGCCGACTTCTTCTCTTCCATCGAGGCCGGGAGGCCGAGGGCATCACGCGGCAACTCGAGGAGCTCGTCCAGCACCTGGCCCCCGAATCCATCGACCTCCTGGACGTCGGCGGAGACATCCTCGCCAAGGGCGACGAGCCAACGCTCCGCAGCCCGCTGGCTGATGTCCTCACCCCCTCGCCGCATGCTGCCAACTCAACGCTCCAGTCCGGCTCCTGGTCGCCGGACCTGGCCTGGACGGTGAAGTCCCGGCCGAGGATCTGCGCGACCGCCTGGGTGCATCAGTCCTGACGCTCACAGCCGAGCACGTCCATCCGGTCAGCTCCGTACTGGAGTGGCACCCGTCCGAAGCAACGGCGATGCTCGCGGCGACCGCCCGAGGCATCCGGGGCCTATGCGAAGTCAGGGACGCCGGCCTGCCAGTGCCCCTCACCGACGAAGGGCCCACCGTCCACGAAGCGGACCTGGACGACGCCCTCCAACGGAACGAGCTCGCACGAGCCCCTCTGTCGACGGAAACTCTGGACGAGGCTGAGGGGCACAGCCGCGAGATCTGCGGATACTCGGAGATCGATTACGAGCGCAACAAGGCCAGTTGGCTCGGGAGCCAGCCGGTGCAAGAGCTCGATCCCGAAGCCACGCTCCAGCGACTCAACCAGTTCGAGGCCGAAGCCCGCTCCCGCGGAGTCAGCCATACGACGTTCCGTCGGATCACGGAGGCCCTTGGGCTCAACGGCAAGCAGCGCGAGGACCTGAGAGCTCTCCTGATCAACAGCCGCCCGGACCAGTACGCATCCCCACTCTGGCGTATCTCTTCCGAGGCCTGAGTAACATCTTTCCTTACGGGTTCAAGGCGGCTCGCTCCGCTCCCCGCGCGCAGGCCCGGCCCCCGGCCGGGCTTGCGCTCCTGTCTCCGCCCCGCTCCAACCCGGCCGGCGCCCGGGCCGCGCCCACGACGATCAGCAGCCTGATGACAGAGAAGGGCACATCGCGGCTGGGGCGGTCGGCTCCACGGCTTTAGCCACCTCCCCAGTCAGGGTCCCGCGTCGAGCAAGACCAGGGGGCCACTCGTGCTCATTGCGGTCAGGCTCAAAGCCTGCCCGAGTTGCTGGCCAGCGTACGGCCCCCTGATCATGCTCGACCCCAGACCGGGCAGGCCACCGGCCAAACCCGCTCCGCCGACCTCGCTCCTGTCTGACGCCAGCGCCACCTAGCGAGCGAGTCTACGCATTACCCTTATCAATAAGACTCGGGTCGAATGCGTCACGGGAATCACGTTGCGACATCCTAGACAGCAGGGCCGACCGATAAGGCTCTCGAAGGCGCCCAACTCTTTTCACACCATAGAACACGGTTGAGGTCTCAATCGAGATGAGCGCCTGTAGCGCTGGCGAAGCCACAGTGCCAGTCAGAGCGGCGGTAATCTGGTCGGCCCCTTTACCTGCAATCCGGTGAGGCTGCATAGCCTTGTACGCCGCCACCTTCTTTACAACCCAGGAACGCAAGATATTAAAACGCTCCTGCCAATTTGGCAACACATGATCGGGCATTACCTGGTCGGAGGACAACCAGCCAGCGCCTTGATCGCTAAGAACGCACATATCAAGCGCCGTCAGGGGCACATACTGCTGCTGGCTGAGCTTGACTTCCACACCGCCGCCTGATTCTGAAAAGAAGAATGGGAGGTCGAATGACGTCGCGACACCTCCACCAGGCTGGGCAATGATGCGCCCATCGACGGGTCGCTTCAACGGCGCAAGCCTGACAAATTCGAGATCATTATTTCTCTTGCCGTTGTGTCGAATCGCCAAATCACACGGCTGCGCCAGCAGGATCATGTAATTTTCGGCGCCCGCCTGCCTCGGCTCTAGAGCCACAGAGTCACTTTCCTCCGCAGTCCGAGCCTTCCCACCCTTAGGCGGAGGCACTTCGAAAGAATGGGGTTGCTCAATGAATTTCTGGAAGCAGAAAACATCCCCCACTTCGAGCGGAAAATGCAACTGTGTCAAGTGTTGCGGCGATTCGAAATATTCCAACCGCTCAATCTCGGCGAGCTCTCTCCTGACTCGGTCAGGATCAGGAGAATTAGGCAATGCAACCCGACTCAGCTTCGTCACTATGCGGCTCGAATTGTGCACATCTTCATCGGCCCGCAGTTTGGCACGCACCGAGTCCTGGGTGAAGGCGGTAGCAATCCTGAGCAACGTTTCAGGGCCCCACGTCCCGTCTGTCAGCCTGTCCCCGTTCAGAGCGGCTTCCAGGGTGTACGGGTCGATGTTCCCAACCTTTGTTATAGCCTCACCCCATGTGCCCTTCACCGCATCAGCAAGGCTCTGTTGCATGCGTTCCAACGCTGGCGCGAGCAGAGTAAGTTTCAGCATTCGCGGAAAGCCTGCCTGGCTAACTGACAGGTGCCCTTTGGCGATGACCAGAAATCGGGAAGAATCCGCATCGAACTTCTTTGCAAGATCCTTCCATACTTCGATTTCTGCATCAGCATCGGCAACTGTGTGAGTCAGAAGACCGATACGCCAACTCTCCGGCGCATCATGCAAGAGGACCGCGATTTCTTGCTCGCCGGCGGTTTCTGACGCCCCTTCTCTGCTGAAATCGCGGTCGAAGAGGATCAACGTGCTCTTACCGTCGACCAGCAGAGCACTGCGCTGTTCGCGCCAGCGGGACAGAGAAATCGTGACGAACTCGCGCGAGTCTGCAAGCAACTCCCGCAAGTTCGCTGCGGCCGGCTCGTCCTCTTCTGGCGAAGGTTCTAGAGGGTCAGAACCGAAACCTCCGTCGACCGCGGAACGGATCTGCTCACGCTCGACCTCATTTAGGCTCCCCCATACCTTTCTGACCTCGTCGGCGACTAGTTCCGGTGGCGTAGAGGAGTCCCCATCGACTTCCAAGGAGGGAATGGTCTTAGCGATCTTCTCTAATTCCGCCATCGGGAACAGGCCATCGGCAAGGGCAGCGAAGACGTCTTCACCATCGTCTTCACGCTCGGCGTACCAGTCATCAACGCAGATAATCCGGTCGACTCGCGCGAGGTTCAGCAGCTCCTGCGAAGCCGCTTTGGCGTCGAAGGGCACAACAACCGTAGGGCCCGGCTGTGCAGGGATTGCCGGGGCGTTGACGTCAGCACTAATCGCCGCAGCTTCCATTGTGTTCCCGTCACGCTTCAACACGCATCCCCCCTAGATCCAAACGGAATTTAAACAGACGTCCGTTTGCGTTGCGCTCGGACGCTAGCTCGATTGCGCACCCCTCAGAATCGAGCAACTGCGTTACGACATAGAGCCCAAGACCTCTACCCTCGCCCCGTTTCTTGAACGAAATAAACGGTTCGAAGAGTGTCGCTTCAACGCTTCTATCGACTCCACGACCATTATCGCTAACTGTCACCACAGGCGAGTTCACCCTGATAGCGATCTCGGGTGCCTCTTGCAGGTTCATCCGATGGTCTTGAAGTAGCCAATACTCGCTATTCAATACGAGGTTATCAATTACCTGAGTGAGTTTCCCTCGGTTCACCTCGACATCGAAGTCGCGTTCGACTGAAACGACGATAGAGATTGGCCCTTTACTCAATCGCTCACGATGATAGCCAACCATTTCCTCACAGAAGCTGGACACTGAGAGGCGCTCGCGACGCTCACGCATGTAGCGTAGAGAGGGATTCAGGTGGCCCAGTTGGCGCTTCAAGGCGCTTGCAGCCGACTGAATATACTGCACGTAGTTGAGGATTCGCCTATCCGCGATTTCAGCGTTGGCGAGATGCTTACGAAGTTGCGTACTTCTGACGGAGATACCCTCTGCTACATGAGCAACCTCGTGGGAAACTGCCTCAGCAGTGAGACCTAGAGATACTGTTTCCCAGGTTTGCGCCAGTTGAGACCGGATTTGCTCCGACTGGCTTTTTAGTACATCCAGTACCGCTTGCTCTGAGTCCAGTGAGTCGACGATTGCCTCGATCTCGTCGACTGACTCTTCAGTTCGCTTTTCACGAGCGCGCAGATTTGTTAGTTCTTTTTCGATCGCAGGGTCTACAGAACCAGCGAAGAGTGATCGCTGGCTTGCATCGAGCTCTCTCGCCACCCGCTCATGGCCTTTGGAAGCCTCGTCTGCGTCCTTCCGAATGCTTCTAATTTGTTGCTTCGCAGTTACAATAGTGCGCTTGTGCGTGTTCTCTACATGCTGGATAAGTACTTCAGTGCTGGCTTCCGGATCGAGCCCGGCCGCGGAGATACCCGTTTCCTGGCGATACTCATTATAGGAACGGCGAATGAAGGTCTGGAACTGCTCCGTAAAAGAGCGCCAGGCCTGCAAAAGAGCCATAAAGTTTCGATAGTGGGGTGTGTCAGCAAAACCCTCGCGGTCCGTTGTCTCGATCAATTGACCGTTATCGCGAGCGGAGATATCGATGAAGCCCAGGGTGTTCTCAGGTCGGAGGGCGTAAAAGGAAGACCCGCTTGTCTGAGATTTCCGCAGTCCAACCCAGTCTTCATCCATCCGAACGCCAAAGCCATCACGGTATACGCGGAGGCCGGCCAAACTCTTCAAATACGTTCGAAACTCGCTGCGAGAACCGAAAGCGTCAGGTTGCCCCTGCCCCAGAGTTACGTAATCAACTTCACCGTTGAATTTTCCTGGGTCGGCAGGAACACCGTCAGACCCGGTTACATCCGCCCGATGGAGCGCCACATTGTCGAGATCTGCCAATCGGATTGACCGGTGAGCTCGCAACAGGTACGGAGAGTCAGCCCGGCGACACTCAAAGGCTTCCATCTGCCTGGCCCGATTTTGGTGCAGCCAATCCATAAACGCATTGCCTGAATCACTGTGCAGCAGGGCTTCGAACGCTGCCCTATCATCTGGTTTCGCTCGATCTTGAGGTGCCCAATAACTCAGGGCCGCTTCACCAACAATGTCTAGAGTGCCATCGGCAAAGTCCAGGAGATAACGAAGCTCCGCTGCCCGACGGACCCGCTTGGGTAGCTCGTAGAGGTCGATGCGGTCCCCATCGACCTTCAAAAGAATCTTCAAACCCCTCTCATCACCATACGGCGAGATCATGACCGAGAGGTCTTTCTGGAGGGTGGATGCGCCCTCGCCAGTGCTGCTCATCGCTGCGCTGCGCCATTGTTCTGGTTCACGAAGCTCAGTAATAGTCAGAGTCGTACCATGGTGCTTGTTGGTCGGCCGTGACAAGAGAGTTAGATCGACTTCGCTGAGTGAAGACTTACTCTGGAATTCACGCCAGTCAATAGTCAACTCATACTCTACGTTCCCGCCCTTAGGACGGGTGACGATAGTGACGATATCGCCCAACCTCTGAGCACCAAGGCGGCCCAGTCCTTTGTCCCCGAGCGGTGTCCTACCGCGATCAGTAGCGATCCCGCGAGCCTTCATCTCTCGTTTGACCGAATTGCTGATCGTGAGCCAACCCCGCCTGATGTCCTCGACCGTCATGCCGGAGCCATTATCGCTCAGCTTGATCGAAGGATCGTCTTGCTTACCTGTAGCAGAGAGGCCTGTGTCAATTGTGATTTCTGCCCAGGTGCCATCTGCGTCATACGAATTCTTCACGAGCTCAATAAGGGCTTGCATTGAGTCAGTGATGAGGTCTTCACCTAGTTTGAAGACAACCGAGGGGTGGACTTCTAGGTGAAAAACCTCGGGCCCATGCGCTTCAGACATTCGTGGCTCCTTCCCTCACGAACGGGATCCACAATCGGTATCACAGGGACCACGCATGACCAGGATGCTTTCGCTATTCATCGTCTCTACGCTGGCGTTTCGCGCTGCCATTCTCTTTGATCCACCAGGGATCTTTCTTTCCAGCGTTTCAACGTGCCGAGCTCCGCGAGTTGCCAACAGATCCCGAACGATGGTAACGGTGGGCACGCGGACACCGCTAATCTTTCGCTCACCAAGCGTCCAGAACATCCAAGAATTACTACGCAGGCGCGAAACGATAGCGTCCAGCGATTCATCCAGGTCTCGAATAAAAGCAACCATCCTGGTTTGCGCATTACGCGGATGGCCATGCAATTGGTCAAGACACTGTGCAAATGCTGGCGACTTGAGTCGCAACTCGTCGGACCAATCAAGTGATCCTTTTAGTTTTCCGCCCAGGCTGATTGAATCAATGGATCGCGTGTATTCAAGCAGCTCTTGCTTCATCCCAGGAACATCGGCCGATTCGATCCACTGCAACGGCAAGTAGCTATGCTGTCCGTAGGTGACTGTCGTAACGTTATCCCCGTAAGGAGGAGACGTCATTAGAATGTCCGCAGTCGCGCGATACTTTACCCCTGGTGCACTGCGAGCATCAGCGACTGTGCAGGTGATTGAAAGGCTTGGATTCCTATCTAAGCCTTGCGAAAGAGCCACAGCCTGATCGTCGAGTTGTTCAATTTGGGATGCAGAGATTCGCAGGAACGTATCGATCGTATCAAGTTGTCGGGCCTGGATTTCTTCTGGGCTGTACGAGTGCAGCTTTACCGTGGAGGTCCGACTATTGCTCACCAGTCGGATGGTCTCAGCCAGAGCAACCCAGAAGGCCTGGCGAACTACCCTAGGGCGCTCGACCGAGATGGCCCTCTTAATCTTAGACAAATCGATGGCCACGTCATCACGAAACCACTTATCGCGGTTAGTGAAGTTGACGATAATTTCTTGGCTTTTGTCCTCTGTCACTCGCACAGCAATGCGCTGGCGTACCTTAGCAAGCAGCTCGGGATCATAGATATGAGACTTCACAGTCGCCAGCAGAACGGCCAGGGGATTGATATCCGTCCCGTGAAAAGACAGACCACGCCGAGCCGACTCGAGCATCACCGTGCCAGAGCCCATGAAGGGGTCGAGGACAGACGAGACGGTTGGATCGACTGCTTGTACATCTTCCAGCAGGGCTCCCTGTAGCTGCGGAACCATCATTGCTGGGTACGCGAAAATGCCATGACCACCCTCACGGCGTGAGCGGCCGGAAAATGACCAGAACTCAGGGCTTAACGCAGCCCGCTCCCGAAGCCGTGCACCCAGGTCCTCCTCGGCGCCATCGGGTGGCAGGCTCCTAGGCTCCGTCGAGCCGTCCCTCTGCATGGGGACCCGCTGCGCATCAACTCCGCTGGCGTTCGACCCTGACGGGCGACCCATCTCACCCTCCATCATGGCAGGGTCCGTCCTTGGGTTGATCAACACGGCCCCCCGCCTGCGCAGTTACTGTAATCAAGTTCATTGATTGAAGCAGATGACATGCCGTCACGTCACGGCTACGGGCGGCCAGGCAGGGTGACGAGGATGCACTTTTGGCGGATTGGGTGGCCTGGCGTGACCAGAGGGTGCCAAGAGTGCAGCTACACGCATGTCTGTTCGCCAGCCTCTGCGTACTGTTCGCCGGCTGCCTCGGCACGAGCCCACACTTACCGCTTCCCAAGCCGACCTAGCCCCACGTCTCCGTCTGTCGGAGGCCGAGCCACCAGCAACCAGCCACACAGGTTGGTTTCCGGCCGTCTTCGCTGGTGGTGCGGAGTGCCCGCGCGGGCCAAGTAGTCCGGTCGCGGCGCTGGCGGCCGATCTCTGGAGAGATACGGATCAGAAGGCGTACCGCAGCATCGTCTCTTACCGCCATGGACGTTCCAGAGCTGTGCTCAGCGTCTGTGGACTACACGTGGACTCGTCCAGCCCGAACGGCCGTGTACAGGGCGATGACCTGCGCGAATGTCTGAGACCAAAAGGGCCTCCGGAGCCGTGTGCGCAGGTTCGAAGCCTGCCGGGGGACTCCGAACAGGCCAGCACGATAGGGCTGCTGACCTGCACAAGTGCCACGCATGAAGGCCTGGACCCAGTCTCACTGAGTCCAGGTCTTTGTCGTCTCAATCGCTGTTCCCGAGTGAGGCGCGCCGGATCTACGCCCACAGGGAGACCACCCTCGCTGAGGGCGGTCGGTCCCGCAGCCCGCGGGCGTCGTGCGTCTCCCCCGAGTGGGTTCACTGCTTGCCGACCGGCGGGCGGGCCGAGGGAGCAACTCAGGGTCCGTCTCGACGGGGTCGACCGCTTCAGCCCGGCCGAAGACCGCCGAAGTACGGCTGCGAGCGGGCCCTTGAGGCGCCGGCCGCCAGGAGCTTCCGCGCATGCTTCGGGCCGGCGACACCGGCGGGCAGCCTGGTTGGACGCCTTCGGTTGTACCTCCTGGGCGCCCTGTGGTTCGAACGCGATGCAACGCCCTTCATCGCGGTGTCCGTGCCCGGTGTGATCCGCAGATGTGACCGCGTCCCCGATCAGTCGGAGAGTGCGCAGGCCGACCAGGTCCGCGCGCGCTGATGAAGGGGAGTACGGTTGCGGCACCGAGCGCACCTCGCACGCCGTCACCGTTTCGGCGTCGCCCTCGTAGAACGGCACAGGCCGGCGCACATCGGATCCGGCCGGAAAAGAGCCGCACTATGCCTCCAGGCTCGCACTGCCACGCCCCCTCCCGTATCCGGTCCCGCGCAGCGCGGTAGCGGATCTCCCTCCACCGGGATGCCCTTGAGGCATTCCGGTGTCCGGCGTACGCCCCTGAACCGATCAAGAGGATTGCGGACGCATGTATTCACAGGATTCGATCTCCAGCCGCCGCCGTGGCCGACCCGAGCCGACCCGGGAGATGCTCTCCGGACTGGCCTGCCTCATGTGCGGCACCGACTACCGGAGCGCTCCCGATGCGGAGGCGGTGGTGGTCTCCCACCGCGACGACAAGCAGCTGCTCGCCTGCCACGGCACATGCGCGCGCATGGCGAGCGGGTCGGTCAACGGCCTGGACGAGACGCCTCTCCCGCTGGCCGAGCGGGTGCGCAGGCACGGGGCCGGCGGTTCCTGATCCAGCAACCCGGCAGCCACCAGAAGTACGACGCGAACGAAATAGCCAGAACGAAGTGATGAGGAAGCGTATGAGCCTTTTGAGTCTCGGAGTACCCGCCTCCTCCCGCAAGGAAAACGAGTTCCGCCTGCCGTTGCACCCCGCCCACCTCGGCCGGATCGCGCCGGACGTACGAGAGGGGATCTTCCTCGAACAGGGCTACGGCGAACGGTTCGGCGTGGCCGACGACGCGCTGCGACCGCTCGTGGCGGGACTGCGCTCCCGCGAGCAACTCTTCGACGAGTGCGACGTATTGATGCTGCCCAAGCCCATGCACGAGGACGTCGCCGCACTGCGCCAGGGCCAGGTGCTGTGGGGATGGCCGCACTGCGTGCAGGACGAGGGGATGACGCGGCTCGCCATCGACCGTCAGCTGACCCTCATCGCCTGGGAGGCGATGAACCACTGGACGTCCACGGGCGCTTTCAGCGTTCATGTGTTCCACAAGAACAACGAGCTCGCGGGCTACTGCTCGGTGCTGCACGCCTTGCAGCTCGGCGGGCTGACCGGCAGCTACGGGCGGCGCCTGCGCGCCGTCGTCATCAGCTTCGGCGCCACGGCACGCGGAGCGGTCACGGGCCTGGGCGCCATGGGAGTCTCCGACGTCACGGTGCTCACCCAGCGCGCCGCGGCGGCGGTGGCCTCACCGATGCCGTCGGTCGTGATGGGTCACTTCGAGGAGCACGAGGACGATCCGTCCCGTCTGCAGGCACTCACCCCGGCGGGACCCGTGGCGCTCGCGGAGTACCTGGCCGGGTTCGACATCATCGTCAACTGCGTCCGGCAGGACACCGACGTGCCCTTGACGTTCGTCACCGACGAGGAGCTCGCCCTGTTCCGACCGGGCTCCTTCTTCATCGATGTCTCCTGCGACGAGGGCATGGGCTTTTCCTGGGCCCGTCCGACCACTTTCGGCGACCCGATGCCCATGGTCGGGCCGGGGTGCCACTACTACGGGGTGGACCACAGCCCGTCCCACCTGTGGAACTCGGCTACGTGGGAGATCAGCGAGGCGCTCCTCCCCTATCTGCGCAAGGTCATGAGCGGCCCCGCGGCATGGGACGCGGACCCCACGGTCGGAAAGGCCATCGAGATCCGCGACGGCTTCGTCCTGAACCCGAAGATCCTTTCCTTCCAGCACCGGGCGGCCGCCTTCCCCCACGCCCTCGAGATCGCGGATCCGGCCCTCGCCACGGTGCTGAACTCCTCCGGACAGCCCGCCTGACGCACCTGCGCGCAGCCACTCCGGCACACCGCGCCAAGCCGGACGCGCCGTTTCGCCGGCTCACCAAGACGGCGATCGCGGACCGGTGGCCGGAGACCCCGCCGTTCGGTGGGCGGTTCGGCCAGCCCGTGCCGCATCCGACCATCACTCGTGTCGTCGACCGATCCCCTGTTCCACGACGGCGCACTCGAGCGCGTCAATGATCACGAACGCCTTGGCCGTGGCGGTCTCCGTCGTCTCGGCCGGGGTTGCGCGCACGCGATCCTGGATTCACGTCGCTCAGGTCAAGGGCATGGTTCGGCTTCGGTCGAACCATGCCCTTGGGAGCCCTCTGCGCAGGTTCGAATCCTGCCGGGGCACTCCGTGTCCCAAGACCTCGGCACCAGCGGAGGCACTGGCGTCGAGGTCTTCCGTATGTGCAGCCGTACGTCGGGTCCGTGGACTGGTGGTGGGTGACGAATGTTCAGGTCGGCGGCACTACTCACGTCATGGTCGGGGCTTCCACGAGCGACCGCTGTACCTCGACCACCAGGTCGCGCAGGGGTCCAGGCAGCACGCCCGCACGGTCCATCCACTCGTCCAGGCGAGGTCGCAGGTACCGCGTCATACCCACCCCGTGGCGACGAAGCACTGAGCGGCTGATCGAGATCTCTTCCTGTACTTCTCTTCGGAGATCATCGGTCCAGCCCTGCGCCCTGTCGCCTTCCCCCAGAGGGGCCTTGAGAGCGGCCACTGCTTCATCGAGGACCACAAGCAAGCCCACGTCATCTCCCAAAGACCACAAGGCGCGGTCTTCTCGAAGTCCCGGACGAGTCCAGCGCGCGATGTCAATCGTACTCGCGCAACAGCTGCTCGATCTTGCGGTCGGCGATCTCCTGCCGGCCGTCGTTGCAGCTGGTGCAGAGCTCGGTCACCATGCCGCGGGGAATCGCGGAAGCCGTCGCGGCCGTCGGCCACGTCGGACGCGGCGGCTCCAACAGACTGACTCATCACCGTTGCTGAGGCGGTCACGGCCCCGTGGCGTTGTCATTGGGGATCGTGCCGTTCGTGTGGTGCCTGCGCCGCAGGAGGTCGAGTGGATCGGGCAGTGGTGGGAAGTGGGGTGCGCAGGCCGGGCACGCGTAGAGGTTGAAGCCCGGGCCCGAGTTCTGGTGCACCTCGGCGACGAGCACGGGTGCGTCCGTGATGTGGCTGCAACGCACGCACATCCGGACGGGCTTTCGCCCCGGCGCGCTGGTGGTCGGCTCGCTCACCAGGCCACCCCCGTCGCGTGCACGTTCCGGGTGTCCAGGTCGATGCCGAAGTCGGCCGCCATCACGAGCGTGAGGCATCGTCGCCGTTGGCGGGTGCGCCTCTCCTGGCGTTCGTGCTCGACCAGGTAGGGGCGGATGAGGGCGGTGTCCTCCCCGTGGAGTGTTTCCACGAGCCCGTACGGGGACCGGGGCCGCACGGCCGGCGGACCGCCCGCGCGGGTGGAAGGTTCGTCCAGTCCGGGAGGGGCCGTGTGCGTCCGCCGCGGTTTGGCGGAGGCGACTGGACCGGCGCAGGCCCGGCGACGCCCGGATCCGGGAGCCAGCACGCCCAGCAGCGACGCGAGCAGCGCGGCGATAGGGTTCCGCATAACCGAAGCTCCAATCTTCGGTGAGCCCCTGGAGACGGCCCTTGCCCGGCCGCCCCAGGGGCGTTTCAGTGTCCGACGACACTCTAACCGCAGTTATCCACGGTTATCCACGGATGCGCGGTTCTCTATGGCCATCCACGCTGAGTCCATGAACCTTGATCGCACCCGCCCCTTGTGGAGACAGATCGCAGCAGAGATCACCCGGCGCATCGAGGACGGAACCTATCCGCCGGGGAGCCGCGTACCCTCCGCCCTGGAGATCGCCCAGGAGTTCGGCGTGGTGAACGCGACGGCCGCGAAAGCCATGCGGTACGTGCGGGAGCAGGGATGGACACGGGGAGAAGTCGGGTTGGGTACGTTCGTCGTCGACCCTCTCCCCGTCACCGGCGGACCCGACGACGACCGCCCCGCCGGCTGACATGCGGCGCTGACCTGCGAACGGCTTCGGCGCGCCTCCGTGCGTCACGCCGTGGGGCGCAGGCTCAGGGCGCGGAGGGCCAGTTGCATCTCGAACTGCGCCGCCGGGTCGTGCAGTCGGTCGCCGAACACCTCGTCCAGTTGCCGCAGGCGGTAGCGCACCGTCTGGGGGTGCACGGCCAGTCGTTCGGCGACCTCGCTGGCGTTGTGGCCGCACTGGAGCCAGCACAGCAGGGTTTCCGCGAGGCGTTCGCGCTGCGGAGAGCGCACCTGGTCGAGTGGCCGGAGGCGGTGGTGTGCGATGGCGTCGATCAGTGCCTCGTCGCGGAAGAGCAGCAGCGTGGCCAGGTGGTCGCTGCACCGCACCACTCCGGTGCCGGGCAGGACGCCTCGCCGGGAGAGCGCCAGGGTGTCCAGGGCCCAGCGCAGGGAGCGGGCCCCCTCGTCGAGCGCGACCGTCGGTCCGACCGCCGCGCGCACCCCGTTCAGGACGGCGCTGATGGCCCTGACCCTGCCGGGCCGGTCGGGATCGGGGACCACCATCACTCCGGGCTGCGCGTCGAGGCAGGCGAGGAACTCCGGCGGCAGGATGGGGCGGGCCGTGTCCGGTACTCGGGTGTGGTCGACGACCACCACGGCGATCTCACGCGGGACGGACCACTGTGCGATCTGGGCGAGTTCGGTGATCGCTTCGACGGACACCGACGACTCGCACGTCAGCAGGTCGATGAGCCGCTTCCTGCGCAGTTGTAGTTCGCCCGCCGCGTGCAGTCGCGCCTCGGTGTAGCCGATGGTGGTCGCCGCCGCCATTTCGTCGAGGTGCAGGAAGAGCGCCTCGCCGAAGGTGGCGAGGACGTGGCGGGGCAGTACCTCCGCGTCGACGAGCGCGTTGATCCGGCGCCAGGTGACGCGGGCGCCGAGGCGCAGTGCCGCCTGGAACGAGTCGAGGCTGCGGCCTTCGTCTGCCTCGCCTCGGCCTATGCGGTGGTACGTGGCCTTGACCTCTTCCCAGTCCGTGTCGGGTTCGGCCATCCTGGCCAGGAATCCGCAGAGGGCCTGCTCCACACCTCGGTGGACGACGTGGCTGTAGGTGTCGTCACGCGGCCGGTGGTATTCGTGGATCTCCTTGCGGATCGCCCGGACGACTTCGTCCGTGACCTCTTTGACGAACGGCCTCAGATGGTCGTGCAGCCCTGCCGGGAGCGACCGGAAGGCCGCCGATGCCTCGAGCGAGGCCCTGCCCGCCGTCTCGTCGACCGGTAATCGGGAACCGTTCACCACGAGTTGGCTCCTCTGCGCGTGAGGGACACAGGCCCGGTGACGATACCGCCGCCGTGGTGCCGGGTCTCGTCGTCTCCGCACAGTCCCGGCCCTGTCCTTTGTCACTCGGGTGACAAAGGACGGCAGGGGCGCGTGTGGTTCGGGCGTCGCGGGTGCGGCCGATGTGCGCCCTGCCCCATCGGGTGGGGCGCCGGTGGCGGCCGGGGCGGCGCAGGGTGACAGCGGTGATCGCCGCGCCGAGCAGGACGCAGCAGGCGGCCAGCCGCAGCCCGGAGTCGTAGCCGTCGAGGAAGGCGCCGGCCGGGTCGGCTCCGTCGCGCAGGGCGGAGCGCTCGGTGCGGGTCAGGACGACTCCGACCAGGACCACCCCGAACACTCCGGATATCTCGCGGGCCGCACTGACCAGTCCCGAGGCCATGCCCGTCCGGTCCGGGGGCACGTCGGCGACGGACCGGACGATCAGCGGGGTGGTCAGGGCGGATCCGGCGCCGATGACGAGCAGCCCGGGCTGCAGGGACCAGTAGTCGGCGTGCGGCCCCGCACCCGACACGTACCAGAGCCCCGCCGCCACCAGGAACAGTCCCGCCGCGACGGACACATGCGCGCCCACGGCCCGCGCGGCGCGCTCGGCGAACGGGGTGACCAGGAGCAGCGCGATCGCGAGCGGCAGAAAGGCCAGGCCCGCCCCCGTCGGTGAGAAGCCGAGCACACGCTGGAGGTAGAGGGCGGTGAAGAAGAAGACCCCGTTGACGCCGATTCCCCACAGCACTTGGGCGGCCACCCCGCCGAAGAGCGTACGGACGCGCAGCATGCCCAGGTCGAGCAGCGGTGCGGGACTGCGGACCTCGACGGCGAGGAAGACGCAGGCGATGGCTCCCGCCGACCCGAGGCACAGGAGTGCGGGCAGGGTCCTGAAGCCGTGCTCGCCTCCCTGAACCAGTCCGTAGGTCAGCAGGAACAGCGCGGCACTCGACAGTACGACGCCGGGCAGGTCGAGGGGACGGAGCAGCCCCGCCCCGGTGCGCGTGCGGGCTGCCTGGACAGCCGGGACGGCCGGGACGAGCGCCAGGGTCAGCACGCCGAAGGGCACGTTGAGCAGGAACACCCAGCTCCAGCCCCACCGTTCGGTGACGAAGCCGCCGATGACCGGCCCGAGTGCGAGCGCCGTGGCCAGCGCGGCCGTCCACAGTCCGACCGCCATGGTCCGCCGTCCGGCGGGCAGATCGGCGGCCACCACCGCGAGGGAGGCGGGGATGACCAGTGCGGCGCCCACGCCCTGCACGGCGCGGGCGGTGATGAGCGTGGTCCCGTCGTCGGCCACGGCGGCCGCGGCGGACGCGAGGGTGAAGACCGCGACCCCGGCGGCGAGTACGGAGCGGCGCCCCAGCAGATCGGTGAGCCTGCCGCCGGTGAGCAGGAGCGCGCCGAAAACCAGTACATAGCTGGTGGCCACCCATTCGAGGCCGGTGACGGTCAGTCCCAGTTCCCGCTGGACGGTGGGCAGCGCCACATTGATCACGGTGTTGTCGAGCGTGGTGATGAAGCCGGCGAGTGCCGTCATCGCCAGCAGTGCGCACAGTCTTCCCCGGCCCACCGCTCCACCTCCCGACGCGGAGCCGACGCCCGGGCTCGTCGCCGGCCCCCGGGGATTCTGCGCCCCTCGTGCCCCTGTCCGCTCCTGCGCCGGGCGACGGTTCTCCGGCCCGTTGTTGTCACCGAAGTGACAGACACGGGCCGTCGTTCTGTCAGCGATCCGTCTTACTCGCGGGTCACTTCGCGGCGGACCCTGGTGCATCGTCCAGGACTCCGCTTCCGCGCCCGTCTCCGCTCCGAGTCCTCCACACCCCCTGCTCCCGACCGCGATCAGTTGGAGCCGTCATGAACGCTTCGCAGCCCCCCACGGGCCCTCTGCTGACCGACCATCTGCGGCACTGGGCCGCCCGCCGCCCGCACCAGCGTGCCTTCACGTACGTGGACTTCCCCGACGCGGCGTCCGCCGGACTCCATCGCACGCTGGGCTGGCGGGCGCTCGACGCCCGGGCCCGCACGGTGGCAGGACGGCTCACGGCGGTGGCACGGCCGGGAGACCGGGCCGTACTGCTGCTGCCTCAGGGCATCGACTACACCGCCGCGTTCCTCGGCTGCCTGTACGCGGGGGTGATCGCCGTACCGATGTTCAGTCCGGACCTCCCGGGCCACGAAGGGCGGCTGGCGGCCGTCCTGGAGGACTGCGAGCCCGTGTGCGCGCTCTCCGACATCGCGACCGCTCCCCGGATCGCGGAGTTCACCGAGGCGCAGGCACTGCCGCCGCTGCCGGTGGTGCGCGTGGACGGGACGGGCGACCGGAGCGTTCCGGTCACGGTTCCGGTGGGACGCCCCGGCCCGGACGACATCGCGTACCTGCAGTACACCTCGGGATCGACCCGGAACCCGGCCGGCGTCATGATCACCCATGCCAACGTCGTCGCCAACGCCCGCCAGGCAATAACCGCGTTCGGCGCGGAGCCGGCGTCCAGTACGACGGTGGGCTGGCTGCCCCTCTTCCACGACATGGGTCTCGTGCTCAGCATCGCGGCCCCCGTGGTCGGCGGTTTCCCGTCCGTGCTCATGGACCCGGTGGCGTTCCTCGAGGATCCGGTCCGCTGGCTGCGGCTGCTCGGTTCGTACCCGGGGACGATCAGCGCCGCGCCGAACTTCGCGTACGACTACTGCGTGGCGCGGACTTCCGAGGAGCAGGTCGCCGAACTGCGGCTGGACCGTGTCGGTGTGCTCATCAACGGGAGCGAACCGGTGCGGAGCACGACCGTGGAACGCTTCGAGCGGGCGTTCGCCCCTGCCGGGCTGCCGCCGGGCGCGCACTGTCCTGCGTACGGGCTGGCCGAGGCCACCGTGTTCGTCACGACGGACACGTACGAGCGTCCGCCGACGACCCTGGTGTGCGACCGGCAGGCCCTCGCCGACGGGCGCGTCGAACTGCGGACGTCCGACGGCGACGGGGACGGTGCGGGCGGCGACGACGGTGCGGGCGGTGTCGACGGTGACAGGGTGACACGGCTCGTCTCGTGCGGGACCCCGGCCGGCCAGGAGCTCCGTATCGCCGATCCGGTGGGAGGCGAGGTGCTAGGGCCCGGCCGGGTCGGTGAGATCCAGCTACGCGGGCCGAACATCGGGCTCGGCTACTGGAAGCGGGCCGGTCTGTCCGCCGAGACCTTCGGCGCGGGACGGGACGGCGGGGCGGGACAGGACGGCGGCGCGGGACAGGACGGCCGGGCACGGGACGGCGGGGCCGGACAGCACGGCGGCTGGTTGCGTACCGGGGATCTGGGGGCCGTGCACGACGGCCGGCTGCTGGTCACCGGCCGGCTCAAGGACCTGATCGTGGTGGACGGCCGCAACCACTATCCGCAGGACATCGAGGAATCCGTGCAGTCCGCCGTCGACGCGGTGCGCCGGGACCGGCTGGCGGCGTTCAGCGTTCCGCGCGCGGACGGCACCGGCGACGAGCTCGTCGTCGTGGCGGAGCACCGCCGGGGTGCCGCTCCGTCGGACTCACAGGCGCGTGCGGCCGAGCGGACGGCGCGTGCCGCCGTCTCGGCGCGGCACGGGCTGCGCCTGGGGCGGCTCCTGCTCGTCCCGCCGGGTTCCGTGCCCCGTACGACCAGTGGAAAGGTGGCGCGAGCGGCGAGCCGTGCCCGTTTCGCCGAAGGAGGCTTCGGCGGGGGCTTCGGCGGGAGCCTCGGCGCGGGTCTCGGCGGAGGAGGCGGCGAGGGTTCCGGGTCCGGGTCCGGCTCCGTCTCCATGACGGTCACCGCCTCGGTCCACGGCGGGAGCGGTGGGCGATGAACGGGGCAGGGCTCCGTGCCGCGATCGTGGAGCGGTTGTGCCTCTGGTACGGCTACGAGCCGCACGAGATCGACGACGACCGCCCTCTGGCCGAACTCGGTCTGACCTCACGGGACGCCGTCGCGCTCACCGCGATGCTCGGCGACCGGGTCGGCATCCGCCTGCCTCCCACACTGCTGTGGGAGACACCGACGATCGGCACCCTGCTGACACGGCTGGCGCACGGGGAGCAGCAGGACAACGCTCCCGCTCCCCCGGTCCGGCACGCACCTCTCCCGGGGAACGAGCAGGTCGCCGTGATCGGCGTCGGGTGCAGGTTTCCCGGTGGTGCCGACTCGCCGGACGGCTACTGGCGGCTGCTGGCGGAGGGCCGCGACGCGGTCGGAACGGTCCCCGAGGGGCGCTGGGATCCCTTCGTGGGCGACGGTTCCGGGCTTCCCGGGGACATCAGCAGGTACGGCGCGTTCCTTGAACGCCCGGCCGCGGAAGGCCAAGCGATCACAAGCACCGGCACCGGCACGGACGGAATCGCGGGCTTCGACGCCGAGTTCTTCGGCATCGGCTCACACGAGGCCACGGCCATGGACCCGCAGCAGCGGATGCTCCTGGAGGTCTCGCGGGAGGCCCTGGACCACGCGGCGCTCTCCGTACCCTCGCTCGCCGGTACCCGTACCGGGGTGTTCGTCGGGATCAGCGGGAACGAGTACGCCCATCTCACGACCGCGGACCTGGCGTCGGTGGATGCCTGGACCGCCCCCGGGTCGGCGCTCGGTGTCGCCGCGGGCCGGCTGTCCTATCTCCTGGATCTCCGCGGTCCGAGCCTGGCCGTCGACACGGCCTGCTCCTCCTCGCTGGTCGCCGTGCACCACGCGGTGCGGAGTCTGACGCAGGGCGAGAGCGACACGGCACTGGCGGCCGGCGTCAACCTGCTGCTCTCGCCCGCCGTCACGCTGGGCTTCCAGCGTGCGGGAGCCCTGGCGGCCGACGGCCGCTGCAAGGCGTTCGACGCCGCGGCCGACGGGATCGTACGAGGTGAGGGCTGCGGCGTCGTCGTACTCAAACGGCTGTCGGACGCGGAGCGGGACGGGGACCGGGTGCTCGCCGTGATCACGGCCACCGGGGTCGGTTCCGACGGCCGTTCCAACGGGCTCACCGCGCCCAGCGCAGGGGCTCAGCAGGAACTCCTGACGCGAACGCACCTCACGCCCGCGACGGTGGACTACGTGGAAGCGCACGGGACCGGCACCGCGCTCGGTGATCTGGTCGAGGCGGGCGCACTGGGACGTGCGCTCGGTTCCGGGGCCGGACGTCCGGCAGACCAGCCGCTGCTCATCGGATCGGCCAAGACCAATCTGGGGCATCTGGAGGCGGCGGCGGGCATCGCCGGGCTCATCAAGACCGTACTGGCCCTGCACCACGGCGAGATCCCCGGTCAGCTGCACTTCTCGGAGCCGGGGCCGCATGCCGACCTGGAGGCCCTGGGCCTGCGGGTGGTGACCGGCCCCGAACCGTGGCCCCGGTACTCGGGTACGGCCACCGCCGGTGTGTCCGCGTTCGGCTTCGGTGGCACCAACGCCCATGTCGTCCTCGCCGAACACCGCCCCCGTCCCGCGGTGCGCGTGAACGGGGAGCGGCCCGTGCTGCTCCTCCTCGACGGCTCGTCCGACGACCGGGTGCGCGCCCACGCCGGCGAACTGGCCGAGTGGCTCGCCACCCCCGTCAGCCGTTCCGTGCGCCCCGCCGACCTGGCCCGCACGCTCGCAGGCCGCACGGGGCGGGGCCGGCACCGGGCCGCGGTGGTCGCGCGGAGCCGGGAGGACATCGCGACGGCGCTGTCCCGGTACGCGGCGGGGGCCCCGGACTCGCGTCTGCACACCGGCCGGGGCCCTGCGCCGGGCGGCCCGGGCCCGGTCTGGGTGTTCTCCGGCTACGGCTCCCAGTGGCCGGGCATGGCACGCGGGCTGCTGTCCACGGAGCCGGTGTTCGCCGCGGCGGTCGACCGGATGGCCGACCTGCTCGCGGAGCACGCGGGCCTGCGGCTGCACGATCTGCTGCTCCCGGACGCGGAACTGACCACGCCCGACGTGGTGATGCCCACCCTCTTCGCCCTCCAGGTGGCGCTCGCCGAGCTGTGGCGGGCGTACGGGACGGAGCCGGCTGCCGTCATCGGACATTCGATGGGCGAGGTGGCGGCGGCCGTCGTGTCGGGCGCGCTGGACGAGGCGACCGGTGCGCACGTCATCGCCGTCAGGTCCCGGCTGCTCGCGGGTCTCACCGATGGTGCGATGGCGGTGGTGGACCGGCCGGGCGACGCCGTCGGCGCGGCGGCACGCCGGTTCCCCACCCTGCGGGTCGCGGTCCACGCCTCGCCGGTGCAGAGCGTGGTCACCGGTTCGTCCGAGGACGTGGCGGGCCTGATCGCCCAGGTCACCGCGGAAGGCGGGTTCGCCCGTTCGCTGCGCGTCACCGCGGCCGGTCACTCACCGGCCGTCGACCCGCTGCTGGACCGGTTCGCCCGGGAACTCGGGACGGTGCCGCACGCGGACGCCCACTGCCGCCGCTACACCACCGTCCTGGACGACCCGCGCTCCAACTCGCCCTGCGACACGGCGTACTGGGTGGCCAATCTGCGCCGGCCGGTCAGATTCACCCAGGCGGTACGGGCGGCGGCCGAGGACGGTCACCGGGTCTTCGTCGAGGTCTCGCCGCATCCGACTCAACTGCGTCCGCTCACCGAGGCACTGGCCGAGACAGTGACCGAGACACCGGCCGAGGGACTGGCCGGGGGACCGGCCGAGACGCCGACCGACAGACTGGTCGGCGGACCGGCCGAGACGCCGACCGACAGGCAGGCCGCATCCGGGGCCGGGGAGGTGCTCGTCGTCCCCACGTTGAGCAAGGACACGGACGACGCGCTCGCGTTCCGTTCCTCGCTCGCCCGCCTCCTCGTCCGCGGCCTCGCGGTGACGACACCGCGCGAACTGCTGAACCCGGGTGGCCGGATCGCCGATGTCCCCGTACCGCGCTGGCGCCACGTCCGGTTCTGGGCCGGGGAGGAACCCGGTCGTGCGACGGCGGTTCCCAGCCGCCCGGCCCTGGCGCCGGGAGCCGGTGTCCTCGACCGGCTGAGGCGCTGTGTCGCCGACGTCATGGGGTACGGCGAGGACGGCATCGACCCCGACGTGCCGCTGACCGAACTCGGACTGGACTCGCTGTCGGCGGTACGCGTCCGGGCCTCGGTGGAACGGGAGTTCGGCACGGTCCTGGAACCGGCGACCCTGCTGCGGCAGGGCACTCTGAGGGGCGTTGCCGCCCTGCTCACGCAGCTACCGCCGCAGCCGTTGCCGCAGCCGTTGCCTCGACTCGGCGACGGCGGCACGGGCCACTCGCGCACAGCGGCCGGGGCCCGCGCCGCCTTCGGTGTCGCAGCACGGCTCCGCACCTTCCCCACCGGGGCCGGGAACGGGGCTCCGCTCTTCCTCGCCCATGCCGCGGGCGGGTCGGCGGACGTGTACGGGCCTCTCGCGCAGCGACTGGCCGCAAGCCGTCCCGTGCTCGGTTTCGACCGGCTGCCCGACACGGACGAAGTGGCGTCACGGGCCGCCGAGTTCGCCGCGCGCATCCGCGAGGTGCGCCCGGACGGGCCCTGGCTGCTGGGCGGCTGGTCGTACGGAGGGCTGCTGGCGCAGGAGGCCGCCCGGCTGTTGTCGGCCCATGGCACGGTCGCCGCACTCGTGCTGCTGGACTCGGTTCTGCCGCTGGCCGCCCCGGCCGGTACGACACCGCTCGAGGAGGCGCGGCGCCGTTTCACCGGCTTCGCCTCGTTCGTGGAAAGGACGTACGGGAAGCCCCTTTCCCTGCCGTACGAGGAGCTGGCCGGGCTGGACGACGCCGGGCAGGTCACCCTCGTACTCAAGGTGCTGGAGCACGCGGTGGAGCTGCCGGCCGCCGTGCTGGAGCACCAGCGCACGTCCTACCTCGATCTGCGCAGCGGCGAACGGCACACACCCGGCGCCCACTCCGGGCGCACGCTGCTGTACCGGGCGGCCGAGTCCGCGCCCCACACGGTGCGGGACACGCGTTACGAGCGGACGGACGAAGCGCTGGGCTGGGACGCGTACTGCTCTGATCTGACGGTGTCTCCGCTGCCCGGACACCATCTGTCCCTGCTCGACCCCCCGGTCGTCGACACGCTCGTGGAGTTGCTCGAACGCGACCTTCCGCACGCGTGAGAGGCGGCAGGCCGCCGCACACCCCCCTATCCGAAGCGAGGTCCCGCCCATGTCACAGCCACCCGCGCACCGGCGTGCGCGCCGCCCACGCGGAACGTTCACCGCGCTGGCCGTCAGCACCGTCCTGATCGCTGCGGGCGCCACGGGCGCGGCAGGCGCCGCCGGTGCGACGACCGCCCCGCCGACCGCCCCGCCGACCGCCCCGCCGACCGCCCCGACGACTGCCCCGACGAGCACCCCGACGACCGGCTCGGGCACCGGCCTCGCGGTCGGCGAGGTCACGCCCGCGGCGTCCGGCGCCCGCATCGTGTCCGAGAGCCGCATCGACGCACGGACGTTCGATCTCACCGTCGACTCGCCCGCGGTCGGCAGGACACTGCCCGTACGCGTCGTCCTGCCCGCCGGTTTCGAGGCACAGCCGGAGCGGACCTGGCCGGTGCTCTATCTCCTTCAGGGTGCGCACGACGACTACACGTCGTGGACCAGGGAGACGGATGTCGAGCAGTTCCTGGCGGACAAGGACGTCATCGCCGTCATGCCGTCCTCGGGACCCACCGGGATCCCGACCGACTGGTGGGGCTACGGCAGCCGTTCGGCTCCGGACTACGAGACCTTCCAGGTCGAGGAGTTGATGGAGCTGCTGCGTCTGCGCTACCGGGCGAGCGGCGTCCGCGCGGTCGCGGGCGTGTCCACCGGTGGGTACGGCGCGCTGGCGTTCGCCGCCCGGCATCCGGGGACCTTCGGCGCCGCCGCCTCGTACAGCGGCATCGTCGACACGACGGCGTACGGCATGCCGATGGTGCTCAACGCGATCGTCGCCCGGGAGGAGCTGCTGCCCCTTTCCCTCTGGGGCCACCCGCTGTTCAACCGGGACCTCTGGAACCGGCACAACCCCGCCGCCCAGGCTCGGCAGTTGACCGGCACCCGGCTCTACGTCTCGCAGGGCAGCGGGATTCCGAACATCGACTTCGGCAACCTCGAGGGAGTGCTTCTCGAAGGCTCCCTGTGGCGTCAGGCGCAGGGATTCACGCAGCGGCTCGAGGCGTTGGGGATACCGGCCGAGGTGCACCTCTACTCCGGCGGATCGCACGCCTGGCCCTACTGGCAGCGGGAGTTCAAGGCCTCCTGGCCCGTACTCGCCGCCGGTCTCGGCCTGCCCTCCTGACTCCGCCACCTTCACGGGCTCAGCCCGCCCCGCCCCGCCCTTGCCGCTCAGCCGGCCCGCCGCACCCCTGCGGCGGGCCGGCGGCGGGCCGGCGGCGGGCCGGCGGGCGGATCTCACTCGCGAACCGCCCTGGCGGCGAGCCTGCGCTCGTCGGGCCAGCGCACGTCGTGCGCCCAGGACAGCAGCTCGAAGCAGCGGATGAGCCGCGCGCTGCTGTCGATCTGACCGCGCAGAACCCCGTGGCGGGCCGACGTCGGCTCCGCGTGGTGCAGGTTGTGCCAGGACTCACCGCCGGAGAGGAGCGCGAGCCACCACACGTTCCCCGAACGGTCATGGGAACGGAACGGCCTGGCGCCGCTGATGTGGCAGATCGAGTTGATCGACCAGGTCACATGGTGCAGGAGGCCGATGCGTACGAGCCCTGCCCAGAAGAAGGCCGACCAGGCGGCCCCCGGGTCCCAGAGTCCGTCGCCCCACAGCCCGCCAGCGACGGCCGGGGCGACGAACGAGAAGAGCACGATCAGCGGCTGCCACCGGGCGACCGCGGCGAGATCCCGGTCGGCGAGCAGATCGGGCACGTACCGTTCCCGGTTGGTCTTCTCGTTGTTGAACGTCCATCCGACGTGGGCCCACATCATCCCTTTGACCAGTGCCCGTACGGACGTGCCGAAGCGCCACGGGGAGTGCGGGTCGCCCGGCTTGTCCGCGAACTGGTGATGACGGCGGTGATCGGCGCACCAGGTGACGGGGTCGCCCTCCACGGCCATGGTGCCCGCGACGGCGAGGGCGACCTTCAGAGGGCGCGCGGCCTTGAACGCCCGGTGGGTGAAGAGGCGGTGGTATCCGACGGTGACGCCGTGGACGGTGACGGCGTACATCACCGCGCCGATCACCAGGTCGTGCCAGGTGACGCCCCATCCCCAGAGGACGACGACCGACGCGATCACCGCGACGAAGGGGATGCCGACGAACACACCGACGACGATCCGGTCGGACCTGTCCATGCGCTCTCCCCAGGCCGCTTCGGGCCCGGGTGCCGTGTTCGACTGCGTCATGACGGTGTTCGCCTCTCGTCGGCGGGTGGCGTGCTCGGCCGTCCCCCGACGCTACGGACGGGTGCGGCACGGTCTCCACTCACAGGGCGCGCGAACCGGGCCCCGCGGTCGTCACCTCGCTGACAGTGCGCCCCGCCCTGGACCCGTCGTTGTCCGCGAGTGACAACGACGGGGCGGGCCGGTGCGCGATCCGCGCGAATCGCGGCCGATTCCCTTGCGGCTCCACGGGGCCGCCCGCACTGTTTGACCGCCGGGTGCCCGACCGGGCCCGCGGCCGGCCGTGACGGGAGGAATTTCATGGATGCGCTCGCCGAGGCAGTCATGGCCGGGGCCCCCGCGGCCGAGCTGGAGCGGCTGCCCGTTCCGGCGCACTACACCGCCGCGCATCTGCGGGTCGAGGACGTCGGCGGTTTCGCCGGGGCGGCGGACAACGACGTGCGGCGGTCCGTTCACGTGGGTCCGGTGCCGATGCCCGAACTGGCCCCCGACGAGGTGCTGGTGGCGGTGATGGCGAGCGGGATCAACTACAACACCGTGTGGTCCGCGATGTTCGAGCCGATACCGACGTTCTCGTTCCTGAAGCAGTTCGCGCGTCAGGGTGGCTGGGCCGCCCGGCACGACCAGCCCTTCCACGTCATCGGCTCGGACGCGGCGGGCGTCGTCGTCCGGACCGGTGCGGGTGTCAGGAGGTGGCACGTCGGCGACCACGTGGTGGTGAGTCCCGTGTACGTGGACGAGGAGGAACCCGCGACGCACGCCGACGGGATGCTCGGCGACTCCATGCTGGCGTGGGGATTCGAGACCAACTTCGGAGGTCTCGCCCACTACGGGGTGGCGCGCGCCAGCCAGTTGCTGCCGAAGCCGGCCCATCTGACCTGGGAGGAGGCCGCCTGCAGTCCGCTCTGCGCGGGTACCGCCTACCGCATGCTCGTCGGCGAACGCGGCGCCCGGATGACCCAGGGCGACGTCGTGCTGATCTGGGGCGCGGCCGGAGGGCTCGGTGCGTACGCGACCCAACTCGTCCGCAACGGCGGCGGGATCGCGGTCGGAGTGGTCGGCAGCGAGGAGAAGGCCGAGCAGGCCCGCGCCCTGGGATGCCACGCGGTGATCAACCGGACGGAGATCGGCCTCACCGGCAGCGACGCCCCCGCCGATCCCGCGGCGACGGGGAAGAAGCTCGGCCGGCTGATCCGCGCCGCGGTGGGCGAGGATCCGCACATCGTCTTCGAGCACGTCGGACGGGCCACGTTCGGAGTGTCCGTGTTCGTCGCCCGGCGCGGCGGCACGGTCGTCACCTGCGGATCGAGCACCGGCTACCGGCACGAGTTCGACAACCGCTACCTGTGGATGCGGCTCAAGCGGGTGATCGGCAGTCACGGGGCCAATCTGCAGGAGCAGGCCGCCGTCGGGCGGCTGCTCGACCTGGGTCACATCCGGCCCGCGCTCTCCGTCACCTACGACCTCGAGGACACGGCCGAGGCCGCCCGGCTCGTCCAGCGCAACCGCCACTCCGGGAAGGTCGGGGTGCTGGCCCTGGCGCCCAAGGCGGGCCTCGGCGTCTCCGATCCGGAGCGGCGAGCCGCTTTCGGGGAGACGGACATCGCTCCGCTGCTCCGGTTCGGCTGAGCGGGCCTTCCAGTACCGACGGCGCCGGGGCCCGGGCCGGGCCCCCGCCCGGCCCGGCTCGTTCCGCGGGAACTCGCCGCCCTGAGTGGCGGCCGCATCGCCGTCAACAGCCGGGCTTGACCGCCCCGGCGCCCCCGACGGACGACGCAGCACGCCCCGGCGATCGCGCCGCGGCGTGCTGCGCTGTGCCCCGAGCACCCGAGCACCCGAGCACCCGAGCACCCGAGCACCCAGGCACCCAGGCACCCGGGCACCCGGGCATCCGTGCAGCACGGTCCCGGACCGGGCGCGGCCTCCTCGACGGCAGACTCCCGACACACCCCTCGCCGCACCCCCGGCGGGCCGAACGCGGCCCGCCGGGGGTGTCCCGCTGTGCCCAATTCGTCCTGGCCGGGCGGCAGTCGCCGGGCTCCCGGCCGACTCCCTCTCCGTACCGAGCCGTTGACAAAGTCCATACCTGGTAGAAACCTGTCACCTCAACGCTGCAAAAGATTGACGGAATTACTCAAGTTTTGGATTTGCAGCGCTCGACCTCACCAGGGCACCGCCGACGCCTGGTGAGCTCGTCATCGTCCACCAGGCGCACCGGTCACCCGCGCATCGCCGCCCTTCGCTGTCCGACCCGCCTCGCGCGCCGGACGGAGACGGTTGGCGGGGCCGGCGTCGCCGGGCGCTCAGGGAAGGGAACGAGAGGTCCATGAGAGGGAGAAAACACGGCCGACGGCTGCTCGCCGGGCTCGTGGCGGCCGGGTTGCTGAGCGTCGGGCTGTTGCCCGCGACGGCAAACGCGGCACCGGAGGCGGGGACGGCAGCCGCCGCGGACGGGCCGAACCTCGCGCTCGGCCGGCCGGCCACGGCCGGCGGTTCGCACTCCGGTTATCCGGCCGGCAATGTCACCGACGGCAGCCAGGGCTCCTACTGGGAAGGGCCCCTGGGGTCGTTCCCGCAGTGGGTGCAGATCGACCTCGGCGCCACCGTCGATGTCGACGAAGTGGTGCTGAAGCTCCCCACCGCGTGGGAGGCCCGTACCGAGACCCTCGGCGTGCAGGGCAGCACCGACGGCAGCGGCTTCAGCACCCTGTCCGCCGCCGCCGGGCGGACGTTCTCACCGTCGTCCGGCAACACCGTGTCGCTCGACGTGGCCGGCGAGGTGCGCTATCTGCGAGTACAGGTGACCGCCAACACGGGATGGAACGCGGCCCAGTTGTCGGAGGTGGAGGTGTACGGCGAGGCCGGCGAGGGGGATCCCGGTGATCCTCCGCCGACGGGCACGAACCTGTCGCTGCGCAAGCCGATCGAGGCGTCGTCGACCACCCAGAACTACATCGCGTCGAACGCCAACGACGACAGCACCGCCACCTACTGGGAGGCGAGCGGCCATCCGTCGACGCTGACCGTGAAGCTCGGCGCCGACGCCGACCTGTCCGGGGTCGTCGTCAAACTGAACCCGGACCCCGTGTGGTCGACGCGGTCACAGAGCATCCAGGTCCTGGGCCAGAAGGCGGGGGTGTCCGGCTTCACGTCGCTGAAGGACCGGGCGGACTACACGTTCAGTCCGTCGGCCAACGGCAACACGGTGACCATCCCGGTCTCCGGCCGGTACGCGGACGTGCGTCTGCAGTTCTTCGGCAACACCGGCGGAGGCGGCGGCCAGGTCGCCGAGTTCCAGGTCGTCGGCACGGCCGCGCCCGCTCCCGACCTGACGGTCACCGAGCTCGCCTGGTCGCCCACTTCGCCGTCGGAGACCGATCCCGTCACGGTCGAGGCGACGGTCCGCAACGGGGGCAGCGCCGCCGCGCCCGCGACCTCGGTGAACGTCAGCCTGGAGGGCACGGTCGCGGGCAGCGCCGCCGTCGATGCGCTCGCCGCCGGAGCGTCGGTGAAGGTTCCGGTGCGGGTGGGCAAGCGGGCGATGGGCAGCTACACCGTCTCCGCGGTCGTCGACCCCACCGACACGGTCGCCGAACTGGACAACAGCAACAACAGCCGTACCGCCGGGTCCAAGCTGGTCGTCGGCCAGGCGCCCGGCCCGGACCTCGAGGTCACGGGCATCTCCACCAACCCGGCCGCCCCGGCCGTCGGCGCCACGGTCACCTTCGCCGTGACCGTGCACAACCGCGGTACGAGCGCGGTGGCCGCGGGTTCCGTCACCCGGCTCACGGTCGGCGGCGCGACGCTGAACGGCACCACGGGCAGTGTTCCCGCCGGCGGCTCCGTCACGGTGGCCGTCAGCGGCAGTTGGACCGCCACCAGCGGTGGCGCCACCCTCACCGCGACGGCCGACGCCACCGGCACGGTCGCCGAGACCAACGAGAACAACAACACTTTCGCCCGTTCCCTGGTGGTCGGCCGCGGCGCGGCCGTGCCGTACACCGAGTACGAGGCGGAGGACGGCCGGTACAACGGCACCCTGCTGCAGTCGGACGCCGAGCGGACCTTCGGGCACACCAACTTCGCCACCGAGTCCTCCGGCCGTGAGTCGGTCCGGCTGAACTCCGCCGGGCAGTACGTGGAGTTCACCAGCACCAGCGCGTCCAACTCGATCGTCGTGCGCAACTCGATACCGGACGCCGCGGCCGGCGGCGGCCAGGAGGCGACCATCAGCCTCTACGCGGACGGCCGGTTCGTCCGCAAGCTGAGCCTGTCCTCCAAGCACAGCTGGCTCTACGGCAGCACCGACGACCCCGAGGGCCTGACCAACCGCCCCGGTGGCGACGCGCGCCGCCTGTTCGACGAGTCGCACGCCCTGCTCACCCAGACCTACCCGCAGGGCACGACCTTCCGTCTGCAGAGGGACGCGGGAGACGACGCGGCGTTCTACATCATCGACCTGATCGACCTGGAGCAGGTCGCCGCACCGGCCGCCAAGCCCGCCGAATGCGCCTCGATCACGGCGTACGGTGCCGTGCCGAACGACGGGATCGACGACGCGGACGCCATCCAGCGTGCCGTCACGGCCGACCAGAAGGGCGAGATCCCCTGCGTGTGGATCCCGGCCGGACAGTGGCGCCAGGAGAAGAAGATCCTCACCGACGACCCGCTCGACCGGGGGCAGTTCAACCAGGTCGGCATCCGGGACGTCATCCTCCGGGGCGCCGGCATGTGGCACTCGCAGCTGTACTCGCTGACCCCGCCGCACCAGGCGGGCGGCATCAACCACCCGCACGAGGGCAACTTCGGCTTCGACATCGACGACAACACCAGGATCTCCGACATCGCGATCTTCGGCTCGGGCACCATCCGGGGCGGCGACGGCAACGCGGAGGGCGGCGTCGCGCTCAACGGCCGCTTCGGCAAGGACACCAAGATCACCAACGTGTGGTTGGAGCACGCCAACGTCGGTGCCTGGGTGGGCCGCGACTACTCGAACATCCCCGAGCTGTGGGGTCCGGGCGACCGGGTCGAGTTCAGCGGCGTACGGATCCGCAACACCTACGCGGACGGCGTCAACTTCGCCAACGGCACTCGGAACTCCACCGTGTTCAACTCGTCCTTCCGCAACACCGGTGACGACGCCCTCGCGGTGTGGGCCAGCAAGTACGTGAAGGACACCTCGGTCGACATCGGCCACGACAACCACTTCCGCAACAACACGGTCCAACTGCCGTGGCGCGCCAACGGCATCGCGGTCTACGGCGGATACGGCAACACGATCGAGAACAACCTGATCTCCGACACCATGAACTACCCGGGGATCATGCTGGCCACCGACCACGACCCGCTGCCGTTCTCGGGCCAGACCCTGATCGCGAACAACGGTCTGCACCGGACCGGCGGGGCGTTCTGGGGCGAGGCACAGGAGTTCGGCGCGATCACGCTCTTCGCGCAGGGGCCGGACATCCCGGGTGTCACGATCCGCGACACGGACATCCACGACTCGACCTACGACGGCATCCAGTTCAAAACGGGCGGCGGCTCGATGCCCGGTGTCCAGATCAGGAACGTGACCATCGACAAGTCGAACAACGGGTCCGGGATCCTGGCGATGGGCGGGGCGCGCGGCAGCGCGACCCTGACGAACGTGACCGTCACCGGCTCGGCCCAGGGTGACGTCGTCGTCGAGCCCGGCTCCCAGTTCGTGATCAACGGCTCCGCGGGGGCGGCGTCGCCGCGTGCCGTGGGGCAGGAGCTGCGCGACTGACCGTACGGCGCTTCGGGGTGCCCGGCGGGGCCGGGCACCCCACCGCACGTCGGCTTCGCGGCGCCCGGCCGGACCGGGCACCGCGTCCCGCACATCCCGCACATCCCGCACATCCGACCGAGTCGTGCCCCGCCGTCCGCGGCGGGGCCGGGAATCGGGGACGTATGAGAACCCGGAAGGCCATGTCACGGGGCATGTCCGCCGCTCTGGCCACCAGCCTCCTGGCACTGGGAGGCCCCCTGCTGTCCGTCGCCTCCGCGGCAGGCGGCCCCAACATCGCGGTGGGGGACCCTGCCGCGGCGAGCAGTTCCCACAGCGAGTACGGCGCCGCGAACATCACCGACGGCAACCAGGGCACCTACTGGCAGAGCGCCGGCGGCGACCTGCCCCAATGGGTCCAGACGGACCTCGGTGCCACCACGCGGGTGGACGAGGTGGTCCTCAGACTGCCCGGCGGGTGGGAGAGGCGCGACCAGACCCTGTCGGTGCAGGGCAGTGCCGACGGCATCAGCTTCACCACGCTCGAGGCCTCGGCCACCCACTCCTTCGATCCGGGGTCCGGCAACACCGTCACGGTGGCCTTCCCGGCGACGCAGACACGGTTCGTACGGGTGGCGATCACCGCCAACACCGGCTGGCAGGCGGCCCAGCTGTCCGAGCTGGAGGTCCACGCCGCCGGGGAGTCGTCGGTCAACCTCGCCCGCGGCCGCGCCTTCACCGCCAGCAGCCACACCGAGGTCTACACGGCGGGCAACGCGGGTGACGGCAACAGGGCAACCTACTGGGAGAGCCGCAACAACGAGCTCCCGCAGTGGCTCCAGACCGACCTGGGTTCCGCCGTGCCCGTCAACCGCGTCGTCGTCGGCCTCCCCGAGGGCTGGGGCGCCCGCAGTCAGACGCTCAAGATCCAGGGCAGCCAGGACGGCTCCGCCTTCACGGATCTGACCGCCGCCAGGGCCTACACCTTCGACGCCGCCGGCGGGAACGCGGCGGCCATCACGTTCGACACGGCCACCACCCGCTACCTGCGGGTCCTGGTGTCCGCCAACAGCGTCCAGCCCGGCGGCCAGGTGTCCGAGCTGGAGGTCTACGGTCCGGCCACCGGTGACACCCAGGCGCCTACCGCACCCGCCCACCTGGCCTTCACGGAGCCCGCGACCGGGCAGATCCGGCTGACCTGGGACGCCTCCTCCGACGACACCGCGGTCACCGGATACGACATCTACGCCGACGGGATCCTGCTCACCTCCGTCACCGGTGATGTCACCACCTACACGGACACCCGGCCGGCCGGCACCCGTGTCTCCTACTACGTGCGCGCGAAGGACGCGGCGGGCAACCAGTCCCCGGAAAGCAACACGGTGACCCGGGCAGGGGACACCGGTGACACCCAGGCACCCACCGCCCCGGCGAACCTGTCCTTCACGGAGCCGGAGGCGGGGAGGATCAGGCTCGCCTGGACCGCGTCCTCGGACGACAGGGGCGTGAGCGGTTACGACGTCTACGCGAACAACACCCGGCAGGCGACCGTCGCCGGTGACGTGACCACCTGGACCGACAGCCGGCCCGCGTCGGCGACCGTCACCTACTACGTGCGGGCGAAGGACGCGGCGGGGAACCAGTCCCCCGACAGCAACGCCGTCACCCGCAACGGCAGCGGCGGCGGTTCCAACCTGGCCGTCGGCAAACCGATCTCCGCGTCCTCCGTGATCCACACCTTCACCGCGGAGAACGCCAACGACAACAGCACGGCGACGTACTGGGAGGGCGGTGCCGGGACCTACCCGAACACGCTCACCGTCAAGCTCGGCGCCAACGCGGACGTCGACCGGCTGGTGCTCGCGCTCGACCCCGCGTGGGGAAGGCGCACGCAGACCGTCGAGGTGCTCGGCCGCGAGCAGAGCGCGTCCGGCCTCACCTCGCTCGTCGCCGCCGAGGAGTACGTCTTCGACCCGGCGAACGGGCAGAACGGCGTCACGGTCCCGGTCGGCGCACGCGTCGCCGACATACAGCTGCGCTTCACCTCCAACACCGGAGCGACGGCGGGGCAACTGGCCGAGTTCCAGGTGATGGGCGTACCCGCACCCAACCCGGACCTGGAGGTGACGAACCTGACCACGTCGCCCGCCTCACCGGTCGAGTCGGACGACATCACCGTGTCCGCCACGGTCCGCAACAGCGGTCCGGCCGCCGCCCCGGCCAGCCGGGTCGCCGTGCGGCTCGGCGGCACCACCGTCGCGACCGCCGCGGTCGGCCCCCTGGCGGCCGGCGCACAGAGCACGGTCACCGCGTCGCTCGGCAGCCGGGAAGCCGGTTCGTACGAGCTGAGCGCCGTCGCCGACGAGGCGGAGGCGGTCGTCGAGCAGAACGAGACGAACAACGTCCGGACCAGCCCGACCCCCCTGGTCGTGAAGCCGGTCGCCAGTTCGGACCTGGTCGCCGCGTCGGTGACCACGTCCCCCTCCTCCCCCGCCGAGGGGGACAGCGTGGCGTTCGAGGTCGCGCTGAGGAACCAGGGCACTGTCGCGTCCGGCGGCGGTGACCACACGGTGACCCTCGCCCTGGTCGACTCCCGTGGCTCGACCGTCCGCACGTTCACGGGCAAGCACACGGGTGTCATCGAGGCGGGCGCGACAACCGCCGCCGTCGGCCTCGGCACCTGGGCGGCCGTCAACGGCTCGTACACCGTGAAGGCCACGGTGGCCCCCGACGACCGCGAACTGCCGGTCAAGCGGGAGAACAACACCTCTGACCGGCCCCTGTTCGTCGGGCGCGGCGCGGACATGCCGTACGACATGTACGAGGCAGAGGACGGCACGGCAGGCGGCGGGGCGCAGGTCGTCGGCCCGAACCGGACCGTCGGTGACATCGCGGGCGAGGCCTCCGGCCGCAGGGCCGTCTCCCTGGACGCGACGGGCGAGTACGTCGAGTTCACCACCCGGGCGAGCACCAACACCCTGGTGACCCGCTTCTCGATCCCCGACGCGCCGGGCGGCGGCGGCATCGACACCACGATCAACGTGTACGTCGACGGCGTGATGAAGAAGTCGCTCCCACTCACCTCCCGGTACGCCTGGCTGTACGGCGCCGAGGCCTCCCCCGGGAACTCGCCCGGCTCCGGGGCGCCGCGCCACATATACGACGAGGCGCACATCATGCTCGGCGAGACCGTCCCGGCCGGCTCGCGGATCAGGCTGCAGAAGGACGCGGCCAACACCTCCGTCTACGCGATCGACTTCGTCAACCTGGAACAGGTCGCACCGGTCCCCAATCCCGATCCCGCCGCGTACGCCGTGCCCACCGGGTTCACCCACCAGGACGTGCAGAACGCGCTGGACCGGGTCCGGATGGACACCACCGGCACGCTGACCGGTGTGTATCTGCCGCCCGGCGACTATCGGACGTCGAACAAGTTCCAGGTGTACGGCAAGGCGGTCAGGGTCGTGGGCGCCGGGCCCTGGTACACGAAGTTCCACGCGCCGGCCGGGCAGGCGAACACCGATGTCGGCTTCCGGGCGGACGCGTCGGCCAAGGGCTCGTCGTTCGCGAACTTCGCGTACTTCGGGAACTACACGTCGCGGATCGACGGTCCGGGCAAGGTCTTCGACTTCTCGGGTGTGTCCGACATCGTGATCGACAACATCTGGAACGAGCACATGGTGTGCCTCTACTGGGGCGCCAACACCGACCGGGTCACCGTCAGGAACTCCCGTATCCGCAACATGTTCGCCGACGGCATCAACATGACCAACGGGTCGACGGACAACCTGGTCTCCAACAACGACGCCAGGGCGACCGGGGACGACAGCTTCGCGCTGTTCTCCGCGATCGACGCCGGTGGCGCGGACATGAAGAACAACCTGTACGAGAACCTGACCTCCACGCTGACCTGGCGTGCGGCGGGTGTCGCCGTGTACGGCGGCTACAACAACACGTTCCGCAACATCCACATCGCGGACACCCTGGTCTACTCCGGGATCACGATCTCGTCCCTGGACTTCGGCTATCCGATGAACGGCTTCGGGACCGAGCCGACGACGTTCGAGAACGTCTCGATCGTCCGGGCGGGCGGGCACTTCTGGGGCTCGCAGACGTTCCCCGGCATCTGGGTCTTCTCGGCGTCGAAGGTCTTCCAGGGAATCCGGGTGAACAACGTGGACATCGTCGATCCCACCTACAGCGGGATCATGTTCCAGACGAACTATGTGGGCGGCCGACCGCAGTTCCCGATCAAGGACACGATCTTCACCGACGTGACCGTTTCCGGGGCGCGCAGGAGCGGTGACGCGTTCGACGCGAAGTCGGGCTTCGGTCTGTGGGCCAACGAGATGCCGGAGCCGGGGCAGGGTCCGGCCGTCGGCGAGGTCACGTTCAACGGACTGAAGCTCAGCGGCAACGCGGTGGACATCCGGAACACCACGTCCACCTTCAGGATCGTGAACAACCCGTAGCGATCGACGGGGCCGGGCGGGGTCCGCCGGCCGGCAAGAGCAGCGCAAGCGCCTTGCGGCGCTTGCGCTATTCTTGCGTCCATGACGCGACGACTTGCTCAAGTGGCGAAGAAGGTTGGGGTCAGTGAGGCCACGGTCAGCCGGGTACTCAACGGCAAGCCGGGAGTGTCGGAAGCGACGCGGCAGTCCGTCCTGACGGCGCTGGACGTACTGGGGTACGAGCGCCCGACGCAGTTGCGGGGCGAGCGCGCCCGGCTGGTCGGCCTTGTGCTGCCGGAGCTGCAGAACCCCATCTTCCCGGCCTTCGCCGAGGTGATCGGCGGCGCCCTGGCACAGCAGGGGCTGACGCCGGTGCTGTGCACGCAGACGAAGGGAGGCGTCTCGGAGGCCGACTACGTGGAGCTGCTGCTCCAGCAGCAGGTCTCCGGCGTGGTGTTCGCGGGCGGGCTGTTCGCGCAGGCGGACGCGCCGCACGAGCACTACCGGCTGCTCGCGGAGCGCCGGATCCCGGTCGTGCTGGTGAACGCGGCGATCGAGAACCTGGACTTCCCCTGTGTCGCGTGCGACGACGCGGTGGCCGTGGAGCAGTCGTGGCGGCACCTGACGTCACTGGGGCACGAGCGGATCGGTCTGATCCTCGGCCCGGCCGACCACATCCCCTCCCGGCGCCGCCTGCGGGCCGCCCGTGAGGCCGCCGGCGCGGCGCTGCCCGACGCCATGGTGGAGCGCTCGATGTTCTCCCTGGAGGGCGGCCAGGCGGCGGCGACACGGCTGCTGGACCGCGGGGTGACGGGGATCGTGTGCGCGAGCGACCCGCTGGCTCTGGGCGCCGTACGGGCGGTGCGCCGACGGGGGTTGTCGGTACCCGGCGACGTCTCCGTGGTCGGCTACGACGACTCGGCGTTCATGACGTGCACGGAGCCGCCGCTGACCACGGTGCGCCAGCCGATCGAGGCGATGGGGCGGGCGGCCGTGGAACTGCTGTGCGCACAGATCCAGGGCAGCGAGGTCCCGCACAGCGAGCTCCTCTTCGAGCCCGAGCTCGTCGTGCGCGGTTCGACCGCGCAGGCGGTCGGCTGAACCGCGCCGCCCGACATGGCCGACAGCGGGCGTACGGCGGGAAGTCCCTGATCCTCGATCGACTGTCGAGCAATTACGAAATCTACGCGAGATATTGCGTTCACTTGTTCATGGTGGTTGAGTGTGCGGCGCCCCACACTGCATCGGCGGTGGGGCGCCTTCCACGTTCATGCCCGAAGGGGTCCATTCATGAGAAGTGCTCGGTTCCGCCGTACTCGTCGCACCGGCGTCATGACCCTCGTCTCCGCCCTCACCCTGACCGCTCTGGCCGGCTGCGGCACGAGCAGCAGCAGTGACGACGGCGCGGAGTCCAGGAGCAACGGGTCGAGCGACCCGGCTGCTCCGCTGGACCCCGGGACGAAGGTCACGATCACCATCGACTGCATGCCCCCGGCGGCGAAGGCGGCCGAGCTGAAGGAGTGGAAGGAAGACGTCGAGGAGTTCAACAAGGCATACCCGAACGTCAGGATCGAAGGCCGTTCCACACCCGGCCAGTGCCTCGAGCCGCCGCGCTTCACCGCGATGCTCAAGGCCAAGTCCCAGCCCGACGTCTTCTACACCTACTTCACCGACCTGCCCCAGGTGCTCGACAACGACGGCGCGGAGGACATCACCGCGTACGTCAACGACAGCACCGTGCCGCTGCTGAAGGACATCGACCCGGACGTCCTCGGCTCGCTCAAGCAGGACGGCAAGCTGTACGGGCTGCCCACCAGCAACTACACGATGGGCCTGCTGATCAACCGCAAGCTCTTCGAGCAGGCGGGCCTCGACCCCGACGCCCCGCCGCGCACCTGGGCCGAGGTCCGCACCGCGGCGAAGAAGATCGCCGGCCTGGGGAACGGGGTCGCCGGCTTCGGCGAGTACAGCGCCGGGAACACCGGCGGCTGGCACTTCACCGCACAGATGTACAGCGTCGGCGGCGACGTCGTCGACGCGAGCGGGAAGAAGGCGGCCTTCAACAACGAGTTGGGCAAGCAGGTCGCCGGGAACCTGCACGCGATGCGCTGGCAGGACGACAGCATGGGCAAGACCCAGCTGCTGAAGTGGGGCGACCTGCAGAAGCAGATCGCCACCGACAAGCTCGGCATGTTCCTCGCCGCGCCCGACGACATCGCGTACATGGTCCAGCAACTCGGCGCGAAGTACGAGAACTTCGGCATGGGCCCGATCCCGGGCGAGAAGAACACCCTGGCCGGCGGCAACAACTACATGATCAAGAAGGGCATCTCCGCCGACAAGATCAAGGCCGCCGTCGCCTGGCTGAACTTCAAGAACCTCACCGTCGGCAAGGGCCAGTTCGACTGGGCGCGCAGCAAGGCCGACGGCCTGCCGGTCGGCATCCCGCAGCCCAACTTCTGGCTGAACGACTCCAAGGCCAAGGACGACGCCGCCCGCGTCGAGCACGCCACGATGCCGGTCGCGAACTTCAAGTCCTTCATGGACAACCCGGTCGCCGGCAAGGCAGAGCCGCCGAAGGCCCAGGAGGTCTACAAGGTCCTCGACAACGTCATGTCGGGCATCCTCACCAACGAGGACGCCGACATCGACAAGCTGCTCTCCGCCGCGGAAGCGCAGGTCAACCAGGTCCTCGCCACGCGGTGACCGTCAGCGCGGCGGGATCGGGCACCGGCGCCCGGCCCCGCCGCCGGCCCCGTCACACGCGCCGCACACGGCACGCGCCGTACGTGCCGCACACGCCGCACACGCCGTACGTGCCGCATGCGCCGTACGTGCCGTACGCGCCGCCGACGGCACTCGCAGCACGGCGCGGACGACCACGCCCCCCGCTCCCACTCCCTGGAGCAGGACGAAACCGGCAGACCGTACCAAGGAGCAACGATGTCGGCCCCCAGCCTGACCCCGAGCAAGGCGCGCGCCCCCCGCCACGCCCCGCCTCCCGCGGCCGGCTCCGTGCCGCCGCGCGGCCGCTTCGCCAGGAGCCTGCGCCGCAACCTCACCGCACACGGCTTCCTCATCGGCGCGGTCCTCTGCTTCGCGTTCTTCTCCTGGTACCCCATGGTCAGGGAGTTCCTCCTCGCCTTCCAGAAGACCGAGGGCGGCCGGACGACCTGGGTGGGACCGGACAACTTCGCCACGGTCTTCAACGACCCGGCCTTCTGGCAGGCCTGGCGCAACACGCTTCTGTTCACCGTCCTGGCGCTGGTCCTCGGATTCGTCGTGCCGTTCGTCGTGGCCGTCGTCATCAACGAGTTCCGGCACGGCAGGGGATATCTCCGGCTGCTGGTCTACCTGCCGGTGATGCTGCCGCCGGTCGCGTCCGTCCTGCTCTTCAAGTACCTGTACGACCCGGGGTACGGCCTGCTCAACGAACTCTTCACCGCGGTCGGGCTGCCGGAGCAGCAGTGGCTCCAGGACCCGGACACGTCGATGCTCTCGGTCGTCATCGCCTCCACCTGGATGAACATGGGAGGCGCGGCCCTCATCTACCTCGCCGCGCTGCAGGGCATACCGGGTGAGCTGTACGAGGCGGCGGAACTGGACGGAGCCGGGGTGCTCCGCAAGATCTGGCACGTGACGATCCCGCAGACGCGGCTGATCCTCTCGCTGATGCTGCTGATGCAGATCATCGCCACCATGCAGGTCTTCGTCGAGCCGTTCCTGCTGACGGGTGGCGCCGGCCCGGAGGGCTCGACAACGACCGTCGTCCACCTCATCTACCAGTACGCCTTCAACTTCAACAACTACGGTGCCGCGGCGGCCCTCGGCCTCCTCCTGCTCGTACTCCTCGCCGGATTCTCGGCGGCGTACGTGAAGCTCAGCCGCGCCGAGGACGAGTAGGAGCGGGGTAACCAGCATGTCCACACGCACTCTCATCTCACCGGCCCAGCTCGCCAGGCCCCGCGGCAAGGTCCTCTACTGGGTGACGTTCGCGGTCGTCGTCGGCGTCTTCACCCTGGTCTTCCTCGGGCCGCTGTACTGGATGATCTCCAGCGGCTTCAAGGACGCCCAGGAAGTGATCCGGACACCGCCGACGCTGGTGCCCGGGACCTTCGAACCGGACAACTACACCAGGGCCTGGGAGGTGATGGACCTCGCCAGGCTGCTGTTCAACACCCTGTACTACGCGTTCGGGGCGCTGGCCTTCCAGCTCGTCCTCGACGTGGCCGCGGCCTACTCGCTCTCCAAGCTGCGCCCGGTCCTCGGCAAGGCCGTCCTCGGCATGATGCTGGCGACGCTGATGATCCCCGCGACGGTCCTGGTCGTGCCGCAGTACCTGACGGTCCTCGACGTGCCCATCGTGGAGCGGAACCTGCTGAACAGTCCCTGGGCGATCTGGCTCCCGTCGGTGACCAACGCCTTCAACATCTTCCTGCTGAAGCGGTTCTTCGACTCGATACCCAGGGAACTGCTGGACGCCGCGTCGATGGACGGCGCCTCGCCCATGCGCGTCCTGTGGTCCATCGTGCTGCCGGTCTCCCGGCCGATCCTCGGCGTGGTGTCGATCTTCGCCGTCGTGGGGGTCTGGAAGGACTTCCTCTGGCCGATGCTCACCCTGCCCGACCCCGCGCTGCAGACCCTCAACGTCGGCATCTACTCGCTCTCCAACGGCGTCCCCGTGAACGTGCTGATCGCCGCGCTCACGATCGCCTCCGTGCCCACGCTGCTCATCTTCCTGATCTTCCAGCGCAACATCATGAGCGGCCTCACCGCGGGCGGACTCAAGGGCTGAGCCCCGGCAGGCCCTGCCCGCCCCGCCCGGCACCCCGTCATCCCAAGCCTTCGCCGCCGGCTCGTCGAACGCCCCGCTGTCCGTGCCGGCGGCGAAGATCCACCCTGCCCGAAAGGACCCTCACGTGGCAGCCCCCATCCCGCAGCGCACCGCAGACTGGTGGCGCGACGCCGTCATCTACCAGGTGTACCCACGCAGTTTCGCCGACGGTGACGGCGACGGCACCGGGGACCTCGCGGGCGTCCGGGCGAGACTGCCCTACCTCGCCGAACTGGGCGTCGACGCCGTCTGGTTCACCCCCTGGTACGTGTCGCCACTGGTCGACGGCGGCTACGACGTGGCCGACTACCGCACGATCGACCCGGCCTTCGGCACCCTCGCCGAGGCCGAGAAGCTGATCGCGGAGGCCCAGCAGCTCGGCATCCGCACCATCGTCGACATCGTGCCCAACCACGTCTCCGACCAGCACGCCTGGTTCAGGGCGGCACTGGCCGCCGGCCCCGGCAGCCCCGAGCGCGAGCTCTTCCACTTCCGGCCCGGCCGCGGCGAGAACGGCGAGATCCCGCCCAACACCTGGCCGTCGCAGTTCTCCGGCCCCACCTGGACCCGGGTCGAGGACGGCGAGTGGTACCTGCACCTGTTCACCCCCGAGCAGCCCGACCTCAACTGGGCCCATCCCGTCGTCCGCCAGGAGCACGAGGACGTGCTGCGCTTCTGGTTCGAACGCGGCGTCGCCGGCGTACGCGTCGACTCCGCCGCGCTACTGGCGAAGCACCCGGACCTGCCAGACTTCGAGGAGGGCGTCGACCCCCACCCGTACGTGGACCAGGACGAGATCCACGACATCTACCGCTCGTGGCGGGCCGTCGCCGACGAGTACGGGGCCGTGTTCGTCGGCGAGGTGTGGCTGCCCGACGCCGAACGCTTCGCCCGCTACCTGCGGCCCGACGAACTGCACACGGCGTTCAACTTCGCCTTTCTGTCCTGCCCGTGGGACGCGGGCCGGCTGCGCCGCGCCGTCGACGACACCCTCGCCGAGCACGCCCCGGTCGGCGCCCCGGCGACCTGGGTGCTGTGCAACCACGACGTGACCCGCACCGTGACCCGTTACGGCCGCGAGGACACCGGCTTCGACTTCGCGACCAAGGCCTTCGGCACCCCGTCCGACCCGGTGCTCGGCACCCGCCGCGCCCGTGCCGCCGCACTGCTCACCCTGGCACTGCCCGGCTCGGCCTACGTGTACCAGGGCGAGGAACTGGGCCTGCCGGAGGCCGACGTCCCCCTCGACCGGATCCAGGACCCGATGCACTTCCGCTCCGGGGGCACGGACCCGGGCCGCGACGGCTGCCGGGTGCCACTGCCCTGGGCCGCCGACGCCCCGTACTGCGGTTTCGGGTCGACGGCGGAGCCCTGGCTTCCCCAGCCCGACGGCTGGTCGGCGTACGCGGCCGACCGGCAGGCAGCCGACGCGGGCTCGATGCTCACCCTCTACCGCGAGGCGCTGCGGCTGCGGCACACCACCGCGGGCTTCGGCGACGGCCCCCTCACGTGGCTCCCCGCACCCGACGGCGTCCTCGCCTTCGCCCGGACCGACGGCCTGCTGTGCCTGGTCAACCTGTCCCCGGCCGCTGTGGACCTCCCCGCCCACAGCGCCCTGCTCCTCGCCAGCGGCCCGCTCGACGATGAGTCCCGCCTCCCGCCGGACACCGCGGTCTGGCTGCGCGCCTGACGACGGCCCCGGCGGCCCTGGCGGGGGCCGCGGGTCGGTCAGGCGTCGTGCCAGACGTCGCGGTGGCGGGCGATCTCGTGGAGACGGTCCGCCTGGTCGGCGGTGAGCTCCCCCGACAACGGGGCGAGGGCCGAGACCTGGCGTTCGCGGTAGACGCGTACGTCGGTCTGGGTGGCCGCCACGTCGAGGTCGCGGGCGTCCACCAGGACGAGCACCGGCTGGACACGGAAGCGGAAGTCGCAGTGGCGGCTCAGGGCCCGGTGGACGCGGTCGGCCTCGGCACGGCACTCGGCGATGTACGGGAGCGGTTCACCGTCGTCGACGGTGACCGTGTCGTCGCCGGCCTTGACCGACGCCTGGGGGTGGTACTCGGTCCGGATGCTGAAAACGCCCCCGGGGCCGATCAGCAGATGGTCGACGTCGCCCCCGTCCGGGAGCGGAACGGAGTGCAGGACGCGCCAGCCGTGACGGGTGAGGCGGCCCAGTTCGGCACCGGTTCTGCGCTCGCCGAGCAGTTCCCTGCGGCGTGCGTCGTCCATGGGGCGCCGGCGCAGGATGCGCGAACTCAGCCGTTCGAGGCGGCCCGAGTCCCGGGCTTCCGCGGAGCCGGCGGGGGACGCGGCGCGAAGGGTTGCGCCGGGGCGGTGGGAGGCGAGGTCGTTCTCGGCGGTCAGCGGGCCGAGACCGGCGGTCCGGTCCGGTTCACCGGCCGTGCTCGCGGGTGGCTCACCGGCCGGAGCAGGATCCGTCCACGGTCCATCGGCGTCCTCCGCCCCCTGCCTGTCGCCCTGGTCCGTCCGCTGTCCGTCGGCCTGTTCCGCCCACCGCTCGTCCGTCCGGTCCTCGGGGTGCGTCCGCTCCGACCACCGTCCGCCGGCCCGGTCCGTGCCCCGCTGCCCGGCAGGATCGGCGAGACTGCCGGCGAGCTCGTACACCTCGAGCCGCGTCGCGGCGGTCAGCAGCTCGGGCGCACAGCGGGCGAGGGCGTCGGTGACGTCGTCGCGGTAACGGGGATGAACCACGGTGATGCCGCCGGTCCTGCGGTCCGCCCAGCCGATGGCCGTCCCGTCGGGCAGGTTCACGTAGAGGCGGTCGTGCCCGAAGTACTGCCATGAGGTGACCGTCAGTTCCCCGAGCATGCCCTGTCTCCTTAGCGGTTCTGTCCGGTGCCGCCCTGCGGCGGCACCGGCCCCCGTACGTCCCAGACTCACCCGCGCATACGCCGCGCAGAAGGGCGCAGACCGGGCGCACTGGGCGACGGGGCGCCGTTTTGGGGCGGGACCTGCGCCTATGCCGTGGGTACGTGCCGTCGTAACGCGCGGTGGGCGCGACGGGGCGCACGGGGCGCGGCGCCGGCCAGGAAGAGGGGCGTACCGGCCCGGTCGTACACGGTGATCGGCCGACGGGGCCCCGCTCCGCGCTCTTGAGGGCCTGGCCGCCCTGCTCTACGGTCGGGACGATGGAACCGGCCGGCATCGGACTACGCATTGGGGCGAGCGTGGTCACCCCGCTCGTCAAGCGGCTCTTCGTACCGGAAGGGCCCGGCGCCGGGCTGGTGCAGCGGGGTGTGCGGCTGTCCGGGCTGGTGTCCTTCCGCGGGGAGAAACGGGCTCTGACCCATGACGACCTCCGCAGGCTGACGGATCAACTGGTGCGCCGGGCGCGGCGGGACGCCGGCCCGCACGAGCGGTTTCCCGAAGACGAGCACTCCGCGGTGGTCGACGCGGTCGTGCGCACCCTGTACGCCCTGGGCGAGCTGGACATGGACGACGTACAGGCGGTCGGCCTCGGACCCGAGGAGTTCGCCCGGCGGCTGCGCCGTCAGGCTCCGGACGCTTGCCGGGAGCTGTCGGCCGACTCGGCGTGGTTCCACGACCGGCTGGTGGACACCGCGAGCGTGCACGTCCTGCACTTCTTCACCCGGCGGTCCACGTTCGTGGCCAGGACCGCGGTGGAGCAGAGCAGGCGGATCGAGCACCTCGTACGGCTGCTGGAACGGCAGCCCTCCCCCGACGGCGTCGACGCACGCTTCGAGTCCGGCTACCTGGCGAGCCTGGTCCAGTTGTACAGCCAGGTGACCATCGTCGGCGTCGACTTCATCAACTCGCCGGGGCGCTGGCCGCTGGACGCCACATACATCGGGCTCGGCGCGGAGATCGCCGACGAGGACCAGCCGACGGGGCCGCACGACGGTTCCGGGCCGCGCCCGCCCGTGCCGGTACCGGTGGACCACGCGCTCGCAGGGCGGCCGCAGGTGCTGGTGCGCGGGACGGCGGGGTCCGGGAAGACGACGCTCATGCAGTGGCTGGCGGTCTCCACCGCGGGTGACCGGCTGCCCGACGAACTGGCGGCACTGCGCGGACTGGTGCCGTTCGTACTGCCGGTGCGCCGTTTCTCCGACCAGGACGTGCCGGCTCCGGCCGAGTTCCTGTCCGCGGCGCACCATCCCATGGCGGGCTCGGAGCCGAGCGGCTGGGCGGTGCGGGTGCTCGCCTCCGGGCGGGCACTGATGCTGATCGACGGCATCGACGAGGCGCCTGCGGAGCGGCGCGAGCTCGTGCGCGGACAGATCGACGCGCTGCAGCGCACATTTCCCGGCAACCGATGGGTGGTGACCTCACGGCCGACGGCCGTACGCGAACGGTGGCTGGCCGCCCAGGGGTTCACGGAGCTGACGCTGACGCCGATGACCCGGGACCAGGTGTCGCGGTTCATCCGCTCCTGGCACGCGGCCGCCGCCTCCGACCCGGGGACGGACCACTCGCGCCTCCCCCGCTACGAGCAGCGGCTGCTGCACTCGGTGCGGCTCATCAGGGAACTGCGGGGGCTCGCCACCAATCCGCTGATGTGCAGCCTGATCTGCGCGCTGAACCGGGACCGCAGCGGCATCCTGCCGCGGGGCAGGAAAGCCCTCTACAAGGCGGCGCTGGCGATGCTGCTGGAGCGCCGCGACCCGGAACGCGAGGTCGACGCGGACGGCATCGTCATCGACCGCGAGGCCAAGGAACGGCTGCTGCAGAAGCTCGCGCACTGGATGCTGCTGAACGACCTGACCGAGGTCGACCGGACCACCGCTGTCAGCATTCTCGACCTCTATCTGCCGGCGATCCCCAGCGCCGGACGGCAGGGCACGTCGGCGGAACTGTTCGACCATCTCCTGCACCGCACCGGGCTGCTGCGGATGCCGGCACCGGGCGTCGTGGACTTCGTCCACCGGACCTTCCAGGACTATCTGAGCGCCAAGGAGGCCGTGGAACGGCACGACATCCGCTTCCTGGTCAACAACGCGCACCGTTCCGACTGGGACGAGGTGATCCGCATGGCGGTCTCGCTCGCCCGGCCCGACGAATGCGCGCAGATGATGGAGGAGCTGGTCTCCGCCCGGCCCGGGCTTACGGCGGCGGAGGCCAAGTACTGCAAGCTGCTGGCGTCCGCGTGCCTGGAGCACGCCACGGAGATGAGCCCCGAGACGCGGGAGATGGTGCGCCAGCGGACCCGGTTCATCGCCCAGCCGGACAGTCTCGACAGTGCCCGCGGGCTGGGCTGGATCGGGCCGATCGCGCTGGAGTTGCTGCCGGACCCGGAGAAGGTCTCCGACGACCGCGCCCTGCTGCTCGCCGCGACCGCGGCCGGGGTACGGGACGACGCGGCGATCGACTACCTGGTCCGGCTGCGGGACCGGCGCTCGCTCGCCGTGCGGGCCGAACTGGCGGGCGCGTGGCGGAGGTTCGACACCGAGCGGTACGCGGATGAGGTGATCGCGCATTTGGACGCGGAGGACCTGTACTTCACGGTGACCGGACCGGAGGAGATGGCCGAGCTGCGCCGCCTCGGCGGCCGCGAGCGCATCCAGGTCGCCGAACCGCTCACGCCCGGCCAACTCGTCGAGGGCCTCGTCGCGGACCGCCTGACCCACCTGCATCTGCTGGTCCACGACGCCCGCCAGGACCTCGGCCCGCTCAGCGCCTTCCCCCGGCTGACCACGCTGCGGCTGGGGCGGCACGTGGGGCCGGTGCGGGGGATCCCGGAGAGGGTACGGGTGGAGCGCGACGGGGGGTGAGGCGGGGCGGGGGGCCCAAGAGATACGGCCGGCAGTGGACCGTGTCGGCGACAACCGCCCCGATAGGCTGGCCCCATGAGCGGAGATCACGATGCGGAACCGGTCTTCGTCCGCTCCAAGTGGGGGACGAATCGTTACGTCTACAACGCCAACAATCCGGTGGGTATGGCGCTGATCATCGGCTCCCTCCTCTTCGCGGCCGGCGGAATGTACCTGCTCCATGACGAATCGTCATGGAGCGAGGGAGAGTTGCACGACGCGGTCCACGCGGCTGTGGGCGACCTCAACGGAGAGTCCCATCGGGTGGGTGGGTACGAAGGCAGCTACGAAGAGATCATCGCCGACGCCATCGAGGAGAGCGGCGAAGGACCCGAGCACGGCTACGTGACCGTTTCGCGGGAGATCGACTACTCGGAGGCGGACGACGAGCCCGACTCCGACCGGTTCGAGGTCAGCACCGACGACGTCGGTGACGTCTACTGCGTGAACGTCTCACCGGCCGAGCCGTCCGAGACCTATACGTCTGTCTCGATACTCCTCACGGTGACGGTGGACTCGGGCAACTGCTGACCGCGGCGCGCCACGGCATGGACGCCGACGAAATCACGCCGACGCCTCTCAGGCCGCCGCCGACCCGGACGGCGGCCCGTCCCCTCGTAGGAGTGCGGCCGCGCTGTGCGCTGCCCGGGCGGCCTCCTCGGGGAGGAAGCGGCTCGGGCGGCCGTTGAAGGAGATGACGAGTTCGTCGCGGGCTCGGGTGGCCGCCACGAACACGAGCGAACGGGCTCGCTGCTCCTCCTGGCGGTGGCGGTCGGAGTTGCTCAGCCGGTACTGCTCGACGCGCTGGTGCGGGATCTGGCCCTCACTCACCGAGGTGAGGAACACCCGCTGGAACTCCAGCCCTTTGAAACGGTGCATCGTGCCGACGCGTACCGCGTCCTGGTCTCCCCGGACGCCGTCCTTGCGTAGTTCCACGGCGGGAATCCCGTACGGCTGCCGGGCCAGGGTGCGGGCGATCTGGGCCGCGGCGGTGCCGTCGGGGACGCTGATCGCCATCGCGGCGTACGGGGTGCCGTGTTGGTCGTGGCGTTCCTTGATCAGGGTGGCGACGGCCCTCATCTCGGTCTCCCAGTCCGGCGCGCTCCAGATCTGAGGGGCGAGACCGCGCAGCACGGACCGGTAGCCGTCCAGGGTGTCGGGGCCGTCATCGAGGTCGTCGAACCGCTCACCGCTGACGAGGGCTTCCGCGGCCTTCAGGATCTGCCGCGTGGTGCGGTAGTTGAGTGTGAGACGGCGGGCGGCGCGGCCGCGGGTCTCGATGCCGAGGCGGCCGAGGACGACCTGGTTGGCGTAGATGCGCTGGTGAGCGTCGCCTGCGAGGAAGATGTCGTCGGGCCCCTTGGGGACCATGGCCCGCAGCATCCGCCAGTGGGACGCGGACAGGTCCTGGGCCTCGTCGACGACGACATGCCGGTAGCGGTGGGTGAGCCACATGCCGCGGCTCGCCTCGCGGTGGACCAGATCGACACCGCCGTGTTCCGCCTTGTAGCGCGCCTGCTCCTCGGTGCGGGCCGCGTGACTCTGTTCGAGCTGTGCGGCCTTGTCGGCGACGAGGGCGTACGTCGTGCGGCGGCTGTCCGCGAGGTGCGTCCGGTAGGCATGGACAAGCCGCCAGACGTCGGCACGCTGCGGCCTGCTGATGCGGGGTCGGCCACGACGGTCGGAGACCCGCATGTACGCGGATTCCTCGCCGCAGCCGTGGGCGAGGATGACGTGTTTGAACTCGGCGTCGAGGAAGTCGGCGTCGTACTGGGTCAGTCCGGTCTCGAGCCGAACGGTGTGCCACAGGTCCATGGCCGCCGTGTCGTCCAGGGGCCGCCCGAGGTCGACGCCGGCGGCCTGTTCCACGACGTCGCGGGCCACCCGGTCGACGGACTTAATGTCGACACGGCGCAGCAGGTCGTCGCCGCCGAGTTGCCGCAGACGACCGCGGAGGTCCTGGGCCAGGTTGGTGTTGAAGGTGGTGAGGAGCACCGGGCGGTCGTGTCCGGGCGGCAGCCGGTCGACGAGGTGACGGACGCGGTGCAGGGCCACGACGGTCTTGCCGGTGCCGGGACCTCCGGTGACCTTGGCGGAGCCCTTGAAGGCGGTGGTGGCCAGGCGTCGTTGCTCGGGGTGGAGGAACAGCCGCCAGGCCTCGAAGCTCTCCCCGAGTGCGCCGACGACCGCGTCGTCGTCGGTGCTGACGTGGGAGACGGGGCGACGCGCGGCGCGGACCCAGTCGTGGGTGTCGACGACGTCCACGTCGTCGGCGCGCCACTGCCGGGTGATGTCACGGGCCACCGTGTCCGGGTCGGCCCCGCCGTGCAGGGCGAGTAGGACGTCGCGGGTGAGTTCGGGCAGGTTGCCGTCGAGAAGGGCGGCGAACTGGGTCCCGGTGGTGATGTTCCGCAGGGGCGGCAGGAGGGAGGGGGAGACGCCCAGGCCGGTGAGCACAGAGTCGGTCCAGGCCGCGAACAGAGCGGGCCGGGGTGTGGCCTCCGGTCGCCTGACCGGTTCTTCGCGCAGTGCGACCACGGTGGCGCCCGCCTCGCTCTGGTCCGTGACCTCGACGGCGCCCGAGACCTCGTTGATGCCGACGGTCAGCCGGGCGAGGGCGTCGTGCGCGTGCGTGCCCGTACGGACGGCGAGCAGGCGGAAGCGGTTCTCCTCGGTCTCCAGCAGCAGGACCATGTGCGTGGCGGCGAGTTCGGCCAGCGACAGGCGGCAGTCCGGGCCGACGGGCCGCAGCGGAGAGATGCGCAGGGCCCTGTTGGTGCGGTCGGCCCGCAGCCGGTGGACGAAGTCGCCCACTGCCTCCTTGACGCCGTGGCCGATGCGGCGGATGTCCTCGTGGGCCTGGCGTTCGACGGTGACCCGGCTCCGGTTGCTTCCTGCTCCTGCGCTCACCGGCGGTCCCCTTCCGCGAGGTTGCTGTGGTCTTCACCGCCGGCCAGCAGGGCCGCCAGTTCGTCCGGACTCCAGTCGCCGGGGGCGCGGACGTGCCATCCAGCGGCGGCGCAGCGGACCATGTACGCGTCATCGGCGGCATCCACCGCGAGGACGATGCCGATCTTCCTGTCCGGCCAGGCGAGTTCGACGGTCTGCGGCACGCCGGCGACCTCGTACCCGGCGGTGCCGGGCCGTACGTCGCCGCGGGCGGCGAGTGTGCGGGCGAGCCGGTCGACCTCCGGGTCACCGACGTACGACAGGTCTCGGAGTACGGCGTCCCAGGCAGCGCGTTCCAGATCCGTGGCGGGCTCGGAAGCGGTTGCCCCGCGGATGCCCACGTCACGGACGTTCTCGTCACGGACATCCCTGTCGTGTCCGGCCGGCTCGAGTCCCGTGCCCGGCCGGTCGTCCCGGACCGCGGTGAGCAGGCCCCTGCCGTCCGACACGGCCGCCAGGAGCCGGGCGTCGAAGGTGTCGAGCGTGGTGCGGGCGAGCAGCATCCCGTCGGCGCGCCCGGTGCCGCTCGGGTCGAGGAACTGGAGGATGTTGCCCCAGCACAGCCATGCCTTCCAGCGCCGCCGGTGCTCGGCCCGGTCGCCGTGCACGGCTTCGGGGCGATCGTCGAGCACGGCGAGCGCGCTCCACCGCACGGGCTTCGCCCGCGAGTCGGCGACCACGGTGACGGGCAGCCCCGAGGCGTCCCGGGCGGCCAGCAGATTGAGGCCCTGACCGTCGGTGGCGGGCGGGCGCTCGCCCCGTACGGCTGCCTCGATCCAGGCGACGGCGCCGGCCGGGCCGGCGGTGACCAGTTCGCTCTTGCGGTGGAGCGCGAGCAGGCCCCGGACGCACAGTCCGGCCAGGCTGCGCCAGCGGTTGAGGTCGGGAGCGCGCAGGAAGGCGAGCAGCGACGGGACGGCCCCCGCGAACAGCAGCTCGTCCACTTCGGTCGGTGACCCTCCGGCCTTCTGCCATGCGGAGCGGGCGCGGGCTCCGGGGCCGCCCTCGCTCAGGGTGTCGTACGGCGGCCAGGCGGCGTCCGCGTCGGGCCCGGCGAGGACTGGGGCCAGCTGATCCGACGGGGCGTGGTCGCGGCCGGCTTCGGACGCGAGCGCGCGGTCCCAGGCGGCGACGTCGTCCCAGGTGATCTGCCAGACAAGTATCCCGTCGGCACGCAGCCGGGCGCGCTTGGCCGTGTCGTCGGCGATCCGGTTGGTCCGGGCGGAGGCGTGCCAGCGGTAGCCGTCCAGGTAGACGGCGATCGGCGGCGGCTCGGCTCCACCCCCACCGATGTCGTCGGTACCGTCGGTGAGCGGCCGAAAGAGCAGGTCTGGCCGGGTGCGGTAGGCGTCGAGTTCCTTCTGTGCCACGAGCTCCCAGTAGATGTGCGAGCCGTCCGGCCGACGCAGCCGGATCTGTTTGCCGAAGCTCCCGGTGGGTGTGGTGGCGTGGTCGTGCGCCGCCGCGTCGCGCTGAAGGTCGAGCCAGCGGTCGAGGCAGTCGACGAAGCGTCGCTCCAGATCGCTCTCCGCCTGGTCCGCGAAGCGCATTTCGGCTCCGGCCTGCTCCCGTCGCACGTCCCAGTGGCTGTGCCCATCCACTCCGAGGAGACCGTCGAGCATCCACAATGCCTGGTCGCGGTCGATGAGCGGGTACTCGCGCTGCGGGGCGTGGCCGAGGAGGCAGCGGTGGCAGGCGCGGCGCGGCCCGCCCTTGCAAGGGCACTTCCGCAACGCCCGCTGAGCGGCGGCCAGCACGGCCCGGAACGCGGCTCCGTCGCGTTCCACGAGCCGCTGCAGATAGCCGGTGCCGCCGGGCAGCGAGTCGTACAGGACCAGGTAGTTGCGGGTGAGGCCGCTCTCTCGGTCGGGTTCGGTGGCGGGTGTGGAGCGGATGTGCGCGGGGTCGCCTCCGTAGTGCTCGGCGAGGCCGAGGTGGAGGGCGGCGGAGAAGGAGGCGAGCCGTTCGGGCACGTTGAGGGTGGCCGCGGGCAGCAGGATGCGCAGCGCCTCCGTGTGGTGCTCGGTCGCGGTGACGATCGGCCGGTCCTGGGGGCGCGCGGCCCGTGCCCGGCGGCGGGTGGTGCACCACGGCCGGTGATGGGCGAGGTCCGGCCGGCCCATCGATGACGCGCTGACTGTGTCCGGCGCGGGTGTGTGGCCCGGTTCCCGGTCGGTGGCTCCGCCGCACAGCGGGCAGAGGGTGAAACCAGTGACGGCGACCTCGGTCCCGGCGAACAGCGTGTCGTTGCGCCGCCCGTACCGGGTGCGGCCGAGGTTGAAGCGGCGGATGACGGCCCTGCGGACGTGGTCGACGCCGAAGGTGGTGTTCTTGTGGCGCCAGCTCGCCTCGATGTCGCCCGGGTCGATGTCGACGGCGGTGACGGTCGTGTAGGTGTTGGCGGTGCGGTTCTCGCTGTCGTCGATGATGCGGGCGTCGTCGCGCTTGTCCCGGGAGGTGACCTTGGTGGGCACGATCACCTGGAACGCGGCGGTGCGTCCGCCGATGCCGCGCCCGCCGCAGCGGGGGCAGGCCGAAGTGTCGGTCTCGGCGTTCTCGGTGCGTACGTGGCCGCATTCGGCGCACACACGCCAGGTACGCAGCACCGCGGGTGTGACGTCGCCGGTGCCCTCGCGGGACGTCTTCGGCCGGGGACCCAGGTCGAAGCCGTCGACGACATGCCGGTAGCCGCGTACGTAGTAGGCGTTGCCGGGCGCGAGTTCCGTGAGTGCGGACTCGGCGGGCCGGTCGTAGACGCGCGGTTCGGGGCGGCGGTACTCGGGCGCGACGCCGCCGTCCGCCGCGGCGGGGCGGCGGTCGGGCTGCCGGTGCGTGAGCATGGCCTCCAGGCGCACGCCGTCCTCGACGAGCGTGTAGTTGGGCAGCAGCCCCTGCTCGACGAGGTAGGTCTGCGCCCCGGTCCGTACGAGTTCCTGCAGTCGCCGGGAGACACCGGCGGCGTCCCGCCGCAGTGCCCGCTTCTCGCGGGCCTCGTCCTCGAGGTTGTCCTGGAGGTCGTCGGCGGCGGCGTTCATCATGGCACGGCGGTCGAGGAGCGAGGCGCGTTCGCTCTCCCATGCCCGCTCGGCGTTGCGGAGCCTTGTGGCGAGCCCGGTCTGCGCGAACTCCTCCAGTTCGGCCCGTGCCTGGTCGGTGATGCCGGAGTCGGGTACTCCCGCCACGGGTTCGAACAGGCGCAGGAACGATGCGGCGAGGTCGGTCCGGCCGGTGACGGCTTCGGCGGTGGTCCGCAGCCAGCTGCCCCTGCCGATGAGCTGGTTCGCTCGGTCCGGCAGTGGCTGCACGCCCTCCAGCAGGCCACGTGCGGCGAGGTCGAGTACATGCGCGGTGTACTGCCGGCGCAGCAGTTCGGCCGCCGACAGGAAGCAGCCCGGCGGCAGGACGGGTCCGGCGATCAGGTCGCGCGGCTCCGCCAGGTGGTACAGGGCACGCGGGCTGGTGTCGGCCAGCGACACGGTGAACGCGTTGCCGGTGTGCCGGCCCGCCCGCCCGGCGCGCTGTACGTACCCGGCGGTCGAAGGCGGCAGGGAGGCCAGAATGACGGCCTCCAACTGGCCGATGTCGATGCCGAGTTCAAGGGTCGGAGTGCAGGACAGCACATTGGGGTCGGTGCGCACCCCGCGCCGGAAGCCCTTCTCGACGGCTTCCCGTTCCTTGCGCTTCAGGGCACCGGTGTGTTCGGCGGCGATGACGCTGAAGGGGCCGGTCGTCGTGTACAGCCGCCGGTAGTAGTCATGGCGGTAGTCGCGTCCGGCCCGGCCTTCGGCGGCGGCCGACGGCACGGTGAGCGCGCCCTTGCACTGCTTGACGGGGCAGCACATGCCCTGCCACACCGGCACCCGCCGCGGCGGCACGGTCTGTGTCCACCCGCACTCGGGGCAGGTGAGCGCGGCGGTGGCGGTCTGTTCGGCGGTGAGCGGCAGGACCCGGACGTGTCCGGGCGTCAGCCCGTAGACGCCGTGCTCGTCGTTCCTGCCATGCGGGCCGTTGTTGCCGGCCGCTGCGCCGGAGAGCGGCCGGCGGGCCAGTGCGCCGACTTCGGGGTCGGCGAGACGCGGCAACAGCGCCCCGAGGTACGCCATGGCGTCACCGCGGTCGAGGCCGAGGCAGCGCATGGTGTAGTCGGTGAACCAGCTTTCGCGGGTTGCGGCCCGTTCGAAGTCGGTGCGTCCCGTCTGCCCGCCGGACAGCACGAAGGCCGGTGTCTCGGAGCGCGGGCCGAAGGCGGGCATGCCCGGGGGCCTGGCGTAGGAGAGGGTGCGCCGGTTGCGGCCTTCGTCCGCGATGTAGTCGTCGAGCCAGGTGTGGTGGATGCCGCCAGCACGCCGAATGTGTTCGAGCAGGCCGCGTACGTACCCCTCGAAGTGGCGGAGCAGAGCCGGTCCTTCCGGCGGGAGCACCACCGGCAGGGCCGCGTCCGCCGCCCCGCCGTTCCCGTCACAGTCACCGTCGGCGCCGCCCGCTGCGACAGGCTGGAGCGGCAGTTGCCGGTCCAGCATCCCGTACAGCGACTTCGCGGCCTTGGCCGCCGCCCGCGCATCCGGCAGGTGAACTTCGGCCGCGACGGTACGGGTGAGCTCCAGGGTGCGGCCGAGCCGCGAGGCGAGGCCGAACTCGAGCAGCGTGTTGAACGCGAGCCGCTCGCCGACGAGCTCCCAGGTTCCCTTGGCGACGCGTTTCCTGCCGTCCAGCAGGCCCTTGACCCGGTCGATGTCGTGCAGGTCCGGCGGGACGACGGAGACCAGCACCTCCTCCTCGTCGGTGCGGGCGACCAGGGACGAGATCAGTTCGTTGAGCGGTGTCCCGTCCTCGGCCGCCGCCGGGTCCTCCTGGACACGCCGGACGAGCTCCTCGTGGATGAGGGCGCGCAGGGCGAACTTCCAAGACCGGCTGGCGACGAAGCCGGCACGGTGGGCGGCGTCCTGCACGGAGTCGTTGAAGATCAGCGTCTTGCGCCGGTCGTCGCCCTGCTCGTCCCGCGCGGGCAGTTCCCCGCCGGTGAACAGCTGCGTGACCGCGACGGAGGCGAGCGGTGCGACACCGGCGCCCAGGAAGCGGATGCCCTGCTTCTCACCGCAGGCGGGGCAGCGGTCCTGGCGCGAGTAGTCCTCCTGCTCGGTGTTGTCGAACCACGCGAGCACGTAGACGCCGTTCTCGGGTGCATCGGCGATCTTCCCGTCGCCGAGAAGGACTTCGTCCGGCTCGAGCGGCCGCAGGTTCCGGCCGCCTTCGTCGAGGACGAGCACGGTGGCGTCGTGGTGTGCGCCGCGCCGGGCACGCCGGGTGCGCTGGTCGCGGATCGCACGGGCCTGTTCGGCGGCGCGGGCGGGCGTCGCGGCGATCAGTGCACGGACGCGCCCCTTCACCGGGCCGCCCGCGGCGCTGCGCCGCCAGATCTCCTCGGGCACGTGCTCCAGGACGGCGGGGTTGCGCTGGGGGCAGACAGCGGCCCAGCCGGAACGCCCGCAGTGCCGGCAGTACACCGCGGGCAGCCGGCCCGAGCGCCGCGCCTGAAGGCGGCGTTCGGTCTGCGCGGCGTGCACCACGGCGGCGGGCACGCCGGCCGGAGCCGCGCCCTTGCCCGCCGTCGCCGCGGCCGGATCGCCCGCCGTCACCGCGGCCTGGTCTGCGTCGGACCAGGAGAACACCGGCTGCGGGGCGACGTACCGCAGGACGCGGGACAGTGACCGCAGCCAAAGATGGGTCTCGACGAGCAGCAACGGTCGTTCCGTACCCGCCGGGGCGTCGGGATGCCGGGCCTCGGAGATCAGGGCGACGAAGCGGGCCAGCGCGGCGGCGGCCTTCTCGGGCTCCCGTACGAGGACGGTCCGCCAGGGCGAGGTGGCGTCGAACTCGGTCAGGGCCTCGGTGGTCGTCCGGGGCGTGACCCAGTCCGACTTCAGCAGCCCGTGGGTCAGGGGGTGACGGAGGAGCCGCCTGCCCAGTTCCTGCCGGTCACGGGTGTCACAGCCGACCACGGCGCGTGCGACGGCGTCGAGCCCGTCCGGCGTACGGGAGGGGTCGGGCAGGCCGGCGAGCTCGTCCGGTGTGGGGACGTCCAGGGTCACGTCGAGCGGTGCGAGGAAGTCCTCGGTGTCCTGCTGCTGTTCGCCGATGACGGCGTCGTCGGCGAACCGGACACCGAACACCCGGGACGCCACGTCCAGCATGGCCCTCGGTGACGCCGCCCCGGGGCCGCCGCCGCTCGTGTCCCCGCCGCCGCTCGCGTCCGCGGTGTCGTGCCCGGCGGAGCCGAGGGTCGCGGAGGTGGCCACCGGGCAGATCGCTCCGAGCGGCCGCCCTTCCCGTGCAGCACCCACGACGTGCGCGAGCCGCCGCAGCAGCATGGCGACATCGGTTCCCTGAGCCCCGTCGTAGGTGTGGAACTCGTCGATCACGATGTACGCGAGGTCCGCGTCCCGCCACAGCGACGCGTCCTGCTGCCTCTGGAGCAGAAGGTCGAGCATCTTGTAGTTGGTGATCAGGATGTCCGGCGGGTTCCTGCGGATCTCGGCCCGGTCGACCATGACCCGGCCGTACGGCGATGCGCCGCGGGAGGCGCTCGCCTCTCCGATGTACAGCCCGGCGGTCACACCGGCGTCGTGCAGCCGCCGGTCCTCCAGCAGTCCGCCGAGCCGGCCCGCCTGGTCGCCGGCGAGGGCGTTCATCGGGTAGAGCAGGACGGCCTTGACGCCGTGACGCCCCTGTTCCTTGGCACGGCGGCAGTGGTCGAGGACCGGCATCAGAAACGACTCGGTCTTGCCGGATCCGGTGCCGGTGGTCACCAGCGTCGGCTGCGGCTCGTGGCCGTCCTTGGTGGTGAGCCTGGCGAACGCCTCCGCCTGGTGCGCGTACGGCCACGGCCCGGACCACCAGTCCAGGTGCCGCTGCCAGCCGTCCTCCGCGGGCCGGAACGGCCGCCGGAGCCGCAGGTACGGCCCGCGGAACAGGCCGTCGACCGGGTCGGTCAGGAAGTCGGTCAGCGACTCCTGGGTGTCCGGCTCGGCCAGGGCGAACGTCGTCGTCAGATACTCAACCGTGGTCTCACGCAGCGCCTGCGCGGCGAGTGTGGGTCTCATGACGCCCGTCGGCCCCCGTCCCGTGTGGCTGTCCCGTTCACGTCCCCCGGACCCACCGGGAGCACGCCTACGGGCCCGTCACCAGGGGATCGGGCTCCACTCTACGAGGATCATGCGGGCCACGGCCGAAAACCGTTCATGTCAGGCCATCACGGGGGCAGCCCGCTGTCTGCCGGGGCCGTACGTTTCCGTCGCGTCAGCGAGGCCCTCCGCGTCTCGAACGCCCCGGTCCGGCACTGCCGGGAGTCCCGAGCCGTCATCGGGCCGGGACCGCCCGGGGTGCGACGCGAGCTGTTGCCGTGGGGCGGTGCAATTCGTCGAGGACGGTGTGTGTGCGCCGGGTGCACTGGGCCCAGACCGTCTTGCCGGGGCCGTCGGTGCGGGGGCGCCAGCCACAGTCGTCCGCGAGCTGCGAGACGAGCAGCAGCCCGCGCCCGGACTCTTCGGCTTCCGCCGCGTCGGCGGGGGCGAGGGCGGGCGGCTTCTCGCCCCGGGTGTCCGTCACCTCCACCCGTACAGTGGCCGCGCCGGCCCCGGCGCCGGCGGTCAGCCGCAGCAGCAGCCGGAAGTCCCGGCCGGGTACGCGGCCGTGCCGGGCGGCGTTGGCGCACAGCTCGGCGACGACGAGCGTGAGCGTGTCGTGAGGTTCGGAGTCGTACGGCAGCCCCCAGGCGTCCAGCAGATGCTCGGCCATGCGCCGCGCGAGCCGGGCGCCGCGCGGGGTGGAGGTGAAGCGCATGGTGAAGGTCAGGGGGTCGTCGCTCTCGGAGGCCGTCGCGGGGTGGCTGTCCGCACTGCGGACCGAACGGGATTCATCGATCACGCCTCCTACCGTGCCCCCAACGGCACCCCGCTGACCAGGCACGACGCGGCGACGCCCGGCTCTGTACGCATCCGCCGGCGCGCGGTACGCGCCGCTGAGTGGCAAAGCGGTCACGCCACAGCGGGCGACGCACCGGCACCGTACCGGGCGCGACTGCCGATAGATTGGGGACCATGTCACGCAGGGTTCGGCGCATCACCGTCAGCGGCTACAAGTCGATCAGGGACGTCACGCTGGACCTGGGCCCGGTCACGGTACTCGTCGGACCCAACGGCGCGGGCAAGAGCAACTTCATCGAGGCCGTGGAGCTCCTCGGTCGCATCGCCGATGGTGAGCTCGGCCTCGAGGTCGGCCTGCGCGGCGGAGCCGTGGCAATCCTGCACGATGTGGCCAAGGGCGCGGCGACGCTCGAGTTGCGGATGGAGGCGGGCGACGACCGTTTCACCAACGTCTACGAGGCCGGGCTGATCCCCTCGCACCGTGGCGAGCTGGTGTTCGCGCGCGAGGTGCTGGAGTTCCACGACGCCGCCCGGCACGAGCAGCCGATGAGGCGGGAACTCGGGCAGGGCCACCGCGAGTCGCGGCTTGCCGAGACCGTGGCCGAGACACCGCACGGCGGCGTGGCCCGCCACACGCTGGAAATGCTGCGGGGCTGCCGCGTCTACCACTTCCACGACACCACCCCGGGTGCCCCCGTGAAGCAGCCCGGTTACGTCTCCGACACGGAGGCCCTGCATCCCGATGCCCGCAACCTCGCGGCCTTCCTGCTGCGCCTGGAGGCTGAGCATCCGGCCGAGTACCGGAGCATCGTGCGCACGGTTCGTTCCGTCGCTCCCTTCTTCCGGGACTTCGTCCTGACCGAGGACGCCTCGAAGCGGGTGCTCCTGCGCTGGACGCAGTCGGGGGACGACACCGTCTACCCCGCCGACGCTCTTTCCGACGGCACGCTGCGCTTCATCTGTCTGGCCACGCTGCTGCTCCAGCCGTTCCCGCCGGCGCTGCTCGTCCTTGATGAACCGGAGCTGGGACTGCATCCCTTCGCGCTCACGGTCCTGGCGGAGCTGTTCCGCTCGGCCGCCCGTCGCAGCCAGGTCCTCGCGGCCACGCAGTCCGTCACCCTTCTCGACCAGTTCCGGCTCGACGAACTCGTCGTCGCCGACCGGGTGGACGGGGCGACCCGCCTGAGCCGACCGGAACCGGAGGCCCTGGCCGCCTGGCTCGACGACTACTCGCTCGGCGATCTGTGGCTCAAGAACCTGCTGGGCGGACGCCCGCAGCCGGAACGGAACCAGTGAGGTCCGGGAACAAATGCGACAGGTGCATGTTCTCGTCGAGGGTGCCACGGAAGAACGTCTGGTCGGACAGGTCCTCCAGCCGGAGCTGAGCCGGCGGGGCATCTGGCTCACCCCCGTAGCGCTCAAGACCCGCCGGGCAGCGGGGCGGCCCCACGACAGGGGCGGGGTCAGCCGATGGCCGAAGATCGCCCATGACGTCACGGCGTTGCTGCGCAACTCCTTCGTCGACACGGTGACGACCATGCTCGACCTCTACGGCCTGCCCTCCGACACGCCCGGCCTGGCGGACGCTCCGACCGGGGATCCGTATGCCCGTGTCCGCCACGTCGAGGACTCAATGGCCCGGACCGTCGACGACCACCGGTTCCTGCCCTTCCTTGCGCTGCACGAGACGGAGGCGTGGGTGCTGGCAGCAGCGAAAGAACTCTCCGAACTGGTCACCGCACCTCGGTTGGCCGCCGAACTCACAGCTCAGGTGACTTCGGCCGGTGGCCCCGAATTCGTCAACGACGGCCCCGACACAGCTCCGTCGAAGCGGATCCTGAAGGCCTACCCGGGCTACCGCAAGGTCGTGGACGGCCCGGACGCGATCGAACTGCTGGGCCTCGACGCCCTGCGGGCCGCCTGCCCACATCTTGACGGCTGGCTGAAGCAGCTGGAGGACGGGGCGCCGGCCTGAAGCCGCGTCCCGTTGTCGGCGGGACCACGGCCGTCCGACGTCAGGCGCCGGCAACGGCCGCTGCCCTCATGCCCCACTGGCGTCCATCCGGTAAACGATCTTTCCGTCGAACTCGGCGAAACCGAGAGACTTGTAAAAGGCGCGCGCGGACGGGTTGTCGCGGTCCGTCATCCACTCGACCCGGCTGCACCCCGGGCGAGCGGCAGCAAGCGCCCGCAGCTCGGTCATGAGCCGGGCTCCTACGCCCTGGCGGCGCAGCGAGTCACGGACGTACAGCTCTTTCAGGAACAGGGAGTGCGTGGACCCGGCCGCCGGCCAGAGAAACGAGTACGCGGCGAGACCGGCAAGTTCACCTGTCTCGTCCTCGACCAGGAGGGCGGATGCAAGCGGCGGTGAGCCGAAGAGCGCCTGCTCCACCTGGGAGCAGCGTTCTTCGAGCGGCTGGATGTCGGCCGCACCGTAGAACCGCTCGATCTCCCCGATCAGTTCGGCCACGGCCGCAATGTCCTGCGCATCGGCGGGACGGATCGTCACGGTCACCATGTTCTCCTGTCACTCTTCGTTGGACTCGCTCGCCCCGACGCAGGGACCGGTCATGACGGCACGTTTCCCGGCGCGGCGGAGTTCGACGGCGCCTCGAGGTCCCAGCCGTGGTTCCGCAGTGACTGCTGGACGTGCCGGATGAGGTACTCCAGGTCCGCGCAGTAGACGGACGGGTTGCGGTAGCCGGTGGCACTGCTGAAGCGGTGCGGCAGATAGCCGCCTCCGCAGACCTCGACCAGATCGCAGCGCCGACACTGTTCGGCGAGCGCGGCCTTCCCCTGCTTCCGATGCTGGAGTTTCGGGTGCCGGAGGACTTCGTCGAAGGTCCGCGTGAAGACTCCGGCCCCGAGCCACGAGGCGCCCTCCTCGACGGATCGAAGCGTGTCCACACCTTCGATGGTGCCGTCCGATTCGATCACGATGCTCGTGGGCGGGGCGAGACCGATCGTCTCCACTGACCCGCGCACGCCCGAGGTCAGAGCCACGATGTCTTCCAGCACGCGCACGCTGTGCCGGTGTTCGGGGCGGCCGATCCATGTGTCGTAGACCCGGCTGAGCCATATTCCGTATTCGGGAGTCGTGGGGTTGTGACGCGGAGGTGGGACGTCGTGTGTGCCGTGCGGCAGGCCGAAGTCGATGACCGGTGGCTCGAACGACGCGAGGTGGTCATGGACCTCGCCGGGGTCGTTGGCGAGGTCCACCACCGCCAGCAGCCCTGCGAACAGGTGCGGCCGGGAGCGGAGAAGGTGGATGCCGCGCAGGGCCGACTCCGAGCTCGAGCGACCGGAACGGGTCAGGCGGTGCCGGTCGTTGGCTGCCGGCGGCCCGTCGAGGCTGACGCCGACGGTCACCCGGTACTGCTCGAAGAGGTCCAGCCACGTTTCGTTGAGGAGCGTTCCGTTGGTCTGCAACTCGAAGCGGATCTCCGTGCCGGCCGGAATTCCTTCGCGGACAGCGTCGAGCAGGCCTGCCAGGTGCCGTGGACCGGCGAGCAGCGGCTCGCCGCCGTGCAGGACGACATGCACGGCACTCAGCTCGTGCACGGCGGTGTGTTCGCCGATGCGCCGCCCGGCCGCCCGCGCCACTGCCGTGGTCATCCGGGCAGGCAACCGGCGCCACGCCTGGTCTGCGGAGTTGAAGACGTAGCAGTAGTCGCAGTCGATGTTGCAGCGGTTCGCGACTTTGAGAATGAATGTCCGAAAAGGAGCGGCGTCATGCAGGACTGGGTCCTTGTGTGCCGTCATCGGGCGGCAGTGCTCAAAGAGGCCACGTCCGGATCAGCGAGGCCGCGTGTCCGCCTTCGCCGGTACGGGTGACCGCGGACCGCTCGGCTGCGAGACGCTGCCGGACACGCTCGGCCACGTGATCCAGAACGGCTGAGCTTCTGGCACCGCCGTCACAGCGGTCGGGGATCGCCGTGGCGTGGTGGTCGGGGGCGGACGCGCGTGTCGGCATACAGCACTCCTCAGGGGGCGGCCGGACGGCAGTCGAGAACGATGGCCCAACCGGCAAGGTAGCAGCCGCTTCGCTTGCCGACGCACCAATAATCCGGCCATACCCGCGCGTCAACTCGTCCCGGCCGCCAGCAGCCTCTCGACGGCTTTAGCCGCCCTGGTAGCGCCCAGCCGGCGGTATAGGGCGAGCGCCTCGGAGAGTGCGGGGGGGCCGAGTTCCTGGCCGGCAACCGTCCCGTCGCAACGCCCGATGCCTTCCAGCGCTCGCGCTTCTTCGAGTGGGCAACCGATGTCGCGTGCGATGCGCAGGGCATGTCCGAAGCGGCCGCGTGCGGCGGTCAGGTCTCCACCATGGAGCGACAGCATGCCCCAGTGGTTCAGAATCTCCGCCTCGCCGGAGCGGTCGCCCAGCTCCCGCACGATCTCCAGACTCTGGCGGTACGCCTCCACAGCGCGGTCCCGTTCGCCGGTCAAATCGAGCACCACACCCAGTTCACCGAGCGCGGCGGCTTCACCACCACGACTGCCGAGGTCGCGGTAGGAGCTCAGGGCATCCTCCAACAACCGGGCGGCTCCGGGCAGGTCGCTCTCCGACCGGGCCAGTACGCCGAGGTGGCGGACGCTGTTGGCCCGGCCGAACCGTTCGCCGAGCTCGGTGTAGTGCTCCAGCGCCCGCGTGTGTACGTCGCGTGCGCCTGCGGGATCACCGGTCAGCCGCTTCACCACTCCGAGCTCGTTGAGGGCGTACGCCTGATGGACCCGGTCGTCGAGCGTGCGGTATATGTCGAACGCGGCACTGTGCCTCTGCTCCGCCGAGGCGTACTCGCCCATGAGGCAGTGCACGATGCCGAGGTCGCGGAGCGAGTTCGCCTCGCCGTACCGGTCCCCCAGTTCCCGGTAGATCGTCAACGCTTCGCTCTGTGCCTCCACCGCTGCCGTGAATCGGCTGGTCTGCCTGCGGATCATTCCGAGATCGGCGAGGGCGTTCGCCTGGCCGAGACGGTCGCCGATGTCCTGGTAGAGCGCGAGAGCCTCGGTCTGGGCACGAGCCGCCGTGGCGTTGTCGGAGATCATGTAGGAGACGATGCCGGCCTGGTTCAGCGCGTCGGCCTGGCCCTTCCTGTCCCCGACCGCCTCGTACTCCGCCACGGCCTCATCGAGCGCCGCCAGCGCCTCCGGATACGCCGCCGTGAAGCGCCGTACGACTCCGAGTTCGGCAAGCGCCCCGGCCAGCGCCCGACGGTCGCTGGTCCGCCTGGCCGCCTCGACGGCCGTCCGGTGAAGCCCGACGGCTTGGTCCCACGGTCCGGCCTGGCGCAGGAACGGCCCCATTGCCGCCGCCATGCGAATGACCAGTTGGTGCAGCGCGAGGCCGTTCGCCTGCCGGATGCAGGCCAGGACGTTGGCGCGCTCGTCCTCGAGCCAGGACAGGGCCGCCGCCCGCGAGTCAAGGAGGGGAGTCTCCACGACGGCAGCGGAGTCCGGTGCGCCCGGTGACGCGGCGCCGCTGCGGACGAGGTACCGGTTCGCGCCGGCGATGACGGCCAGGTAGTAGGTACACAGCCGTTGTACGGCCTGAACGTGTGCCATGTTGTCCTCCTCGTCGCCGAGACCGCGGGCGTAGTCGCGCAAGAGGTCGTGCAGCCGGTAGCGGTTTCCGGGGTGTTCGTCGATCAGGTGCGCGTCGTAGAGCACGTCGAGCCGCTCCCGGGCCACCGCCACCGGGACAGACCCGAGCACCGCCCCGGTGTAGGCGTCGAGCTCGGTACCAGGGTAGAAGCCGAGGCGCCGGAAGAAGCGCTGACGGTCCGGCTCCAGGTCGCGATAGGACAGTTCGAACGTCGCCGCGACGGCCCGCTCGCCCGCCCGGAGCTCCCCCAGCCGGTCCCGCGCCGCGAGCAACCGCCGGCGCAGATCGTCGGCGGTCCACGACGGGTGGTGGCGCAGGCGCGCGGCGAGCAGCGACACGCCCAGGGGGAGGAACCCGCACAGCTCGGCGAGATCCTCGAGCACCGTGCGGTCCAGCGAACCGGCGCGTCGCCCGCTGAGTCGTGCGAACAGGTCGACCGCGTGCTCCGGCGGCAACGCCCCGACCGGCACGACCACTTCCTCGTACGCCGCCAGCCGGTTCCGGCTGGTCACCAGCACCAGGCATTCGCCGCCACCGGGGAGCAGCGGCTCCAGCTGGCGGTAGCTGACCGCGTTGTCGAGGATGAGCAGCGCCTTCTTGCCGGCGAGACTGCTGCGCCACATGACCGCCCGGGCCTCGACGACCGCGCTCGCGTCGTCACCGACGGGAATCCGCTGCGCCGGTACTCCCGTCGCCGCAAGCAGCGAGGCGAGCGCTTCGGTGGCCTGAACGGGGGTGCGGCCGGTGGTGTGCCCGTTGAGGTTCACGAAGAGCTGCCCGTCCGGGAAGCGGTCGGACAGCACATGCCCCACGTGGACGGCGAAGGTCGTCTTGCCGACCCCCGGCATGCCGTCGATCACATGCACGGGCAGCGCCGCACCGCTCTCCTGCGACTCCTGCACCGACCGTACGAGGGCCTCCAACTCGGCCCGCCGATCGGTGAACGCGGAGGTGTCCCGTGGTAACGAACGCAGCACGAGCGCCGCCCCCGGCGGCTCGACCCCGTCCACTCCATGGGGCTGTGGCTCGTTGGGCGGCGCGGGCTGCGGCGTACGGCTGTCCGCGAGCGCGGCCAGGACGACCGACAGTCCGACCATGGCCGCACCGAGTGCGGCGAAGGAGAACCACGCGTTCTCCTGCAACCATCCGAGCCATCCGGGCCACCGCGAGTCGGACACCGCGTTGGTGACGAGACCCACCAGCATCGTGGTCACCGCCCCACCGGCGGCCACGACGGCGATCAGAGCCCCTCGCCGCAGCCTCATCCGACGGCCGCCCGTCGGCCCGCGTACGTACCCGGCGCAGTTGTGATCACGTCATCCCCCGAACTCGTCGCACCTCGACCGTCCAAGCCGATCAGCCCCTGCGGCGGCTGGTCAAGCCGAATCCACGCCGGACGGCTCGTGTGCCGCGTCGGTGGCTGCGTGGCGCGCAGTTGGACCGTGACGAGAGGTCGGGGTGACCGCCCCCGGTGCGATCGCCGTGCGGCGGACGGGGTTCGGCTCAGGCTGCTGCCTGAGCTTCGGTGCGGCAGTCACGGCAGTGACCCGGCTGTGGGGCTCGGAAGCCGCGGTCGCACTTGTCGCAGTTGCGGAGCGGATCGGGGGCTCTCGGTGGAACGAGGACGGGCAACGGTGTCGGCAGGAGTGCGGTGAGGCGGTGGGCGAGGAGACCGGCGGGCTGCCGCAGGTGCTCGGGCAGGTCGGCGATGAGGGCGTGGCGCACGGCGTCGGGGGCGGCTTCCCGTTCGAGCCAGGCGGCTACGGCCGGGGCCAGGCGGCGGACGTCGTGCTCGGCCAGCAGCAGCCGGGGTTCGTGGCGGCGCAGGCCGGCGAGGAGGTCGGTGGCGGCGCGATGCCGCTCCAGGTCCGGAGTCTGCGGCTGGGGCAGCGGTGGGCGCGAAGCGCGCGGCGGCGTGGGGGGTGTGGGCGGCGTGGGCGACGCGGGCGACGCGGGGGGCTCCGGGGCCGGGACGGGCTTCGGCACGGGAGCGGGCTCCGGTGCAGGCTCCGGGGCCGGTACGGGTGCCGGAGCCGCCGGTGTGGCGGCCTGCGTCGGAGCCTGTGCCGGTGGCGTGGGTGTCGCGGCCGGGAGGGCGACGCGCGGCTGGTTGTACGAGACCGTCCGCGTCACCACCCGGCCGTCCGGCAGCCGCTCCAGCGTGCGCGACAGGTAGCGGTGTTCCTCCAGCTCCCGCAGGGCGGAGGCGATCCGGGCCTCGCTCTCCGGGAAGCGGTCGGTGAGCACCTTGATGCCGACCTTCGCCCCGTCGGGCAGCGACTGGATGTGCACGGCGAGCCCGATCGCGGTGAGCGACAACTGCCCGTGCTGGGCAAGGTGGTTGCCGACGATCGTGAAGCGGTTGGTGTGGATCGCGTTGACGTGGATCACGCCGAAGGCGGTGACACGGCCGGGAACGCGGGACGAGGCGCGCGAGGGCGCGGTAATCTGCTGGGTATCCATCGGGAAGCCCTAACTTCCTCGGTGGTCAGGCCCTCGTTCGAGATTCGCAGTCTCGGCCGGGGGCCGTCGCATGTCTGGGGTGGTCGCGGCGAGCATATGCCCGCCAACCCACCCGAAAACCAGGGCAATCGGTCAATGTCACCCGCGCGAGTGACTGGGGTCGTCGTGGGGTGGGGTGGGGCGGTGGGTTCTTTCTCCGTCCTTTCAAAGAAGTTCTTAAGTCTTTTGCGTCGTGCGCCGCCACGTCGCGCACAACCGCATCGCGGTAACCCACGACCCGGTGGCGGCCGTGCGGCAGGGCCCGTATCCACCACCCGAACCGAGCGGCGGACGGGGTGGCTGGGGGTGGCGTATTCGCTGTTCGGGCGCGGTGGCGGGAGCAGGCCGCATAGCGTGATCGTCAGGTGACTCACCGGCGTGGACGGGGTGTTGTACGCGTCGGGGGCGGACGTGTACGAGGCGCGCGGCGTGACGGGGTTCCACCGGGCGCGTTGGGCCAGGGATGGCCGGGCTGGGGAAGGCGGGTGGAGACCGTGGCGGACGGGACGACGACGGACATCGCGGGTGAGAGCGCGGAGGGCGACGGGGAAGAGGCGATGGCGGGCGACGCAGCCGCCGGGCGGGTGCCCGGGCCCCGCCCCGAGGACGATCCGGGACAGGGCATCGTCCACGCCTTCGGCCGCATGCTGAAACTGATGCGGACCCGGGCGGGCATCACACGGGAGGCGTTCGGCGCGCAGCTCGGATACTCGGCCTCAAGCATCGCGTCATTCGAGCAGGGGCGCCGGATTCCACCGCCGAGGTTGATCGAGCAGGCCGACAAACTCCTCGACGCGGGCGGCGTCCTCGCGGCGCTCAAGGACGAGGTGGCACGGGCCCAGTACCCCGCGTTCTTCCGCGACGCGGCGAGGCTGGAGGCCGAGGCGGTGGAGCTGCTGTCCTACGACACCCATGCCATGAAGGGGCTCCTCCAGACCGAGGAGTACATGCGCGCGATCCTGGGGATGCGGCGGCCGTTGCTCGACGAGGAGACGATCGAGCAGCGGGTCCAGGCACGGCTCGCCCGGCAGGAGATCTTCAATCGCTGGCCCGCACCGCTCTTGAGCTTCGTACTCGAGGAGTCGGTGCTGCGGCAAGGCTGGGGAGGCCAGGACGTACGCCGGGGCCAGCTGGAACAGCTTCTCCTCATCGGGGAGAAGCGAAACGTCGAGATTCAGGTGATGCCTCTCGACCGCGAGGACAACGCCGGGGTGGACGGACCGTTCACGGTGATCACCAAGCGGGACGGCAGTCAGTTCGTGTACATGGAGGTACAAGGACGCAGCAGCCTGCTCACCGAGCGGGAAGAGACCGTGCTCGCTGCTGCGCGCTATGGGATTATCCGGTCGCAGGCTCTCAGTCCGCGAGAGTCCCTGGGGTTCATCGAGAAGTTGCTGGGAGAGCTATGAACAACGCTGAAGCCTCGCCCGTCGCTCCGGAACTGGCATGGTTCAAGAGCAGCCACAGCGGTGCCGAAGGCGGCGATTGCGTGGAGGTGGCGACCGGTGCGACGACCGTTCACGTTCGGGACTCGAAGGACCTGAACGGGCCGATGTTGACGGTGTCGCCTCGGGCGTGGGCGGGGTTCGTCACCTCCGCCTGACGGCTGCCCGACGCTCACCGAGAGCCCTGCCGCGCACGCCTGGTGCACGGCAGGGCTCCCCTGCGTCTGCCTACGCGCCGTCCACGGCGGGGCCAGTGGTGTCGCCTGGTTCCCACCCGGCCGCGAGGAGCCGCCGCGTGAACTCCTTGTGCGCGGCACGCATCTCACGCCGACGGTTGGCGCGGTAAAGGGGGCCGGTGTAGCCGTCGGGGACGTTGGCCTCTTCGGGGAAGTCCTCGTGGGAACTGAGCCGCTTCCAGGCGTCCTTGGGCTGGCCGTACCCGTGCTGCTGGTGCGCCTTGGCAATCCGTCGGCCGGTGGCGTCGAACCACATGTTCTCCTCGTACTGCTGGAGTACGGGGAAGCGGGCGTTGTACATGGCGATGAGCTCGTCCGCGCTGATCCCGAGCCACACGGCGACGAGGGCGTCGATCTCGACGAGGGCCGCCCGGCGGGCGAACTCCGTGCGGAGGGGGGTGTCGGCGGTCCACGTGGGGCCGACGCCATCGCTCAGAGATAGGTGTGAGTCCGGCCAGTGTCCGCTTCCCGCCCAAGCTTCGCTCTTCCACGTCGGATCGTAGAGCTGCTCCCACAGCGCCGCGTAGATGGTGGTCTGGCAGTTCAGCCGAAGGGTTCGCATAATCAGCGACGTAGCCAATGGATGATCACGGGTAGGAGCCGGCAGGGCCTGGGCATCGGCTGTGTCGAGGTGCCCACGCCCAGAGGCACGCAACACATAGTCCAGCGCCAGGGAGGCAAAGAAGCCCGCCACAAGAACGTTCTGCTCGGCTGGCGCAATCGCGGCGCTACGCATGGCGTGGACGTGGGCAGCGCCTGGAGGAATCACGCAGGCGTAGAGGCTTCGCTCTGTGTCTGACGCGATCATCTCGCGCCATGCCACTCGATAGAGCTCCGAGTAAGGCCGCAGACTGGCCGCGTTGAGCAAGGCGAATGCCGCCTCCTCCTGCTCCTGCTCGTTCAGGTCTGGCTGTGCTTCGACCACATCTGTTTTGGCAGCAGCCACAGCCGCAGGAGTGCTGATCAACTGTTCGAAACGCTCGCTGTCAACCCATCGATCATGGGCTTCGACATAGAGGGAACGCTCAACAGAACGGCGGTAGTTGGTGTATGGAACCTGGTCCTCAGCCAGCCCCTCCGCGTTCCACATCTCCACCTGAAGTGACGTCCGGGCCCCGTCCACAGGCCGCTTGAAGAACGGCGTCGCGACCCCGATGAAGGGGCCTTGAAGGATCACGTCCTCCCAGGATTCCGCCGGGCCGGAGTCCCAGGTGAAGTAACCCGCCGTACGGTCCGTTTTCTCATTGAACCCTGAGCTGATGCGCGGCTCCAAAGCGCCCAACCTATGCGGCCACTTGGCTAGGGCCTTGATGGCGGATTCCTCGGCGACAGAGACCGGGAACAGCAGTTTGGTCTCCTCGACCGGGGGCGGATTCCCCTCTCCGGCCAGCTTGCGCCATTCCGCAAGAACCGAATGCGTGACGGTGACGACTCGGTCCTCATGTGGACGGACGTCCCAGGCCCCTTCGTGCTTGAGACCAGGATTCTCACCGATCGAGACACCGCGCACTGACCCGGTGAGCACAGAGGGGTGTACGAGCCAGCTGAGATGCTGGAAGCGGATCGGCCCTGTCCGCCCGTACACGTTGACGCTGAAGTGCGATGCATGTCCCACGGGCTTCGCGAAGAGGTAGAGCTGGTTGACGAAATCCGCGTGGAGCCGCAGATGCCCGTACGCCGCCCGGCGCAGCACTCCCTCGTTCCCACCCGTCAGGTGCGTGGACGGGTGGATGATGCCCGCCGTGCCCCTCTCCCCCGTCGCGCGCCAGGCGAGCAGCATGAACGCCCGATACATGTCCGGCCGCGTACCCACCAGTTCCGGATACGTGTCCGGAGACGAAAGGAACTCGGAGACACCTGCCACCGTCTCCAGCTCGCCCAGGTAGAACGACCGGTTCTTCGCAGCGCTCAGCAGCGAAGCGACGTTCTCGGCGCGGCCCTCTTCCGCCGCCTGCCCGCCCAGCACGAACCACGGGTCGATCTCCGCGAGGACCGTGTCCTCTTCCCACTCCTGCCGAACCCACGGCGGGTTCCCCACCATCAGGTCGAACCCGCCCGCCGCGAACACGTGCGCGTAGTCCAGCTCCCAGTGGAAGAATCCACGGTCCTCCGCGATGCGCTGGACGGTCTCGTACCAGGGGAACACGTCGCCCAGGTCGGCCGGTTCCTCCCAGGCGGACTGGTCGCGCATCACGTCGTCCAGTTCGCGTTCCTTCGCGTCCAGCCCGTCCAGGCTGCTCACGCCGCTGAACTCGACAAGCAGGCCCGTCCTGCCCTCCTCCGAGACCACGTCCACGCGGCCGACGACCGACTCGGCGAACTCGATCCAGTCGTCCAGCGACTTGAGCGCGACCTTCCGTTCGTGGCTGCTCGCCTGGCCCCGCTTGAGCGTCGTCAGGTCCAGGTCGCCGTCGAAGTAGGCGTCGCGGTCCGTGCCGTCGAGGAGGCCGATCTCCTCCAGCGGCCAGAACCACAGGGCGCACCAGGCGTCCATGACCTGCTTGAGCCGCCAGTACGGCCGGCCCGGTTCGAGGAGCGCCGCAAGGACCGCGTCGCGGTCCATGGGACGGCCGGCCCGTTCCCCCTCACGGTCGTCGGGCTCGAGGCCCCAGACGTCCAGGTCGCGGGCGATCTCCTGTTCCGAGAGCTCCAGCCGTCGCTTCACCAGGTCCCACAGGAACTCGACGCGCCGGGCGAGGGCCATCAGCCGGCCGGTCTGGGTCCGGCCGCCGATCTCCTCCTCGGCCTCACCTGCGGCAGGCACCGCCCGTGCCGTGGCCCGTGCCGGGGTCTCGGCGGCGCTCGCGCCCAGCGTCAACTGGCCGAGGAACGCCAGGTCGAGCATGCCCTGCTCCCCCGGCTGGAGTTCCTCCACGGGCGGCGCCACCACCGGCGCCGCCGCCTTGCGGGGCTTCGCACCGGACACCGGGCCGGTGGTGGTCTTCTGCGAGCCGCGCGGCTTGCGCCGCATCGCCGAGCGCCACTTCGCCAGCTGCTCGACGACCGATGGTTCGAGCCAGTCCACGACGTCACCGTCGACGACGGCCCGCACCGTCTGGTCGGCCGCGCCCTTCCTCGGCTTGCGCAGGCCGATCTTCTCGCCGATCGAGCCCCAGCCCCGGGCCGGCAGCAGGAACTGGTGCACCGCCCTGCCCGGCAGCTGCCGGCCGAGTGGGACGTGCCGGGGCAGTTCCGAGTCCTTGGCGGTGAGCCAGCGGCCCTTGCTCAGGTTCAGGCCCGGGTACACCTTGCGTGCCGCGCCGACGAGTGAGTTGCCACGGTGGAGGTGGAGGCCGTACCAGGGGGCCTTCATCCCCCGGTACATGGAGTTGAGCCACAGGGACACCTCGGCCAGTTCGACGGCCGTGTGGTTGAGGTCGACCCCGTAGGCATTGTGGAGGGCGATGTACGCCTTGACCTTCTGGAGCTCGCGGCCGTACTCCTCCGGGTCGATCTCCCGGCCGGTGTCACGCTTGGCGAGCCTGAGGTACAGCTCGGCGAGCTGGTTGACCGCCTCGTTGAGGAACGCGCCCGAGCCGAGGGCCGGTTCGCAGACCCGCCAGCGCAGCACCTCGGCGGCGGTGACGTCCGCGGCCTCCGGTGTCCTGGGGTCGATGGCCCCCTTGTCGTCGAGGCGGAATCGCAGCGTCTGCTCGACGGTCGCCTCGGTCAACGAGGCGGGCGTGTAGTAGGAGGCGCTGGTCTGCCGGTCGCGGCCCGCGAGACGGTAGACGAAGGTGCCGACCTCGTGCGGGCGCGGCATGGGCAGGCCGGTCTCGGGGTGGACGTCGGTGTCGACGAAGACGTTCTCGTCGCCCCGGTCCGGGTACCGCCCCGATTGGACCTGGTCACCGGTGATCAGCCAGGAGCCGCCCTTGGGGTCGGCGCCCTTGGCGACCTCGTACAGCGGCTCGGTGGCGATGAAGCCGGTGTAGGACATCAGGCCCTCGTACACGGCTCCGAGGTGGTTGATGCTGAGGTTGGCGTACGAGATGAAGCCGCCGCGACCGCCCCTGCCCTTTCCCTCCACGACGGTCAGGTTGCGGAGCACCTGGTGCAGGACCTTGTTGCGCAACCTCAGGTCGAGGTCGGCCGCCGGGGTGCCGCCGGGGCCGGTGAGGTGCGCGGGGGCGGGGACGAGGCGGCCGACGAGCTTGATGCCCTTCGGGTCGAAGAGGCGGGAGCGGAGCGCCTCGATGCGGACGTCGGCGTTGCCGTCGTCGGCGGTGAGCGGCGGGGGGTCGTCCGGGGTGAGCGGCAGGGTGCGGTCGCCGGTCGGCGAGGGTGCGGTCACCGGCACGGTGGCGGCGGAGCGGTCGGGGAGGTCGTCGCGGGAGGTGGCGATGTCAGCGGCCGGGTGGCCGTGGAAGACCTTGTCGAAGAGGAGTGCCAGCGACTCGTGGAAGTGATGGCCTTTGTGGGAGGTGCTGGGCAGCTTCTCCTGGACGCACAGTTCACGCAGGCGGGCGACGCTGTAACCGGCCGCGTACTCCTGGGACTTCATCGGCAGGACATCGAGATCGGGCCGGGCCTCGGCGTACAGCAGGAACACGATGCGGTACAGGTAGCGCAGTGCCTCGTCGGTGAGCCGCTTCGGCAGGTCGTCCGGCTTCCTGAGAGTGTCCGGCAGCCACTCGGGGAAGTCTTCGGGGTGCACGGCCCCCTGCTCGCGCGTCCGGGCGAGTTCCAGGACCTCGCCCGCGATGAGCTGGACCGATTCGCGCAGGCCGTGCCGCAGGTCGTCCGTGACGCCGACGGAGTGGTCGCGCGACTCGGCGACGAGGCGGGCGATCTCGTCGTCCGAGCCGTCCTCGCGAGGGCGCAGCGCCGGTGCGCCGAACAGAGCGGCGATGATGTCGAGTTCGCCGGCGGTGGCGGCCTTGGCGGACTTGCGGGGCAGTGCGGTGTCGAGGTCGACGGTGAGATGGCGGCCCCGGGAGAAGTTGTCCCGGTCGGCGAGGACCATGACCCCGCCGAAGAGCAGGATCGCGTAGCGGAGGTTCTCGTCGGCGGTGAGCAGCCAGGCCGCCAGGTCGGTGACCGTGGTCAGCTGCTTGCCGGGGGCGATGCGCACGGGGGCGGGGAGCCGGTTCGCGGGGGTGTCGCCGCGGGTCTCGCCCGGTTCCTGGGTGAAGCCGCCGGTGAGGACGACGAGCCCCGGCTCGTGGTGGGCGACGGGCACGGCGACGGGGCCGGCCGCGCCATGGGCGGTGAGGTGACCGGGGGTCGGTTCGAAGCCGAGGGCACGCAGCAGGGACGCGTGCCAGTCGGCGAGGCCGGTGCGCCAGACGCCTTCGTCGGTGTCGTCGTACGGCGGCAGGCCCGGGGCGGCGGGCAGGAAGGCCGGCGGTTCCTCCCCAGGAGGGGTGGTGCGCAGGATGTCGGCGGCGGCCTGCCGGCCGGCGACGGCCAGGGAGTCGGAGACCTCGTTGAACTTCTCGGCGAGGCCGCCGAGGTGGAGACGGGCGTCGAGATAGGGGGCGGTGAGGTCCCGCAGGCCCTGACGGGGAGTGGTGGCGCCCTGGCGTTCGCTCGCCGCCCACTGCTTGAGCAGACCCGCCTTCAGCTGCTTGGGCAGCATCTCGTCCAGGTAGTAGGGCGGGAAGTACTCGCCTTCGTTGATCAGCGCGTCGAATCTCACGCCTGCCGCTCCTGCCGCTGTCGCTCGTGGTCCGTGGTCCGCCGTGGGGCGGGGGTGTGCCCGCCGCCCGCCGGGGGTGCGGCGGCGGTGGTGGCGCGCCCGTCGTCCGCCAGAAGCCCGGCGGAGGCGGGGGTGCGGGTGGGGGTGCGGGTCATCCGGCGGGCTCCAGCACGGCGAGGACCCGGATCATCGGCTCGTCGCCCGCCGTGCGCATCCGCTCCGCCACGCGGCTCAGGGCTTCGGCGGTGGCGTCCTTGGCGGCCGAGGTGAAGCCGGGCAGTGTCTCCTGCCGCCAGTCGCCGACCTCGCGTTCATACGCCAGCAGGGGTGCGTCGACCTCGCGGGCGGCCTTGCGGCGCAGGCCGTCCATGGCGCGCCGGGTCTCAGCGACGGCCGCCGGCACGAGGGGCTGGAGCAGCGCCGGATCACCGGCGGCGAAGTGGTCGTCCATGCCGGGGCCGAGACCCAGCGCGGCCAGGTCGACCTGGGTCGGGTCACCCGCGTCGGCGGTGCGGACGAGGTGGCGGGCGCGAGGGGTGCGTCCGTCGCCGAGGCCGTCGACGGCGAGCCAGGCGACCACGGTGGGGCGGCCCTCGGCGTTGGACCAGACCCCCTGGGTGAGGAACACCGGCTCGGGGACCTGTTCGCGGTCGACCTGGAGGACGAGTGCCTGCTGGCGGCCGATCCGGACGAGGACCTTGTCGGTGATCCACTCCACGACCGGGTGGAGTTCCCCGACGTAGTGGGCGTCGGGCCACAAGGACAGCGAGTGGACGTCCTCGCGGGCGCGCTTCAGCGACTCGTCGGCGTTCTCCCGGCTGAAGGTGAGGTTCATCCGCCGGGTGATGCCGTGGTCGCGGAGGTAGCCGGCGGGCAGCACGTCGAGCCGGTCCGCGAGATCCGACGGGGTGGCGAAGCTCAGGTCGTCGCCCTCCAGCAGGGTCTCCAAACGGAACGCCTCCAGACTCTGGAGTTCTTCGAGGCCCGTGAGCACGTACTCCCGGCGGTCGGGGAAGAGCCGCAGCTCGTCGACGACCGGGATCGGCGGCAGGGCATCCGGGCCGTCGTGCACCGGGGCGGTGCCGGCAGACGCGGAGGACGCGGTGTCGTCGTCGGGCGCGAACAGGTCGTCGTCCAGACCGAGATCGAGGTCGAGGTCGAGGTCGAGGCCCGCCTCGGAGCCGGCGGCGAAGTCGACGGGGCCGGCACCGAACTCCGCGTTCAGCAACTGCGGTACGGGCAGCTCGCCGCCCTCCGCTGCGCCGGGCACCTCCAGATCCGCGACCGCGTCGCTACCGGTGGCACCGAGGAACAGGGCCTCCATGACGCGGACCTCCTCACGGTCCCCGTCGCTCTCCTTGGCCGCCGCCTCGACCGCGCCGAGCGCGAGGTGCACCTTCTCCTCGCGGGCCAGCACCTTCTGGGCGACCGCCGTGTCGTCGAGTGCGCCCTCGACGCCGCTGGTCATGAGCAGGGCGCGGAACTCGGGGGGCTCGCTCTGGCCATAACGGTCGATGCGGCCGTTGCGCTGCTCGACGCGGATCAGGCTCCAGGGCACGTCCCAGTGCACGAGGTGGTGGCACTGGCGGTGGAGGTTGACGCCCTCGGAGGCACCGTCACCGGTGAGGAGCACGCGTACGGCGCCGCCGGCGCGGGCGAACTCGTCGACGTACTCCATCTGCACCTTGTCGGAGGACGCGTCGCTGTGCATGACCTTGACGGCCGCCTGCGCGTCCTCGGGCCGCTTCCAGCCGAGCAGCGGCGGCAGGACCTCGCCGAGCCAGTTGAGCGTCTCCCTGCGTTCGGAGAACACCACGGCACGGGGCACGTTGCCCGCGCCGACGCCGATCGCACGCAACTCGGCGACCAGTGCGGAGAGTTTCGCGGTGGCCGTCGCGCCGCCGGGGGCGGTGGACTCGCGCTCGACGGCGCGCGCCAGGTTCACCAGGCGCAGCAGGGACGCGACGTCCGCCGGGGCGGCGGCCGGGTCTGCGGGTCGTGGGGCGTCGGTGACCTTGTCGTCGCCCTTGGGGAGCTTGTGGCCGAGCTGGGCGAGACGCCCGGCGGCCGTGGCGAACAGCGCCCGGTGCGAGGACAGGAACGACTTGAGGAGGACGTAAGGGAAGAGGCGTTCGTCTCCGGTCCGGGCGGCGCGGGCGGCCCGGCCGCCAAGGGTGGCGTCGGCTGGTGCGGAGTCGGCGGAGGCGGAGGCGGTGTCGGCGGGTGCGGCGAGCCAGTGTGCCGCCAGTTCGGCGAAGACCTGCTCCTCCAGATCACCCGCAGGGCAGGCAACGGGCCGGGTCTCGCCGCGCGGCGCCCAGCGTCTGTCCCCGAGCTGCTCCACGACCTCGGCGCTGCGCTTGGTGCGGCGGACCATGAGCGGCCGCAGCTCGTCGGCCTTCGGGTCGTCCGGGTCCTTGACGGCCATGGGGTCCAGCAGCCTCACCAGACCGGTGAAGTCGCGCATCACGCCGTTGTGCGGGGTGGCGCTGGCGAGGATCAGGGCGTCGCACCGGTCGGCGAGGAGTTCGGCGAGCTCACGGCGCTGGCTGCCCCGGTTGATGACGTTGTGGGATTCATCGATGACGACGGCGTCCCAGTGGATCTTCTCCAGCCAGGGGCGGTAGCGGCCCTTGTTCTTGAGCGTGTCCATGGAGATGATCACACGCTTGTAGAAGGTGAACGGGTTCCGCCCGGCAGGGATCTTCCGTTCGATACGGGCGATCCCGGCGCTGTCCAGGCGTACCAGGGGCAGCGAGAAACGGGTCCACATCTCGTGCTGGAACTGCTCCAGCACGGGGGCGGGGGTGACGACCAGGATGCGCTCGCCCCGGCCGCGGCGGATCAACTCACCGAGCAGGAAACCGATTTCAAGGGTCTTGCCGAGTCCGACCACGTCACCGACGAGCAGGCGAGGCCGCAGCGGGTTGTTCAGCGCCTTGACCGCCGGACGCAACTGGTAGTCCATGCGGTCCAGCAGGAAGCCGTCGGTGAGCGCGAGCCGGCGCTCGATCTGCGGCAGCGGGGTCTTGCGGAGGACGGCCTCCAGGAAGAGGCGGCCCCGTCGGAAGCCGGGTGAGGCGTCGGGCACGAGGGTGGTGTGCTCGGGACGCAGGATGCGGGGACGGTCGAGGGTGGGGACCAGGAAGCGGGCCTCCTGGCCGCGTACGAGCTCGGAGGCGCCGGTCGCCTCGACGACGTGCTCACCGGGGCGCGCCTCGGTGGTGCTGCGGACCACCCATTCCTCGTCGCGGACTTCGATCACCGTGCCGGCGGGGGGCGGGCCGTCGGCGGTGGCGGGTCCGGACGCCTCAGGGGACGCCTGCCCGGCGGGTGCCCCGGGAGCAGGCGCCGGGGCGGCGAGGGCGGGCTCCTGCGAGGTGCCGGGCACGGCGTCGGGCATGGCGGGCGGGTCCTTTCGGAGAGTGCGGTGCACGTGCGGAGCATGTGGGGAGGGGTCCGGAAGAAGCCTAGGTTCCCGGCCGGCCCGGTCGGCGAGGGGTCCGCGAACGTCACCCGGTCGTGACCGGGTGACCGCGGCGAGTCGCCGGGACGGCGTCAGGCGCGAGGCGCGAGGCGGACGCTGTGGGCGTACGCCTTGCGCAGTTCGGCCGCGACCCGCAGCGCCCCGGGCGCCGCCCGGCGGGGGGCCGGCGAACCGGCGCGCGGACCCGCGAGGCGGTAGCTGGTCGGGGCGGCGGGCTGTGCCCCGTGAGCGTCGGGCTCGCGTGTGCGGTCCGGATCGGGAGCCGGGTACGGATCGGGAGCCGGGTACGCGTCCGGGTCGAGAACCGTGGGCGGATGCTCGTCGCGGCCGGGGCGAGGGGAATCAGGTGCGCCGCCTGCGTGGCCCAGTCCATCGCCGCCCTCCGCCGGGCCGGGATCCAGAACAGCATCGGGGTCCGAAGCCTCGTCCGTCTCCTCGTCGAACATGTCGAAGAGGTCCTCGCCATCCCGCGCCACCCACGGCTCGTCCGGTGCGGCGCCCTCGTCCACGGCACGCTGCGCCGCCTCCCGTACCCGCAGATCCCCCGCCGCCTCGTCCAGGGCCGCCGCGGGAAGCCCGGGAACAAGCCCGGATGCCTCCACCACGTCCCGCAGCTGTGCGAACGCGTCCTCGGCGGTGAGGCCGTGACCGGCGAGCAGGTCGTGCAGAGCGTCCTCGGCCTCGTCGAGCGTAAGCCGGTTCGCCGGGACCTGGGTCACCAGCGCCTCGAGGAGCGGCCGGTACGCGTCGTCGATGCCCGCCCAGGACGGCGGCTCGTCGAGCGGGACGACAGGGTAGGGCGCGTCCCCGGTGAGGGCGTAGTAGAGCGAAGCGCCCATGGCGTACACGTCGGCGGTGTGATCGACGGTCTTCGGGTTCCTGAGCTGTTCCAGCGGCATGAAGGGAAGCGTGCCGAGCTGGGCGCTGCTCGTGGTCAGAGCCTGGCTCATGCGCCGCTCGGCGAGGACGGCGAGGCCGAAGTCGAGCACGACGGGCCCCTGCGGCCCGAGCACGATGTTCGCCGGCTTGAGGTCCCGGTGGTAGAGACCGGCGGCGTGGATGTCGCGCAGCGCCTCGACGAGCGCGAGGCCGAGCGCGCCGTACGGCCCCGTCGCCAGCGGCCCGCGGCCACTCACCAGAGTGCCGAGCGACGGGCCGTGGACGAACTCCATGGCCAGCCACGGCTTGTCCGCCCCGGCGGCCGACCCCACCAGCGCCGGCACGCGGGGCCCGGTGACGGCCCGGACGGCGTCGATCTCCCGGGAGAACCTGATCCGTACCTCGCGTTCCTTCGCGGGTTCGGGATCACGGAGCAGATAGGGCTGGATCATTTTGACGACCACGAGCCGCGGTCCGTCCGACGGCTCGTCGCCGTCCGGGACCTGGAGCGCGTAGGCGTCCTCCCACCTGGGCGCGAGGCCGTCGAGCGGCAGCCAACGAGCCAGGTAGGCGCGCCCCATGCCACCTGCTCCCAGCAGCTTGAGAAGCTCGAACGGCCCGAGGACCGGAGCATCCGGCACGTCGTCCTGTGCTTGCGTATGCGGCATCGGCGTCCCGTTCCCCCACCTGCTCGGACGTGCGCACCAGCCGCGGGCGGTGCCACGGCGGCCGGTCGAAGCGGACGGCCGGGTGCCCACCCCGGCCGGTGATCAGTCTACGGCCGGACCGGGTACGGCGAGGTGCTTCAAGGAGCCCGGTCCGCCCGGCCGGTGACCGAAAATCGCCGTTGTGCGGTGCCGGCGCGTGATCGGATGATCGCTGGTTCACATGGTTGCGGCGAGGGGATCTGGTGGCATGCGTGCTTGGGTGGTCAGAGCCGGACGGAACGGCGAACGGGAGCGGGAAGCGCTCGACGCGGGGGTCGTCCTCGCCGGCTGGCTCGAAGTCCCCGACCTGACCGGCAGCACCTCGCGGCAGGCGATCAGGGCCGCCGTCGACGCCGCCTACCCCGAAGAGGGCACATACACGCTCGGCAACTGGACGGGCCAACTACACCGCTTCCGCAACGAGATCGCGGTCGGTGACCTGATGGTGCTGCCGCAGCGCGCCGGGCTGGTGGCGATCGGCCATGTCGACGGCGACTACGAGTACCAGCCCGACCGTGCGGACGGTTTCCCGCACGTGCGACGGGTGAAGTGGCGTGTGAAGGACGCCGGACGCGACCGGTTCCGGCCGGATCTGCTCAACAGCATGGGCTCCCTGCTCACGGTCTTCGAACTCAGCCGCTTCGGCGCGGCCGAACGGATCGCCGCCATAGCCGACACCGGCGCCGATCCCGGACGCTCGGACGCTGACGAACTCGCGACCACCCTGACCGAGCCCGCCAGACTCTACGAGGAGGTCCGGCGGCGGGGAACGGACGACCCGCTCAAGCTGTCCGTACGCGACCTGCTGGGCATCTGGGGCGTGCAGCGCCGCTCCGCGGCGGCCGCGGACGAGATCGCGGCCGAGCTCACAGTCCGCGGGCTGGTCACCGTTCCGCCGTTCACCGAGGGAAGCCTCGACAGCACGGTCGCCGTGCTCCCCGCCGGGTCCGAGCCAGGCCAGGAACGCACCAGTGACCTCACCCGCTCCGGCATCACGGTCGTCGAGACCGAGGCGCAGGCCATCGCATACCACGTGAGCAACCTGGAGGCCGCTGACCGCAAGCCGGAGTTCGTCCGTGCCGGGGACAGCCTGCGCTCCGCCATGACCCTGATGGTCCTGCGCGGCTACAGCCAACTGCCCGTCCTCGACGAGGACGACCGGCTGCGCGGTGTCGTCAGCTGGGAGTCGATCGGACGGGCCCGAATGTCCGATCCCGAGGCCGGTCTCGCCGCGGCGACGGTCACTGCCCGCGAGGCGGACCGGTCCGACGATCTCCTCGACTGGATTCCGGAGGTCCAGCGCAACGGCTACATCCTGGTGCGCGACCACGACCACAAAGTGTGCGGCCTTATCACCGCCGCCGACCTCACAGTCCAGTTCGGCACGCGGGTACGGCCGTTCGTGCTGCTCGAGGAGATCGAGCAGCGCCTGCGCCGCGCTGTGGACGCGGCCCTGCCGCTGGAGAACATCCGGGCCGTTGTGCCACCACGGAGAGCGGCAAAGGTCCACTCGGCAGCGGACCTCACGCTGGGGGCGTACGACCATCTGCTGAAAGCGGACGAGAACTGGGCGCTCCTCGACTGGGAGATCGACCAGCAGTTGTTCCTCACGGCTCTGAGAGAGTGCCGTGGGTTCCGCAACAGCCTCATGCACTTCAGCCCTGATCCGATCACCGACGAGCAGCTTCGCCCGGTGCAGGGACTGCTGGATCTGATGCGCTCCCTCGACCCGCGTTCCTGACTTCACGGAAGGTGGATCCGGGTACGGGGAACTCCGGGGCTCCAGGCCCCGAGGGGGTCAGGACGTGGCGGGACCCGGGAGTCGTATCCAGCTCCCGGGTCCCTGGGGATGCCACCCAATTGCGCACGCCAGTGGCCTTTAAGAGTACGGATCAGTCATCAGGCCGTCGTGTTCTTCCTTTGAACTACCGCACCGTGTGAGAGGTGCAGGCGGGATTCGAACCAGCATCCGCCGGCGTTCGTCCGTACCCGGTCGATCTGGCGATCGGTGGCGATGCTGAAGCTGGAGCGAGAGTCTGAGTTTGATCGCGGCTGCCTCTGCCATGTTGGGCCACCCCGGCCTGTGTTGGTGCCGGGGGAAGGACTCGAACCTTCACTGTCACCGCGTCTTCAGGCTGAACCTCAGTTTCAGCTTGCGCCCATCGCACGGACCGGTCCTCAGTTCCGGTCCGCGCCTGTTGCGCACCCCCGCGCTCGCACGCGGGGGCGATTGTGGGGCCGGCGGCGGTAAGGCGCCGGCGGGGTCGCGGTCAGCCGAAGAGGTAGCCGAACACCGCGTCGCCGACCCGCTGGTCGGTGACCTCGGCGCTGTTGGCCTCCTCGCGGGCGAACTTCACCGCGTGCTGCAGCTTCTCGACGCGCTCCAGCAGCTCGTTGACCCGCTTCGCGGGAAGGGCTCCGGAGAACTTGACCGTCGTCCAGTAGCCGATCGGGACGTCCTCGTAGTACACCTCGACCTGCGCCGGGTGCTTGTCCGTCGCTTCGGCCTTGACGTGGTTGCGCGGGACCTTCTTCGTACGGATCGTGCGTACGGGGTCCGTCTTCCACCAGTCCGTCGACGGGTCGAGCGACCAGGACTCCGCGGCGTCCAACACGGGCAGCTTCTTCACGAAGGTGTGCAGGTCGGTGAGTTGCTTCTCCAGGAAGAGCAGGTAGCTCACCGGCGCGTCCGCCACGACGGTCCGCCCGTCGACTACGACGTCCGCGCGAGCTGTGCAGTTGGCCCAGTCCTTGGTGGCCACGACGTCGAACAGCCGGGTCAGCGATCCCGACATCTCCCGCAGCGCGTCCTCGGCCTTCATCTGCACCCGTGTCGACTCGGGCGGCAGTTGCTCGCCCTCCTCGTCCTTCGGCTGGTAGGTGCGCGAGATGCCGGCCAGCAGCGCGGGCTTCTGGACCTTGTGGTGGGCCGCGGTGATGTCCTGGAGCGACTTGCTCTTGACGCCTTTTTCCACGGCGATGATCTGATTGAGCTTCGCCACTTCTCCCCCTTCGAACAGTGTCGAACCTACCTCAGGGAACGGGGTCGGGTCCTCTGATTTCCCGGCGCCCGTGCGTGCGGGGGGGACCTCAGGCCGAAGGCTTGATGTGACAGATCGTTCACGGCTCTGTCGTGGTTGCGCACCGTGCGGGAGTCGGCCGAAAAGTGACGGTTAGTGTTTCGGCGTTCATTCACGCAGAGACAACGTGCAGAGACAACAGGGGGCGGGCATGGAGCGACGTAACACCCGGGCGGTATCGCGAAGGCAGGCATTGCGGCTGGCCGGGACCGGGCTGGGGCTCGCCGCGCTGGGGGCCGGTGCATGGGGGTGCACGCCCGAGGAGGAGCTGGGGGCTGCGGGCGGCGGCTCGGCCGCGCCCGGTGGGGACAAGGGCGGTGACTCGTTCACCACACCGCCGCCCGGCACCGCGCCGAAGCCCCTGTGGCAGGCGGACACCGTGAACAACAGCCTGGCCGGCATCGGCGCTCTCGCGGTCGTCGGGGACCTCGTCCTGGTTTCCGGTGACCCGCTCGTCGCCCGTGACGTCACGACCGGCGAGGAGAAATGGTCCCGCGCGGGTGTCACCGTCCCGGGAGCGAACCTCATTCTCGGCGGCGGGACGATCTACCTCGCCAGCGCCGAGTACGACGGCGACGTCGTGGGTCTCGATCCGGTCACCGGGAAGGAGTCCTGGCGGAGCCGGCTCGGCAAGGAGTACAGCCAGCCGCGCCCCGTCGCCGCCGACGACCGGCACGTGTATGTCTTCGCCGGCATCTTCGAGAAGGACTTCACGACACCGAACAACGTCGTGGCCGCGATCGACACCACCTCCGGCAAAGTGGTCTGGCGCGAGCAGCGCGACGCGGGCACCGAGGACAACGGCATCACCGCCCAGGTCATCGGCAGGCACCTCGCCTACACGGACTTCCGCAAGAACGTGACCGTACGCGACACCGCGACGGGCAAGCAGGTGTGGACGAAGAAGATCGACCGGTTCAACAACCGGCGTTTCGCCGTGCACGAGGGCCTGATGATCGTCGCCGACGGTCAGCGGCTGCGGGCCTTCGAGGTGGCCGACGGCACGGAGCGCTGGACGCTCAAGACGGACGACTTCGGCATGTTCAACGACCCGCAGGTGCTGGACGGCGTGCTGTACGTCTCCGACCGGCTGCGCGGCATGCGGGCGGTCGACCCGGTCACCGGCGAGATCGTCTGGCACAACGAGGACCTGCTGGAGAGGGCCGCGTACGCCTGGCAGTTCACGAAGACCGGCAACACCGTGTACGGGGCGAGTCAGCTGGACGACGACGGCGGCGTCCACGCCTTCGACGCGGGGACGGGCAAGCTGCGCTGGACGTACAACGACGGCACCGGTGACATCCAGCGGTGGTACGTGGTGGGAGCGGGCAAGCGGCTCGCCGTCATGCACGGCAAGCGTCTGTACGCCCTCCCGGCCGTCTGAGCCGGGTGCCCGACGGTCCTCCCGTGATCGGGGAAGACCGTCGGGCGGCCCACCGTCGTGGGGACGTCAGGTTCCTGTACGTCGCGCCACCCGTCCCGGAGGATTCCGTGACCGTCGCCGTCCGACTGCTCGCCGTCGTCGCCGCCCCCTCGCCCCGGCGACGCCCGACGCGCCGGAAGTTCCGCATGACCGGTTCACTCCCCGCCTGTTGACGTGTAATCGCCGTCCGCCGACTCCACCCGCTGTTTCCCGGACTGTCGCACCTCGTGCTCAGCCACGTCCGGCGATCCGGTCGGCGACGGACCGTGCCATCGGTACGGCCTGCCAAACGGGCAGTGCCGCCTTGCGCTTCGCCACCGTGGCGACCGCCAGGTCGACTGCCTCGACGAGACGGGCCGCCAGGTGTGCGGCCACGCCCTCGGGGCCTTCGTCGCACACCTCGTCCGGCACCGCCACCTGGACCATGATCAGACGTTCGCGCCGCGACAGGCTCCCACTGCGGACACCTTCGTAATCCGGCGCCATGAGTGGTCCGGGGATGTGGAAGACCACGTCGACGCCCGTCTCGTCCTCGGACGGCGTCCAGGGTGCTTCGTCAGCAAGTCTCGCAAGAAGGCCCACACCGTCCGACAGCGGCCTGTTGCGGGCGGTGGGTCCGCCCACCACGGCTCCCACGAACAACGGCGCCCAGGAGTCGTCCTCGACTGCCACGCTCTCTCCTTCTGTGATCCGGATGCTCCCGGTCCCGCCGGGCGGTCCCTCACGCGGGACCGCCCGGCGGTTCAGGCGTTCGACTTAGTCGAACGGACCAGGGCTGAACGCCGGCAGGCTACCGGCCCAGCTCTCCTTGTTCAGCGGTCCCGGCCACCGGGAGGTGAGGAACCGCTCGTGCGCAGTCATGTCCTTGCGGTTTCCGGTGGCGATGATGTCCATGCGCTTACCGCGCATGAACTTACTCGTGTACCGGGACATCGGGTTGGCCTCGCTGGTGATACCCCACTTCAGGTGGTCGCCGGTCTTCGCGTCAACCAGTTGGTAGAGCGTCGTGGGGTTGGGATTGTTCAGCGAGTTCCCGTGCGTGCCGCTCGCCGGTGGCTTCGGCGGGGTGGCGGGGTTCGGTGCGAACTGACCGCCCGGACCGCGGAGGGCTCCGTTGCATCCGGGGGCGGGGACAGGGTTGGTGTTGTGTACGAGGAGGGACGCACCACCCGCGACCACGTAGAAGTCGTGGACGGCTTCGACGGTCAGGTTGTGGACGGGCTGGTGCTTCGTCGAGTGCTTGACCGCGGTGGCCTGCACCCAGGTGCCCGCCGAGGTCTGCAGCCACATGCCGGGCTCCAGCTCACCGGCGGTCACCCACCTGCCGGCGTCGGGCAGCCAGTACGGATGCTCCGATGTCGAGGTGATCTTCGCGGTGGCCCTTCCGGCGGAGCCGTCCGTGTCCACGGTCAGCGTGACAAGGGACTTGAGGCCGTCGTGACTGCGGGTGCCGATGACCGCCCGGGCACGGGTGTCACCGCTCTCGACGTCCGTGGCCAGCACCTGGTCGCCGCTCTCGAGCTCCTCGATGTTTCGTGTCGTTCCGTCCGCCATGAGCACGCGCGTACCGGGCACGAAGCTGTTCGGCAGCGGGCAGGTGGCGGCCGGCTCGTCCTTCGGCTTCGCCACCGGTTCGGGTTCGGCCTTCGGCTTGGCAGGCGCCTCCGGCGTGTCCGTCTTCGGCTTCGGCGGCGTGGCCGCGTCGCCCACGTTGTCGACCGCCTTGCGGGTGTCGTTCGCGCTGTCGGCCGCGTCGAGGCCCTTCTTGGCGTACCTGCCGGCCTTGACCGCGGTCGCCGCGTACCCGGCGAACGGAATCGCGGACGACAGGGACAGTGCGGCGTCGACGTAGTTGCCCTCGGCGGCGTACCAGATGCCGTTGGCGACGTCGGCGACCTCACCGACCACCGGGATCAGACCGACGACGTCCAGCGCCGCGTGGCCGATGTCGGACAGCGAGAGCCCGAAGAGGTGCCCGTCGAGTTCGACGAAACTGATCGGGTTGCCGCCGGCGAAGGCGTAGCGGTTGCCGGTGAACGGGTCGGTGGCCAGTGACATGTCGGCGAGCGCGCCACCGTACGCGTCACGGGTGAGGAAGCGGTTCAGGCCCGGGTCGTAGTTCCGGAAGCCCATGTCGTACGTGCCCGACGCCTTGTCCCAGCGGGACGAGTTGTAGCGGAAGGCGTTGTACGACTCCTTGTCGGGGTTCGCCTCGTCCGGCTTGTCGGCGCCGGTCATCTGCGACTTGTCGTCGCTGCCGTACGCGGTGTAGCCGTAGGTGGCGCGGGTGTTGCCGTCCTCCTTGGTGATGGCCTCGACGTCGCCGCGCGGTGAGGTGACGTACTGCGAGTACTCCTTGGTGCCGTCGTCCTTGTGCTTGATCTGCGTGGCCCGCTGGCCGCCGGCGAGGTACTGGTAGTCCTTGTCGGCCTTGCCGTCGATCTCCTCGCGCAGGACGGTGCTGTCCATGCCGAGGTAGGTGAACGCCGTGGTCTTCGGCTCGGTGCCGGAGGTGCTCTGGGAGACCGTCCGGTCGAACGGGTCGAAGACGTACGTCGTGGTCACGGCCGACGCGCCGCTTCCGGCACGGGTCTTCACAGTGCGGTCGAAGCCGTCGTAGTAGTGCTTCTGCGACGTCTGGCCGCCGGTGCTGACCGTGTCGAGGCGGCCCAGCGGGTCGTAGTTGTAGGTGGAGGTGACACCGCCCGCGGACGAGGACAGCAGCCTGTTGCGGTCGTAGCGGTGGGTGGTGGTGGAGCCCTCGACCGTCTGCTCGATGACGTTGCTGTTGCGGTCGTAGGTGTACTTCTCGGTCGCCGGGCTGTCACCGGCCTTGGTGACCTGGGCGATCCGGTCCTGCGGGTCGTAGTCGAAGGTGTAGGTGTTGTTGATGTAGGCCGAGTTGTCGTCGGCGTTCATCAGTTTCAGCACGTCCTTGGAGCGGTGCCCGTTGGGCGAGTACTCCAGGTCGTGCTGCGAGACGACCGTGCCGCCGGACTTCTTCTCGAGGGACTGCTTGACGGACCCGTCGAGGTAGTACGTCATGTCGAGCGTGTTGCCGTTGGCCTTCGTCTGCTTCAGCAGTTGACCGCGGGCGGTGTAGGTCATCGTGGAGATCTGCTGGTTGCCGGCCGTCGGCGAATCGGCGTTGGTGACCTTCGCGACCATGTCCCTGGCGTCGTAGTCGATCTTCGACCAGGTCAGGTCGTGCGTGGAGGTGACGGGGTTGCCGTTCTCGTCGTAGGTCAGCGCGGTGGTGTTCTTCACCGTGCCGGCCGCGACCTCCTCGACCTTGGCGATGCGGCTGAGACCGTCGTACGCGATCCTGTACGTGTCGGCCTTCGCCCCGGGCGAGTTGTCCTTGACCTGCACCATGTTGCCGTTGGCGTCGTAGGTGTAGGTGAAGTCCTTCTTCTCGTTGTCGGTCTCACCGGTGTTGGAGCGGACCAGCTTCACCGCGTCGGCGAGGACCGTGCCGTTGGCCTGGTCGGTGACGGAGACCTTCTGCGGGCCGTCCTCGACGAAGGAGTAGCTGCCGAGCGAGATCCACGTGCCGGGGTTCTGGCTCTGGTCGACCACCTTGGTGGCGCTGCCGCCGTCGTGGTCGACTTTGAACGTGGCGTTGCTCGCGGCGCCCGTGGCCTTCGGGTGGCGTACGAAGACCTCGTAGGTGCCGTTCTGCGGGATGTTGAGCTGCCACACGAACTGCGAGGTCCCGGTGCCCGCCGGGTGCGAGTAGGTGTCGTATCCGTACTGCTGCTCGGCCTGTGTGCGGGACCAGTTGCCCTGGATCGCCGTGTTGTTGAAGTCCGAGCTGTCGACCATGACGACCTGCTTGCCGACGGGGATGCCGTCGTCCGAGCGGGCCCGCTGGTTGCCGGACTGGAAGTAGTCCCAGGTCATGGTGCGCTGCTGGGAGCCACCGGCCGCGGTCAGCGTGTTCTTGGTCTGCTGGCCGAGCTCGTTGTAGTCGTAGGACGTGGTGATGTCCCACGGGTCCTTCGAGGTCCGGGTCAAGCCGTTGTCGTAGTACGTGTACTGGGTGACGTTGCGTGTGCTCTGGCCGTCGGAGGGCGGCGCGGACACGGAGCTGAGATTGCCGACGGAGTCGTAGAAGTAGTGAGTGGAGTCGGGGGTCGAGTAGCGGGCGTCGTCCTTGTCGAAGGGCGAACGCTCCTCCTTGACCCGGTTCAGTTCGTCGTAGACGGTCTCCGCGGTGTAGTCCGTGGTGTCGTCGGTGGTCGCGACACCGCGCGGGGTGATCGTCCTGGTCCGGTTGCCGACCTGGTCGTACTCGTACCTGGTCGTGCGGTGGGTGATGGCGCCGGAGCCGTCCTTGCTGAACGGCACCTTCGACTCCACGAGGGCGCCCCGCTCGTCGTAGGTGGCGAGCGCCTCGTTGCCCTCCGCGTCGGTCTGGCCGACGGTCAGGCCGTCCTTGTCGAAGCGGGCCGAGGTGGTGGCGCCGGTGGCGTCGGTGGTGCGCACCACCCGGTGGTTCAGGTCGTACTGGTAGAGGGTGGTGTAGTCGTCGGTCGCCGCGGTGGCGTTCTTCCGCGGGTCGACGATCCTGGTGACGTTGCCGACGTTGTCGTACGTCGAGGTGACCTTGCCGCCGAGCGCGTTGGTGACCTGGACCGGCTGGTAGATCGCGTCGTAGACGGTGGTGGTCGTGAAGTCGCCGGCCTCCGCGGTCGCGTTGCCCTTCGGCTCCGTGACGGTGACGATGTTGCCGACCTTGTCGTACGTCGTCGTGGTGCGGCGGACCGGGTCGGTCGCGAGGTCGCCGGGCGCGCCGGACTCGATGAGCTGGTCAGCCGTGTCGAACACGGCCGTGGTCACCGCGCCGTTCGGCCCGGTCGCCTTGGTGATGTTGTCGTTGGCGTCGTAGACCGGCGCAGGGGTCGTGATGAACACGCCCGCGGCCTGGTCCTTGGGCTCCTTCTTCGTCAGCGGCCGGCCGAAGGTGTCGTAGGTCTGGGTGACCTCGGCGCCCTTGGCGTTGGTGACCTTGAGGACGTTGCCGCGCACGTCGTAGTCGAAGTGCGAGACGCCGCCCGCGGCGTCGGTGATGGTGCTCGGGTAACCGACGGGTTGGAAACCGCTGTTGGCGGTCGCATGGCCGTTGGCGTCGATGGACCGGGTGACCTGGCCGTACGTGTCGTACTCGGTGCGTGCGGTGTAGTCGCCCTCGGTCGCCGAGGCGACGCCCTTGGGGTCGGTCACCGAGGTGACGTTGCCGCGGGTGTCGTAGCCGAACTGCCAGGTGCGGCCCTCGGGGGACTTCTTCTGGAACAGGTCGGCGATGTGGCCGTTCAGGCCCGTGGAGTAGGTGAAGGTCTGGGCCGCGGTGCCGTTCTTGTTGGCCTCGGCGTCCTTCTGCTCCAGCGGGTAGCCGGTCTTCTGGTCGTAGACCCAGGTGCTGAACGCCCCGTTGGCCTCCTCGACGCGCGTGACGTTGTTGTCCGCGTCCCAGGCCAGCTTCGTCGTCTCCGACTTGGCGTTGGTGATGGTGTTCGGGCGACCGTAGCCGTCGAGCGACTGGGTGGTGGTGTGGTTCTCGGCGTCGGTCACCTTGGTCTCGATGAACGAGCCCGCGGTGCCGTCCGGATCGGTGTAGACGTATCCGGTGGTGCCTGCCAGACGGTCGGTGATCGTCTGGGTGTTCCAGTGGAACTTCGGGTCGTCACCCTCGCTCGGGTAGTAGTAGTCCAGCGAGGTGGCGTTGCCGCGCGGGTCGGTGACCTTGACCAGCTTGGCGTTCTTGTTGCCCTGCTCGGCGTCGTAGACGAACCCGAACACCTTCGGCTGGGACGAGCCCGCGCCGTCGGTGAGCTTCGTCATCAGCCCCTTGTCCGAGTACTCGAGTGTCACCTTGCGGCCCGAGATGTCGGTCATCGACTTGACGTGGTCGATGATCTTCGGGCTGCTGGTGTCCGCCTTGGTGTAGTACTCGACGGTCAGGCTCTGCCGGCCGGCCGGGTCGGTGATGTACCGCAGGAACTTGACCGGCTTGTTGTTCGACTTGCGCTCTTCGTACGTGTAGGTCTGCGTGTTGCCGTTCTTGTCGGTGATCGACGTGAGGTAGCCGTCGCAGTCGAAGAAGAACTGCGAACGGTCGGGACGGGTCAGCGACCATGCCTTCGGGTCGCCGTCCTTGTTCGGGGTGCAGTCCACGCCCTCGCCCTGCCGCAGCAGGTAGTGGACGCCCGACGGGGCCTTCCACGTCCCGTCCTCCTGCTTGCGGAAGATGTGCGCGGTGCCGTCGCCGTCGGGCAGCGTCACCTCGGTCGGGTTCGGGTTCGGGTGGAAGTCGAGGGCCGCGCCGAGCCGCAGCGGCATCGCGGTCTGCGCCGACCAGCCGTGGCCGAGGACGGTGTCCGAGGTGTCCTGCGAGTTGTAGGCGAAGCGGGCGAACGTGGCGAGTCCGCGGCCCGGGTTGGTGAAGGCGTTGTACTGCCAGACCGTGTTGCCCGCGTACAGGTTCGTCATCATGGACGAGCCGGCGCCGGTGTTCTTGCCCGCGTACGAGTAGAACTTCTCCAGGCCGAGCTGGTTGGACGTCGGGTCCTCGACGCGGACGTTCTGCGCCAGCGGCGGGATGGACTCCGTCGCCGACAGCCAGGTGCCCGCCGTCCGGTTGCGCAGGTCCCACTTGAGGACGTAGTCGAGGCGCTTGTTGCCCGAGTCCGAGTTGATGGGCGCCTGGAGCGCGGCCTTGACGGTGGCCGACTGGCCGGGCAGCAGGTCCTCGGGGAGTGCCGTGAAGACCTGGTTGCCGCCGGTGGTGGCGTCGGTGCCGTCCGGCAGCGACCAGGTGTACGACAGGGCCTGGTCGGCGGCCTTCCAGACGCTGGTGGTGGTGTTGGTGACGGTGACGTCGACGGTGTACCGGTCACCCGGTGTCATCCGGGCGGGGGTGTAGGGCGAGAAGTACGTCGAGTCCGTCGACTTGGCGAGGTAGGTCACGACGAGCTGCGGGCGCAGCTGCGGCTCCTCCGCCTCCGAGGAGAGGAAGATCGTCCGCTCCTGCGGTCCGGTGGACGACTCGTCCTGGAGCCTGATCGCGAGGCCGTTGTCGGACGTCGGGTCGCTCACCCAGCCCTGGGCCAGCGAGGTGACGTTCCAGGACTGGCGGGCCGGGTCGTTGGTGACCGTGCCGACGGTGTCCGCGACGGCCGGGTCCATGTCGCCGCCGGGGGTGGTCCACGACGTGGTGGCGGTCGCCTTGTTCCAGGAGGCGGCGGCCTCGTCGAAGGCCCGGTTCAGGGCATGGACCTCGTAGACGGCGCCGGAAGTGCCGGTGGTCGTGGTGGTGCCCCACACGTCCAGCTGGGCGTCGATGACGCGGGAGGCGGACGGCACCTGACTGAGCGCCGGGAACTTCAGCAGTGCCCGGGTCGTGCCGTACGTGGACGAGTTGTTGCCGACGGACAGCCACGGGTGGCCGATGCCGGAGTCCTCGATGGCGTCGTGGCCGGTGGTCGGCTGTGTGGTGGACAGCGTGGTGTCGGCGGCGTCGCCCTGGAGGACCAGTGTGGTGCGGCCCGCCTTGGGCAGCTTCACGATCCGGGTCGGCGCCGGGATGATCTGGCCGTCCTTGGTCTTGACGGCGACCATGTAGTAGAAAACGTTCCCGAACGCGTCCACCGAGTCCGCCGGGGTCGGCGTCGCGGTGGTGTCGGTGTACGTGGTGGTGGTCTCCGGGACAGGGGCGATCAGCGTCTGCGGTGACGGCGTGAACGTCTGGAAGACGCTGCGGTGCACCTGGTACTCGACGATGTCGTCCCGGTCGCTGATCGGGTCCTGGTCCTGGTAGGCCGACCACTTGAGCTCGGCGCCGGTGGCGTGGATCACCGAGGGGGCGTCGAGCGTGGTGCCGGGACGGCCCCAGGTGAGCTGCAGCTTGGGGTAGTTGGCGACCTCGCCCTTGTAGGCGTACTCGGCCGCCTCGTAGCGCGGGCCTCCCTTGGGGCCGTTCGCGCTCTCGTCGCCCGCCTTGACGACGAAGCCGTGGTTGGTGTGGGTGCCGTCGATCCAGGACTGGACCGTCTTCGTCACCGGGAAGCTGTGCCAGGTGTTGGACTCGGCCGGCTTCTTGGTGACCACCCCGCCCTTGCTGAAGCGCACGGCGTCGGCCAGGACCGCGGTCGAGGTGGACGCGGGGCCGTCGCCGAGGACGACCTTGCCCGCGGTGCCCGCCTTGAACGGGTGGGTGCCCAGCGTCTTCCACACGCCGCCGGTGCCGGCCCGCTGGTCGACGCTGTACGTCTTGCTGCCGCCGGCGTAGGTCACGGTGTACGGGGCGTTCGTCGCGCGGTCGGAGGCGGGAACGTAGTGCGCCTCGACCAGGTAGTCGCCGTCCTCGGGGAGGTTCGGCTGCCAGGTGTAGGTGTCACCCGCGACGGAGTCCTTGTTGTACAGGTAGTCCTGGTTGACCGCGTACTGCGTGTAGGCGGTGTTCCCGGACGCCGGCCAGGAGCCCTTGGCGGCGGTGGTGCCGCTGTCGCGGTCGTCGACCAGGACGGAGGTGCCGGACAGCTCACCGGTGATGCCGGAGGCGTTGTCCCAGGTCGCGGTGGTCTCGTCCCAGGCGGCGGTGGCGCGGTGCGCCTCCAGCCGGACCTCGCTGTCGCCCGTGGTGTGGGTCTGGTCGTAGTACAGCTTGAGGTCGGCCGAGTCCAGCGTCGTGCCGGCGGGCACGGCCCCCAGCGGGAACCGCAGCAGGGCGCGGGACGATCCGCTGTTGGTGTTGCCCACCGACAGGCGCCAGTTGCCGTCGTAGTTCGACGCCGGGCCGTCGGAGCTGATCATCACGTCCTGGGACTGGGAGGACGTGGGCGCGATGGAGATGGTCGGGTCGACGATCACCGGGTAGCGGCGCTCGGGCGCCTTGAGCCACGCGGCGTCGGGCCGCAGGGTGAGCGTGTACGAGGTGCCCTTGCCGGTGAGCTTCTGCTCGACGCGGTCCGTGCCGGCGACCCCGTAGGGGGACTCGGCGTCCTTCTCGGCGTCCGTCATGAACGGGGCGGGGATGACCAGCGCGGGACGGCCGGGGCCGGAACTCTCGCTGTAGAGGGCGATCGAGCCGCCCGCACGGCGCTCGGCGCGCAGCCCGCCGGTGGTGAGGGTGAATTCGTAGGACGGCGCCGTGGTGGGCGCCGAATTGAGGACGATGCCCTCCTTCACGGTGCCGTTGCCGACGTCGTAGGTGAGGTCGGTGCCGGCACCGAGGGCGTTCTTGTACGTGACGGTGGAGCCGTCGGCCTCCGGTTTCAGGCTGCCGGTGGCGCCCTTGATGCCGATGGCGGCCCAGTGGCCCTCGTCGAGTTCGAAGCGGACGAGTTCACCGGGACGCTCACCGAAGTAGGTGCGCGCGACGTTGGTGGTGTTGGCCAGGGTGAAGCCCTTGCGGTCGGCGGGCTTCACGGTGGGATCGATGGCCTGCCAGGACTTGCCCGCGTCGTAGTGCGTGGGCACGGCGGAGACCTCGGACTGGACCCGTCCGTCGGACAGTTGCCAGTAGCGGGCGTTGGGGGTGCGCCGTTCGGTGAGTTCCTTGACCCGCTTGGGTGCCGGGGCGTTCCTGCCCTTGGGCAGTCGCTCGTTGCCGGGCACCGCGGTGTCCGGCAGCTTCGGTGGTTCGGCGGCGGCGGCCGGTTCGTCGTCGTCCAGGCCGAGGAAGTTCTTCAGCCCGCTGACGATCCCGGTACCGCCTTCGCCGGATGGCGTGGCGAACGCCGGTTGCGGCACACCTGTGGCGGCCACCGCCACGACGCAGCTGATGACCAGCGCGCGTCGCGTCCGTCTCTTGAACATCGTCTCTCCTCGCTCAACGGAGGCTTTACGACAGCGAGTTGTAGCGATGTTGAGCCAGGGCATGTCAAGCAGTACGACATTTGGGGCGGCTCTTGGGGCGGCTCTTGCGGCGACGGCGCCGGGCTCGTCCGACCGGCCGGCCCGCCCGCCTTCGGGGGCGGGCGGGCCGACGGGCCGGAGCGCGGCCTCGGACGTCACCGAGCCGGCGCGGGACGCCGCGGCCGGGGCCGCGCCCCGGCCTCCTTCTGGGCCCGGATCCACGGATACCGCACGCACCGGGATGAGGACGGCGGCGACCGCCGCCACCACCCCACGCCGCAGCCGCAGCCGCAGCCGATCAGCATCGCGGCGCGGAAGCCGTCCTCGGAGGGCAGGAGTACGGCCCGAACTCCGCGGTCGTCCGGGCCAGGACCACGCCCGTCACGGCGGTCGGCACGGAGCTGCCGACGGAGCGCATCAGGGTGTTGAAGTACCCGCTCGATGCGGCATGCACGTGCCCATGCAGCCCACCCGGGCCACGGGCGAGGGCGCCCTCACACCTCGTCCGTCGCTTCTCGCAGGAGCATCCCGGACGCCCGGTCCACGAGCTGCCGCAGCACGGGCAGGTACTCGGCGTCGCCGCCCAGTTCCGTCAGGAGGCGGTGGGCGTCGGAGCGGAACCCGGCGAGGTCCGCGGCGTAGCGGCGGAGGTTGGAAGGGGACCGCAGCAGGGCCCCGAACGCGGCGCGGGCGGCCTGTGATCCACGGGCCGCGGCGTGCAGGGACAGGACGCGTTCGGCGGGCTCCGACGCGCCGCCGTCGAGGGCGCAGGCGACCAGATACGTCACCGTGCCGTTCAGCAGGTCCTCGTGGCGCCCGGAGACCATGTCCTCCTGGTCGTTGAAGAGCTGCCACAGGATGCCGAAGACGGCGCCGAAGTCGCGCCACAGGCCGGTCCGCCGCGCGTCCGCCCCCGCCAGGGTCGCCGCCATCGCCGTGATCATGGCGAAGGGGGCGCTCGACTTGCCTCTGTAGGCGGCGAGGACGGATCCGCGGGTGGCACCCGCCGCGTCCCCGCGCACGTCCGCCAGCTGCCCTTCCGCGGCGGCTGCCGCGCAGGCGAGGGCCTCGTCCGTCAGGGCGCCGCGTACCGCCTCCGGCGCCGGGAGGGACCGCAGGACGCGAAGCGGCAGTACGTGACCGGTGACCACGGAGGCGAGAAGGGCCTCGCTCGCGCTCATCGCCCCACCGGCCACGATCGACGAGTTGCCGTCGGCCACGTCGTCGAGGTAGCAGGCCGAGGTCCACCAGAGGTCGTGCACGACGGCGAGCGGGACGGCCGGCCCGGGGGCGCCGGTCTCGGCGCCGTGCACGAGCAACGGCAGTACGGACAAGGGGTACCTGAACCGCTGATGCCGTAACAGACCGGTGACGGCGCTGCGCAGCTCCCCGTCCGCCGGGCCGAGTTCCTCGAGCGCCTTCTCCGTCTCGGCGTCGATGTCCGCGGCGAACTTCTCGTGCAGGTCCAGATACGACATGGATTCCATGTGGCGGGCTCCGTCCCGGTGATCCGTCGGGTCCGGCCCGCGCCGCGGCGCACGGGTGGCAGTGAGCACGCGGTCCACCCAACCACCTGGCGACGCAGGCGACTTGGGCGGCAGGCATCGGTGGCGGCCGCCCTCCCGGAAGCTACCTCATGGACCACGAAGTGCGAACATGTCGGCGAATTCCGTACGGGCTCCGCTCCCGGGTTCTCACGGGGAGCCGCACCGTCCCAAGGCGGAGCCGCCCCTCCCGACGGGTGCCGGCACCACCGGTCGACGGGACCTCCCGTGGGCGCGGCGCACCGGAGCCGGACCCCGTGATCGGCGGGTCCGGCTCCGGCGGGTCGGCCTGTGCGGCCGCTCGGTCAGGTGTTGGGGCGCTTGCCGTGGTTCGCGCCCTTCTTCTTGCGGGCGCGCCGCTTGTTGCCTCGCTTGGACATGATGCGCGTCTCCCTCGATTCGGGATCTTCCGGGCGTCGCCAGTCTAGGTTCGGCGACCCGGCCCCGCATCAGGTCGCCGGTATCGCCCAGGTCGCACGACACCCGGGCCGGTGCCCGGCGCCTCGGCGCTTCCCGCGGCGAGCGCTCGACTCAGCTCGCTGCCGGACCCGCCGCACGGACGGACGCCGGGGCGGCGTCGCGGGCGAGACGGCGGTACGCGCGGGCGAGCATCAGACGGGCCGCGAGCGGGTGGAAGGGGCGTACGGCCGCCCAGTACAGGCGGCCCCGCAGGTTGTGGATCCGCACCACCGTCGTGAGTGCGACCGTGTCGCCGTCGACGAGGAGCGAGGCGCGGAAGTCCAGATGGCCGGCGTCCTCGCCGAGGAGGATCTCGTTCTCGGCGGTCGCCCTGACCGGGAAGGGAAGGACGGTGCGCCAGGCGTCGGGGTCCAGGGGCATGCCGGGGTCCAGCGGAACGCGGCAGGCGTCGGTGAAGTCCGGGCGGGTGAAGGCGCGGCGGGCGAGCAGTGCGGCGTCCGGGGGCGTGACCGCCTTCGGCCGGGCGCGGACGAGGGAGTGGAGCAGACGTGCCCGCCGGGTCCAACGGGCGGGCCGCACAGGGGCGTCGGGGACGGCGGCGCGCACGGCGTTGTCGAGCAGGTCCTCGATCATGGCGTCGTGCAGGGGCCGGACGACCAGGGCCCAGACGACGGTCTCCCGTACCCCCTGGGGCTGTTCGAGCACATGGCGCACGCGGCAGCGGCCGCCGTCCAGCGGCTCGATCTCCAGTGCGTGGAAGCCGCGCTCCGGCGGCGGGAAGTCGAAGCGGATCCGGCGGCCGGGCTCGTACGCCCCCACCGAGTAGCGGATGAAGCCGTGGCCACCGTCCGCCCCGACGCCCAGCGGCCGGTCGAACCGGATCGGCGGCCAGAGCGGGCTCGGGGAGATGGGGTCGTCGGGAGAGGAGAGCCGGTCGAGGAGGGCTCCGACGGCCTCGGCCGGTGCCTCGACGACCCGCTCGTGGACGTTTCGCAGCGTGCGCATCCCACACCTCCATACGGTGGCGTATGTTTTTCCGTACGGTAGCGTACGGACATGGCGCGACCGACGGCGGAGGCCGGGAAGACGACACCGGGACGCAAGCGGCTCACCGCCCGGGACTGGGCCGACGCGGCCCTTGCCGCCATGGCGGAGCGCGGGCTCGCCGGCGTCGCGGTGGAGCCGCTCGCCGCCCGGCTCGGCACGACCAAGGGCAGCTTCTACTGGCACTTCGCCAACCGGGACGCGCTGATCGCGGCCGCACTGGAGCGCTGGGAGGAGATCTGCACCGAGCAGATCATCACGGCCATCGAGGTGGAGCCGGATCCCGGGAGACGGCTGCGCACCCTGCTGCACCACGCGACGACGTCAGCCGCCGAGGACCCGCTCGAGGTGTCGCTGCTCGCCACCGCCGACCATCCCCGGGTCGGCGCCGTGCTGGAGCGCGTCACGGAGCGCCGCATCGGATATGTGGCACGGCTCTTCGAGGAGCTGGGCTTCCCGGCGGCGGAAGCCGCGCGGCGCGGACTGCTCGCGTACAGCAGCTACCTCGGGCACACCCAGCTCGCGCACGCCGTGCCGCGGGCGCTGCCCGCCGGGCAGTCGCGCGACGCCTACCTGGAGTCGGTCGTCGACATCCTGGTCCGGCCGTAGGGGGCCGGACCCTCACGCGGAGGAGCGCTTCCTGGCCGTCGAGGCCGTCTTCTTCGCACCGGTCTTCTTGGCCGAGGACGCCGAGGACGCCGACTTCGCGGTGGATTTCGACGCGGACTTCCGGGCGGCCGTGGACGACGACTTCGCCGCCGTGGAAGTCGACTTGGCCGCGGTCTTCTTCGCCGCGGTCTTCTTGGCGGCGGACGTCGACTTCTTCGTGTCGGCGGCCTTGGGCGCCGCCGCGGAGCGCCGGCCCTTGATCGGCGTCACCTCCGCCTCGTTGCCTCCGGGCGCCTGCGCCCCCTCGCCGCGCGCCTCCTGCGCCGCCCGCACACTGCTCTCCAGCGCGGCCATCAGGTCGATGACCTTGCCGCCCTCGCGTTCCGCGGGAGCCGGCTCGAGGGCGGCGCCGCCGCCCTCCACCTTCGCGGCGATCATGGCTTCGACCGCCTCGCGGTAGTCGTCGTGCAACGACTCGAGGTCGACCTCGCCGAGGGTGTCCATCAGCGCGTCGGCCAGGTCGAGTTCGGCGTCCCTGACGCTCACGTCGGTCTGCGGCGCCACTCCCTCCGGACGTCTGATCTCGTCCGGCCACAGCAACCCGTGCATGGCGATCACGTCGTCGACGACCCGGAGCATGCCGAGCCGTTCCCGGCCGCGCAGGGCGAACTTGGCGATGGCGACGCGCTGACTGCGCTTGAGCGCCTCGCGCAGGAGCGTGTACGGCTTGGCGGCCGGCACGCCGTTCGCGGAGAGGTAGTAGGCCGCGTCCATCTGGAGCGGGTCGATCTCGGAGGCGGGGACGAAGGCGACGATCTCGATCGTCTTCGCGGTCGGCAGCGGGAGGGTGGCGAGGTCCTCGTCGGTGATCGGGATCATCGACCCGTCGGCGTCCTCGTACGCCTTGCCGATCTCGGCCTGCGTGACCTCCTTCTCCTCCAGCTCGCACACCTTGCGGTAGCGGATCCGGCCGCCGTCGGCGGCGTGGATCTGACGGAAGGAGACGGAGTGGTTCTCGGTGGCGTTGACCAGCTTGATCGGGATGCTGACCAGCCCGAAGGAGATCGCGCCGTTCCAGATGGATCGCACGTTTCGTCCCTTTCATCCGAAATTCCGGAAATCGTGGGATTCTCATCGTATGACGCCGATCACGGAGGTGGAGGGGCGGCGCCTGGCGCTCACCAACCTGGAGAAGGTCATCCACCCCGCCACCGGGACCACCAAGGGCGAGATCGTGCACTACTACGCCGTCACGGCGGAGGCGATCCTCCCCCACCTCCGGGGCCGCCCCGTCTCGTTCCTCAGATACCCGGACGGCCCCGACGGCCAGGTGTTCTTCACCAAGAACCCGCCGCCGGGGACCCCCGAGTGGGTGCGCACGGCCCCGGTCCCGCGTTCGGAGGACCCCGGGGCCCGCCAGGTCGTGATCGACGATCTCCCCTCACTCGTATGGGCGGCCAATCTGGTGGTGGAGTTCCATACTCCGCAGTGGCGGGCGGCCGAGCCGGCCGTCGCCGACCGCCTGGTGTTCGACCTCGACCCCGGCGCGCCCGCCACGGTCGCCGAGTGCTGCGAGGTCGCCCTGTGGCTGCGCGAACGGCTCGCGCGCGACGGCCTGGACGCGTACGCCAAGACCTCGGGGTCGAAAGGGCTCCATCTGGCCGTGCCGCTGGAGCCCACCCCCTCCGAGCGGGTTTCCGCCTACGCGAAGTCGCTGGCCGTGGAGGGCGAGGCCGCGCTGCCGAAGCTGGTGCTGCACCGGATGGCCCGCGCCCTGCGGCCCGGCAAGGTCTTCGTCGACCACAGCCAGAACGCGGCCGCGAAGACCACCGCCGCGCCGTACACCCTGCGGGCCCGCCGGGAGCCGACCGTCTCGGCCCCGGTGACCTGGGAGGAGGTCGAGCAGGGGCGGACGGACGGAGCGGGTCTCGTCTTCCGGCTCTCCGACATCCCGCCCAGGCTGGAGCGGTACGGGGATCTGCTCGGCCCGCTCGACGAGCGCGACGGCGCCGGGCACCTGCCGTGACGCTGCCCCGGCCGCCCCTGAAGGTCGCACTCGCCGAGACGGTGAACGCGCTGCCGCGCGGGAGCGGGCTGGCGTACGAGCCCAAGTTCGACGGCCACCGCATGGTGATCTTCCGCCTCGGTGGCGAGGTGCTGCTCCAGGCCCGTTCGGGGCGGATCGTCACGGCCGCGTTCCCCGACCTCGCCGCCGCGGCCCGGGAGTTGCCCGACGACACGGTCCTCGACGGCGAGGTCGTGGTGTGGCGGAACGGGCGCACCGACTTCGCCGCCGTGCAGAAGAGGGCGGCCGCGACACCGGGGCGGGCGCCCGCGCTGGCACGCGCGCTGCCCGCCTCGTACGCCGCGTTCGACCTGCTCGCCGAGGCCGGCGAGGATCTGCGGCCGCTCGCGTACGGGAGGCGGCGGGCGCGACTGGTGGCGCTGACGGAGCCGCTGGGGCCGCCGCTGCAGCCCGTTCCGATGACGCTCGACGCGGCGGAGGCGGAGCGCTGGTACGAGAGCCTGCCGGCGACAGGCGTCGAGGGGCTGGTGATCAAGCGGCTCGACCAGACCTACCGCGGCGGCGTGCGGCTGTGGCGCAAGCTGCGGCACACCCGTACGCACGACGCCGCCGTCGTCGGCTTCACCGGGGGCCCGGCGCGGCCCGGCGCCCTGGTGGTCGTACTGCCCGACGACGACGTCCCGGTCGTTTCCAGCCCCATGCCGCCCGCGATGCGGGCACAGGCGGCGGCGCTGCTGGCCGGGCGGGCGAGCGGGGCCGAGGGGGCGGCGGTGGCCACTGGGATCGGCGAGGTCGCGTACCGGCTGGTGGAGCCGGGGGTGACGGCCGAGGTGGAACTGGGCACGACGCGGCACACGGTGACGAGGGTCGTACGGCTGAGGCTCCCCGAAGAACTCGATTAATCAAGTTTGACTAATGACGGGTGCGGGCACTACCTTTCTCGACGCCACGCGAGTGGCCCCTTTTGACGAGCGGCAAGGAGAAAGTGTGACGTTTCTGCCCGACACCGGATACACCCCGAGCGCGGAGGAGCTGGCGAGCATCCAGGAGTGGTTCGCCGCCTACGACGCGCACAGCGCCAAGCGCGAGGTCGGGCGCATGGCGGACATGGCCGTCTTCCCGCTCAACCTGATCAGCGACGACTCGGCGGGCAACGGTGCCTCGGCCCAGTGGGACCGCGGTCGGTTCATCGAGACCATGGGGCATGTGATGGGCGACGGGAGCGAGGACATCACCTTCGAGTCGGTGCGTACGCCGGTGTTCCTCTCCCCCGCGATGGCCGTGGTCTTCACGGACTCGACCATGACGATGGACGGCCGGGCCCAGCAGCTGCGGTACGCCGACATCCTCATCCGGCGGGACGGGACGTGGGCGTTCCAGACGATGATGCAGGGCGGCTGGGGCGACAACCTGCGCTGAGAACCGTCCGACGGACCCGGCCCCAGGGCCGGGTCCGATCCGGTTGCGGGTCCGATCCGGTTCCGGGTCCGATCCGGTTCCGGGTCCGATCCGGTTCCGGGTCCGATCCGGTTCCGGGTCCGATCCGGTTCCGAGGGCGGTCCGGGCGCGGGACGGGGTCAGGCGCGGGACGGGTCAGGCGCCGAGCCAGGTGCGGCGGTCGCGCGCCGCCGCGTACAGCGCGTCGATGTCCGCGGGCCCCAGCACCCCGCCGAGCCGGGCGAGCGCGGGCACCTCGTCGTCCCGCAGCACCCTCACGTCCGACGGCGCCGACGCCGTGTCCAGGCGGGCCGCGCCGACCACCACCAGCACCGGCCGGACCACGGCGGTCAGCGCGTGCGCCGCCCGCTCCGCCCGGCGGCGCGTGAGCGTCAGATCGCAGCCCGCGCCGCGACCGGCCCGGACCCGCGGGTCGCCGACGCGCACCCGCAGCCGGTCCGCCGCCAGCGCGTGCAGGGCGAGCACCCCGCCGGGACCGACGGCCAGATGGTCGATGTGGTCGGCGCCTGGCAGCGGCAGGGAGTGCAGAACCCTCCAGCCCGCCGGCTCCAGCGCCTCGAGCGCGTCGCCCAGCCGCTGCCGCGCGGCGAGTTCCGAACGCCGCCGGTCGTGCCTGACCAGGCCGAGGGCGCTTGGAGGCCGGCGTTCGAGGTCCGCGTGGAGCGCCTCGCCGGGCCGGTTGGGCGCCAGGTCGTCGTCCGGGGGCAGGCTCAGACGCATGAGGTCGGACCGGCTGGGGACGGGCGGCGGCCCCACCGTGAGCTCCTCGCTCGTGAACGGCGCGAGCGCCTCGAGAACGGCGTCGCGGTACTCGTCGAGGACCAGGGACACCCGGCCGGTGCCGCGGTCGTACCAGGCGACGTTCCGGCCGCCGGGCAGGCCCACGTACAGCCGGTCGCTTCCCTGGACGCCCGCGGGCGTCACACGCAGTCGCTGCATCCGCATCCCTCCCCGCCCATGGGAACAGCCGTCGGCGACGGCGGCAACAGGCCTGGATTCAACAACCCCCGGACAACCCCGCGTGATACAGGCCAGGATGTCGGGACCTTGGGGCACACTTCCCCAGACACAAGGGTTGAGACCCAGGGTTTCTTGGGAGGGGGACAATCGTGTTCGCGGGAATCGACGAGGTCGAGTGGGCCTCTCTGGAGCATGCCTACGGCCCGGCCGACGATGTGCCGGAGCTGTTGCGGAAACTCGCGTCCGCGGATCCCTTCGAGCGTGAGAGCGCACTCGACGGGATGTACGGCTCCGTGCACCACCAGGGAGACGTCTACGACTCGACGCTGGCCTGCATACCGTTCCTGATGGAACTGGTGGCCGATCCCTCGGTGCAGGACCGTGGCGGCATCATCGAGCTGCTGACCAGCATCGGTGGCATCGACCTGGACGGCGACGACGAACTGGACCCGGAGGACGAGGAGTTCGAGGACGCCGCGAACTACGCGATGGCCGCGTCAGCGGTCACCGCGGGGGCGGACGTGTTCCTCGCACTGGTCGGCGACCCGGACCGCGGCGTACGGCTCGCGGCCCCGCTCGCGCTGGCCACCCTGCACACCGACCCGGTGCGGGTGCTGCGGCTGCTGCGGGCCCAGTTGGACTCCGAGCAGGACCCGGAGGTGCGGCTGACGTGCGTGGAGGCGACCGGCCGGATAGCGCTGCGGCACCAGGGGCTGCTGCCGGAGGTGGTGGAGTGGCTCACCGGCCTGTCGGGCATGGCGTACGGCGCGGGGCTGCGGCTCGCCGCCCTGGCGCAGCTGGCCCGCTGTGCGCCGGGGGCGCTGCCCTCCGACGTGGTGCCCGGGGTGACCGGGCTGCTGCGCGAGCTGCGGACCGAACCGGTGGCCTCGCACCCGGCCCCGGAGCGCCTCCCGCCGGCGACGCCGCTCGGGCAGCTGCGCCAGGTGCGGGCGGCGGACTCGGCGGGACACAGCGCGCCGTGGACGGCGGACCTGCTGCGCACGCTCCACTCGGGTCTCGGTGACCGCGTCGACGACCGGACAGCGCTGCTGGCCGACCAGTTGTGCAGTCCCGACCGGGCACAGCGGATCGACGCCGTACGGATGAGCAGCACGCTGATGCGGACATGGCGGGGAGCGTACGGGGAGCTGGCCGGTCTGATCGGCGAGCAGCTCGCGGATCCCGAGCCGCGCCTCGCCATGGGGGCGGCGTACGCACTGAAGGAACTGTTCGGCCTCGCGGCCCCCGCGGCCGACGCACTGGCGCAGCGGGTGGCCGCCGAGCCGTCCACCTGGGTGCGCAGGTGGGAGAACGGCCCGCCGACGCTCTGCCCCGCGGTCATGGCGCTGGCGAGGGCGGGCGACGCCCGCGTGGTCCCCGTACTGGCGGAGATCCTGGAGCGGGCGGAGGCACCCGGTGACCTGGGGCACTCGTTGGACGAGCTGGGCAGGACCGCCGAGCCGCTGGCCCCGGCGCTGCGCGAGCGGCTGATGGCGCTCGCGCTGGACGACCGGCTGGCGGACAGCGCGGGACCGCTGCTGCACGGGCTGTCCGTGCTGGGCCGGGGCGCCGCGGCGGCGGCGTCCGTACCGGCGGTGCTGCGGGTTCTGCTGGGCGCGACGGGCGAGCGGCGCGAGGACGTCGTCCGCTCCGCCGTGCGGACCCTCACGGCGTTCGGGCCGGCGGCTCGCGAGGCCGTGCCGTATCTGTGGGCGCTGCTGGACGAGGCGGGCTACGGGCAGGGCCCCGGCTCCGCCGGACGTGTCTCCCCCGCCGGGGCCGCCTTACCGCCGGCGCTCGCCGCGCGGGCCGCGGGGGCCCTGTGGGCGATCGAGGGCGACCGGGACCCGGTGGTACGGGTGCTGAGCACCGTCCTGGACGCGCCGGAGCACGCGGCCCGCCGGTCGGCGGCCTCCGTGCTCGGCTCCATGGGGACGGCCGGCGCGCCGGCCGCGCCGCGGCTCGCCCGGCTGCTGCGGACGACGGAACCGTGGACGAGGGTGCGGGCGGCGGTCGCGCTGTGGCGGGTGACCGAGGACCCCGAACAGGCGTGGCCGGTGCTGCACGGGGCCTGGGAGACCATGCCGCGCAGCCGGACCGCGGTCGCCGAGTGCCTGGCGGATCTGACGACGGCGGGCGCCGAGGGGGCGCAGCGGCTGCTCGACCGGGAGCTGCTCTCCGCAAGACGTCACAACGGGAACGACCACGGGGCGGACAGTCATGACATCGTGGACGACGAGAGACTGCTGGCGCTGTGCCGGCGGGCGGTTCACCGTCGGCCGTGAGCACCTCGCGGCCATCGGACACATCATCGACGGGGAGGACCCGAGAGCATGATCATCTTCGGCACCAAGGGCTACATCCACCAGCTGGCGATACTCACGCTGGTGTGCGGCCACTGCGGCAATCCGTCGGCGCACACGCTCAGGAAGCGGGTCACCAAGTTCACGCTGTTCTTCGTGCCGCTGTTCCCGTTCTCGACGAAGTACGCCACGCAGTGCACCTTCTGCGGTGCGGAGCAGCAGATCACCACGGAGCAGGCGGAGCAGCTCCAGCTCCAGTCCGCCGGTGGCGGCCAGGGCGCTCAGGGCGGGCAGGCCTACGGGCAGGCGCAGCAGCAGCCCGGGCAGCACCCCTACCAGCGCTGAGGCCGGAGCCGGCAGCCGGAGCCGGGATGCCGGGGACGAGGGCGCAGGGGACGGGGCGCCGGAGCCGGTAACGACCGCCGGGACGGACTCCACGCAATCTGACAGCCCGTCTGTTCGACGTCGGCGCACTATGACATAAAGGGACAAACAAACGCACGGCTTGCTACGTTGCGTGGCATGACCGCAACGACGGCGGGCTTCCCGCCGCCCGAGCCGCGCCCCGAGCCGCGCCCCGGGCCGCGCCCCGGGCCGCCGCCCAAGCGGCGGGGCGTCGAGCTGTCGCTCCTCGTCTGCGCCGTCCTCATCTGCGTCTACGGCTACGTCGCCGTCGGTCTCGCGACGAGCGGCGTCGTACCGCCGGACGCGGCCGGCTACGGGGCGGGCCTCGGCGTCCTCGCACTCCTCGCGCATCTGGCCGTGCGGCTGCGCGCGCCCTACGCCGACCCGCTGCTGCTGCCCATCGCGGTCCTGCTCAACGGCCTCGGCCTGGTGCTGATCTACCGCCTCGACCTGGAGACACCGGCGGACCGGGCGGCGCCCGCCCAGCTGGTCTGGTCCACCCTCGGCGTCGCCCTGTTCATCGCGGCCGTCGCCGCCCTGCGCGACCACCGGATCCTCCAGCGGTATGCCTACGTCAGCGTCACGGCCGCGCTCGCCCTGCTCAGCGCCCCGATCTTCTTCCCCGCCGTGAACGGCGCCAGGATCTGGATCCGTGTCGGGCAGCTGTCCTTCCAGCCCGGCGAGTTCGCGAAGATCCTGCTCGCCGTGTTCTTCGCCGCGTACCTCGCCGTGAACCGGGGTGCCCTCACCCACGCGAGCCGCCTCTTCCGCCGGCTCCAGCTGCCCACCGGCCGGGTGCTCGGTCCGGTCGTGGCGGTCTGGCTGGTCAGCGTCGGGGTGCTGGTGCTGGAGCGGGACCTCGGCACGTCGCTGCTCTTCTTCGGACTCTTCGTCGTCATGCTGTACGTGGCGACGGGCCGGATCGGCTGGATCGCCGTCGGGCTGGTGCTGGCGGCGGCCGGCGCGTACGCCGTCGGCTCGCTGGAGCCGCACGTCCACAGCCGGGTCGAGGACTGGCAGAACCCGTACGCGAGCATCGAGGCGGGACAGGGGCCCGGCCAGCTGGCGCAGTCGCTGTTCGCCTTCGCCGCCGGCGGGATGCTCGGCACCGGCCTGGGGCTCGGCCACTCCGTCCTGATCGGCTTCGCCACCAAGTCCGACTTCATCCTCGCCACCGCCGGCGAGGAACTCGGGCTCGTCGGCCTGAGCGCGGTCATCCTGCTGTACGGGCTGCTGGTCGCACGGGGGCTGAGCGCCGGACTCGGGCTGCGCGACGCGTTCGGGCGGCTCCTCGCGGTCGGCCTCTCCTCCATCGTCGCCCTGCAGGTGTTCGTCATCGCCGGCGGTGTGACGGGCCTGATCCCGCTCACCGGCATGGCGATGCCGTTCCTCGCACAGGGCGGCTCCTCCGTCGTCACCAACTGGATCATCGTGGCGCTGCTGATCCGGCTCAGCCACTCCGCCCGCGCACCGCTGCCCGCACCGGTGGAGACGGGCGTTCTCGCCCCGGCGCAGGCGGTGCGGCGGTGACCCGCTGCATCAGGCAGGCCGCCGCGTTCTGCCTGCTGCTCCTGCTCGCGCTGCTGGTCAACGCGGCCCGCGTACAGATCCACGAGGCGTCCGCGCTGGACGCCAATCCGGCCAACCGCCGTGGGCCCATCGCCCGTTACGCCGAGCCGCGCGGCGACATCCTCGTCGACGGCCTGCCGGTCACCGGTTCCAAGGACACGGGGGAACAACTGCGCCACGAGCGCACCTACCGCCACGGTCCCCTCTACGCACCGGTGACCGGCTACGCGTCGCAGACGTACGGCACGTCGTTCGTCGAGCACGCAGAGGACCCGGTACTGAGCGGCACCGATCCGCTGCTCACGACACTGCCGTTCCTCGGCGGACTCAGCCGCGGCCGCCCGCCCGGCGGACACGTCGCCACCACTGTCAGGGCCGCCGTGCAGGAGGCCGCGTACGAGGGTCTGCGCGGGCGGCGGGGCGCGGTCGCGGCCGTCGAACCGGCGTCGGGCCGGATCCTCGCACTGGTCAGCAGCCCTTCCTACGATCCCGGTCTGCTGTCCGGGACGGGGCCGAAGGTCACTCGGGCATGGGCGGAGCTGAACGGAGCGAAGACGCAGCCGATGCTGAACCGGGCGATCCGCCAGACCTATCCGCCCGGCTCCGCGTTCAAGATCGTGACGGCCGCGGCGGCGCTGGAGACGGGGGTCGTGGACGACGTGCACGCTCCCACGCGCACGCCCGAGCCGTTCCTGCTGCCCGGCACCCGCACGCCGCTGCCCAACGCGACGAAGGGTTGCGAGAACGCCTCGCTCGCCTACGCCGTCCAGTGGTCCTGCAACACCGTGATGGCCGGCCTGGGAGCGCGCGTCGGTCTCAAGGACATGGTCGCCACGGCACGCGGGTTCGGCTTCAACGATCCGGCACTGCGGATCCCCTCGGGCGTGACGGCCTCCAACTTCGACACCGACATGTCCCCCGACCAGCTGGCGCTGTCCTCCATCGGCCAGTTCAACACGACGGCCACGCCACTGCAGATGGCGATGGTCGCGGCGGCCGTCGCGAACGGGGGCGACATCCGCCACCCCTACCTGGTGGAACGGGTGACCAGGGGAAACGGTGACCTGGCGGCGCAGAACGGTCCGCGCGCCTACCGGGAGGCGATGACACCGCTGACCGCGCAGCGCGTCCGTGAACTGATGGTGCTGGCGGTGGAGAAGGGCACGGGCCGCAACGCGGCGATCGACGGAGCCACGGTCGGCGGCAAGACGGGCACCGCACAGCACGGTGTCGACAACTCCGGCCTGCCGTACGCCTGGTTCATCGGCTGGGCACAGGCCCATGACGCACCGCGGCCCGCCGTCGCCGTGGCCGTGGTCGTGGAGGACGCGGCCGCCCTGCGGGAGGACATCAGCGGTGGCGGCAGTGCGGCGCCGATCGCGCGGGCGGTGATGGAGAGGGCACTGTGGGACTCATGAGCATCGCCGCGACACTGGACGCCATCGGGCGCCTCGACCCCGCGCTGAGCGCCTTCACCGAGGTGTGGGGCGACCAGGCTCTCCGTCATGAGAGCCGCACCGATCCCCGGCTCCCGCTCGCCGGACTGCCGTTCGCGGTGAAGGGACCGTCCGGCAGCCGTTCGTACGCGGCCCGTCGGCTGGCCGCGGCCGGCGCGGTCCCGGTCGGCTCGACCGCGGTGCCGGGGCCCGGCACGTACTGGCAGACCTGGGGCCTCGGCGCACACGGGCCGACGCGCAACCCTTGGCGGGCGGACCGCACTCCGGGCGGATCGTCGGCGGGTTCGGCGGCGGCGGTCGCGGCCGGGATGGTGGGCCTGGCCACCGGCAGCGACGGGGCGGGGTCGGTACGGATTCCGGCGGCGTGGTGCGGGGTGTTCGGGCTCAAGACGACGAACGGGCGGCTGCCGTCCCCCGACCGCACGGGCCTGGCGTCGGCCGGGGTGCTGACGCCGACGGCGGCCGGCGCGAGGACGTTTCTGCGCTGCGTCCTTGACACCTACGAGCCGGTGGCGCCCACCCTGCCGCTGCGCGCGGTGTGGTCGGCCGACCTGGGGTTCGCCGAAACGGAACCCGAGGTGGCGGCGGTCGCGCTTGCGGCGGTGGAACGGCTGGAGTCCGCGGGCGTCGTACGGCCCGCGGACTCCAGCCCGGTGCTGCTGGACCCGTGCGACGCCTGGTCGGCGGTACGGGGCGGCCGGCCCGCGCTGGGGGCGGCAGTGCGCACGGAGAACGACCGGCGTCTCGACGCGCTGTTCGCCGGCGCGGACGTACTGCTCACCCCGGCCACGCCGAACCGCCCGCACGGGCACGACGGCCCCGGCCGTGACATCTACTCGACCGCGCTGACCTGGGCGTTCAACCTGAGCGGCCACCCGGCGGCCAGCGTCCCGGCCGGTTTCACGAGCGACGGCTGCCCGGTCGGGCTCCAACTGGTGGCGCCACGGGGGGCGGACGTCTCACTGCTCGAAATGGCGGTGGCCGTGGAGGAGGGCCTGATTACTGTGCGGCCATGACCTTCCACGAGCTTGCCCAGGTGAACACAGGCCGCCTCAAGCACCCTCTGGACTCAACGCAGTTGAAGGATTTCACGGACAATCTGGAGCCGGTCAACGCGGTGGCGGACGCGGCCGACGGTTTCGTCTGGCGCCTGCAGACCGAGGCCGGCGACGCGACCGACCTGCGGATCTTCGGCGACGAATGGATGCTGGTCAACATGTCGGTGTGGCGGGACACGAACGCGCTGACGGCCTTCATGTACCAGGGCACGCACCGGGAACTGCTGCCCCGGCGCTACGAGTTCTTCGAGCGGCTGCACGAGGTCATGACGACGATGTGGTGGGTCCCGGCGGGCCACCGGCCCACGGTGGCCGAGGCGGAGGAGCGCCTGCTGCACGTACGCGAACACGGCCCGACACAGCACGCGTTCACCCTGCGGAAGCCGTTCCCGGCGCCGGGCGTGGTGTGATCAGCGGCGACGATTGACCGCGGTGAGATCGATGTCGATGGGGAAGGGGAGGTCGAGCTTGAGGCGATTGCGATGGATGCCGCTGAGGGAGTAGACATGAGTCGCGGGGTCGATCTCGTAGACGTAGACGACCGGCAGGCCGTCGCTCTCCTCGACACGCCAGAAGTGGGGCACGCCCGCGCGCGCGTACTTGTGGGGTTTGACCTCGCGGTCGTGCTCGACGGAGTCGACGGAGACCACCTCGACAGCCAGAAGAACATCCTCGGGACGGAACCAGGTCCCGCGCGGTCCGGCGTCCGCGTCCACAGGGACTACGAGCACATCGGGCTCCGGACGGTTCTTCTGGTCCAGCCTCATGGTCATTTCACCGATGGCTTCCAGGTGGTCCGGGGCTTGGTCCGTCAGCGCGTGCACCAGAAAGTGAATGGTGCGCGAATGAAACCGGGTCTGCGGACTCGTCAAGACAAGAGTCCCGTCGAGCAGCTCCGTGTGCGGAGGAAGATTCGGAAGCTCGTCGAGGTCGTCCGCCGTCCACCCGTCGGCCGGCGGTCGAGGCCACTCGTAGTCCTCATTCAGCCTGTACTCGCGTGCGGCGGTCATGATCGCTCCCGTGCGGCGGAGTCTGCCTGACCAGTTCAGCGTACCCAGCCGCTACGCCCGATCGACCCATCGAAAGAGTGATCGACACCCTGACGGTTGACCGTGTCGATCAGGGGGTGTCGCCCGGTCACGGCCCCTCCGTGCCCTGAGCGATCGCGTCCGCCACCTCCGCCGCCCGCTCCTGCTCCTCGGCCGCGAACCGCTCGCGGTCGAGCGCTTCCGCGATCTCCTCGTCCTGCGACATCAGCAGGTCGAGGCTGGCGTCGCCCATCTCGAAGACGCCCATGTCGAGGTAGGCCTTCTGCAGCCGCTCGCCCCACAGGCCGATGTCCTTGACGCAGGGCACGATCCGGCTGAAGAGCAGCTTGCGGAAGAGATGGAGGAACTCGGACTGCTCGCTGTACTCCTCCGCCTCCTTCTTCGAGACGCCGAAGTTCTCCAGCACCTCCACACCGCGCAGCCGGTCGCGCATCAGGTAGCAGCCCTCGATCACGAACTCCTCGCGCTCGCGCAGTTCCGCGTCGGTCAGCTGCTTGTAGTAGTCGCGAAGTGCCATCCGGCCGAAGGCCACATGGCGCGCCTCGTCCTGCATGACGTAGGCGAGGATCTGCTTGGGGAGCGGCTTGGTCGTGGTGTCGCGGATCATGCCGAAGGCGGCGAGCGCCAGTCCCTCGATGAGCACCTGCATGCCGAGGTAGGGCATGTCCCAGCGGGAGTCGCGCAGGGTGTCCCCGAGGAGGGACTGCAGGTTGTCGTTGACCGGGTAGAGCATCCCCAGCTTCTCGTGCAGGAAGCGGCCGTAGATCTCGGCGTGCCGGGCCTCGTCCATGGTCTGGGTCGCCGAGTAGAACTTGGCGTCGAGGTCGGGGACGGACTCGACGATGCGCGCCGCGCAGACCATGGCGCCCTGCTCGCCGTGGAGGAACTGGCTGAACTGCCAGGACGTGTAGTGCTTGCGCAGTTCACCCTTGTCGCGTTCGGTCATCTTCGCCCAGTGGCGGGTGCCGTACAGGGTGAGTGCCTCGTCCGGTGTGCCCAGCGGGTCGCAGGGGTCGACCTCCAGGCTCCAGTCGATGCGCTTGGCGCCGTCCCACTGCTTGTCCTTGCCCTTCTGGTAGAGGGCGAGGAGGCGTTCGCGGCCGACCCCGTCCTTCTGGCCCGGAAAGACGGCCTCCCAGCTGAAGCGAGCGGAGCCGGTGGCAGGGACCTCCCAGATCGGCTCCGAGGGGGCTGTCGTGTAGCGGTCGTGGGTCGACACCGGCGGCTCCTTCGCCTCGTATCCCTAGGTACGCCAGGGCAGTTGGCAGGCTCACACGTTGGTAGACGCGGAGTCAACAAGTCGTGCACAGGGGATTGACGAGGTTACTGACAAGGAGTCTCATAACACCGGAAGCCGGTGAACCCCACTCGCGAGGTGCCCTCAGCCATGACGACAGTGACCGACCGGGACGTGCGACTGCTCCGCGACGCCCTCGGCCCGCTCCGGGACCGCGAGCAGGTCGCCGCCCGCCTGCTCGAGTCCTCCGCCAAGCACTCCTTCGACCCGGACAGGGAACTCGACTGGGAGGCACCGATCGAGGAGGGCAAGTGGTTCTGGCCCCCCGAGCTGGTCTCCCTCTACGACACCCCGCTGTGGCGGAAAATGTCGCAGGAACAGCGGATGGACCTCGCCCGGCACGAGGCCGCGTCACTCGCCTCGCTCGGGATCTGGTTCGAGATCATCCTGATGCAGCTGCTGGTACGCCACATCTACGACAAGTCGGTGACCAGCAACCACGTCCGCTACGCCCTCACCGAGATCGCGGACGAGTGCCGGCACTCGATGATGTTCGCCAGGATGATCCAGAAGGGCGAGGCCCCGGCGTACCCCGTGCCGCGGGTCTACCACAACCTGGCCCGTGTCCTGAAGACCGTCTCCACCACCCCCGGCTCGTTCGCCGCGACACTCCTCGGCGAGGAGATCCTCGACTGGATGCAGCGCCTCACCTTCCCCGACGAGCGGGTGCAGACGCTGGTTCGCGGCGTCACCCGCATCCATGTGGTCGAGGAGGCCCGGCATGTGCGCTACGCCCGCGAGGAGCTGCGCCGCCAGATGGTGACCGCGCCGCGCTGGGAGCAGGAATTGACCCGGATCAGCTGCGGCGAGGCGGCCCGCGTCTTCAGCGTCTGCTTCATCAACCCGCGGGTGTACGACAACGTCGGCCTCGACCGCCGCCAGGCCGTCGCCCAGGTGAAGGCGAGCGGCCACCGGCGCGAGGTCATGCAGAGCGGCGCCCGCCGGCTGACCGACTTCCTGGACGACATCGGCGTGCTGCGCGGGCCCGGCCGCAGGCTGTGGAAGAGTTCAGGCCTTGTCGCATGATCGTATGAGGAGGTCATGGACGCTGCGGTTACGCTGCGGAGCATGACCAGTCCCGCTCCCGCGACCCGCGCGTACCGACGGCTCAGCGTCGAGGAGCGCCGCGAGCAGCTCCTCGCCGCGGCGCTCACCCTCTTCGCGCACCGGCCGCCGGAGGAGATCTCGCTCGACGACGTGGCGGAGGCGGCCGGGGTGTCGAGGCCGCTCGTCTACCGGTACTTCCCCGGCGGCAAGCAGCAGCTGTACGAGGCGGCCCTGCGCTCGGCCGCGGACCGGCTCGAGCAGTGCTTCGCCGAGCCGCAGGCCGGCCCGCCGACCGAGCGCCTGACCCGGGTACTGGACCGCTACCTCGTCTTCGTCGACGAGCACGACGCCGGCTTCAGCGCGCTGCTGCGCGGCGGGAGCGTCGCGGAGACCTCCCGTACGACCGCGATCGTCGACGAGGTCCGGCGGGCGGCCGCCGAACAGATCCTGGTCCATCTCGGCGTGGCCCGGCCCGGCCCGCGCCTGGGGATGATGGTCCGCACCTGGATCGCGGCCGTCGAGGCCGCCTCACTGATCTGGCTGGACGAGGACAAGAGCCCGCCGGCACACGAGCTGCGCGAGTGGCTCGTCGACCATCTGGTCGCGCTGCTGGCGGCGACGGCGGCGACGGACGCCGAGACGGCGGCCGTGGTCGCGGACCTGCTCGCCCAGGAGACACCGGACGGCCCCGTCGGCACGCTGGTGGGCAGGCTCGGGCCCGTCGTCGCCGGCGGCGCGCACCTGCTGTGAGACTGGTGCGGTGAGAAGCGAGAACACCCCCTTCGAGGGCGGCCCCCTGGACGGGCGGGTGCTGCCCGTGCTCGTCGGCCCCACCGGCCACCCGCCCAAGTGGTACAAGGTCCCCGTACCGAACGACGACGGCTCCCCGCCCACGGTGCACGCGTACCGCCGGGTGCCGTCCGGCCACACCAGGCGGCTCGGGCTGCAGCGCGGCTGGAAGTACGAGTACGCGCCGGGCGGTGTGGAACGGCCGGAGGTGCGGTGGCCGTGGTCGAAGCCGGGCGGCGCGACCTGACGGGTGCCCGGTTCCCGGGCCCTGCCGGGGTGTGAACACACTCCTGGGGGACCGACGGGCGCCGTGAACCCGACCGGGCCGGTCGGCGAGGCGGCACGGTACGGGCCGGCAGACCCGCCGACCGCTCCCCCGGGCCCCGCTGCCGAAGGCCCCTCGGCCGAAGCGCCCGGACGCGTCGGGGAGGACACCGAGGGGAGCAGGGGAGCATGTCCACGACGCGGGCCGGGCGGGCGGGCGGAATCGGTCGTGGCACGTTCCGCGTCGCGGGGACCGGCCCCGCGGTGGCGGGGACCGGCCCCGCGATGCCGGGACCGTACGGCAAGCCGACGCGCCGCAGGGTCGCACATCGTCCCTGCGAGAGTGATCGCGTTGCGCCGCGACGCGCACCCCGGTCGCCGGCCGGCCGTGCGCGGCGCAGCCTCCGGTAGGGCGGAGAAGCCGCCCGTACGACCGGAGGTGATGAGGTGTCAGGAAGGTACTCGTTGCGCGCCGTCGTCGTGGGTGCGCTCGTCGTCGCCGCGACGGCCACGACGCTGCCCGCGGCGGCGGACGGCCCGGAGCCCCGCAAGGGGGCCGTGGACAAGGTCCTCGGCGAACTCGGTGACGCCGTCATGGAGCAGTTCGACGCCGGGGGAACCGCTGCCGGCCCGCCGCTCCCGCTCCTCGGAGAACCGGCCGGCGCGCCCGACATGACCGGTGTGCTGACGCGTCTGCGGGAGCTGTACCGGCAGGCCGAGGAAGCCGGTGCCGCGTACCGGAGCATCGAGGCCGCGCTGCGGGCGCAGCGCTCGGAGACGGCACGGTTGAACAGGGCGGCCGACAGGGCCCGGGGCGCGCTCGCGCTGAGCCGCGCGGAGGCGGGGCGGATCGCCCGCGAGCAGTACCAGGGAACGTCCGAGCTCTCCGCGTACCTGGAACTGCTGCTCGCCCGCGAGCCGCAGCGGGCACTGGACCAGCGTCATCTGATCGAACGGGCGGCGGCCGGCCGGATCGCCACCATCGCCCGGCTCGAGGCGGGCGAGAAACGTTCCGGGGAGCTGGCCGCCGCCTCGCGCAGGGCACTCGAGCGTGAACTGGTGCTCGCGGCCCGGCAGCAGCAGGCGCGTGACCGGGCCACGGCCCGGCTGCGGTCCGCGGAGGGGCTGCTCGCCTCACTGTCCGCCGGGGAGCTCACGGCCCTGGCCGCCGAGCACGGTACGTCGTCGTACGCCCCGCCCGAACTGCCGCCCGGCGTGACGGGCGGCGGCTCGGGGGCAGGGACCGGCGGCTCGGGGACGGAAGCCGGCGGCTCGGGGACGGAAGCCGGCGGCTCGAAGGCGGGGACCGGCGGCGGTCAGGCGCTGGTGACGGAGGACAGGTAGGCCTCAGTCTTCGCCGGGTCGTAGAAGAAGTTCTCGAAGTCCGACGGATCGTTGAAGGCGTTGGCGAAGCGGTCCGCGACCGGCTGGAGCCCGTTGCCGGCGCCGATGAGCTCCAGGACGTGCTGCGGCGGCACACCGAGCATCGCGTTCGTCCACTTGGTGACGTGCTGCGCCGTCTCCCAGTACCGGTCGAACGTGGCCTGCATCCACTGCTCGTCGAACGGCTTGTCACCGTGCTCGATGATCGAGCCGAGGTAGGCGGCCGCGCACTTCGAGGCGGAGTTGGAACCCTGGCCGGTGATCGGGTCGTTGGCGACGACGACGTCCGCGACGCCGAGGACGAGTCCGCCGCCGGGCAGTCGGCCGATCGGGTTGCGCACGGTCGGCGCGTACCGGCCGGCGAGCGTGCCGCCCGCGTCGGTCAGTTCGACCTTGGTGGCCCGCGCGTACTCCCAGGGAAGGAACCGCTCCATCAGCTCCAGCGTCAGGGCGAGGTGTTCCGCGGGCTCCTTCACGCCCTGAAAGACGTCGAGCGGACCGCCCGGGAGTCCCTCCCAGAAGAGGATGTCGGCCCGGCCCGAGAGCGTCAGCGTCGGCATGACGAACATCTCGCCGACGCCCGGCACCAGGTTGCAGCGCACCGCGTCGTAGTCGGGGTGCTCGGGGCGCGGGCCCATACCGTGCACATACGCGACGGCGAGCGCGCGCTGCGGCTGCGTGAACGGGGAGCGAGAGGCGTCCCGGCCGAACATCGAGACCAGTTCGCCCTTGCCTGCCGACACCAGCACCAGGTCGTAGGCGCGGGAGAAGTAGTCGAGGTCGGAGACCGCCGCGCCGTGGATGACGAGCTGGCCACCTCGCTGGACGAAGGTCTCCATCCAGCCGGCCATCTTCACGCGCTGGTCGACGGACTGCGCGTATCCGTCGAGCTTGCCGACCCAGTCGACGGCACGGCTCGAGTCGGGGGCGGCGACGGAGACGCCGAGGCCCTCGATCCGCGGGGCCTGCGACTCCCAGAAGTTGATGCCGAGGTCACGCTCGTGCTGGAGGGCGGTGTGGAACATGCACTGGGTGGACATGACCCGGCCGGACCGGATCTCGTCCGCCGTGCGGTTGGACATCAGGGTGACCTCGTAGTCCTGCGACTGGAGGCCGAGGGCGAGCTGGAGCCCGGACTGACCGGCTCCGACTATGAGTATCTTCCGCATGGCGGGGGTTCTCCGTGGTTCTGCGTCGCGGCTCGGGGCGCGCTTACGGGGCGGGGTTCGGGGGGCGGCGCGGTCGGGGATCGCGGGTCGGGCGGCGCGGGGGGCGCGTGTCCGTCCGAGCTATTCGGGAGTGGCGTCGAGGGCGTGGGCGACCAGCGCCAGCAGCGACTCGATCACCGTGATCCGGTTACGGGCGTCCATGATCACGACGGGGACGTGCGGTGGCACGGTCAGCGCCTCCCGTACGTCCGCCGCCTCGTACACGGTCGTCCCCTCGAACTGGTTGACGGCGACGACGTACGGCAGCCCGCAGCTCTCGAAGTAGTCGAGCGCCGGGAAGCAGTCCGGCAGCCGCCGGGTGTCCGCGAGGACTATCGCGCCTATCGCCCCGCGCACCAGGTCGTCCCACATGAACCAGAACCGCTGCTGACCGGGCGTGCCGAAGAGGTACATCACCAGGTCGTCGTCGAGCGTGATCCGGCCGAAGTCCATGGCCACGGTCGTGGTGACCTTGTCCGGCGTGGCGGTGAGGTCGTCGGTGTCCTCGCTCGCGCGGGTCATCAGCGCCTCTGTCCGGAGCGGCGTGATCTCGGAGACGGACCCGACGAACGTCGTTTTGCCGACACCGAAGCCGCCCGCGACCACGATCTTCGTCGCGGTGGGCGCACGGGTGGTGTCCAGCTGCCAGGCCTGCGGCGCCTCTTCGGGATCGGGCGGACCGTCGGCCCCGGGGCCGGCCTGGGGGTGGACGAGGAGCGTGTCAGAGGCGGCGGAGTCCACTCAGCACCCTTTCGAGCAGTGCGCGGTCGGGCTGACCGGTTCCGTGACCGGTTCCGTACACGCGGATCTTTCCCTGGTCCGCCAGGTCGCTGAGCAGCACCCGGACGACACCGAGCGGCATCTTGAGCAGCGCCGAGATCTCGGCGACGGTACGCATCCGGCGGCACAGCTCGACGATCGCCCGCAGTTCGGGCATGACGCGAGAGGTGAGGTTGCCGCCGGGAAGTTCCTGACGCTCGGGCGGTGCCTCGAGCGCGGCGACGAACGTCTCGACGAGCAGCACGTGCCCGAAGCGGGTCCGGCCGCCGGTGAGGGAGTACGGACGGACCCGGGCGGGGCGTTTGCCGTCACCGCGTACCGGAAGTTTTGGGGCGGACATCAGAGGCCACTCTCCATGGACTTGCGCAGTTCGCTGCGGACTTCGGGGGTGAGTACGTGTCCGGCACGGCCCACGAAGAGAGCCATGTGGTACGCGACGACACTCATGTCGCAGTCGGGTGTGGCGTGCACGCCGAGCAGGGAGCCGTCGCTGATCGACATGACGAAGACGCTGCCCTCCTCCATGGCGACCATCGTCTGCTTGACGCTGCCCGCGTCCATCAGGCCGGCGGCTCCGAGGGTCAGGCTGCCGATTCCGGAGATGATGGTGGCGAGGTCCGCGCTCGAGCCTCTCGGGCCCCTTGGGCCCTTCGGTCCCTTCGGTCCCTCGGGCGAGGCACCGGCGGCGGGAGCGTCGGTCTGCTCGGGGTCGGACGAGAGCAGCAGCAGCCCGTCGGAAGAGACGACGGCGACGGAGTGCACCCCTGGCACCTCCTCCACCAGGTTGCCCAGCAACCACCGCAGGTTGCGGGCCTCGCGGCTCAGGCCGAACGTGCCGGTCGCAGTCAACTGCGTGCCTCCTCGACTGTGTCCCCCGCTTCCACTTCGGTGTTTGAGCTCTCGGAGCTCTCGGAGCTCTCCGCGACCTCTGCCTCGGCGTCCCGGCGGCCGTCCTTCGCGCCCTGCTGGAAGCCGCCGAGACGGCGGCGCAGGGCCTCCGCGTCGACGCTCCCGGTCCGTCCGGAGGGGACGGTGGCGGGCTGGACGGACTGGGGGGTCCGCTTGGGCAGGCCCTTGTCGGTGACGCGGTCCCACGTCACCGGGGCTTCAGACGCCTGCGGCGCCGGCTCCGGCTCCGGCTCTGTGAGTGCCGGCTGCGGCTGCGTGAGGGTCGGCTCCTCGAGCGGCTGCGGCAGGCGCATCGCGAACGTCGCCTGGTCGATGCCGGTGGCCTCCGGCTCACCGTCGGCGGTCCGCTCGTGCGTGTCGGGCTCGGCGGCGGCAGCGAGGATCGCCCGCTCCGCGGCCTCGACGAACGGGTCCGGCTCGAGGTCCGGGCCGTGGCCGTGTCCGGCCACGTCGAGGTCGTCGTCCACGAAGTCGACGTCCGCGTCGACGTCCGCGTGGTCGGACAGGGCCGGGTCCGATGCCTCAACCGGGTCCGGTACCTGGTCGGCGTCCGCGTCCGCATCCACACCACGGTCCAAGACCTCCGCCGCTGCCGGCTCCGGGTCCTCGTGACCGGACGGCTCCGAGTCCGGTACCTGCTCCGTGTCCGCGACCACGTCCGCGTCCACGGCACGGTCCAAGACCTCCGCCGCTGCCGGCTCCGGGTCCTCGTGACCGGACGGCTCCGGGTCCGGTACCTGCTCCGCGTCCGCGACCTGGTCCGGGCTCTCCGCCGCTGCCGCGGCGACGGTGTCCTCCCGCTCGGAGCGGTCCGCTTCGGCGTCCGCCTCCGGTGCCGCGCTCCGGGGACTCTGCGGCAGCGCGTTGGAGTTGGCCTCTGCCACCGAGCCCGGAAGGTTGAGCGCCGGAGCGGCGCCCGGAACCTGGACCCGGGGCCCGGCCGCGGCCGGCGGCCCCGTCGGCAGCAGTGTCTTGGGCACCACGACGACGGCGGTGATGCCGCCCTGCTTGTGCTCGCGCAGCTGGATCCGTACGCCGTGGCGCGCCGCCAGCAGCGCGGCGACCCGCAGACCGAGCCCCTCGCCCTCGCGCCCGGCCGGGGGCTCCGCCTCGTACGACTCCGGGTCGTCGAGTCGCGCGTTGACGTCGGAGATGCGGCCCGCGGTCATGCCGATGCCCGCGTCCTGGACGGAGAGCATCACCTCGCCGCTCGCCAGCAGCCAGCCGGACAGTTCGACCCGGGAGTCCGGCGGCGAGAATGAGGTGGCGTTCTCGAGCAGTTCGGCGACGAGATGGCTGAGGTCGTCCGCGGCGAAACCGGCGACCTGGGCGTGCGGCGGCAGGGACTGGATGACGACCCGCTCGTACCGCTCGATCTCGCTGACCGCGGCGCGCAGCACGTCGACCAGGGGTACGGGGCTCACATGCCCGTGGCCGTGTTCCGTGCCCGCGAGGACGAGCAGGTTCTCGCTGTGCCTGCGCATCACGGTGGCCATGTGGTCGAGCTTGAACAGCGTTGCGAGACGCTCGGGGTCCTGCTCCCGTTCCTCGAGCTTCTCGATGACGCCGAGCTGGCGCTCGACGAGGCCGAGGGTGCGCAGCGAGAGGTTGACGAAGGTGTGGTGGACGGTGTGGCGCAACCGTGCCAGCTCGGTGGTGATCTCGTCGGTGCGCTGCCGCAGTTCGGTGCGCGCGGCGGCCAGTTCGGCCTCGAGCGCCTCGCCCGATGCGACGAGGTCGCCGCGGCCGCTCTCCAGCTGCTCGGCGCGTGTCCCGATGTCGCGGAGCCGGCCGTGCAGGGTGTTCAGGGACCGAACGACCTGGGCGAACTCGTCGTTGCGGCCGGTGAAGCGGATCGGCTCCTCGGTCTGCGGGGCTGCGGCGTCGGCGAGCCTTGCGGAACCGATGCGCAGGACTGCGAGGGGGCGGGTGAGCGTGCGGGAGACGGCGGAGAGCACACCGATGGTGACGACGACCAGTCCGCCGAGGAGCGCGATGCGGATCTGGAGGGTGGTGAGGTCGTCGTCGCGCAGCTGCTCGAACCGTTCGGTCCGGTCGGTGGCGAGTGAGGACTCCGCGCCCCGCATCTGCTCGATGCGCGCGGTGAGCGCCGCCTCCAGCTTGACCGGGTCGGTGCCGCGTTCCGTGTCGGAGAGGCTGGGCTGGTCGGTGAGGCGGGCGAGGTAGCCCTCCGCTGCCTTGACCTCGGGTCCGGTGACGGTGGTGGCGAGCCTGTCGCGGGCGGTCTTGCCTGCGGCCTGGCCGAAGTCGGCGAGGGCGGCGAGTTCGCGCACCCGGGCCTGCTGCGCGGCGGCGGTGAGGGCCGCCCGGGTACGGGCGTCGGCGCCGGTGTCCTCGCCGGGGCTTTCCACGGGGAGGCCGGTGATCGGGTCGTAGCCGATCACCGGATCCGGCTGCGGCACGGCGAGCGCCGCGAGCAGCAGCCCGCGGGCCGCGGACGCCTGTTCCACGGCGAGGCCGAGCTCCGCGGGCGCCCTGGTGGCCTCGGCGGCACGGGACGGGGTCCGGTCGGCGAGCTCACCGGCGAGCGCGTGCAGCGCGGAGACGACGGCGGTGTAGGCCTGGTGGGCGTCCATCGCGGTGCCCTTGCCGGTGATCGCGGCACGGCGGACGGAGGGCACGGAGGCGAGCGACTGGCGCAGTTCCGCCCGGTCGGTGCCCAGGGCGTCGCGGATCTCGTCGATCTGCCGGTCGACGCGGGCCGCGAGGGTGCCGGAGATCTTGCGACGGTCCTCCTTGTCGCCCTCCTGGTCTTCGCGGCCCGCCGCGATGTACGCGGTGACCTCGTCGCGCTCGTCGGCGAGCGAGTGGGCGAGGGTGACGGCCTGCCGGTCGAGCGCGGCCAGCGTGACGAGCCGCTGGGACTCGGTCAGGTCCGCCGAGGTCCCGAGGATGCCGGGGGTGCCGGCCGCCACGACCCCCAGCACGGTGACGGCGACACCGGCGACCAGCCGGTTGCGCACACGACGGGGTCGGCCTGCCGGGGCCTGTTGGGGAGAAGCCGGGGCCTGTGGATCGTCCGGGGCTCCTGTGGTCGGGGCTCCCGCGGACGGGGTTCCAGTGGGCCTGCCGCCTTTGCCCCGAGGCCGCTTCATCTGCACCGGTGCTCGCAATCTTGCTCGACTCGTCCACCCTTGAAGCAGAGATGACGACCGGTCACACGCGTAAGCCCCACCCCTGGTACGGCTTCCGACCATTCCAGTGCCTTTGGGAGGGAGGCGCGCATCGGCCGCTCCGCCACCCGAACGAGTGAACAGCACTCAGGAGTTGAGGAACAACTCCCCGCGGTGGCCGGCGCACCCGCGCGAGGCTCGCGGGTTGGACCTTCGGGCCCCCCTTTGGCAGGATGCGCGCCCGCAGCTTCGCGCAGTCGCCCATTCGGGGCGAAGCACCACGTCTGACCTGCTGGTACGGGCCAATCGGTCACCACATGGCCGGCGGGAGGGTCTCATGCAGACTGGAGGCATGCGCATCGAGCTCGCCACCGCCCCCGGCTCCCCCGAACGCCCCAACGAGGACTGGGTGTCCGTGGCCCTGCCCGCCTCGGGCCAAGGGGGAACACTCGTGGCCCTCGACGGCGTCACGCCTCCGCGGGGCGACGACGGGTGTACGCACGGGGTTCCGTGGTTCACGACACGTTTGGGCGGCGCCCTGGCCGAACTGTCCGGTTCACGGCGCGATATGACACTTGTCGACGTTCTCGCGAAGGCAATCCGGCGCACCGCGGACGCCCATCGCGACTCCTGTGACCTTTCTCACGTGCGTACGCCGCAGGCGACGGTCGTCATGGCGCGTTGGGGCGGCCCGGATCAGGACGTGGAGTACCTGGTGCTCTCCGACTCGACGCTGCTGCTGGAGTCGCCGGACGGAGCGGTCCGGGCGGTGCTGGACGACCGCCTGGACCGCCTGCCGCGCGAGGCACTGCGCACCCATGCGTCGGCGGACGCGCTGCGGAACGCGGAGGGCGGCTTCTTCACGGCCGCCGCCGATCCTTCCGTGGCCGTCCGCGCGGTCACGGGCAGCGTTCCCCGTGACCGCGTGCGCGCCGTGGCAGCGCTCACCGACGGCGCGTCCCGCTGGGTGGACATGTTCGGCGAGGGCGACTGGGCGCAGTGCGTGGCCCTGCTGCGCAAGGAGGGGGCGCAGGGGCTGATCGACCGGGTGCGGGAGCTGGAGGAGACCGCCGGTACCCGTACCGCGGTGATCCGCTGGAAGCTCCACGACGACGCGTCGGCGGTCTTCGCCGAGCTGTGACGGGGACTGCGGGGCGGTGCTCCGGTTCGCCCGGCAGGAGCGGATGCTCCGGTTCGCCCCGCAGGGGCGTGTGCTCCGGTTCGCCCCGCAGGGACTGCCGCGGCGCCGCCCGTCAGCTCTCCGCGCGGGCGTTGAGCTGGTGCAGCAGGCGGGCGAGTTCCGCGACCTCGCCCCGGTCCCAGCCGGCGAGCTTGTCCATGTACCGCTCCCTGCGGGCGTCGCGCACATGCCGGAACCGGGCCACGCCCTCACCCGTGAGCCGTACGAGGGAGGCGCGCCCGTCGGCGGGGTCCGGTTCGCGGGTCACCAGTCCGAGTTCCTCGAGAGCGCGCAGTTGACGGCTCATGGTCGCCTTGCCGACGCCGAAGTAGCCGGCCAGTTCGGTCGCCCGCTGCTGCCCGGCCTCCTCCAGCCGTACGAGCAGTCCGTAGGCGGCCGGCTCGAGATCGGGGTGGACCTCGCGGGCCATTTCACCGGAGGACGCTCTCGCCCGCCGCAGGAACACGGACAATTCCCGTTCCAGCGCGAGGAATTCGTGGTCCACACCACTCCTGTCCTTCGGGTCGGCTTCACCCGCCGTACCGCCTTCGTGCACGTCAGCACCCCTCGCGCGCTTTCCGGTTCGTGAAAGTTTCTTCCGGCGGCCGGTATCGCCGCAGCTCCGCCAGTATTTCGCAGGCATAGACCAACGGCGGCGGCCGGTCCCTCTTCCTCCGCGGGGTCTACGTGCGTAGCGTCCTTCGTGACATGTCCACACCAGCACATTCCTCCACCGTGACGTGTCGGCACGACGTCGAGTCCCCCCACCGAGGCCTTCGGAGGCACGCATGCCCGTGCACAGATCCGGAACGAACGACCGCAGGCGCGCAGCCGCGATCGGCACTCTCCTCGCAGTCCTCTCCCTCCTCCTCGCCCTCCCCGGCACCGCCACCGCCGACCCGAAGCCCGAACGCGGCTCGGCCCACATGGGCATGGGCGTCGTCCCCCACGACGGTCAGGGCGGCCCCCCGCGCGACACCCGCGCCGTCCAGACCGAAGGCGTGGACGTCTCCAGCCACCAGGGCAACGTCGACTGGGCCGCACTGTGGAACAGCGGCGTCAAGTGGGCCTATGTGAAGGCCACCGAGGGCACCTACTACAAGAACACGTACTTCACACAGCAGTACAACGGCTCGTACAACATCGGCATGATCCGGGGCTCGTACCACTTCGCCACCCCCAACACCACGACGGGCGCCGCGCAGGCGGACTACTTCGTCGACAACGGCGGCGGCTGGTCCCGCGACGGCAAGACCCTCCCGGGCGTGCTCGACATCGAGTGGAACCCCTACGGCGCCGCCTGCTACGGCAAGTCGCAGTCCGCGATGGTCACCTGGATCCGCGACTTCGTGAACCGCTACAAGGCCCGCACCGGCCGGGACGCGGTCATCTACACGGCGACCAGCTGGTGGACGCAGTGCACCGGCAACTACGGCGGCTTCGGCTCCACCAACCCGCTGTGGATCGCCCGCTACAACACCACCCCGGGCACACTGCCGGCCGGCTGGGCCTACTACACGATGTGGCAGTACACGTCCTCGGGGCCGATCGTCGGCGACCACAACAAGTTCAACGGCGCGTACGACCGCGTCCAGGCACTCGCCTACGGCTGAAGCGACCGGTCCACACGGCCGACGCCGCCCGCCTACGGCTGACGCGGCCGCCGCGTGGCCGACGCCGCCCGCCCCGTCACGCCCAGTGCGCGGGGCGGGTGAGCCCGTCCGGCAGACGGGTCGCCCCGTCGCCCCTGGCCGCGTTGAGCTGCGGCTGGGTGAGGAAGATGCAGCCGGTCAGGTCCGCGCCCGACAGATCGGCGTCCCTGAGGTCCGCGCCGATGAGATCGGCGAGCCGCATATCGGCGCCCGTCAGGTCGGCCGCGATCAGATACGCGCCGCGCAGGCTGACACCACGGAGATCGGCGTTCCTGAGCCTGGCACCCATCAGGTCCGCTCCCCTGCGGTCCTTCTTCCTCCGGCCGGTCCCCGCACCCGCGCGCACGAGCTCACTGGTGCGCAGCAGAAGGACGTTGACCTCCTGGCGGCGCGCGGCGACGTCCAGTTCCAGCAGGGCCTCCGGGGCGAGCCGGGTGAGCTCCTCCACGATCTCCAGCTGCCGCCGCAGCTCCCCGTGGAGCTCACGGGCGGCGCCCAGCGTCCGGGCCTGCGTCAGGTACCAGAGCAGTTCGTGCAGCTGCCGTACGACGGGGAAGACGTCGAACATCTGCCGTGCCGTGTCCGGGGCCTCCCGCCAGCTCGTCCCGCCGTAGGTGACCTGCGAGACCTGCTGACCGGCGCCGAAGCAGTCGTAGACGGTGCAACCGGAGTAGCCGCTGTCGCGGAGCCGTGCGTGGATGCCGCAGCCGAAGTCCTCGCGCAGGTTGGCGCAGGGCGTGCCGGCGTTCTTGTTCACCGCGAAGTCGGCGGAGGCGGCGAAGGGCAGTGCGACACAGCACAGCCCGAAGCAGTTCGAGCAGTCGGCCCGCAAAGTGGTCATCCGATCATTGTGCGGGACGGACGGAGTCGACCGGCGCCCGGCGGTGGTGATCCACCGCCGGGCGCCGTGTGTCCGCCGACCGGTCAGGCCGCCGCCGTCACCGGGACCTCGGCCGCGGACAGCGCGAGCTCCAGCACCTGGCGGACATCGGTCACCGGGTGCACCTCGAGCTTCTCGAGGATCTCCGCCGGGACGTCGTCCAGGTCCGCCTCGTTCCGCTTGGGGATCACGACCGTCGTGATGCCCGCCCGGTGCGCCGCGAGCAGTTTCTGCTTCACACCGCCGATGGGCAGCACCCGGCCGGTGAGAGAGACCTCGCCGGTCATCGCCACGTCGGTGCGCACCTGGCGTCCGGAGAGCAGCGACGCGAGCGCCGTGGTCATCGTGACGCCCGCGCTCGGCCCGTCCTTGGGCACCGCGCCCGCCGGGAAGTGGATGTGCACACCCCGGTCCTTGAGGTCGGCGACCGGCAGCTCCAGTTCGGCGCCGTGCGAGCGCAGGAAGCTCAGCGCGATCTGCGCGGACTCCTTCATCACGTCACCGAGCTGACCGGTCAGGGTCAGTCCGGACGCGCTGGTCTCCGGGTCGGCGAGCGACGCCTCCACGAACAGGACGTCACCGCCCGCACCGGTGACCGCGAGCCCGGTGGCCACGCCCGGCACCGCCGTGCGGCGCTCGGCCGGGTCCTGGGCGGACTCGGGTACGTGGTGCGGCCGGCCGATGAGCCCGCGCAGCTCCTCGTGCGTGACCGTGAACGGCAGCTCCTGGTCCCCCAGCTCGTGCTGTGCGGCGATCTTCCGCAGCAGCCGCGCGATCGACCGCTCCAGGTTCCGCACGCCCGCCTCGCGGGTGTACTCGCCCGCGAGCCTGCGCAGCGCCGACTCGTCGAGGGTCACCTCGCCGGTCTCCAGGCCGGCCCGCTCCAACTGGCGCGGCACGAGGTGGTCCCGGGCGATGACGACCTTCTCGTCCTCGGTGTATCCGTCGAGCCGTACCAGTTCCATCCGGTCGAGCAGGGCTTCGGGGATGGCCTCGAGCACGTTGGCCGTGGCGAGGAAGACGACGTCGCTGAGGTCGAGTTCGACCTCGAGGTAGTGGTCGCGGAAGGTGTGGTTCTGCGCCGGGTCGAGGACCTCGAGCAGGGCGGCCGCCGGGTCGCCGCGGAAGTCGGAGCCGACCTTGTCGATCTCGTCGAGGAGGATGACCGGGTTCAGGGAACCGGCCTCCTTGATCGCCCGGACGATCCGGCCGGGCAGCGCGCCCACGTACGTACGCCGGTGGCCGCGGATCTCTGCCTCGTCCCGTACGCCGCCGAGCGCGACGCGGACGAACTTCCGGCCCATGGCGTGCGCGACGGACTCACCGAGCGAGGTCTTTCCCACGCCGGGCGGGCCGACGAGCGCGAGAACCGCGCCCCCACGCCGCCCGCCGACCACGCCCAGCCCCCGGTCGGCACGCCGCTTGCGCACCGCCAGGTACTCGGTGATCCGCTCCTTCACGTCCTGCAGCCCCGCGTGCTCGGCGTCCAGGACGGTCTTGGCGCCCCGGATGTCGTAGGCGTCCTCCGTGCGCTCGTTCCACGGCAGTTCGAGCACCGTGTCCAGCCAGGTGCGGATCCAGGAGCCCTCGGGCGACTGGTCGCTCGCCCGCTCCAGCTTCTCGACCTCCTTGAGCGCGGCCTCGCGGACCTTCTCGGGCAGGTCCGCGGCCTCGACCCGGGACCGGTAGTCGTCGGACTCGTCGCCCTCCGACTCGCCGTTCAGCTCGCGCAGTTCCTTGCGCACCGCGTCGAGCTGGCGGCGCAGCAGGAACTCGCGCTGCTGCTTGTCGACGCCCTCCTGGACGTCCTTGGCGATGGACTCGGCAACGTCCTGTTCGGCGAGGTGCTCGCGCAGCTGCTCGGTGGCGAGCCTGAGGCGGGCGACGGGGTCGCCGGTCTCCAGCAGCTCGATCTTCTGAGCGGTGCTCAGGAAGGGTGAGTAGCCGGAGTTGTCGGCGAGCTGCGAGACGCCGTCGATCTGCTGCACCCGGTCGACGACCTGCCAGGCGCCACGCTTCTTCAGCCAGGCGGTGGCCAGCGCCTTGTACTCCTTGACCAGTTCGGTCACCGCGCCGGGCAGGGGGTCGGGAACGCTCTCCTCGACCACGGTCCCCTCGACCCACAGGGCAGCGCCGGGCCCCGTCGTACCGGCGCCGATGCGGACGCGGCCGACGCCGCGGATCAGCGCACCGGGGTCGCCGTCGGAGAGCCGGCCCACCTGCTCCACGGTCCCGAGCACGCCGGTCGCGGCGTACGTGCCGTCGACGCGGGGAACGAGCAACACCTTCGGCTTGTTGCCGGAGGGACGGGCGGCAGCCTGGGCGGCCTCGACCGCGGCCCGTACATCGGCGTCGGACAGGTCGAGCGGCACGACCATGCCAGGCAGCACGACCTCGTCGTCGAGCGGCAGCACGGGCAGTGTGAGCGGTGAATTCGCCTTGATATCGGCAGCCATGATCTCCCCTTAGGCAGTCAAGTTGAGCTGTATCGACTCAATGGTTGTGAGCCGCCGAATGTTCCCCTCCGCGTGTTCGCTGTGAGCGATCAGCGAAATCCGGAGGACGATTCCGCTACCGGTGGGCGAAAGTGACCCGATGGACGACAAGGGGTTGAATCCGGACGGGACCATCGCGCGGGAGGGCTCACTGGAACGCGTGACGCCGACCTTCGCGCCGGTGGTGGCGGCCGCCCGCGAGGAGATCACCGAACGCTTCGGCGACGACCGGCTCCACAGCGCCCATCTCTACGGCAGCGTTCCGCGCGGCACGGCCGTGCCCGGTGTCTCCGACCTCGACCTGCTGCTCGTCCTTCGCGAGCAGCCGACCGTCCGCGACCGGGCCGACGCCGACGCCGCGGAGCGCGCGCTCGACGGGGCCTTCGACGCGATCGACGGCGCGGGCGTCCTCCTGGTCGGCGTCCAGGCGGCGCTCAGCGAGCTCGAGCGCTACGACCTGGGCTTCTTCATCTCGTGCCTCTGCACGCCTCTGCTCGGCGAGGATCTCGCCACCCGCCTCCCCGCCCAGCGCCCCACTGCACTCCTGGCGCGCGAGACCAATGGCGACCTGGCGCTCGCGGTGCCGCGCTGGCGTGAGCGGATGCGGGACGCCGGGACAGGGACGGACACCGGGGCGCAGACCGCGCGGCGAAAGCTGTGCCGTACGGCCGCGCGGCGCATCGTGCGGTCGGGCTTCACGCTGGTGATGCCGCTCTGGGGCGGCTGGACCAGCGATCTCGCCGAGTCGGCCGAGGTGTTCGCCGGCCACTACCCGCGGCGGGCGGAGCAGATGCGGCTGGCCGCCACGGTCGCCCGCAACCCGACGTCCGACCCGGCCGTGATCCACACCCTTGTCGAGGACCTGGGGCCGTGGCTGGCGGCGGAGTACACGGCGGTGCACGGGGAGAAGGCCGCGCGGACCTGACCAGGTCGAGGCCCTGGCTGATCGATTCGGACGACAGAGCGCCGACCAGTAGCGGGCCCGGAGACTCGTGTGTAATAGTCTCTCTTGCTTAGCATCTATTACTAACCCCAGCTGAAGTTCGAAGAACGCTGCCGAGGAGTCCCGTATGTCTTTCGAGTCGACGGCGGAGATCGTCCACGCCTGGGTTCAGGGCTGGGTCGTCTCGCGCGGAGCGGCGGACCCGGTGCACAGGCCCTGGGGCCTCACCGTCGACGTCGGCCAGGTCAAGCAGGCCACCCGCCACGTCCTGACCGCGGCCGACGAGGCCACGGTGCGCAAGGTCGCCGCCGAGGTGGCCGCGCCCACGGTGTGGCTGAAGGTCTTCGCCGACCCCGATGCCGTCGTCGAGTGGGCCGGCCCCGACTGGACCGTCGACGAGCCCGGCTGGCTGATGCACGCACGGCTCCGGCGCACCCGGACCGTGGTGCCGGACGGCTACACCCTGCGGACCTGGACCCGCGGTGGCGTCGTCCGTGCCCTGGTCGTGGCCGCGGACGGCTCCTTCGCCGCGCGCGCCCAGATCGCCCCGACCGGACGCACCGCGGTCGTGGACCAGGTGGAGACCGCTCCACAACACCGCCGCAAGGGCCTCGGCAGGCTCGTGATGGACACCCTCCACAACGCCGCCCTCGACCACGGCGCCACCGTCGGCGTGCTCGGTGCCACGCCGGACGGCCGCGCCCTCTACGAGTCCGTGGGCTGGCAGGTCCGGGTACCGCTGGTGAGCCTGTTCCACGCACCGGCCGGGACCTGACCGGGCAGGCGGGCGCGGACCGTGGCCGCCCGCCCGGTCACGACGCCGCGCGGCGCCGGTGGGCGGCAGCGGCGGCGGGGACGTGTGACCGGCGCGCGGACGGGCAGGAACCCGTCCGACCGCTGCCGCGTCCCTCCCCGTGGAAGGGGCGGCGGGGCCGATGGTTTGTCCGTTCACTCGGCACCCGGCCAAAATGGCCCCGGTCCGTGTCGTCATCCCACAGCCGCACCGGAGGCCGATAGCCATGCCGTTCCCCGCCACCGACGCTCCCGTCACACTGGACCGGCGCGAGGGCCCCTTCGGGGAGGTGGTGCTCCGCAGCCGGGGGGACGGCGACGGGAAGGTCTACGAGATCATCGCCAACGGCTGCTTCCTGATGGACACCTCCGACGGCCGGTCGGAGCGGCTGCTCGTCGACGCCGCCCACCAGGCGATCGGCACCGGCAACGTCGCGCCTCGGGTCCTCATCGGCGGCCTCGGGGTCGGCTTCTCGCTCGCCCACGCCGCCGCGATGCCGTCATGGCGACGGATCGCGGTGGTCGAGAGGGAACAGGCGATCATCGACTGGCACCGCGGCGGACCGCTCGCCGCGATCTCCGGCGAGGCGCTCGGCGATCCACGGTGCGTGATCCTTCACACGGATCTCATGAGTCACCTGACCTCGACTGCGGACCGTTACGACGCCCTGTGTCTGGACATCGACAACGGCCCCGACTGGACCGTCACCGAGGACAACGAGGACCTCTACTCACCGGCCGGACTCGCGGCGTGCCGAGCTGCGTTGGAGCCGGGCGGAGTGCTTGCCGTATGGTCCGCAAAGCCGTCCGCGGCCTTCGAGGAAGCGATGCGGAATGCCGGATTCAGCGGGGTAAGAACCGAAGAGATCCACCTTGCCCGGGGCGTACCGGACGTCGTCCACCTCGGCGTTCGCCCTGCGTAGCCGGGACGACGTCGCTGCCTTTACGCTGCTGGACTACACACCGAATCCACCTTCGAAGCAGAACCAGATGCAGCACGCAGAAAACGCGTACAAGGGCGGGGCGATGGAGCAGACACACACCACGCAAGGCGGCGTCGCGGCCACTCCCGGCGCCCAGCGCCGGGTGCTGGTGGTGGAGGACGACGCCACGATCGTCGACGCCATCGCCGCACGACTGCGGGCCGAGGGCTTCCTGGTCCAGACGGCGCTCGACGGCCCTGCCGCGGTCGACGCCGCGGACGCATGGCAACCGGACCTGATGGTCCTTGACGTCATGCTGCCGGGCTTCGACGGGCTCGAGGTCTGCCGCCGGGTGCAGGCACAGCGGCCGGTACCGGTCCTGATGCTCACCGCGCGTGACGACGAGACCGACATGCTGGTCGGCCTCGGCGTCGGCGCCGACGACTACATGACCAAGCCGTTCTCGATGCGGGAGCTCGCGGCCAGGGTGCACGTCCTGCTGCGCCGCGTGGAGCGGGCGGCGCTGGCGGCGGTCACCCCGCGCAGCGGGATCCTGCGCCTCGGCGAGCTGGAGATCGACCACGCGCAGCGCCGGGTGCGGGTGCGGGCCGAGGACGTCCACCTGACGCCGACCGAGTTCGACCTGCTGGTCTGTCTGGCGAACACGCCCCGCGCGGTCCTCTCCCGTGAGCAGCTGCTCGCGGAGGTCTGGGACTGGGCGGACGCGTCCGGAACACGCACGGTCGACAGCCACATCAAGGCACTGCGCCGCAAGATCGGCGCGGAGCGGATCCGCACCGTCCACGGGGTGGGCTACGCCCTGGAGACGCCGGCGCCATGAAACGGCGGCGGCCGTGCGGCACGCGGCGCAGAGGGCTGAGCACAGCGTCCATCACGATCTCGATCAAGACGAAGCTGAGCACGCTCGTCGTCGTCTCGGTCTTCATCACCACCGGTCTGATGCTGATGGCCTTCCACAGCAAGACCGAGGTGCGGTTCATCACGGTCTTCACGATCATCGCCACGCTGCTGATAACCCAGTTCGTGGCGCACGGTCTGACCGCGCCGCTGGACGAGATGAACAAGGTCGCCAGGGGCATATCGCACGGCGACTACACCCGCCGGGTGCGCGGCGCCGACCGCCGCGACGAGCTGGGCGACCTGGCCTCGACGATCAACCGCATGGCCGACGATCTCGAAGCCGTGGACCAGCACCGCAAGGAACTGGTCGCCAACGTCTCGCACGAGCTGCGCACCCCGATCGCCGCACTGCGCGCGGTGCTGGAGAACGTCGTCGACGGAGTGTCCGCCGCCGATCCGGAGACGATGCGCACGGCGCTGAAGCAGACGGAGCGGCTGGGCCGCCTGGTCGAGACACTGCTCGACCTCTCCCGCCTCGACAACGGGGTGCTGCCGCTGCGGGCCTCCCGTTTCGAGGTGTGGCCCTATCTGTCCGGCGTGCTGAAGGAGGCCAATCTGGCGTCCTCGCGGCGCGGCCTCGCGTCCGGCTCCGGGCATCACACGCGTACCGACGTCCATCTGCACCTGGACGTGTCCCCGCCGGAGCTGACGGCGCACGCGGACGCGGAGCGGCTGCACCAGGTCGTGGCGAACCTCATCGACAACGCGGTGCGGCACTCCCCGCCGCACGGCCGGGTGACGGTACGCGCGCGGCGCGGGCCGCACCCGGAGTCGCTCGACCTGGAGGTGCTGGACGAGGGCCCGGGCATCCCGGAGCAGGAGCGCCACCGGGTCTTCGAGCGTTTCAACCGGGGCAGCGTGCCCTCGCCGCACGGGCCGGGCAGCGACGGCGGTACGGGTCTGGGGCTGGCCATCGCGCGCTGGGCGGTCGATCTCCACGGTGGGCGCATCGGTGTGGCCGAATCCGTACATGGCTGCCGCATCCAGGTCATCCTTCCGGGGATCAGGTCGGCACGCAGTTGACGTAGGGTTCGAACCGGAAGCACAGATTCTGCGTGTAAGAGGTCACTACACGGGAAGCCGACGGACCGAGCAGCGGAAAGCAGCCGGTCAGAACGTCGCCGGGCATCCGACAGGGACGCGGGCCGAAGGCCCGCGACCGCCGTCAGGCGTACCCCGGCTCTACCGAACCATGCTTGTTTCCCGCCATTCCCAGCCCCGAAACGCGCCGTTCGGTGTGACTTGCACGACGTTGACCGGCCCGGCCTGCACCTCCCGGCCAGGGAGGCGTAGCCTTTATTTCCGCTGTCCATCACCTTGTGAAGCGGAAGAGGGCGGTTCTCGCCGTGTCGTCTCAGTCCCCCAGTAACTCGAGTCTCTCGACCGACCAAGCCGGGCAGGGTCAGAACCCTGCCGCCGCGTTCGGCGCGAATGAGTGGCTCGTCGACGAGATCTACCAGCAGTACCTCCAGGACCCGAATTCGGTCGACCGTGCCTGGTGGGACTTCTTCGCCGACTACAAGCCGGGGGCGGCCGCCACGGCCGACGCCCCTGCCGCGGGGGCGAAGCAGACTCAGAGCGACACCGGCACGGCGGCACCCGCCCCGGCCGCCGCCGCTCCGGCGCAGCCCGCGGCCCCGGCGCAGCCCGCGCCCGCCGCTTCGGCCCCCGCCGCCCCCGCACCGCAGGCGCCCGCTCCCGCGGCCCCCGCCAAGGCGGCCCCCGCGGCCGCCCCGGCGCAGCCCGCGAAGGCCGCCGCCAAGCCCGCGGCGGCGGCGAAGGCCGACGCCACGCCGGCCGACGGTCCCGAGTTCGTGACGCTGCGCGGCCCCGCCGCCGCGGTCGCGAAGAACATGAACGCCTCGCTGGAGCTGCCCACGGCCACGTCCGTGCGCGCCGTCCCGGTGAAGCTGCTCTTCGACAACCGCATCGTCATCAACAACCACCTCAAGCGCGCCCGCGGCGGGAAGATCTCCTTCACGCACCTCATCGGGTACGCGATGGTGCAGGCCATCAAGGCCATGCCGTCGATGAACTGGTCCTTCGCGGAGAAGGACGGCAAGCCGACCCTGGTCAAGCCCGACCACGTGAACTTCGGTCTGGCCATCGACCTGGTGAAGCCGAACGGCGACCGCCAGCTGGTCGTCGCGGGCATCAAGAAGGCCGAGACGCTGAACTTCTTCGAGTTCTGGCAGGCCTACGAGGACATCGTCCGCCGCGCCCGCAACAACAAGCTGACGATGGACGACTTCACCGGCGTCACCGTCTCGCTGACCAACCCCGGCGGCCTCGGCACCGTCCACTCCGTGCCGCGTCTGATGCCCGGGCAGTCGGTCATCATGGGCGTCGGCTCCATGGACTACCCGGCCGAGTTCCAGGGCACCTCGCAGGACACCCTGAACAAGCTGGGCATCTCCAAGGTGATGACCCTCACCTCGACGTACGACCACCGCGTCATCCAGGGCGCCGCCTCCGGCGAGTTCCTGCGGATCGTCGCGAACTTCCTCCTCGGCGAGGAGAACTTCTACGACGAGATCTTCGAGGCGCTGCGCATCCCCTACGAGCCGGTCCGCTGGCTCAAGGACATCGACGCCTCCCACGACGACGACGTCACCAAGGCCGCGCGGGTCTTCGAGCTGATCCACTCCTACCGGGTCCGCGGCCACGTCATGGCCGACACCGACCCGCTGGAGTACCGCCAGCGCAAGCACCCCGACCTGGACATCACCGAGCACGGCCTCACGCTCTGGGACCTGGAGCGCGAGTTCGCCGTCGGCGGCTTCGCCGGCAAGTCGATGATGAAGCTGCGCGACATCCTGGGCGTGCTGCGCGAGTCGTACTGCCGCACCACCGGCATCGAGTTCATGCACATCCAGGACCCGAAGCAGCGCAAGTGGCTGCAGGACCGGGTCGAGCGCGCCACCAGCAAGCCGGAGCGCGAGGAGCAGCTGCGCATCCTGCGCCGGCTGAACGCCGCCGAGGCGTTCGAGATCTTCCTGCAGACGAAGTACGTCGGCCAGAAGCGCTTCTCGCTGGAGGGCGGCGAGTCCGTCATCCCGCTGCTCGACGCGGTCATCGACTCGGCGGCCGAGTCGCGCCTGGACGAGGTCGTCATCGGCATGGCCCACCGCGGCCGTCTGAACGTCCTCGCGAACATCGTCGGCAAGTCGTACGCGCAGATCTTCCGGGAGTTCGAGGGCAACCTCGACCCGAAGTCGATGCACGGCTCCGGCGACGTGAAGTACCACCTGGGAGCCGAGGGCACCTTCACCGGTCTCGACGGCGAGCAGATCAAGGTCTCGCTGGTCGCCAACCCCTCCCACCTGGAGGCCGTGGACCCGGTCCTCGAGGGTGTCTCCCGCGCCAAGCAGGACGTCATCAACAAGGGCGGCACGGACTTCACGGTCCTGCCGATCGCCCTGCACGGTGACGCGGCCTTCGCCGGCCAGGGTGTCGTCGCCGAGACGCTCAACATGTCGCAGCTGCGCGGCTACCGCACCGGCGGCACGGTCCACGTCGTCATCAACAACCAGGTCGGCTTCACCGCCGCCCCGGAGTCGTCGCGTTCCTCGATGTACGCGACGGACGTGGCCCGCATGATCGAGGCGCCGATCTTCCATGTGAACGGTGACGACCCGGAGGCCGTCGTGCGCGTGGCGCGGCTCGCCTTCGAGTTCCGCCAGACGTTCAACAAGGACGTCGTGATCGACCTCATCTGCTACCGCCGCCGCGGTCACAACGAGGGCGACAACCCCTCGTTCACCAACCCGCAGATGTACAACCTGATCGACAAGAAGCGCTCGGTGCGCAAGCTCTACACCGAGTCGCTGATCGGTCGCGGCGACATCACGCTGGAAGAGGCGGAGCAGTCGCTCCAGGACTTCCAGGGCCAGCTGGAGAAGGTGTTCGCGGAGGTCCGCGAGGCCACCAGCCACCCGGCCCCGGCCCACGTCCCGGACGTCGAGGCCGAGTTCCCCGTCGCGATCAACACGGCCGTCTCCCAGGAGATCGTCAAGCGGATCGCCGAGTCCCAGGTCAACATCCCCGACCACATCACCGTGCACCCGCGGCTCCTGCCGCAGATGCAGCGCCGCGCGGCGTCCGTCGAGGACGGCACGATCGACTGGGGCATGGGCGAGACGCTCGCCATCGGCTCGCTGCTGATGGAGGGCACCCCGGTCCGCCTCTCCGGCCAGGACACCCGCCGTGGCACGTTCGGCCAGCGCCACGCGGTGCTGGTGGACCAGGAGACCGGCGAGGACTACACCCCGCTGCTCTACCTGTCCGAGGACCAGGCCCGCTACAACGTCTACGACTCGCTGCTCAGCGAGTACGCGGCGATGGGCTTCGAGTACGGCTACTCGCTGGCCCGTCCGGACGCGCTGGTCATGTGGGAGGCGCAGTTCGGTGACTTCGTCAACGGCGCCCAGACCGTCGTCGACGAGTTCATCTCCTCCGCCGAGCAGAAGTGGGGCCAGCACTCCGGCGTCACGCTGCTCCTGCCGCACGGCTACGAGGGCCAGGGCCCGGACCACAGCTCCGCGCGTCCCGAGCGTTTCCTGCAGATGTGCGCGCAGGACAACATGACGGTCGCGATGCCGACCCTGCCGTCGAACTACTTCCACCTGCTGCGCTGGCAGGTCCACAACCCGCACCACAAGCCGCTGATCGTCTTCACCCCGAAGTCGATGCTGCGTCTGAAGGCGGCGGCGTCGAAGGCGGAGGAGTTCACCACCGGCGGCTTCCGTCCGGTGATCGGCGACGACTCCGTGGACCCGGCCGCGGTCCGCAAGGTCGTCTTCTGCGCGGGCAAGGTCTACTACGACCTCGAGGCCGAGCGTCAGAAGCGCGGCGACAAGGAAACGGCGATCATCCGCCTCGAGCGTCTGTACCCGCTGCCGGGCGCCGAGCTCCAGGCCGAGATCGCCAAGTACCCGAACGCCGAGAAGTACCTGTGGACGCAGGAGGAGCCGGCGAACCAGGGTGCCTGGCCGTTCATCGCGCTCAACCTGATCGACCACCTGGACCTGGCCGTCGGCGCGGACATCCCGCACGGCGAGCGTCTGCGGCGCATCTCGCGTCCGCACAGCTCGTCCCCGGCGGTGGGCTCCGCGAAGCGCCACCAGGCGGAGCAGCAGCAGCTGGTCGACGAGGTCTTCGACGCCTGACGCGGCACCGCACGACGCCGGAGGGCCCGGCACCCCTAGGACAGGGGTGCCGGGCCCTCCGGCGTCCCGGCCGGGACGCACGCACCGGACCGGGGAATCGCGCGGAGCCCAAACCGCGCGCGCCCGAGCCGGAGCCCGGTCGGCACGGAGCCCGGACCGGGCGGCAGGGCGGCAGGGCGGGACAGACTGCCCGAGCCCAAACCGGACCGTGCAGGCCCCGACCGGGCCGCGCGGCCCGAGCCCGGAACGGACTGCCCGAGCCCGGAACGTACGGCACCGACCCCAGCCAGACCGTACGGGCCCCGAACCCGGCCGCGCCGGATCGGGCCGCGGGCCTCAGCCCAGGTAGGGCTCGAAGTCCCAGTAGGGGCGGATCCGCTGGCGGGCGGAGAGGGTGTGCTGATGCTGCGCGCCCATCGTCCGCGTCAGCTTCTGCAGCGTGTCCTCCTCGACCTTGCCCGCCTCCTCCCGCTCGCCCACCGCCCGCAGATCCGCCGCGAGAGCGGTCTGGCTCGACAGGGTCATCGGATGGTCGATGCCGAGCACCCTGCGCGCACGGGCGACGGTGTCCCTGCTGAGCTCCACCGCGTCGTCCAGCCGGCCGGAGAGATTGCGTCCCCCCGCGGCGTTCAGCGCGCAGCCCAGCGTCCACGGATGGTCCTCGCCCAGCACGGTGCGCAGCCCGGTCAGCGCCTGCTCGAACATGTTGAGCGCGCCGTCCCGGTCGCCCTCCGCCTGCAGGAGCAGCCCGGTGTTGGACTGCATTCCGGTGGGTACGGGGTGGGCCTGGCCGACGAGCCGGCGGTAGCTCTCCTCCGCCTCGCCGATCAGCTCCCGTGCCAGGCTCAGGTCCCCGTGCACCCGCAGGTAGTTCGCGTAGTCGGTGACCAGCATCAGGCTGTTGTGGTGGCCCTTGCCGTAGACCCGCTCGTGGCGCTCGAGCAGTTCGGCCATCTGCGGGCCGATGTCCGGACCGGGCGTGCCGGCCCGGCGCCGGCACATGATGAGGTTGTGCTGCGACCACAGGGTGTGGGGGTGGCGTTCGCCGAGCACCTGCAACTGGAGCCGCAGGCCCAGTTCCTGACGGGCGAGCGCGTCCTGGTAGAGACCCATCAGACGCAGGTCACGGGCGCAGGCGCTGCCCGAGTGGAGCGTCTCGGGGTGCCGGGCGCGCAGCACGAGCTCCCGTTTGCGGAGCGTGTCGAGGTCGATCTCGTACGCCTCCCGGTACCGGCCCTGGAGGCGCAGGACCACGCCGAGGTTGTGCTGGGCGCGCAGCGTGGTCCACTCCTCGGCGCCGAGCATGGCGCGGGCGGTCGTCACCACCTCGTCCTGCAGCCGGTACGCCTCGGGGTACCGGCCGAGGAAGCGCAGGTCGGACGCGACGCTGCTGTGGGCGTTCATCAGCGCGATCTCGTCGGCGCCCGGCTGCTCGCCCAGCCGCGCGAGGGCGGCCTTGTCGATCTCGTACGCCTCGTGGAAGCGGCCGCTCGCCCGCAGGATGACCGTGTGCTCGGTGATCAGGTCGAGCAGCGGCTGCGCGGTCGGCTCGAACAGGGTGCTCCACGAGTCCCTGACCCGCTCGGCGAGCTCGATGCCCACCTTGAACTCCCCGCTGACATGGCAGTACCTCAGGCAGCGCAGCACCAGCTTCACGGTGCGGTCGTCGGTGCTGGCCAGGGCCCCCGAAGGAGTCAGCTGGGGCAGGATCTCGGCGAAACGGGGCCACAGCCTGCTGTCGGACGGCTCGCCGGGGTCGGCGTCGACCAGCACCTGCCGGATCACCGCGCGGTACATGTCGCGGTCGTCGCCCGCGGTCAGTTCGGTGACGATGCCGTGCACGACCCGGTGCATGTGGACCGACTCGTCGCGCAGACCGGCCTCGCCGCCGGAGGCCACGTTGAGGCTGCGGGAGTCGCGGGTGATCACCGAGTAGTTGACGAGCGCGTCCAGGGCGCGGGGCCACTCCGGGGTGTGCCCGGCGATCCAGCGCAGTTGCTCGGGCAGGTCACCGGCGGACACTCCGCGGACCAGGCCGATGGGGATACGGCCGGGCGCGAAGCAGGCGCAGAGTTTGAGGACCTCGAGGGCGCGCGGTTCCGAGTCGACCAGGCTGTTGAAGAGGATCGACCAGGAGGTCAGCGAGGACTGCGGGTAGTCGCCGAGCTCGGTGACGCCGGAGTCGAGCGGGTTGAGCTCACCGGTGCGCACCTTGTCCAGGTACTCGGCGACGGGCATACGGGACACGGCGAGCAGGGCGGCCGCGTGCGCGAGCTGAAGCGGCAGGTCCTGGAACTCGACGGCGACCCGGTCGGCGTCCGCGGCGCTGATGTGGGGCGCCCGGCGCATCAGATAGCCGGTCGACTCGGAACGGAGGAAGACCGGCACCTCGAGGACGTTCGCCGTGCTCCGCCAGCCGTGGTTGCGGGAGGTGATCAGTACGTGGCCGGTGCCGCTCTGCGGCAGCATCTCCAGGGCCTCGCCGACCTCCTCCCAGCCGTCGAAGACGATCAGCCAGCGGCCGTGGGGCTCGCCGCGCCGCAGCGCGTCCCGTACGGCACGGATCCGTTCGCCGGGCTCGGAGCCCGTACGCAGCCCCAGTACGGGGGCCAGCTCGCCGAACCGGTCACGGCGGGTGCCCCGCTGGTCGGAGTTGACCCACCAGACGACGTCGTAGTCGGGGCTGAAGCGGTGGGCGTACTCGGTGGCGATCTGGGTCTTGCCGATGCCCGCCATGCCGACCAGGGCGCACACCGCGCCGCCGGGCTCGGCGTCGTTGAGGGAGTGCTGGATCTGGTTGAGCAGTTCGTCGCGGCCGGTGAACCGGGCGTTGCGGCGGGGTACTTCGCCCCACACCGGGGGCGCGTCGCTCGGGTAGCGGGAGCCCGCGGCGGAGGGCGGCAGGGTCACGCGCGGTACGACTTCGACACCGAGCCTGGCCAGCAGCCGTCGCTCGGCCTCCTGTTCGGTGATGCCCCACAGGTCGACCGGTTCGAGCACCGCGGTCGAGGGCAGCAGCGCGCGGTTGGTGAGGTTGACCGCGGCGAAGCGGTCGGCGTTCGCGGAGACGAAGCCGCGCAGCACGTCGTTCCACTCGCCCTCACGGCGTGGGCCCAGCTGGAAGAACCAGTCACTGAGCACCAGGAGCACCCGGCCGCTGGCCAGCAGCAGGTCGCCGAGCGCTTCCTCCAGCGGCTGTTCACGGTGCGGGTCCCAGCGGTGCGAGGTGACCCGGTGGCCGTGTGCTTCGAGCCGGTGCGCTATCCAGTTGGCCCACGACCTGTGGTAGCCCGGGAAGGCCACCACGAAGTGTTCGGACTCCCGAACGGGCGCACCGCCGTCCGCCACGTGCCGCTGAGCGCCCATGCGCGCGTCTCCTCATCATCGGCCCGCGTCACTCTCCGGTGACGCGACAGGAATGTTACCGAACGTCACCATCCGACTGCACGTCGTCGGGGCGTGCGAACGAGGTACCGGCACGTATCCCGAGATGCGCGTGATGCCTCTGCATGCCCATGACGAACTGCCGTCCCTCAACGGTGAGTTCACCTGATTCCAGCAGGATCGGCAGTGCCTGCGCGACCTGTTCGCGATACTCCTCACGGCGGACGCGGGAGCGTCTGCGCGCGGCGGGCGCGGCACCGGGACGGCCCGCCACCCGGTCCCACAGATCGGCGAGCGCCAGATGCGCGTACGTACCCTGCAGCACTCCCTCGAACGGCCGCGGGTCGGCCCGCCAGGCGACCCGGTACCGGGGGACCCTGTCGGCGCGGTGGAGGCGGACCAGGTCGCAGAGCACATTGAGCTTGCTGTGCTGCAGTTCGTGCACCAGCACCTCGGCGAACCGCCGCGCCGAGCCCGGCAGTACGGTGTGCACGGCCCAGGGCTCGGCCCGGAGACTGCCGCTGGACGGGCCGCCGCGGCCGCCGGCCATCGGCACCACGGAGCGCGTCAGGCCGGTGATCTCGGCCGCGCGCCGCGGGTCGGCCGCCTCGAGCAGGTTCACCGCGCCACGCCACTCGGCCCGCCAGGCACGGGCGGGCTCCACGGCCGTGCTCCGGTGTCCGACCACCGCGTCCGGCGCCCGGTGCACGGCGATGTCGTCGAGCCTCGCCCGGCTGCCGGGCAGCACCGGAAGGCCCCGCCAGCCGGGGCCCGTTCCGCGTCCGCCGCGCCACAGCAGGACCGTGGCGGTCTTCCGTCCGGCAGGGCTGAGCAGCAGTCCGCGTGGCACGGGGACCACGCGTGTCCGGTCGGTGCGCGCGTCGAGGACGCCGAGACCCGGCAGTACGAGCAGGCCGTCGGTGGCCGTGACCGTGGTGTGCAGGGCGGCGCCGGTGCGCAGGGCGACCGCGACGGCTATCTCGCCCAGGTGCGGCAGCGCGGTGGTCAGGGCCGGGCCGCTCGCGTTCAGCGTGTGGACCAGCCAACTGCCGGTGGACGGGTGGTCGAGGACCTGCCGCGCCCGCGCGGGCCGCCCGTTCTCCGCGCTCTCCAGCAGCCGCCAGTCGCGCCGGAAGTGTGCCGCTGCCGCGTCGGGGAGCGGTTCACGCCGCATCCGGGCGAGCAGGGCCTTGAGCAGGACCAGCCGACGGCTGTGGACCGCGCGGTCGAGCAGCCATTGGTCCTCGGGAGCGGGCCGGGTGGAGGCGAGCCTGGCCGTCGAGCCGGGCGGGACCGTGAACGGGGCGCTCACGGCCACGATCGCGCCGCGAGGCGTGATCCGGCCGGATTTCGCCGTTGTAACGAACCGCTCATGTCCCGTCCGCCCAGGCCTCCGTGAGGCTTCCCGGGCAGGCCAGCACCTGCTCCACGGCCGCACACAGTGCCGCGTCCTCGTCCATCGCGTGAAGAGTGTGCAGGTCGACGCCGGTCAGGTCGGGAAGCGCGGGACGGACGACGGGATCACGGCCCATCCGTACGGAGCCGGCCTCACGCTGCTGCAGCACGCTGTTCTCCTCCCTGATGCCCCCGTGGAGGCGATGCCGTGACGCTTTTACTTCCCGACCGGCGTGTTTCGGAAACCCGTTCCCCTTACAGGGAGTTCAGGATCCGGCCGGACCCTGGCCCTCCCCGCCGCCCGTGCCCTCCAGGGCCAGAAGCCGGTCCCTGGTCGCCCGTACCTCGTCCGACGCTCCCGGCGTCCCCTCGTCCGCCAGCCGGTCCCACAGCGCCGCCGCGGCCCGGTAGTCGTCCAGCGCGGACGCCGGGAGCTGCCGGCGTTCGTACAGCACGGCCCTGCCGTGCAGGGCCCGTGCCGCCGTCTCGGACGGTGCTCCGCCCACTTCCGCACTCTCGCGCAGCGCCCTGGTGTACGCCGTCTGTGCCGCGCCGAAGTGGGCCCGCGGGCCGGGGAAGGCGAGCTGCGCGCCGGCCAGGGCCAGCCAGGACGCGGCACGGGTGGCCGGGTCGCCGCCGTGGTGGGCCGCCTGTTCGATCAGGTGGCATCCCTCGTACAGGTCGGGCAGCGAACGGCCGCCGCCGTCCTGTCCCTTGAGATACCGCTCGACCAGGGCACTGCCCAGCAGCAGGTGCAGACGCCAGCGCAGCGGGCCCACTCTGGCGGGCAGGTTGGTGAGCGCCTCTCGGAGGATGGCGATGGCCCGGTCCGGCAGGCGGGCGTCCACGAGCTGCATCTCGCCCCATTCGGCGAGGACCTCGCACCTGACGGCGCTGTCGCGCGGCGCCCGGCGCTCGGCGTCCGCGTAGCCACGGGCCGCCGCGTCCCAGTCGCGCAGCTCCCGGTGGCAGCGGGCGCGCTCACGCAGGCAGCGCAGGAGCAGTGCGTCACTGCCGTCGGCCACCTGCTCCGCCGCCGCGACGAGGCCGAGCAGGGCCGTCTGGTCCGCGGAGCCCACGATCCGCAGCGCGGCCACGAGGTCGAGCAGGGCGGCGGCACGACGGCGCGGATGGGCGCCGGTCCGCTTCAACTGGTCGCACGCGTCGCGCAGTTCCCGTACGGCCGCCGGCGCGTGAGCGGGGTCGTCCGGTTCCGAGCGGGCCAGATCGAGCAGGACCCTGCCCAGTCGGAGCCGGCGTACCGCCTCGGTCTGCGGGGCATCGCTCACCGGTCCGCCGGCGCGCAGGCTGTCGCCGGCCGCGTACAGCCATGCGGTGCTCTGCCGCTCCTGACGCCACAGGTCGTGCTGGACGGCTCCCCGGCGCACCGCCGCGCCGGGGTCGTCGCCGGCCAGCAGCCGCTCCGCGCGCAGCAGCAGGCTCCGGGCGCCGCCGGGGCCGCTGTGCAGTTCCGCGGTGCCGGCGCGGGCGTGGAGGATCTGGCCCAGCAGGTGCCTGGCCCGTTCGCCGCCGCCGTCGTCCACGGCGGTCTCCGCCAGCCGCTGCGCGTCCAGCAGGAGCTGCTCGTCGCGCTGGTCGCGCCACAGGCCGAGCAGCCGCTCGGCCTCGTCCAGCCGTCCTGGCACCGGCCGGGCGGGCCGGTACCAGCGCACCACGCGCGCGGAGACGTGGGCGAACAGCGCCTCCCTGACGGCTTCCCCGGCCTCGTCGCCCTCCCGTGCCCCGTCGGTGTCGTCCGGACCGGCTCCGTCCGGGTCCTGGCCCTGAAGCCGGGCGACGGCCAGGGCGGGGAAGTTGCGCATCCCCCTGCCGAAGCGGCGGCCGATGTATTCGGAGAGGTACTTCAGCACCAGCTCCGCCGCGCCCCGGTCGAGCATGCGCAGCAGCACCTCACGGACCCCGGGGGCGAACTCGTACTGCGGGCCCGGCACGTCCGCCGTGTCCGGCAGCCGGTCCAGCAGGCCGCCGAGGAGCACCTCGGCCAGTTCCATCGGCCCGGTGTCCGGCAGCAGGGCCTCCTGCACCAGCTGCATCACCGGCAGGTAGAGCGGCACGGCCGCGAGATGCACGGCCAGTTCGACGGCGCCGGGCGAGGCGGAGCCCTGGAAGTCACGCAGCCGGGCACCCGGTGTCGCCGCCGTCCCGCGGGGACCGGGTCCGGGCCGCGGCGGGTGGCCCGCGCCCACCCAGGCGGCCGCGCCACGCATCGTGCGTCCGCCGTTCGAGCCCACGACCCGGGCCCAGTTGCCGAGCACCCGCTCGGTCGGCAGCAGGACGGGCACCGCGAGATCACCGGGGGCGGGCGGGGCGGCGGCCAGGTATCCCTCGTCGGGCACGAACCGGACGCCGCGCGAGGAGCCGGGCACGCGCTCGACGGTGCCGGGCCCCGCGGGCAGCGCGGTGCGGTCCCAGAGCCGGGGCGGGAGCGGCTGGACCACCGCCACGGGTGAGGACGCCGCCCACCGGTGCAGCAGCCGCTGCGCCCGGCCCGACTGCCACAGCGTGCCGGCGCAGTCGCTGACCACCAGGGTGAGGCGCCGTCCGGTGGTGTCGCGGTGCTGGTCGGCGGGGCGCAGCCGGGTGCGGTGCGGATCGGGGCCGGTGCCGGCCATCGGGGTGCCGTCGGGCCCGGCGTGGAGGTAATGGACCTGGACGTCGCGGAACGCGCCGAGGCGTTCGCACGCCTGCCGCAGCCGCTCCAGGGTGAGCTGCCACACCGACGCGGTCGGTGAGGCGTCCATGAGGAGCTGGATCTCTGTGGAACGCCGGTCGGCGGGCCTGGTCACGGGTACGAGGAGGGCTTCCCGGGCGCTGCGTTCCGCGGTCGCCCGCTCGTCGAGCTCCCTGCCGGGCGCGGGCGGCACGGGTGGGCGGTAGCCGCGCAGCGGCCGCAGCGAGCGCTGCAGGTCGAGCAGGCCGGACAGGGCCGCCGTGGCGGGTGCGCGTATCGGGAACGACCGCACCGGTGCGGCGTCGGGGGCCGACGGGACATAGAGGGAGACGGGTGCCGTGTGCTCGGTGGTGTGCGGGCCGGGACGCGCCCCCGGCAGCGGTGCGCCCGTACCCGGTCGCGTCGTGTCCGCGGGCGTGCCCGCGGACGGACGGCTCAGCGGTTCACCGGCCGGCGGGCCGCCGGCCGGTGGGCGTGACTCGGTGGTCAGGCGGGCCAGCCACAGGGCATCGGCCAGGCCCTCCGCCGAAGGCTCGAGGCCCGTCGCGCGCATCCGTGAGACGAGCTCCGCGAGGGGCTCGGTCAGGTGGTCCGCCTGCCGTCGGCCAGGCGTGTTCATCGGCCATCACCTCGGGCGGTCCAGCGGACGCAGGAGCATTTCGGCGAGCCTGTCCCTGGTGACCTGTTCGGCGTCGGCGGCCTGCCGGGTCACGTACAGGGCGTTCAGCAGCTGGTCGGTGGCGACGACCTGGCCCGGTGCCCGCTGCAGGAAGTGGCTGATGAGCCCGGCGCCCTCCTCCAGTGCCTCCTCGCCGAGGTGCGCGGTGACCATCGCGGCCAGCTGCTTCTCTCCGGGGGCCTTGAGGTCGAGCTGGATGCAGCGCCGCAACAGGGCCGCGGGGAAGTCCCGTTCGCCGTTGGACGTGAGGATGATGACGGGGAAGGTGGTGCACCGGACACGGCCGCCGGTGACCGTCGCGGTCGTCCCGTCGTCGGTCAGCACCTCGGTCTCCGGCTCGCGTTCCGCGCGGCGCTCCAGCTCACGGATCGCGAACTCGCCGTCCTCGAGGATGTTCAGCAGGTCGTGCGGGAGGTCTATGTCGCTCTTGTCGAACTCGTCGATGAGCAGGACCCGCGGCAGCCCGTCCCCGGTCGGCAGGAGGGCCGTGCCGAGCGGCCCCAGCCGGATGTAGGAGCCGATCGGCGGCTGCTGTACGGAACCTCCGGCGACGGCCCGGTCCAGCTGGACGTCCTGGAGCCTGCCGATGGCGTCGTAGTGGTAGAGCCCGTCCTGGAGAGTGGTGCGGCTGACGATGGGCCAGCGCAGCACGCGGCCGAGCTTCAACTCGTGCGCGAGAGAATGCGCGAGGGTCGATTTCCCGGTGCCCGGGTTGCCGGTGACGAGCAGCGGACGGCGCAGCAGCAGCGCCGCGTTGACGGCCTCCACCTCCTCCGGCCGGGGGTGGAACGACTCCACCAGCCGTCGTTCGACCCCGAGCCTGCGGGCGACGTCGGGCCGCTGGGCGCGGAAGTCGCGCCACGGCGGAGGATCCGGTAACCGCCGGATGTCGTCGTGCGGATAACCCGCTCCCCGGTAGATGTGCCAGTCACTCACTGTGGGCTCCTCATCGCTGCCGGCCCGGCGGGCACGGCATCCTAGGGGTCTCCTGCCCGCTTTGACCGCTCGCACGGGCGTCGAGGCCGGCTGGGTGTCTCACGGCGGTGGGTCGGGCGGTACGCCGGGGGGCGGGTCGTGGGGAACCCCGCCCGGTGGGCCGGGGGAAACGCTGTGGAGTGCCTGCCTGTCGGGTGGATCGTAGATGAGGACGATGTGCCGTGCCCAGGCTGCGTCGTGGTCCGGCAGTTCGGCCGCGGCGCTCATGTTGCGCAGCAGGCGGATGCGTTCGCGCAGGGCTCTGCCGGTGCCGGCCTCGTGCACCAGCCGGGCCGCCCGCTCATGGAAGTCGGCGCAGTCGTCGTGGTCCGTGTCACCGGTTCGGCGGCAGATGACGGCGGCGTGCCCGGCGTGGAACGCCCGGGTGAGGACCGCGGATCCACGTCCGTGCGCCGTGCTGGCGCAATACACCGGGACCGTCCCCGAAGGGCCGTCGAGCAGGCGGGTGTAGGCGGCCTCCTCGCTCTCCGGCGTCAGCGCGCGGTGCCCGGACGCGGGTACGTCGGCGCAGAGCGGCCGGGCGGACAACGGCCCCTGTTCCAGGGCGGTCCAGCCGCGCCGCCACTCGGGTGTGGCACCGTCGTGACGGCGGAGCTGGTCGCGCAGGGCGACGACCCGCCGGCGCCCGATGGGCAGCGTGTGCACGCTCGGCGGCTCGCCGGGCCGCGGCAGTCGCAACCGCCATTCGTCGACCGGTTCGTCGAACAGGGCGCGCGGCAGCAGGAAGTCGACGGCCGCCAGATGTTCACCGACGTCGGCGCCCACGACGGCGGCTGCCAGCGCCTCCCGCAGCGAGGACTCCAACTCCTCGCGCGTGGCGCCTTCGTCGTCGTTCCGCAGCGTCGTGGTCCGCCCGTCGGCGCCGACAAGCCGGACCTGCCAGCGGTAGGTGCCGTAGAGCTCGGGGCCTATCACCACGAGCACGTCGTCGTGGGCCTCCTGGCCGCCCTGCGCGCCCGTGGTGAGGAGGCCGGGGACGGACTCCCTGATCACGTCGTTGCGCAGGCGGTGCGCGGTGGCCTCGACCCAGTCGCGCAGGGCCGCCGCGTCCGGATCGCCGGGAGTGCCGACGGCGGCGTGCACCATGGCGGCGTAGAGGACCACGGCCTCCAGTTCGAGGTCCCGGCCCTGCGACTCGGACGCCTCTGTGGCGTCCCGCGGGTCGTAGAGCAGACCGGTGCCGTCGCGCCAGTCGCTGGGGGCGTCCGCGTCGAGCCGCCGGGGCCCGCGCAGGACGAGCCTGCGGGCCTCGTTGACCAGGTGCAGCACCTGGCCGGCGCCGGACGGCGGCGCGACAGCGGCGAACAGCCCGTACAGCCGGGCCCGCATGTCGGGGGCGAAGAGGTGCGGCCGGCGCTGCTGGGCGGCCAGCCGGGTCTGCAGTCGGGGCCAGCTGTCGCCGGCCCGGGCGTAACGGTCCATGTGGTGGCGGTCGTGGGCCGCGATGACCTCGTGCCACAGCCGGGCGTCGTCCGAGCCCGGTTCGTCGCACAGGGCGCGCAGCCGGGTGGTGGGCGAGGCGCGGCCGACCGTGGCGTCGCCCTGCGCCTTGCTCTTGACGACGCCGATGACGGCTCCGTGCCGCGCGTCGACGACGGGACCGCCCGAGCAGCCGTGCAGCACCACGGCGCTCTGCAGCGTCATCGGGTTGCCTCTGCGGCCGCCGGTGGCCAGGCCGGTGGGGGCCAGGAAGTCTGCCCCGCCGTCCTGGGCCTGGGCCCAGCCGTAGAGCCCCACTTCGGCCGGGGTGCAGTCGGAACGGTCGCTCAGCCACAGGCAGTCCGCGGACCGCGCCTCCGGTACGCGGACGAGGGCGAGGTCGGCTCCGGCCATCACCCTGACGACCTCGCCGGTGAGGACGCGTCCCTCGTCGGTGGTGATCCGGACGCGCTTGGGCTGCTCGTTGCCTGTCACCTCCGCCTCCCGCCCCACGACGACGTGCGCGCATGTCAGCACCCACTCCGGGGCGATGAAGAAGCCACTGCCCCAGAACCGGGAACTGCGTCGGTCATACCCGTCGCCGTCGGGACCGATGCGGACCACACACCGGCTTACGGGATCCTCCAGCGGGCTCACGCGAGACCACGGGGGGCGTACGGGGGCGGTGCGGCGGCACGCTGCCCCGCTCTGTGCGACCCGGCACCGGGCCGGTGTGTACGCGCATCAGCCATGAGCCCCCCGCTCCCCCGAGAGTGAGACATGTGGTGAGAGGCTAACCCGGTGTTGCGCCGGAGGGGAGTGGTTCCGGACCCGCGGCGGGCCGCCCGTCACCACCGGGATGCCAGGTGAGGGTGACGGAGATGGACGCCTTGGCCTCGCCGTCGGCGAGCACGGCGGCGACCGCCTTGCCGGGCCTGGCGGCCAGCTCTATGCCGAAGGTCGCGCTGATCTCGTCCGGCCGGGCGGCGCTCGCCGCGGCGACGACGGCCGAACCTACCGCCGCGATCACCTCGTTGACGCGGGTCGCGCCGGCGCGCAGCCGGTCCGCGGTCCCGACGTCCTCGAAGCCGTCGGCATCCGGTGCGCCGGGTCCCACGACGCCGACCCGGGCGAGAATCGTCTGCCCGTCGCCGAGCTCGACCTCCCGCACGTCCTGATCCGTTTCCATGTACGCCTCCCCCTGCTCGTCCTGCATGTCCGGCTCGCCCTGCTTGTCGCGCTCGCCCTGCTCGTCGAACGCCCTCCCCGGGACGACCCGTCCCGCATTCCTTCCCCCCTGCGACCACTGGTTACGCTGGTCCCATGTACTTCACGGACCGTGGCATCGAGGAACTGGAGAAGCGGCGCGGCGAGGAGGAGGTCACCTTCGAGTGGCTCGCCGAGCAGCTGCGCACGTTCGTGGACCTGAACCCGGACTTCGAGGTCCCCGTCGAGCGCCTCGCCACCTGGCTGGCCCGCCTCGACGACGAGGACGAGGACGAGTAGCCGAGCCGGACCAGGCCCGCCACCCGGCGGCGGAGCAGGACCGCCGTCGCGTCAGGCCTTCGGCCACCGCCCCCACGCCGGCGGCAGCAGCCCGTGCGCGACGAGCACCGCTCCCGCCACCGCCCACCCCCCGCTGCGCCGCCGCATCCCCCACGCCAGCAGGGCCACCCCGGCCACCAGCTGGGCCGCGCCCGCCGCGCGGAGCCATGACGGGTACGGCGCGGGCAGGAGGCGGCCACCGCCGGCGCTTCCCTCCCCCAGGTCCGCCGGGTCGGCCTCCTCGGCGCGCGCCGCGTGTGCGGCCGTACGCAGTCGCTCCGCAAAGTCACCGGGCGTCAGGCCGGTGGGGAGGGCGAGGCCGGTGCGCGAGAGAAGTGCGGTGAGGCCCAGGAGCCTGGCCCGTGCGTCGGAGTCCGGGTCGGGGCGGGTCAGCGGTTCCAGGGCCTGCAGATCGAGCACCGGGTCGAGCCCGAGGCGGGTCGCGAAGGTGCGCATCGCCTCGTCCTCGCCGACCGGCGTGCCGTCCGCGAGCCAGATGTAGCCGACGGGACGGCGGAAACCGGACGCGAGCGTGAACCCGGCCCGGTCGCTGTCCCACCACAGGGCGAGCACCGGCCAGTTGACCCCGATGGCGAGTGCCGATGCCCATCCCGACAGGACGGCGTCGACGGATTCGCCTCCGACGAGCCAGGGTCTGCCCTCCGGGACCGCGACGCTCCACCCGTCGCCCGCCGGGGCGAGGAGCATCCGTTCGCGCAGCAGATGCAGGTGGTCCCGTACGGCCGGCACCTCGGCACGGCACAGCAGCAGGGCTCCGGCGGGTGTCGCGTTCATGGCCCCACGCTAGGGCAGTTCATCCCGGTACGGGGTACTGCAGGCGGTCGTGTCACCGTCGGAGCGGGGCCGACCTTGACATCCCCGGGCCGCGATATATCGTGTTGTCATCGAGACGCGATATGTTGCGTCGTGGCCGGCCTCGGGAGGTCAGCACCATGGCAGAGACCACATGGGAAGTCGCCGAGCCCAGGAAGCTCACCTTCGACGACCCGCCGACGACGCTCAACGTCCGCGTCGTGGGCGGCACGGTCAATGTCGTGGGCACCGACGAGGGTTCCACCCGACTCGAGATCTCCGAGGTGGAAGGCCCTCCCCTGATGGTGACCAGGAACGGATCGACGCTCACCGTCGCGTACGAGGACGTGCCCTGGAAGGGCTTCCTCAAGTGGTTCGACCGCACAGGCCCGCGCCGCAGTGCCGTCGTGTCCGTCGTGGTCCCGGCGGCCACGGCCGTGGAGGTCGGCGTCGTCAGCGCCGGCGCGGTCGTCTCCGGTGTGCGGGGCACCACGGTGGTCCGAGGGGTCACCGGGGACACCACCCTCGTCGGCCTGGCCGGCACCGTCCGCGCCGAGACCGTCTCCGGAAACCTCGAGGCCCAGTCGGTCACCGGCGACCTGCGCTACAACTCGGTCTCCGGCGACCTGACGGTGATCGACGGCGCGGGCGCGTCCGTGAAGGCCGACTCGGTCAGCGGGGACATGGTCATCGACCTCGACCCGGGCGGGAAACCCACGGACATCCGGCTGACCACGGTCTCCGGCGAGGTCGCCATCCGGCTCCCGCACCCGGCGGACGCGCGGGTCGACGCGAACACCGCCGGCGGCGCGATCTCCAATGCCTTCGACGATCTGCGGGTCAGCGGCCAGTGGGGCGCCAGGAGGATCACCGGAACCCTCGGCGCGGGTACCGGCACCCTCAAGGCGACCACCGTCTCGGGGTCCATCGCCCTGCTGCGCCGGCCTCCCGCGGAGGACGATCCGTACGAGGAGGCGCCCGCGGGCGCCCCGAGTGGGAAGGTGCTCTGACATGCCCCCCGTCTTCGCCCACGGCAGGCTCCGCCTCTATCTGCTCAAGCTCCTCGACGAGGCGCCGCGCCACGGGTACGAGGTGATCCGCCTCCTCGAGGAGCGCTTCCAGGGCCTGTACGCCCCGAGCGCCGGCACCGTCTACCCGCGGCTGGCCAAGCTGGAGGCCGAGGGCCTCGTCACGCACGCCACCGAGGGCGGCCGCAAGGTGTACTCGATCACCGACGCGGGCCGCGCGGAGCTGGCCGGCCGCAGCGGCGAACTGGCGGATCTCGAGCTGGAGATCCGTGAGTCCGTCTCCGAACTGGCCGCCGAGATCCGGGACGACGTCCGCGGCGCCGCGGGCAGACTGCGCAGCGACATGCGGGCGGCGGCGACCCACAGCCGCGAGACGTCGGGCGCCGGGAAGGGCGGTTGGAGTCCCGGCCGCGGGGACTTCGGGGATCTGGGCGACCTCGCCGACAGCGAGTCGTGGCGGGCCGCGAAGGAGGAGCTCAAGCGGGCCAAGCAGGAGTGGAAGGAGCAGGCACGCCGGGCCAAGGACGAGTCGCGGCGGGCCCGTGAGGACGCCCAGCAGGCACGCCGTCAGGCGCAGGAGGCGCAGGACACGGCCCGCGCGGAGATGCAGCGCATCGCCCGGCAGGTGCAGGAGCAGGTCCAGGACCACTTCGCCCGCGGCGACTGGCCGACCGGTGTGCGCGAGGGCCTGTCGGAGCTGACCACACAGCTCGGCGGGCTGGCGCGGGGCGCGGCATGGCCGCCGTACGTGAAGCCGGAACCGGCGGACGCGGAGCCCGACTGGGCCGAGGACACCGTGGAGCCGGGGGTCTCCGCCGACCCGGCGCGTGACCTGGAGCGGCTGCTCGACCGCTTCCGTGACGACGTACGGGACGCGGCGCGGGACCACGGTGTGACGTCGGAGCAGCTGGGCGAGGCCAGGCGTCATCTGTCGACGGCGGCGGCCCACATCGCCGCGCTGCTGCACGGCCCCAAGGGGTGAGCCCGGGCCGGGCGCCCCACGGCCCCCGGCCCGCCTTCGCCACCCCGCGTCCCTCCCCGGCCCCACCGTCCGTCCCCGGCGGGGTCGGCCCGTTGTCGCCGCCGGGGACGAACAACGGAACGAACATCGCCCGCTCCAGGAACCGGCGCGTGCGTCACCCCGTGACCGGCGGGCACCTCGCGGACGCCTGTGGCGCCTGCCCGTTCACGGCGTCGGCCACAGCGGGCATCAGGGGCAGGGATGCTTCGCCTCGCCCCAGGTGCCGCGCACGTCGTCGCGTGCCACCGCCCCGCACAGCAGCACCGTCCGCGACCCGCCCGCCCCGCCGTGCTCCACCGCTGTCAGCTTCTGCTCCATGAGCCGGCCCCCGCCCGCGGCGCCGTGCGCGTCTATCCGCCCGGTGGCACCGTCGAAGCCTCCGCCGCCGAGGCCCTGGTAGAGCACCGCCTGCAGCAGGTGCCGTCCGAGCCGCTCGTCGTGACCGCCCGTTCCGCGCCACGCCTGGTCGATGCCCTCCGCGAGATACCGCATCGCGTCCCAGGCGAGCGCCACATGCGCGTCCTGCCGCATCGCGCCCGTGCGGGTGCCGTGGTCCTCCGCGTAGGTGCTGTCGTACGCGGACAGGAACGCAGCGGCCTCGCCGCTCGCCCCGGCCAAGGCCGGAGCCCTCCCGTGCGAGACGTAGTAGAGCGTCAGCCCGGCGAACACCTGCCACGGCCGGCGCTCCTCCGTCAGGGCATTGGTGACGTCGTCGCCGCCGAGCACGGTCACCTTCGGGCAGTCCCGCGCATCGCGCGCCAACTCCCCGAGGAACAGCTGGAAGTGGCTGCCCCGCCCCGCCCACACGATCGCCGTGCGGGGTTCCTCCGCCACTGCCCGGCACACCTCCCGCGCCAGGTCCTCCACGGAGGGGACCGAGGATCCTGCCGGAGCGCCCGGCACCGGGGAGGGCTCCGGCGCGTCCGTCGGCGTGTACAGGAGCATGCCGGTGCGCTCGTCCCCGTACGCCTGGCGGAACGCGCCCGCGAGACTCGCGCTGTACGCGTCCGCCGGGTCGGCGACCAGCCGCACCCGCACCGCGGTGCGGCCGCCCACCATGGGCGCGTGCTCGGCGAAGGACGCCATCACCTCCCCGGCACGGGCGTCGGTGGGCGCGGTCTGGTAGTAGTGCTCGCCCTGCCGCAGCAGTTCGTCGGAGGTTCCGGAGGTGCCGACCATCGGGAGACCGGCGTCGTCGAAGATGCGCATCGCCTCGTAGGTGCGCCGCCGGCTCTGGCCGAAGCCGACGACCCCGACGATCGAGTCGTCCTTGTCCGCGAGATCGACGATCCGGCGGGCCACGGCGGGGGCGTCCTTGAACCGGTCCCCCGCGTTCGCCGCCAGCACCCTCAGTGGCACCCGCTCGCCGGTGCGCAGCGCCTGCCCGTTCGCATACGCCTGGGCGAGGGCGAGGCCGCGCAGCTCCGCGAGGGTGCCGCCGCGCACCGGGTCCTCGGCGTCCTTGCCGCCGCTGAGCGGGCCGAAGTAGACGACCGTACGGGCGCGCGGTCGCGGGTCGTCGCGGTCCCGGCCGGCCAGTTCCTCCTCCACCTGCTCGTTCTGCCGCTCGATGCGTTGCAGCACGTCCCTCACGGCTCGTTCGCTGTCGCCCGTGCCGAACGACGCCGCGCCCTCCGCGACGCCGACGCACTGCCCGTCCGTACCCAGGAAGGTGGAGCCGAGGCACGGATCGGGGCCGACCCGCGAGAACGGGACCCCGGCGAGCAGGCCCGTGGTCACCACCAGGGCCAGCACCGACGCGCCGAGCACCCCGGCCACCTCGGTGCCCGGCCCCCACCGCTGGGTGGGCGGAGCGAGCGTCGGCCAGCGGCCCAGCCAGTAGGTGGCGGCCTGGTCGTCCTCCGGCCCGTCCTCGACCGGCACCACCATGCCCGACGGCCGCCCCGGCGGGGTGCCGCGCTGGGCGATGTTGGCCAGGTCCGCCCCGGCGGCGGACAGACCGGGGACCTCGATGTCGGGGATCCGGCTGGCGAGGGTCCGGACGCCGGCTGCCACCGCCACCACGGATGTGCACCTCAGGTCCTCCATCGCCGAGCGCAGTTCCCTCAGGAACCGCTGGATCCGCGACTCGGCCGGACCGGCCTCCTCCACCAGGAGCACGAAACGGCTGACCCGCCGGCGCCGCCACGGGTTGAACAGCCTTTTGCGGCCCGCGGCCTCCAGGTCGGCGAGCAGGGCGTGGACCAGGATCCGGTCGAGCTGCTCGGGATCGCCGTCCGGGCCGCCTCCCACGAGATCGAGTGCCGAACGGAAGAAGTCGGACGGCGGAGTGCCCTGCTGCTGGCGCACCCATTCCGCGTACCAGCGGCGGCCACCGGAACGGCCGCGGCCCAGCATGCGGCGCCCCGCACGGCGCCCGTACAGGGCGCGGGGCAACCGCTGGAAGAGCGGCCCGGCGATGAAGTTCCACAGCAGTTCGAGCAGGGTGCCGCCGTTGGCCTGGTCCCGGCCGCCCAGCCACCACAGTCCGCGGGCGAGCGCGGACACCTCGCGGTGCTCGGCGTAGCAGTGGTCGCGCAGCTCTCCCGGCCGGCGCTCCATCAGTCCCCCGACGGCGGGCGCCGAGACGACGGCTCGCAGCAGCCGGTACGAGGGCAGCCGCAGCCGTCCCGTGCCGCGCGGCATGGACTCGTCGAGCTGGAAGGTGATCTGCTCGAACAGGTCGAGCGGCTGCTCCGGCTCGCCCACGGGCACGGCGGGGACGCAGGCGTGCGGTGCGAGCCGCCCCTCACGTCCCCGGAGCCGGGTGCGTAACCCCGCGACGATCCGGCGCCCCGCCTGGCCGTCGCCCGGCTCGCTCAGCAGCACGACGGGCACCCGGCTGCGGGTGCGGCGCGGTTGGACGACGAGTTTGTCGAAGGCGTCGACGAAACGCTCGACGCCCGGATAGGCCGGAACCCGGCCGTTCTGATCCCCCGTTGACATGCCTTCCCTCCCTCTCACGTGCCACCACGTGAGTGTCACAGGACGTGCCCCGCAACAGCGGCGCGCAACCGTCCCCCGGCGGCGCACCGCCCCGTACCGCGGTGAAGTCCGCCGCGCGGCACGGCGGACTTCACCGCGGTACGAACGCTGTGCCGGCCCTCAGCGCGGTACGAGAGGCCCGATCCGCACCGTGACCCGCGCCCCCGGCCGGGCGTGGACGGTCACCGTGGCCGCCCGGCCGGTACGTCCCGCTCCCTGCGTCGTACCCCTCGGCCGTCACCCGGCCGGCCACCGCCGGTGCGTACGGGGCCGCGGTCCGCTCCTTGCCGGTGCCGCGCAGGGTCAGCACGCGGCCGCGGCCGCGGTCGTCGGTCAGACGCGGGACGCCCGGGACGTCAGGAGCGTCGGTACCGGCGTCGGCGTGGGCGTCGGCGTGGGCGGGCGGGACGCAGAACTGCAGGGCGGCGCAGACGAGTACGGCGAGCAGACAGCGGTGCATCAGGACCTCCGGCGCGGTCGTACGGCAGTGCCGGAGATCCCATCAGCAGAACTGACGGACCATCAAGAGCTCGTCAGGACAATCTTCCCGAACAGATCCCCGGAGGCGATCTTCTCGAAGCCCTCCCTGGCCCGGTCCAGCGGCAGCACCTCGTCGATCACCGGCCGTACACCCGTGGCGGCACAGAACGAGAGCAGGTCCTCCAGCTCGTCCTTCGAGCCCATCGTCGAGCCGACCACCTTCAGCTCGAGGAAGAAGATCCGGGTGAGTTCGGCGTGCGTCGGGCGGTCACCGCTGGTCGCACCGGAGATCACCAGAGTGCCTCCGGGGCGCAGCGACTTGACCGAGTGCGACCAGGTCGCCGCCCCGACCGTCTCGATGACGGCGTCCACCCGCCGCGGCAGCCGCGCCCCCGGCTCGTACGCCTCCTCCGCACCCAGCTCGATCGCGCGCCTGCGCTTGGCCTCGTCGCGGCTGGTGGCGTACATCCGCAGGCCGGCGGCCTTGCCGAGCACGATCGCGGCGGTGGCCACACCGCCGCCGGCGCCCTGGACCAGGACCGAGTCGCCGGGACGCACCCCGGCGTTGGTGAAGAGCATCCGGTAGGCCGTCAGCCAGGCGGTCGGCAGACACGCGGCCTGCTCGAAGGTGAGCTCCGCGGGCTTCGGCAGCACGTTCCAGGACGGTACGGAGACCTGCTCCGCGAAGGTGCCCTGGTAGCGCTCGGTGAGGATGGAGCGGGGCTCGTCGGGGCCGACACCGTGGCCGCTCTGCCCGATGACCGAGTGGAGCACCACCTCGTTCCCGTCCTCGTCGACGCCCGCGGCGTCGCAGCCGAGGATCATCGGCAGCTTGTCCTCCGCGAGGCCGACTCCGCGCAGCGACCAGAGGTCGTGGTGGTTGAGCGAGGCGGCCTTGACGGTCACGGTCGTCCAGCCCGGTCGTGCCTCGGGCGCCGGGCGTTCGCCCAGTTCGAGGCCGTTGAGCGGCTGGTCGCGGTCGATACGGGCGGCGTAGGCGGCGAACATGACCTTGAGAGTAGGCCGGGCCGGTGCGTGGCGGAACCACGCACCGGTGTGACACGCGTCCCTAGGGCTGTGACAGGGCAACGCCTGCCGTGAGGGGCGTCGAGGGCCGGCCCTCAGCCTTCCTCCCGCCGGTACTGCGCGGGCGAGCCCTTCGTCGCCGGGTCCTCGTACGAGCCGGTCCTGCCGCGGTCCACATGGAAGGACGTGAGCGTGGTGACGGGCGACGCCGCGTCGCGGCGGTCGCCGATGACCCGCATGTGGGCGGTGAATCGCTCCGGGGTGACCTCGTACACGTCGTAGCCGTAGCGGTTGCCCTCGAAGTACTTCAGATGCGGGTTGGCCGCGCCCATCAGCGGTCCGTTGGCCTTGTTCCAGTCGGCGCTGTACGCGCCCGAGGTGACCGAGTGGGCGGTGAACTCCGTGCCGACCAGCGGCGACGAGGGGTCGTCGAAGTCGGTTCTGATGTCGTCCACGAAGGCGGAGTGCCAGTCGCCGGTGATGACGACGAGGTCCTCGAGGCCGCTCGAGTGGACACGGCCCAGCACCTCCTTCCGCTCCGCGAGGAAGCCGTCCCACTGGTCGGTGAACATGTACGAGCCGCCCGGCCGGCCGCGGAGCTGGCTGAGCATGATCGAGTTGGCCCAGACGTGCCACGAGTCGGGCGCGCGGTCGATGCCCTGCCCGAGCCAGGCCTTCTGCTCGGCCCCGAGGATCGTGCCGTCCGCGAGGTTCTGCGCCGAGCGGTACGAGCGCAGGTCCAGGACGGTCAGTTCCAGCAGGTCCCCCCAGCGGCGGACCCGGTGGATCTCCGGGTCCGGCAGGGCGAAGGCGCTGCTGTCGCGGTGGGGCATGTGCTCGTACCACGCCTGGTACGCGGCGGCCCGGCGCCGCATGAACGGCGCACCGCCGCCGGTACCGGAGTAGTCGTTGGCCACCTCGTGGTCGTCCCAGGTCAGGAACCAGGGGTGGGCGGCGTGCGCCTCACGCAGGGAGGCGTCGCCCTTGTAGAGCGCGTGACGGCGGCGGTAGTCGGCGACGGTGAACACGGCCGGGCCCTCGTGGTCGCGCACATGGTCGGCAGGGACTCCGCCGACCTGGCCGTGCTCGTAGACGTAGTCGCCGAGGTGGACGACGAAGTCCACGTCCTCGCGGGCGATGCCGCGGTGGGCGGCGTAGAACCCGTCGTGGAAGGCCTGGCAGTTGGCGGCGGCGAACCGCACCCGGCCCACCCCGCCGACCGGCGCGGTCCTCGTACGGCCGAGGCGGCTGGTCCGCCCCAGCGCCCTGAACACGTACCAGTACCGGGTGCCGGGGCGCAGCCCCGTGACGGGTACGTGGACGCTGTGGCCGAGAGTCGCGGAGGCGGGCGCCGTACCGCGCGCCACGACACGGCGCAGGGAGCGGTCCAGGGCGACGGTCCACTCGACCTCGACGACCTCGGGCAGCGACTGCTCGGCGGCGAGCGGCTCCGGGGCGAGCCGGGTCCACAGCAGGACGCTCGTCGGCTGCGGGTCGCCGGAGGCGACACCCAGTGTGAACGGCGCGGGATCGTAGTCCGCCCCGAGTGCCTCGGCCGCCTCACGGGCCTGCGCGGGGCCGAGCCCCGCGCTCAGCGGCCACACGACGTTCAGCGCGCCGGCGGCCGCGGCGGCCTTGAGCAGAGTGCGTCGGTCGGTCCTGGTCACCTGGATCCCTCCGTGGCGGTGAGGCTGAGCGATATCGCGTCGGCGTAGCCGTCGTTGGAGGTGCCGCCGCCGCTGCGGGTGAACACGAGCAACAGGCGCGCGGTACGGGAGCCGGGCGGCACGGCCGCGGACGCGGTCCGCTCCAGCAGCCCGGTGCGGGCGCCGCGTTCGGCGGCGGTGACGGGACCGAGCACGCTGAGCGCCACCGGCGTTCCCGCCCTGTCCCTGAACTCGACGGACAGCCGGGCGCCGTCCTCCTGCGCGGCGTAGCCGCCGAGCCAGGCGGCGGCGGTGCAGCGCACCCGCCCGGCGTCGACGGCCGCGCGGCCGACCGGCCCGGCGGCGGGGAGCGCGATGTCCTGGACGAGCGCTGTGCGGGGCGAGTCGCCGCCGCTGAAGAACCGTGAGCCGCGGCGGACCGGGCCGGGGTCGGCGGCGGTGGGGTAGCCCCCGCCGACGTCGTATCCGACGAGAGCGGGCGCGCCCTGGGCGACGACCCAGCCGGTCACGGCGTCGACGGGCTGGGCGCTCCCTCCCGGACCGCTCTCGGCATCGCCGTTGACGACCAGATTCACAAGCGCCTCCTGGTGTACGCGGGTTGCGCGGAGCAGCACACCAGCACGAGGTGAACCTGAGAAGTCCCCCGACCGAACGCCCGCCGTGTTCCAGCCACATCTCCCGCTCAGTGCTCCGCACGGCACGAAGCGGATTCCGGCGGGCCGTTCCCGCGGTCCTCGCCACCGTGGCGCCCTGGGCGCTCCCCTCTTCAGGGCCCGACGTCCACGGGCGCGGTGCGATGACCGGCGACGGCGTCCGGGACCACTCACCGGAGCAGGAGGTCGCGCGGTACGGGGAGTTCGCGCTCGCCCTCGCCGAGCGGCCCTTCCCGCCGTCCGCGAGACCCTGCCCGCTCGCCCGGGCCGGACAAGGGGAGTCCGCCGCCGCGCTCCGCACCGTCGACGCGGTGCCGCAGGAGAGCGGGCGGATCGAGGCCGTCGAGCGGCCGCCCTTCGGTCCGGTGACCGTCCGACGGGGATCCGGCACACCTCCACCGGGTCCGGGTGCGGCCCGGAGCAGAGATCCGGAGCTTGTCCGGTTCACAGGGAACGGGACGCCCGCACCGGATCGGGCCGCCATCCCACGAGAACGGGCGGCCATCCCACGAGAGCGGGCCGCGCCGTCCCCCCGCGGGGGGACGGCGCGGCCCGTCACGAAAACCGCGCGACCGTGGAAGGTCAGCGCCGGGCGACGCCCTCCGCCCGCGCGGCCGCGGCCACGGCCGCGGTGACGGCCGGCGCGACCCGCTCGTCGAAGGGCGACGGGATCACGTAGTCCGCGGAGAGCGCGTCACCGACGACGTCCGCCAGTGCGTCCGCCGCCGCGATCTTCATGCCCTCGGTGATCCGCGAGGCCCGCACCTGAAGCGCCCCCGCGAAGATCCCGGGGAAGGCGAGGACGTTGTTGATCTGGTTCGGGTAGTCGGAGCGGCCGGTGGCCACGACCGCCGCGTACTTGTGCGCGACGTCCGGGTGGACTTCCGGGTTCGGGTTGGCCATGGCGAAGACGAACGAGCCCGGCGCCATCGACGCGACAGCCGCCTCCGGCACCGTCCCGCCCGAGACACCGATGAAGACGTCGGCGCCGGCGAGCGCGGTCTCCAGGGATCCCGAGAGTCCCGCCCGGTTGGTCAGCTCGGCGAGCTCGCGCTTGACCGGGGTCAGGTCCTGGCGGTCACGGCTGACGATGCCCTTGCGGTCGGCGACCGCCACGTCGCCGAGACCGGCCTCCAGCAGGAACTTCGCGATGGCGACACCCGCCGCTCCCGCACCGGAGATGACGCCGCGCAGGTCGCCGAGCGTGCGCCCGGTCAGCTTCGCGGCGTTGCGCAGCGCGGCGAGCGTCACGACGGCCGTGCCGTGCTGGTCGTCGTGGAAGACGGGGATGTCGAGGCGCTCCTGCAGCTTGCGCTCGATCTCGAAGCACCGGGGTGCCGAGATGTCCTCGAGGTTCACTCCACCGAAGGACGGCGCGAGGCGCACGACGGTTTCGACGATCTCGTCGGCGTCCGTCGTGGCGAGGGCGATCGGGACCGCGTCCACGCCGCCGAACTGCTTGAAGAGGATCGCCTTCCCCTCCATGACCGGGAGGGACGCCTCCGGGCCGATGTCTCCGAGGCCGAGCACCGCCGTTCCGTCGGTGACGACGGCGACGACCTGCGACTTCCAGGTGTAGTCGTGAACGAGCTCGGGCTGTTCCGCGATGGCGGTGCACACCTTGGCGACACCGGGTGTGTACGCGAGGGACAGGTCGTCCTTGTTCCGCACCGGCACGGTGGCCTGGACGGCCATCTTGCCGCCGCGGTGCAGCGCGAACGCCGGATCGAAGGGCTCCTCGGCACTCTCCGTGTCGGTGTTCTCGCTATGAGGATTGACGATCTCCGCTGCCATTTTTTGTTGACCCCTTAAGTCTTCACAGTTGAGGGTGGCCACTCCTGGTTGAGGAGGGGTGGGCGGGCACCGCGTCCGTTCCCTGCGCTGGGTCGGTTGGCCCGCCCCGGCAGGGGGAGGTACGTACGCGCGGGCGCGCCGCACACGCGCCCTGAGCCCCGGATGAGGGGTGTAAGGATCCTTCTTACCGGACCGACCGCACCGTGGACGAGTCGATATGCGCTCGGTGACGCGGCTCATAGCCTGAAACCGGGACAAGCCCGCCAGGTGCGGCGGTACCCGCCCAGAAGGCCGGGCGGCCGAAGATCTTCCGGCCGGAAGAAGGCTTTCCAGCGAATGGTCCGGCCTTGATGTACCGGCCCGCTGGGGTTCGGGGGTGACCCGTTATCCGATTTTGACATGCGCGCCCCCCTGAATGGGCTCGACCGAATGGCAAGATGCCGAAAACACACAAGGTCGCGACACTCGAAGACGAGTGCAGTACGACCTGGTAACTCCCACCCTCACCGCCGGAGGATCCCGATCATGACCGCAAGCACCACGCGCCGTACGACCGTCGCGAAGTCCCGCACCGTCGCGGTCAGCGCCATCGCGGTCGCGGGCGCCCTGCTGCTGACCGCGTGCGGCGACCAGACGGACAGCGGCTCCAAGGAGTCGGAGACGAAGGGCAACGCGTCCTCCGCGCCGCTCGCCGACAAGCTGCCCAAGGAGATCCGGGACAAGGGCGTCATCAAGGTCGGTTCCGACATCGCGTACGCGCCGATGGAGTTCATGGACGAGGGCAACAAGCCGGCCGGTGTGGACATCGACATCGCCAACGCCCTGGGCAAGGTCCTCGGCGTCGAGTTCAAGTTCGAGAACGCCACGTTCGACCAGCTCGTGCTGGGTATGAACAACGGCCGCACCGACATCGTCATGTCGTCGATGACGGACACCAAGGAGCGTCAGCAGGGCGCGACCGACGACGCCAAGGGCGGCGCCGACTTCGTGAACTACTTCCAGGCCGGCTCCGCGATCCTGGTCCAGAAGGGCAACCCGGAGAAGGTCACCACTCTGGACGACCTGTGCGGCCTGACGGTCGCCGCCCAGCGCGGCACCGCGAACGAGACGCTGCTGAACGAGACGCAGAAGAAGTGCGGCGCCGACAAGATCAAGCCGTTCATCTCCGACCAGGACAGCGACTCGATCACGCAGCTGCAGACCAAGCGCGCCGACGCGGTGATCACCGACTTCCCGGTCGCCCTCTACAACGAGCTGAACGCCGGGGGCGGCAAGCTCTTCGAGGTCGTGGGCGAGCAGATCGACGCCGCGCCGTACGGCATCGCGGTCAGCAAGAAGAACCCGGAGCTGCGCGACGCGCTCCTGGCCGCCGTCCAGAAGATCATCGACGACGGCTCGTACGCCGAGGTGCTCAAGGAGTGGAAGGCCGAGAGCGGCGCCATCGAGAAGGCCACGATCAACGCCGGCAAGTGACCGCCACTCCACGTCCCCACCTCCCCATGTAAGGCAGCAACCCTGTGACTGACCCCCTCGACAAGACGTCGGCCGACGTCCCGCCGGACGGCTCCGACCGTAAGGATTCCGCCGCGCACTCGGGCCCCATCAAGGCGGTCCCGGTGCGCCACTACGGACGCTGGATCAGCGCCGTGGTGGTCCTCGGACTCCTCGCACTGCTGGTGCGCGCGTTCGCGGACGCCCAGATCCAGTGGAGCGTGGTCGGTGAGCAGATCACCAACGGCACGTTCGCCTGGGGCGCCTGGGAGACGCTGAAGATCACCGTCTACTCGATGGTGATCGGTGTGGTCCTCGGCGCGATCCTCGCGGTGATGAGGCTCTCCCCGAACCCGGTGCTCTCCTCGGTGGCCTGGGGCTACATCTGGTTCTTCCGCGGCACTCCGGTGCTGGTGCAGATCCTGCTCTGGTTCAACCTCTCGCTGGTCTTCCAGTACCTCGACCTCGGTTTCATCTACAAGGACGAGATGAACCAGGTCATGACGCCGTTCGTGGCCGCGCTGCTGGCCCTCGGTCTGAACGAGGCCGCGTACATGGCCGAGATCTGCCGGGCCGGCATCCAGTCGGTCGACTCGGGTCAGACCGAGGCGGCGCACGCGCTGGGCATGAAGGGCGGCAAGACGATGCGCCGCATCGTGCTGCCGCAGGCCATGCGGGTGATCATTCCGCCCACCGGCAACGAGTTCATCAACATGCTCAAGACCTCCTCGCTGGCCTTCGCCATCGGTTACGGCGAGCTGTTCCTGCGAGGCCGTGAATTCGGCTCGCGGACGCTCGCCATCATGGAGGGCTACATCGTGATCTCGCTCTGGTACCTGCTGCTGACGACCGTGTTCAGCATCGGCCAGTACTACCTGGAGCGGTATTACGCCCGCGGTTCGAGCCGTTCGCTCCCGCCGACGCCGATGCAGCGTCTGCGCAAGCAGCTGTCCTCGTTCCGTGTGCAGAGCAACGTCGGAGGCGTGAAGGTATGAAGTCGCAAGTGACGCAGCCGATGGTGAGGGCCGAGAACGTCCACAAGTCGTTCGGCCATGTGCAGGTCCTCAAGGGCATCGACCTGGAGGTCGCACCCCGCGAGGTGTTCTGTCTGGTCGGCCCGTCCGGGTCCGGCAAGTCGACCTTCCTGCGGTGCATCAACCACCTCGAGAAGATCAACGGCGGCCGTCTCTCGGTCGACGGAAATCTGGTGGGCTACCGCGAGAAGGGCGACAAGCTCTACGAGCTGAAGGAGAAGGAGGTCGCGGCGCAGCGCAGGGACATCGGCATGGTCTTCCAGCGCTTCAACCTCTTCCCGCACATGACGGCTCTCGCGAACGTCATGGAGGCGCCGATCCAGGTCAAGGGCGAGTCGAAGGCCGTGGCCCGCGAGCGTGCGCTGCGGCTGCTGGACCGGGTGGGTCTGGCCGACAAGGCCAAGAACTACCCCACCCAGCTCTCCGGCGGCCAGCAGCAGCGCGTCGCCATCGCCCGTGCGCTGGCGATGGAACCGAAGCTGATGCTCTTCGACGAGCCGACGTCGGCCCTCGACCCGGAGCTGGTCGGCGAGGTGCTGGACGTGATGCGCGGTCTCGCCGAGGACGGCATGACGATGATCGTCGTGACCCACGAGATGGGCTTCGCCCGTGAGGTCGGTGACGCGCTGGTCTTCATGGACGACGGCGTGGTCGTCGAGTCCGGCCACCCGCGTGACGTCCTGACGAACCCGCAGCACGACCGGACGAAGTCGTTCCTGTCGAAGGTGCTGTAGCGGCTCGCCGCGTGCGAAAGGGGCGGTACGGATCCGATCCGTACCGCCCCTTCGCGTATGACGCGCCTCTACTTCAGCGCCAGCACCAGCGCGTCGCTCGGCGACGCCCACACGGGGCGGGCCTCGGCGAAGCCGGCCGCGCGGAGGGTCTCGGCGTGCCACTGGGCGGCGGGGGTGTCGCCGTCCGCGTGCTCGCCGTAGATGCGGAACCGTTCCGCGGTGGGCTCCGCGAGGACCGGGTCCTCGGCCGCGAGCGCCCACCAGTCGGCCCAGTCGAGGGCTCCGGCCGCCTTCGCCCGTTCCATGCCGGCGTGGCGGTGGGCGCGTTCGGCGGCGTTGATGCGGGGCGTGGACTCGTCCTTCATGTGGTCGGCGTTCATGAAGACGCCGCCGTCACGCACCAGCGCGGCGACCTGCCCGTAGAGGACGGCCAGCGGTTCGCTGTGCAGCCAGTGCAGCGCGGTGGCGGTGAGCACCGCGTCGTACGAGTCGTGCGGAAGGGCAGAGGTCCAGTCGGGGTCCTTGAGATCGGCGGTGACGAAGGCGGCCCGCTCGTCCCCGCCGAAGTAGCCCCGGGCAATGGTCAACAGCGCGGGGTCGAGGTCCACCCCGGTACTCGTCGCCTTCGGGAACCGCTTGAGCAGCCGGTCCGTGATACTTCCCGTACCGCACGCGAGATCCAGCACCCGCGGCTCGGGGCCGACCGTGGCCTCGAGCATGTCCAGCATCACCCTGAACCGCTCCTCGCGGTCGGGCATGTACCACTCCTGCTGCCGGTCCCAGCTCTCCTGCCAGGCCGGCCAGTCGGCACCGGCACCCCTGGCGGCACCCGCAGCCGTCTCCGTAGCGCTCACCGGAATCCTCCCGTCCGTAATACCCTCGAAGCATAAGCAGCCGTTACCTCCACCCTAGAACGCCGCGGTAAGGACTACAAGTGGAACTGGCCTATTACTCGGACTACGCCGTACGTCTGGTCAACACCGAGGAGCCGGACCGCAACAGGGACACCCTCACCTCGGTCGAGGCCGTCCGCGAGCTCTTCGGCCCGTCGTCGCAGGCCGCACGCCGCGCCACCGATTCGGACGTGACCCGCTTCCGGTCCGTGCGGGGCCGGCTGCGAGCGGTCTTCGCGGCGGCCGACGCGGGCGAGGAGACGCAGGCCGTCGACCTGCTCAACTCGCTCCTGCTGGAGTTCCCCGTGAGTCCGCAGATCTCCGGGCACGACTACCGGGACGAGGACGGCCGCCCCAAGTGGCACATGCACCTCGCCGACCACCCCTCCAACGCCACGGCGGGATACGCCGCCATCGCGGCCATGGGGCTCGCCTTCCACCTCACGGAGTACGGCGTCGACCGCCTCGGCCTGTGCGAAGCGGTCCCCTGCCGCAACGCCTACCTCGACACGTCCACCAACCGCTCGCGCCGCTACTGCTCCGACCGCTGCGCCACCCGCGCCAACGTGGCCGCCTACCGCGCCCGCAAACGCCTGGAGACCGCGCGGTCGGCGAGCACCGGACGCACGGCCGACGCCAGCCAGGAGACGACACGGAACACGGACCTCTGATCCGGGCCGAGCGGCCGGAAACGGCCGCACACCCGGCCGAGCAGCAGCTCGGGCGGCACCACACCGAACACCCGGCTGTCGCCGTCCGCGCCGGGATTGTCACCGAGGACCCACCAGCCCTCCTCGCGCCGCTCGGCCAGCCGCTTCACGATCAGCAGGTCCTGCTGCAGCGGATGGCGGAGCACCGCCACGTCGCCGGTGCGGAAGGCGGCCCGGTAGTCGACCAGCAACTGGTCCCCGTGCACCAGCGTCGGCACCATCGAGGGCCCCGTCACTTCGGCGAACCCGAAACGCGCCCTCGGCTCGTGCCACTGCTCAGTCATCAGCCACCTCCGGCCCCCACTGTATGTTCGGCCACCGGCCCGGCACGGACCCCGGACTTTTGACCTAAGCCCAAGGGGGCACCCGCCAAAACGGGTTCCTCACGGAGTAATGTCCCACCTGAGAAGACGATCACGAGGAAGGACAGCTCAATGCTCTCCCGCCTGTTTGCCCCCAAGGTGAAGGTCAGCGCCCACTGCGACCTGCCCTGCGGTGTGTACGACCCGGCCCAGGCCCGCATCGAGGCGGAGTCGGTCAAGGCCGTCCAGGAGAAGTACCAGGCCAACGAGGACCCGCACTTCCGCGCCCGCGCCACGGTCATCAAGGAGCAGCGCGCGGAGCTCGCCAAGCACCACGTCTCGGTGCTGTGGAGCGACTACTTCAAGCCCCCGCACTTCGAGAAGTACCCGGAGCTGCACCAGCTCATCAACGACACGCTGAAGGCGCTCTCGGCCGCCAAGGGTTCGACGGACCCGGCGACCGGCCAGAAGGCCCTCGACTACATCGCCCAGATCGACAAAATTTTCTGGGAGACGAAGAAGGCCTGACCCCTGGTCAGCCTGTGACCTGCGATTCCTGATCGCACGGTCTTCATGTCCGCACCCGGCCCGTCGGCCGCCGAACACGGCGTCCATGACGGACCGGGTGCGGTGTTTTCGCGTCCGTCGGCCTGCGGTTCCGGTGTTTCGCGTCCGCCGGCCTGCGGTTCCGGTGTCGTGGAGGGAGGAGCCATCGAGCTCCGTGAACAGGCCCCGGCCGAGGGTGCGCCGGCCGTCGCCTCGCTGCCCGGTCCGGCGGCGGGACGGCCTCGGGAGAAGGCCGGGAGACTGCCGTGTCTCCTCGTCCCGGCCGTGTCGGCACTGGCGCTCGGGCTGTGGGGCATCACCCGGCAGGGGACGATGTGGCGCGACGAGTCCGTCACGTACCAGGTGGCCCACCGCGGCCCGTCCGAGATCTGGGCACTGCTGGACAACGCCGATGCCGTGCACGGCCTCTACTACTTCCTCATGCACGCCCTCTTCTCGATCTGGGAGGGCGGGCTCGTCGCGCTCCGGCTGCCGTCCGTGCTGGCCGTGGCCGCGGCCGCCGGTCTGGTGGGGCTGACCGCGTACCGGCTCGCGGGACGCAGGGCGGGGGTGCTGAGCGGCATGGTGTTCGTCCTCACCCCGGAAGTGCAGATGTACGCCCAGGAGGGGCGGTCCTATGCGATGGTCTGCGCTCTGGTCGCCCTGGCCACCTGTCTGCTGGCCCACGCCCTGACGGGACCGTCCGGCCGGCGCCGGTGGGTCCTCTACTCGCTCGCGGTGCTCACCGCGAGCTGGCTGCACGAGTTCGCGGTGCTCGCACTGGTGGCACACGGGGTGAGCGTCTTCCTGCCGCGCACGGGCCGTCGGGTCGGACGTCCGTGGACGGTGGCCGCGGGGGCGGTGGTCGTCTGCCTGGTCCCCCTCGTCGTGTTCAGCATGGGGCAGTCCGGTCAGGTGTCCTGGATCGGCGGCCCCAAACCGAGGGAGTGGCTCGAGATCGCGGGCGTGGCGCTCGTCGCCGTCGTGTGCGCCAAGTACTGCGCCGGCGACGACCGGACGGCGCTCGTCCCCCGGGCGGCCCTGCCCCTGGCGCTCGTTCCGACGGCGCTGCTGCTGCTCGCCGCGGTCCATGAGCCCATGTACGTCGACCGCTACGTCCTCTTCACCAACGTGGGGTTGTCGCTGCTCGCCGGCACGGCACTGGGCGGACTCCTCACCTCGGTGTCCGCTCACGCGCCGCCGCGCGGCAGGCTGCCGCGGTCGGCGGCCGTGGCCGCGGCGGCGATCGCGGCGCTGCTCGCGCTCACCCCCGTCACACTGCAGATGCGCACACCGGACAGCCGGAAGGACGACGTGACGGCCATCGCGCAGGAGGTGCGGCGGGTCTCCGCCCCCGGCGACGGAGTCGTCTTCGCACCCTCCCGCCGACGCGAGTGGCGTCTCTCCCGTCCCGCGGAGTTCGGCGGTCTCCTCGATGTCGCTCTCAGCAGGAGCCCGCGGGCGTCGGCGTCGCTCCAGGGCGAGGAACTCCCGGCTGCGGAGATCCGCCGGCGCATGCTCGCCATGGAGCGGATCGTGGTCCTGAGTGATCCTCCCGGCCAGCCGGAGGACGCCTACGCCCAGGAGGCGGTGAAACGCGAGGTGCTGCGGACCCGCTTCCGCGAGTGCTCGCGCACTCAGGTGAAGGGTGCTCAGGTGACCCTCTACGTCCGCTCGGGCGACTGTCCCGCGACATAGGGCGTCGAACGCGCGGGCACGGCTCGCGGACCTTCGGGCCGCCGGGCACGGCACCGGACACGGGCTCGCGGACGGGTCAGGCCGCCGGCAGCGGGGCCGGTTCCGCGGCCCCTATGAGCGGGCTCTTGTGCCGGAGCAGCCACTGCCGGTACGCCGCCGACCGCAGCGCCGCCTCGCGGTACGCGGTGGTCAGGTCCGCGTACACCGACTCGTACGGCTCCGCCGACGGCCCCGCTCTGGAGAACAGCAGCAGCCGCACCGCGAGGGGGTCGCCGCGCAGCGGGCGGACGGCCATGTCCTCGCGGGGCGCGGACGTCGGCTGACAGGGGGCGACCACCTCACCGACCGCGATCAGGGACGCCGCGGTGTGGTAGTCGCCGTGCAGGACCGGCGGGTCGATGCCGGCCGCGCTCAGCACGCGGCGCAACCCGTCCCATTCGCCGTCCACAGTCGGGTCGACCATCCAGCGGTCGTGGGCCAGGTCGGCGAGTTCCACGACGGAGGCCGCCGCTGCCGGGTGATCGAGCGCCATGGAGACGAACTGCGGCTCCCGGTCGACGAGTACGCGTGCGAAGAGCCCCTCGGGCACCAGCAGCGGGCACCCCTCCACCTCGTGCACGAAGGCGACGTCGAGCTGGCCTGCGGCGACCATCCGCAGCAGGGCGTTGGCCGAGACGTCCATGTGGAGCGAGATGTCGGTCCCCGGCAGCCGCTTGCGCAGCAGGCGCAGCCAGCCGGCCAGCGCCCGGCTCGCGGTGGAACCGATGCGCAGCAGGGGACCGCCGTCACCCGCGGCCGCCGCCCTCGTCTCCACGACGAGCGCCCCCATCTCCGCGACGAGCGGCCGGGCGCGGCTGAGCACGGAACGGCCGAGCGGCGTGGGCCGGCAGCCGGTGCGTTCGCGGGAGAAGAGCGCGGCCCCCAGGTAGTTCTCGATGCGGCGCAGCTGGGTCGTCAGGGACGGCTGGCTGACACCGAGATGCCGGGCGGCTTTGTGCAGGCTGCCGGTGTCCGCAATGGCGCACAGCGCACGCAGGTGCCTCACCTCGAGCTCCATGGATTCGAGCGTAGAGCCGCACCAACTGCCACACCAGACACCGTAGTCGGGGCAGGACGGGCGGATCGGGACAGGCTGCTGCGGAGTGGGTGATGCCCTCGCGCTATCGCCCGCTGGCATCATCCGCCCGCGGGCCCGCCTCCCCGAGACTCTGGCTACCGAACTTCGTTCACCGGACGAGTAGGAGCCCCCCATGCTTCACTTCAGAACGTTGGTATCCGCCGCCATCGGCATCGGCCTCGCCGCCACCCTCGGCACCGTGCCCGCCACCGCCGCCAACTCCCCTGCGGCCGCGGTGACAACGTCCACCTCTTCGTACGCGGCGTACGAAGGCTCAGCCGAGGACTCGAAGGCCACCAGGGCCTTCTTCGACGCCGTCATGAAGTCGGTCGCCGAGAAGCGCGCCGCCGACCCGGGCGCCCAGGCCGTGACCGTCGTCTACAACGCCAGCAACGCCCCGACCTTCCGCTCACAGATATCGCGGAGCACCCAGATCTGGAACAGCTCGGTCAGCAACGTGCGGCTGGTCGAGGGATCCGGTGCCGACTTCGCGTACTACGAGGGCAACGACTCACGCGGCTCGTACGCCAGTACCGACGGGCACGGGCGTGGCTACATCTTCCTGGACTACCGGCAGAACCAGCAGTACAACTCCACCCGTGTCACGGCCCATGAGACCGGGCACGTGCTCGGTCTGCCGGACCACTACTCGGGCCCGTGCAGTGAGCTGATGTCGGGCGGCGGCCCCGGCACGTCCTGCCAGAACGCCTACCCGAACTCCCAGGAGCGCAGCCGGGTGAACCAGCTGTGGGCCAACGGGCTGGCTGCCGCGATCGCCAAGGTCTCCTGACGGAGACCCGGCTCACGGACAGGGGCGCCCCGCAGTGCACGGCGGGGCGCCCCGTCACATCCGCGGTCCCCCGCCGTCTCGTTACCGTACGCGTCCGCCCCGTTCGCCCCTCCCCGGCGGACCCGGTGGACGCGGTGGACCCGGCGGACGTGGTGGACGCGGCCACTACCTCGACCGGGGGTCAGGCATCCGCCGGCTCTCGCTGTCCGAGCTCGGTGCCGGGCGGCAGTTGGCGGCGGATGAGGCCGAGCGCGTCGTCGAAGTCTCCGTCACCGACGCCGGCCTCGTAGGCCGTACCACCGTAGTGGAGCGTCAGGTTGAGGTCCGATCGATCCAGGGGCGGGGCACCCTGGCAGGGCTCACCCAGGGTCAGCAGACAGCTGAGCGTGGCCTGCTGGGACGTCCCGTCCGTGTGGACGGGCAGCGGCATGTCCCATTCCAGGACGCACGAGGCGAGCACGTGGGGCGCGCCCGTCGCCCTGAGGGCGGCGAATGTGGCCCCCTCGTACTCAATACCCCTGATACGAGTGCGCAGTTGGCCGCCGCTCGCCGATATGGTGACCGATTCCGCGCCCTGCCGGTCGCGGTACCAGCCCGCCCAGGCTTCCGTAGACTCCGATGACATGCGCGGACTGTAGCGGTAGGGCCGGACCGACCGCGCCCCAGGTGCCCCTCACCGCCCACCGGCCCGGAATATGCGGTTCAGGACGTGCCGGCCTCCCGTCCGGGGGGCGACGCCGGACAGCCTCCGGTGACTGCCGGGACGCGCCTGTCGCCGGTCAACCGGTCCCGCCGGCCCTGCCCGCTTCGGTCGATCCCGCAGAGCCGGCCGATCCCGCGGAGCCGACTGATCCGTCCGGCGAATCCGTCCGCGACTCGCCCTCCGGGGAGACACGGGGAGAACAGTCCGGGTCGTGGCAGGGGCCGGGCTCCCAGATGGGGACGTACGCCCCCATCGTCTTGTGCTTCTTCGCCACCGAAGCCACCGCCCGCCCGCATGAGGCGCACACGTGGGGGTGCCGTGGATCGTGGCTCGTCCCGGATACTTCGCTCCCTTTGCTACCCATGCGGAAAGAATATGCCGGTATGAGCCACTCCGGCAGCGCGCCCGCCGTGTCGGTCCCGCGGGATTCCGTTCCTCTCGAGCACGCCCGCGCACCGGGGACCGTGACGACCGGTCAGCGGTTGCGGCGGGTGACGAACTCCGCCAGGGACAGCAGATCGCCCGCCGCCGCCAGATCGGGAACCGCCCGCGACAGCTCGCCGACGGCGCGGGACATCCTGTCCACGGCGTGCAGCTGGGCCCAGTCCCGCCCGCCTGCCCGTTCCACCGCGTCGGCGGCGCGGCGGACCGCCGACGCGTCCATCGGGCCGTCGTACAGCTCGGCGAGCTCTGCCCCCGCCGGGGTGCCCGAGGACAGGGCGGCGACGACCGGAAGCGACTTCTTGTGGGCCGCGAGGTCCGCGCCGACCGGTTTGCCCGTCCGCTCCGGGTCGCCCCAGATGCCGATGAGATCGTCGATGAGCTGGAAAGCCAGCCCCGCCTCCCGCCCGAAGGCGTCCATCGCCGCGGTCTCCTCGTCGCCCGCACCGGCGTACAGCGCACCCAGTGCGCAGGCACAGCCCAGCAGTGCCCCGGTCTTCGCCGTCGCCATGGCCAGGCACTCCTCGACGGTGACCTCGCGCGGCGGGCGTTCCTCCAGGGCGCAGTCAGCCTGCTGCCCGGCGCACAGCTCGATCACGCAGGCCGCCAGGCGGGCCGAAGCGGCGGCGGAGGCGGGATGCCGGTCCTCCGCGAGCAGCCGCAGCGCGAGGGCCGACATGGCGTCCCCGGCGATGATGGCGTCGGCGGTACCGAAGACGCTCCACGCGGTGGGGCGGTGCCTGCGGGTGGGGTCCTCGTCGATCACGTCGTCGTGCAGCAGAGTGAAGTTGTGCGCGAGCTCCACCGCGGCGGCGGCCCGCACCGCCTGCCGCGGGTCGCCGCCCAGCGACCCGCAGGCGGCGAGCACCAGGGCCGGCCTCACGGCCTTGCCCGCGCTGCCGGCGGCCGGGGAGCCGTCGGCCAGCTCCCAGCCGAAGTGGTACATGGCGACGCGGCGCATCGAACCGGGCAGCGACGCCACGGCGGAACGGAGTTCGGGGTCGACGGCACTGCGGGTGCGGTCGAGCAGAGCGAAGGCCTCACGGCCCTCGACGGTTTCCGGCATGGTCAAGTCGGCGTTCCTTTCCCGGTGGTGGCTTCGCTCCCTGGGCCGGGGACGCGGCGGCACCGCCGCGTCCCCGGGAGTCCCGTCGTCGAGAGGCAGGTCACCGCCAGCGGCTCACCTCCACGTTCTCCAGGACGCCGAGCGCGTCCGGCACCAGCACCGCCGCCGAGTAGTAGGCGGTGACCAGGTACGAGATGATCGCCTGCTCGTCGATGCCCATGAAGCGCACCGAGAGGCTCGGCTCGATCTCGTCCGGGATGCCGCTCTGCTGCAGCCCGATGACGCCCTGTTCGTCCTCGCCGGTACGCATGCAGATGATCGAAGTCGTACGGGCCTCGGAGATCGGGATCTTGTTGCAGGGGAAGATCGGCACCCCGCGCCAGGCAGGCACCTGGTGACCCCCGACCTCCACACTGCCGGGGACCAGCCCGCGCCGGTTGCACTCCCTGCCGAATGCGGCGATGGCACGCGGATGGGCGAGGAACAGCTTCGAACCGCGCCGCCGCGACAGCAGTTCGTCCATGTCGTCGGGGCTCGGCACGCCGTCGTGCGGCTGCAGCCGCTGCCCGTAGTCGCAGTTGTTGAGCAGGCCGAACTCACGGTTGTTGACGAGCTCGTGCTCCTGCCGCTCGCGCAGCGCCTCGACGGTCAGGCGCAACTGCTGTTCCGTCTGGTTCATCGGCTGGTTGTAGAGGTCGGCGACACGGCTGTGCACCTTCAGCACGGTCTGGGCGACACTCAGTTCGTACTCGCGGGGCGCCGCGTCGTAGTCCACATACGTGTGCGGCACGACGGCCTCGCCGACATGGCCGGCCGACAGGTCGATCGCCGCCTCGCCGTACTTGTTGGTCCGCTGGTGGGGCAGCGCCGCGAGATCCGCCAGATGGGTGCGCAGCGATTCCGCCCGGTCCGCCAGGTTGAGTACGTCGTCCCTGGTCAGCACCAGCACCGTGCAGGCGGTCGCGGCACGGGCCGTGTACTGCCAGACCGCGTCGCGGTCCACCAGCGACTGGTCGCCGAAGTACGAGCCGTCGGCGAGGACTTCGACGACCGCCTCGTCGCCGTAGGGGCCCGCGCCGATCTTCTCCACCCTGCCGTGCGCCAGGAGGAAGACCCGGTCCGCCGCCTCGCCGCCCGTCGCGAGCACCTGACCCGCCTCGAACTCGCGCTGCTCGCACCGCTGCGCCAACTCCGCGAGCGCCGCCTCGTCGCCGAAGTCCCGCAGCGCCGGCAACTCACCCAGCTCGGCCGGGATCACGGCGACCCGGTCCCCGGTCTGGATGAACGTCACCCGCCCGTCCCCAACCGAATAGCTGAGGCGGCGGTTCACCCGGTAGGTACCACCCTGCACCTGCACCCACGGCAGCATGCGCAGCAGCCACCGAGAGGTGATCTCCTGCATCTGCGGAGCGGACTTGGTGGTGGTCGCGAGATTCCGTGCGGCTGCGGTGCCCAGACTCTGCTGCGGCGCCTGGTCGCGAACTCCCTCGCCGACGGAACCAACCGAACCGACCGTCATGTGACTCCCTCTCGATCATGTCTGACCTGCAGAGAGAGCCTTTCAGTACGGTGTGTAAGTACGCCATTACACAAATGAGTGTGACTGGAACACCGAGACGGGGGCACTAGCCGGATCCGCTCGCTCACCGGCCAGAATGAGACCATGCCCGCAGGACCACCACCCGATCCCGCTGCCGCACTGCGACCCCGTCTGCCGTCACCGCTTCGGCAGGTCGAGGACGAGCGGTTCTCCCCGCACGGGGTACGGCTGCTGCTCAAGCGGGACGACCTGATCCACCCGGATCTGCCGGGCAACAAGTGGCGGAAGCTCGCCCCGAACCTGCGGGCCGCCGCGGGCCGGCCGGTGCTGACGTTCGGCGGCGCGTACTCCAACCATCTGCGTGCGACAGCCGCCGCGGGCCGGCTGCTGGGCTTCCGGACGATCGGCGTCGTACGGGGCGACGAACTCGCCGAACGCCCCCTGAACACCTCCCTGGCCCGGTGCGCGGCGGACGGCATGCGCCTGCTGTTCGTCGACCGCACGACCTACCGCGCCAAGGACGACCCCGGGGTGCTGGCCCGCCTGCTCGAGGACGCGGCGGCGTACGGGGACATGGCGGCGAACGACGTGTACGTCGTTCCGGAGGGCGGCAGCAACGCGGCCGCGGTGGCCGGCTGTGCCGAACTGGGCCGCGAGCTGCGCGGCCTCGCCGACGTGGTGACCGTCGCCTGCGGGACCGGTGGCACCCTCGCCGGGCTCGCCGCCGGGCTCGGCGGCGATCAGCGCGCGATCGGCTTCCCGGTGCTGAAGGGCGGTTTCATGGCGGCGTCGATACGCGCCCTCCAGCAGGAGGCGTTCGGCGGCCCCGCCGGGAACTGGTCCCTCGAGGAGCGCTTCCACTTCGGCGGATACGCCCGTACCACCCCGGAACTCGAACGGTTCGCGGCCGGGTTCGAAGACCGCCACGGGCTGCCCGTGGAGCGTGTCTACGTCGCCAAGATGCTCCACGGACTGGCCGAGCTCACCGCCGAGGGAGCCTTCCCCCGCGGTACGACGGTCGCGGCGGTCGTCACCGGCCAGGACGACGGGTCGGCGCAGGACGCCCCCTGAACGCTCTCAGGCGGTCTCCTCCCGGTACGCGGCCGCCTCCTCGAGGTCCAGCCGGCGCAGCAGTGTGCGGAGCATCTCGTCGTCGATCTCCCGCCGGTCCCGCAGCTCGAAGAAGACGTCACGCTCCGTGGAGATCATCTCCCTGGAGAGCCGGCGGTAGGTGTCGTCGGCCGACTCCCCGGTGACGGCGTTGACCGCGCCGAGCCGCTCCCAGACCGAGTTCCTGCGGCGTTCCAGGACCGTCCGCAGCCGGTCGGCGAGCGGCCCCGGGAGCTGGTTGCGTTCGTCCTCCAGCAGTTCCCGCAGCCGCTCCTCCGCGGCGTGGGACGCCCGGCTCTGCGCCTGGGCCTCTGCGAGCGTCTCCGCCCGGACGTCGCGGCCGGGGACCTTGAGCAGGCGGATCAGCGGCGGCAGCGTCAGGCCCTGCACCACCAGCGTCCCGATCACCGTGGTGAAGGTGAGGAACAGAACCAGGTTCCGGGCGGGGAAGTCTTCTCCGTCGGACATGGTCAGCGGGATGGAGAAGGCGATCGCCAGGGACACCACACCGCGCATTCCGGCCCAGCCGACGATCAGCGGGCCCTTCCAGCCGGTGTCGGCTTCGCGTTCCCTGACCCGCCGGGACAGCATCGGCAGGAAGGTGGCCGGATACACCCAGAGGAACCGCACCACCACGACGGCGACGAAGACCGCGGCCGCGTACCAGAGGGCTTCCCCGACGCTGTAGCCGCCGAGCCCCTCCACCACGAAGGCGAGTTGCAGCCCGATCAGCGCGAAGACCGTCGACTCCAGGACGAAGGCCACCATCTTCCAGACCGCCTCCTCCTGGAGCCGGGTCGCGAAGTCGACCTGGAAGGAGTGGTGCCCCAGGTACAGCGCGACGACGACCACCGCGAGGACCCCGGAGGCGTGGAAGTGCTCGGCGGCGGCGTAGGCGATGAACGGCACGAGCAGCGACAGCGTGTTCTGCAGCAGCGCCTCCTGAAGGCGCTTGCGCAGCCAGTGGATCGGGATCATGAGCACCAGGCCGACGCCCACCCCGCCGAGCGAGGCCAACGCGAACTCCTCGAGACCGCTGCCCCAGCTCGCGCCGGCACCGATCGCCGCGGCCACAGCCACCTTGAACGCCGTGATCGCGGTCGCATCGTTCACCAAGGATTCACCTTGGAGGATCGTGGTGATCCGGCTGGGCAGACCGAGCTTGCGCGCGATGGCCGTGGCGGCGACCGCGTCGGGCGGCGCGATCACCGCCCCGAGCACCAGGGCGGTCGCCGGCGGCAGATCGGGCACCAGCAGATAGGCCAGCGCGCCGACCGCGACCGTCGCGAACAGGACATAGCCGATCGAGAGCAGAGCGACGGGACGGGCGTTCGCCCGCAGGTCGAGATACGAGCTGTCCAGGGCGGCCATGTGCAGCAGCGGGGGCAGCACCAGCGGCAGCACCACGTGCGGATCGAGGTGGTAGTCGGGAACGCCCGGCACGTACGAGGCGATCAGCCCCGCCGCCACGAGCAGGAGCGGCGCCGGGACCGGCGTCCGGCGGGCCGCGCCGGCCACCACCGCACTCGCAGCGATCAGCCCGACCAGCGGCAATGCTTCCATCACACCGACTCCACGTCCGTCAGCCACGTCGTAATCTGGCAATCATGAGCGAGTGCCCGCACACAGCAGAACTGCCGCGCCCCGAGCCCGTGCCGCTGACCGACACCTGTCGTGAATGTCTCGCGGCGGGCAGCCACCCCGTCCAGTTGCGGCTCTGCCTTGCCTGCGGCCACGTGGGCTGCTGCGATTCCTCGCCCATGCGGCACGCACGCGCGCATTTCCACGAGACCGAGCACCCGGTGATGCGCAGTTTCGAGCCGGGGCAGACCTGGCGGTGGTGTTTCGAGGACGGTTCGATCGTCTGACGTCTGGGTACGTCAACCATCCGCCGACTCCGTTCAATTGGCAGGCGCAGACCTCTAGCCACTGTGCGTGCCCATCGGGTTACATGGAGTGACAGTCATCACCATGGGGGTCCTGGCGACACGGCACCATGGATCGCGATAGCGTCGCCAGGCCAGAACTGGCTGCGTGATCGACCACGTAACGCACGGCCGCGGGGCCTCTGCCCCCGGCCCGGAAAGAGCTTGTGCCACCTTGGAGGTGAGGGTGTCCCATATCGCAGGCGAGCCCGGGACCCAGGACTTCGTGGAAGTCCGGCTGCCCGCTGCGGGTGCCTACCTGTCCGTGCTGCGAACGGCCACCGCCGGCCTCGCAGCGCGTCTGGACTTCACCCTCGACGAGATCGAGGACCTGCGGATCGCGGTGGACGAGGCGTGCGCGATCCTGCTGCAACAGGCCGTCCCAGGGTCCGTTCTGAGCTGTGTGTTCCGGCTCGTCGACGACTCGCTCGAGGTGACGGTCTCCGCTCCCACGACCGACGGACGGGCGCCGGAGCGCGACACCTTCGCCTGGACAGTGCTCTCCGCGCTGGCCGGCAAGGTCGACTCTTCGGTCGCCGACGACCGTACGGTCGCCATCAGCCTGTACAAACAGCGCGGCGCGGGACCCGGGCCGGCGTGAGCAGCGGAAACGGGGACGGTTCGATGCGGGAGGACGAGGAGCGAGGCCCCAGGCTGCTGAGCGCGTCGGCCGGCATCCCCGAGCAGCAGGCGCGGCCGCACCCGGTGGTGGACGAACCTGATGGCCGTACGGCCTCGGCAGAGCGGGCGGACCGTATGAGCGAACATCAGCAGGACCGGCACCCGGACCCGCACGACCGCAGCGGCGCGCGGGCCATGTTCGTCGAGCTCCGCGAGCTGCCCGACGGGTCACCCCAGCGGGCGGAGCTGCGCAACAGGCTCGTACGGATGCACCTGCCGCTGGTCGAGCATCTGGCGCGGCGCTTCCGCAACCGCGGAGAGCCGCTGGACGACCTCACCCAGGTCGCGACGATCGGTCTGATCAAGTCGGTGGACCGGTTCGACCCGGACCGCGGCGTCGAGTTCTCGACCTATGCGACACCGACGGTGGTCGGCGAGATCAAGCGGCACTTCCGCGACAAGGGCTGGGCGGTGCGGGTGCCGCGGCGCCTGCAGGAGCTGCGGCTCTCGCTCACCACCGCGACGGCGGAGCTCTCCCAGCAGCACGGCCGCTCGCCGACGGTGCACGAGCTCGCGGAGCGCCTCGGCATCTCGGAGGAGGAGGTCCTCGAGGGCCTGGAGTCCGCGAACGCGTACTCCACCCTGTCCCTCGACGTGCCCGACACGGACGACGAGTCCCCGGCGGTCGCGGACACGCTCGGCGCCGAGGACGAGGCGCTGGAGGGGGTCGAGTACCGGGAGTCCCTCAAGCCGCTGCTGGAGGATCTGCCGCCACGCGAGAAGCGCATTCTGCTGCTCCGCTTCTTCGGGAACATGACCCAGTCGCAGATCGCGCAGGAGGTCGGCATCTCCCAGATGCACGTCTCCCGGCTGCTGGCCCGCACGCTCGCACAGCTCCGCGAACGCCTGCTGGTCGAGGAGTAACCCCTCCCCGGAGACGCGAGCCGACCCGATCGGCTCGCGTCTCCGGGCGTCTCCGGGCGGAGCCCGGTCTTTGCGCGTCTCCGGCTTGGCCCGGTCCGTGTCGTGTGGTGTCCGGGTGCCGCTCCGGGGGCATGTCCGGGACTGCTTTCCCGAACCTGCCTCCCCCTAGGCTCACGACGCCTTACGTCCCGAACACACCCCCTGCGCGTCCCCCTCCCCCCGGCCCACGCCCCTCGCCCCCGCCGCAGGGCCGGTGCAGGCGCCTGCCCCGTACCCCAGCAGCGGATCTGCCCCTGCGGGCGGGCCGGCCCCCGGTGACGGGACCGTCAGCCTGTCAGGACTGGCGGGCCGTCCCTGTGCCCGGGCGGCACCCGTGGCCCGATGAGGGCGCGTCACCCCGCACCCAGCGGCGACGGGTTCGCTCCCGCAGGCGGGACGGGAGCCGAAGGGCCGGCGAGGAGCCCCTCCCCGATACCCCGCACGGGCCGTGGGAACGACCAGGACTGGCACGGGCCCACCGGCGGGAGGGGGGCGGGGGCGGAGGAGGGGGGTGAGCGGACGTAAAGCGTCGTAAGCCTAGGCAAACGCAGGCTCGGGAAAGCAGTCCGCGATCCCCCCTCCGCAGCCACCGACCCCCGCACCCACCCACCGGACAGCCGCGCCCCCGGCGCGCACCGCAGCCACCGACCCCCGCACCCACCCACACGCCGGAACATCCGCGCCCAGGGAGACCCACGCCAACGGTGGGGCGCTTCGCGCCCCCGAGCTACGCGCGGCCCCGGATGCCCAGCGCTTCCGCCGTCGTCGGGTTCACCAGCAGCACCAGCCCGGTCACCGCGACCGCCGCCAGCACCACGCCCAGCGGGATCAGCGCCCCCGAGGACCGCAGCAGCGTCCAGGCCGGGATCAGCGCGATCAGCTGGGTGATGATCGCCGGCCCGCGGCTCCAGCCGCGCTGACGCAGCAGCCCGCGCGCCGCCGCCAGCGGGATCACGCCGAGTGCCATGAGCGTCAGCCCGCCCATCTCCGCCTGCGAGGGACTGTCGGGCCGGCCGAGCAGTCCCATCACGAGCATGTACACACCACCCGCGACCAGCGCCAGCCCTTCGGCGGCGCACACCGCTGCCGCCGCGGTCAGACGGGACGGGCGGGAGGGGCCCGAAGGGCTGTCGGCGAGGGGGGTCTGGTCGTCGCTGCTCACCCCTGCAGGGTAGCCGTCACGCCGGTCCGCCCGGGAAACCCGGGCTGGGCCAGGTACCCCCCAGTAGGTACGCTGCATCGCATGCGCGCACTTCTCGTGGTCAATCCGGCAGCAACCACCACCAGTGCCCGCACACGTGACGTACTGATCCACGCACTCGCGAGCGAGATGAAGCTCGACGCGGTCACCACCGAGTACCGCGGACACGCCCGCGACCTCGGTCGCCGGGCCGCCGAGTCGGACGACATCGATCTCGTCGTGGCCCTCGGCGGCGACGGCACCGTCAACGAGGTCGTCAACGGTCTGCTGCACGGCGGCCCCGATCCGGATCGTCTTCCCCGTCTCGCAGTGGTCCCGGGCGGCTCGACCAATGTGTTCGCCCGCGCCCTCGGACTGCCGAACGACGCAGTGGAGGCGACCGGCGCCATTCTGGACGCGCTGCGTGACCGCACCGAGCAGACGGTCGGTCTCGGGCTCGCGGCCGGCGTTCCCGGCACAGAGGACGAGGGCGTCCCACCGCGTTGGTTCACTTTCTGCGCCGGATTCGGTTTCGACGCCGGCGTCGTGGGACGAGTCGAACAGCATCGCGAACGCGGAAAGCGGTCGACGCACGCCCTTTACGTCCGTCAGGTGCTGCGCCAGTTCCTGGACGATCCGCACCGCCGCAACGGCACGATCACCCTCGAGCGACCCGGCGCGGACCCCGTTTCCGGACTGGTGCTGTCCATAGTCTGCAACACCTCTCCCTGGACCTACCTGGGCAATCGCCCGGTGTACGCGTCCCCGAGGGCGTCCTTCGACACCGCCCTCGATGTGCTCGGACTGTCGAAACTGTCGACCCCGGCGGTGGCCCGTTACGGGACCCAATTGCTCACTTCGAGCCCGGTGCGCGGTCCGCACGGAAAGCACGCACTCACACTTCACGACCAGACGGCCTTCACCTTGCATTCAAAGGTTCCATTGCCCTTCCAGATGGACGGTGACCACCTGGGGCTGCGTACCAGCGTGGCGTTCACAGGCGTACGCCGTGCACTGCGTGTGATTGTGTGACCAGAAGGACCGAAAGTCCTTTATCTCGAACGTACGGGCTGCGATCCACCCCATAGAAGTACGGCTGTGACCTAGTCGACACCGAGGAATCAAAAAAAAGTTTCCGGAAGGGGTTGTATCCGCCGCCGAGGTTTGCGAATCTCTACATGGCGATCGGGACGGCCCGCAACATCGGCCCCACAGACCGCCGGAACCCCTCCACGAATCCAGGACCCAACGCCGGGCTACCGGCGGCTCGGCCCTTCCCTTGCGGGGGGATTCGTGAAAGCGTTCACATTCACAAGCACCCACACGTAATACCAAGGAGAGGTAGCAGCCATGGACTGGCGTCACAACGCCGTTTGCCGCGAGGAAGACCCCGAGCTCTTCTTCCCCATCGGCAACACCGGTCCTGCGCTGCTGCAGATCGAGGAAGCCAAGGCCGTCTGCCGTCGCTGCCCCGTCATGGAGCAGTGCCTGCAGTGGGCGCTCGAGTCCGGCCAGGACTCCGGCGTCTGGGGTGGCCTCAGCGAGGACGAGCGCCGCGCGATGAAGCGCCGCGCCGCCCGCAACCGGGCGCGTAACGCCAGCGCCTGACGCCCCCTGCTACCGGCCTTCGCCGGCGGCGCGTGCAGCGAGCACGCACTCACCGCCTTCGAGCCGCAGCGCGCAGTACCCCCGATGCGCATCGCACATGCGAGCACGTGAGCCTCGAGCCCCGGACCGTGTCACACGGTCCGGGGCTCTTCGCTGTGCGCGGCGAGACGGGTGCGCGGCAAAGCAGTGCCGGCGACCCCAGAACGGTCAGCGCTTGTCCGGTACGGGGATGTCGAGGACGACCCGGGTGCCGCGTCCCGGCCCGGGAACGGGGACCATGTCGAAGGTTCCGCCCAGCTCCCCCTCGACCAGGGTCCGGACGATCTGCAGCCCCAGATTGCCGGCCCGCTGCGCGTCGAAGCCCTCCGGCAGACCGCGGCCGTCGTCCTGAACGGTGATCAGCAGTCGGGAGCTCTGCGCGCGGGCCTCGCCGCGGACCGCCGCCACCTCGACCGAGCCCTGCTCACCCTGAGCGAAGGCGTGCTCCAAGGCGTTCTGCAACACTTCGGTGAGCACCATCGACAGGGGGGTGGCGATCTCGGCGTCCAGAATTCCGAACCGGCCGGTGCGGCGGCACTCGACCCTGCCGGGTGAGATCTCCGCGACCATCGCGATCACCCTGTCCGCGATGTCGTCGAACTCCACCCGCTCGTCCAGGTTCTGGGACAGCGTCTCGTGCACGATCGCGATCGAGCCGACGCGCCGTACCGCCTCGTCGAGCGCCTCACGGCCGCGTACGGAGTCCATCCGGCGGGACTGGAGGCGCAACAGCGCGGCGACCGTCTGGAGGTTGTTCTTCACCCGGTGATGGATCTCCCGGATGGTGGCGTCCTTGGTGATCAGCTCTCGTTCGCGGCGGCGCAGTTCGGTGACGTCCCGCAGCAGCACCAGCGAGCCGATGCGCACCCCCTTGGGTTTGAGGGGGATCGCCCGCAGCTGGATGACACCGCCGTTGCCCTCCACCTCGGTCTCACGCGGCGCGTACCCGCTGGCGATCTTGACGAGGGCCTCGTCGACCGGGCCGCGGGAGGGCGCGAGTTCGGCGGTGAGCTGGCCGAGGTGCTGGCCGACGAGGTCGGATGCGAGCCCGAGGCGGTGGTACGCGGAGAGGCCGTTGGGGCTCGCGTACTGCACGATGCCGTCCGCGTCGAGCCGGATGAGCCCGTCCCCGGCACGCGGAGAGGAGTCCATCTCGACCTGTTCCTCGGGGAAGGGAAACGTTCCTGCCGCGATCATCTGCGCCAGGTCGGAGGCGGACTGGAGGTAGGTGAGCTCGAGCCGTGACGGGGTGCGCACGGTGAGCAGGTTGGTGTTGCGCGCGATGACGCCGAGTACGCGGCCCTCGCGGCGTACGGGAATGGACTCGACCCGTACCGGGACCTCCTCGCGCCACTCGGGGTCGCCCTCGCGCACGATCCGGCCCTCGTCGAGCGCGGCGTCGAGCAGCGGGCGCCGGCCGCGTGGGACGAGATGGCCGACCATGTCGTCCTGGTAGGAGGTGGGGCCGGTGTTGGGCCGCATCTGGGCGACGGAGACGTAGCGGGTGCCGTCGCGGGTGGGGACCCACAGCACGAGGTCGGCGAAGGAGAGGTCGGAGAGCAGCTGCCACTCCGAGACCAGCAGGTGGAGCCACTCGAGGTCGGACTCACTCAGAGCGGTGTGCTGGCGGACGAGTTCGTTCATGGAGGGCACGTCTGCGAGGGTACCCGCGGGCCGCGGCGCCGCGACGGGACCCTCAACCCGTCCGGCACCGCAGCCCGGAGTTACGCGGCCGAAGGGTGTGCGGTCCCGGTCGGCCGTAGAGGTCTCGGCGCAGTCAGGGCAGAGAGCGCCGGTGACCTCGTTCCACCCCCCTGTGCGGGGAGGGCGGAGGCTTGGTCGAGCTCAATTGTGGACTAGACCATTCGGGCTGTCCATGCCTGAGCAAAGTTTAGTTCCGCCACCATACTTATGAACCCGCGGTTGTGCACATGTCCGTGAACGACGGGCGGGCCCCTCATCACACCCGCCCGTCGCGTCCACGGGTTCCTGCGCACCGCGCCCGCCCCCGGCGCGTCCGTGTCACCTCGCCGGCGCTCCCGGCGCGTCCGGGTCCTGGCCGCCGGCGACGCTCCCCTCGTGGTCGCCTCCATGCGGGCTCCAGGGCGCCTGGCACCGGTGCACGCCCGGCACGTCACGGTCCACGTCGGTCCTTCCGCCGGCTCACCGGCCGACGATGACCTCCGCGGCGGCGCGCCCGCAGACGCGGGCCGCGCCATGGGTCGCGATGTGCAGAGCCCCCGTGGGCGCGGCCCGGTCCAGGCCCATCTCGACGACGACCGTGTCGGGACGAGCCGCGAGGAGCGCCGCGAGGGCGTCCGCCATCCAGGGGTGGCGGTGGACGTCCCGTACGACGGCGACGATCCTGCGGTCGGCCGCCGCGTCCAGCACCTGCGACACCAACTCGGGCGTACCGGATCCGTCGGCGTAGGTGTCGGTCCCGGTGCCGGGGAGAAGTGAGGCGAGTTCAGCGGCCACCCCCCACGGCGTCTCGTCCCCCACGGCGATGTTGGCGACGGGGGTGAAGGCAGCGACGTAGCCCGCCTGCGTGAGCGGTTCGTAGGGCCGATCGCCGACGGTGAGCTTCACCGCACGGCGGGCGGCCACAAGACCGATCTCCGGGTCGGAGCCGGGCCCGGTCCCTGCCCCGGGCCCCGCCGGGGATAGCTCCGCCTGTGCGGCCGCGCCCGGCTCCGCCGCGGCCCCCCTGGCCCGCCGCGTCCAGTCCGCGAGGTCGCGCACCCGCGCCGCCGCGTCGGCCAGCCGCTCCTCCGGCAGGTCGCCGCTGCGCACCGCGTCGACGAGGGCGTCGCGCAGCCGCAGTACGGTCTCCTCGTCTGCCAGGCCGCCGCCGACGCAGATCGCGTCGGCTCCGGCGGCGATCGCGAGGACCGAGCCCCGCTCGATTCCGTACGCGGACGAGATGGCCTGCATCTCCATTCCGTCCGTGACGATCAGGCCCTGGTAGCCCAGCTCCTCGCGGAGCAGACCGGTGAGGACCCGCGGGCTCAGCGTCGCGGGACGGTCGGGATCGAGCGCGGGAAGCAGGATGTGCGCGCTCATCACCGCCTTGGAACCCGCGGCGATGGATGCCCGGAAAGGCGCCAGCTCACGGGCGTGCAGGGTGTCCAGATCCGCATCGATGCGGGGCAGCGCGTGGTGCGAGTCGACGTTGGTGTCGCCGTGTCCGGGGAAGTGCTTGGTGCAGGCGGCCACGCCTGCCGACTGCAGGCCCTCGACGTACGCGACGGTGTGCCGGGCGGCGAGGGCGGTGTCGGCGCCGAACGACCGTACGCCGATGACCGGGTTGTCCGGATTGGAGTTGACGTCGGCGGACGGCGCCCAGTTGAGGTCCACCCCGCATGCGGCGAGCCGGCGTCCCAGTTCGTGCGCCACGGCACGGGTGAGGCCGACGTCGTCCACCGAGCCCAGCGCGTAGTTGCCGGGGAACGAGGAACCGGTGCGCACCTCCAGCCGGGTGACATCGCCGCCCTCCTCGTCGATGGCGACGAGGACGTCGTCCCGCTCGGCGCGCAGCTGTGCGGTGAGCGCGGCGAGCTGACGGGGCGAGGCGATGTTGCGGCCGAACAGACCGACGGCGGAGAGCCCTTCGCCGATCTGCCGCAGCAGCCAGTCGGGGGCGGTGGTGCCGACGAAGCCCGGCTGGAGGACGGTGAGCGCGTCACGGGTCAGAGTGCCTGAGGAGCCACGTACCAGAGTCGTCATGAGGTGGCGTTATCCCTTCACTGCGCCGGCCGTCAGACCCGCGGCCATCTTGCGCTGGACAAGGAGGAAAAGGATCACGATGGGGACGGCCATCATCGTGGAGCCGGCCATCATCGGGGCGTACTCGGTGCCGTTCTTGGTGATGAAGTTGCTGAGCCAGACGGTGGCCGTCTGGTTCTGCTGGCTCATCAGCATCAGCGCGTACAGGTACTCGTTCCACGCCTGGATGAAGCCGTAGACGGAGGTCGCCACCATGCCGGGGGCGAGCAGCGGGAAGACCACCCGGACGAAGGCGCCGGTACGGGTGCAGCCGTCGACCATCGCCGCCTCCTCCAGCTCCTTCGGGATGTTGACGATGAAGCCGCGCAACGTCCAGACGGTGAAGGGCAGGATGAAGGTCAGATAGGTGATGATCAGCCCGGTGATCTTGTCGTACTGACCCAGGTCGTTCAGCAGCAGGAAGACCGGAATGATCATCGCGACCAGCGGAATCATCTGGACCGCGAGGATGCCGACGATCACGATCTTGCGGCCGCGGAAGGCGAACCGGGAGATGGCGAGAGCGGCCAGCATGCCGACGACGATGCCGACGAACACGACGGCGAGCGAGACGACGAGGCTGCGCCCGACCGGTCCCCAGAAGTCGGAGACCTGCAGGGCACGCTCGAAGTTCTCGAGGGTGAACACGCTCGGGAAGAAGTGCGGGTCCGGGTCGATGGCGTCCTTGGCCGGTTTGAACGCCGTGTTCAGCATCCAGTACACCGGGAAGCCGGCGATCAGGACCACGAGCAGTCCGAGGAGGTTCCAGCCGGCCTTGCCCCCGCGGGGGCGGCGGCCGGCGGCGGGAGGCGCGGTTGTCGAGGTCACTCCACCTCTCCGATCTTGAGCATCTGGCGCATGTAGACGGCTACGACTCCGAGCAGGAGCAGCACGGTGACCAGGGCGATCGCGGAACCGCCGCCGTAGTCGTTGACGACGAAGGCCTTGTCGTACGAGTAGGTGGTGAGGATCTGGAACTCGGCCTCCGGATGGCCGTTGCGCATCACGAACACCTGCGGGAAGACGCCCATGTCCCAGATCACCGACAGGGTCGTCAGCATCACGATGATGGGCTTGAGGATCGGCAGGGTGACGAAACGGAAGACGCCCCAGGCTCCCGCCCCGTCCAGACGGGCGGCCTCCTCGAGCTCCTTGGGAACCTGGGTGAGGCCGGCGCTGAGGGTGATCACCACGAAGGGGACGGCGCCCCACACCACCAGCAGCATGATCACGGCAAGGCCCTGCGGACCGCTGGCGAACCAGTTGTGCCCGATCATCTCCACGCCGGGCAGCTTGTCCAGCAGCCAGTTGAGCACACCGTAGTCGGCGTCGAAGAGCCACTTGAAGATGGCGGTCGCGACGATGATGGGCATACCCCAGCTGGCGACGAGGACGATGTTGACGAGGACCTTCACCCAGCCGGACACCCGCTGGAGCAGCAGGGCGATCAGCATGCCGAGGACCATCGTCGAGATCACCGCACCACCGGCGAAGACGACGGTGCGCAGGACGACGGCCCAGAACTCCGCGTCCCCGAGGATCTTGGTGTAGTTCTCCAGACCGGCCGACTCGGGCGCCTGGAAGCCCCACAGCTGCGGCTGGCCGAACTTCTGGAAGGACAGGGTGACCAGGCGCACCAGTGGATAGCCGAGCACCAGCAGGAGCACCAGGAGACAGGGTGCCAGCAGCGCCCACGGCGCCCCCGCCCCGCTCGACCTCCGCCTGCTGCTCTGCTGCTCCGGGGCGACGGCCCCCGGCGGTGGTGACTGCCGCGCCGGCGGCACCTTCACGGTGGTTGTCTCTGCGGCACTCATCCCGTGCTCCTCAGCGGTCCCTACTCCTGGTACGGGCGGCAGGGCCCCGTCGACGGTGCGACGGGGCCCTGCCGGAAGGTCACTTGGTGTTGATGACCTTGTCGATCTCGGCGTCCGCGGCCTTCGCGGCGTCCTCGACGGACTTCTTGCCGTTGGCGATCTCGACGAGCATCGTCTTCAGGATCTGGGCCTTCTCGACCTGGCCCCAGCCCGGAGCGGTCGGGACGAACCAGCTGGACTCGGCGGCCGTGGCCGGGACCTGCGTCTTCGGGTCGGCCTTCAGCGGGGCGAGGTCCGCCTTGTTGTTGGGCAGGTTGCCCTTGGCGATCAGACCCTGCTGGCCCTTGGAGCCGGCGAAGGCGTTGATCCACTCGGCCGCGATGTCCTGCGCCTTGGACTTGACCGGGACGGCCAGGTCGGAGCCGCCGAGGAAGACGGGCAGGCTCTTGCCGTTCGGGCCGGGCATCACGAAGTTCTCGAGCTTGTCGCCGAGCTTGCCGACCTTGTCGTTCTTCGGGTCGGCGGCGGTGGCGCCCTCCCAGGCAGCGGCGAAGATGGTCGCCGAGTTGCCCTGGCCGAAGACGATCGGGCGGTCGGCCTCGTCCTTGGTCTTGTCGCCGTGCATGTACGTGTCGAGGATCGACTTGTACGCCTTGAGGCCCTTGAGGGACTCGGGCGAGGAGAGGTTCGCCTTCCAGGACTCGCCGTTCTGCTCGGCGATGGAGCCGCCCGCGTCGTAGACGAAGGACATCGCGGCGTACCAGTCCGGTGAAGGCTGGTACCAGGCGCTGAACTGTCGCCCTTCTTCTCCTGGATGCTGTCCAGCGCGGCGGTCAGCTCGGCCCAGGTCTTGGGCGCGGTCTTGACTCCCGCCTCGGCGGCGATGTCCTTGCGCCAGGTGCCCACGCGGCCGCCGGCGTAGTAGGGCACGCCGTACGTCTTCCCGTTGTAGGTGACGGAGTCCTTGAGGGCGTCCAGCCACTTGTCGGAGTTGTCGTACTTCGCCGGGTCGATCTCGGCGAAGGCGCCCTTGGCCATGTAGCCGATCATCTCGGTGTTGCCCATCTCGACAACATCCGGCGCCTTGTCCGTGGCGAGCACGGCGTCGAGCTTGGCGTTCTTGTCCGGCCAGCCGTAGTACTCGTGGTTGATCTTCAGGCCCGGGTGCTTCGCGATGACCGCGTCGTCCGCCGCCTTGACCAGCTCCGGCCAGTTGTTCTGCGCGTCGACCGTGAGCCAGACCGTGATCTCCTTGGCGTCGCCGCCACCGGCCTTGTCGCCGCCGCCGTCCGAGTCGCCACAGGCCGCCAGGCCGACCATCATGCCGGCGACGCCGATCGCCGCGATGAGCTTGCGCTTCACGTCATCCTCCTCAGGGATGCCTGCCACCCCCCGCCCGCCGTGAAGGCATACGCCGATCAATGCTCGTGGGCTGGGACCTGATCCTTAATGGTTTAGACCAGTACCGGGAGCTTGGCCTAGACCTTTAGGGGTGTCAAGGGTGTATAAGAGGGGCTGTCGTGGCCGTTATCGGACCGACACATGAGGGAGGGCGACGACCCGTGACCGGTCCGTGTCACCATGTGAGCCGCCAGGTCCCGTCGGCGACAGGACCTAGATACGGAGGAGCCGGTGACGGCAGGAGCGCAGCAGTCGGGAAGGCGGGCCATGAGCACTGACGGGGGCGGCACCGAGGCCGAGGGCGGGGCACAGACCCGTACCGCACGCGTGCCCAAGTACTACCGGCTGAAGCGCCACTTGCTCGACATGACGGAGACCCTGCCGCCCGGCACGCCCGTGCCGCCGGAGCGGACACTGGCGGCCGAGTTCGACACCTCGCGCACCACCGTCCGGCAGGCACTGCAGGAACTGGTCGTCGAGGGCCGGCTCGAGCGCATCCAGGGCAAGGGCACGTTCGTCGCCAAGCCCAAGGTCTCGCAGGCGCTCCAGCTCACGTCCTACACCGAGGACATGCGCGCCCAGGGTCTGGAGCCCACGTCTCAGTTGCTGGACATCGGGTACGTCACAGCCGACGACACCCTGGCCGGACTGCTGGACATCACGGCGGGCGGCCGGGTGCTGCGCATCGAGCGACTGCGGCTGGCGAGCGGCGAGCCGATGGCCATCGAGACCACGCACCTGTCCGCGAAGCGCTTCCCGGCGCTGCGCCGCAGCCTGGTCAAGTACACCTCGCTCTACACCGCGCTGGCGGAGGTGTACGACGTCCACCTCGCGGAGGCCGAGGAGACGATCGAGACCTCGCTCGCCACTCCCCGGGAAGCGGGACTGCTCGGCACGGACGTGGGCCTGCCCATGCTGATGCTCTCGCGTCACTCGCTCGACGCCCGGGGCGAGCCGGTGGAGTGGGTGCGCTCGGTCTACCGCGGTGACCGGTACAAGTTCGTCGCGAGGCTCCAGCGCCCGGGCGACTGACCCCGACCGCCTCGACCGCCCCGGACACACATGGCGCCGCGACCTGTTGCGGCGCCATGTCACGTTTTGCGTGGCGCTGCCGGAAGTCGTTGCCGTACCGATATACGGACGGGGGGTGACTCGGCGCGAACGGCTCGCCTAGATTTCGTGCGCATTACAGGTGACCAGTGAGGGGACGGAGCCGCATGTCAGCAGTGCCCGATGCGCCCGAAGCGCCACAAGCGCCCGAAGCGAAACTACCGGTCGTCACACCGGTGCGCGTGATCATCGCCCTCTGCCTCTTCGCGCCTTTCGTGGCGATGCTCTGGGTCGGTTCCTACTCGAAGGTCGACCCGACCTTCATCGGCATGCCGTTCTTCTACTGGTACCAGATGCTCTGGGTCCTGATCTCGACGGCTCTGACGATGACCGCGTACGTGCTGTGGCAGCGTGACCAGCGCGCCCGCAAGGGGGGTGCGTCCAAGTGAACGACGGCGTGAACGGCGTCGCACTCGGCGTCTTCATCTTCTTCTTCCTGGCCGTCACGGTCATGGGCTTCCTGGCCACGCGCTGGCGCAAGGCCGAGAACGAGAACAGCCTCGACGAGTGGGGCCTCGGCGGCAGATCCTTCGGCACCTGGGTGACCTGGTTCCTGCTCGGCGGCGACCTGTACACCGCGTACACCTTCGTCGCCGTCCCCGCGGCCATCTACGCGGCGGGCGCGGCGGGCTTCTTCGCCGTCCCTTACACGATCCTGGTCTATCCGCTGATCTTCACCTTCCTGCCGCGGCTGTGGTCGGTGTCGCACAAGCACGGATACGTGACGACCTCCGACTTCGTCCGCGGACGCTTCGGCTCCAAGGGTCTGTCCCTGGCGGTCGCGCTCACCGGCATCCTCGCCACGATGCCGTACATCGCGCTCCAGCTGGTCGGCATCCAGGCCGTGCTCGACGTCATGGGCGTCGGCGGCGGCGAGGACACCAACTGGTTCATCAAGGACCTGCCGCTGCTGATCGCCTTCGGTGTGCTCGCGGCCTACACGTACTCGTCCGGACTGCGAGCGCCGGCGCTGATCGCCTTCGTCAAGGACACCCTGATCTACATCGTCATCGCGGTGGCGATCATCTACATCCCGATCAAGCTGGGTGGCTTCGACGCGATCTTCGCCAGCGCCGGCGAGAAGTTCTCGCAGGTCAACGAGGCGACGGGCAAGCCTACCGGTGCACTCGTGCCCGGTGACATGGGCCACTGGGGCTACGCCACGCTGGCGCTCGGCTCCGCGCTCGCGCTCTTCATGTACCCGCACTCGATCACGGCGACCCTGTCCTCCCGCAGCCGCGAGGTCATCCGCAGGAACACCACGATCCTGCCGCTCTACTCGCTGATGCTCGGCCTGTTGGCGCTGCTCGGCTTCATGGCGATCGCGGCCGGGGTGAACGTCAAGAACGGCCAGCTGGCCATCCCGCAGCTGTTCGAGAACATGTTCCCCGACTGGTTCGCGGGTGTCGCCTTCGCCGCCATCGGCATCGGCGCGCTGGTCCCGGCCGCCATCATGTCGATCGCCGCGGCGAACCTGTTCACCCGCAACATCTACAAGGACTTCCTGAAGCCCGACGCGACCCCGGCGCAGGAGACCAAGGTCTCCAAGCTGGTCTCGCTGCTGGTCAAGGTCGGCGCCCTGGTCTTCGTCCTCACCATGGACAAGACCGTCGCGATCAACTTCCAGCTGCTCGGCGGGATCTGGATCCTTCAGACCTTCCCGGCCCTGGTGGGCGGACTGTTCACCCGCTGGTTCCACCGCTGGGCACTCCTCGGCGGCTGGGCGGTCGGCATGGTCTACGGCACCGCCGCCGCGTACGGCGTCGCCAGCCCGACGCAGAAGCACTTCGGCGGCTCGTCCGCGGAGATCCCGGGCATCGGCGAGATCGGCTACATCGGTCTCACCGCGTTCGTACTGAACGTCGTCGTCACCGTGGTCCTCACGTTCGTCCTGCGGGCGGCCAAGGCCCCCGACGGCATCGACGAGACCAGCCCGTCCGACTACACCGCGGACGCGGGCGACCCCGGCGTCAAGGTCGAGCTCCCGCCGGCCACGGCGGGTGCGCCGGGCGGTCACTGACCTTCGCGCAGAGGCAGGGGCCGTCGCATCTCCGGGAGGAAATGCGACGGCCCTTTGCCGTGCGTTGATGCACACTGCCGGGCATGGACACAGTGATCAGAAGAATCGAACCGGAGGAGCACACGGCGCTCGGCGAGTTGACCGCCCGCACGTACCTCGACGGCGGGCTGCTCGCCTTTGGTGCCGAGGACCCCTATCTGCCGGTTCTGCGCGATGTCGCGGGACGCGCGGAGGGCGCGGAGGTGTACGTCGCCGTCGACACCGCCGGAGCCCTCCTCGGCGGCGTCACGTTCGTCGCCGGGAGCGGACGGTGGGCGGACATCGCGGGCCCCGGCGAGGCCGAGTTCAGGATGCTCGCCGTCGCGCCACAGGCACGCGGCCGGGGTGTCGGGGAGCAGCTGGTGCGCCTGTGCACCGACCGGGCGCGTGCCGTTCCCGGGTGCGTACGGCTCGTGCTGTCGACCGACCCCGAAATGCACGCCGCGCACCGCTTGTACGAACGGCTGGGCTTCGTGCGCACGCCGGAGCGGGACTGGTCGCCGTTCCCCGAGCTGTCCTTGCTGCTGACCTACGCGCTCGAGCTCCGATAGCCACGCGACACAACATGTGGGGGGTGGCGTAGCCAACCGCCCCCACATGTATGCTCATCTCGCTGTCGCCGCAGGGGAATCCGGTGCAAATCCGGAACTGTCCCGCAACGGTGTGATCCGGTGCGCTTCGCCGTACCCGTTTCAAGTCCGACGACCTGCCGACGGTGCATCCGGTTCGACCGACCCGGATGCCCAGACGTCCGGGCCTCGCGGTTGGGCCGGTGGACGCCGTGCACGACGTGCTGCCCTGGAGCACGTCGTACGGCCCTCACCTCCCTCCGCCCGCCCGGAACCGAGCGAGGGAGAGCGTCATATGAGCATCGCGCCGGCCGATCCGGTCGCAGCGACGGAGAACAACGGGCCCGGGACCGCACTGCTGCGGACCCTCACGGACCTCACCGCCGATCTGCCCCACACCGACCCCGGCAGGGTCGCCGCCGCGGCGCTGCGCGGCCGGCACGCCGGCTCCGACGCCGCCGAGCTTCGCTCCCTCGCCACCGACGCCGCGGCAGGCCTGATCTCGGAGGACCCCTCCTACTCGCGGCTCGCCGCACGCCTGCTGACCCGTCACATCGCCGACGAGGCCGCCGGGCAGGGCGCGACGGCCTTCTCTGCCTCCGTCGCGGTCGGCCACCACGAGGGCCTGATCGCCGACCGCACGGCGGCCTTCGTCGCACTGCACGCGCGGCGCCTCGACGCGCTGATCGACCGGGCGGCGGACGACCGCTTCGGCTATTTCGGGCTGCGCACGCTCTACAGCCGCTATCTGTTGCGCCACCCGATCACCCGCCAGGTGATCGAGACCCCGCAGCACTTCATGCTGCGCGTCGCCTGCGGCCTCGCCGCGGACGACTCGGTACGCGCCCTGGACGAGGTCGCCGCGCTGTACGGGCTGATGAGCCGGCTCGACTATCTGCCCTCCTCCCCCACGCTGTTCAACTCCGGCACCCGCCACCCGCAGATGTCGTCCTGCTACCTGCTGGACTCGCCGCTCGACGAGCTCGACTCGATCTACGACCGCTATCACCAGGTCGCACGTCTGTCCAAGCACGCCGGTGGCATCGGACTCTCGTACTCCCGCATCCGCTCCCGCGGTTCGCTGATCCGCGGCACGAACGGGCACTCCAACGGCATCGTGCCGTTCCTGAAGACCCTCGACGCCTCCGTGGCGGCGGTGAACCAGGGCGGCCGGCGCAAGGGCGCCGCCGCGATCTACCTGGAGACGTGGCACGCGGACGTCGAGGAGTTCCTGGAGCTGCGCGACAACACCGGTGAGGACGCCCGGCGTACGCACAACCTGAATCTGGCGCACTGGATCCCCGACGAGTTCATGCGCCGCGTCGAGGCCGACGCCGACTGGTCGCTGTTCTCGCCGGCCGACGTCCCGGAACTGGTCGACCTGTGGGGCGAGGAGTTCGACACGGCCTACCGCCGTGCCGAGGCCGCCGGGCTGGCCCTCAGGTCCGTCCCGGCCAGGGACCTCTACGGCCGGATGATGCGCACGCTCGCCCAGACCGGAAACGGCTGGATGACCTTCAAGGACGCCTCCAACCGCACCGCCAACCAGACGGCGGAGCCGGGCCGGGTCGTCCACTCGTCGAACCTGTGCACCGAGATCCTCGAGGTCACGGATGACGGCGAGACCGCGGTGTGCAACCTCGGCTCCGTCAACCTGGGCTCGTTCGTCGACGAGGCAGCCGGCGACAGGATCGACTGGGAGCGGCTGGACGCGACCGTCCGCACGGCCGTCACGTTCCTCGACCGCGTCGTCGACATCAACTTCTACCCGACCGAGCAGGCCGGCCGGTCCAACGCCCGGTGGCGGCCGGTGGGCCTCGGCGTGATGGGCCTGCAGGACGTCTTCTTCAAGCTGCGGCTCCCCTTCGACTCCGCCGAGGCGAAAGCCCTGTCGACGCGGATCGCCGAACGGATCATGCTGGCCGCCTACGAGGCCTCCTGCGACCTGGCCGAACGCGAAGGCCCGCTGCCCGCCTGGTCCGAGACCCGCGCGGCACGGGGCGTGCTGCACCCCGACCACTACGACACGGACCTGAACTGGCCGGAGCGCTGGGACGCCCTGCGTGCCCGTGTCGCCGAGGTCGGCATGCGCAACTCGCTGCTCCTGGCCATCGCGCCCACCGCCACCATCGCCTCGATCGCGGGGGTGTACGAGTGCATCGAGCCGCAGGTGTCCAACCTCTTCAAGCGCGAGACGCTGAGCGGTGAGTTCCTCCAGGTCAACGCCTACCTGGTGGAGGACCTGAAGAGGCTGGGCGTCTGGGACGCGCAGTCCCGCGAGGCGCTGCGGGAGGCCAGCGGCTCGGTCCAGGGCTTCAGCTGGATCCCCGAGGACGTCCGCGCCCTGTACCGCACGGCCTGGGAGATCCCGCAGCGCGGCCTGATCGACATGGCGGCGGCCCGCACGCCGTTCCTGGACCAGAGCCAGTCGCTGAACCTGTTCCTGGAGACGCCGACCATCGGGAAGCTGAGCTCGATGTACGCGTACGCCTGGAAGAAGGGCCTGAAGACGACGTACTACCTGCGTTCGCGTCCGGCCACCCGCATCGCCCGCGCCGCGCAGGCGACCGTCCCCGTCCAGCAGGCCGCCGACCCCGAGGCCGTCGCCTGCTCCCTGGAAAACCCCGAGTCCTGCGAGGCCTGCCAGTGATGTCCGAGAAGAACCTGCTCGATCCCGGCTTCGAGCTCACCCTGCGTCCGATGCGGTACCCGGACTTCTACGAGCGCTACCGCGACGCCATCAAGAACACCTGGACCGTGGAGGAGGTCGACCTCCACTCCGACGTCGCCGACCTGGCCAGGCTCACCCCCGGCGAGCAGCACCTGATCGGCCGCCTGGTCGCGTTCTTCGCGACCGGTGACTCGATCGTCGCCAACAACCTGGTCCTCACCCTCTACAAGCACATCAACTCGCCGGAGGCGCGCCTGTATCTGTCGCGTCAGCTGTTCGAGGAGGCCGTGCACGTCCAGTTCTATCTGACCCTGCTGGACACCTACCTCCCCGACCCGGAGGACCGGACGGCCGCCTTCGCGGCGGTCGAGAACATCCCGTCCATCCGGGAGAAGGCCCAGTTCTGCTTCAAGTGGATGGACTCCGTCGAGGCCGTCGACCGGCTGGAGACGAAGGCGGACCGCCGCCGCTTCCTGCTGAACCTGATCTGCTTCGCCGCCTGCATCGAGGGGCTGTTCTTCTACGGTGCCTTCGCCTATGTCTACTGGTTCCGCTCCCGCGGCCTGCTGCACGGCCTGGCCACCGGCACCAACTGGGTGTTCCGCGACGAGACGATGCACATGAACTTCGCCTTCGAGGTCGTGGACACCGTCCGCAAGGAAGAGCCCGATCTCTTCGACGACGAACTCCAGCAGCAGGTCACGGACATGCTGAGGGAGGCCGTGGAGGCCGAGCTGCAGTTCGGCAGGGACCTGTGCGGTGACGGTCTGCCGGGCATGAACACCGAGTCGATGCGCGAGTACCTCGAGTGCGTGGCCGACCAGCGCCTCACCCGGCTCGGCTTCGCTCCCGTGTACGGCTCCGAGAACCCGTTCTCCTTCATGGAGTTGCAGGGTGTCCAGGAGCTGACGAACTTCTTCGAGCGCCGCCCGTCGGCCTACCAGGTCGCGGTCGAGGGCTCGGTGGATCTGGACGAGGACTTCTGAGCCGGTGCCGGTCGACGGCGGCCCGCACCTCGCCGTGCGAGGTGCGGGCCGCCGTGCGGTTTCAGATGCCGCAACTGGATGCGGACCAGTAACGGCTCGACCGGTGGTCGACGTGGGTGTGGTCGTTGTGGCCCGGGTAGCCGGGGCCGAGGATCCCCCGGAACCCGTGGTAGCGGGCCTGCTTGGCCATGGTGCACAGGGAGTGCGATCCCGCTCCGAGGTCGACGCCGTCACCGTACAGGTGGCGGCTGCTGGAGGAGCCTCCCACCGCGCTGTTGCAGGCGTAGGAGCGGAAGCCACTGGTGACGCGGATGGGCTGGTCGCCCAGTGCGTGCCGCATCGCCTCCAGCTTCCACATGGCGCGCAGCGCGTTGGACTTGGCGGTGGCAGCGCTGACCGCGCCGCCGGACCAGGTCGAGTTGCACTGGTTGAGTTCCGCGTAACTGAAGTGGGCGGGCGTGCAGTCGCTGTCCTGGAGGGCGTAGATCTTGCTGAAGGTGGCCGGGCCGGCCACGCCGTCCGCGGTGAGGCCGTACGCGGCCTGGAAGCGCTTGACCGCGGCCTCGGTGGCCGGGCCGAACTGCCCGTCGACCGCGAGGACCCCGCCGTATCCCGGGTATCCGCCCACCCGGATCTGGAGCTGGCTGACGTCGGACCCGGAGGAGCCCTCGGACAGGGTGCGGGACCAGCTGTAGCAGTCGTCGGCCTGGGCGGTTCCGGCGGTCGAAACGACCCCGGCCGTTGCGGCAACCATGAGCATGACAAAAGACGTCAGCAGTCGGGCCGTCCGTCTCAGCATCGATCCTCCAAGTTGTGAAAGTGGTCTACCCGTGAGGGTGGCGTGACGGTCAACGCGCGTCAACCCGCCTTGAGCAGCCGTCATTTGTCCGCCCAATGACGCCCCGGTGACACAAAGGGGCCCCGCTCACGGTGAGCGGGGCCCTCGTGACAGTCGGCACTCAGTCGTTGGCGACGACCTCATAGCGCGGAGTGCCCTCGGCCATCTGCTTCAGCGCGTCCTTGCGCTCGCGCTTGGAGAGCCGGTCGATGTACAGGTACCCGTACAGGTGGTCCGTCTCGTGCTGCAGGCAGCGGGCGAAGTAGCCGGTGCCGCGCACCTTGATCGGGTTGCCCTGCGCGTCCTGGCCGCGGACCACCGCGTAGTCGGGACGGGCCAGCGAGGCGTACGCCGTCGGAACCGAGAGGCAGCCCTCGTTGGAGTCGTCGAGGACGCGCTGCTCGGGCGCCAGCTCCTCCAGGACCGGGTTGCAGACGACACCGGTGTGCCGCACACCCTCGTCGTCCGGGCAGTCGTAGACGAAGACCTTCAGGTCCACACCGATCTGGTTGGCGGCCAAGCCCACGCCCTCCGCCGTCTTCTGGCTGGCGAACATGTCATCGATGAGCGCGGCAAGCTTGTCGTCGAACTCCGTGACGTCCTTGCACTCCTTGTGCAGAACCGGGTTCCCGACGACCGTGATCGGACGCGAGGTCCCACGCTCGCGGTACGCGCGCTCGCGCTCCTCGCAGTCCTCCGTGTCGACGACGAAGCCGTCCCCGCCCTGCTCGTCCGTCTCCCGCTGCGACTGCTGCGACTGCTCCGACTGCTGCGACGCCATGTCAGCTCTGCGCCCTTCTCCGTACCCGCTCCCGGCCCGGTGCCCGGTCACTCTGTGTCCGTACAGCCTACGGGCAGGCGTCAGCAGACTTCCTCGAGATCCCGCCACTCACGGGAGTCCGGGCTGTCGGCCACCCACCCGTCCAGCAGGCCACGCACCAGACCGGCGGGCGCCGCTATGCCGCATTCGCGCTCCGGTGACCAGAGGTCGCCGCCCGTACGGTGCCCCAGCGGTCCCGGGTGACCCGGCTCACTGTGGTCGTGCGGGTCGAGGTGCTCGCCCTCGCCCTCCGCACTCGGCATGCTGCCCTCGGAACAGGCCCGGCACAGCAGCCGCACGGAGGACGACCAGTCCTCCGCGGCGAATCCGGCGTCCGCCGCGAGCCGCTCCAGGGCGTCACGATCCGCCTCCGTCGCCGCCTCCAGCAGAACCACCCAGGTCGGCACGGGGGACGGCGCCCAGAGCTCGATCTCGTCGAACACCGGGAACGACGGGCCGGCGGTCGTCGTGCGCTCACCGTTCGGAACGCCGTCGTGCAGCACCACCTCGCCCCAGCGCCGCCCGGACGACGGCAGCGGAATGGAGAGCACCTCCATCCGGGCCGGATCGAGCCTGCGGCCCCACACCACCTCGGCCTCGCCCTCCGGCGACAGCCGCACGGCGGCACTGCCCAGGTCCATGCCCACGGGCTCGCCGTTCGCGGCGGCCGCTCCGGGGACCTTCAGGCCGTACGCCTGCCAGGCGCGGCGGGCCAGCGGCCAGTCCTGGAGGGCGGTTGCGGCGATGCCGACGTTCCACCAGTCCGGTGCACCGGTCTCCTTGTCCAGCAGCGCGACCGCCCGCAGCCCCGCGGCGCGGGCCTGCTCCCAGTCGTGGCGGAACTTGTGCAGCAGCGCCAGGTTGAACCACGACTCGGAGAGCCAGGGCTCGAGGTCCGCCGCTCGTGTCAGCAGCGCGCCCGCGTCCTCGTACCGGCCGTCGCCGATCAGCGTGAACGCGCGGTCCGTGGCCTGCCGCCAAGAGGCGGAGGGCCGATGCCGTACCTTCCCGAAGATCCTCACGATTCCCGCCTGCCGGTCGCTCGGGTCACTGCCCGGACGCATGACTGTGTGCCTGCTCCTGTGCCTTCTTTCGCATCCAACCATGCCCGGTCGCAGGCTCGCTCATTACCCATGGGTTACCCCATCGGGACGAGGGTCAGACCGCCTCAGGCAAGTACTCTGCCGAGGACTCTGGCCAGGGATTCGACCACCTCTGGCTGGTAGTCGTGCCCCGTCCCCAGCCGCAGCTGCTCCAGGGCGGCCAGGGCTTCCCCCGCCCTGGCTCCGCTTCCCCCGGCCAGGTCGTCGTATGCGTTCGCGACACGGACGATCCTGGCCGCGAGCGGCTGGTCCCGATAGGGGTCCGCCTGCTGCTCCACGACGGCTGCCACCGCCGCCGGCACGCCCGTCTGGCGGACCACCGCACCGCCGAGCAGTGCGATACGGCGCTGCTCGGCTGCCGGCAGCAAGGCGGTGGCGCCCTCCGGTACGGGGTCGACCAGGGACAGCTGTCCGATGTCGTGCATGAGCGCCGCGTACTCGAGCAGGTTCAGATCGGGTCCCGACAGCCCCATCTCACGGCCGACGGCCGTGCTGAGCTCCGCGACCCGGTGGGCATGGCCCGGGCGGGTGTAGCCGGCCACCTCGGTCGCCCGGGCCAGGGAGGCGATCGTCTGGCCGTATGTGGCCCGCACGGCCGCGTACCGCCGGAACGACAGCTGGGTGAGCAGCAGCGGTACGCAGAACACCGGCAGCGCCCACAGGCCGGCGACGGCCACGGCGAGTGCCATGACCGCACCCGTCGCGCAGACGGCCGAGCCGATCCCCAGCAGCGCCCGCAGCTCGTCATGGAGCAGCGGCCCGAAGGGGTGGCCGGTGTGGGAGCGGAGCACGACCGCGGCCAGCACGGCGTCGCACAGCGCGGTCAGCACCAGCAGTACGAGGAGGAAGAGCGCGTAGTACGGACCGTGACCGAGCCTCAGGTCCAGCTCGCCGGAGACGTAGAGCGGCTGGAAGCACACCGCCGCGAACCCGACGGTCAGCACCCGGCGTGCCACATGGTCGAGCGCCGGCCCCTGCCCGCGGGCGACATGCGGTACGGCCCCGACGAGCGCGCCCGCGACGACGACGGCCACGACCTGGGAGGCCCCGTGGCCCGTCGGCTCCCCGGCGCACTCCCCCAGCAGGGCGTACGCGAGGGCGCCCGCGGCCCCGAGCGGCGCGGGCTCCCGCTCCCCCTGCACCGCTCCCCACCGGGCGAGCTCCCCGACGGCGATGAACAGGCCGAAGGCCAGGGCGTTGCCCGGCTGAGCCACGCCGTGGATCACCACCTGCACGAGGGCGGCGACCGTCACGGTGAACGCGGCCGCGTGGACGGCATGGACGACTCCCAGGGGCCGGCGTGCCGGAGGAGTCCTCACCCCCGGCTCCGCGGGCGCGGGCCGCTCACCCTGTCCGTACCTGACGCGAGGCTTCCGTCCCCGGCCCAGGGGCCGGGGACGTGGTCGCCGCCTCCTCGTCCGACGTCACCGCCGTCTCCCACCCGTGCCGCTCCAGCGCGCGTGCCAGGGCACCCACCATCCTCGGGTCGAACTGCGTGCCCGCGCACCGTTCCAGCTCGCCGAGGGCGACGGCCACGGGCCGGGCACGCCGGTAGGAGCGGGTGGACGTCATCGCGTCGAAGGCGTCCGCCACCGCGACGACCCGCGCGAACTCGGGGATCTGGCCGCCCACCAGTCCGTACGGGTACCCGCTGCCGTCGATGCGTTCGTGGTGGTGCAGGATCGCCGCCCGCGCCTCGCCGAGGAAGCCGATGCCGCGCACCATCTCGTGCCCGTACTCCGGATGCAGTTCGATCACCCGGCGCTCCTCCGGAGTCAGCGGCCCGTCCTTGCGCAGCACCCTCGTGGGCACGCCCAGCTTGCCCACGTCGTGCAGGATCCCGGCGAACCGGACGACCTCGAGGCGCTCCTCGTCCATGCTCAGTTCCCGGGCGATCAGCACCGACGCACGGCCGACGCGTTCGCTGTGGCCCCGCGTGTACCGGTCCTTGATGTCGACCGCCTGCACCAGCGCCCGGATCGTCGCCTGGTGGGCGGCCCGTTCACGGTGGTACTGGGCGAAGATCCAGCAGGAGATGTACATCGGCAGCAGCACGAAGAAGGCGGACACCGGTCCGTAGGGGCTGTCCCACAGCACCGCCATCATCAGCCCCGCCAGCCCGTGCACGCAGTACGGCGCGGGAGAGGCAGACCCGCCCGTTCGACGAACCCCCTCCGCCGTGGCCCGGATGCCGCCGTCGAGGACGGTCAGCAGCAGACAGAGACCGAGCGCGCCGCCCAGGGCCGGCACCAGCGCGTAGGGGAAGTCCTGGGCCCGCAGCGCCCGTTCACCGCCGAGCAGCAGATACGCGTGGGCGGCCGCCCAGGTCGCGAGCGCCAGCCTGGCCGCACGCCAGACCCTGCGGACGCCGGCCGGGTGGCCGTCGACCCGTCCGAGCAGTGCCCCCGGCACCGGCACCAGCGCGGCCGCCGCGGGCGGCAGCAGGAACGCCGCCGCCAGCAGCACCGGGAAGAACGTGCCCGCCCCCACCGGGGCGGCGCTCCCCGCACGGGGGAATCGCGAAGGAAGCTCGCATCCGGCGTACAGGGCCGCGAGCAGCAGAGCCGTTCCCCAGGGCACGGCCGCACCGTGGACGGCGACAGGCGCCGCGGCCGCGGTGGCGCACAGGACCGCGGCGAGGATGCAGGCGCGCGCCGCCGCCGGTATGGCCGTCACTGCCTCCACCCCTCCTCGCGCTCCGAGGCAACCTGTCCGAAGCAGCGCCACGCTAGCGAGTCGAGGGGCAAGAGGATGAAGTACGCCGAGGATTCGCACGTACGGGTGACACCGTCGGACAACTGCCTGACAGACGCACAGGGTGCGCCGCGGTGTCGCGGCGCACCCTGTGTACGCGTATCGGTGGCCGGTGGCCGCCTACTCCTGGGCGGTCGCCACGTCCTGGTCGGGGACGGCCTGCCCGGAGCGGATCAGATCGATCCGCCCCATGACCTTGGCCCGCAGGTCGCTGGGCACGTCGTCCTGCCCGCAGCACCGCTTCACCAGCTTCTTCACCGCCTGCTCGAGGCCGTACTTCTCGAGGCACGGGGAGCATTCCTCGAAGTGCACCTCGAACTTGGTGCAGTCGCTGTCGGGCATCTCGTGATCGAGGAACTCGTAGAGATGGTCCAGGACCTCTGAGCAGTCCGTCTCATGCGGCTCTCCGCAGCTCATGAGCCCGAGCCTTTCGCGTCGTTCGACTCCCCCGCACCGGCCGGGACGAGCCCGCGCTCGCGGGCGTAGTCCTCGAGCATGCCGCGCAGCTGGCGACGGCCACGGTGCAGGCGGGACATCACCGTACCGATGGGTGTTCCCATGATGTCCGCGATCTCCTTGTACGCAAAGCCCTCTACATCGGCGAGATAGACAGCGATCCGGAACTCCTCCGGGATCGCCTGCAGGGCTTCCTTCACGTCCGAGTCGGGCAGATGGTCGAGGGCCTGCGACTCGGCGGAACGCAGTCCGGTCGACATGTGCGACTCGGCGCGCGCGAGCTGCCAGTCCTCGATCTCCTCCGCTGCGCTGCGCTGGGGCTCGCGCTGCTTCTTGCGGTAGGAGTTGATGAAGGTGTTCGTCAGGATCCGGTACATCCACGCCTTGAGGTTGGTGCCCTCACGGAACTGGTGGAACGACCCGTACGCCTTGGCGTACGTCTCCTGCACAAGATCCTCGGCATCGGCGGGGTTGCGCGTCATGCGCAGCGCGGCCGAGTACATCTGGTCCAGGTAGCCGAGGGCGTCCCGCTCGAAGCGGGCGTTGCGCTCGGCAGTCGTCTCCTCGGACTTCTGCGCCTGACCGTCATCGGTCCCTGCGTCGGTCCCAGTGACCGGACCCACCTCCTCCAACGCCGTGGCGGGGCCGAATGCGGACCCACTCGAATCGGAGAATAGTCGACCTTGGTGTGCCGGGCCCTGCCGATTCTCGTCACCCGTCGCCGGAGCCGGCCCGCTCTTGCCCTGCGACAGCACCGTCCACTCGAGCCCGTCGGTGCGCTCGGCTGTCGGGCAGAAGGTCGTACCCATGCGGCGGACTCCCTACTCCATGCTCTGTACTGACATCCGCCTCAACAGCCGGGGTCCGCGACTCATTCCCGCAGTGTCTTCGCCCACTCGGTCACGGCGTCCGTGATGGTGAGAAGAGTCTCGGCCTCCGTGATCCCGGCACGCCTGGGGACGGCGAAACCGTGATCGCCGTGCGGCACTTCCACGAGCCGGTGCTCGCCGCCGGGGAACTCCGCGGGCCTGCCGAACGGGTCGCCGCCGCCCTGCACGACGAGCGTCGGCACCCCGGCCCCGAGGAGTTCGTCGGCCCGGGACTTCTCCGGTCGGCCGGGCGGATGGAGCGGGAAGCTCAGCGCGAGCACACCGACAGCGCCGAGCCCGGAGGCGGTCCGGCAGGCCACCCGGGCTCCGGCGCTGCGTCCGCCGGCGACGACGGGCAGTCCCTGCTTCGCGAGCGCCGGCCACAGGTCGCGCCAGGCGGTGTCCAGGGTCCGGGGCGCGGGCGCCACCTTCCGGCCGGCGACGCGCCAGGGCTGCTCGACGAGGGCGACGGTGACGCCGTGTGCGGGCAGCTCGCGGGCGATCGCCTGGAGGTCGCGCGCCTCGATCCCGCCGCCGGCGCCGTGGCCGAGCGCGAGGACGAGACGGCCGTGCGCGGCGCCGAACCAGGTGACCCGGGCGTCCCCACCGGTGACGGGGACGGTCTCTTTCCGCTCCATGCCCCCATCCTGCCGCGCGGGAGGCGCCTCGGCGCTCAGCCCCGCCCGCGTCGGAGCCGCCAGTCAGTGAGAGCAGTCGGGGCAGTCATGCAGTCACGCAGTCACGCAGTCACGCAGTCACGCAGTCAGAACAGGGTCGCCTCCTCCGGGGTCGCCAGTTCCTCCAGCAGCTCCGGCCCGTTGTTCCGTACGTTGCTCACCGCCGTCGTCACCGCGTACGCCCGCATCAGCCCGCCCGGCGGCGGCTCCAGCAGCGACCGCAGTTCGTCCGGGTCGGTCCTGGACGGGTCCAGCCACGCGTCCCACCGGTCCGGCGTCAGCATCAGCGGCATCCGGGGATGGATGTCCGACAGCGACTGCGGCCCCTGTGCCGGTGCCACCCCCAGCGGCCCCGTCTCCGCCTCCGTCGTGATCACGGAACAGGTCACCCACCACGCCTGCGGATGGTCCTCCGGCAGGGTGCGGTCGCGCCAGAACTCGTACAGGCCCGCCATGGCGAACACGGACCCGTCCGCGGGAGTCACGAAGTAGGGCTGCTTCCGCGGCCGCTTCCTCTTCCCCTCGACCTCGAGCTCCCGCTCGCCCGTGCCGGTCACCCACTCGTAATAGCCGTCGGCCGGCAGGATGCAGCGCCGTGCGAGGAACGGCCTGCGGAACGACGGCTTCTCGTGCACCGTCTCCGACCGCGCGTTGATCATCCGCGCCCCGCCCTCCGGGGTCTTCGCCCACGACGGCACGAGTCCCCACTTGAGCGTGCGCAGCTGGCGAACCGGATTCCGGTCCCCGGCGTCTTTGAGAGGGCGTTCGAGGACCGCGTAGACCTCTTTCGTGGGGGCCACGTTCCAGTCGGGTGCCAGCGTCTCCTTCGGCTCCCACTTCTCGACCTCGAAGACCCCGACGAGGTCCTCGGGCCCACGACTCGCTGCATACCGTCCGCACATAAGTGCCACACTGCCACTTCCGTAAGCCGTCCGAGGGAGCCGCCCGCGAAATGGTCACCACATACGAAACGGTCACCGCACAGGCCGGCGCGGCGAGCGCTTCGCTCAGCGGCCTGTGGGACCGCGTCTTCGGCACCCAGACGCCTCCCGAGCCGTGGCTCGTCGCCGTCACCGGCCTCGTGTCGCTCGCCGCCGTCATGCCGAACTTCCTGTGGCGGCTGACCCGCAACGCCGTCACGATCGCCCACGAAGGCGGCCACGGTCTCGTCGCCCTGCTCACGGGTCGGCAGCTGCAGGGCATCCGGCTCCACTCGGACACCAGCGGTCTGACCGTCAGCCGTGGCAGACCGACCGGCATCGGAATGATCCTCACCGCCGCGGCCGGCTACACCGCCACCCCGCTGCTCGGCCTCGGCGGCGCCTGGCTGCTCGCCGCGCACCACATCACGCTGCTGCTGTGGCTCGCCACGGCGCTGCTGCTGGCGCTGCTGGTCATGGTCCGCAACGCGTACGGGGTGCTGACGGTGACGCTCACCGGTGCCGCGTTCCTCCTGGTCTCGTGGCTCACGGAACCCGCCGTGCAGTCCGTCTTCGCGTACACGGCCGTGTGGTTCATGCTGCTCGGCGGCGTACGGCCGGTCTTCGAGCTGCAGTCCAAGCGGCGCCACGGCGGAGCCCCCGACTCGGACGCGGACCAGCTGGCGAGACTCACCCATGTGCCGCCGGCGATGTGGTTGTTCTTCTTCCACGCGGTCTCGATCTGCTCGCTGATCGGCGGCGGCCGCTGGCTGCTCGGCATGTGAGACTCCGGCCGCCGCCTCGCGTACCACCTCTCCGTTACACCCCGGTTTCCCCGTATTCGATCAAGATCCGAGCCCGCACGGAGCCACTAAAGTGTTGGCCATGACCGAAAGCGCCGTGCACCCTGCCCTCTGGCCCGCCCCTCTTGCGACCGGAGCCGTCGAAGCGACGGTCACCGTGCCCGGTTCGAAATCCGTCACCAACCGCGCCCTGGTCCTGGCCGCGCTCGCCTCCGAGCCGGGCTGGCTGCGCCGCCCGCTGCGCTCGCGCGACACCCTGCTGATGTCCGCGGCACTGCAGGCGATGGGCGTGGGCATCGAGGAGACGGTCTCCTCCAGCACCACCGGCGGCTCGGCCGACAGTACGGCCGGCGGGGCGGGAGAGGCATGGCGCGTGATCCCCTCCGGCCTGCACGGTCCCGCCACGGTCGACGTCGGCAACGCGGGCACGGTCATGCGCTTCCTGCCGCCGGTCGCCGCCCTGGCCGACGGCCCCATCCGCTTCGACGGCGACCCCCGTTCCTACGAGCGCCCCCTGAACGGTGTCATCGACGCACTGCGCGCCCTCGGCGCCCGGATCGACGACGACGGCCGCGGCTCGCTGCCGATGACCGTGCACGGCGGCGGCGCCCTGGAGGGCGGGCCGGTGCGGATCGACGCCTCTTCGTCGTCCCAGTTCGTCTCGGCACTGCTGCTGTCCGCCCCGCGGTTCAACCAGGGCGTCGAGGTGCGGCACGTCGGCGGCCGGCTCCCGTCCATGCCCCACATCCGGATGACCGTCGACATGCTGCGTGCCGTGGGCGCGCAGGTCGACGAGCCGGAGACCGGAGGCGAACCGGACGTCTGGCGGGTGTCCCACAGCGCACTGCTCGGTCGCGACCTGACGATCGAGCCCGACCTGTCCAACGCCCAGCCGTTCCTCGCGGCGGCACTCGTCACCGGTGGCCGGGTGACGATCCCCGACTGGCCGGAGCGCACCACCCAGCCCGGAGACGCGCTGCGCGAGATCTTCACCGAGATGGGCGGTTCCTGCGAGCTGACGACGACGCCGAACGGCACCGCGCTGGTCTTCACCGGCAGCGGACGCATCCACGGCATCGACGTCGACCTCGGCGAGGTCGGCGAGCTGACCCCGGGTATCGCGGCGGTCGCGGCGCTCGCCGACTCCCCTTCGACGCTGCGCGGCGTGGCACATCTGCGGCTGCACGAGACGGACCGGCTGGCGGCCCTCACCAAGGAGATCAACGAGCTCGGCGGCGACGTCACCGAGACCGAGGACGGCCTCCACATCCGCCCGCGCCCCCTGCACGGCGGCGTCTTCCGTACCTACGACGACCACCGGATGGCGACCGCGGGCTCGGTGATCGGTCTCGCGGTGAAGGACGTCCGGATCGAGAACGTGGCGACGACGGCCAAGACCTTGCCCGACTTCCCGCAGATGTGGGCCGAAATGCTCGGGGCCTGACACCATGCGCCGGTACGGCAAGCACACCGACGAGGACGACATCCGGTCCCGCCCGAACCGCAAGGGCAACCGGCCTCGGACGAACATCCGACCCAAGCACGAGGACGCCCTCGAGGGCATGGTCCTGACCGTGGACCGCGGCCGGCTGACCTGCCTCGTCGGGGACCGGGTGATCACGGCGATGAAAGCCCGCGAGCTGGGCCGCAAGGCGGCCGTCGTCGGTGACCGGGTCGGCATCGTCGGCGACCTCTCCGGCGACAAGGACACGCTCGCGAGGATCGTCCGCATCGGGGACAGGTCGTCGGTGCTGCGCCGTACGGCGGACGACGACGATCCCTTCGAGCGCGTGGTCGTCGCCAACGCCGACCAGCTCGCCATCGTCACCGCCCTCGCCGATCCCGAGCCGCGCCCGCGCCTGATCGACCGCTGCCTGGTCGCCGCGTACGACGGAGGTCTCGAACCGCTTCTCGTACTGACCAAGTCGGACCTGGCCCCGCCGGACGAACTGCTCGAGATGTACGGCGCGCTCGGCGTCCCGTACGTGGTGACCACCCGCGAGGAGTTCGTCGACGGTCTGGCGGCCGACCGGGTCCGGGAGCACCTGATCGGCAGGACGACCGCCTTCGTCGGCCATTCCGGCGTCGGCAAGACGACCCTGGTGAACGCGCTCGTCCCCGAGGAGAGGCGGCGCAGCACCGGAGTCGTCAACGCGGTGACCGGCCGTGGCCGGCACACCACCACCTCAGCGCTCGCCCTTCCGCTCGCGGACGAGAAGGGGGGCTGGGTGATCGACACTCCCGGCGTGCGCTCCTTCGGGCTGCACCATGTCGACCCGTCGCGGGTCATTCTCGCCTTCCCGGACCTCGTGCCCGGCACCGAGGGGTGTCCCCGCGCCTGCAGTCACGACGAGCCGGACTGCGCGCTGGACGCGTGGGTCGCGGACGGTCATGCCGAGCCCGCGCGGCTCTACTCGCTGCGGCGGCTGCTGGCCACCCGGGAGCGACGCGAAGGCGACTGAGTCGTCCGTGTTTGCCGTCTGCGGCGCCTGGTAAGTGCATAATCGCACCAAGTCGGACCGGGCCGCCCCGGCTCCCCGGCCGAGGCGGCCCCACAAGCAGTCCTCGACCAGGCAGTCGACCAGGCAGTCATCGACCAAGCAGTCCTCGACCAGGCAGTCATCGACTACGCGGGAGGCTCCGGACCAATGGCGTGGCTGCTGGTGGTTGTCGCCGGTTTGCTGGAAACGGGCTTCGCCGTCTGTCTCAAGTTGTCGCACGGCTTCACCCGGCTGTGGCCGACGATCGCCTTCGCGGTGTTCGCACTCGGCAGTTTCGGGCTGCTGACGCTCGCGCTCAGGAAGCTCGACGTGGGGCCGGCCTACGCGGTGTGGACCGGGATCGGCGCGGCGGGCACCGCGATCTACGGCATGGTCTTCCTCGACGACCTCGTCTCCACCCTGAAGATCGTCTCGATCACCCTGGTGATCGTCGGAGTCATCGGTCTGCAGCTCTCCGGCTCGTCGCACTGAACCCGTCGCCCACGGCCGCCCTGACCAGACCGGCGACTCCCTCCCCGATGGGCGCGACCAGGTAGGAGAGCGCGAGCCGTACCGCGATCTCGCACCGCTGCGGCAGGTCGGCGGGGTCGTTCGCGGGCCGTCCGCCTCCGAACCGGCGGCCGTGCCGCCCGGTGGTGCGCGTCCTGTCCCGGACGGCGGCGACAAGATCGGCCGGAACCGGCGGTTTCGCGTCCGCACGGCGCTGTGCGGGCACCCTGGAGAGCGCGGCACCACTGCGCAGCGGCGTCGGCGCCGGCAGCCGTTCTCCCCAGCAGCCGGTGAGCAGGGCGCGCAGCACTGGCCTCGCCCCCGCCTCGACGACGGTCCATTCGGCGACGGACACGAGCCGGTCGGCGACTGCGGCGTCGCGTCCCATGAGCCGTTCCACGCCGCGCAGATAGCGGTCGGCCTCCCGGCGCGCGAGCGCGCGGGCGAGGCCGTCCTTGCTGCCGAACTCGTTGTAGAGGGTCTGGCGGGAGACTCCCGCGGCGGCGGCGACGTCGACCATCCGCACCTCGGACCAGGGCAGGTCGCGAAGGGCCGCGAGTGCGGCGGTCAGCAGTGACTCCCGCGCTGCGGGCATGGTCACCTCCCGGGCCGGGCAACTCCGGTCACAGGGTTGACGGGAGGCGTCGCACTGTCAATAGACGCGACGGGGCGGCGGACGAGCACCCCGCCGGCCGCCGCCGGGCCACCACGGGACCGTCACGGGGGCCGCCACGTCCGCCCGGGAAGGGCTGAGCCTGCACCGATAGAGTGGCGGGCATGCCGGACTACCACGATGATCTGCGCCTCGCCCATGTTCTCGCGGACGCTGCCGACGCCACGACCATGGAGCGGTTCAAGGCTCTGGACCTCAAGGTCGAGACCAAGCCGGACATGACCCCGGTGAGCGAGGCGGACAAGGCCGCCGAGGAGCTGATCCGCGGGCATCTCAAGCGGGCACGGCCCCGTGACGCGATCCTCGGCGAGGAGTACGGCATCGAGGGCACGGGGCCCCGCCGCTGGGTCGTCGACCCGATCGACGGGACGAAGAACTATGTGCGCGGCGTGCCGGTGTGGGCGACGCTGATCTCGCTGATGGAGGCGGGAGAGGGCGGCTTCCAGCCGGTGGTGGGCGTGGTGTCGGCCCCCGCGCTCGGCAGGCGCTGGTGGGCGGCGAAGGGCGGGGGCGCGTACACCGGCCGCAGCCTGACCTCCGCGACGCGGCTGCACGTCTCGAAGGTGGAGCGCATACAGGACGCCTCGTTCGCCTACTCGTCGCTGACGGGCTGGGAGGCCCAGGGCCGGCTCGACGGCTTCATGGATCTGACGCGTGCGGTCTGGCGCACCCGGGGCTACGGCGACTTCTGGCCGTACATGATGGTCGCGGAGGGGTCGGTCGACATCAGCGCCGAGCCGGAGCTGTCGCTGTGGGACATGGCCGCCCCGGCGATCGTGGTCCAGGAGGCGGGCGGATCCTTCACCGGCCTCGACGGGCAGGCGGGTCCGCACAGCGGCAACGCGGCGGCGTCGAACGGACTCCTCCACCACGAACTGCTCGGCTATCTCAACCAGCGCTACTGAGCATCGGCGTCACGGAGCGTCGGCGCTTGCGAGCGCCGGCCTGTCGACCCGCGCGGCGTGCGCCGGTCGGGCCGACAGGCGCGTGCGCGGCCCCAACAGGCTTCGCACGCCCCCTTGCTGCGGTTCCAGCGGGCTGCGACTCTGAGAGTCCCCCACTCTTGTGAACTTGTGAATCGGTTCTCTAGCGGCCGATCACCAAGGAGGTGGCTCCGTCCATGCTCGTCCGTGACGCCATGAGCACGGTGGTCCTCACCATCGGACCCGCACACACACTCCGCCAGGCAGCCCGGCTGATGGCCGCGCGTCGTATAGGAGCGGCAGTGGTCCTCGACTCCGACTCGAGCCTCGGCATCCTCACCGAACGGGACATCCTGAACTCCCTTGGCTCGGGACAGGATCCCGACCTGGAGACCGCGGGCACCCACACCACGACCGACGTCGTCTTCGCCGCCCCTTCGTGGACCCTGGAGGAGGCGGCCGAGGCCATGGCGCACGGCGGCTTCCGGCATCTCATCGTGACGGACGGAGAAGGGCCGGTCGGCGTCGTCTCCGTCCGCGACATCATCGGCTGCTGGGTCCCGGCGAGGCGCCACGCGACGACGGTCGCCTGAGCGTAAGGACGGACGGGCCGTCGCGCGCCTCGGCCTCGACCCCGTGGACAGCGACGGCCCGGCCCTGCCGGCATGCGGAAGGGGCCGGTCTCCCTGGACAGAGATCCGGCCCCTCCTTCTACGGCAAGCGGTACCGGTCAGCCGCGAAGGGCCTGGACCGCGGCCTCGAGCCGCTTGCCGAAGTCACCGTCCGCCTGGCGGAAGTTGCCGATCGCGCGCTCGGCGATGTCGTCGCGGGTGACACCGGCGATGGCGCCCGCGAGGTTGCCGACCAGACGCTGCTTCTCGTCCTCGGACATCAGGCGGTAGAGGTTGCCCGCCTGGACGAAGTCGTCGTCCTCGGCGTGCCGCGGCGTGGGCTGCTCACCGGTCTCACCGGTGACGGCGAGGGGCTGCCACAGCGCACGGTCCGTCTGGTGCGGGCCGCCGAAGCTGTTCGGCTCGTAGTTCTTCGCGCCCTTGTGGCGGCCGTCGTACAAGTAGCCGTCACGGGAGTGGGTGCGGGCCTCGGTGGCGTGCGGGCGGTTCACCGGCAGATGGTCGGCGTTGATGCCGACGCGGTACCGGTGGGCGTCGCCGTAGGCGAACAGCCGGCCCTGGAGCATCTTGTCCGGGGAGGGACCGATGCCCGGCACGAAGTGGGCGGGACTGAAGACGGACTGCTCGACCTCGGCGAAGATGTTCTCCGGGTTGCGGTTGAGCTCCAGCTTGCCGATCTCGATGACCGGGTAGTCCGCGTGCGGCCACACCTTGGTGAGGTCGAAGGGGTTGAAGCGGTAGGTCGCGGCCTCGGCCACCGGCATGATCTGCACGCAGACGGTCCAGGACGGGAAGTCACCGCGCTCGATCGCCTCGCGCAGGTCGCGCTGGTGGGAGTCGGGATCCTTGCCGGCCAGCTCCTCGGCCTCGGCGGCGGTGAGGTTCTTGATGCCCTGGTCGGTCTTGAAGTGGTACTTGACCCAGAAGGCCTCGCCCGCCTCGTTGTTCCACTGGTACGTGTGGGAGCCGAAGCCGTCCATGTGGCGGTAGGAGGCGGGGATGCCCCGGTCGCCGAACAGCCAGGTCACCTGATGGGTGGACTCCGGGCTCAGGCCCCAGAAGTCGAAGACGTTGTCCGCCTCCTGCGAGCCGGTGTACGGGTCGCGCTTCTGGGTGTGGATGAAGTCGGGGAACTTGATGGCGTCCCGGATGAAGAACACCGGGGTGTTGTTGCCGACGAGGTCGTAGTTGCCCTCCTCGGTGTAGAACTTCAGCGCGAAGCCCCGCGGGTCACGGACGGCGTCGGCCGCACCGAGGTTGCCCGCGACGGTCGAGAAGCGCAGGAACGTCTCGGTCTGCTTGCCGATCCCGGAGAGGAAGGCGGCGCGTGTGTACGCGGTCACGTCCGCGGTCACCGTGAAGGTGCCGTAGGCGCCGGCGCCACGCGCGTGGACGACCCGCTCCGGGATGCGCTCGCGGTTGAAGTGCGCGAGCTTCTCGAGCAGCAGCTGGTCCTGGACAAGCACCGGACCGCCGACGCCCGCGGTCTCGCTGTTCTGGTTGTCGGCGACCGGAGCCCCGGCCTCCGTGGTGAGCGGTCCCTGCGTCACGTGCGCCTCCTGCGTCATGTACTGCCCAGTCGTTTCGTTCGGCACAGCCTGTCCCTTGGCCGAGTGCTGTTCTCGATCCTACAATGGACTTTGTCCAAGTCAAGTTGCCATCCAAAGTCACACCCGTTCGGGATTCGACTCCCCGGCTGTTACGCTGAGCCCCATGAGTGACCTGTTGGAACGACTCCGCGGACGCGGCTGGCGCATGACCGCGCAGCGGCGCGTCGTGGCCGAGGTCCTCGACGGCGAGCACGTGCACCTGACCGCCGACGAGGTCCACGCTCGCGCGGTCGAGCGGCTGCCCGAGATCTCCCGAGCGACCGTCTACAACACCCTGGGTGAGCTGGTGACCCTCGGTGAGGTTCTCGAGGTGTCCACCGATCGCCGCGCCAAGCGGTACGACCCCAACGCCCACCGCCCGCACCACCACCTGGTCTGCGCCCGCTGCGGCGCGATCCGCGACGTGCATCCGGTGGGCAACCCTCTGGCGGACCTCCCGGACACGGAGCGCTTCGGCTTCACCGTCTCCGGCGTCGAGGTGACCTATCGGGGCACCTGCCCGAACTGCGCAGCCGGCTAGAACCTGGCCGCGGCGATCATGAGGCGGGCACCGACGCGAGCGTCGGTGCCCGCCTCGTCGTCGTACGGGGAACCGGTCACGCGAACGCGCACAGCAAAACACCCAGGGCCCGGATCCTTGAGGATCCGGGCCCTGGGTTTCAGTAGCGGGGACAGGATTTGAACCTGCGACCTCTGGGTTATGAGCCCAGCGAGCTACCGAGCTGCTCCACCCCGCGTCGGTGAACACAACCTTACGGCACCCCGCCGACCAGCGCAAATCTCTATGCGGTGAGCTCCTGAAGCAGTGCCTCGCGCAGCCGCGCGGCCCTTTCCGTCACCTCCGCCGGCCCGAGCTCGACCGCCCTCGCGCACCACCGCTGCCCCTCGGCCAGCTCCCCCCTGCGGGCGGCCAGCAGCGCGAGCCGCAGTGCGGCCCTGCCGTGCCCGGCGCGGGCGGCACGCGTCCACCACAGCGCGGCCTCACGTTCACTGCCCTCGCGGGCAAGGAGGAGTCCGAGGTTGAACGCGCCGCTGCGGCTCCCCGCCTCGGCGGCCTCCCGGTACCAGCGGGCGGCGTCCGTCATGTCCCCACGGGCGGCGGCCAGCATGCCGACGCGTACCTGAGCACGCCGGTGCCCCTGCTCGGCGGCACGCTCGTACCACTCCTCGCACTCGCTCTTCTCCGCCACCGGCTCGCCGAGCGCGGGCGGCCCCGGCGGCGGACGGCGGGCGTCCAGGACGGTGCCGAGCCGGAAGGCCGCCTCCGCGCTGCCACCGCCGGCGGCACAGCGCAGATGGCGCTCGGCGCCCTGCTCGTCGCCGTCCCTGAGCAGGGCGATGCCGACCTGGAGCGCCGCCTCCGTGTGCCCGGCGGCGGCAGCGCGCTCGTACCAGGTCAGAGCCGTACGGTCGTCGTCACGGCCCGCGTGGAGGATGCCCAGGTTGAACGCGGCGTCGACACTGCCCGCCTCCGCCGCCTTGGAGAACCACGGCTCGGCACCGGCGGTGTCGCCGGCCTGGAGCAGCAGGACGGCCAGCGCGTTGGCCGCCTCACGGTGTCCGGCGTAGGCGGCACGGCGGTACCACTGCTCGGCCTGGGGCGTACGGTCCTGGGCGGCGCACAGGAGCCCGAGGTTGTACGCGCCGTTGACGTCACCGGCGTCCATGGCGGCGCGGTACCAGCGCTCCGCCGTCTGCTGCTCCCCGCGGGCGGCGTGCAGCGCGCCGAGGGCGTTGGCCGCGTTGCCGTCGCCCTCCTGGGCGGCGCGCAGCCACCACACGGCGGCGCTCTCCTCGTCACCGGCGTCGCGCAGCAGGAAACCGAGCGCGCAGGCGGCACGGGCCTCGCCGTCCTTGGCGGCGGTGAGGTACCACCGGCCGGCTTCCTTGAGGGCGCCGCGCTTCTCGAGGATCACTCCCAGGTACAGGGCGGCCCTGCGGTGACCGCGCGCGGCTGCCTGCCGGTACCACTGGGCGGCCTCGTCGAGCAGCGCTTCGCCCGGAGCCACGGGCCCCTGACCGGCGACGGAGCCGCTCCCGTCCAGGTCACGCACACGGCGCCCGGCCCTGCCGGCGCCCTGTGCACCGGTGTCCGTGTCGGCCGCCCGGCCCTGGGTGGCCTCGGCGTCCGCGAGCGCGCGCAGCGCGGCGTCCGTCTGCCACACGGCGCCGGGGCGGGGCGCGGCACCCTGCCGCGCACCGTCCGCGGGCGTCTGCGCGGCACCGGCCCGTGACTCGGCGGCGGCAGGGCCCGCCGCGGGGCGCGACGGCCCCGTCCTACGGGCCGGGGGCGCGTCGCCCCGTGCCGTGCCGCGGTCGGGCGACTGCCCGGCAGCGGTGAGCCGCTCAGGGCTCCTGGCGGTCCGCGCCCCGTTGCCGCCCGAGGCTCGCCGGGGCACGTCGGCGGCGGCGGCACGGTCCGCTGAGGTGCTCCCGACCAGCCTGCCGATGCCGTCGTTCCTGCGGCACTCGTCCGCCGCCCGGCGCTCCAGCGCGCGGGCGAGACGGTAGGCCGCCTCGCGGTGGCCCTGTTCCGCCGCCGTACGCAGCCAGGGCTCGGCCCCTGTGTCGCTGCGGTGCTCGAGCAGGTCCGCGAGGGCGTACGCCCCCAGCGCGTGGCCCTGCTCGGCCGACTGACGCAGCCAGTACTCGGCGGCGGGTTCGTCGCCCCGCTCACGGAAGTGGCGTCCCAGGGCGTGGGCGGCGGCGGCCGAACCGGCCACCGCGGCGATCCGCCACCAGCCGGCCGCCTCGTCCGCGTAGCCGCGCTGGTGGAGCAGTACACCCAGGTTGTTGGCGGCGGCCCGGTCACCGGCCGCCGTCGCGCCCCGCAGGTACGGCTCTGCGCCGTCGAGGTCTCCACGACGCAGCAGGAGTGCGCCGAGAACACTCATCGCCGCGGCGTCACCGGCGTCGGCGGCGCGTCGGTGACGCGCCTCGGTACCGGCCGTCTCCACGGTGTCGCTGTTGCCGCCGTTGTTGTCGTTGCCGTCGATCTCGGCGCGCCTGTCACCGGCCGCACGGCCGTTGAGGGCCGCGGCGTCGCTCGCGTCCGCGACGTTTCCGGCATGCGGCTGCACAAACCGCCCCGTCTCCAACAGAGTTGCCCTGTCCCCCATAAATTCCATCGTCGCACCACCCGCAACCCGCGTACACCTGGTATACCGCAGCCCGTGAGGTCACTTCAGCGTTTTGTCGACATGCCCACAGAGAGATAAGTCAAACACGCTCGGGCCCAACTCGTGGCTTCCGGCGCGCACTTCGACGCCGGGAAGAACCGGGGCAGGCATGAAGAGGGCCCGGATCCTGAAGGATCCGGGCCCTCTTCTTCAGTAGCGGGGACAGGATTTGAACCTGCGACCTCTGGGTTATGAGCCCAGCGAGCTACCGAGCTGCTCCACCCCGCGTCGTTGTGTTGCAACCGTACCACGACGCGGGATGGTGCCTGTTCAGAGGCTGCTCAGACCCCGGAGGGGCTCAGTCCCCCGAAGCCCCTTCGCTCGGTTTGACGTCCGGCTTGGCGTCCGGCTTGGCGTCCGGCTCGGCGTCCGGTTTCGCCTCGGAGCCCGGCGTGGACTCCGGCTGGGCCTTCTGTGCGTTCGCCGCCCTCTGCAGGGCAGCCTCCAGTTCGGCCTGCGCCTTGCCGTAAGCGGCCCAGTCGACCGGCTTCTTCTCCAGCGCCGCCCTGGCGTCGGCGTACGCCTTCTGCGCGTCCGCGATGGCGTCCTGGAGCGCCGCGTCGCCGGTGGCCGGCGGCTCGGTCGGGTCCGCGGGCGGCTCGGCCGGGTCGGTCGGCGGGGGCTCGTCCGGCGTTCCCTCGGCACCGAAGACCTGGCTCAGTGCTCCGGCGAGGTCGTCGGCGAAGCCGATCTTCTGTCCGTAGACGACGGCCACCTTGCTCAGCAGCGGGAACTCGGAGCCGCGCCCCTGTGCGTAGATGGGCTCGACGTAGAGGAAACCGCTGTCGAGAGGAACGGTCAGCAGATTGCCGTACTTGATCGTCGAGTCCGCGCCCTTGAGGTCACGGACGTAAGTGGCGATCGGTCCGTGCCGGTTGAGCCGGCTCTGCACCTGTTCGGGTCCGTCGACGTTGTCGTCCGTGACCCGCAGCAGCTGGATCTTCCCGTAGTCGGCGCTTCTGGCATCGGCGTCGACCGCCATGAAGGCCCGGAGGTTGGGCCGTCCGCTGGGGGTGAACGTCGTCGTCAGCGAGAACTGCTGTGCCTTGTCACCCGGCAGCTTCATCGACAGGTAGTACGGCGGAACCGCGTTGCTGTCCGCCTTGGTCGGGTCGTTGGGCACCTGCCAGGCGTCACTCGCGTTGTAGAACTGGTCCGCGTTCGTGACGTGGTAGAGCGACAGCAGCTCCCGCTGCACCTTGAACATGTCCTGCGGGTACCGCAGGTGGTCCGTCAGCTCCTGCGGGATGTCGGCCTTGTCCTTCACCGTGCCCGGGAAGGCCTTCTTCCAGGTCTTCAGGACCGGGTCCTTCTCGTCCCACTCGTACAGCGTGACGGTGCCGTCGTAGGCGTCGACGGTCGCCTTCACCGAGTTGCGGATGTAGTTGACCTGGTTCTGCTGCGCGACCACCGCGCGCTGCCGGTCGGTCAGCGAGTCCGCGGTGGTGTCCCCCAGCGTCGTACGCGAGGCGTAGGGGTAGCCGTTGGTCGTGGTGTAGGCGTCGATGACCCATTGGATCCGCTTGCCGATCACGGCCGGGTAGGCGTCGCCGTCGATGGTCAGCCACGGGGCGACCGCCTCGACGCGCTCCTTGGGCGTGCGGTTGTAGAGGATCTTGGAGCCGTCGCCGATGGCTCCCGAGTACATGATCTGCGGCTCGCTGAAGGCGACCGCGTACGCGGCACGGTTGAGCGGGCTGGAGACGTCGATGCCGCCCTTGCCCTTGTAGCTCGTGGTGACCTGGCCGCCGCCGTCCTGCTCGTAGTCCAGTTCCTTCTGCGGACCGCCGACGATCGAGTACTGCGTGGTCTTCTCGCCGTAGTAGATCCGCTGCTCGTAGTCGCCGAGCATGCCCTTGGTCGGCAGGCCGTTCTCCGTGAAGGCCGGTGACCCGCTGGTGCCCTTGCCGGTGTCGGTGCCCTTGGCGGTGACGGCGCCGAAACCGTGGGTGTAGGTGAAGTGGTCGTTGATCCAGTTGCGCTTGTCGACCCCGGCGAGGTTGAGCTCACGCAGACCGATGACCGTGTCCTGACCGTTGTACCGGTCGACGTCCAGCGTGGACGGGAACTGGTAGTACTTCCGCTCCTGCTCCAGCTGCTGGAACGTCGGCGAGACGATGTTGGGGTCGTTGATGCGGTAGCTGGCGGCGGCGTCGGCGTTCGACCGCTGCTGCTCCGGGTTCTTGACCTCGCCCTTGCCCAGGTAGTCCGCGGGCTTCACGCCGTCGATGCCGTAGGCCTGGCGCGTCGCCTCGATGTTCTTCTCGATGTACGGCGCTTCCTTGGCCTGCTCGTTCGGCTGGACCTGGAACTTCTGCACGATCGCCGGGTACAGACCGCCGATCAGGATCGCAGAAAGGACCATCAGGCCGAAGCCGATCACCGGCAGCTGCCAGGTCCTGCGCCACAGAGTCGCGAAGAACAGCAGGGCGCAGATGACGGCGATGCAGAACAGGATCGTCTTCGCCGGCAGGTAGGCGTTCGCGTCGACGTACCGCAGACCCGTCCAGTTGTCGGTCGCCTTGAAGTCGCTGGACTTCACCGCCAGCCCGTACCGGTCGAGCCAGTACGCCACGGCCTTGAGCGCGACGAAGAGGCCGAGCAGCACCGACAGGTGGCCGGTGGCCGCGGCCGTCGCACGGGCGCCGGGGCTGGTGATGCGCAGCCCGCCGTACAGGTAGTGGGTCAGTGCGGCGGCGATCAGCGACAGCACCACGGCCGCGAAGCCGAAGCCGAGCAGGAACCGGTACCAGGGCAGGTCGAACGCGTAGAACGCCACGTCCATCTTGAACTGCGGGTCCTTCTGGCCGAAGGGCACGCCGTTGACCCACATCAGCCAGGTGCGCCACTGGGCCGTGGCGGAGGCTCCGGCGATCAGGCCGACTAGCGCGGTGATCGCGAGGAGCACCCACTTCTTGTACGGCGCGATGCCCATGCGGTACCGGTCGAGGCTCTGCTGCTCGAGCGACATCGCGCTGAGCGGCGGCCGCAGCCGGTGGGCCAGCCAGATGTTCACCCCGACGGCAGCCGCCATCAGCAGACCGAAGACGGCGAACAGGCCGATCTTGGTCCACAGGGTGGTGGTGAACACAGACGAGTAGTCGACCGAGCGGTACCAGAGCCAGTCGGTCCAGAACCCGGAGAACATGACGAACACCATGGCCAGGACGGCCAGGACACCCAGTGTCATGAGCAGGGTGCGGACACGCCGGGACGGCCGGCCCACTCTGATCCGTGGCCCTGTCGGGCCTCCGCCGCGGTCCGGCATCTGGAAAGCCAACGTGCGCACCTCGAAGTTCGCGGTTGTGTGAATCGGGCCCCGCGATCGTAGAGCCCACTCATGCAACTTACTGAGGCTTTACCTAGTTCCCGTCACGGGGCAGGAAGGAGGCAGGATGTTCGCCATGCCCAACGATTCCTCTTCCGGCCCCCCGATGGCCGCGAGCCCGCTCACCCGAGCCGTGCTCGAGATCGACGAGTACGCCGCCGGTCTCGGCTGGGACCGGCCGGCCCGGCTCTTCGCTCTCGTCGACACCCTGAAACTGCGTTCCCAGGAGCCCGGTCTCGCCACCCAGCTCGGGCTCGACAACGGTGAAACCGCGGCGCCGCTCACCCCCGTCGAGCAGGACGAGGTCCCGTCCGGCACCCCGCTGGACGAGTTCCTCGCCACCATCGCGTGGCCCGACGCGGTCGCCGGCTGCGCCCTGACCGTGGAGCGGCTGATGCTGCCGCCGTCGGCGGAGGCCGACGTGCCCGTCGGCCTCGACGACGCGGCCCTCACGAAGTGGGTGGCCCGGCACCCCGACCGCCAGGAGGTCCGGATGACCGTGGCCGTCCTGCGCGACGGCACACGGGAGTCCGCGCTGCGACTGCGCGAGAAGGACTCCCCCAACGAGGTCCTGACCGGCTCGGACCTTGTTCCCGGGCTCGCCGAGGCCCTGGCCGCGACCTTCGAGGCGTAAGGCGCGAAGACCGGCGCCGCGCCCCGTGAGGGGGCGCGGCGCCGGTCTTCGTGTACGTGCCGCCGTCGGCGTCAGAGACTGCCGCGGTCAGCCCGCCGAGCAGCTCGGCAGGCCGTCGGTGGCCCCCGCCTCGATCTTGGCCAGGGACTTCGCCGCGTCCTCGATCGTGTTCACCTTCACCAGCGTCAGCCCGTCCGGGGTGTCGGAGGCCGCGGAGGCGCAGTTGCCGCTGGGTGTGAGGAAGTACTCCGCACCCGCGTTGCGCGCCCCGACCAGCTTCATCTCGATTCCGCCGATCGGACCGACCTTGCCGGCGTCGTCGATCGTGCCGGTGCCGGCGACGAACCTGCCGCCCGTCATGTCACCGGCCGTGAGCTTGTCGACGATGCCGAGCGCGAACATCAGGCCGGCGCTCGGGCCGCCCACGTCCGCCAGGTTGATGTCGATCTCGAACGGGAACGTGTGGTCGGTACCCGCCTGGATGCCGACGATGGCCCGGCCGTCGTCCTCCGCCTTCACCGTGCGGACCGTGACGTTCTCGGTGCCTGTCGGCTCCTTGCCCGCCTTCTCCGCCGCGGCGGCGTCATCGGCGGGCACGACCGTGAAGACGACGTCCTCGCCGGGCTTGTGCTTCACGACCAGCTTCGCGACGTCCTCCGGCTGCTTGACCTCCGTGCCGTCGACGGCACGGATCACGTCTCCGGCGTGCAGCCTGTTCTGCGAGGGCGAATCCTTCACCACGGAGGAGACGACGACGCGCGCCTTGACGGGGATCTTCAGCTGGCGCAGTGCGGCGACCTTGGCGCTCTCCTGCGACTGGCTGAACTCCTCGGCGTTCTCCTGCGTCGACTCCTCCTCCGTCTTCCCGTTCGGGTAGAGGGTGTCGTGCGGCACCACGACGTTGTCGTGTGCCATCCAGCCGTAGACCGCCTCGAGGAAGTTCATCCGGTAGTCGGCGCCGGTGACCCTGACCGTCGTCATGTTGAGGTGACCGGTCGTCGGGTACGTTTTGCGGCCCGAGATGTCCAGCACCGGCTCACCGTCCGCGGAGCCGAGGGTGTTCACGGTCGGCCCGGGCGACATCTCCGAATAAGGCACTTTGAGAAACACGCCTGCGCAGAGCAGCGCGATGAAGACGAGGGTGGAGGCGAGCATCGTCGCGGTGCGGCGTGGCATGGAACGACAGTACGGGACGGGCCTGTGGACGCACCGCCGGGGCCGGTCCGTACGGAGCCGCTCGGTAGCCGCACGAGTGGGGTCAGGGGCGTACGGCGTCGGTACCGGTCGTGGCGGCCTTCTCCATCGCGTCACGGAAGCGGGCGTACCCCGCGAGCTCCGCGACATCGCCGCTCGTACGGTCCCGGGACACCCAGCCCGCCCATATCGCCGCACCGACAGCAGCGAACAGCGGAATCAGCAACCAGGCCAGAACTGCCATCACGACCTCCCTACCCCATGAGCCAACACACCCGAGTGATCAGCAGATTAGTCATCTGCCGCTTCAACGCTCATGGCAGGGGGGCGGTTACGCAAATCGGGCGGATGGGTACCGACCGGGTTTCAGGCCGGCTGCCTCAGCACGCGCCGACCCACTCCTCCGTACCGTCCGAGAAGCGCTGGTGCTTCCAGATCGGCACTTCGTGCTTGAGGTCGTCGATCAGCTTGCGGCATGCCTCGAACGCCTCGCCCCGGTGCGGGCACGACACGGCGACGACCACGGCGAGGTCACCGACCGCGAGGTCACCCACACGGTGGATCGCGGCCAGCGCCCTGACGGGGAAGTCCGCGGCGACCTTCTCCGCGACGCGGCGCATCTCCGCCTCCGCCGTGGGATGGCAGGAGTAGCCGAGCGTGTCGACATCGACGCCGCCGTCGTGGTTGCGCACGGTGCCGACGAACAGCGCGGTGCCGCCCGCGGCGTCGTCGCCGACGGCTGCGAAGACCTCGTCGAGCGACAGCGGCGTGTCGCGGATCGCCAGCAGTCGGATCGGGTCCTGCGCCGCCTGCTCACCTGGATGGTCGTACGTGCGTGCCATGCCGTCCATCGTGCCGTACGGCACCGACAACGCGGAATAGCCCATTCGACCGTTCGGGGGCGATCCCGCTTGGAGCCTCGTACAAGATCGGCGCCTTCAGCGGGTGACCTGGCCGTCCGGCCGCTTCCCGGGTGATCCGCCGCGTCGTCTCCTCGTGCCCTTCCTCGTGCCCTCCGTCGCGCGAATTCCGGGATCCCGCGCCGCGCCTTCTCCTCGGATCCCGCGCCGCGCCTTCTCCTCAGATCCTGCGCCGCGCCTTCCTCGCCCGGCGGACCAGCGCGGCCGTGCCGAGCAGCGCGACCGTCGCGCCCGCGGCACCGGCGGCCGTGGCGTCCTTGCGGCCCAGGCGGCGGCCCGCGACCGTGTGCCGGCCCTCGACCTCCTCCAGAAGCGCGGCCAGCACCTCCTCGTTCGTCCACTGCGGGCGCCAGCCGGCATCGTGCAGCCGGCTCACGCTCACCACCCAGGGATGCATCGTGTACGCGAGGTCCCCGGCCGGCGACGGCGTGAGCCCGATCCGGTGGAGCCGGGCCGCCGCGCCCAGGGCCACGGCAGACGGCAGCTCCATGCGCCGGATGCCGCTGAGCTCCTCGATCTCCTCCTGCTCCAGCCACCCGTCGCAGCCCACGGCGAGCTCCCCCTCGACCTTCTCGAGAGCGGCGTACTCCAGGGCGCTGACCAGGTCCTCCACATGGCAGAACTGCCAGGTGGGGCGGGAACCGGCGACCACGAGCAGCCGGGGCGACTCGAAGTAGCGGGTGAGCGCCGTGTCCGTGCCGCCCACCAGGACGGCCGGCCTGACCACCGTGACGTTGAGTCCGGGGTGCGCGCGGGGTGCCCGCCGGGCCAGCCGCTCGATCTCCAGCAGGTCGCCGACGCCCGTCGCCTCCGCGGTCGCCCGCAGCTCCGCGTCCTCGGACAGGGGAATGTCGTTGTCGGGCAGCGCCCCGTAGACCATGGCCGAGGTGCACAGGACCACACGGTGGACGCCGGCAGCGGCGGCCGCGGTCAGGACCGTCTGGGTGCCGCGGACGTTGTAGGCGGTGCGGGCGGCGGGATCGGACTCCAGGTCGAGATCGAGCGCGAGGTGGACCACTACGTCGACACCACGCAGCTTCTCGGCGATGGCCGGGTCGCGCACGTCGAGGACGTGCCACTGCGCCTCGGACACCTCCCCCCTGCGCTCGTCCAGGGCAACGACCTGCTTGACCTCCTCTGACGCGGCGAGGCGCCTCGTGAGGAGGTCGCCCACCCCGGTGGCGGCGCCGGTGACCGCGACGACGGGGCCACGGCCGGACGGCCCGCGGCCTGAGGCCGCGGTTGAGTGGTTTCGCGCTGCGCGAACCTGCGGATCTGGGGAACTCACCAGGCGTCTCCAGCGGTTGTCTTCAGTACGTAAGCGAATGACGCATACGCACCAGGTGGCGTCCATCCTGCCGCAGGCCAAGTGTCGGCGGAGCACCGAGCCCGTAAGCGGTTCGGATGTCTACGCTGGGTGGTGTTGTCGGGCAGTCGCCGCCGGCAGGAAGCCGGCGGCCCTACGAGCCGAGGAAACCCGTGAGTGACACCCCATTCGGATTCGGCCTTCCGCCGGAGGAGCCGGAAGACGGCGACGAGGGCAAGAAGAAGAATCCCGGCGAAGGTGGCCAGGGCTCCGGTGGGTCCCCGGCCGACCCCTTCGGGTTCGGTTTCGGTGCCGGCGGGGACAACCCCTTCGCGGCCATGTTCGGCTCCCTGAACCCGAACGACCTGGGTGCGGCCTTCCAGCAGCTCGGCCAGATGCTGAGCTACGAGGGCGGCCCGGTCAACTGGGACATGGCCAAGCAGATCGCGCGCCAGACCGTTTCCCAGGGCTCCCCGGACGGCACCAAGGACGCGAGCGTCGGACCGGTCGAGCGGACCGCTGTCGAGGAGGCCGTGCGTCTGGCCGACCTGTGGCTGGACGGCGCGACGTCCCTGCCGTCCGGTGCGACCACCGCCGTGGCATGGAGCCGCGCCGAATGGGTCGAGGCGACGCTGCCTGCCTGGCAGCAGCTCGTCGACCCGGTCGCGGAGCGTGTCGGCCTCGCGATGGGCGACGTGCTGCCCGAGGAGATGCAGGCCATGGCGGGCCCGCTGATCGGGATGATGCGTTCGATGGGCGGTGCCATGTTCGGTCAGCAGATCGGACAGGCCGTCGGTGTGCTCGCCGGTGAAGTGGTCGGATCGACCGACATCGGCCTGCCCCTCGGCCCGGCAGGCAAGGCCGCTCTCCTCCCGCTGAACGTGGAGGCGCTGGGCAAGGACCTCGGGGTGCCTAGGGAGGAGGTGCGGCTCTACCTGGCCCTGCGGGAGGCCGCCCACCAGCGGCTCTTCGCCCATGTGCCGTGGCTGCGGTCGCATCTGTTCGGCGCGGTCGAGGGCTACGCCCGGGGCATCAAGGTGGACACCTCCAAGCTCGAGGACGTGGTGGGCCAGTTCGACCCGACGCATCCCGAGCAGCTCCAGGAGGCACTCCAGCAGGGAATGTTCCAGCCGGAGGACACGGCGGAGCAGAAGGCCGCGCTGGCCCGCCTGGAGACGGCGCTCGCGCTGGTCGAGGGCTGGGTCGACGCGGTGGTGCACGAGGCCGCCTCGTCCCGGCTGACGTCCGCGAGCGCGCTGCGCGAGACGCTGCGCAGGCGGCGCGCCTCCGGTGGCCCCGCCGAGCAGACCTTCGCGACGCTGATCGGCCTTCAGCTGCGTCCGCGCAGGCTGCGGGACGCGTCGCGGCTGTGGGCATCCCTCACGGACGCCCGTGGCATGGACGGGCGGGACGCTCTGTGGGAGCACCCTGACATGCTGCCGACGGCCACCGACCTCGACGACCCGGACGGCTTCGTCCACCGTGAGCAGCTGGACTTCTCCGAGCTGGACAAAATGCTCGGTGAGGCGGCCGGCGGCAAGGGGCCGAAGCTCGACAAGGAGCGGCCCGCCGCCGCTGACGACGCCGGTGCCTCTGGCGAGGGCCGCGCCTCCGGGACGGGCGGGGACGAGGACGAGGACGACACCGACAAGTGAGCCTCCACGACGACGCCGTCCTGGTGCTGAAGGGCTATGACGGCCGAGAGGACCGGACGGAGCTGCGGCAGACGGAGTTGCGGCAGACATACCTGGACCATCTGGCGGCCCACCCCGACGGGATGTGGAAGTCCTGTCGCGCCGGGCACCTGACGGCCAGCGCCCTGGTGATCGACCCGGAGCGCGGGCGGGTGCTGCTGACCCTGCACCGGAAGCTCGGCATGTGGTTGCAGATGGGCGGCCACTGCGAGCCGGACGACCCGACCCTCGCCGCGGCAGCACTGCGTGAGGCGGAGGAGGAGTCGGGTGTGCCCGGTCTGACGTTGCTGCCGGGCGGCCCGGTCACTCTGGACCGGCACCCGATCCCAGGACCGTGCCACTGGCACCTGGACGTTCAGTACGCGGCGCTCGCCCCGGCCGGGGCGGCCCCGGCGATCAGCGACGAGTCGCTGGATCTTCGCTGGTTCCGGTACGACGAGGTCGCCGGCGTTGCCGACGCCTCCGTCGTACGGCTCATGGAGCGCACACGGGCTCTGCTCTGACGGGGACGACGCGTACACGGGTAAGGGGCGGTCCGCCATGGGCGACCGCCCCTTACCCGTACCCGTGCCGGGACAGAACAGCTAGTTCCAGGCGTTGTTCTGGTTCTGGGCGTGGGAGCCGTGCTGGCCGACTCCGAACTGCGCGCGCACGCCCTGCCCGAGATCCGCGTTCTGCGGCGGCATGACCTCGCTCGGCTGCACCAGGGCGAAGCCCTGGCCGAGGAAGCTGAGCTCCCAGCCCTCTCCGGTGTTGCCGCGACGCCGGCGCACGCCCGAGGAGTGCGTCTGCGCCTGCATCTGCACCCGCAGGCCCGTGGACCAGGCGACGATGGCGTCAGCGTCGGCGTTGACGTACTTGTCCGGGGTGACCTGCATCATCAGCGGCTGGCCGGAGGTCATCAGTGCGACCTTGCCGCGCCCCGAGATGTTGAGCTGGTACTTGCCGGACCCGGAGATGCCGTACTGGCTGTCCACCGCGATCACCTCGGTGTGCAGCGTGGAGTCGAGCGCCAGGACGTACGCGCTGTCGACCGTCATGCCCTCCTGGTCGACGTCCACCACATGGATGTACTGCGCGAGGTTGGCGAAGTAGACGGTGCCCTGCCCGGAGCAGCGCATCAGGTCGAGACCCTCACCGGTGTTGGCACGGGCGCGGCGCTGGCTGCTCGTCTGGTACTCGCCGTCGAAGTCCACCAGGCCCTGGTAGGCCACCATGGCGCCCTTGCGGGCGAGGATGTCGTCGTGTCCGGTCAGCGACACCCGCAGCAACTGCGGGTTCTGCACGACGTACCGGTCCTGGCTCTGCTGTTCTGCGTAACTGAAAAGCGGGCTCTGCATGATGTGTTCTCGCTCCCCCTCAGTGCCGGATCCGCAGGCGGTCGGTACTGTCCTCGCTCGGCTGTACGACGACGATTCCCTGGCCGGAGAAGGCCATCTGGTACGCCTCTCCGCTGCCCCGCCCGATGAGCGACGAGGCCTTGAAGCTGCGCTTGCCCTTCACCTTCAGGTTCGGGGACCAGGCGACGAGCGCGTCGGGGTCGACGTACGTCTCGTCCTCGCCGCGGCCGCAGTCGACCACGATCGGCGTGCCACGCGACGTCAGCGCGACCCAGCCGGTGCCCGCGATCTCCACGTTCCACAGGCCCTGACCGGCGAACTTGGCCAGACCCTTGACCTTCTCCACGCCCCACTTGAGGTGTGCGTCGAAGGCGAGCAGATTGGTGCCGTTGACCGAGAGGGAGTCGTTGTTGAGATTGATGACGACGACGTCCGCCCCGTAGTCGGCCAGGTACAGCAGGCCGTCACCCGAGCACTTCATGACGGGTGCGCCCTCGCCCGTGACCCACTGGGCGGCGATCTGACGGACGGCGGGCGGATTGGGCTCGTACTGGACGAAGCCCTCGTAGGCGACCATCGAGCCGGTGCGCGCGTACAGGTCCTGGCCGGTGGCCATGGCGACCTTGAGCATGGTGCGGCCGTGGTTCTCCATCCGGGCCGCCATCGGAGTCGGGGCGAAGCCCGCGAGTTGCTGGTTCATAGTCCGGGCTCCCTCAGACCTCGTACGGCTGGACGACGATGAAGTTGCCGGGGGCTCCCCGGAACTGCAGGTTCACGGTCTCGCCGCTGTGTCCCGGATACGCGTTGCGGCGCAGCCGGACCTGGCTGGAGAGGATGACCTGCGAGGCCGCCGACCAGGCGACGACCGCGTTGCAGTCGGCGAACGTGGTGGGCGTGACCGGCAGGACGACGGGGATGCCGTGTGTCTTGACGACGACCGTGCCCGTGCCCTGGAACATCATCGTGAACAGCGCGCCACCGGGGATGCCGTGGCCCTCGATGCGGCGGACCTCGTGCTGCAGGGACTCGTCGAACGCGAGGACGTTCTCCGCGGAGACGCAGATCCCGTCGCCCTGCAGCTCGATGGAGTGCAGATGCGCGCCCTCCTCCGCGAGGAAGACCTGTCCTCGTCCGCTGCAGCGCATCAGCTGCATTTCCTGGCCGGTGGCGTTGCCGACGACACGGCCCGCGAAACCGGCTCCCTTGTAACCGAAGTCGACCTTGCCCTGGTACATGACCATGCTGCCCTGGCGGGCCAGCACGGGCGTGCCGCCCATGGTCAGGTCGACCCGCATGAGCTGCTGGTTCTGCGGGGTCCAACGCTGGCCCGTGGCCGTCTCGCGGTACGGCTGCAGGGCTGCCTGCAGACCGGCGCCGGCCTGGGGCGCGCCCTGGGGCACACCGCCCTGCGGCATGCCGGGGTGCTGCCCGGGAGGCTGCTGGCCGTACGGGCCCGGCGCCTGCTGGCCGTACGGCGACGGCATGCCCGGTGCCGGCATCTGGCCCGGCATCTGGCCGGGAGCCTGGCCGGGCACCTGTCCTGGAGCCTGCCCCGGGACCTGGCCGAACTGCGGCTGCTGCGGCGGCTGCCCGTAGGGGGACGGCGCGGGCGGCGGCACGGTCCCGGCCGGCGGGGTCATCGGCGGGGTCATCGGCGCGGCCATCGTCGGCGCGGCGTGCATCTGCGGATTCTGCGGCGCGACGGGAGCGGGCGGGGCCGGAGCCTGGGCGGCCGGCGCACCGAACGCGGGCGCGGGCTGAGGTGCCTGGGGGGCCTGCGGAGCCGCCGGCGCGCCGAAGCCCGGCGCGGGCGCCTGTGCCTGCGGGGGCGGCGCGAACGACGGTGCCGCGCCCTGGGGTTGCTGTGCGGCCGGCTGCTCCTCCGCGACCTCGCCGCCGAAGTTCTTCAGCAGCGCCTCGAGGCCGCCGTCGAACCCCTGGCCGACGGCAGCGAAACGCCACACGTCCTTCAGATAGAAGTCACCCAGCATCACCGCGCGCTCGGTCGTGAACTCCGAGCCGGTGAAGGCGTAACGGACGACCTCTTCGCCGCCCGCGACGATGCGGATGTACCCGGGGCCGATCTGCGACATCTGGCCGGCACCGTCGATCGTGGCGGTGAAGGAGAGTTTGTGGATGTTCGCCGGGATGCAGTCGAGCGTGACGCGGAACGACTCGGTGTCGCCGGACTGCGCGCCGAGCAGCTGGACGGACTCCTCCGGCGACTTCGGCTGATTGAAGAAGATGAAGTACCGGTCGTCGGACAGTTGCTCGTTGGCATCCAGTCCGAAGCAGCTGATGTCGAAGGTCAGACCGGGAGCGGCGATCTGCACACCTACGTACAGATCCGTTCCCGGAGTGAGATCACTGATCTTGGCCTTGTGGCCGCGTTGGAATTCCCTGGCCATGCGTTACGACCGTCCCCCATCCCGAATTGAATGCGTCGCGTCAGGCTAACCGCTTAGCGTGGGATTGGGCCAAGCCGGTACACGTTCGGTACAGGAACGTCGACAGTCACTCTCCGCGCGCGGTGGGCAGATGCGGCAGCCGATCGGCGGCCACGACACCCTCCAGATAGCCGCGGGCACGCTCGGTACGGGGGTACGCCTCGAGCAGCCGCCAGAAGTCGGGCCCGTGACCGGGAACGAGCAGGTGGGCCAACTCGTGGACGAGGACGTAGTCCACCACGTACTCGGGCATCCCCTGCAACCGGTGGGAGAGCCGGATGCTGCCCTCCGCCGGAGTGCAGGAACCCCAGCGGGTGTTCTGGTTCGTCACCCAGCGTACGGAAGCCGGTCTGGCACGCCCTTCGAAGTACTGGGCGGACAACCGCTCCGCACGCTCCGCCAATTCGGCGTCACCGAGGACACGCCTGCTCTCCTGCGCCTCGAGTTTGTCGAGCATGACGCCCACCCAGCGCCGCTCCTCCGCCTCCGACATCCGCGCGGGGATCAGCACGATCGTGCGATCGCCCTCGCGGTAGGCGGACACCGTCCTGCTGCGCCGGGCACTGCGACGGACCTCGACCGCGCTCGTCCCCGGACCGCGGGGCGTGTGGCGTGGGGCGCTGCGCTGCTGACCTCCCGCGCTGCGCGGCGAGGTCTCCCCGGGAAGGTGAGGGGGAGGGTCGTGGGGCACGCCCCGACGTTACCCGCTGGCCGCCCGAGAAGTCCCGTCTGCGGAACGCTTCACCTGCGATCCACTCCATGGCTGCACTATTTGAACGACTAATACACCACACCTGTGGACAACTTTTCACACGCGTCACCGCGAACCCGCATTCTGACAACGGATCGACAAACGGCTCGGAGATGAGCCGTCCGGCAATGACCGACGGGGGAAGCGGATATGCATCCGATGATGAAGCCTGCCTTGCGGCGGGCATGGCGGGACCGCCAGTCCGTGCAGTTCGGGGTGACGCCCGCGCACGCGGTCACCCTTGGTCCGGTGGACACGGCGACCGGTGCTCTGATGGAGCTGCTGGACGGGACGCGGGGCCTTCCACTGCTGCGAGAGGAAGCGCGGGCCATGGGGCTGCCCGACGGCAGGGCGGAAGCGCTGGTGGACCGTCTGACGGCGGCGGGCCTCCTCGACGACCCGACGGCGGGTGGCCCGGCGGCCACCGCCCTGCGCGGACGGACCGCGGTCCACGACCGGCTGCGGCCGGACATCGCCTCGCTCTCCGTGGTCCACCCCGAGCCGGGTGGTGCGGCGGGCCGCGTCGCGGCCCGGCGTGCCATACGGGTCCAGGTGCGCGGGGCGGGGCGGGTGGGAGCGGCGATCGCCGCGACCCTCTCGGCCGCCGGCGTGGGGCGTGTCGAGGTGTTGGACGGCGGATACGCGGACCCGGGCGATGTGTCACCGGGCGGCCTGCCCGCGGACGCGGTCGGGGACCGCAGGGACACGGCGGCTCGCCGGCTGGTCCGGCGAGCCGCTCCCGACCGGCCCCCGCGCACCGCCAGGACTCAGGACCGGGCCGGCGCGGAGCCGGGACTCAGCCTCGTCGTCGTGGCGCCGCGCGACGGGCTGGCCGCGTACGCGCCCGCCCTCGCCGACGCGGAGGACTGGATCTCGACCGGCATCCCCCACCTGTACACGGGAGTCGTCGAGGCCACCGGCGTGGTCGGCCCCCTGGTGCTGCCGGGCTGCACGGCGTGCGCGGGCTGCATGGAGCGGGGCCGGGCGGAGGCCGATCCGGGCAGGCCACGGCTGCTCGCCCAGTGGCGCTCCGGCCGACGCGGGACCGTGGCCGCCTGCGACGTCGCGCTGGCCGCGGCCGTCTCGGGACTGGCAGCCTGTCACTCACTCTCGTTCCTCGACGGCGGCGCACCGGCGAGCACCGGCCACAGGTGGGAGATCTCTTTGCCCCAACTGTCCTGGCGATCCGAACGGATCACGCCCCACCTCGACTGTCTCTGCGGTGCGGCGGGGAAAAGTGAGAGGAGACACACCTCGGCGGTCGGTTCGACACGCGAGACAATGCACGGGTAACCGCGGTCGGCGGAGCAACGCCGTCGGCATACGCGGCAGGCTGTCGGGAATTGGAGGGGCGCATGTCTGATCTTCCCCGGAAGGCGGTCACCCGGACCGCCAAACTGGCAGCGCTGCCGCTGGGCTTCGCGGGCCGCGCCACATGGGGGCTGGGAAAGCGGATCGGGGGCAAGTCCGCCGAGATCGTGGCCCGGGAGCTGCAACAGCGCACGGCCGAGCAGCTGTTCAAGGTGCTCGGCGAGCTCAAGGGCGGTGCGATGAAGTTCGGGCAGGCCTTGTCCGTCTTCGAGTCGGCCCTGCCGGAGGAGATCGCCGGCCCCTACCGCGCAGCCCTGACCAAACTTCAGGAGGCGGCCCCTCCGATGCCGACGCGTACGGTCCACTCGGTGCTCGAGGAGCGCCTGGGCGAGGACTGGCGCGAGCTTTTCCTGAGCTTCGAGGACAAGCCGGCCGCGGCCGCGTCGATCGGCCAGGTGCACCGTGCGGTGTGGCACGACGGGCGCGAGGTCGCCGTGAAGGTGCAGTACCCGGGAGCGGGTGAGGCGCTGCTCTCCGACCTGACACAACTGAGCCGTTTCGCCCGGCTGTTGGGCCCGCTGATCCCGGGCATGGACATCAAGCCCCTCATCTCCGAGCTGCGGGACCGCGTCTCCGAGGAGCTGGACTACGCGCTGGAGGCGCAGGCCCAGCGGGAGCACGCGGCGGAATTCGCGGACGACCCCGGCGTGGTGGTCCCGGACGTGGTGCACCAGAGCGACCAGGTCCTGGTGACCGAGTGGATCGACGGCATCCCGCTCGCCGAGGTCATCGCCGACGGAACGCCCGAGGAGCGGGACCAGGCCGGCCAGTTGCTCGCGCGCTTCCTCTTCTCCGGTCCCGCGCGCACGGGTCTTCTCCACGCCGACCCGCATCCGGGAAACTTCCGGCTGCTTCCCGACGACGACGGCAAGGGCCTTCGTCTGGGAGTCCTGGACTTCGGCACGGTGGACCGGCTGCCGGGCGGGCTCCCGGACACCATCGGCGAATGCCTGCGGATGACCCTGGAGGGAGAGGCGGAAGCGGTCTACGGGCTGCTGTGCGAGGAGGGCTTCGTCAAGGAGTCCATCGACCTCGACCCGGACGCGGTCCTGGACTATCTGCTTCCGATCATCGAACCGGCCCAGGTGGAGGAGTTCACCTTCACCCGCGGCTGGATTCGCGCTCAGGCCGCTCGGGTCGCCGATGTCCGTTCTCCCGCATACCAGTTGGGCAAGCGGCTCAATCTTCCGCCCGCCTACCTGCTGATACACCGTGTGACGCTGAGCACGATCGGCGTGCTCTGCCAACTGAACGCGACCGTGCGGCTCCGGGCCGAGCTCGAGGAGTGGCTGCCCGGTTTTCTGACGGAGGCAGCCGGTCCGGAGGAGGAGAGCTCGATCGAGGCCGTGCTCGAGGCGGAGGCCTGAGGGGCCGGCCGGGGCCGGGACCGATGCGGAGCTGTCCGGTCACGCCACGGATGAAGCGACGGCGACGGCGCCCACGCTCCAAAGGTGGGCAGGCCGTCGTGCGACGGATGGTCACCACCAATCGGAGTTCAGCCTGCCCTCGATGGCCCTGATGTTGGCTCGGGCGCACTCGTCGCAGAAGTAGTGCCGGGCCCCGTCCTCCACCGAGCAGATCCAGGTCACCGGCACTTCTTGGGCGACGGCACCGCACCCGGCACAGACGACGCTGTCCCCGCCCGGCTCCCGCGGCGGAGAGGTTCTGTCCTGTTCCACCCGGTGACGATAGCGCCGCCGGCGGTCCGGTCCGGGTACAACGCACCGCTGGGGCCGGCCCGGACGGGCCGGCCCCAGCGGGAACAGCTTCGCCGTCAGTGCATGACGGCCATGGCCAGTGCGCGCCGAGCGCGCATCGACACGCGCTCGGCGCGGCGCTGCATGCGTCGAGCGGCGACCAGGCGCACGGCCTGGCGTTCCGCGTCGACTTCACGCAGGCGCTCGTGCATATGCGCACGAGCCAGGGCTTCTGGGATGAGTTGCATTTCGCGGGTCCTGTTCTGACGCGAGGCGTTCGCGCCGATGGTGCTGACAGCTGAGGTGGCGGAGCCCTGCGGCTCGCTCGTGGAAGAGGTCATCGGGGCCAGCTTCTTGGGATCGTGCGTGACGGGTCGATCGATGGTTCCGAGGGCGTTCATGCCGCAACCGGGTTCTTGCGCGGGCGACCACGCGGCCGCTTGCGAGCAACGACCACACCCTGGACGAAGAGCTCTCCGCCCCAGACACCCCACGGCTCACGCCGCTCCTTGGCGCCCGCGAGGCAGGCCTCCATCAGCGGGCAGGTGCGGCAGAGGGACTTGGCGTACTCGACGTCGGCCGGCGACTCGGCGAAGAAGACCTCCGGGTCGTAGGAGCGGCACGGGACGGGTACGCCCAGGTTCTCGATGGCGTCGTCGAGCGCGGTGAGCGCGGTGAGGGGAGTCAAGGTGGAGTCCTCGGTACGGGCGGGCGGGGAGGTGGTCTCGGAAGGCGGTACGGACGGGGCGTGCGCTTCGAGTTGCACGGTGTGTATTTCCTCGTCTGGTCGTTCCGGCCGGTCGGCCGGGTGGCAGTTGGTACCGGGTGCTTCTGGTCCCGAGGCTCCTTCGCGTCGTCTTCCCGCTGGGGAAAACAGAAGGGCCGCGGATCCCGGGTGGGGTTCCGCGGCCCTGAAGGCGCCGGCCTGATGCCGTATCAGGCTGGATCACTCCAGGGTTCGAGCCCGCGGAAGGCCCACTTCTTCGTGTGGTGCTGCGTCGTCTGCTGCTCGGTCTCGGCACTGGCTGCCGCAAAGGCATAGGCCTGAGCCTCTGCCGCTGCTACTCCTGCTTCCAGTGCCTTGGTCGGTCGCTCATTGCGCTCGCGGACGGGCAGACCGCCCAGACCGGACACGGGAAGTGCGGCGGGAATGCCGGACATACCGGTGGCGAGGAACGCGGACGAGAAGCCGAGCGAGCAGGCGGAGGCGACCGAGAGATCGGTCATTTTGGCGGTGCTGACGAAGCTGGGCTTGATGCTGATCACTGGAAATCGCCTCCTCTCGGCGTCTCAGGGGACCGGACGAGCCGGTCACGCTATTCGGATAAGTACAGCACGAAGACAGGGCTTCAGAGAAGCCGCTGTTTCCGTGGTTAAGAACCTATGGGGCTGGCACGGGCGCGCGCAAACTATTTTTTCGACGAGTTTGTATCAAGCGTCCTCGCCGCCCCCGCCAGGCTCGTCACCTGCGCAGATGGCGAGGACATCGACCCCGAAACGGTCGAGCTTGCGGCCGCCCACCCCGGAGATCCCGGCCAGTTCGGCCTCATCGCCCGGCACGGCCTCCGCGATCGCCATCAGTGTCTTGTCCGTGAAGACGCAGTAGGCCGGCTGCCCCAGCTCCTTCGCCTGCACCGAGCGCCACTCCCGCAGCCGCTCGTACAGCGCCTCGTCCATGTCCGAGGGGCAGTCCTCGCAGCGCATCAGCTTCATCTCGCCCGCGTCCGTCAGCGTCTTCCCGCACACCCTGCACAGGACCGGGCCGCGCCGCTTGCGGCGTCCGGCGCCGCGCTCGACGCCGCCCGCCCCGCCCGCCGTCCGCGGACCCGCGGCAGCGGATCCTGGGCGGATGCCGTTCAGGAAGCGGGTCGGCCGACGCGAGGCGCGTCCGCCCGGAGCGCGCGACAGGGCCCACGAAAGGCTCAGATGCAGCCGGGCGCGGGTGACACCCACGTAAAGGAGCCGGCGCTCCTCCTCGACCTGTTCGTCCGTCTTGGCGTAGGTGATCGGCATCATCCCCTCGGTGAGGCCGACCAGGAACACGGCGTCCCACTCGAGGCCCTTCGCCGAATGCAGGGAGGCGAGCGTGACGCCCTGGACGGTCGGGGCGTGCTGGGCGGCCGCCCGCTCGTCCAGCTCGGCCACCAGATCGGCGAGGGTCGCCTGCGGCCTGGCACGTACGAAGTCCTCCGCGAGGCGGACCAGGGCGGCCAGCGACTCCCAGCGGTCGCGCACCGCGCCGGATCCGGCGGGCGGCTCGCTGGTCCAGCCCTTGGTGGACAGCACCGCACGCACCTGGGAGGGCAGGTCCTCCACGTCGTCGAGCAGCGCGTCGTTGCCGCCCGCGCGGGCGGCGCCGCGCAGGGCGACCCCGGCCTCGCGCACCTCCTGGCGCTCGAAGAACCGCTCGGCCCCCCGCAGCTGGTACGGCACACCCGCGTCCGCCAGGGCCTGCTCGTAGACCTCCGACTGGGCGTTGATGCGGTACAGCACGGCGATCTCGCCGGCCGGGACACCCGCGGCGATCAGGTCGCGGATCCGGCGGGCGGTGCCCTCCGCCTCGGCCGGCTCGTCCGGGTACTCCACGTACGCGGGCTCCGGGCCGGAGTCGCGCTGGGAGATCAGCTCGAGGCGGTGCTCCGCCGCCCGGCCGCGGGCCTGGCCGAGCAGGCCGTTGGCGAGGTGGACGACCTGCGGCGTGGAGCGGTAGTCGCGGACCAGCTTGACCACGGTCGCGCCGGGATGGCGGGTGCGGAAGTTCAGCAGGTGGTCGGGGGTGGCACCGGTGAAGGAGTAGATCGTCTGACTGGCGTCGCCGACGACGCACAGATTGTCCCGGTCGCCGAGCCACAGGTCGAGCAGCCGCTGCTGGAGCGGGCTGACGTCCTGGTACTCGTCGACGACGAAGTGCTGGTACTGGCTGCGGACGTGGTCGGCGATGTCGTGCCGGTCCTGGAGGATGCCCACGGCGAGCAGCAGCACGTCCTCGAAGTCGATCACCGACCGGTCGCGCTTCAGCTGCTCGTACATGGCGTAGATCTGGCTGATCTCGGCCGGGTCCCGCGGGGCCTCGCGCAGCGACTTGGCGACCGCCGCCGGGTAGTCGCCGGGAACGGTCTGGGTGACCTTGGCCCACTCGATCTCGCCCGTGATGTCACGCAGCTCGTTGCGGTCGGGGCGGACCCGGCAGCGGGCGGAGGCCTCTGCCACGAGCTGGATCTTGCGCTCGAGCAGTCGGGGCAGCTCGCCTCCGACCGCCTTCGGCCAGAAGTACTGCAGCTGACGCAGCGCGGCGGAGTGGAACGTACGCGCCTGGACGCCGCCCGCGCCGAGCTGGCGCAGCCGGCCTCTCATCTCACCGGCGGCCCGGTTGGTGAATGTGACAGCCAGCACACTGGCGGGCTGGAGTATTCCGGCGCGCACCCCGTACGCGATGCGATGGGTGATCGCGCGCGTCTTGCCCGTGCCGGCTCCTGCCAGCACGCACACCGGTCCGTGCAGCGCGGTCGCCACTTCGCGCTGCTCGGGGTCGAGCCCGTCGAGCACGGCGTCCGCCGACTCGGGGACCTGTGGGAAAAGGGAGGAGTGCGTTGCTGCTGTCACCCCGCCATGCTGCCAGGTCGCCGGAGGAGGATGCGGCGGTTGTCCACAGGGGTGCCTCATTCTTCGTACCGATGCAGGTCGGCCGCTCCGGGAATCGTCTCCGGGTCACGTACGTTCTAGCCGGAGGTGATTACACACCGCCGCCCCGAGACCCAGGAGCAGAAGACGATGCAGGGCACTGTGACGATGTACAGCACCACGTGGTGCGGATACTGCCGTCGGCTGAAGAGCCAGATGGACCGCGAGGGAATCGCGTACACCGAGATCAACATCGAGCAGGACCCTGATTCGGCAGCCTTCGTCGAGAAGGCGAACGGCGGCAACCAGACGGTGCCGACCGTGCTGTTCCCGGACGGGTCGACGCTGACCAACCCGTCGCTCGCCCAGGTCAAGCAGAAGGTCGGCGTCTGACCGTCCGGCAGCCGTCACGGTCGCTCAGACGACATCTCCGGGCCTCGGCAGCGGCTTGCCGTACCAGAGCTCGATGAGGCGGGCCGCGATCGAGATCCCGTAGGGAGGCAGCACCTCCCCGGACTCGAACGCGGCCCGCAGGTCTTCCCGCGAGAACCAGCGCGCCTCGTGGATCTCCTCGCCGTCCACGTCGATCCTCGACGAGGTGGCACGGGCCATGAAGCCCAGCATCAGGCTGGAGGGGAACGGCCAGGGCTGGCTCGCGACGTACTCGACCTCACCGACGTCGACGCCCACCTCTTCGCGGACCTCGCGGCGCACCGACTGCTCGATCGACTCCCCCGGCTCCACGAAGCCCGCGAGCGTGGAGAAGCGGCCCTCCGGCCAGTGCACTTGGCGGCCGAGGAGCGCACGGTCCTCGTCGTCGGTGACGAGCATGATCACGGCAGGGTCGGTACGGGGGTAGTGCTCGGCGCCGCACGCCTGGCAGCGACGGATGTGGCCCGCGGCCGCGATGACGGTGCGCTCGCCGCAGCGGGAGCAGAAACGGTGGAGCCGCTGCCAGTTCTCCAGGGCGACCGCGTGCACCAGCAGCCCCGCGTCGCGGGGGGACAGCAGCAGCCCCGCCTCGCGCAGCCCGGCGGCTCTGGCCGACTGGTCCATACGGCCCGGCAGGGCGTCCTTCTGGAGGGCGAAGTAGCGCACCCCGTCCTCGTCGGTGCCGAGGAAGTACCGGTGGGTCTCCGTGACGGGCGCCTCGAAGGCCGGGGTCATCACGAGTTCGGTGCGGCCGTCGGGGGTGTCGTCGATCAGCGCCTGTCCGCCGGAGACGACGAAGACACGGGTCGTGGGGTGGCTCCACGCGGCCGCGAGCCATGCCTCGTCGAGGCGGTTGTGCGCCTCCCGGTCGATGCCGCTGGGCGCGGTGAGGCTGATCGGGCGGCCTGCGGCATCGGCGTAGCTGTTGGTGCTCACGGTTCTTCCAACTCCCCCGGACTCGTCGGTGAATGTGTTCAGCGAAGGGCTTCGGCCATGTCGCCCCACAGGTGGGCGGTCGTCTCCACGCCCTTGAGGAGCAGGTCCAGCTCGACCTTCTCGTTCGGTGCGTGCCAGCCGTCGGACGGTACGGAGATGCCCAGGAAGAGCACGGGTGCGGCAAGCACGTCCTGGAGGTCTGCCGCGGGTCCGGAGCCGCCCTCGCGGGTGAAACGGATCTTGTGGCCGTCGAAGGCACGGCCCATGGCCCGTACGACCGACTGGAGGGCCGGGTGGTCGAGGGGCGTGAGGCACGGCCGGGTGGCGGCCCCGAAAACGATCTCGTGCCGGATGCCGGCCGGGATCCGGGAGGCGACCCAGTCGGTGACGGCGCGCTCGATCTTGTCCGGTTCCTGACCCGCGACCAGCCGGAACGACAGCTTGAGGTGGGCGGACGACGGAACGATCGTCTTGCCGCCGGGGCCCTGGTAGCCGCCGCCGATGCCGTTGAGCTCGGCCGTGGGGCGGGCCCAGACGCGCTCCAGCGTGGAGTAGCCCGCCTCGCCGAGCGTCCCGTGTGACTTGGCGGTGCGCAGCCAGGTCTCCTCGTCGAAGGGCAACTCGGCGAAGAGCTCGCGCTCGGCGTCGGTGAGCGGCGCGATGCCCTCGTAGAAGCCGGGGACGGTGACCTGCTCGTTCTCGTCGTGCAGTGCGGCGACGAGTCGGGCGGCGACGGTGGCCGGGTTGGGGACGGCGCCGCCGAACGAGCCCGAGTGGATGTCCTGGTCGGGGCCGTGCAGCGTGATCTCGCAGTCGGCGAGCCCGCGCATACCGGTGCAGACCGTGGGCGTGGTCTCCGACCACATGCCCGTGTCCGAGACGATCACGGCGTCGGCGGCGAGCCGTTGGGCATGCTGCTCGACAAGGGCGCGGAAGTGCGGGGAACCCGACTCCTCCTCGCCCTCGATCAGCAGCTTCAGGTTGACGGCGGGGGCGGTGCGGCCGGTGACGGCGAGGTGCGCGCGCACACCGAGCGTGTGGAAGAACACCTGCCCCTTGTCGTCGGCGGCGCCGCGGCCGTACATCCGGCCGTCGGTGATCCGCGGCTCGAAGGGGTCGGTGTGCCAGCCGTCCTCGCGGGCGGCGGGCTGCACGTCGTGGTGGCCGTAGACCAGCACGGTGGGCGCGTCCGGGTCGCCGGAGGGCCACTCGGCGAACACCGCGGGGGCACCGGGTGTGGGCCAGATCTCCGCGACCGGGAAACCGGTCTCCGAGAGCTTCCCCGCGAGCCACTCGGCGCTGCGCCGTACGTCCTCGTCGTGCTCGGGCTGTGCCGACACAGAGGGGATGCGCAGCCACTCGGCGAGGTCGTCGAGGAAGGCGGCGCGATGCTGCTGGATGTACGTACGGACGGCGTTGTCCGGGGTCTCGCTCATGCTCCTGAGCCTAACGGGCGCCGTGACCGGACTCGTCGGCCGTCCCGCCCATCAGGACGCGCTCCAGCCCGGCGCGGTCGGGAAGGCCCGTGGGACGTACGACCTCGCCGGTGCGCACGAACACGAACGTGGCGGTCACGGCGTCGAGCGGTATGCCGTGCTGCTCGGCCCACGCGAGGCGGTAGACCGCGAGCTGGAGGGGGTCGGCTCTGCCGCTCCGCGCCGTCTTCCAGTCGACGATCTCGTAGGTGCTCTCCCCTGTCCGGTACACGGCGTCGATACGGCCCCGGACGACCCGGCCGGCGAGCGTGAACTGGAACGGTGCCTCGACTCGGTGCGGTGTGCGGCGGGCGTACGGCGTGCGTTCGAAGGCCTCCTTGAGGGCCGCCAGGTCCTGCTCGTCCGCGATGTCGTGGTCGTCGGCGCCGCCCGGGAGCTCGTCGGGGCCGAGCATGGGCAGCGGAAGCTCCTCGAAGCGCGACTCCACCCAGGCGTGGAACCGGGTGCCTCTTCTGGCCGCGGGTTGCGGCGGCCTGGGCATGGGGCGGGCCAGTTCCTGGGCGAAGCCGTCCGGGTCGGCGGCCAGGCGGAGCAGTTGGGAGGCGGAGAGGGAGGGCGGCACGAGAACGTCGCGGACGGTCGCGCGGGTACGGCGGAGTTCCTCGGCGAGGGTGTCGAGGTCACGGTCCCAGGAGGCGACGGCGCGGGCCTCTTCGGGTGTGAGGCTCCGCGGCCGGGCAGGGCCGTCGGACAGTGAGTGTTCGTCCGGCGAAGGGTGCTCTTCGGACAAGGAGTGCTCGTCCGGCGGGGAGTGCTCGTCCGGCGAAGGGTGCTCGTCGACCGGGAAGGGCTCGTCGACCGGGGATGCCTGGTGGGGGACGGTGACTGCCGGGGAAGCACCGAGCAGGGACTCGGCGGGGTCGTCCGGAGCGTGTTCCGGGGCGTCGTCTCCAGGTGTGTGTTCCGGGGCGTCGTCCTCAGGAGCGAATCCCGGGGCGTCGTCCTCGGGCGGAGCCTCCGTCGGCCAGTCCCATTCGTCGGGCTCGACGGGCGTCGCATCGGGCTCGCCGGCGGCGGTCGCCCGCGCATCGTCCTCGTCGGAGGCGGCCGACGCCGCCCCCAGTGCGTCGAGGTGGGCCAGAACCGTCTCCGCCGCTGCACGGCGGCGCGACAGGGAGACGGGGTCGAGCGGCAGCGGCCAGACATGGTCCGCGGTGGCCGAGCCGAGCGCGGGGTTCTCCGCGTCCTCCGCCGGCTCGTCCGCCCACACCTCGATCTCGCCGTACCCCCGCGCACAGTGCTCGTACAGCGCCTGGAGGAAGGCCGACGGGCCGCGCCGCCGTTTCTGGCTGGGCCCCCACCAGTGCCCGGAGCCGAGGAGCAGCGAACGCGGACGGGTGAAGGTCACGTAGCCGAGGCGGAGTTCCTCCGTGTGCTGGTGGTCCTTCATCGCCTCCTTGAACGCCTTCAGGCCCCGCGCGTCCCACGACCCGACATCGGGCAGCGTGTCCGCGTCGCCGCGCAGCGCGTGCGGAAGGACCTTGGACTGGGAGGTCCAGGACTCGCGCGCCAGATCGTTCGGGAAGTGCTTGGCGACGAGGCCGGGGACGGCGACGACGTCCCACTCCAGGCCCTTGGACTTGTGCGCGGTGAGCACCTTGACCGTGTTCTCACCGCCGGGCAGCGCGTTGTCGAGCCCCTTCTCGTACTGCGCGGCGGTGCGCAGGAACCCCAGGAAGGCGAGCAGCGTGGCCTCGCCGTCCAGCGCCGCGAAACCGGCGGCTGTGTCGAGGAAGCCCGCGAGGGTCTCGCGGCGGCGCGCGGCCAGGGCGTGCGGCGAGGCGGACAGTTCGACCTCGAGGCCGGTGGTGGACAGCACCCGGTGCAGGACGTCCATCAGCGGGTCGGCCAGCGAGCGCCGGAGGTCGCGCAGTTCGGCGGCGAGCCGCGCGAAGCGGACCCTGGCCTCCGCGGAGAAGGGAAGGCCGTCGTCCTCCCCACCGGCCGACTCCAGGAACGTGTCGAGCGCGTCGGCGAGCGACACGATCTCTGCGGGGTCGGTGCCCTCCACCGCCGCGGCGAGACGCCGGTCGGGATCCTCGTCCCCGGTGGCGCGGTGCACGAGCAGCCGTGCCCGGCGGCCGAGCAGCGCCAGGTCACGGGGGCCGATCCGCCATCTGGGACCGGTGAGGAGGCGTACGAGCGAGGCGTTGGCACCGGGATCCTGCAGCACCTCGCACACCGCGACCAGATCGGCCACCTCCGGCAGATGCAGCAGTCCGGACAGGCCGACGACCTCGACCGGGACGTCACGGGCGACCAGTGCGCCCTGGATCTCCGGGAAGTCGCCCGCGGTACGGCACAGGACCGCGATCTCGCCGGGCTCCTTGCCGGTGCGGACCAGGTGCGCGATGGAGTCCGCGAGCCAGGCGATCTCGTCGGCGTGCGTCGGCAGCAGCGCGCATCGCACGAGACCGTCCCGCTCGGCGCCGGGCGCGGGCCGCAGTGCCTCCACCCCCTCGTGCATGGCGCGCAGCGGAGCGGCGAGACCGTTGGCGAGGTGCAGCAGCCGGCCGCCGCTGCGGCGGTTCTCGCTGAGCGAGTGGCGGGCGGCGGGGGTGCCGTCCGCGTGGGGGAAGTGGAGCGGGAAGTCGTCGAGATTCGCGACGGACGCCCCGCGCCAGCCGTAGATCGCCTGGCAGGGGTCGCCGACCGCCGTGACGGCGTGGCCCGTGCCCTGCCCGAACAGGCCCGACAGCAGAAGCCGCTGGGCCACGGACGTGTCCTGGTACTCGTCGAGCAGGACCACCCTGCACTCGTCGCGCAGGACGGCACCCACCTCGGGCCGGGTGAGCGCCAGTTCCGCGGAGAGCGCGATCTGGTCACCGAAGTCGAGGAGATCACGCTCCCGCTTGGCCGCGCGGTATCGGGACGTCAGGTCGAGCAGCTCACGGCGGGCCTCCGCGGCCTCCGGCACCTTTCGGAGGTCGGCGTTGCTCAGCCGGACGCCCTCCAGGGTCCGCAGCAGCTCCGCGTCGTACGCCTCGAGCCGGCCGGGGGCCACCAGGTGCTCGGCGAGCTCCGAGTCGAGTGCGAGCAGGTCGCTGACGAGGGACGGGAAGGAGCGGGTGAGGGCCGGATACGGCCCCGGGGCCTCGCGCAGCACCCGGGCGGCGAGCTGATAGCGCGTGGCGTCGGCGAGCAGCCGGGCGGTCGGCTCGAGCCCGATGCGCAGACCGTGGTCCTTGAGGAGTTGTCCGGCGAACGCGTGGTACGTGGAGATGCGGGGCTCGCCCGGGGGGTTGTCCGGGTCGATCACGTCCGGATCGGTCACTCCCGCCCTGACGAGAGCGGTCCGGACGCGTTCGGCGAGCTCGCCCGCGGCCTTGTTGGTGAAGGTGAGGCCGAGGACCTGTTCGGGGGCCACCTGGCCGGTGCCGACGAGCCACACCACCCGGGCCGCCATGACCGTCGTCTTCCCCGAACCGGCTCCGGCCACGATGACCTGCGGGGCGGGCGGCGCGGTGATGCAGGCCGTCTGCTCCGGGGTGAAGGGGATGCCGAGAAGCTCCTTGAGCTGCTCCGGATCGCTGATGCGTGCGGTCACCCCGTAGAGGCTAATGGGGACCACTGACAGCAGTGGTCCCCATATGTCCTGGCGGGAGGCGGCGCAGGCGCGTTCTGCCCTGGCGGCCGCCGGGCTCTAGGAGTCGCTCTCGCCGTCGGCGGCGGTCCCGGCGCCGGAGCCGGAGTCCCGGCCGGACCCGGTCCCGGTTCCCGAGCCGGTCCCGGTGCCCGAACCGGTGGCCCCGGTCCCCGGGTCGGTTCCGGTGTCCTGCCCGGTGTCCTGCCCGGTGTCGGTCCCGGTTCCGGTGTCGGAGCCCGTGCCCGAGCCGGTGCCCGAGCCGGTGCCGGAGCCCGTACCCGAGCCTGTGTCCGGAGCGGTCCCCGGGGCGGCGCCGGCCCCGTCACCGGCGTCCGTGCCGGCACCCCCGCCGCCGTCGCCCGTATACGGGTCGGTGCCCGTCCCGGCCCCGAGCCCGATGTCCGGCCCGGTGCCGGTGCCCCCGTCCGTGCCGGCGTCGTCCCCCGTCCGCGGCTGCTCACCCGCCTCGAACCCGAGTCCGGAGCCCCCGATCAGGTTCTCCAGGTCGACGACCTCGCCGGACGACGGGGCCTCGACATCGACCGGCTTGTCGTACCCGGAGAGGACGATCGTGCCCGTCTCGTCGCCACCGGTCTTGACGATCTTGAGGACGTAGGGCTTGCCCTCTTTGGCGACGTGGACCGTCGTGCTCCTGCCCTGCTCCCTCTTCACCAGGGTCACCGTGGGCACGCCGTCGACCACCGCGTCCGGGCCCTTGGTCATCCGCTTCCGGTCCGCCTCGTCCACGTCCATCTGGGCGAACATGGCCTTGAGGTCGCAGACACGGTCCATGTCCTCGATGGTCCCCATCGGCATCTTGATCCAGCGGCCCGTCATGAGCTCGACCACGGCCCCGTTGTCGGTGCCGTCGGGAGACGTGGACGAGCCCTGCTGGAGGGACGCGCTCCAGAACTGCTCGTCACCGTTGAGGTACATGACCCTGTCGACCTGGCGGAGCTCGGCCCTGCCTCCCTTGACACCCAGCCGGCCGGTGCAGTTCTCGCCGGAGTCCAGGGCCAGGTCGACGGAGACCGGCTCGCCGTCCTTCTCGATCCGACCGGCCATGGTCAGCGACTTGGCGGCCCTCGTGGCGGCGACCGCCTTGTCGGCGATCTGCCCCGCGCTCAGACCTGCCAGTGATCCGCCGGAATCGCTGCCCGTCGCCGCCGGCCCCTGCCGCTCCCCGGCGGCGCCCTTGGCCCTGATGTCACCGTCCTGGGAGCAGCCCGCGAGCACGACGACGGCGCACACGCAGGCCGCCGTCGTAGCCAGGGACTTCCGCTTGGCCGTCATGTTGTGTCTCCTCGCAGATCCGGATGGTCCCCGTCACCGACCGGTTGCGGCGGCCGGGACTCCATTGGATCCACGCAAATGCGACGTCACATGACAAACACACCGGTCGTCCGGCTCATTCGACTATTTGGCGGCCCTCCGGCTGCGCACTGCACGAAGCACGGAAGGCGCAGTGCGCACAGTGCTGTCCGGTGGCGGGCGTGAAGCGTTCGTCGAGTACGCGACCGGCCGCGGTGGCCAGCAGGTCGCCGACCCACTCACCCGCGAGCGCCTCCTGCGCCTGGACCTTGGGCAGCTCCTCGCCGCCCTCCTTCTTGGCGGCCGGCTGGCGCAGCTGTACGAGTTCGGCGCCGCCCGGCTCGGGACGGCGCCCGTCGAAGACCTCGTCCACAGCGCCCTCGCGGACGGCGAGCTGGTACACGGCGAGCTGCGGATGGCGCGCGACCTCGTCCTTCGTGGGCGTCTGTTTGCCCGTCTTGAAGTCGACGACGTAGGCCCGCCCCTGCTCGTCCTGCTCCACGCGGTCCATGGAGCCCCGGATGCGCACCTCGAACCCGCCCGCGCCCAGGGTCACGTCGAAGTCGTGCTCCGTGGCGGCTGTGGTCCGCCCGCCGCGGTCCATGACGTGCCAGCGCAGGAAGCGTTCGAGCGCGACGCGTGCGTGCGCTTTCTCCTGCTGCGACTTCCAGGGGGCGTCGAAGACGAGCGCGTCCCACACCGAGTCGAGACGTTCCATGAGGACCGCGAGATCGGCGGGTGTACGGCCGGAGGCGACTTCGTCGGCGAGCACGTGCACGACGTTGCCGAACCCCTGGGCTGCGGTCGCGGGCGCGTCCGCCTTGACCTCGCGGCCGAGGAACCACTGGAGCGCGCAGCTGTTGGCCAGTTGGTCGAGTGCGCTGCCGGAGAGCGTGACCGGCTGGTCCCGGTCGCGCAGCGGCTTCGCGCTGTGGGTGGCGTCGTACAGGCCCCACCAGCGGTAGGGGTGCGCGGCGGGCACGAGCGGCTGACCGTCCTCGTCGGTCAGGGCGGCGAGCCGGGCGAGCCTGCGCGCGGCGGCCTCCCGCAGCTCCGGGGAGGCGTCCGGGTCCACGGTCGTCGCGCGCAGTTCGGCGACGAGCGGGGCGACGGCGAGCGGGCGGCGGGGACGGCCCGTGACGTCGCGCGGCTCCACCCCGAGTTCGGTCAGGAAACGGGAGGGCTGGTCGCCGTCGTCCGCCGCGGCCTTGACCGCGGTGACGACGAGGCGGTCACGGGCGCGGGTGGCCGCCACGTAGAAGAGGCGGCGCTCCTCCGCCAGCAGGGCGCCGGGAGTGAGCGGTTCCGCGATCCCGTCGCGCCCGATGCGGTCGGCCTCCAGGAGGGAGCCCCTGCGCCGCAGGTCGGGCCACAGACCCTCCTGGACACCGGCGACGACGACGAGGCTCCACTCCAGGCCCTTGGAACGGTGAGCCGTCATCAGCCGCACGGCGTCCGGTCGGACCTCGCGTCCGGAGAGGGTGTCGGCGGCGATGTCCTGCGCCTCGATCTCCTCGATGAAGTTGAGCGCGCCGCGGCCGCCGGTGCGCTCCTCCGCGCGGGCCGCGGTCTCGAAGAGGGCGCAGACCGCGTCGAGGTCCCGGTCCGCGTTACGGCCGGCCGCGCCGCCCCGGAACGCGGCGCGCTCCAGACGGCCGGGCCACGGGGTGCCGTCCCACAGCTGCCACAGGGCCTCTTCCGCGGTGCCGCCGCCCTCGAGCAGCTCGCGCGCCTTGCGCAGCAGTGCGCCGAGCCGCTGGGCACCCCGGGCGTACGCGGGATCGTGCGCGACGAGCCGCTCGGGCTCGGCGAGCGCGCGGGCGAGCAGTTGGTCGGAGGGCGGAGGCAGCGCGTTCCCGCCGGCCCTCTCCTCGTCCCGCAGGGCACGGCCGAGCCGGCGGAGGTCGGCGGTGTCCATGCCGCCGAGCGGGGAGGTCAGGAGGGTGAGCGCGGTCTCGGTGTCCATCCACACGGGAAGCTCCGAGCCGCTTCGTGCGGGTGTCTCGGCGTCGCTCCGCACAGCGGCCTCGATGTCCGTCCGGTCGGCCAGCCCGGCCTCACCCCGCACCACGGACCCGGCCTCACCCCGCACCACGGACCCGGCCTCACCCCGCACCACGGACCCGGCCTCGCCCCCGTTGTCGCCCCTGGCGTCGGCCTCCTCCGGAGCACCCGGCCCGGAGGCGGCCGCCGTCGCCACCGTCCGGAGCGCCGTCAGCAGCGGTGCCACCGCCGGCTCGTGACGCAGGGCCACGTCGTCGCCGTCGACCTCGAGAGGAACGCCCGCCGACGTCAGGGCCCGCCGCATCGACGGGATCGTACGGCCGCCCGCTCGTACCAGGACCGCCATCTCGTGCCAGGGGACACCGTCCTCGAGATGGGCGCGCCGCAGGATGTCGGCGATGTTGTCGAGCTCCGCGGATGCCGTCGGGCAGGTGTACGCCTCGACCCCGCCGCCCTCGCGGGCCGCCGCCAGTTCCCGGTGCGCGCGCACCTTGTCCGACGGCAGCCGCGTCAGCGGCATCCGGCGGGTCAGCAGCCGGGTCGCCTCCAGCAGTGAGTCCCCGCTGCGCCGGGACGTGGTCAGCACCGCGACGCCGGCCGGCCGCCCGCCGGTGCGCGGGAAGGCGTCGGGGAAGTCGAGGATGCCGTTCACGTCCGCGCCGCGGAACGCGTAGATCGACTGGTCCGGGTCGCCGAAGGCGACCAGCGTCCGCCCGCCGCCCGCCAGCGCCCGCAGCAGCCGCACCTGGGCCGGGTCCGTGTCCTGGTACTCGTCCACGAACACGGCGTCGTAGGCGGGCAGGACGGGCCGCGAGGGGTCCTCGGCCAGCAGCACCGCACGGTGCACCAGTTCCGCGTAGTCGAGGACTCCTTGCATGTCGAGGACGTCGAGGTACTCGGCAAGGAACCTCGCGGCGGCCCCCCAGTCGGGCCGTCCGGTACGGGCGGCGAACCGTGCGAGCGAGTCGGGGCCGAGGCCCAGCTCCCGGCTGCGGGCGAGCACGGCACGCACCTCGTCGGCGAAGCCGCGCGTGGTGAGGCAGGCACGCAGCTCGTCGGGCCACCGCACGCCGCCGGGCAGACCGGTCTGCCCGGCGAGCAGTTCACGGACGGTGACGTCCTGCTCGGGACCGGACAGCAGCCGCAACGGCTCGGAGAACAGGTCCGCGTCCTGGTTGGCTCGCACGAGCGCGTAGCAGTACGAGTGGAACGTCGTCGCCTGCGGCCCCCGGGTGCCGCCCAGTCGCAGTGCCATGCGGTCGCGCAGTTCGACCGCCGCCTTGCGGCTGAAGGTGAGGACGAGGATGCGGGCCGGGTCCGCCCCTCGCGCGATGCGTGCGGCGACGGCCTCCACGAGCGTGGTCGTCTTTCCGGTGCCGGGACCGGCGAGCACCAGCAGCGGTCCCGCGTCATGGTCAACCACCGCGCGCTGGGCTGCGTCCAGCAGAGGGGGATTCACGGGACCCGGCGGGGTTCGCACCAGCCGGTAGGCGCCCGGGGACCTGCCCCTGCGCCCCTGCGGGCGCGGCGGAGCCCCCTGCCGTACCTGCTGCGGGTACGGCACATGCCCGGTGGTGGAGGAGGAGCTCACGTGGGTCGCCGGTCCTGGTGGGTGTGCTGATGGAGAGGCCGCGGTTCGTGCCGCGCGCGAAAGACGCTACGCCAGGGCCCGGTGTGCGGATGCCGGGTCGGTCCCGTACCCCGTACGGTCCTCGGAGTCCCCGTACGGTCGCAGCTTGGCGGAAGCTGTCATATGTGAGCTTCGTCGCCCTGCGTCCGGACGCCGTCCCACCGCGCGCGTTTCATGTCGAGCCGCGGCAGGTGGCCCTCCGCCGCGCGGGACGCCGCGCGCAGCGGAGTCCCTTCGTCGCGGTACCGCTCGAGTGCGCGCAACTCGTGGCCCGGGAGCAGCACACCGTCGGAACGCACGACGCGCCACCAGGGCACGCCACCCCCGTACAGCGCCATGACACGGCCGACCTGCCGGGGACCCGACTCGCCGAGCCACTCCGCGACGTCCCCGTACGTCATGACCCGGCCCGGCGGGATCAGCTCGGCGACCTCCAGCACCCGCTCGGCGTATTCAGGCAGCTCGTCCATCCGACCCATCCTGCCGCACGGCACCGACAACGCCCGGGCCGAGAAGCGGCCGAGGCACCTCGGGCGAATCACTGCATGGGTGACAAAGGGGTGTACCGTACGCGCCTCGCGTCCCCGCGATGCACCCTGATGCCCCTGTCTGTCGTCGGGTCGTGCCACCATCGTGCGGGCGGTGACTGGTGATACGAGATCAAGAAGAGACCGAGACGGCGAAGGAGCGGGGCGTGCAGCCTTCGAAGGCAGCAGGCACCCCTGAGCCGGAGCCGCGCCCGGAAGAGCCGGTTCCGGTCACGGGCACCGCTGCCCACGGCACGGACCGGGACAACGGCACGTACCGGGACAACAGCAAGGACACCGGCCGGGGCACGGACACGGACCGCGACACGGAAGTCGCCCACGCGGACCGGGTCTCCGGGGACGAGCCGCTGCTCGCCGCCCGCGTGCATCGTCCGTCGGACCTGCTGCGGCTGCTGATCGGCATCCTCGCCATCGCGGTCGTACTGGCCGTCGCCGCGTTCGCGCAGGGCACCACGAGCGGCCTCGAACAGGACATCAACAAGGGCACCGGCCAGGCCCCGGACCTACTGGTCAAGATCGCCGGGCTGGCGTCCAGCATCGCCGTGCTGCTCGTCCCGGTCGCCTTCGCCATCGAGCGGCTCATCAAGCGCGACGGCCTGCGCATCGCGGACGGTGTGCTCGCCGCGGTCCTCGCCCATGGCGTCACCCTCGCCACCGACCTCTGGGTGGCCAAGGGCGCGCCAGGCAGCCTGCAGGACGCCCTGACCCAGCCGCAGACCGGCGGTGCGCTCACCGACCCGGTGCACGGGTATCTCGCGCCGGTCATCGCGTACATGACGGCCGTGGGCATGGCCCGCAGACCACGCTGGCGCGTGGTGCTGTGGATGGTGCTGATGCTCGACGCCTTCGCGATGCTGGTCGCCGGATACACCACCCCGTTCTCGGTCCTGCTGACCGTGCTGCTCGGCTGGACCGTGGCGTACGGCACCCTGTACGCCGTCGGCTCGCCGAACGTCCGCCCCACCGGCCAGAACCTGCTCGCCGGTCTGCGCCACGTCGGCTTCCGCCCGGTGACCGCCATGCGCGCGGAGGACGACGCGCCGGAGAGCGCGGACCAGGACCGGGGCAGGCGCTATCTGGTGTCACTGGAGGACGGCCCGCCCCTCGACGTCACCGTCGTCGACCGCGAACAGCAGGCGCAGGGCTTCTTCTACCGGGTGTGGCGCCGGATGACGCTGCGCTCGATCACCACCCGCCGTTCCATCCAGTCGCTGCGCCAGGCACTGGAGCAGGAGGCCCTTCTGGCGTACGCGGCGATCGCGGCCGGCGCCAACGCCCCCAAGCTGATCGCCACCTCGGAACTCGGTCCCGACGCCGTGATGCTCGTGTACGAGCACAGCGGCGGCCGCTCCCTGGACTCCCTCGCGGACGAGGAGATCACCGACGACGTGGTGCGCGGCGCGTGGCAGCAGGTCAAGGCACTCCACTCGCGCCGCATCGCGCACCGGCGGCTGGCCGGCGACGCGATCCTGGTGGCCCCGGACGGGCAGGTGATCGTCACGGACCTGCGCGGCGGCGAGATCGCCGCGGGCGACGTGGTGCTGCGGATGGACATCGCCCAACTGCTGACCACCCTGGGGCTGCGGGTGGGCCCGGAGCGCGCGGTGGCCGCTGCCGTCGGTGTTCTCGGCCCCGACAAGGTCGCCGACTGTCTGCCTCTGCTCCAGCCGATCGCGCTGAGCCGCTCGACCAGGGCCACCCTGCGCCAACAGGCTCGTGAGCGGTCGCAGCGTGAACGCGACGCGGTGCTGGAGGCGTCCGAGTCCGCGAAGCGGCCCCCGCGCGAGGAGCTCACGGCCGACGACCGCAAGGCGGCGCGCAAGGCGGAGCGCGCGGAGAAGCAGGCCGGCAAGCGCGCCATGGACGAGGCCATGGACGAGGCACGTGAGGAGGACCTGCTCTCGCAGATCCGCAGACAGGTGCTGCTGATCAGGCCGCAGGCCCCGGTGGAGCCGGTCCGGCTGGAACGCATCAGGCCCCGCACGCTCTTCAGCTTCATCGCCGGCGCGGTCGCCGCGTACTTCCTGCTGTCGCAGATCTCCGGCCAGGACTTCGGCACCAAGTTCGCCGACGCCCACTGGGGCTGGGTGGCGGCGGCGCTCGCGTTCTCGGCGCTCAGCTACTTCGCGGCGGCGATGAGCCTGCTGGGGTTCGTCCCGGAGCGGATCGGGTTCCTGCGGACCGTGCTGGCACAGGTCGCCGGCTCGTTCGTCAAGATCGTCGCTCCGGCGGCGGTCGGCGGCGTCGCCCTGAACACCCGGTTCCTGCAGCGCTCGGGCGTCCGCCCCGGTCTGGCCGTGGCGAGTGTCGGAGCCTCGCAGCTCTTCGGACTCGGTGCGCACATCCTGCTGCTGCTCTCGTTCGGCTATCTCACCGGCACCGAGAAGACGGCGTCGCTGACGCCGTCCAGGACCGTCATCGCCGGGCTGCTGACGGTCGCCGTGCTGGTGCTGGTGGTCACGGCGATCCCGTTCCTGCGGAAGTTCGTCGTGACCCGGCTGCGGTCCCTGTTCGCGGGGGTCGTGCCACGCATGCTCGACGTGCTGCAGCGGCCGGTGAAGCTGCTCACGGGCATCGGCGGCATGCTGCTGCTGACGGCCGTGTTCGTGCTCTGTCTCGACGCCTCCGTCCGGGCGTTCAACGGCGGTGACCAGCCGGTGAGCTACGCCAGCATCGCCATCGTGTTCCTCGCCGGCAACGCGCTGGGTTCCGCCGCGCCGACGCCGGGTGGTGTGGGTGCCGTCGAGGGCGCGCTGATCGGCGGTCTGGTGCTCGTGGGGGTGCCGTCAGCGGTCGCCACCCCCGCCGTACTGCTGTACCGGACGATGACGCTGTGGCTGCCGGTCCTGCCGGGGTGGTTCGCCTTCACCCACCTCACCCGCAAGGGCTCCCTCTGACGGATCCCGGCTGCCGGGGCACGGATTTCACCCGTCCGGCGCAGCACCCGGCGCCTCCACCCGCATGGACCGCCGCCCGCGCGGGGCCGGGCGGGGCGGCGCACGATGACGGCATGCCGATGACTTCCTCCACCGTCCGCGCCACGGCGGCCGCCGCAGCGACCGCCGTGCTACTGGCTGCCGGGTGCTCGGACGGCGGCAACGGCGACGAGGACAGGCCCAAGGACCTCGCCGCCCAGCAGCCGTCCTGGAAGCCGTGCCCGGCCCCGTCCGAGGCGGAGGGCGGCGGGCTCGCGCCGTCGCCGCTGCCCGGGGGGACGAAGTGGGAGTGCTCGTTCATCGACGTCCCGCTGGACTACGGGAAGCCCGACGGCGAGACCATCGAGCTGGCCCTCATCCGGGCCCCGGCCCGTGACACGAAGAACCGGATCGGCTCCCTCGTCTTCAACTTCGGCGGGCCGGGCGCCTCCGGCGTCCACACCCTGCCGTCCCTCGCCTCCGACTACGACGGTCTGCGGGAGCGGTACGACCTGGTGAGCTTCGACCCGCGCGGGGTGGGGCGCAGTGTCCCGGTGGAGTGCCTCGACGACGAGGGACTCGACAAGCAGGCGGCGGGCGATCCCACCCCCGACGACGCCGCGGAGGAGAAGGCCTACCTGGAGGGGATCGAGAGGTTCACCGAGGCCTGCGAGGAGAACTCCGGGGACGAGCTCCCGCACGTCGGCACCATCGACGCCGCCCGGGACATGGATCTGATGCGGCAGGTCCTCGGCGACGACAAGCTGTACTACTTCGGCATCTCGTACGGCACGGAGCTCGGCGGTGTCTACGCGCACCTGTTCCCGAAGAACGTCGGGCGGGCCGTCTTCGACGCCGTCGTGGACCCGACCCAGGGGTCCGTCGAAAGCGCCCTCGGCCAGGTCGAGGGCTTCCAGCTGGCTCTCACCAACTTCGCGCAGGACTGCGTGGACCGCGGTGACGACTGCCGGCTTCCCGGTTCCTCCGTGCAGGAGATCCAGGACTGGATCATCGGTTTCCTGGACCGGCTCGACAAGAAGCCGATCACGGGCATCGGCGAGCGGCGGCTCACCGAGGGCCAGGCCGCGAACGGCATCATCCAGACCCTGTACTCCAAGGAGTACTGGGAGCTGCTGGAGCAGGGTCTCGACGAGGCGGAGGGCGGCAACGGCTCCCTGCTGATGGCGTTCTCCGACGCGTTGAACGGACGCAACGAGAACGGCACCTACAGCAACATCCAGGCGGCGGGCTCCGCCATCGGCTGCGTCGACAGCAAAGCCAGGTACACCCTGGAGCAGGCGAAGGCCATGGTGCCCCGGTTCCGCAAGGCGTCGCCGGTGTTCGGCGAGTACCTCGCCTGGGCACAGGCGAGCTGCACGAAATGGCCGGTGCCGGGCACCTGGGACCACCCCGACGTCTCGGCTCCCGGAGCGCCGCCGATCGTGGTGGTCGGCAACACCGGCGACCCTGCGACGCCCTACGAGGGTACGAAGGCGATGGCGCGGGCGCTGGGCAAGGGCGTCGCCGTCCAGGTCACGTACGAGGGCGAGGGGCACGGCTCGTACAGCAGCAGCCCGTGTGTCCGAAAGGCCGTGGACACCTACCTGCTGAGCGGCAGAGCACCGTCCGACGGCACGGTGTGCGAGTAGGCCCCCGCAGCCACGACCTACGATGTCGAAAATGCCTTCGATGACCGTTGGGGTGCCTGACATGACACTTCGGGTGAGAACGGCGGCACTGGCCGCGGCGACGCTTCTCCTGGCCACCGGCTGCGGCAACGGGGGCGGTGCGAAGAGCGACGACGCGGGCGGTTCCCCCTCCGCCTCCGGCGGCTCCTCACCGGGTGCCACGGCCACGCCGGACGCGCCGGCCCTGCCGGCCGCTCTGACCGGCCAGAAGCTCGACTGGAAGACCTGCGAGGCACCCACCAAGGCGTACGGAAGCTCGGCTCAGCCGCCCGGCAGCCGGTGGCGGTGCGCCACGCTCGAGGCACCGCTGGACTACCGCGACCCGTCCGGGGAGACCATCGGCATAGCCCTGATCCGCTCCGAGGCCACGGGCCCCGGAAAGCGGATCGGCTCGTTGCTGTTCAACTTCGGCGGACCCGGCGGCTCCGGGGTCGCGGCGCTGCCCGTGGCCGCCGAGGGCTACGGCAGCCTGCACAGTCGCTACGACCTGGTCGGCTTCGACCCGCGCGGTGTCGCGGAGAGCTCCGCGGTGGTCTGCCGCGGCGACCGGGAGACGGAGAAGTCACTGAGCCTGGACGCCACGCCGGACACCCCGGCGGAGGAGAAGAGCTACATGGACGACGCCGCGTCCTTCGGCAGAGGCTGTGCCGAACGGTCCGGCCGGGTCGTCCCGCACGTCGGCACCACGAACGCGGCACGCGACATGGACCTCGTGCGCCATGTCCTCGGGGACGAGAAGCTCCACTACCTGGGCTTCTCGTACGGCACCGAACTCGGCGGCGTCTACGCCCATCTGTTCCCGAGGAACGTCGGGCGTCTCGTCCTCGACGCCGTGGTCGACCCGTCCGCCGACTACGCCGGACACTCGCGCAACCAGGCTCGCGGATTCCAGCGGGCGCTGGAGAACTACTTCGAGAGCCGCGGCATCGGCGCGGACGACGGCACAGAGCGCGTCGTGAAGCTGCTCGAGCGGCTCGACGGGAAGCCGCTGCCGACGGACGACGGCCGCCGGCTCACCGAGGGCCTGGCACTGACCGGGATCATCCAGCAGCTGTACTCGCAGGACAGCTGGAAGTACCTGACCCAGGCGCTGGACGCGGCGGAGCAGGGCGACGGCTCCGGGCTGCTGATGACGGCGGACATGTACAACGACCGTGACGACAACGGTGGCTACGGCACCGACAGCCACTCCCAGCGGGCCATATCGTGCGCGGACGTGAAGGGCCGGGTGACACCGGACGAGGTGCGCTCCCGCCACCTCGCCGAGTTCACCAACGTCTCCCCGGTCTTCGGCCCGTACCTGGCATGGGACCTGGCCGGGTGGTGCGCCGAGTGGCCGGTGTCCGGCGAGTGGGAGACCCCGGAGGTGTCGGCGGCCGGGGCGGCGCCGATCCTGGTGATCGGTACGACGGGCGATCCGGCCACCCCGTACGAGGGCGCGCGGAAGATGGCCGACGAGCTCGGCAGGGGTGTCGGGATACTGGTCACCAACGAGGGCGAGGGCCACGGCGCGTACGGCACCGGGGTCTGCGTGACCGGGCTGGTGGACGACTATCTGCTCGAGGGCAAGGTGCCGAGGGACGGGCAGACCTGCTCCTCCTGAACCGGCGGCCGGCGTCCTGGCATCGGCGGCCCCGGCAGCTCCGGCACCCCGGCTGTCCTGACACCGGAAGGGCCCCGGACCGCTCGCGCGGTCCGGGGCCCGGTCGTTCGGGGAACGGGAGCCGCTCAGTAGATCGGCTTCTCCGGTTCGATCTGGTTCACCCAGCCGATGACGCCGCCGCCGACGTGCACCGCGTCGGCGAAGCCCGCCGACTTCAGCACGGCGAGGACTTCCGCACTGCGGACACCCGTCTTGCAATGCAGGACGATCTTCTTGTCCTGCGGCAGGTCCTGGAGCGCGGTGCCCATCAGGAACTCGTTCTTCGGGATCAGCCGGGCACCGGGGATCGAGACGATCTCGTACTCGTTGACCTCGCGGACATCGATGATGTCGATGTTCTCGCCGTCGTCGATCCACTCCTTGAGCTGCTTGGGAGTGATCGTCGCACCGGCCGCCGCCTCCTGGGCCTCCTCGGAGACGACGCCGCAGAAGGCCTCGTAGTCGATGAGCTCGGTGACGGTCGGGTTCTCGCCGCAGACCGCGCAGTCGGGGTCCTTGCGGACCTTGACCTGGCGGTACTGCATCTCCAGGGCGTCGTAGATCATCAGTCGGCCGACCAGCGGCTCACCGATGCCGGCGAGCAGCTTGATGGCCTCGTTGACCTGGATGGATCCGACGGACGCGCAGAGCACGCCCAGCACGCCGCCCTCGGCGCAGCTCGGAACCATGCCCGGCGGCGGGGGCTCCGGGTAGAGGCAGCGGTAGCAGGGACCGTGCTCGGACCAGAAGACCGAGGCCTGGCCGTCGAACCGGTAGATCGAACCCCACACGTACGGCTTGTTCAGCAGCACACAGGCGTCGTTGACCAGGTACCGGGTCGCGAAGTTGTCCGTGCCGTCCACGATCAGGTCGTACTGGCTGAAGATCTCCATCACGTTCTCGGCCTCGAGCCGCTCTTCGTGGAGGATCACGTTCACGTACGGGTTGATGCCCTTGACGCTGTCGCGGGCGGACTCGGCCTTCGAACGGCCGATGTCGGCCTGGCTGTGGATGATCTGACGCTGCAGGTTCGACTCGTCGACCTCGTCGAACTCCACGATGCCGAGCGTGCCGACACCGGCTGCGGCCAGGTACATCAGAGCCGGCGAGCCGAGACCGCCGGCGCCCACGGCGAGCACCTTGGCGTTCTTCAGCCTCTTCTGCCCGTCCATCCCGACATCCGGGATGATCAGGTGGCGGGAGTACCTGCGGACCTCGTCTACGGTGAGCTCGGCAGCCGGCTCGACCAGGGGTGGCAGCGACACGGGGGCTCCGTTGGTCGGTATGTCAGTACGGTTGTTCTTTCCGTAACACTGCCACGCCCCTTCTCATTCCGAGACACCACGTCCGACCTGCGAGACGATTTCGTCCCAGTAACCGGGCAGTGTCTCAAATGGTCCGGAATGCCCTTTACCTTCTCCGAGGCCGCCCCGGTCGGTGAAGAAGATCGTCCCCGCGCCCTGCCAGCGGGCGATGCGGGTTGCCTCCTCCAGGTGCGTGCGCGGCACGCCGTGGACGAAGTGTGCGAAGCGTTCCGCCGGATACTCCGCGGTCCACTCCGCCACCTGCGACCAGCGGTATTCCGCCCACGGCCCGGAGAACGTGACGAGCTGGTCGGCGGCCTCCGCGTAACCGGGATACGGGTGCGAGCCGTGCCCGAGCACCAGGTGGCCGCCGTCCACAACCGCGTCCAGGGTGGCCGTCGTCCGGCGCACCCGGGCCAGGTCGGCACGCTCGGTGGGGCAGCGGTCCAGGAAGAAGCCGTCGACCTTGTACCAGTCGACGAAGTGCTGAGCGTCACAGACCAGGTCGCCGAAGGCCCGCGAACCGTGGGACATGTCGAGATGCCCCAGCACGCGCACACCCGCGTTGCGCAGCCGGCCCGCCGCCTCCAGGCAGTGCGGGTCGGGTCGCTCGCCGGGGCCCGCCGCGACATTGAGGACGACCCAGTGCAGCGGAGTGCCCGGCCGGGTCAGCTCCGCCCACTCGACCGGGGCGAGCAGCGGGTGCGCGTAACCGGGGATGCCGAAGCCCAGCCCGTCCGCACCGGTGGCGGAGAGCGGCGTGTCCGTGGTGGTCAGATGCGGCATGCCGCCTCCATCCAGATGTCGGCGAGCGATTCCTCGAGGTTGATACGGGGACGCCAGCCGAGCCGGTCACGGGCCGTCCGCACGTCCGCCTGCTGCCAGCCGCCGCAGCCGTCCGGATAGGGGGAGGGTGTGGCGGCGAGGTGCTCGACGATCGACTCGGAGCGCGGGCTGCCGATGACCGGGCGGCCGGGAGGCGAGTCCAGTTCGTGGAGGGCTCCCGCGTAGCCGGCGACCCTGGCGAGGGTCGACGCGGCGTCCCTGAGTTTCACGGCGCGTCCGGTCCCGATGTTGACGACGCCCTGTGCCGCGGAGAGCGAGGCGGCGTGCACCGCGCGCGCCACGTCCCGCACGTCGACGAAGTCGCGCTGCACACCGAGTCCGCTCAGCTTGAGCTCGCCGTCGCCGGACTGCATGGCGCGGCGCATGGCCTCGGCGAGGCGGCCGAGCGGGGAGCCCGCAGGGGTGCCGGGGCCGACGGGCGAGAACACGCGCAGGACGACGGCGTCGAGACCGGATCCGAGCACCAGCTCGGTGGCGGCGAGCTTGCTCACCCCGTACGGGCCGCCGGGGCGCGGGACCGCGTCCTCCGCCGTCGACGAGCCCTGCTGCGAGGGCCCGTACTCCGACGCACAGCCGATCTGGACCAGCCGGGCGCCGCAGCCGCTGCGGCGCAGCGCCTCGCAGACGGTCGCCACGGCCACCGTGTTGTGCCGGGTCAGTTCACGGGCGCCGCCGCGGGTCGCGCCCGCGCAGTTGATGACGACGCCGGGGTGGACGGCTCCCAGGAAACGGGTGAGCGCGCCCGGACTGCCGCCGGAGAGATCGAAACGGACATCGGCGTCGTCGCCGCGGCCGAGGGCTGTGAGGTGCACCGCCGGGTCGGCGAGCAACCGGTCGGCGACATAGCGGCCGAGGAATCCATTGGCACCGAGCAGGAGCACCCTCATCGCGCCGCTCCTCGGGGCCGACGGGCCGGAGCTGGGTGTTGCGGGGTCATGTAGCTGTCTCCTTAGGGGTGATGCTGTCGATGCCATGACGGCGGGTGCTCCGCGGTGTCGGCTCCGCGGAGTGCGAGCGGATGGTCCAGCGGTGTTCAGAGCAGGTCGGACGGCGTGTGTGCGGAGGCCCGTGACAGGGCCGCGGTGGCGTGGACGAGCAGCCCGAGAGCCGCGATGCCGCAGGCGAGTACCGGTACGGCCGCCACACCCCAGGCGCCGACGAGCAGTTCGACGGGGCGTGCCGACATCTGGAGACCGGGGAGGCGGCCTGCCAGCAGCAGGGCGGGTCCGGCGGCCTGGGCCGCGACGGCGGTGGCCAGCGCGGCCGCCGCCGGTTCCGGGGAGCCGTGGACGATGAGCAGGCGGGCGAGGAACAGGAGCGTGCCGAGAACGGCGGTGGGCAGGAGCGACTCACCGGGCAGCAGCAGCCCGGTCAGGCCGAGCAGCGCGCCGAGGACACCCACGTACAGGACGAGTACGGCGAGGAGCAGCGGCCGTACCCCGGCGCCGAACTCGTCGAGCCCGCGGCTGCGTTCGAGCCTGCGCCGGGCGTGGACGGAGAAGAGGTGGGCGCACCAGGCCGCCGGGGCGACGGCCAGGGCGAGTCCGACCAGCGGCGCGGTGTGCACGGGCCAGGTGCCGTCCGGTCCCCCGGCGACCACCTCGTGCAGCAGCCCCTGGCCGAAGGCCGCGAACACGAGCAGACACAGGGTCCACATCCGTACGGACGGGACGGTACGGCCCTTCGCCCGGAGCGGCCCCCGGCGCAGGCAGTGCGTCACCGCGGCGACGACGGCGATCGCGCCTGCCGCGCCCACCGCGAGCCTGAGCGGGCCCTGTGCGGTCTCCACGCCCGCGACCGTGAGGGCGCACACGGCGCCCGGCAGGAGCGCGGTCAGGATCCTCGGGAGACGTCCGGTCCGTCCGGCGCGCGAATCGGCGGCGCGCGCCGGACGGACCGGGGCGGCGGTGTGTTCCGTACCGCGCGGCACTCGCGCGTACATCTCCTCCGCGAGGGCGAACACATCGCGGTGCCGGAATCGTGCCGCGGTGCGGTCGGTGACTCCGTGCGCCTCGAGTCCCGCGGCGATCTCCAGCGGGTCGACGGCCTGTTCGCACAGGTCGCGGTGGCGGTGCATCAGCACCTTCACGGGGTCCGCGGGGCCACGACGCGACGGGCGTTCCAGGACCGGCTCCGCGCCGTCCCTCCGCGCCGCCACCGCCTTCGCCGCGGTGCTCCCGGTCGCCGCGCTCGCGGTGGCGACGCCCTGAGCGGTGGCGACGCCCTCAGTGGTGGATACGCCCTCAGTGGTGGCGACGCCCTCAGTGGTGGCGACGCCCTGAGCGGTTCGTGGAGTCGTCATCGGCGGGCCTCCTCGCATGTTCCCCCGGACGCACCGGCCGTGACGAGACGCGGGCCCTCCGCCCAGCTCGGTGTGCGGAGGCAGGCCGCCGGCGCGCCGGGCCAGTGGCCGGGTACGTGGGACTCGGCGGGGTGCGCGAAGGGCAGCGGCTCGCCGTCGGCGTCGACCGCCTCCCGCTGAACCGGCCAGTGCGAGATCAGTTCCAGGTAGATGTCACCGAACGTCGTCAGGTTCTGTTCCACGGTGAAGAGTTCGAGTGCGCGGGCGCGCGCCGCGGCTCCCAGGCGCTCCCGGCGCGCGTGGTCGCGCAGCAGCGAGACGCAGGCGTCGGCGAGCGCCCTCGGGTTGCGCGGAGGCACCACGAGCCCAGTGCCTCCGATGACCTCCACCACCGCGCCGACATCGGTGGACACCGTCGCGCGGCCGCAGAACATCGCCTCGATCAGGCTGACGGGAAAGCCTTCGACGACGCTGGAGAGGACGACCACTCCCCCGGCCGCGTACGCGTCGACGAGCTCCGGGGCCTCCGGCCCGCCGATCTCCTCGAAGGAGACCGGGTTGTCGCCGACGGCGTGCGCGCCTTCGGCCTCGTCGGGGAACAGCTGGGCGGCTAGGGCCCGGCACTGCGCGAGATAGCCGGCCGCCTCGGGCGCCTGGGCGGGGGCGCCGAACAGCCGGAGCCGGGCGAGAGGCTCCTCCTTGCGGATCTCCGCGAACGCGTGCAGGAGGGCGACGAGGTCCTTCGACGGTTCGATCCGGCCGACCCATACGAGGGTGCGCGGGTCACCGGTGTCGGTGCTCTCGCCGACGGCCTCGAAGCGGTCCGCCTCCATGCCGGGGTAGACGGTGCGCAACTTCGCACGGTCGGCACCGCACTTCTCCTGCCAGCGGCGGGCGTGCGTGTTGCCGGGGGTGATGACGGATGCCTGCCGGTAGACCTCGGCCGCCAGCTTCCCGTGGAAGGCGGCGAGGAGGGCGCGCACCGGCGCACTCAGGCCGGCGTCGGCCGCCGCGAGGTAGTGGGCGCGCAGTTGGACGCCGTACTCCGTGACCAGCAGCGGGACTCCGCAGAAGCGTTTGGCCAACAAGCCGGGCAGGGCCGCCGGTCCGCCGGACGCGGCGTGGCAGAGGTCGACCGCGCCGAGGTGCTCCTCGTCGTACCAGTCGAGGAGCAGGGGACGCAGCGCACGCTCGAGCCGGTCGGCGAAGGAGAGGTGGTCCACGACAGTCGCGCCGTGCACCGTCCGCCGAGTGCCGGGTGCGCGGCATGCGGACTCGAGGGCGCGCACGGCGGTCTCCGAGCGGAGGGCGGCGTACAACCCGCCGTGGTCGCGGGCGAGTTCGGCCAGGCCGTACAGCCCGTCGGCGAATCCGTCTCCGTCGGCGCACACGGCGGCGGCGAGGTCGTTGAAGTGCTCGGCGAACCGGCGCCGTTCACGCCGCCCGTGGTTCAGTCCGTCGTCCGCCGGCGCCCACAGCGGGGCGGTGTGCACGCTGCGCACCTGCGGGGGGAGCCGGACGCAGCCGTGTTCCTCCTGCTCCGCGCTCCGGCTGAGGGCGTAGAGGTCGAACTCGTGCTGCCCCAGTCCGCGCACCAGCCGGTCGCACCAGAGCCTGGATTCACCGTTCGCATACGGGTAACCACCCTCCGTGAGCAGTCCGATCCGCACGAGTGCACCCCCGATCCTTCTAGTGGCGGCCGCCGTTGCGATTTCCGGCGACTCACAGCGGAACGACGTTAAGCGGACATGCCGGTGGTGGGGGGGGCGGGGGGGGGGGGGGCCCCCCCCCGGGGGGGGGGGGGCGGCCCCCCCCGGGGGGGGGGCGGCGGGGGGGGGGGCGGGGGGGGCGGCGGGCGGGGAGGCGGCGGGGGGGCCCGGAGGG
>NZ_JBIAPL010000010.1:0-294390 GCF_042888225.1 Streptomyces sp. NPDC003023
TCAACCACCTCCACAACACCCTCCACCCCCACCTCACCACCCTCACCCACGCCCTCAACCACCCCCACCAACACACCCCCACCCCACCACCCAACTACTGACCCACCCACAGATCGCCAAGCCGACAGCCCTTCACAGACGCGGAGAGCGATACGGGAAGGTCATGCTCGTGATCAGCCAGGACGGCCGCGCAAGCCGCGAACTCACACTTGCCGGCGGACTGAGCCCCAATGACGTCAGGTTTGTGCACCGCGAGGCACTCCGCGTGCTGCGCCCCGGCATCGACACAGCGCACACCGATGCCTACAGCGACGACACCCTTCCTTCCACGGTGCTGCACTCGTACGAACGCTTGGTGGCCCTGGGACTGCCCCCGACCGTGCTCACCGCCGTACCGGCATCCGCTCGTTGAGCACTCTTCTCGGGTGGGGCCCACAAGGCCGCACCACCCGCGGTCGGCCGTCCCGTCGATGATCGCAGCACGGTCCGGCCCCCGCTGCGACAAGACCACCGCCGTCCACCCGGAGGCCCTCCACAGCGCCGGCGCTCACATCTGGTCCGCAGGCGATCCGGAAGAAGCGGCCCAGGCCGAGCATCGCGCGAGCAGCGTCCCGAGGTGGTCGATGAACCGGTCCGCCGCCGACGTCAACGGCCGCCCGGCAATGAGCGCCGGGCGGCCGTGGCTGTGTGACGGTCGGCGTCAGAACAGCGAGTACAGGAGCCTGTTCGGTGAGCCGTTGCCGGCGTTCTGGACTACGCCGGTGGTGGTGTTGGCGCTGACGGCGTCGCTGACCTGGGCCGGGTCGGCCGTCGGGTGGCCGGCCAGGTAGAGAGCGGCCGCTCCGGCGACGTGCGGGGTGGCCATGGACGTGCCGCTGATGGTGTTCGTGGCGGTGTCGCCGGTGCTCCAGGCGGAGGTGATGCCGACGCCAGGTGCGAAGAGGTCCACGCAGGTGCCGTAGTTGGACCAGGACGACTTGGTGTCGGTCTTGTCGGTGGCGCCGACGGTGAGTGCCTCGGGGACCCGTGCGGGAGAGTATCTGCAGGCGTCCTGGGCCCTGCCTCCCTGGTTGCCGTTGCCGGCGGCGATGGCGTAACTGACCCCGGAGGCGATGGAGTTCTGTACGGCGGCGTCGACGGAGTCGCTGGCGCCGCCGCCGAGGCTCATGTTGGCCACGGCCGGCTTGACGGCGTTGGCGGTGACCCAGTCGACGCCTGCGATGACGCCGGACCAGGTACCCGATCCGTTGCAGTCGAGGACACGCACGCCGACGACGGAAGCTGCCTTGGCGACGCCGTACGTCGATCCGGCGGTGGTTCCGGCGACGTGGGTGCCGTGGCCGTTGCAGTCGTTGCCGTTCCGGCCGTCGCCGACGGTGTCGGTGCCGATGGCGGCCCGGCCGCCGAACTCGCTGTGGCTGACGCGTATGCCGGTGTCGATCACGTAGACGTGGACGTTGGAAGCGGTGGTGTTGTACGTGTACGAGCTGTCGAGGGGCAGTTGGCGCTGGTCGATGCGGTCCAGGCCCCAGGTGGCGTTGGCCTGGGTGGTGTTGATGCGGACCGTGGCGTCCTGCTCGACGTAGGCGACGCGGGAGTCGGCGGCCAGGCGGTGCGCCTGGGCGGCGGACATCTTCGCCGCGAAGCCGCGCACCGAATTGCCGTACACGTGGGTGAGTTCGCCGTCGTAGGCGCTGGTGAGGGCTTCGGCGGTCGGGCGCACGGAGGCTTTGTACGTGTCCTTGAGTACCACGATCCAGCCGTCGGCGACGGCGGTGGCGACGGGCGCAAGGCGGACGTCGGGGCGGTCCGCGCCGTGCGCCGGTGTGGTGGTGAGGAGTCCGGCGGCCAGAGCGGCGGCGGGGATGAGCACGCGAAGGTGTCGCGCGGGGGATCTCATGTGATGAACCAGACCTTCCGTTGTCCGGGTTGCGGGCAATTCGGGTCGTGCGGGGCATCGCCGCCCGGGGTCTCCGGTCGGCTCCCGGTCACAGGTGGTCAGGCTGCGAGCGGGTACGGACGTGCGGCTCATCACCCCCGGGCGCTCACGCGCCCCATTTGAGCCGTGCATGACAGTGCCATGGGGTCTCGAGCACACGCAAGATGCCGGATGCGTCCGCGTCAAGCAGCCTTCCAGGGCGTTCGATCGCTGCGGCCTCGCAGTAAGCGCACACCGGGGCCGCCGCGTGTGCGCCCGGCCGGCCATTGCTTCCTGGTTTAGCCTCCGGTATCGGCTTCGGTACGGATGTCGAGCTTGACCAGACGTTTCAGCTCGGCACGCGCGCCTGGACAGCCTTTAAAGAGCGTTTGTCCCGGCAGAGCTGTTTGATAACTCGGGCGGCAAGGCGGCTTCAGGTGGTCGTGCGTGTGTGACGATCGGGTCGTGTGGGCCCGTAAGGTCTGCGGCTGCGTGCGGGATCGGCCGTGGAGGCAAGGAGGGGTGCTGGGAATGGGCAGCGTGGGAACAGCGCGGCTGCTGATCAGCAACGGCGGTGACGCGACGTTGGAGCTGACCGTGGAGCCCTGGGCGGAGACGCACCAGATTCTCCCGAAGCAGACGTGGGTCGTGGTCACGCACTCGCCTGCAGCGGATGGTTCATGGTCTGGGACTCTGCGTCGGGACGAGCCATTCCAGGTGGACCATCGGCCCGAATCGGTCACGGTGTGGGTCAACGGCAACTGCTTCCACCTCAGCGACGTGGAGGGGAACGCGATCGACGCGGCTGACTGGCACTGCCCTGTTCAGGGCTCTTCCTCCTGACTTGGTGTGCTCAGGGGTCGCGCCAGTTCGGGTCGATTCGCGGGCGAGCCGTCGGCTTATGAGGTCGACCATCGCCACCTGGATCACGGCTTCGGAGCGGTGAGGGTGGGTCTCGTAGTCGCGGGCGAGACGGCGGTGGTGCATGAGCCAGCCGAAGGTCCGCTCGACGACCCAGCGCCTCGGAATCACCTTGAAGCCCTTCTGGGCAGGATCGCGTCGGGTGACTTCGACGTCGATGCCGAGGGTGGCGCCGTGTTCGACGACCTTGGTGCGGTAGCCCGTGTCGGCCCATGCCTTCGTGACACGCGGGTGGTCTGCGGCGATGTTCGAGAGTACGTGGATGCCGCCGGCATTGTCGGAGACGCTGGCGGCGGTGACCAGTACGGCCAGGAGGAGGCCGAGTGTGTCGACGCCGATGTGGCGTTTGCGGCCTGCGATCTTCTTGCCCGCGTCGATGCCTTGGCCGGCGGCCGGGACATTCGCGGAGGTCTTGATGCTCTGGGCGTCCAGGACGCAGGCGGTCGGCTCGGCGTCGCGGCTTTCGGCTTCCCCGACCAGGCGCCGCAGGAGTCCGTTGAGCTGGTCGAAGACCGCGTCCTTCTGCCAAGCGGCGAAGTAGCCGTAGACGGTCTCCCACGGGGCGAAGTCGTGCGGCAGGTACCGCCAGGGGATCCCGGTCCGGTCGATGAGTATCTATCTTCATGTCCCGTGCCCCGAGCAGCCCCCCACGACGAACCGATCACTTGACCTCATTTCAAGCCGCCCGCCATAAGAACCGACGTCTTAGTACTCCAGCTGTAGATCGTGATCTTCGTAGTGCGGGGTTTGCCGGGCGGCGGGAGCGGCCATCTTGGCTTGGTGGCTGTGGTGGGCTGGCGCGTAGGGTGCCGGGGTGATCGCGATGCCAGAGGAGTTCGCGCGGAGCACTGTCGACCGCGAGGGGGATGCCGGGGCGGCTTGGCTCGCCGAGCTGCCCGGGATCGTGGGGGAGTTACTGGGGCGCTGGGGGTGCGTGCCGGATGGAGAGGTCATGCACGGGGGCGTCGGCGTCATCGTCCCGGTACGGCGGCGGGCTGAGGAGAGCGCCGTGCTGAAGGTGTCGTTTCCACATCCCGGCAACGTTCATGAGCCAGATGCGTTCGTTGCGTGGGGTGGGTGCGGCGCCGTCCTGTTGCATGAGCGCGACGACGCGCGGTTCGCGATGCTGCTGGAGCGGGTGCAGCCGTCGACCCTGGCGGAGATCGAGGACGGCGACGAGGTGGTGACAGTCGCCGGGCGGCTCAATCGTCGCCTGGCCATCCCTGCACCGCCAGGTCTGCCTCGACTGCGTGAGCAGGCCGATGCCTGGGAGGAGCAGCTGTGCACGGATGCCGAGGAACTGCCGCATGCATTGCCGCGCCAGGTGCTGGAGGCTGCCGTGGCGACCGTTCGGGAGCTGGGTCGGGCCCAGCCGGACACCGTGATCCACGGCGACCTGCATGCCCGGAACATCCTGCGTGCCAGCCGCGAGCCGTGGCTGGCTGTTGACCCCAAGGGGTATGCAGGAGATCCGGCTTACGACGGCGGCACATTGCTGAAGTCCCGCGCGCTGACGCTTCTGGAGGCGGATGACCTGCCCAAGGCTGTCGACCGTGTCCTGGACGTCTTTGCCGAGGCCGCGGAACTCGATCGCGTACGCGTCCAGCGATGGGCCCAGTTCCATGCTGTCCAGGCTGCTTTCTGGGGTCGCCGTCATGGGTTTCGTATCGCCCGCAGTGGACCTCGGCTGGACTGGCTCACCGAGTTTGCCGACCGCCTGGCGGAGTTGCTCACCGAACGCTCGTAGTGCGTGTTGGTGCCGGCCGGTTGGTGCTGGGCCTGCTGTCGGACCTGCCACGCAAGAACCTGCTGGACGATCGCGGAATGGGCTGGGGAGGCCAGCCCGCACGGCACGCAGCACCTGCTGTGCCGAGCCGTCTGGGACGCCGATGGCGTCCGTGATGACGTGCGCGAATACGTCGTCGAGCACCTCTATGACGAGGCCGCGGTCCTGGGTCGATGAGACCGGCGACGTGAAGAAGGGCACCCACACGGTCGGGGTCCAGCGCCAGTACACCAGAACGGCCGGACGGATCGAGAACCCCCAGGTCGCGGTCTACCTCGTCTACGCCGGGACGCGCGGGCACACGGCGGTGGACCGGGAGCTATACATCCCACGCTCCTGGACACGTGACCCGGACCGCTGCCAGGCAGCCGGCCTCGGCCCGGACACCGCATTCGCGACCAAGCCAGACCTGGCCCGCACGATGATCGAACGATTCCTGGACGCCGGACACCACATCGGCTGGGTCACCGGGGACGAGGTCTACGGCGGCAACCCAAGACTCCGCACGGCTCTGGAGGAGCGCGGCGTCAACTATGTCCTCGCGGTGGCCTGCTCGACCAAAGTGCCCACCAGTGCAGGCAAGTTCCGCGCCGATACCCTGGCGCGGAAGGTGCCGAAGCGGGCCTGGCAGAAGCTCTCGGCCGGACGCGGCGCGAAGGGACAACGGTTCTACGACTGGGCCGTCATCGACCTCGCCGAAGCAGCACCGGGCCATCACCAGCTACTGATCCGCCGCAACCACAGCACCGGCGAACTCGCCTACTACCGCTGCCACTCCACCACGCCGGCATCCTTGGCCACCCTGGTCAAGGTCGCGGGTTCCAAATGGCGAGTGGAGGAGACCTTCCAAACCGAGAAGGGACTGGCCGGGCTGGATGAGCACCAGGTCCGCCACTACCCCTCATGGGCCCGCTGGGTCACCCTCGCGATGCTCGCCCACGCCTTCCTCGCCGTCGTCCGCGCCGACGAACACGCACACCGACCCGCACCGGACGACCTGATCCCGCTGTCCTGCAACGAGATCTGCCGCCTGTTCATCGCACTCGTCGTCCGGCCCGTCCGCGACGCCGTTCACCGGCTCGCCTGGTCCGACTGGCGCCGCCGCCACCGGGCACGATCACGCACCAGTCACCACCGGCGGCAAGTCGCATCCCAGACATGGAGATCACGATCTACAGCTGGAGTATTAGGCTCTGTCCGACAACAGGATTCGGGTTTCTGTTCACGCTCAGCCGGCATGTCCCCCGTGTGGGAGGCCGGTTGGTCTGCGAGTCCTGAAGGGGGTGTCGAATGCCAGGCACGAGGTCGGATGCGTCGGAGGTTCTCTGGTCAGGACAACTCGGATGCCTGTGCGCAGAGGTACGCGACGTGGACGGCCAACGAGTTCTCCGAATCGGCGACTGGTCCACCGTCGTGACAGCCCAGACGGAGATCCGTCACCGAAGCGGCCTGCTGAGCCGGCGCATCATCGTTCGCCAACCGGGACAACCCCCATTCGTTCACCGCTACCGGCTCTCGGGGCTGCTCCAGGTGGCCCCCCTGTGGGAGGCCACCTACGACCGGTGGTCGGCTGAAGCCGACGACCCGGGGTTGGGCCTGGTCGAACTGCTGGGTGGCACAGATGACTGGCAATAGTTGATCTTGTGGTGGCTCGGGGTGAGTTGCCGGATGCAGACACCCCGATTCACCCACCTGGTTGCTCTACGCGGAAGTTTCGGCTGCCAGGCAGCAGCGTCCTCCGCTTCGTCGGCTGTTCGGGACCCGTACGCCCCGAGTCCCGAGCGGAGGCTGATCACGTAATGGGGAATCATCGTCCGATGGAGGCGCCGCCCGGGTGTGGCGGTCACGATGGGTGACGCTTCCGGATGCGCTTGCGGCGCGGCCCTGGTTGGCTGGACGGGCCCGCTCTTCCTCATTACCGCAAGGAGCGTTGATCATGAGCGTTGCAGGTGAGTCCGGCGGCCGAGCGCGTCAGATGCGTGAGAAGGCCCAGGAGCTGAAGCAGGCCGCGGAACGCGCCACGGACCCCCAGGAGCGTCAGCGTCTGGAGGAGAAGGCCAAGCGACTGCAGGCGCAGAGCGAGCAGGAGAGCAGTATGGGTGGCGGCGACATCTACCCGCCGCAGTAGACCTGTTCGACGCTGCCCGGCTGATCGGCCCGCTTCCCTCGGGGAAGCCACCGATCAGCCGGGCAGCGTCGTGTCGTGACCGCGTGGAATCGTGCCGATCGGGTCGCAGGGCCGGCCCCCGCCCCCGTGGTGCGGGGGCCGGCCCTGGGCCGGGGCTGCCGAATGCGGTCGGCGCGCCCCTCGGCTGCTGGATCAGTAGAGCTTGGCGACGGCGGTACCCGTGGTCTCCTTGAAGCCGGTGAGGGGCGCCCCGTCGAGGTCTCCCATCTGGCCCCACTCGACGACGGTCACCGCGCGACCGTCACGTCCGACGGAGTAGAGGGCGATGTCCGTGGAGCCGACCTCGGGGTACGAGGTGTCGATGCTGTAGATGTGAGCGCCCTCCTCCACGTCGACATACCCGTGGTAGAAGGCCTCGCCCTCAAGGCCCGGGTTCTGCTCCTTGAGCCGGTCCAGGCAGGTCGCGATCGAGGAGCGGAGCTCGGCGGCGAGCGCCTTCGCCTTGGCCGCGGTGGGCATGACCGTGGTCGTCTGGCGGGCGCCGGTGTCCAGTTCGGTCCTGAAGTCGCGGTAGCGGGTCGAGGACCTGGGTGCGATGTCCTCAGTGCACACCGAGCCGGAATCGGGCAGTCCCTGCCGCACCGGGTCGGCGTACCACGGGGTGATCGAGGCGGGCAGTTGGGCTGCCGAGAGGAACGCCGGCGCTGGAGCGGCCGAGGCGGTGACGGTGGCCGCGGTGAGTGACGCGCCGGTGACGGCCAGGACGGCGGCGACCACCGCGACGGAGCGGATCTGCTTCATGAAGGCACTTCCCCCAGGTAGGGCTTTTGCTGAACGACCGCCAGAGTGGGTGAGGCACAGGGCACTTGCAAGGAACGCCGCCCCCTCGGGAAAGGTGGAACCATTCCACCCCCATTGACGTGGGCTTTGTTGAGCGGGGTGAAACGCCTCCTGAAACGGGCGGCACGGAGGAGCGGTGGGGTGGAAGCGCCGATGGACGACGCGGCGAGGGCATTCGCCGACAAGGTGCGCGAGCTGCGGGAGGGTTCCGGCCGGACCTACGAGTCGCTGGCGCGTCGGGTGGGAGTCGGTGCGTCGACGCTGCACCGGTACTGCTCGGGTCGCACTGTTCCGATGGACTTCGCGCCGGTCGAGCGGCTGGCCCGGCTCTGCGGGTGCCGGGGCGAGGAACTGGTCGACCTGCACCGGCTCTGGGTCCTGGCCGACGCGGAGCGCGGCGCGCGTCAGGAGCGGGCGGCGGGCGCTTCGGCGGACACGGCCGCCGAAGCGCATGTGGCCGACGGCGTCGGCAGCGGCACAGGCAGCGGCGGCACCGAAGTCGCAGTGGAGGAACAAGGGGGTGACGGTCCCGGCACGCGCTCCGCCGGGCGGCCTCACACCGTCCCCCTCACCCCCGCCCCCGCTCGTCGTCGCGCCTACGTCGCCGCCCTGACCTCGGTCGTCGCAGCCATCGCCCTCGTTCTCGGTTTCGGCGGGTTCACGCTCACCTCGGGCGGGAAGCGCACGGCGACGGGCACTGATGGCGGCGGCCCGGTGCCGGTCCCGTCGGCGGAGCACGCACCCCCTGCGGCGCCCCCCTCATCGGCTCCCACGCCGTCCCGCACCTCCCCTCGCGCTCCCGGTGCGGCGAAGGCGGACGGACCTTCGTCAGACACCGCTTCGAGCGGTCTCCCAGGATCGAACTCCCCCGGTGCGGCGGCGGGGGCGGTGCCGTTCACCTGGGTCACGGACGATCATGTCTGGCGGGACGGCTGTGCCCACTCGTACCTCGTCGACCGGTCCCCCGCCGAGGTGGCGCCGCCGCCCGTGGCGGCCGACGCCGAGCAGTGGGCCCGGTCGTTCGGAGCCGTGCACGGGGGCGAGACCCGGGTGCGGATCACCTTGCAGGGCAAGGGATCGCAGGCGGTGGTGCTCGAATCGCTCCAGGTTCGCGTGGCGGCCCGGCAGAGTCCGCAGGGACTCGGAACGTACCGCATGAGTTCGGGCTGCGGCGGATCGCTGACGCCGCGGCTGTTCGACGTGGATCTCGACACGTCGCGCCCGGTGGCCCGATCCGTGGCGGGCAACGACGCCGGTGAACCGATCCCGGCGGTGTCGTTCCCCTACCGGGTCTCGGTCACGGACCCGGAGGTGCTGCTGGTCACCGGTCGGACCGTCGCGTGCGACTGCGACTGGTATCTGCAGCTGCGGTGGTCCAGCGGCGGCAGGTCGGGCACCGTACGGATCGACGACGGAGGCCGGCCGTTCCGTACGAGTGCCCTCGGGGACGGACCTGTGTACGACTACGACTACGGCTCGCGTCGCTGGGTCTCGTCCCTGCCCACTGCCCGCAGGCCCTGAGCGGTGTCCTGCCCGGCGCCCCGGGCCTCTTCCTTTGTGGTCTGAGCCGCGTCCTGCGCGGCGGTCCTGACCGCCTCCATGGCCTGGTTCGCCGGCCCGCGCAGCCCTTCCTGCACGTCGTGGGCGCTCTGCTTGACCGGCTGGAGGAGTTCGTCGGAGTGCTCTCGCAGCTGCTCGCCGACGCGTTCCTCGGCCTTGGAGGGAGGCAGGAACGCGGCTGCCAGCATGCCCGCGCCGAACGCGACGACGCCTGCCGCGAGCGGGCTGCCCTCGGTCCGTTCCCTGACCCTGGCAGGTGCCTGGTGAGCGGCGCTGCCGAGCCGGCCCGCGCTGTCCCTGGCCTTGCCCGCGGTGTCCTTCGCCATCCCGCCGACGGTCTCTGCGCTCTGTCCTGCGCTGTCCGCCACGTCGTGCGCCTTGGAGGACAGGTTGCTTCCGGTGTCCTTGGCCGAGCCCATCACATGCTCCTTGATCCCCCTGAGTCGGTGCTGCGCCGAATCGGCTTTGCGGCGGGCGATCCTGCGGGGCGCCATCCTGTCGGCGAGGAGGTCCACGTTGCGGGCCAGGTGGGCCCTCGTGTGTTCCACTTCGCTCCTCAGCTCGTCGGGTTGCGTACCCATCGGGCGTCCTCCTTCAGGGTCTCCACGGTCTGTTCGGGTTTGAGGTTCACGTCCCGCATCTGCTTGCGGCCGCGCATGAAGAGAACCGCGCCCACCAGGGCCCAGACGCCGGTCACGATGAGTGCCGCCCACGCCCAGTCCATGACGTTGGCGAGGGCGAAGACGACGGTCAGGCTGCCGAGCAGGAGCACGAGGTGCCCTGCGTAGCCCGCGCCGGCGAGCATGCCCGCGGCCTTGCCCGCCTTCGTCGTCTCCTCCTTGATCTCTGCCTTGGCCAGTTCGATCTCCTCGCGGACCAGCAGCGAGAGGTCCTTGCTGATCTCGCTCACCAGCTCACCGACCGAGGGTTCCTCGCCCGGTCGTCGGACGACGGCCGAGGGCTCGACGGGCCTGCCTGTCTCACCGCGGGCTGTCAGCCTGCGGTGTTTCGCCGCCGGTGGTGCGTGATCGGTGTAGACGGTGGCCACGGCTCAGCTCCCTTGTGTCGGCGGGTACCTGTCCTGGTCCCGGCTGCGGGGGTACGCGGGCGGGGTGTGCGTCTCGGCCGGGCCGGTGTCCCGTTCGTGGCCCGGCGTGTAGTGCGGTGGCTGCGACTGGCCGTACTTCTCGAGCGGGTCCGGTTGCCCGTACCCGGCGCGGGACGGCTGCGGGCGGGTCTCCGCCGTGCCCGTTCCGGCGGGCGCGAGGCGGGCCGTGCCGCCGTCGGCCCCGTAGGCGCCCGTGCCGTCGTCGCGTCCGATCGCGTCTCGGTCGCTGCCGCCGGATCCGGCGGCGCTGACGCCCTTGCCGGCGCGCGCGACGGCGAACCCGGCGAGAGCCGCGCCTGCCAGGAAGACGCCTGGCTTGCGCCTCGCGAAGTCCTGAAGGTCGCTGATCAGCCCGTCGGGGCCCCGGGTCTCCAGGCGGGTGGCCACTCGCCCTCCGCCGTCGGCGATCTGGCGGACCACTCCGGCCGCGCCGGATCCCGATCGGGCCGCTCTGCTCATCTCCATCAGGTCGTCGGACACCCTGTGGAGGTTGGCGGCCAGACTGTTGGTCTGGGACTGCGCCTGGTCGTGGAGCTGGACACGCACCTGGCCCGCCAGATCCTTGGCCTGGGAGCGTGCCTCGCCGGCCACGCCCGCCGCCTGCCTCTTGGCGGTGCCCGCCACGCTGGAGGCCTGCTCGGTGACCACCTCCGCGCCCTGCGCCGCCTTCTCCTGCACTGCGCTCGATGCTGCCGCGGTCTTGTTCTGGTCCCTGCGGTCGGGGCCGTCGATGTCGCTCAAAACTCCTCCAGCGTCAGACGATGCGGATCTTGTTCTGGTGCGGGTACCCCTGCTCGGACATCGCATTGCCGCATATCAGGATAAAAATCATTGAAACTCTCAAAAGCTACGAAACCCCGGGATTCTCCCCATGTCAGGCACATGCTTCCGCGGGGGCGGTTCAAACCGGAGCAGCAGCGGATACCCGCTCCGTCATGGGACGCACAGAGAAGACAGAAGCAGGCGGGCCTGCAGCTGACGAGCCCGCACCGGACGGACCGACGGACCTGCCGAAGAAGTCGTGGCGGGCGGTCCTGCGACGGACGGTCAAAGAGTTCAAAGGCGACGAGCTCGCGGACCGTGCCGCGGCGCTCACCTATTACGGGGTGCTCTCGCTGTTCCCGGCGCTGCTCGTCCTCGTCTCGCTCCTGGGCATCGCGGGCGAGTCGGCGACCAAGGAGATCCTGGACAACATCCAGAAGCTCGCGCCCGGTGCCGCGCGCGATGTGATCACCGACGCCGTGGAGCAGTTGCAGGGCCGGGGCGGCACGGGCTCCGTTCTGGCGATCGTCGGCCTGCTCGCGGCCGTGTGGTCGGCCTCCGGGTATGTCGCGGCCTTCATCCGCACGTCCAACGCCGTCTACGACATCCCGGAGGGCCGGCCGGTGTGGAAGGTGCTGCCGCTGCGGCTGGTCCTGACCTTGGCGCTGATGATCCTCGCGTGCGCGAGCGCGCTGATCGTCGTGTTCACCGGTGGTCTCGCCCGGCAGGTCGGCACGGCGCTCGGCATGGGTGACACGGCCATGACCGTGTGGTCGATCGCCAAGTGGCCGCTTCTCGTGGTGCTCGTGATCATCATGATCGCGATCCTCTACTGGGCGTCGCCGAACGCGAAGGGACGGGGCTTCAGGTGGGTGACCCCGGGCAGTGCCGTCGCCGTCGTCATCTGGCTGCTCGCCTCTGCGGGCTTCGCGCTGTATGTGGCCAACTTCGGCTCGTACAACAAGACGTACGGCACGATCGCCGGCGTCATCATCTTCCTGGTGTGGCTGTGGATCACCAATCTGGCGATCCTGCTGGGCCTGGAGTTCGATGCCGAACTGTCCCGCGAGCGGGCGGTCGTCGGCGGGTTCCCGGCCGACGAGGAACCGTACGTGCAACCTCGTGACACCAGCACCTGGACCGACGAGGAACGGGACGGCGCGGATCCCCGGCCTCCCGCACAGTGAGCACCGGAACGGTTCACCCCACTGGGGTTTGGCGACGCCGGGGCCGGATACCCGCTGTGCCGAGGCAACTATGGAACGTACTTCGGAGAACGCGCACATCGAAGAGAACGACGCCGACGACGAGAAGAACGAGAAGCGGAGTCCGGCCCCGGACCGGGGCAACAGGCCCCTCCGATCGGTGGAGGTGCTCCGCACGACGCGGGCCCAACTCGCCGAACTGACGGGGATGGACGCGGAAACAGTGTCGTCGTTCGCCCGGACGGACGACGGGTGGCGGCTCGTGGTGGAAGTACTCGAGCTGGCCCGCGTCCCCGACACATCAAGTCTCCTCGCCTCCTACGAGGTCGAGGTCGACACGGACGGCGAACTGACTTCCTACCGGCGGACGCGGCGTTACGAGCGCGGGCGGGCCGACCGCCCGTCCTCCTGAGACCGGGCACCGGCCCGGCCTCTCGCACCCGCCGGCCACCGAGCCGGCCGGACGCCGCACACGGCTTCAGACATGGAGGGCATCACACCAATGACCGTTGTCCCGGCACAGCAAAGCGCGGGCAGCCGCGGCAGCACCGGCCTGTACGACGTACTGGAGCTGGTACTCGACCGGGGGCTCGTGATCGACGCCTTCGTACGCGTCTCGCTGGTGGGCATCGAGATCCTGAAGATCGATGTACGTGTCGTCGTCGCGAGCGTCGACACCTATCTGCGGTTCGCGGAGGCATGCAACCGTCTCGATCTGGAGGCGGGGAACCGCAAGGACCCGGGCCTGCCGGAACTCGTCGGCGAGATGACCGAGTCGGGCGCCCGCGGCAAGTCCAAGGGCGCCCTCGCCGGAGCCGCGCAGAGCATCTCCGACGCATTCGGCGGCAGGCACGACGAGGACGAGGAGAAGGAGTCCCGGCCGCGGGCCGGGCGAAGCAGCGGCTCCCGCCGGAAGGAGGAGCAGAGTTGAGCACGTACGTCTACGGAATCACCCGGAACTCCGCCGGCCTCCAGCAGGTTTCCCGGCCCGACGGGGTCGGTGACCCGCCACGGCCGGTCCGTGTGCTGAGTCAGGGCCGGATCGCGGCCCTGGTCAGTGACGCTCCGGAGGATCTCAGGCCCAAGCGCAGGGACCTCGTCGCACATCAGAACGTGCTGACGGAGGCCGGCGCAGCGGGGCCGGTGCTGCCTCTGCGGTTCGGCGGCGTGTCCCCCGACGACGACGCGGTCTTCTCCGTACTGGCGGAGCGGGAGGCGCACTACCTCGAGCGGCTCGACGCGGTCGAGGGCAAGGCGGAGTTCAACGTGAAGGCCGACCACGACGAGGAGGCGGTGCTGCACCGGGTCCTCGCCGATGATCCCGATCTGCGTTCCATGGGCATCGCGCAGAAGGCCGCCGGCGGTGGCAGTCACGAGGACAGGCTCAGGCTCGGTGAGCTGATCGCGGCGGGCGTGCGCCACCGCGAGGAGCTGGACCGCGCGGAGGTGCACCGGGCGCTGGTGGACGCGGCCGTGGACTCGGCACCCGGTCCCGAGGACTCCGGCCGGGTGGCGAACCTGTCGTACCTGGTGGCACTGGAGCGGGCGGAGGACTTCCTGAAGGCCGCCGGGGAGTTCCAGCGGGCGAATCCGCAACTGCGGTTGCAGGTCAACGGTCCACTGCCCCCGTACAGCTTCGTGGAGTGACCACATGGGCCTGCTGGGAGAACTGCTGCTGCTGCCTGTCGCACCGGTCCGCGGCACCTCCTGGGTGCTGCGACAGGTGGTGGCCGAGGCGGAGCGGCAGTACTACGACCCCGCCGTCGTGCAGCGTGAACTCGCCGAGCTCGTCGAGCTGTTCGAGGCCGGTGAGATCGACGAGACCGAGTTCGACCGGCGCGAGGACGAGCTCCTGGACCGGTTGGCGACGAAGGGCGGACGCTGATGACGACGGCACCGGGCCGGTTCCCGAGCCCCTACGACTCCGGCGGCGGTGGAACCGATCTCGCGGACATCCTCGAACGGGTCCTCGACAAGGGCATCGTCATCGCGGGTGACATTCGCATCAACCTTCTCGACATCGAGCTGCTCACCATCAAACTGCGGCTGATCGTCGCCTCCGTCGACAAGGCCAGGGAAATGGGGATCGACTGGTGGGAGCACGACCCCGGGCTCTCCTCCGGCGCGCGCCGGAGGGAACTCGAGGAGAAGAACGCCGAGTTGGAACGGCGGGTCGCGGAGCTGCAGGCGGTCGCGTCACCCGCCGTCGACGGCCGGGGGACGGGAAACGCTCATGAGTGATCTGCTGTACGTGTACGCGGTGACCCGTGCTCCCCTCGACGGTGTGCCCGCCGGGACGGAGGGGATCGGCGGGGCACCGGTCGAGGCGGTCGAGCTGCGTGGTCTCTCGGCGGTCGTGAGCCAGGTACCGGCGGAGGAGTTCGAAGAGGCCCCGCTGCGCGGATGCCTGGAGGACCTCGACTGGCTGGCCGGCACCGCTCGTGCCCATGAGTCGGTGGTGCGGACCGTCAGCGGCATCACGGGCGTGGTGCCGCTGCGGCTGGCCACCGTATGCCGGGGCGAGAGCGGGGTCCGCCGTCTGCTCGACGACGGGTACGCCCGCTTCGCGGCGAATCTCGGCAGACTGGAGGGGCGTGTCGAGTGGGGCGTGAAGCTGTACGCGACGGCCCGGCCGGAGTCTTCGCCGGATGATGGCCCGCAGGCGGGTCGTACCGAGCGGGAAGCATCGTCGTCGGGCCGCGACTACCTGCGACGGCGGCTGCGGAGCCGCAGATCCGGCGAACAGAATCGGGCGCACGCCGACGCCCTCGCCCGCAGGCTGCACACGGAGCTCGCGCAACGGGCCGAGGCACATTGGCCGCACCGTCCGCAGAGCGGACAACTGGCGCGTGCGGACGGTGTGAACGTGCTCAACGTCGCGTTCCTCGTGAGCCTCGAGGAGAGCGAGGCGTTCGTGGAGCTGGTCGAGCGGCTGACTCCGCAGGAGGAGGGCGTCCGTGTGGAGCTGACCGGGCCCTGGGCGCCGTACTCGTTCGCGGATCTCCCGGGCGGAGGTGAAGGCCTCTCGGACACCGGTGAAGGCCTCTCAGGCACTGGTGAAGGCCTCTCGGACGCCGGCGCGGATCTCTCGGGCGCCGGTGAGGAGCGGGGCTGTGCATGACGGCGGCCGACGACACCTCACCGCTCGCCCACCGGGAGCTGGCCCTCGTCGATCTGCTGGACCGGCTGCTCGCCGGTGGTGTGGTCGTCGCCGGCGACGTCACGCTGCGGATCGCCGACGTGGACCTCGTGCGGATCGATCTGCGGGCCCTGATCAGTTCGGTCGGCCCGCGGGTGCCGTCGCCCTGGCCGTCAGTGGAGCAGGACGAAGGAGAACACGGATGAGCGGGACACCGACGCAGCGCCGGATGGAGCTCGACCCGGACACCGTGGAGCGTGACCTCGCACGGCTCGTCCTGACAGTGGTGGAGCTGTTGCGGCAGCTCATGGAGCGGCAGGCGCTGCGGCGTGTGGACACCGGGGAGCTCACCGAGGACCAGGAGGAGCGCATCGGCATGACGCTGATGCTGCTGGAGGACCGGATGGACGTGCTGCGGGACAAGTTCGGTCTGGAGCCGGGTGATCTCAACATCGACCTCGGTCCGCTGGGACCCCTGCTGCCGCGCGAGGACTGACTGTCCACTCCGGAGCAGCTTGCCATTCCAGCAATTGTTTTTGCGAAATCGTGGAGTGTGGTCGCAGTATCTCCGGAGAACGGAGGTACACCACATGTCCACATATACAGAGGCAGAACCGATCCGGTCCGCCGCGGGGACACCCGCGCGCCGGCGATACGAGGTCGTGGTCGTCGGAGGTGGTGCCGCGGGCCTGAGCGGAGCGCTCGCCCTCACCCGGGCGCGCCGCTCGGTACTGGTCGTCGACTCGGGCCGGCCGCGCAACGCTCCGGCCGGCCACGTCCACACGTACCTCACCCAGGAAGGCGTGACCCCGTCACAGCTGCTGGCCAAGGGCCGCGCGGAAGTGAGCGGTTACGGCGGTGAGTTCGTCCGCGGAAGTGTCGAGAGCGCCGAACGTCTCCTGGACGGACGGTTCCGTCTGGTGCTCGCCGGCGGAGCCGCGGTGGAGGCGGACCGTCTGCTCGTGACGACCGGGCTCGTCGACGAACTGCCCCCCGTGCCGGGGCTGGCCCTGCGGTGGGGGCGTGACGTGCTGCACTGCCCCTACTGTCACGGCTGGGAGGTGCGCGACCAGGCCATCGGTGTGCTGGCCACCGGCCCGTTGTCCGTACACCAGGCCCTGATGTGGCGGCAGTGGAGCGAAGACGTCACGCTCTTCCTGCACACCGGTCCCGAGCCCGGTGAGGCGGAGTACGAGCAACTGGCCGCCCGCGGGATCGCCGTGGTCGACGGGCGGGTCGTCTCCGTGGAGGCGACGGACGACCGGCTCAGCGGTGTCGTCCTGGAGAGCGGGCAGCTGATCCCCCGCCAGGTGCTGGTCGTCGCTCCCCGCTTCACCGCCCGGGCCGCCTTCCTCGCCGGGCTGGGCCTCGCGGTGAGCGAGCAGGAGATGAACGGCCTCGTGATCGGGACCCGCATCGCCGCCGACTCCTCCGGTGCCACCTCGGTCCCCGGCGTATGGGTGGCGGGGAACGTCGCGAACGTCTCCGAGCAGGTGATCGGTGCCGCCGCCGCGGGTGTTCGCGCCGCGGTGGCGCTCAACGCCGATCTGATCTCGCAGGAGACCCGGCGGGCCGTCGAGAGGGCCGGGCGGGGAAACCTCTTCTCACCGGCCCTGTGAGCGCGGCGTCGTGAGGGCGGCCTCGTGAAGCCGGCCTCGTGAAGCCGGACGGGGGCACGGTGGGGCCGGACGGGCGGGCGCATCACACGAACAGGAACGCCACCGGGGTGACCGCGCCCAGTCCGGCACCCGCGACGGTCTGGGCGACCGAGTGGTACCCCAGCGCGACACGGGACCAGCACACCGCCACCACGAGTGCGTACGCGGCGGTCCACCACGGCGAGTGGACCGCCGCGAGCAGTGCCGTGACGGCGGAGGCCACGGCCGAGTCGACACTGATCTTCCAGGCGGTGTTCACGGCGAGGAGCACGACGGTCATCGCCCACAGGGCGGTCATCGCCACCAGAATGCCGACGGGAGCGTTCCCGAGGACCATCACCAGAGTGCCGAAGCCGATGGACCCGAGGATCACGAGGAAGATCGGAGCGCGCCGCCGCCGGTCCACGACATGCCGGTCGCCCCAGGTGCCGCGCCGGCGCTCCCACTCTATGTAGGCAGCGGGGACGACACCGGCGCAGAGCGCGCCCAGCAGGCCCCAGGGCACCCCTGTCCAGTCGCCGGCCGAGGCGAGTCCGATGCCGAGCATGCCGAGGAGCAGGACGTTGCGGGGCTGGAGGACGTCGGTGACCTTCCTGGCCGCGTCGGTGGTCTGCTGCGCGGCGCCGGCGGTCATGCTCATTCCTCACGGATCAACGACGGGAGCCGTCGGCCTCGTCGATCGCCGACGTCCATGATCGTATCGGTCCACCGGAAGGCCGGAAGCCCCGTCGCGGGGCCGGGAAGACCGGAAGGGACCAGGTCAGGCGTTCGGTCAGGCCGCGAGCACGTCGGCCGCGACCCGCAGGTCGGAGACCAGCCCCCGGTACGCCGCCTCGCGGTCGTCCGCGCGCAGGACCGCCGACGGATGGATCGTGCCCACCACACAGCCGTGGGCGGCGGCCTCTCGCAAGGGCACCCCACCGTCGCCGGACACGTCGGACACGTCGGTGCGGCCGAGGGCGTCCCATGCGGGCATCGGGAGCAGCAGGCCGCGCTGCTCGGAGACCCGGAACGAACCGCCGAACATCGCCTTGCCCGCCGTGGCGCCGAGCGCGAGCACCAGTTCGGGCTCGATCCTGCGCAGTTCGGCGGCCAGCCAGGGTCGGCACGCGGCCGTCTCCCGCAGGCTCGGCGGTTTGTGGATGCGGCGTTTCCCCCGCGCCGCGGGTTCGAACTTGAAATGTTTGACGGCATTGGTGAAGTAGGCGGTCTTCTCGTCGATGTCCGCCTCCCGGAGTGCGTCGCGCAGCAGCCTGCCCGCCGGGCCGACGAACGGCTCACCACGCCGGTCCTCCTGGTCACCGGGCTGCTCCCCCAGGACCACGACGCGTGCCGAGGACGTGCCCGCACCGAACACGGTCTGTGTGGCATCCCGGAACAGCGGGCAGCCCTGGCACTCGGCCGCGGCGCGCCGCAGCGCCGGCAGGCCGCCGCGGCTCGGGAGGAAGGGCTCGGCGTCGTAGCCCTGTCCCGCTTCCCTGTCCTCGCCGGTGGTCACCGTCGTCGCCTCCCGCTCCGGGCGGATTCGTGGCCGCGCCCTCCGGGTACCCGGGCGGACCGGCGGCAGTCGTGCCGGGCCGGTGGGCCACGCCCGTGGCGCACCGGGGGCAAGTGCGACCCATGTGTACGCAGGGAGGCCACCATGACGAACGCCCTCGAGCTCGACGCGCTCTGGGACGAGTTCCACCGCGTCGTCAACATGACATCGCAGGAACTGAGCGCCTGGCTCCAGACCCGGGACGCCGGTGAGGAGACCGAATCACTGCCCGACCAAGCCGGTTCGCCGACGGGCCGGCACGTCCTGGCGATCCTGCAGAAGCGCCGTACGGACCTCACGGACGACGACGTGAGGGTGATGTACAAGGTGGTGGAGACGGTCGAGTCGCAGCAGGAGCACGAGCAGGGGGCGGCGGTGACCACCGAGGACACTGCCAGGCGGCACCGGCTGATGACCCTGGGGCACGACCCGCTGAAGGCCGGGTAGCTGGACGGGGAGCCCGCGCCCGGCACCCCCGCGCGAGGGCGCGAAATCCGAACTGTTGATTCGGGCGATTTCGGGCACCCGCCCGGTATGAACAGTCACATCTCCGACCCCGACCCGCGGAACACCCCCGGTGGCCGCCCCGGCGGCGGGGTGCCGCCGGGCGAGACGCCCCCCGGCGAGGAGAGCACCGGGTCCGAGACCGGCCCGCGCGGCGATCAGACGCGTGGCTGGGCCAAGGGCCCGATGATCGCCATCGGCCTTGTCGTGGTGCTCTTCGCCGCGTTCTTCCTGGCCTACGCACTGATCATGATTCTTTGAGCAGTGGCCACGCCCGGACCGCCCGCGGTGGAACGCGCCGGCCCATCCGTCTTCGAGTACGGCGCAGAGAGGGAACACGCCATGTCCGACGAAGCAGCTCAGCGTGAGCAGGCGCGGGGCGACAGTGTCTACCAGCCGGAGAACTCCGACGTGCAGAACCGCCCGAGCGGCGACCTCGACATGGAGAACGCCATCGACGAGCGCGGTCTCGACGACACGATGGCGGAGGGCTACTCGCCACCGGAGCGTCCGCTCGGTGTCGGAAAGTACGGCACCACGGGCGAGGAACAGCAGCGCGGCGAGAGCCTCGAGCAGCGTCTGGCGCAGGAGACCCCCGATGTGGAGGGGCCCCGCGGCGACGGCATCGGGGATCTCGAGGGCGGCAACGGTGAGCCGGTCGACAAGGAGGCCGGCGAGGTACGCGCCGGCCGCCTCGCGCCGGTCGACGATTCCGCCCCGCGGCGTCCCAGCGACGTGGTGGCCCGTGACGTCGGCATCGACGGCGGCGCCGCCTCGGCCGAGGAGGCCGCCATGCACGTCACGGACGACGACGAACTGGGCGGCGGCTAGTGCCCCTCACGGCAAGCTCTGCCCTGTCGCGCCGCCCAGCACGCACCCTCTCCCCCATAGCCCTTCGGGCATGGGAGGTGCCCCCACCGTCGGCCAAAAGCCCTGGTAGCTCCGCTACGAGGACTTCCGGCCGCCTTGCGATCGCACGCACTGGACGACGCTCCTCCACGGGCAAACATTGCCGGTCGCGCACCAGGGCCTCTCGTTCGAACCCTTGCCGGGCTGATGAGCACCGCCGGGCCCAGGATCACTGCCGGGCCCATGATCACTGCCGGGCCGAAAGGACGACCGGCCGGAAGGACGACCGGCCCCGAAGGGCTGCGGCCCTGAAGGCGCTTCGGCCCGCGACGGAAGGGAGACAGGATGCTTTTCCACGATCGCCGGGAGGCCGGGCGTGAACTCGCGGGCCTGCTCCTCGAGAGCCGGGACGAGGGCACGCTGGACGATCCGTTCGTATTGGCGCTGCCGCGCGGCGGTGTGCCGGTCGGCGACGAGATCGCCAGGGCACTCGGCGCGCCGCTGGACATCATCGTGGCCCGGAAGATCGGCGCTCCCTTCAACCCGGAGGTCGGGGTCGGCGCACTGGCGGGCGAGGGTCCGCCCATCTTCGACGAGCGCGCCCTCGCCTTCCTGGACCTGACGGCCGACAGGCTGAGCCCCGCCGTCGCCAGGGAGCGTACGGAGATGCACCGCCGCGAGGCCCTCTATCGGGCCGGACGCCCGGCCCCCGACGTGAAGGGCCGGACGGTGGTGGTCGTGGACGACGGGCTGGCCACCGGCGTCACGGCGCGTGCAGCACTGCGTGCTGTGCGGACCATGGGGCCGGGGCAGGTCGTGCTGGCTGTGCCGGTGGGCTCCCCGGAGGCGGCGGAGGCGCTGGCCGCCGAGGCGGACCGGCTGCTGTGCCCGCACCGGCCGTCGGCGTTCCATGCGGTGGGGCAGTGGTACGAGGAGTTCGACCAGGTCGGTGACGAGGAGGTCGTGGCCGTTCTACAGGGCCATGCCGACGGACGCTGAGCGGCGGCCACCGACCGACGGCCGCTGACGGTGCTTCATGTCGCGCCGCGGGCCGGGCCCGGTGATCTCGTCCCGCCCTCGGCCGTGGTGTTCCACCAATCCGATCCACCGAATTCCGCAAAGAGCTTGGGGACGGCGACCCGCGTTGGCATGCTTGAGCGACCCGCGGCAGGGTGGTCCGTACGATCGTCCACGCCCCTGTCTGCGCGGTTCGCCCAGCTCATGGCGGAGGTGTAGAAAGAGCTTATGGCCGGACGCTACGGCCGCCCGCGCTCGGTTCTGAGGATGCGAACTGTCGCAGGTCAGGTCTTTCTCCTGCAGGTGGCGATCGTGGTGTTGCTCGTCGCGGCGGCCATGACGGCACTGGTGGTCCAGTCCCGCGCGGGCAGTGAACGCGAGGCCCGTAACCGGTCGGTCGCCGTTGCCGAGACCTTCGCCAACTCCCCCGGCATGGAGGAGGCCCTCGCGAGCCGGGACCCCACCGCGGTGCTCCAGCCGAAGGCGGAGGCGGCCCGCGAACGTTCCCGCGTCGACTTCATCGTCGTGCTGAACACCGAGGGCATCCGCTACACCCACCCGCTGACGGACCGTATCGGCAAGAAGTTCGTCGGCGACCTCAGCCACGCGCGGAACGGCGAGGTCTTCACCGAGCGGATCACCGGCACCATCGGGCCGCTCGTCCAGGCCATCGTCCCCGTCACCGACAGCCGCGGAACCGTGATCGGCATGGTCTCCGCCGGCATCACCATCGAACGGGTGAGCGGGGTCGTGGAGGAGCAGTTCCCGCTGCTCTTCGGGGCCACGGGCGGTGTACTGCTCCTGGCGACGGTCGGCACGGCACTGGTGAGCAGACGGCTGCGGCGCCAGACGCACGGGCTCGACCCGGCCGAGATGACCCGGATGTACGAACACCACGACGCGGTTCTGCACGCCGTGCGCGAGGGGGTCATCATCGTGAGCGGCGACGGCCGGCTCCTCCTCGCCAACGACGAGGCACGCAGACTCCTCGGACTCCCGCCGGACGTGGACGGCGCCGCGGTCACGGATCTGGGGCTGGATCCGCTGACCGGTCACCTGCTGTCCTCGGGCAGGATCGTGAGCGACGAGATCTTCCCCGTAGGTGACCGCCTGCTCGCCGTCAACCAGCGCTCGACGGACCAGCACGGCGGGCCGCCCGGCTCCGTCGCGACACTGCGCGACACCACGGAGCTGCAGGCGCTGACCGGCCGCGTCGATGTGGCAAGGGGACGGCTCAAGCTGCTCTACGACGCGGGTACGGAGATCGGCACCACCCTCGACGTGGTGCGCACCTGTGAGGAACTCGCCGGCTTCGCGGCGACACGGTTCGCCGACTTCGCCACCGTGGACCTGGTGGAGGCCGTGCTGCGCGGCGAGGAGCCGACCGCGACCGGCGCGGACGTCGACATGCGGCGCACGGCGTTCAGCGGACCGCAGGACACGGCGCTGTACCCGCTGGGGCATGTGATCCGCTTCCTTCCCACCACGCCGATGGGTACCGGGCTCGGCAAGGGCGAGGCGGTGCTGCAGGCGGATCTGGCCGCTCTGTCCGGCTGGCGGGAGCAGGACCCGACCCGGGCCCGCATGCTGCTCGAGAGCGGCATCCACTCGATGATCGCGGTGCCGCTGAGGGCACGGGGGGTGATCCTCGGCGTCGCGATGTTCTGGCGTGCGCAGAAGCCGGAGCCGTTCGAGGAGGAGGACCTCTCGCTCGCGGAGGAACTGGTCGCCCGTGCGGCGGTCAGCGTCGACAACGCCCGCCGCTACTCGCGGGAGCACACGATGGCGGTCACACTGCAGCGCAGTCTGCTGCCGCGGGTCCTGCCGGAGCAGAACGCCCTCGACGTGGCCTACCGCTACCGGCCGGCGCTGGCCGGCCTGGGCGGGCTCGGTGGTGTGGGGGGCGACTGGTTCGACATCATTCCGCTGCCGGGCGCGCGGGTGGCCCTCGTCGTGGGGGATGTCGTGGGCCACGGGCTCCACGCGGCGGCGACCATGGGCCGGCTGCGTACGGCGGTCCACAACTTCTCCAGTCTGGACCTCCCGCCCGACGAGCTGATGTTCCATCTGGACGAACTGGTGGCCCGCATCGACCAGGACGAGTCCGACGACGGCGCCGACGCCGGGGTCACCGGCGCGACCTGCATCTACGCGATCTACGACGCCGTGACGGGAACCTGCAGCATGGCGCGGGCCGGGCATCTGCAGCCCGTGGTCGTCCATCCGGACGGTACGGCCGAGTTCGCGGATGTGCCGGGCGGGCCGCCGCTGGGGCTCGGCGGTCTGCCGTTCGAGACGCTGGAGCTGCGCCTTCCCGAGAACAGCCGTCTGGTGCTCTACACCGACGGGCTGGTGGAGGACCGGGAGCGGGAGATCGACGAGGGACTGGAACTGCTGCGCCGCACACTGGCCGATCACGCGGGGCAGGATCCGGAGACGACCTGCGAGACGGTGCTGGGCGCCTTGGTGCCGGCGCGCCCGCGCGACGACATCGCCCTGCTCGTGGGACGTACGCGGGTGCTGAACTCCGGCCGTGTCGCGGAGTGGGACGTGCCGTCGGATCCGTCGGCGGTCTCGCGGGTAAGGGCGGCGGTGGCCGACAGACTCGCCGAGTGGGGTCTGGACGAGGAGGCCTTCACCACCGAGCTCATTCTGAGCGAGCTGGTCACCAACGCCATCCGCTACGCCGCCGGGCCGATCCGCGTCCGGCTCATCCGGGACCGCACGCTGATCTGCGAGGTCTCCGACCACAGCAGCACCTCGCCGCATCTGAGGCAGGCGACCACCATGGACGAGGGGGGCCGCGGGCTTTTCCTCGTCGCGCAGTTCGCCGAACGCTGGGGAACGCGGTACACGGCCGACGGCAAGGTCATCTGGACCGAGCAGCCGCTGCCGGCCGGACCGCTGCCGGGCGTGGACGACGTGTGAGGCCGCGCGGCCGCCGGGCAGTACGGCGCCGGCGCGCCGCGCTCATCCGCGGACAGGAAAACGTGGGCGCCTGCTGAGCGGACGACAAGAAACGGGCGGCCGCGGGCCTGGCCGGGGGTTTTTGAAATGCCGCTCTTGCCCGCCGGGTTACTCGTCCGTAACGTCTCTCTCGCGCAACGGCCCGGGGTCGCGCCGAGAGGCCGGTCCGTATTCGCGCGGACACCCCCGGGGCACTTCTCCCACGTACGTCCCCACGCACTTTCCTCACCTGGTTCCGAGCGCCCGTCCCCGGCGCCGGCAATCACCGCACCGTCCCCTTTTCCGCTTTCCCCGCCTCTGTGCGCTGTGCCCGCAGAGCCGAATCCTGGAGCCGTGATGAAGCGTCTGAAGTCCGCGCCGTTCCGAGGCCGAAGAGCCGCCCTGCGCGGGGCCGTGGCCCTCGCCGCCGGAGTGGGTCTGGTCGCCGCCACGTCGGGGTCCGCCCATGCGGTCCCGATCCGCCTCGACTACCCACTGGCCGGCAGCACGCATCTCGAGGGCACCGGGTCCGACCTGGCACTGGGGCCGGGCGTGCTGGAGGTGACCGCGGACCTCAGGGCGGGGACGCTGCTGGCCAACACCAAGCTTCCGCCCGCGCCGGGTTCGTTCAAGATGCTGGGCGCGATACCGGTGAGCGTGACCACGGAGTTCATCGAGACGGAGCCGACGGTCGGCACGATCGACCTGAAGACCGGGGCTGTGAAGAGCACCACGAAACTCACCCTGCGGCTCAAGGACCTCAAGGTCGCCGGAATTCCCACTCCGGTGGGGAGTTCGTGCCAGACCGAGGTGCCCGCCGAACTCAATCTGACGTCGGAGCCGGGCTTCAACGCGCTGAAGGGCGGGACGCTCTCCGGGACGTACACGATTCCCAAGTTCGAACACTGCCTGCTCGTCACCCCGCTGATCAATCTGATCATTCCGGGGGAGGGGAACAGGGTCAGTCTGACGCTGGCTCAGCCCGGACCGCCGCCCGCCGCCTGATGGCGGACTGACGATCCCGCAGGGCAGGCGATCCGGTTGGCTCGGTGCCCCGGTGCGCGCGGCGGCGCGTACCGGGGCACGGCTGCGCTCGCGCCCTCAGCTCTTGGTCGCGACGTAGTAGACGTTGAGGGGGTCGCCCTCCACCGTGCGGATGTCGACACCGGTGAATCCGGCATCCTCGAGCATGCGCACGGCTGTCTCCTGGCCCCAGACGGTGCCGAGCCCCGCTCCCCCGGTGCCGAGCGACGTCGTCATGCAGTAGAAGACGGAGAAGCCGAAGAGCGCGGGCCCGAAGGGGTGGCCGATGTTCTTCTCCAGCCTGCTCGACGCGGCAATGTCGCCCATGAGGAACGTGCCGTCGCTCCGCAGGGCCCTCGCGATCGCCGTCAGGGTCTCCGCCGGTCTCGCCAGGTCGTGGATCACGTCGAACGCGGTGATCAGATCGAACTCACCGTTGATCTCCGTCGAGTCGCCGACCGTGTAGTGCGCGTTGCGGAGTCCCAGCCGGGCCGCCTCCGCGCGTCCCGCCTCGACACCGGCCTCCGACTGGTCGAGGCCGTGGAAGCGGCTGTGCGGGAACCGATGCGCCAGGACGACCGGAGCGTGCCCCTGCCCGGTGCCCACGTCGAGGACGTCGAGGCCGTCGCGGAGCCGTTGGGACAGGCCGGGTACGAGGGGAACGATGGTGTCCACGAGCGCCTGGTCGTAGACGCGGGCCGTCTCCTGCGCCTGCAGGGCCTGGAACCTCGGATAGGCGGAGTAGGGCACTCCCCCGCCCTCACGGAAGCAGCGCACGACCTGCTGCTCCACCTCCCCCATCAGCGCTATGTACTGCATCAGGCCGGCCAGGTTGTCCGGGCCCGCGGCTGTGACCAGCGAGGCGGCGTGCTCGGGCGGCAGCGTGTAGGTCTCCCCCTCCGGCTCGTACACGACGAAGCCACCGACGACCATGCCGCCCAGCCATTCGCGCACGTAACGCTCGTCGAGATCCGCGTACTTGGCGATGTCGGTGCTGGTCGAGGGCGGCAGGCCGGCAAGGGTGTCGAACAGGCCCGTCTGATGGCCGACGCTGGTGAGCAGTGCCAGCGCGCCCTTGTTCAGAACGTCGACCACTTCTCCGGCGAACGCCTCCCGACCGGTGGGGTCCGGCGCCGTCCGCTGTGGCGCTTCGGGACTCGGCATGACCGCTCCTTCCGCCGGGCTGCTGCGGCGCGCCGGCGGGGCCGGCCCGCATATGCCACATTACGCCGCAAACAGTGCACCGAGCCTGCGGAGCTCGCGGAGCAGGGGCGGCCGCTCTTCCGGCGTCCACACGGGAAAGGCGTTGCGGGAGCGCTCCCAGAATCGGGACAATGGCCGGATGCCCCATGTGCGCCCCTACCGCCCCACCGACCGTGCCGCGGTCTTCGACATCTGCGTGCGCACAGCCCATGCCGGCGGGGACGCACGCGACATCTACCCGGACCCCGAACTGATGCCGAGCCTCTTCGCCGCCCCCTATCTGCGTCTGGAGCCGGAGCTCGCGTTCGTCCTCGACAACGGCGAGGGCCGGGCGGTCGGTTACGTCCTGGGCACCGCGGACACGCCGCGCTTCGTCAAGGCGTTCCGCGAGGAGTGGCTGCCGCTGGTGCGCGACCGGTTCCCCGCCCCCGAGAAGCGGCGCACACGGAGCGACGACATGACGGCGCTGCTCCACGACCCCGAGCACATGCTCACGGCCGAGACCGCCGACTACCCCGCTCATCTGCACATCGACCTGCTGCCCGGGCATCAGGGACGCGGCCACGGAAGGCAGTTGATGGGCACGCTTCTCGACGCCCTGCACGACAGGGGTGTGGCGCGGGTGCACCTGTGCATGGTCAATGCCAACACCGGCGCGCGGGCTTTCTACGACCGGCTCGGATTCCACAAGATCGAAGTGCCCGGCACGGCCGGTGTCACGTATCTCGGACGCGGCACCGACCGCCACGCCCAGGGGGCGGCAGAAACATAGAGTGACCGGCATGGACAGACATGTGACGTTCGAACGGCTGCACAACTTCCGTGACCTGGGCGGTTATCGCACCTCGGAAGGCCGCGTCGTACGGTGGGGGACGCTGTACCGCTCCGACTCGCTCGGGAAGCTGTGGGGCGCGGACCTGGACCGGTTTCTGGCGCTGGGCATCCGTACCGTCATCGATCTGCGCTATCCGTGGGAGATCGAGGCCAAGGGCCGAGTGCCGCACAGCGAGGGCCTCGACTACTTCAACCTCAGTGTGGAGCACCGGCCCTACGACCAGGCCGAGATCTCACCGGACGTCGACCCGTGGCGTCACCTCGCCGACCGTTATGCCGAAGTCGCCCTGGACGGGGCCAAGGAGCTCCGCCAGGCACTCGAAGTGATCGCCGGGAGCGACGGTCCGCTGGTATTCCACTGCGCGTCCGGGAAGGACCGGACCGGGCTGCTCGCCGGACTCGTCCTGTCGATCGCGGGTGTCCCGGAGGACGACATCGCCGCGGACTTCGCGCTCACCGAACTCGCCACGGAACGTCTCCGGGCCGACTGGCAGGCCGCCCACCCGGGCCGGACCCTGAACTGGCCGGGCTACGGAAGGGCGCCCGAGGACGTCATGCGGCTCTTCCTGGCCGACCTGGCGACCGGGTACGGCTCCGTACACGGGTACGTCACCGGGCACCTCGGTCTGGACCGGAGCACGATCGGCCGGCTCCGGGCGCGGGTCCTCGACTGATCGCGGCAGCATTCAGGGGATCGGGAGCAGCAGCTCCGGACGGTCCCACATCACGGCGGGCGGCCGGGCCCGCGCGGTGCCGGTCCGCCGGGCTCCCACGCTCAGGTAGAACCCCTCGGCGGGCGGGTGCGCGACGATACGGACGGCGTCGACGCCGGCCTCGCGGGCCCGGCCGGTCAGGTGCCCGACCAGCAGCCGGCCGATGCCCAGCCCCTGAGCCTCGTCGGCCACGAACATCAGGTCCAGTTCGGGCGGAGACAGGACCAGGGCGTAGAAGCCGAGCACCCTGTCGCCTCCGTCGGTGGCGACGAACACCTCGTGGGCCTCGATGTAGTCGGGGCCCACGCGGTACCCGTCGACCATCGGGGCGTAGTGGCCCCGGTAGGCGCCGGAGCCGCGCAACAGCCGGGTGAGCCGCTTGGCGTCCCGGGCGGTGGCACGGCGGATCCCGGGGCCGCCTCTGGCCGGCTGCGCCGCGGCCGGGTAGGACGACTGGAACCGGAGCCGTGCGTCGGCGCCTTCGCCGACGCGGGTGAGGAGGTCGTCCAGCGCGACGAACTCCTCCCACGCCTCCCTGCCACTGGCTGCCGCCAGCCTCGCCACCAGCAGGTCCTCCAGGTCGGGCACCCGCTTGTTCTTCCACACCTTGTCGGCGACGCTGACCACCAGGTCCTCGACACCAGTCTCCGCCGAGGGCTGCGACCAGCTCGCGTGGGTCGCCGCGAAACGGGCCAGTTCCGGGGCGATGCCGTGGTCCAGCAGCAGACGACGCCCGGTCTCCTCGTGCCGGCTGCCCGCGCCGGAGAGCTCATCGGTGTGCACCACCTTTCCCACATCTTGCAGGGCGGCCCCGAAAAGAACGGCATCCCTGTCGTAGCGCAGACGCGGGTGGTGGGTGTCGAGCCAGTCGGCGAGCTGGTGGGCGACGTCGTGGACGGCACGCAGATGCGCCGCCAGACGTGGCGGGGCGTCCAGCAGACGCAGCAGTTCTGCCGCCCGGGGCGGCAGGGGCCGCAGCGGCGGGACGCCGGGGTCCTGCAGGGCACGCGTCAGCAGGTCGGGGGTGGTCACCAGGACAGACTATTCCGGTCCGGAGCCGGAACCGGAAAGGGAGGCGCCGGGGCGTGCGCGGGCCCGGCCCCCTGAAGGAGAGCGGCCAGGCCGGACGGACCCGGCACCGGCACCGGCACCGGCACCGGAGAGAGGACGGTCCGGGCCCGTGCGCGGGCCCGGCCTGCCCGCCTCTCAGACAGCCGTGTCCAGGAAGTCGCCCACCATCGTGGCGAACTCGTCCGGTGCGGCGATCCGGGTCCCCAGCTGCTCCGCCTTGTCCCGCTTGGAGCCGGCGCCCTCCCCCGCGACCAGGAGAGAGGTGCGCTTCGACACGCTCGAGGACGACTTCCCTCCCGCGCGCTCGATGAGCTCGTTCATCTGGTTGCGGCTGAGCTTCTCCAGGGCACCCGTCATCGCGCCGGTGACGACGACGGTCATCCCGTGGAGGGGGCCGGCTGCCGCCTCGGCCCGCGGGGCCGCTCCGTCCTCCTTCCCCGCCTCCCCCGTCGCGTCCGCGTCACCCTGCGGGACGGGCGGGGTCGCGCCCGGCTCGGTCATGTTGACGCCCGCGGCGACCAGCCGGTCGATGAGCGGCGCGAGCTCCGAGAGCTCCGCCACGACCATGGCGGCCTTCTCCACGCCGATGCCGTCGACCTGCTGCAGGGCTTCCGTGTCCGCCGCCCGTATGTGTTCCATCGCGGCGAAGTGCCGGGCCACGCGGCGTGACATGGAGCGGCCCGTACCGCGCACGCCGAGGGCGCAGAACACCCTCGACAGCGGGCGGTTCTTGGCGGCGGCGATCGCGGCCAGCAGATTGTCCGTGCTGGTCTCCCCCATCCGCTCCAGCTGGAGCAGCTGCTCCCGGGTGAGCGTGAACAGGTCGGCGAAGTCCTTGACCAGACCGGCCTCGACGAGTTGGACGACGCGAGTGGTGCCGAGCCCTTCGATGTCGAGCTGGTCCCTGCCCGCCGCGTAGGAGACGGAGGCGACGGCGTGGCAGTCGCGTCCGCGCACGCATCGCCACCGCTGCTCGGAGGTGTCGATGCCGGAGCCGCACTGCGGGCAGGCCTCGGGGAAGACGACGGGCCGCTCGTCGCCCGTGCGCAGATGGACGACGGGTGCCTCGATGCGGGGGATGATGTCTCCCGCCTTGTGGACCATGACCCGGTCGCCCGTGCGCAGATCGCGGCGGGTGATGTCGGCCGGGTTGTGCAGGGTCGCGTAGGTGACGGTCGACCCGTCGATCTCCACCGGCTCGAGCACCGCGCGCGGGGCGATGATGCCCGTGCGGCCCACGTTCCACTCGACGCCGATCAGCGTGGTGACCTTCTCGACGGCGGGAAGCTTGTAGGCGACGGCCCACCTCGGCGCGCGGGTGCCGTAGCCCGCCGCCGTCTGGTCGGCCGCGCTGTCGGCCTTGATCACGATCCCGTCGATCCCGAACGGCAGGTCGGGGCGCGCGGCGGCGATCTCGGCGATGCGGGCCTGTATCGCGTCGGTCGTGGTGAGGGTGCGGGGGGCGACCGCGGTGGCGTCCGCGGTGTGCACGCCGAGCCCGGCGACGTACCGCATGACGTGGGCGTGCGACCACTCGGCGAGTCCGGTGGTGAGCTCCGGGGCGGACGCGGGAAGTGCCAGCGCTCCGTACCCGAAGAAGGTCATCTCCACGGTGTAGGCACGGTCCTTGGCCCGCAGGGTGCCCGCCGCGCCGTTGCGCGGGTTGGCGAAGGGCGCGCCGCCGTGCTCGGTGCGCACGGTGTTCGCCTGCTCGAACTGTGCGCCGGTCATGAGCACTTCGCCACGGATCTCGATCGTGACGGGCTCGGTGAGCCGTCCCGGCAGGCCGGTGATCGTGCCGATCGCGTGGGACACGTCCTCGCCCGCTGTGCCGTCCCCGCGGGTGATCAGCCGGGTGAGCCGCCCCTGTTCGTACCGAGCGGCGACGGCGAGGCCGTCCAGCTTCGGCTCGACGCTCCACTCCTCGACGGGCCTGCCGATCCGCCGCTCCACCGAGGCGGTCCAGGCGACGAGCTGCTCGGCCGAGAAGACGTTGTCCAACGAGAGCATCGGCACGGTGTGGGGCACGTCCCCGACCACGGCGCCGCCCGCGACCTTTCCGGTCGGGGACGCAGGTGAGATCTCCTCGGGGTGCTCCCGTTCGTACGCGGCGATACCGCGCACCAGGCGGTCGTACGCGTCGTCGTCCAGGGCGCTCTCGCCAGACCCGTAGTACGCGGCAGCGGCACGGGTCGCGGTCTCGACCGCCCCGGCGTACGCGGCGGGATCGGCGAGAACAGCGGCAGGCTCGACGGAAACGGCAGGTGAAGTCGTCATGGCCCCATACTGCCGCCCACCACTGACAACGCCCCGGCATCGGGCCGCGAGGCCTGCGGGCCCCCGCCGGATCACGTCGCACGCGCCCCCGTTTCAGAGGCCGGCGTCCCCGGTTCAGGGGCTCCGGCGGACGCGGTTCACGGGCTCCGGGGGACGGGGTTCAGGAACTCCGGCGGACGTGGAGATGCCCGTCGAGAGGGAACGGAGGGCACGCGGGAAGGGTCGCCTCGTAGAGGTATCCGCATTTCCGGGCCACCCGGCAGGAGGCCAGGTTGTCCACCTGGTGCAGCAGTTCCAGGCGCTCCAACCCGTGTGCCGCGTACGACTCGAAGGCCCACACCGTGAGTGCCTCCACGGCCTTCGGGGCGATACCCCTGCCGCGTGCGCGGGCAGCGGTCCAGTAGCCGACCTCGGCCGCCGGGCCGTCCGGCTCCGGCCGCTTGAGCACGACGTTGCCCACGAGCGGCCCTTCGCTGCCGTCGTGCTCCGCTTCGAACGCGGCGAAGCCCAGGTAACTCCCGTCGGCCCAGCCCTGCCGGCGCACCTCGAGCCAGCGCGTCGCGTCCTCGTCGCTGTCCACGGGCACCCTGGTGAACCTGCGCAGCAGCGGATCGCCGTCGTACACCTCGAGCAGCGCCGGCCCGTCCGCCTCGCGCCATGGCCGCATCACCAGGGCGGGCGTACCACCACTCGCGTCGGTCCGCAGTACAGTTCGCGGTGCAGGTCTCATCGGGGCCCCCTACGGTGCCGGCCCCCGGTCCGTCAGCCGGCAAGGTCCTGAAAGCCTATGACATATGACAGAGGCACCACCGGATCGAGTGTTGCCAAATGGCTTACGGCCCCTCGTTCCCTGTGCAACAGTCGTAATCGGTCCCTGTTCCAGACCCTGGCCGTGGCCCGCCTGTATCGGAGTACGACATGCCGTCCCATGTGTTCGCGGACCGCCCCGCTCATCCGCCCGAGCGCGGAACAGTAGACGCGCTGATCACCCGGACGCGCAGACTTCGCGGAGACGTCGATGCGGTGCGCCCGGACGGGGCATCGACGGAGGACGACCCGCGGGGCCGCTGGCAGCGCGCCCTGTGCGACCTGGCACTCCATCACCTGGACGATCTGGGCGCGCACTTGGGCCAGCTGAAGGAAGGGCTTCCTCCCGAGGCGGCCGAGGCGTTCGCCGACGAACTCGCCGGGTACGAGGCGGACGGCGCGGGCACCGGATCGCTGCTCAGCCGGGTCGGCAGCGCCGAGTGGAACCTCCTCACCAACGAGGTGAACTGGTCCGACGAGCTGTACCGGATCCTGGGCCGTGATCCCGGCAGCGGCCCCATGTCACTGGACGAGTTGCCGTCCGTGGTGTTCGCCGAGGACCAGCCGGTGCTGACCGCCATGGTGACGGACTGCCTCGTCGACGGACGCCCCATCGACGGCGAGTTCCGCCTCGTACGGCCCGACGGCCGGGTGCGTACGGTGCATATGATGGGCGAGCCGGTGCTCGACGCGGACGGCTGCACCGCGTCCATGTGGGCGGTCCTGCGCGACGTCAGCGAACTGCGCCGGACCCAGCGGGCCGTACGAGAGACCCGGGACTGGCTTCAGCGGCAGCAGCACATGGAGCAGACGGAGCGCCGGCTCGCGGCCGAGATGCAGGAGGCGGTGCTGCCGCCGCGCACCGGGTTCGCGACCACGGGCACGGGATCCCTCGACGTCGCGGTGCACTGTCTGCCCTCCGCCAACGGTGCCCTCCTCGGTGGCGAGTGGTACGACGCGATGCAACTCCCGTCGGGTGAGACGCTCTTGAGCGTCGGCGAACTGACCGGTCACGGAGTGAGCGCCACGTCCGCCATGACGATGCTGCTGGGCGCGCTGCGCGGCATGGCGGTGGCCGGCATTCGGCCGGGGCCGCTGATGACTCACCTCAACCAGCTTCTCGACACCTCCGCACAGCCCGCTCTGGGCAGCGCGGTGTGCTGCAGCTACGCGCCCTCGACCCGGACCCTCTCGTGGGCGCAGGCAGGGCACCCCGCCCCCCTGCTCTTCCGCGACGGGACGGGACACGCGTTGGCGGCGCCGGACGGCGTACTGCTCGGTGCGACCGGCGGGGCGGTGTACGAGCAGGCCGAAGTCGCCCTCCAGCCGGGAGATCTGCTGGTGCTGTACACCGACGGGCTGACCCGCACGAGCGCCGCGTCGGACGCGGCGGCGGACCGGCTGACGGCGTTGGCAGCGCGGTTCGCCCGGGCGGGGAACGCTCGGGACTGCGTCCGTGCGATCGTCGGGGAGTTCGGTCAGCAGGAGCGCGAGGGCGACGCCTGTGTGATGGTGGCCAGGGTCGTCGGATAGCTGCCGGCACCCGTTGGGCGCCGGCGGCCGTGGGCAAGGCGGTCAGATCGCCCCGTTCCGCGGCCTCGGCAAGGGTCCGCGCGGCAGAGCGGTCTCGATCTCCTCACGAAGGTCCTCGATCTTCGCGTATCCCGCGTACTGTCCGGTCAGGCGGTACATCTCCCGCAGCCTGTCCCAGGTCCGGTGGGACGAGGTCTCCCCCATCGACACCAGCGCCAGCCGGGCGTAGCGGTCGGCCTGCTCCGGATCGTCCGCGATGAAGCACGCGGAGGCCAACGAGATGTAGTCGAAGATCTTCGAGCGCTGCCGGCTGCCCTCACGGAGCTGCAGGGCCTGCTTGGCGTGAGTCTGCGCCACACCGGCCGCCGACGGGTCGTGGTCGGCGAGCGTGCGGTACGCGAGCGCCTGCATGCCGTGGAGATCCGCCTCGTCGAACATCTGCATCCAACTGGGCGGCGGCACATCGCCCCGGTCGGAGACGAAGAGTTCCTCGGCCTCACCGAGAGTGCGGCGCATGGCCTGCCCATGGCCCATGGCCGCCTGCGCCCAGGCCTCGATGGTGTGCAGCATCGCGCGTGTGCGTGGCAGGGTCTGTTCCCCGGAACCGGACTTGGCGAGCTTCATCAGGTCGAGCGCGTCGTCGGGACGGCCCAGGTGGACCATCTGCCGCGCGGCACGCGACAGCGCCTCACCGGCGCGTGGACGGTCGCCGCCCTCCCTGGCCGCGTGGGCCGCGATGACGAAGTACTTCTGGGCGGTGGGTTCGAGGCCGATGTCGTGGGACATCCAGCCCGCGAGGACCGCCAGGTTGGCGGCCACACCCCACAGGCGCCGCTGGAGATGGTCGGGGTGACGGTAGGCGAGCATGCCGCCCACCTCGTTGAGCTGTCCCACAACGGCCTTGCGTTGCAGGCCGCCGCCACGGGCGGCGTCCCATGCGCGGAACACCTCGACGGAACGCTCCAGCGCCTCGATCTCCTGCGACCCGATGGGGGCGGCCTCGTAACGGTCGTACCCAGCGGGGTCGGCGTGCAGAACATCGGAGGTGCGGGTGGCGTCCTGGGAGATCGCCGGATCGGTCTTGAGCCAGTCGTACATGGCACTGCTGAGTGCTGAGCCCGCGGCGAGCGCCGCGCCCGCGCCCACCAGGCCGCGTCGGTTGAGCATGAGGTCCATTCCCGTGAATTCGGTGAGGACCGCCGCCGTACGGTCGGGCGCCCAGGGCAGACCGTCAGGGTTGTCGGTGCCCTGGACGTCCCGCCGCTTACCCGCTCGCCCGCTCCGTGCGAACCCGAGGTCCTCGATGGTCACGACACGACCGAGTCGCTCGGTGAACAGAGCTGCCAGCACCTTGGGCACCGGATCACGCGGGGTCTCCCCCATGTCGATCCAGCGCCGGACCCGCGAGGTGTCGGTCGCCAGCTGCGGATGGCCCATGGCCGCCGCCTGCCGGTTCACGAGTCTTGCCAGCTCGCCTTTGGACCATCCGGCCAGGCCGAACAGGTCGCACAGGCGGGTGTTGGGTTCTCTGCTCACATCAAGCCCCCAGGTTCTCGGCTGAGTTGACAGTAGCCCGCGGCAATGGGGCGAGCGAGTATTCGCCAGGGTTCGCCAGGGTTCGCCAGATGGTGTGCCACCCGCGCCCCGGTGTCAGGTAGGAACGCGCCACCTCGCCCCGTCTGCCGGGGCACATTCCCCAGGGTGTTTCCCTCGGCATATGGGGCGGGGCCGCGTACGCAACCTGTCGGCACACGAAGGGATCTGTATCTCCCATGTACACAGCATCGTCCTCCGTGTCCGCCCCGCCCCGGCCGCAGCAGCGCACCCCGTTCCGGGCCGGCGCCGGACCGTATCTCGACCCCTCCGGCTCCGGCCGGACGCGCAGGCCGGCCGGGACGCCCGGTCAGCCCCTCAGCGGGAGAATCGACTTGTCCGGCCCTCAGGGCGCGCAGCTCCGCAAGGCTGTCGCGTCGGTGCACCGGATCTGCCCGGAGTTCAATCCGGTGCAGGTGCTGCGGCGCAGCGGACGATCCGTACTGATCGTCGGAACGACGGGGCGCACCACTGCGGTCGCCAAGTGCTTACTGGACCACTCGCCGGCATGGGCCGAGCGGCTGCGGCACGAAATAGCTTCTTACCGCGCCTTCGTGCGGCACCGCCCACCGGTGCGGGCTCCGCGGCTCATCGCGGCGGACCCGGAGAACTGCACCCTGGTGATCGAGCGGATGCCCGGAAGGCCCGCGGCGCTGACCCGGCATCCGGTGGAGGCCCCGCCCCGTGCGGATGTACGCGCCGTGCTGGGCGCGGTGGCACGGCTGAACAGCTGGCGTCCTCCGGCCGGGATGTTCGACGCCCCGCTGGACTACGGCTCGCGGATCTCGCGTTACCACGAGCTGGGGCTTTTCACGGATCGGGACCTCGGTGATCTGCAGAAGCTGCTGCACGGTCTGGCCCAGGCGGGCGGCAGGCAGGGCATGGGGCAGTTCTGCCACGGTGACGCCCTCCTGTCGAACATCCTGCTGTCGCCCACCGGCCCGGTCCTGGTCGACTGGGAGCACGCCGGCTGGTATCTGCCGGGCTACGACCTGGCGACGCTGTGGGCGGTTCTGGGTGACGCGCCGGTGGCCCGGCGTCAGATCAGTCAGCTCGCCCAGCAGTCGGGCACGGCGGCCAGGGACGCGTTCCTGGTGAATCTGATGCTGGTGCTGACACGGGAGATCCGCACCTACGAGACGGCGGTGCAGCGGACGATGCGCGAGGCGTCGCCGGTGCAGGGCGGCCAGGCGCAGGCCGGCGGTCCGACGGCCGGTGAGGAACAGCGGCTGCTGCTGCGACGGCTGCACGACGACTGCGCGATGGCCCGCAGGGCCGTACGCGCTGCGGTCGGCACTCGCTGACGGCCGCCACAGAGGGGGAAGCGCGCTGCGTGCCCGGTGCCGACACACCGGGTGCGCAGCGCGTTGTGCTTCCGGCGCCGACCCGGGTCGGCAGGCGGCGAGTCTTCGGGCCGATGCGCGCGGCGGGACCGACCAGGATACGAACGCCGCGCCTGTCGGCGGACCGGACGGATCGTCACTGCCGACAGGGTGTGCGCCCGGACTCGGCACGGGCAGAGGACGCGCCTGGTGGGACGCGGACACGACTCACGATGCTCCCGTACACCGAGGGGGGTGAAGCGACGCGGTGGTGACATCACGGGCGGGATCGGCGTGCTGACGCGGTCGTTGACGGCGTGTGCCGTGCCGAGTCCGCGGAAGACGGTGGACCGGCCGGCGGCGGGGTACGTCCGTGTGACGCGTGGCGACGACGCCTGTCTCCTGGCGGTGAAGGCCGACCGGCCACCCTCGTCCATTGGTAAGGACCACTGACGCGCCGCAGGCCCGCGCCCTGTGGCGGCGAAACTCGCCGAAACACGCCCTGACATGCGAATTCCGTGTCGTGGAGCATGATTGACGGATCGTCCGGGAGCCGATACCCATGGGTCGTGTCCCGGCCCGCAGGCCCCGTCGCGCATCACCCGTCACTGGAGGCTGCATTGCAAGGATCAGCTCCCGCACGTCCGAGAAGCGCCCGTCGACGCCGGCTGTCGGCCGGTGGCGCCGTGGCGTGTGTCGCCCTGTTGCTGCCGCTGGTGTCGGCCGGTCCGTCCGCGACCGCCGAACGGGCGTCGGCCGGTTCGCTGCAACATGCCTTCTCCGCCGCGGCCGACGAGTACCGGGTGCCGGAGAGTGTGCTGCTCGGCGTCGCCTATCTGCAGTCCCGCTGGGACGCGCACGGCGGCGCGGCGAGCGTCACGGGCGGATACGGTCCGATGCACCTGACGGACGCGCGGACCGCGCTGGCCGAGGCGCCGCACCACTCGCACGGCGCCGAGGACGCCCGCGGCGACGACTCCCGCCCGGCGCGCGTCGTCGAGGAGGCGGCGCTGCCGGAGCCGGGGGAACTGCCGCCCCGGCTGCGGACGCTGGAGCGTGCTGCCGAGGTGTCGGGCATCGACTCGGAGCGGTTGCGCGACAGCGCGGCGGCCAATGTGCGGGGCGGAGCGGCCCTGCTCGCCGCCGCGCAGCGGGAGCTGGGCGGGCCGCCGAGCGACGACCCGGCGGACTGGTACGGCGCCGTGGCCCGGTACTCCGGCGCGGACGACGTGGCCACGGCGAGGGTGTACGCGGACGATGTCTTCGACGTCATCCGCACGGGGCAGGCCCGTACGACGGACAGCGGCCAGCGGGTCGCGCTGGAGGCGGATCCGGCGGTGACGCCGGACCGGACGCAGGTGCGGCGACTGGGGCTGCGCACCGCCGACACGGGCCGGACCGAGTGTCCGACGACGGTGGCGTGCGAGTGGATCCCCGCGCCGTACGAGGAGTTCGGCGAGGGCGACTACGGGAACCACGACCAGGCGCAGCGGCCGGCGTCGCAGTCGGTGGACTACATCATCGTCCACGACACCGAGGCCACCTGGGACACCACGCTCAAGCTGGTGCAGAACCCGCGGTACGTTTCGTGGCAGTACTCACTGCGCTCGTCGGACGGCCACATCGCCCAGCACGTCCCGCTCGAGGACGTCGCCTGGCACGCCGGCAACTGGTTCGTGAACGCCAAGTCGGTGGGCCTGGAGCACGAGGGCTTCCTGGTGTCGCCGGACGCCTGGTACACGGAGGCGATGTACCGGACCTCGGCCCGGCTGGTGAGGTACCTGGCCAAGCGGTACGACATCCCGTTGGACCGTCAGCACATCCTGGGTCACGACAACGTTCCGGGTACGACGACGTCGACGATCCGCGGGATGCACACCGACCCGGGGCCGTACTGGGACTGGGCCCACTACTTCAAGCTCCTCGGCAAGCCGTTCACCCCCGCGGCGGGCCCTCGTGCGTCCGTGGTCACCATCCGCCCGGATTACGCGCGTCACCAGCCGGTCTACACCGGCTGCACGAAGGCCGGGGAGGCGTGCGCGCCGCACGGTTCGGGTGCGGTGCGGCTGCACACCGGGCCGAGCGAGAGCGCTCCGCTCGTCAAGGACATCGGTCTGCGGCCGGGCGGCCAGGACTCGACGACCGGGGTGAACGACACCGGGGCACGCGCGTCGACCGGACAGCAGTACGCGGTGGCCGAGCGGCGGGGCGAGTGGACGGCGATCTGGTATCTGGGCCAGAAGGCCTGGTTCCACAACCCGCGCACCCGGCCGACGGCGGTGTCCGCGCGGGAGGCGGTGCTGACCCCGAGGGACGGTCTCGCCGAGGTGCCCGTGTACGGCAGGGCCTACCCGGAGGCGTCGGCCTATCCGGCGGGCGTGCCGGTGCAGGCGGTCTCGCCGCTGCCGTACAAGCTGCTCGCCGGGCAGAAGTACGTGGTCGGTGACCGGGTGCCGGGCGAGTACCTGTACGCGACGACGTTCGACACGGTCGGCCACCAGGTGGTGCGGGGCAAGGAGATGTACTACGAGATCCAGTTCGGGCACCGGGTCGCCTTCGTGAAGGCGGACGACGTGCGCGTGGTCGGGTAGACAGCGGGGCGCCGCCGGTCGTGGGGTCCGGTGGCGCCCCCTTCCCGCCCGTTCATGTGACTAATTGCGGCGGTGCGTGCGCCGTACGGGCGAAGGGTAGGGCTGGGCCGTCACGACCGGTCCGCGCTCCGTGCGCGGCTGCTCCCGAAAGGCCCTGGCGCACATGGCACAGCCCTTCGTACTGCCGGATTTCTACGTCCCGTATCCGGCCCGCCTCAATCCGCATGTCGAGGACGCGCGTCAGCACACCAGGAAGTGGGCCCGCCGGATGGGGATGCTGGAGGGGTCCGGCATCTGGGAGGAGAGCGACCTCGAGGCGCATGACTACGCCCTGCTGTGCGCGTACACCCACCCGGACTGCGACTCGGAGGTCCTCGGTCTCGTCACCGACTGGTACGTGTGGGTCTTCTTCTTCGACGACCACTTCCTGGAGGTCTTCAAGCGCAGCCAGGACCTGGCGGGCGGCAAGGCGTACCTGGACCGGCTGCCGGCCTTCATGCCGATGGACCTGTCCCGTGGGACCCCGGAACCGGAGAACCCGGTCGAGGCGGGTCTCGCGGACCTGTGGAGGCGGACGGTGCCGAGCATGTCCGCCGCCTGGCGAGCCCGGTTCGCGGAGGCCACCGAGAACCTGCTCAACGAGTCGATGTGGGAGCTCGCCAACATCGACGCCGGCCGGGTCGCCAATCCGGTCGAGTACATCGAGATGCGCCGGAAGGTCGGCGGCGCCCCCTGGTCGGCCGGTCTGGTGGAGTTCGCGGCCCGGGCGGAGGTGCCGCAGTCGGTCGCGGAGTCCCGGCCGCTGCGGGTGCTGCGCGACTCGTTCTCCGATGCCGTGCACCTGCGCAACGACCTGTTCTCGTACCAGCGCGAGGTGGAGGAGGAGGGGGAGAACAGCAACGGGGTGCTGGTTCTGGAGCGGTTCCTGGGGTGTTCGACGCAGGAGGCCGCGGAGGCGGTCAACGATCTGCTGACCTCCCGGGTACAGCAGTTCGAGAACACGGCACTCACCGAGGTGCCCGCGCTGTGCGGCCAGAACGGCCTGACTCCCGCGGAGTGCGCGGCGATCGCCGGTTACGCCAAGGGGCTCCAGGACTGGCAGTCCGGCGGCCACGAGTGGCACATGCGCTCCAGCCGCTACATGAACGAGGGCGCGACGGCGCGGCGTTCACCGTTCGACGGGGTGCTCGGCACGTCGGCGCTGGACATCCGCACACTGTTCGGGCGGCCCGCGGCGGCTCGGCTGCGGACGCTGACCCATCGGCCGCGGCCGGTGGGTCCTTCCCGGCTGCCCGACTTCGATCTGCCGTTCGCCCTGTCGCTCAGCCCTCATCTCGAGCATGCCCGCGGCAGGTCCATCGCCTGGGCCGGCCGGATGGGGCTGCTCGGGGACATCTGGGACGAGGCGAAGCTGGCGGGGTTCGACTTCGCGCTGTGCTCGGCAGGGCTGGACCCGGACGCCACCGCGGATGAGCTGGAGCTCAGTGCCGAGTGGCTGACCTGGGGGACGTACGGCGACGACTACTACCCGGTGGTCTTCGGGCGGCCCCGCGACCTCGAGGGGGCCCGTCTGTCCAACGAACGGTTGAAGACCTGTATGCCGGTCGACGAGCCGGAGGCCGGTGCCGCCGTCGCGGTCACGCCGATGGAGCGCAGCCTGGCGGATCTGTGGGCGCGCACGGCGGGGCCGATGGCGCCGGGGGCCAGGCAGTCGCTGCGGTGTGCGGTCGACGTCATGCTGGACAGCTGGTTGTGGGAGCTGCACAACCAGGCGCAGCACCGGGTCCCTGATCCGGTCGACTACATCGAGATGCGGCGCCTCACGTTCGGCTCCGACCTGACGATGAGCCTGTGCAGGCTGCGGCACGCGGGCGAACTGCCGCCGGAGCTGTATGCGAGCGGTCCGGTGCGGGGCATGGAGAACGCTGCCATGGACTACGCCTGTCTGCTCAACGATCTCTTCTCGTACCAGAAGGAGATCGAGTACGAGGGCGAGGTCCACAACGCGGTTCTGGTGGTGCAGACGTTCTTCGACTGCGACTATCCGACCGCGGCGGCGATGACCGACGCTCTGATGCGGTCCAGGCTGGATCAGTTCCTCCACGTCAAGGAGCGTGAACTGCCGCTGGTGTGCGAGGAGTTCGGTCTCGACCGGCAGGGCAGGGCGGCACTCGACGCCTATGTGAAGGAGCTCGAGGACTGGCTCGCGGGCATCCTCAACTGGCATCGGAAGGTGCGGCGTTACAAGGAGGAGGATCTGCGGGGTGGTGCGGCCCCGTGGCGACTGGGGGCGCCCACGGGGCTCGGCACCTCGGCGGCCCGGCTGTCGCTGCCGGCCCAGCGTACGGCGGTCAGGGTGTAGCCCTGCCGGCTCTGCCCTGCCCGGTGATGTCCCGTGATGTCCCGCTCCGTGTTGTCCTGTCCGAACTCCGGGCGGACTGTGTCCGGCACGGGGCCGGGCCGGGCGGCGCAGGTGTACAGCAGAACTGCCCGGTCCGTGGCCTGGGCAACGGATCGGGCAGTGGGGCCGGTCGGAGGGGGCGGGCGGTGCTCGGACGGCGCCGTCAGCCCTGCTGGAACAGTTCCGCGGGCAGCGGCTTGAGCAGTGCGTAGAGGTCGTCGGTGATCGGCCGGTCCCAGCTGGCGATCGTGACGAGCACGTTGTCGCTGCGGTCGAACTGGACGCAGGAGATACGGCTTTCCGACAGCTTCACCCTGCGCACGATCAGCAGGTTGTCCCCCTGCATGACCGGAGTGTCCTCGACGCCGGTGACGTGCACCGACTCCTCGTTCTCCAGCGCGACGAGCAGCTGGCCGACCTCGAAGGGGATCTCCCCGTCCTCCACCTCGCGCGCCGGCGAACCCTCGGGAAGGTTGCCGATGATCATCGCGGGGCCGCGGCCGCCGAACAGGTCGTAGCGCAGGAAGACTCCCTGGCAGCTGCCGTCCGGGGCGGGCAGCAGACCGGCGCCGAGATTTCCGGGCCAGTCGCCCGGGTCCATGGCCAGGACATCGAAGTCCGGGCCCGCTGGTGTGGCGGCGCTGCGGCGGCGGAGGAAGGACATAACCGCAATGGTACGGGTACCGGCGGACTCGGCAGAGCAGGGGCGGGGCCCGGTTGAACGCATCGTCCGCGCTCCCCGTATCCCTGTGAGCACCGAAGCCCGGGAGCACCTGTGCCTTGTGAACACCGACGCCCGTCAGGAGCAGCGTTCCCCCGAGAATCCGTACCGACGTGAGGACCAGCCCATGAACGACCGCACCACTCCGCCCCTGCAAGCTCTCCCCGACGGGGAGGCGGAGCTCCGCCTGGTGGTCCGTCTCCACTGGGAGGACGTCGCAGCGCTCGGGCAGGAGGCGGGCCGGCTCGCCGCCCAGATGCAGCGGCCCGTGAGCCTCGACGAGGCCGCCGGCCACCGGCTGCGCAGTCGCTCCGCCGTCCGCGCCAAGCCGACGACGACATCGGCGTCCACGTCCTCGCCCTCCGCGGGTCAGCAGCTGCCGTCGGCGTCGCCCGTCTCCTCACTCCCCGCCCGCACGCCCGGTGAGCACGCCCGGCAGGCCATCGAGAAGATCAACAGCACGTCGGCGCACGGCCGTGACGTGTCCCAGACGTCCGCCTAGGCTGGCCGCCGCTCGCCCCTCCCCGCGCCGGGGAGGGGAGGGCTCCGCGTCAGGTGAGGTCGAACTCGCCCTCCCGGGCGTTCACCACGAAAGCGCGCCATTCCGCCGGTGTGAAGATCAGCGACGGGTTCTCCGGACGGCCCCCGTTGCGCATCGCGATGAACCCTTCGACGAACGCGATCTGCACGTCTCCCGCCCCTTGCGTGCCCGGCCGCCAGTCCGCGTTGCTCAGGTCCAGGTCCGGCTTCTCCCACCCCGAAAACATCTGCGCCGTAGTGGTGGTGGTGCTCTCGGCCACGTCCGTGCTCCTCCCGCGTCGTTTCCGGGGTCAGCCTAGCGACGACACCCGGTCACGGACAGGGTGCCGCATGTGACGGTGCGGCGAGCGTCAGGTGACCGGCGGCTCGTTGCCGACGAGCCACATGGCGAAGAACTGGGCTCCGCCTCCGTAGGCGTGACCGAGCGCCCTGCGTGCTCCGTCGACCTGGTGCGCGCCCGCCTGGCCGCGTACCTGGAGTGCGGCCTCCGCGAAGCGGATCATGCCGGAGGCCCCGATCGGGTTGGTCGACAGCACTCCGCCGGAGGGATTGACGGGCAGGTCGCCGCGCAGTTCCGTGGCACCGGACTCGGTCAGCTTCCAGCCTTCGCCCTCGGCGGCGAAGCCCAGGTTCTCCAGCCACATCGGCTCGTACCAGGAGAACGGCACGTACATCTCCACCGCGTCGATCTCGCGGCGCGGATCGGTGATGCCCGCCTGCCGGTAGACGTCGGCCGCGCAGTCCTTGCCGGCCTGCGGCGACACGAAGTCCTTGCCGGCGAACAGGGTGGGCTCGCTGCGCATCGCCCCTCCGTGCACCCAGGCCGGCGGGTGCGGTGCACGGGCGGCGCCCGCCCGGCCGGTCAGGACCATCGCGCACGCGCCGTCGGAGGAGGGGCAGGTCTCCGAGTAGCGGATGGGGTCCCAGAGCATCGGCGAGGCCCGGACCTTCTCAAGGGTGATGTCGTGTTCGTGGAGGTGGGCGTACGGGTTCTTCAGCGCGTTGCGGCGGTCCTTGTACGCGACGAGGGAACCGACCGTGTCGGGCGCGCCGGTACGGCGCATGTAGGCGCGTACGTGCGGCGCGAAGAAGCCGCCCGCTCCGGCGAGCAGTGGCTGCTGGAAGGGGACAGGCAGGGACAGGCCCCACATGGCGTTGGACTCGGACTGTTTCTCGAAGGCCACGGTGAGGACGGTCGGGTGGACGCGGGCGGCCACCAGGTTGGCGGCGACGAGCGCGGTGGAGCCGCCGACCGACCCGGCGGTGTGGACGCGGAGCATGGGCTTGCCGACCGCGCCGAGGGCGTCGGCGAGGTACAGCTCCGGCATCATCACGCCCTCGAAGAAGTCGGGGGCCTTGCCGATGACCACGGCGTCGATGTCGGCCCAGGTGAGCCCGGCGTCGTCGAGCGCCCGCCGGGCGGCTTCGCGGACCAGTCCGGCGATGGAGACGTCCCGGCGGGCCGCGACGTGCCGGGTCTGGCCGATGCCGACGACTGCCACGGGCTCAGCCGGCATGGGTCTCTCCTTCGATGACGGCGACCAGGTTCTGCTGGAGGCAGGGGCCGGAGGTGGCGTGGGCGAGGGCACGGTCGGACTCGCCCCGGTGGACGCGGGCGGCGGCCTCTCCGAGCCTGATCAGGCCCGCGGCCATCACCGGGTTGGCGGCGAGCGCTCCGCCGGACGGGTTGACCCTCACCCTGTGGTCGAGCTCGAGGCTTCGGCGCAGGACGAGCTCCTGGGAGGTGAACGGGGCGTGCAGTTCCGCCGTGTCGACGGGCCGTTCGAAGGCTCCGGCGCGTTCGGCGGCCAGTCTGGTCGAGGGCGAGCGGGTGAGGTCCCGCACGCCGAGACTGTGCGGCTCGATGCGGTGGTCCATGCCCCGGATCCAGGCGGGGCGTCGGCACAGCTCACGGGCCCGGTCGCCGGCGGCGAGAACCACCGCCGCCGCGCCGTCGCCGACGGGCGGGCAGTCGAAGACCCTCAACGGCCGGACGAGGTACGGACCGCGTGGCACCTCTCCCTGCAGCTGAGCGTGGGGGTTGGCCACGGCGTCACGGCGGCTGCGGACCGCGACGGCGGCGAGCTCCTCCTCACCGGCCTCACCCGCGTCGATCACGGCCTGTGCCTGGAGCGCGGCGAGGGCGACGGAGTCGGGCCACAGCGGGGCCGCGTAGTAGGGGTCGAGCTGGCGGGTGAGCACGTCGCGCACGTCGCCCGGCGACGACTTGCCGTACGCGTAGACCAGCGCGGTGTCCGCCTCGCCGGTCAGCAGCTTCACCCACGCCTCGTACAGCGCCCAGGCGCCGTCCATCTCGACGTGGGACTCGCTGATCGGGGGCCAGGCGCCGACACCGTCGAGTGCCATCGTGAACGAGAAGGCCCGGCCGGCCAGATAGTCACTGGACCCGGAGCAGGTGAAGCCGATGTCGCCCGTCTTCAGGCCGGTGTCCGCGAGGACTCGGTGAAGCACCGGCATCAGCATCTCGACCTCGGACAGTTCGTCCGTGCGGCGCCGGTGGGCGGTCTGGGCGAAGGCGACGATGGCGACGTCCCTGGCGTGCCGCGTCACAGCAGCTCCTTGTAGGTGTCGTAGTCGGCGTCGGGTTCGCCGGTGGGCCGGTAGTGGTCGGGGTGACGAGCCCCTTCCTTCCACACGGGTTCGACGCGCAGGCCCATGCGCACCTGGTCGTACGGGATGCCGCCGATCCGGCCGTGGAGCGCGAGCGCGGCGCCGTCGAGGGCGATGTGCGCGTAGACGTAGGGCACTTCGACGGCGTCGTTCATGGCGTTCTTGGCCTTGATGTTCACGATGCAGAAGGTGGTGACCGTGCCGCGGGGGCCGACCTCCACCTGTTCGCGGGTGGCGACCCCGCAGGTGGGGCAGGCGCCTCGGGGCGGGACGTAGACCTTGTGGCAGGACGGGCAGCGTTCGCCGACGGTCCGGTGCTCGGCGAGGGCGACCAGGTGGTCGCTCTGGGCGCGGCCGGGCGAGCAGGTGTAGTCGAGCCGCGCGGGGGCGACGATGCCTGTCACCGGTTCGGCCGTGGCCTGCGGGAAGTCGCCGCTGTGGGCGCGCGGTGGGCCGGCGGGCTCGCCCTCGTACGGCTCGAAGCAGGCGATGTCGGTGATCGCCCCGGTGCGCCGGGCGGCCCAGCGGACACGTACCCGCATCCCGGTCCGCACCGAGTCGGGGCCGGGGGCATCGAGGACGTGGAGGAGGGAACTGTCCGCGCCGTCGAGCCGTACCAGCACCCAGGCGAACGGGCCGGCGAGGGGCTGCCGGGGGCGCGGGTGCGGGTTCCAGGCCCAGGTGGTGACGGTGCCGGTGGCCGCGACCTCGACGAGGTCGCCGATCTCCTCCGCGGTGACGGGGTCGTACTCGACGGGCGGTACGAGGACCTTGCCGTCGCCGGTGCGCACGCCGAGCAGGGTCTGCTCGCGCAGGCCGGTCAGGAAGGCGCTCTGCACGGGGCCGAGGGAGCGGGTGAAGGGAAACTCGACGACGAGCGGCGCACTCAGGACTTCCGGCATGGGGCTCCTCCTCTCAGGCGCGCCGGTAGACCGGGGCGCGCTTCTCGGCGAAGGCGCGGACGCCCTCCTTGGCATCCGCGGTGTCGAAGACGGGCCGGCCTCGTTTCAGTTCCGCGGCGAGCCCTTCGGCCTCGGTCATCCCGGCTGTCTCGTACACGGACGCCTTGACGGCCTCGACGGCCAGCGGACCGCAGGCGTTGATCTGCTCCGCGATGCCGAGTGCGGCGTCGAGGGCGGTGCCGTCCGGGACGACGCGGCCGATGAGACCGACGCGTTCGGCTTCCGCCGCGGTGTAGGGGCGGCCGGTGAGCAGCATCTCCAGAGCATGGGTGCGCGGGATCTGACGAGGCAGGCGTACGGTCGAGCCGCCGATCGGGAACAGTCCGCGGCGGACCTCGAAGAGGCCGAACGTCGCGCCCGCGCCGGCGACCCTGATGTCGGTGCCCTGCAGGATCTCGGTACCGCCGGCCACGCAGTGGCCCTCGACGGCCGCGACGACGGGTTTGCGGGGCCGGTGGTGGCGCAGCATCGCCTTCCAGTGCAGGTCGGGGTCGGCCTTCATACGGTCGCGGTAGCGCTCGCCCGCCATGCCGGCGCCCGCGAGCGCCTTGAGGTCCATGCCGGCGCAGAAGGAGCCGCCCGCTCCGGTGAGGACGACGGACCGGACCGTGTCGTCCGCGTCCGCCTGGAGCCATGCGTCGTACAGACCGACGAGCATCGGGATCGAGAGGGCGTTCTTCGCCTCCGGCCTGTTCAGCGTGAGGATCAGGGTGGCGCCCTCGCGTGTCACGCCGAGGTGTTCGGTGCCTGTGTGGTGGTCGCTGCGATGTTCCATGGGGAACCTCCCGTCCCGGACCTGGAACAGGTTGCAGCAGCGGGGCGGCCAGTTCAATAGTTTTCTGACTGTCAGTCAGATTTCCTTGCCGTGGGCCCTTCCCAGTTGTGCCGACCGGCGCTCTAATGGCGGGCCAGGTTCGCCGGGGTCAGGAGGAGCGGTGGAGTACAACCTTGCCGACCTGTTCGAATCGGTGGTCGACGCCGTGCCCGACCGCGAGGCGCTCGTGTACATCGACCACCCCGGCACGGGTGAGGAGCGCCGGCTCAGCTACGCGGAACTCGACGCGGCGGCCAACCGCATCGCTCATCATCTGCTCGACGCGGGCATCGGACCCGGTGAGCACCTGGGGCTCCATCTCTACAACGGGATCGAGTACGTCCAGACCGTGCTGGCCTGCCTCAAGGCCCGCATCGTGCCGGTGAACGTCAACTACCGGTACGTGGAGGACGAGCTGGCCTACCTGTACCGGGACGCCGACCTCGCGGCGCTCGTCTTCGACGCCGAGTTCACCGAGCGGGTCGCGGCGGTGCTGCCACGCACCGAGAAGCTGCGGCATCTGGTGCGGGTCGGCACCCCGCCCGACGGGACACCGGGCGTCGGGACGCCGGCCGACGGCGCACCGGACGTCGGGGCACCGGGCGTCGGGACGCCGGCCGACGGGGCACCGGGCGTCGGAGCACCGGGCGTCGGGACGCCGGCCACCGGCGCGGCGGCCGTGGGCGCTTCGGTCGCCGGCGTGGTGGCCTTCACCGATGCCGAGGCGGCCGGTCGGCCCACGCGGGGCTTCGCGGCGCGTTCGGCCGGCGACCTGTTCATCATCTACACCGGAGGGACGACCGGACTGCCCAAAGGGGTGATGTGGCGTCAGGAGGATCTGTTCTTCGCCGGGCTGGGCGGCGGGGCGCCCACGGGCGAGCCGGTCTCCCGGCCGGAGGAACTGGCCGAGCGGGTGGCGGCGGGAGGCGACGGGATCACCTTCTTCCCCACTCCCCCGCTGATGCACGGGACCTCGACGCTCACCGCGTTCATCGGCTTCAACTTCGGCCAGCGGGTCGTCGTCCACCGCAAGTTCGTGCCGCACGAGGTGCTGCGCACCATCGAGAGCGAGAAGGTCACCAGCGTGTCGCTGGTCGGCGACGCGATGCTGAGGCCACTGATCGACGCGTTGAACGGGCCGCTGCGGGAATGCGACCTGTCGAGCCTGTTCAGCGTCTCCAGCTCCGGAGCGATCATGTCGGACTCCGTGCGTGAGGAGTTCAGCAGGCTGGCGCCGAACGTGCAGCTCCTGAACAACTTCGGTTCCTCCGAGTCAGGCTTCAACGGCACCGCGACCGACGACTCCGGGCCCGTGAACGGCTTCAGGCTACGAGTCAACTCCCGTACCACCGTGGTCGATCCGACGACGTTCGAGCCGGTGAAACCGGGTGGCACCGGCCGTGTCGCACAGCGCGGGCACGTACCGCTCGGCTACTATAGGGATCCGGTCAAGACGGCGGAGACGTTCTTCGAACGCGACGGCGAGCGGTGGGTGCTGCTGGGTGACATGGCGACCGTGGACGACGAGGGCGTCGTCACCGTCCTCGGCCGCGGCTCGCAGTGCATCAACACGGGCGGCGAGAAGGTCTATCCGGAGGAGGTCGAGCAGGCTCTCAAGGCCCATCCCGACGTGTACGACGCACTCGTCGCCGGTGTACCGGACCCCACCTGGGGCAACCAGGTGGCAGCCGTCGTACAGCCGCGCGACGGGGCGATCACGCCGAGCCTGGACGTCATCCGCTCACACTGCCGCAGCCGGCTGGCGGGCTACAAGATCCCCCGGCAGCTGGTGATAGCGGAGGAGATCCGGCGCTCGCCGAGCGGCAAGGCGGACTACCGCTGGGCACGCGCGGTCGCCGCGGAAGCGGCAGCGGAAGCGGAGGCGGCAGGGTAGGCGACCGAGGCGCGCGTTTCCGCTGGGACATCCGTGCCGACTCCCTCAGGCCTACTGGCCCTCGGCCGCGCGGTCAATTGCTGACGGCGCCTCAACCAGTCGTGCTGATCGGGTCCCTCAGCCCGAACCGGCGACCAGCGCCTCACCGAGCGGGGTGCGCCGGTAGAGCACCGACCGTCCGGACCGGGCGCGGACCAGCAGCCCCGCGCCTCGCAGGATGGCGAGGTGGTCTCCAACCGCGCCGGGTGCCATGGCGAGGCTTCGGGCGAGGTGGCTGGTACTGGCCGGGGCTTCCAGCGCCAACAGCAGCCGGGCTCGGGACCGTCCGACCAGAGCGGTCAGGTCGTCCGGTCGGGGAACGCTCTCCTGTTCGCCCCACAGGGCGGCGGTGCCGCGGGCACGATAGATCAAGGTTCTGGGCCAGGGGTCGTCCAGATGGGCGGCGATATTCGCGACGAAGACCGAAGGGATCAGCAGGAGACCGTCGCCGGCGAGGGGGACTGTTCCGACTTGAGGGAAGTGGCCGATCTCGATGCCTCCGGCTTGCCAGGCGATGCTCTGGTGCAGGCTCTCGATGGTCCTGACCCATCCGTGTTCGCCGATCACACCCACCCGGTAAACGACATCGCGCTCACAGATCGCTCGCAGTTGCGGCCAGTCCGTGGCGAGCAGCTCGTGCCATGCCTGGTCCATCGCCTCTGCGATCCTCGAGACGGCGTCCGTCGAGTCCAGCACAGCGCGCACGCGTGGATCGCGCGCGGACGGGCCGGTCGCGTTGGTGGCGATTTCGTGACGGGCCGCTTCCAGCGGCGTTGCCCGGATCACGGCAAGGTCGTCCGCCCAGGTCTGGCTGAGGCCGCGCGGGGGCGGCGCGACGAAGTCCGGGCCGGATTGCGGGATGTGCAGCGCGAGGACGGCGTCCAGCTCGCTCTCGCGGCGAAGTCGTTCAAAGGCCGGCATGAGCCGAGCGGCCCAGGCCCGGGGCAGCGACCGGTCCTGGCCGGCGAGTGAGCGCAGCAGGAAGCAGAGGTCCATCGCGGGCGACAGCGCGAAGCGGCTGCGCAGCAGGTCATCGACGGATACTTCGAAGCGGAGCACCTTGGGATGCTACCGCCGGACGCCTGATCCGATTCGTCCTGCGACGAATCATTGGTGAGTGGCGTGAACACCCGGCGAGGCTGCACGGCATGACCCCAACCGCCGAGCCCACGCAGGGCTACCACCGTGCCACCTACCGAGAGGTGCTGGCCGAGCCGCGATTCCGGCTACTCTTCTCGACCCGCGCCGTCGCGATCGCTGCGGACGCGGTGCGGATCACTACGTTCTCGGTTCTGGTCTTCTCGGCCACCGGCTCCGCGCTGTTGAGCGCGGTGGCCTTCGGCATCGGCTTCATCCCGCAACTGATCGGTTCGCTGCTGCTGGGCTCACTGGCCGACCGGCTGCCGCCCCGTGCTCTCATTTCCGGCGGCTACGCCTTGACGTGCGCCGCCGCCCTGCTGCTCGCCCTGGTACGGATGCCGGTCACGGCAAGCCTTGGTGTCGTGGCGCTGGTCTCCCTCGCCACACCGGTGTTTCACGGCGCGTCGAGCCAGCTGGTCACACAGTCGTTGGAGGGCGACGCCTATGTACTGGGCCGGTCACTGAACAATATCGCCGGCGCCGGCGCGCAGTTGTTCGGTCTGGCGCTGGGAGGTGCGGTCGTCGCGGCACTCGGCCCACGCCGGGCGCTCGCGCTCAGCGCCGTCCTTTACCTCGGCTGCGCGCTAGCCGTCCGTCTCCGGCTACCCCGGCTGCAACCGGAAAAGTTCGTCAGCTCTCCCAGCAGCGCCGGGGGCGACAGCGGGGCCGTCCGTGCAAGCCTGCGTGGTGCAGGCCTTCTGCTGCGCGGCCGCGCGGTGCGACGACTGTTGCTGGCCCAGTGGCTACCGCCCGCGTTCGTGGCGGGCGCGGAAGGCCTCATCGTCGCCTACGCGGGAGAACGCGACTTCGCGCCCGGCCAGTACGCGGTGCTGATGGGCTGTCTGCCCGTCGGCATGCTGGTCGGCGACCTGCTGGTGGGCCGACTGCTACGGCCACCCACCCGGGAGCGACTGGTCGTCCCGTTGGTTGCGCTGGCGGGGCTGCCGCTGATCGGCTTCGCCGCCGGGCCCGGAGTGGGCGTCTCGTCCCTTCTGCTGCTGCTCTGCGGCTTCGGATTCGCCTACGGTCTCGGCCTGCAACGGCGGTTCCTGAACGCCCTGCCGCGGGATGGCCAAGGCCAGGCCTTCGGCTTGCTCGGCTCCGGCAACATGACGCTGCAGGGCGTCGGGCCGGTTTGCTTCGGCTCGGTGGCCGCCGGCGTCGGAACAGGCGGCGCAATCGCCCTGGCAGGCGGCGCGGCGGTGCTCACCGCCGGCTGGATTCTCACCTGGCACCCGGCCACCACCTCCCCGGCCCCCGTCCCGAACCACTCGACCTGATCAGAGAACAGCACCGAACAGCATGCGTGTTGTTCTCCGGCTCAGTGACCGTCACAGGTCGGGGCGATCGCGAGTCGTCAGGCACCCCACCCCACGCTTCTCCGAAGAGAGTCATTCCCGAGTTCATGCATCGGACGTGACGGTGAGGCCGTCGTGGTACGACAGGCGGCGCGGTGTGACGGCCGCCGCTCGTCAGGGGGCGGACAGCAGCGTGGAGACCAGGACGAGGGGATCGTGGTCCGCCCGCCGGGGGCCGTCACGTGCCTGTGGAGCGGATGCCAACGGCCTCACAGTCCGAAGGACTTCAGAGCCGCGACGAACTCCTCCGGCCTGTTCTCGTGAACCAGGTGACCCGCTTCGATCGTGACCAGGCTGCCGTCCGGAACGCGGGCCGCCAGCATGCCGAGCCGGTCCTGCGGGACATGGCTCGTCGGGCCCCCGGCGATCACCAGCGTCGGCGCCTCGATCGCGGTCAGTCGTTCCCACCACGCCGGATCAGGCTCGTTGAGCTCGGCGTCGGTGTCGGGAACGACCGGCCAGTCGAAGTCGAGAGGTCCGGCAGGCGGCTCGGCCTCCGGCCGCGGCGGGTCGAGAGGCAGCAGCGGCGGCGCTTCCTCGACCACGAGCCGCCGCACCAGGCGGGGGTGCTGCTCGGCGAGGAGCAGGGCGGCCGCACCTCCCATGGAGTGCCCGACGACATCGACGCGGCCGAGATCCAAAGCCCCGACGAAGGCGCTCAGGTCGTCACGGAAGGCCTCGAAGCCGTAAATGCCCGGCCATTCGCTCAGACCGTGGCCGCGGAAGTCGGGGGAGTACACCCGCCGGGTCACAGCGAGTTGCTCGGCAACGCGGGTCCACTGGCCGCCGTGGCCGCCGCGGCCATGGGCCAGGACCACCGGAGGGGCGTGCTCGTCACCCCAGACCCGGTAGGCGAGCCTGACGTCGCCGGCGCGCACCGTGCGCACGTCCGGGTCGAGGAACGCGGCGACCGTACGTGTGAAGGCGCCCGCGTCGTCCAGCCAGGGACGGTGACCCGCACCGCGCTGGACCACGGTCTGCGCCTCGGGGAACACGGCGGCGAGCACCGCGTCGCTGATCGGGCGGGGACCGTCGCCGAGCTCACCGGCGAGCACCAGCACGGGCGCCGTGATCCCGGCCCGTGCGTCCTTGCTCGTGACGCGGAGGTCGGGGGCGATCAGTGTGAGCGAGCGGAGCCGGTGCGGGTACCCGACGGCGTACCGGACGGCTGGGGCGCCCGACGCGGCGTGGCCGAGGAGATCGATACGGTCGAGACCCAGATGCTCGCGCAACGCCTCGACGTCGTGCGCCTGCCGGTCACAGCGGTGTCCGTCCGCGACGGCCGGGTCCGCGGAGCCTCCGGTTCCGCGGAGATCCGGCAGAACCAGCTGCCTGTGCCTGGAAAGGCCTCCCAGGTCACCGAGGGAGGCGGCCCCCGACCTGGGTCCGCCCGACAGGCAGATCAGCGGCCGGCCGCTCCCCTCTGTCCGGTAGTCGAGTTCGGTGCCGTCGTACGTCCTGAAGGTCCCCATACGGTGATCTTCGGCGGTGGCACGACGGCAGGCAATGACGCGAGCTCTCGACCATGCCTTGACGGGCACCGGACCGGACTGAATAACTGATCCCGAGCAGACGACCGAATGATCGGTCGTCCGGTTCGGGACGGGAGCATGCGGATGACGGAACTGCTGGACACCGCGGAGCGGCTCGGCCGCGAGGAACTCGAGGCCCTCCAGCTGGAGCGGCTGCGGGCGACCCTGCGCCACGCGTACGAGAACGTCGCCTTCTATCGCGAGTCCTTCGACAAGGCCGGCCTGCGTCCCGAGGACTGCCGGACCCTCGCCGACCTCGCCCGCTTCCCGTTCACCGTCAAGACCGACCTGCGGGACAACTATCCGTTCGGGATGTTCGCGGTCGAGCAGTCGCAGGTGCGCCGTATCCACGCCTCGAGCGGTACGACGGGCCGGCCCACCGTCGTCGGCTACACCGAGCGGGACCTCGACACCTGGGCCGACGTGGTGGCACGCTCCCTGCGCGCCGCCGGCGCCCGGCCGGGGCACAAGGTCCATGTGGCCTACGGCTACGGCCTGTTCACCGGCGGTCTCGGCGCGCACTACGGGGCGGAGCGGCTCGGCTGCACGGTCATTCCGGCTTCGGGCGGCATGACGGCCCGGCAGGTGCAGCTGATCAACGACTTCCGGCCCGAGATCATCATGGTCACGCCCTCCTACATGCTCACCCTGCTCGACGAGTTCGAGCGCCAGGGCATCGATCCGCGCACGACCTCGCTCGAGGTCGGCGTCTTCGGCGCGGAGCCGTGGACCGAGGAGATGCGCCGCGAGATCGAGGAGCGGTTCGCGATCGACGCCGTGGACATATACGGGCTCTCCGAGGTGATGGGCCCGGGTGTCGCGCAGGAGTGCGTGGAGACCAAGGACGGGCTCCACATCTGGGAGGACCACTTCTATCCGGAGATCGTCGACCCGTTCACGGGCGAGGTGCTGCCGGACGGCGAGGAGGGCGAGCTGGTGTTCACCTCGCTCACCAAGGAAGCGATGCCCGTGATCCGCTACCGCACACGGGATTTGACTCGGCTGCTGCCCGGCACGGCGCGGGTCTTCCGGCGGATGGAGAAGGTGACCGGCCGCAGCGACGACATGGTGATCCTGCGCGGGGTGAATCTCTTCCCCACCCAGATCGAGGAGATCGTGCTGCGCACGGAGCACGTCGCCCCGCACTTCCAGCTCAGGCTGACCCGCGAGGGCCGCCTCGACGCGCTGACGGTCCGCGCGGAGGCCCGCCCGGAGGCGACCGGCGAGCAGCGGGCCGCCGCGGAGCGGGCCATCGCGGCGGCGGTGAAGGACGGCGTCGGGGTGTCGGTCGCCGTTCAGGTGGTGGATCCGGAGACGCTGGAGCGATCGGTGGGCAAGATCAAGCGGATCGTGGACCTCAGGACGTAGCGGCTCCGGCCGCGTCGCCGAAGCGGTCGCGGAGTTCGCGCTTGAGGATCTTGCCGCTGGCGTTGCGCGGGAGCCCGTCCACGAAGAGGACCCGCTTGGGTGCCTTGAAGTGGGCGAGCTTCTCCCGTGCGTGGGCGATCAGTTCGCTCTCCGTCACATCCTGCCGGGCCACGACCACCGCGGTGACGGCCTCGATCCAGCGGTCGTCGGGCAGGCCGATCACGGCGGTCTCTGCGACGGACGGGTGGGTGTAGAGGGCGTCCTCGACCTGGCGCGAAGCGACCAGTACGCCGCCGGAGTTGATGACGTCCTTCACCCGGTCGACGACCGTGAAGCAGCCCTCCTCGTCGCGTACCGCGAGATCGCCGGAGTGGAACCAGCCGTCACGGAACGCCTCCTGGGTCTCCTCCGGCTTGTCCCAGTAGCCCTCGCACAGCTGCGGCGACCGGTAGACGACCTCACCGACGGTGCCGTCCGGGACCTCCTTGCCGTCCTCGTCCACCACCTTGGCCTCCACGAACAGTACGGGACGGCCGCAGGATTCCATCCGTCCGTCGTGTTCCTCGGGTCCGAGAACGGTGGCCAGCGGGCCGATCTCCGACTGTCCGAAGCAGTTGTAGAAGCCGAGGCCGGGCAGCCGCTCCCGCAGGCGTTCCAGCACGGGCACGGGCATGATCGAAGCCCCGTAGTACGCCTTGCGCAGTGCGCCCAGGTCCCGGGTGGCGAAGTCCGGGTGGTTGGAGAGGCCGATCCAGACGGTGGGGGGCGCGAAGAGGCTGTCGGCGCGGCCCGCTTCGACGAGATCGAAGATCCGGTCCGCGTCCGGCGCGTCCAGGATCGTGTTCTCGGCGCCGACCGCGAGGTAGGGCAGCAGGAAGACGTGCATCTGGGCCGAGTGGTAGAGCGGCAGCGAGTGGAGGGGCCGGTCGCCGGCCGCGAGGTCGAGTGCGGTGATGGCGCTGACGTACTCGTGCACGAGTGCGCGGTGGGTCATCATCGCGCCTTTGGGCAGGGCGGTGGTCCCCGAGGTGTAGAGAAGCTGGACCAGGTCCTCGGCCTGCGGCTCGCGTTCGGGGGTGAACGGCCGCGGCCGGGCCAGCTCTGCCAGCAGGGAGTCGTCCGTGTCGCGCAGGGCCAGCGCCTGCCGGCCGGCGGGCAGGCGCGGCGCCAGGGCGGGGTCGGTGAGGACCAGGGAGCTGCCCGACTGGTCGAGGATGTAGGCGAGGTCGTCGCCGGTCAGGTTCTGGTTGACCGGGACGTGGACCAGCCCGGCGCGTGCGCAGGCGAGGAAGGCGATGAGGTAGGCGTCGGAGTTGTGGCCGTAGGCGGCGACCCGGTCGCCCTGCCGCAGCCCCTTACCGGCCAGGGCGGCGGCCGCGGTGGTGACCGCGGCGTCGAGTTCGGCGTAGGTCCAGGACCGGTCGGCGTACCGGACGGCGGTGCGGTCGGGACTGCGCCGGGCACTGCGGCGTACGAGGGAGTCGACCGTGCTGCTGTGTGCGCCTGTCATGGCGTGATCCTGTGGGGAGGCGGCCCTGGGGTCAAGCCCCCGTCACCGCCCGTGCCGCGTCCGCACGGAATCCCTCGGGCACGGGCTGCGGACTACGGGCTGACGGCGAGGAAGATGTACGCCGCGAAGATCGCCAGGTGCACGCCGCCCTGGAGCAGCGTGGCCCGGCCCGGCACGACGGTCAGGGCGCCGACGACGACGGTGAGGACGAGCAGCACCATGTGGGTGGCGCCGAGGCCCAGCAGCAGCGGTCCCTCCAGCCAGATGGTGGCCAGGGCGATCACCGGGATCGTCAGCCCGATGCTGGCCATCGCCGAGCCGAGCGCCAGGTTCAGGCTCGTCTGCACCCGGTCGCGGCGTGCCGCGCGTACGGCGGCCAGCGTCTCGGGCAGCAGGACGAGCAGGGCGATGACGACGCCGACGACGGCGTGCGGCAGGCCCGCCGACTCCACACCCGACTCGATGGTGGGTGACACCGCCTTGGCGTCGCCCACCACGGCCACCAGCGCCACGAGGAGAAGGACGAGGCTGAGGACGGCCGCCGGGCGGCCAGGGACCTGCGCGTGTTTCTCGTCGGCCTCACCGACCTCACCGGCCTCGTCGACCTCGTCCCTGATGTCGCCCTCGCGGGTGACGGACACGAAGTACTCGCGGTGCCGCACCGTCTGCATGGCGACGAACAGCCCGTAGAGGCCGAGCGAGGCGACGGCGGCGAAGGTGAGCTGAGCGGCGGAGAACTCGGGACCGGGTTTGCTGGTGGTGAAGGTCGGCAGCACCAGGCTGAGCGTGGCGAGCGTCGCGACGGTGGCGAGGGCGGCGCCCGAGCCCTCCGCGTTGAAGACGGCGACACGGTTACGCAGCGCGGCCACCAGCAGGGACACGCCGACGATGCCGTTGCAGGTGATCATCACCGCGGCGAAGACGGTGTCCCTGGCGAGGGAGGCGGACTTGGGGCCTCCGTCGACCATCAGGGTGACGATGAGCGCCACCTCGATGACCGTCACGGCGACGGCGAGCACCAGGGATCCGAACGGCTCCCCCACCCGGTGTGCGACCACCTCGGCGTGGTGGACCGCGGCGAGCACGGCGCCGGCCAGGCAGATGGCGACGACCAGCACCGCGAGGGGCGGCAGGTCGCGGCCCCAGCTGAGTACCAGGGCGACCACGGCGACCAGCGGCACCCAGACGGTCCACCGGCTCAGGACGGACGTGATGTTCACCGCGCTCATACGGGCCAGGCTGCCAGCGCCGGACGGCTGCCGCGCGACGAGCCACCCGAGCCCCCTGAGCCCCGTGAGCCACGCGAGCCCCGTGAGTCACGCGAGCCACGCGAGCCACGCGAGGCGCCCGAGCCACCGGCACCGGGACTCGAGGCAGCGCGACGACGAGAAGGCGCCGCACCGCGGCGGGTGCCACATCGGCGAGCGGCCGCGCCGTCCGGCCCCTGTGGCGCCGGCGCCGTCACACTGCCCTGTCGTGGCCCTCCCAGTACGGCGCCCGCAGCCGTCGCTTGTACAGCTTGCCGTTGGGGTCGCGCGGCATCGAGGTGACGAAGTCGATGGACTTCGGGCACTTGTAGCGCGCCAGGCGGCGCTCGCAGTGGGCGAGGATCGCGGCGGCGAGGTCTTCGTCGGCCGGATGGTCCGCCGCCGGTTCCACCACGGCCTTGACCTCCTCGCCCCACTCGCTGTGCGGGATGCCGAAGGCGGCGGCGTCGGCGACGGCCGGGTGGGCGAGCAGCGCGGCCTCGATCTCCGCGGGGTAGACGTTGACCCCGCCCGAAATGATCATGTCGATCTTCCGGTCGCGGAGGAAGAGGTAGCCGTCCTCGTCGAGATGGCCGAGGTCGCCGACGGTGAAGTAGTCGCCGATGCGGTTGTTCCTCGTCTTGGTCTCGTCGCCGTGGTAGCTGAAGCCGCCGGTCCTCATCTTCATGTAGACGGTGCCGAGCTCCCCCGCCGGGAGTCGGTTTCCGTCGTCGTCGAAAATGGCGAGCTCGCTGATGGGCCACGCCCTGCCGACCGTGCCGGGTTTCTCCAGCCACTCCCCGGCGGTCGCGAAGGCGCCGCCGCCCTCGCTCGCCGCGTAGTACTCCTCCACACAGCCGCCCCACCAGTCGATCATGGCTCGCTTGACGTGGTCGGGGCACGGGGCGGCGCCGTGGACGGCGTGCCGCATCGAGCTGACGTCGTAGCGCTTCCTCACCTCGTCGGGAAGGGCGAGGAGACGGTGGAACTGGGTGGGCACCATGTGGGTGTGCGTGCACTGGTGGGTGTCGACGAGGCGGAGCATCTCCTCGGGTGTCCACTTGTCCATCAGTACGAGCGGATGGCCGATGTGCAGGGAGGCGGCCGCGAACTGGAGCACGGCCGTGTGGTAGAGCGGCGAGCAGACGAGGTGGACGTTGCCGTCGTGGGGCCGGATGCCGAAGATGCCGAGGAAGCCGCCGAGGTGGGTCTCCTCCGGCGGCCTGCCCGGCAGGGGACGGCGGATGCCGCGCGGGCGGCCGGTCGTGCCGGAGGTGTAGTTCATGACCCAGCCGAGCGTGCGCCCTTCCGGCGGTGTGCCGGCCTGCCCGTCGAGGAGGTCTCCGTACGGACGGAATCCCGCCGCGCCGCCGACCGCGTACCGGTGGCCGGGCGGCAGGCCCGCCTCGTCGGCGGCGTCCGTCGCGGCGGCGGCGAATCGTTCGTGCGCGATCAGCACCTTGGCGCCGGAGTCCGCGACGATCCAGCCGATCTCGGTACCGACGAGGTGGTGGTTGACCGGAACGAGGTAGAAGCCGGCCTGGGCGGCGGCCAGGTAGGCCGTGACCAGCTCCGCGCAGTTGGGCAGGACGACGGCGAAGGCGTCACCGGTGTGCAGGCCGGCGGCCCGGAGCCCGTGGACGAGCCGGTTGGCCGCGGCGTGCAGCCGGCCGGCCGTCCAGCGCACGCCCGCCGGGTCGGTGAGGACCACGCGGTCGGGTTCGGCGGCGGCCTGGGTCCAGAATCCGTTCGGGGGTGCCGGTGCGCCGGTCATGACCCACTCCTTCCCGCTATGCGGTTGACGCGGTCCACGGCCCGTTCGAAACCGCGGGTCAGGTCGTCGAAGACCTCCCGCACGCTGCGTTCGGAGTTCATCCGGCCGACGATCTGTCCCACCGGCGTGCCGAGCAGGGGCTCCACCTCGTAGCGCTGGATGCGGGAGACGGCCTCCGCGACGAGGAGCCCCTGCAGCGGCATCGGCAGCGCGCCCGGCCCGGCCGGGTCGTCCCAGGCGTCCGTCCACGCGGTGCGCAACTGGCGGGCGGGTTTGCCGGTGAGGGCGCGGGAGCGGACGGTGTCGCCGGAGCCCGCGGCGAGCAGTTTGGCGGTGAGGGCGCGGGAGCCGAGGGACGCTTCGGTGGTGGTGAGCCACAGCGAGCCGAGCCAGACGCCCTGGGCGCCGAGTGCGAGGCCGGCCGCGATCTGCTCCCCGCTGCCTATGCCTCCTGCCGCGAGGACGGGCAGCGGAGCGACCGCTTCGACGGCTTCGGGCGTGAGCACCATGGAGGCGATCTCGCCGGTGTGGCCGCCGGCCTCGTACCCCTGGGCGACGACGACGTCGATACCGGCCTCGGCGTGGCGGCGGGCGTGCCGGGCGCTGCCGGCGAGGGCGGCGACGAGGACGCCGTGGTCGTGGGCGCGGGCGACGACATCGGCGGGGGGCGGGCCGAGGGCGTTGGCGAGGAGCTTGACGGGATAGTCGAAGGCGACGTCGAGCTGGTCGCGGGCGACGGCTTCCATCCAGCCGGTGATGCGCCAGCCGGACGTCTCTCCTTCGGCGAGTTCGGGTACGCCGTGGCGGGCGAGGGTGTCGGCGACGAATCCGCGGTGCGTGTCCGGAATCATGGCCTCGACGTCGGCCTCCGTCACTCCTTCGACCTTCTTGGCAGGCATGACGACGTCGAGTCCGTAGGGCATGCCGTCGGTGTGGTCCTGCATCCAGTCCAGGTCGCGCTTGAGGTCGTCGGGCGCGGTGTAGCGGACTGCGCCGAGTACGCCGAAACCGCCTGCGCGGCTGATGGCGGCAGCGACGGCCGGGAACGGCGTGAAGCCGAAGATGGCGTGCTCGATGCCCAGTTGTCTGCTCAGCTCCGTCTCCATGGACGGCAGGATGCCGCAGGGCGCCGAAGAGAGGAAGGCTCTTTCTGATGGAGTGTCAGATCGACTCGGGTGGTTGACAGGGCGCACCGGCCGCAAGAAAGTTTCGCGTGTCTCGGAAGTTCCGAAAGATACTTTCAAAGACGTGCAGAGAGGGTGTCCGAATGACCGACGACCCGGCGGGCAGAGGGATCAGCAGACGGAGGTTGGGCGGCGGGATGCTGGCGCTGGGCGGTGCGCTCGCGCTGGCCCCGGTGCCGTTCGCGGCGGCGGCAGGTGGCCCCGGCGGACCGGGGGCGGGCCCGGAAACCGGCGGCACCGGTGGCGGTGCGAGCGGCCCCACCGGCAACCGCCGGCCGACGCTGCGGCGCGGCACTCCGCAGCGGGCGGGCCTGATCCCCCGCCACCTCGACCAACTGGTCGCGGACGCGGAGAAGTTCCTCTCCCCCTCCCCCAAGCACCCCTGGTACGCAGGTGCGGTGCTGCTCGCCGGGCGGGGCGACACCGTCGCACTGCACCGGGCGATCGGCAAGGCGCTGCGGTACTCGTCGTACGACGAGAAGACCGACACCGCAGTCGAACTACCGGCGGAGGAACAGATTGCCATGGCCGAGGACACCGTCTTCGACCTGGCGTCCGTCTCCAAACTGTTCACCTCCGTCCTCGCGGTGCAGCAGATCGAGCGCGGCGCCCTGGAACTGGAGGCACCTGTCGCCTCGTACCTGCCCGGTTTCGCACAGGCCGGGAAGCAGGACATCACGGTGCGTCAGCTGCTCACGCACACCTCCGGCTTCCGTGCCTGGATCCCGCTGTTCAGGGAACCGACCCAGGAGGCGAGGCTGCAGCGGCTGTGGAACGAGACCCCGGCGACCACACCCGGTACCGACTATCTCTACTCGGACCTGAACCTGATCTCCTTGCAGCTCGTCCTGGAGGAGATCACCGGACGCCCGCTGGATGCGCTGCTTTACGACGAGATCACCGCTCCGCTCGGGATGCACCGCACACGGTTCAACCCGCCGGCCTCGTGGCAGCCGAAGATCGCGGCCACGGAGGACGCGAGACTGCCCTGGTCCGGGCTCGACCGCGGCATGGTGTGGGGCGAGGTCCACGACGAGAACGCGTACAGCTTCGGCGGGGTCGCCGGCCATGCCGGGGTGTTCTCCAACGCGTGGGATCTCGCGATCCTCGCCCGTACGCTGCTCAACGGCGGCGTCTACGGCCGTTCGCGGATCCTGAGCGACGCCTCGGTCGAGCTGATGTTCTCCGACTTCAACACCGACTTTCCCGGCGACGAGCACGGCCTGGGCTTCGAGCTCTACCAGCACTGGTACATGGGCGCCATGGCGACTCCCGCGACCGCCGGGCACACGGGATTCACCGGCACCAGTCTCGTCCTCGACCCGACCACCGACTCCTTCCTGATCGTGCTGGGGAACTCCGTCCACCCGGTGCGCAGCTGGCGGTCGGGCAGCGCGCCGAGGGTGGCCGCGGCCAACAACATGGCCAGGGCGGTCGCCGTCCGCCCCGAGCACGGCCGCACCGCCTGGTTCTCCGGCATGGCGGGCTCCACCGCCGCGACCCTCACCCTGCCCGCGCTCCGTCTCACCGACGAGCTGCCGCTGCTGCGGTGCTCACTGTGGTGGGACACCGAGCCGGGGTCCGACCACCTGTTCCTGGAGGCGTCCCAGGACGAGGGGGCGACCTGGTCGCCGGTGCCGTTCACCGCGGTACGCGGGGGCGGCGACGGGGAGGTCCACCCGTCCGGCTCGGTCACCGGGTGGTCCGGCCGGGTCTGGCACCGGCTCACGGCGGATCTCGCCGCGTGGCGTGGCGCGCCCGTGCGATTGCGCTGGCGTTACGCGACCGACCAGCTCTACGTCGGCCGGGGTGCGTACGTCGACGCCCTGCGCGTCGAGGACGGTCACGGCGCCCCGGTCTTCGACGAGACGCGGCCGGCGGACGCCGCCCGGATCGAGGCCAAGGGCTGGACGGCGTCGCGGGACTGACGACTGCTCACGCACACACACGCACACGCGTACGCCTGCGCCGGCTCCCCGCCCACCCGCGGGAGCCGGCTCGGGCGTCCGCCGCCCGGCACCGGCGTCATCTGCCGAGCGCGGCCATCGCGGCGTTGTGGCCGGGGACCCCACTGACACCGCCGCCTCTGACGGCGCCCGCCCCGCACAGCAGCACATTGGCGTGCCCGGTCTCGACGCCCCAGCGTCCCGTGGCGTCCGTGGCATACGGCCAGGACAGGTCGCGGTGGAAGATGTGACCGCCGGGCAGCCGCAGTTCCCGCTCCAGGTCGAGTGGAGTCTTCGCCTCGACGCAGGGGTCACCGTTCGCGTCGAGTGCGAGGCAGTCCGCGATGGGCTCCTCCAGGTACGAGTCGAGTTCCGCGAGCGTGGCCGCCAGCAGTTCGGCACGCACACGGTCGTTGTCGGCGGCGAACAGTCCGGCCGGGGTGTGCAGTCCGAAGAGCGTCAGGGTCTGCGCGCCCTGTGCCACCAGCTCCGGCGACAGGATCGAGGGATCGGTCAGCGAGTGGCAGTAGATCTCGGACGGCGGCGCGCTCGGCAGCCGGCCCGCCGCGGCCTCCCGGTGGGCGACCGCCAACTGCTCGTAGCCCTCGGACACATGGAACGTCCCCGAGAACGCGTCCTTCGGCGCGACGGAACGGTCCCTGAGCCGGGGCAGCCGGCGCAGCAGCATGTTGACCTTGAGCTGGGCGCCTTCGGCGGCTTCGGGCGGCTCCTCGCCGAGGAGCCCGGCCAGCGCCTGCGGCGACGCGTTCACGAGGACCCGGCGGGCGGCCACGACACCCTCGCCGTCGCGGGTGCGGAAGGCGACCTCGGCCCGCTCGCCGTCGGTCGCGACACGCGTGGCCTCGTGTTCGACGACGATCTCGGCGCCGGCCTTCGCGGCCGCCGCGGCCAGCGCGTCGGTGAGCGCTCCCATCCCGCCGACCGGCACGTCCCAGTCGCCGGTGCCGCCGCCGATGACGTGGTAGAGGAAGCAGCGGTTCTGGACCAGCGAAGGATCGTGGGCGTCCGCGAAGGTGCCGATCAGCGCGTCGGTGAGCACCACTCCACGGACGAGGTCGTCGTTGAACCGCTGCTCGATCGCGACGCCGATCGGCTCCTCGAAGAGCATCCGCCACGCCTGCTCGTCGTCGACCACTGCCCGCAACGCGTCACGGGTGGGCAGCGGCTCCGTCAGCGTCGGGAACACCCGCTCCGCGACCCTGCCGGTCGTCCCGTAGAACTCCTGCCACGCCGCGTACTCGCGGTCGCCGCCGGTGACCTCCGCGAACGACTGCCGGGTGCGCCCGCCGCCCACCAGAAGGCCGCCGTCGTTCCTCGGCGTGTACGAGGAGACGGTGCGCTTGCGTACGGCGAAATCGAGCTCGAGGTCCCGCACGATCTTCTCGGGCAGCAGCGAGACCAGATACGAGAACTGGGACAGCCGGGCGTCGACACCGGGAAAGGGGCGCGTGGAGACGGCCGCTCCCCCGGTGTTCGGCCGACGCTCGAGGAGCAGGACGCTGCGCCCCGCCCGGGCCAGGTAGGCGGCGGCGACCAGGCCGTTGTGGCCGCCGCCCACGATCACGACGTCGTACGAAGCGTGTGCGGGCATGGCCGGACCCTAACCGCCGGGCTCCGCTTCCGCCACGGTCCGGCGCAGCGTGGCGACCCGCCGGTACAGCTCGACCGCTTCCGCGTGGCGCCCGAGCTGTTCCAGGCAGTGGGCCTCGTCGTTCCGGCTGGACAGCGTGTCGGGATGCTCGGGCCCCAGCACCCGCTCACGATCGCCGGCCACCTGCTCGTACACGCCGAGGGCGTCGGCCCAGCGGGCCAGCCAGCCGAGCGCCACCGCCACTTCCCGCCGGCTCACCAGGGTGTCGGGGTGGTCGGGGCCGAGCACCCGCTCGCGCAGGGCGCTCACCTCCCGCGACTCGGCCAGTGCTTCCTCCCAGCGGCCGAGCCGGCCGAGGTTGACTCCCAGGCCGTGCCGGGCGCGAAGGGTTTCCGGGTCGTCGGCGCCGCGGACGCGGGTCCGGTCGCCGACGAGGCCGCGGTACAGCTCCAGGGCCTCCGCCCCGCGGCCGAGGCGGCCGAGGCAGATGCCGATCTCGTAGCGGGCCGCGAGGGTGTCGGGGTGGTCGGGCCCCAGGGACTGCGCGCGGGCGGCCGCGACGTCCTGGTAGGCGACGAGCGCCTCGGCCCAGCGGCCGAGCATGCCGAGTGCGTAGGCGACTTCGTACCGGGTGACCAGGGTGTCGGGGTGGGTCGCGCCGAGCACCCGTGCGCGGGCCCGCGCGACGTCCTCGGCGATCCGGCAGGAGTCCTCAAGCCTCCCCATGCGGCTCAGGTTGAAGGCCAGATTGTGCCGGCAGCGCAGCGTGTCGGGATGGTCGGCGCCCACGGTCCGCTCGCGGGCCTCGAGGACCGCCCGGTACAGCCGGTCGGCCTCGGTGTGCCGTCCGAGCCCGCCCAGCACGTAGGCGGCCTCCTGCCGGGCGGCGAGCGTGTCGGGGTGGTCGGTGCCGAGGGCGCGCTCACGGCCCGTGGCGACGTGCTCGAACTCCTCGAGCGCCACTGCCGCGCGACCGGTACGGCTGAGGCTGAACCCGATCTCGTAGCGACTGGACAGGGTGTCGGGGTGGTCGGAGCCCAGCAGGGCCTCGCGTTCGACGGCCACCGCCCGGTGCACCTCGCCCGCCTCCTCCCAGCGGCCGAGGCGGCCGAGGCTGAGACCGGCGTTGTGCCGGGTGGCAAGGACGGCGAGCAGTTCTGGCGGCGGGGTGGGCCGCCCGCCGCCCTGGGCGGGCACCCGGGCGGCTCCCGGCGCGACGGCGGCCGCCGGCCGCACAGTCCACTCGCCGGTCAGCGCCGCCGTGTGGTCGAGCCCCGGCGGCACCGACTGCGCTGCGTACGCGCCGGTCGCCTTGTGGCCGGTGGTCATGTTGCGCGTCCAGTACGGCAGGGCCTGCTCGCGCGAGGTGTCCGGCCGGGGCTCGCGCTGCAGGGGCACCACGGCCGGCCGCCGGCGCACATGGCCCGCCGCATGGATACGGCGGCGCAGGTCACCGGCGGCGCCGGGCCGTTCCTCCGGGGTCTTGGCCAGCAGATCGAGCACCATCAGGTCGAGGAACTCGGGGATCTCGTCGCGGTGTTCCCGCAGCGGTCGCGGGACCGTGTCCCGGTGCCCGACGAGGATCGACCAGGTGTCACCGACGTCGAACGGCGGGGCGCCGGTGGCGAGCTCGTAGAGCACACAGCCCAGCGAGTACAGGTCGCTGCGGTGGTCGACCTCGCTCCCGCCGATCTGCTCCGGTGACATGTAGTGCGGTGTCCCCATGGCGATGCCGGTGCCGGTGAGCTTGGACGTGAAGCCGATGTCCTCGCCGAGGCGCGCTATGCCGAAGTCGCAGATCTTCACCCCGCCGCCGGTGAGCCGCATGATGTTCGCCGGCTTGAGATCCCGGTGGACGATGCCCTGTTCGTGCGTGTAGTCGAGGGCGTCGGCGATCTGGTCGGCGATGTCGACGACATCGCCGACGGGAAGCGGCTGCTGCTTGTTGTCGTCGAGCAACTGGCTGAGATTGCGGCCCTCGAGCAGCTCCATCACGAGGTAGAGCACGCCGTCGTGCTCGCCGAAGTCGTGGACGACGGTCACGCCCCTGTGCTGGAGCGCGGCGGCGACCCGGGCCTCGCGACGGAAGCGTTCCCGAAGAACCTGGGTGAAGGAGCGGTCGGGCTGGGACCCGAGCGGCTTGAGGCACTTGACGGCCACATGCCGGCCGAGCGACTCGTCGCGCGCACGCCACACCTCGCCCATGCCGCCCCGCCCGATGAGATCCAGCAGTCGGTACCGGCCCTGGATCAGCCTGGTTTCCGCCATCTCGTGTTGTCGCCCCCGTCACCTCGCTGCGCCCACCCCGGCCGGTCCAGTATGGCGGCCCGCCTGCGCGGTTTGTACGGTGCCGGGCGCGTGCCGGGCCGGATCCGGGCAATCGCTTTCAAGATGTGACCGGGAGGGGTGGCCGCACAGCGTATGCGGGTGGGGACGCGGTGCAGCCGGTCACCGGTGGGCAGTACGGCGTGTCACCGGAGGGCCACGTCGCCCGTACAAGTGGGCGCGCTGCGTGATTCGCTCACCGGGGATAGCCTGGTAACCGAGGTGGTTTGACAGATCCGCGATGCGCCGACTTCCGCCATTCGCAGCGGAATGCTTGTCGCAGTGGCGCGCAGCCGGGGTTCCGGACTTTCGAATGGCACCGCACTCGAACGAGGAGCGGTCGTGATCGATCCCGTACAGGTTCTGTGGTCGCCGGAAGGCGTGACCATGCCGTCGTTGGGGGCTCGTGCCCTCACCGACGTGCACGACGGTGACACGCCCTCCATCAGGATGCCGATCCGCATGCTCTCCGTGGACACCCCCGAGGTGACGGCCGGTACTGCCGAGCGTGCGGCAATCATCGATCAGAAGTTCGTCGAATTGGCCAGGTGGATACGGGAGGGCGTCGCGCCCATCACTCCCGGCCTGGCCGAGTTCCTGATCGGCAAGCTCGACAGCGGACGCGCGGGAACCCTCCAGTTCCAGCAGGGCACCGCCGCGTCGGACTTCGCCAAGCGGAACATCGAGACGCGGCTGGCCCGGCCCAACGGCACACCGCGCAATCTGTTCATCCGCATCACGGACACGGCGTTCGACGACAACCATCGTCTCCTGGCCTACATCGCTCCCAGCTACTCGCGGCAGGAACTCGCCACGATGGACCTGCAGCAACGATCGACGTTCAACCTGGACCTGGTGAGGGCGGGATGGTCCGCGCCGTTCATCATCTACCCGTCCATTCCGGGAGAGCGGGACCTGCCCCTGATGCTGGCAGCCGCCGAAACAGCCGTCGCCGAGAAGCGCGGGATCTGGGCCGATCCCGACCTGCTCCTGGCGTACGAGTACCGCGCGGTCGAGAAGTTGCACTCGGTCACCAAGAAGAAGACCGAAGGCAGCCCGCTGACTGCCGTGCAGGAGCTCTCCTGGCGTCAACGCTACTGCGCCGACCTGCGCACTCGGGAGCTGCACGGTCCGGAGGACTACTTCCTCGTGGATCCGGTGTATCGCCTCTGGCTCTGGCCGCAGGACGTGCAGGAGGCCGTCGGGCGACTCAACCTGTGGCCGTCTGCACGGCTGGGCGGCGCGGACTGACCGCTGCTGCCGCGGCCCCGGAGGTCATGATGGCGTTGTTCCCGGACAGAAAACCCGATCCCTTCGATCCCGACGGGGACCTCCAGCAAGCCCTGGACAATGCGATGGCATCCCTCGGCTCGGGGCTCGAGAGCACACCGATCGCGATCGTCGCCCTGAACGAATCCGACACCCACGGTTTCGCCGGTCTGCTCGAGACCGAGATCCATTACTCCGCCAGCCTCTTGAAGACCGCCGGCCGGTGGGCCGCGTTCGAACTGCGCAGGGCGGCGAACGAGTTCATTGCGGGAGTTCAGCCCGCTCCGACGCCCGAGAATGTCATCCCGATGCTGCGCGGCGCCTTCGACGACGCCATCAACGAGAGCCGGGTGTCACAGCTCGCCGGTGCGAACCTGGACGGGTTCCTGCTGCCCCGCTGGGACCAGGTCTTCACGGTGCAGCCCGATTCGACGGTCAACTTCTCCCAGGGCTTCTTCGGGAATCTCTTCGACGCGATCGTGGACGGCGACAACACGGCCGCCGGCGCGATGGTGCACGGCCTCGGCTTCGGCTATCTCACCAAGGCGGCGGCCACAGCCGAGTTCTTCGACGACGAGGCGACGGCGGACCCGGAGACCGCGGACGGCATGTGGTTGTGCGGTGACTTCGGGAACGGATTTCCGCCGCAACGCATTCCCTGCGTGAACGACGAGTCCACCGCTCAGGGGACGTCCGTCCGCCAAATGGCTCGACTGTTCACGTTCCTGGCGGGCCCTGACCCTCTCGTCGACGCGGCAAGCGACGCCGCCATGCTGAATCTTCTGTTCCAGGCGGTACAGAGAACGCACTTCTTCCTGAGCCGTGACGACGCCCATGTGCAGTTCCGCACGCGGCACTCGAAGATCGGAGTGGGGCCGCTCAAGAGCGGCACCATGGTGGCGTCCGAGGCGGCGATCGTGCGTGAGGACGGGACCGGACGGGACTTCGTCGTGGTCTTTCAGAACCGGTCACCGGGTGACAACACGTCGCTCGCTTCGGTCTCACAGGTGGTCGACGCCACGATCGCCAACTTCCTGTTCCCGTGAGTCTCCTCCTCAGGAGTCGCAGCTTCCCGGGTAGCAGGTTCCTCGCCAGATCACGCTGAAGCCGCCGAGACGGAGGAGGTGACGCCGGGCGACCCGGCCGAGGTCGCCGAGGAGGGAGCACGAGACCGGATTCGGTGACGCTGCCTCGTAGCCCATCGGCCATGTCGTCGTGAAGCGGTGCCTCTTCTGAGCCGGCCAACCTCGATATGTGCCGACTGGCGTCGACATTCGCGGACCGTGTGACCAAGTCTTTTAGTTGACAATAGGCCACGTTCCTGACCTACGGTGATGCCAAGTACCTTTGACTCTCCCGGGGAGGAAATCAAAGGAGAGATACTTGGCACATAGGTACACCGCAGGTCACAAGGGGTGCCGGGTGAATCCGCCACCCGCGGAATAACTCCAATGCCAGGATTTCCCATCTTGGGAAAATAGGCTTGACGCCCCGCACGGCGAGCTCGCGGCGGACTTGACTGGCAGGTTGAGAAACTTGTCGAGGTTGCAGGGTTCTGCGCAAGGACCAAGTTCGATCGACTGACTCCGGTCTCGTACCGCAGCGACTCGGATTCCGCAGTGGACCCACACTCTGAGGTCAAGTTGGCGGCCTGGCTGCCTCACCTCCTCACTCGTCAGGCTCTGCCGTATGCCCGTGCATCAGATATGGGGCCTCCTCAGGACGCGCCCTGATCCGGGCACACCGCCATGCGGCGTCAAAGCTGAGCGTGTGCGGCTCCCGGCGCATCACCTGCCACGCCTGCCAGCTCGTTCGAGGAGAAAGCAAGATCCGTAACAGAGCCAGTCGGCCGTCGTCCGTCGGCCTCACGTCCGGTGCTCAACTTCCGGAACCGGTTCGCCGATGGGGAGTTGTTCGGCAAGTTCCTTCTCTCCGTATTCCAAGAACAAGGCACGTAAAGTACCCAGGAGATCACCCGCGTCACGGGGGTTGAGGTTGCCGAGAAAGGTGTGCAGCAGTTGGGCCACGACAACCCATTGCGCCTGGGGATGCCATTGCTGGACGGCCTTCACGAGGGCGTCGACGTCGGTTCCAGAAGGTAGCTCCTGTCCGGCCTGCTCCAGCATCAGGTAGAGGCGGGCGGTGGCCGGCGTGCGCAGGATCTCCTCCTGCATGAACCGGATACGAGCGGAGACCTGATGGCGTGCCAGTTCTGCGAGTTCTTCCTCGCTTCGTAACCGGGCGATGCGCGCCGCGCATGTGCGTGCGTGTTCGTCTATAGAAAGGGTCACGTTTGCCCACACGATCTCGACGCCATCGATCGTCCAGGGAAGGCGGCGGCGAAGTTCATGGTTGATGTCTTGCTCGGTGGCCTCGTACCGCAGGATGCTGCGCTGCGACGCGAGGCTTTCAGCGAGAAGCCGTACAGGGCGCCCCGCGTCTCCCGGAGATGCGGGGCCGACCGCCCCGTCAGCCGGGCGTTGCCATTCGACTCGGAAAGCTGCCGTGAAGTGCAGACCTTCGTCGCAGCTGTGAAGTAGGTCCGAGAACTCGCGAACCCAGCTGGCGGAGCGGTCACGTTGTCGCTCGGAAGCGCCCCTTCGCTTGTGTCGTCTCACACGTCCTCCGCACGGCGCACAGTGCGCGGATGAAACTTGGCGACGGCTCGGCTTCGATCGTGGAAGAGAAGGTCGGTCAGCTCATGGCGCAGCTGCACCCGCCTGGGGTCCGCGTCGGTCGCGGGGAAGGGCTGCCAGGCGTACAGCAGGTCGTTTAGCCGGTTACGGAGCTCTCGCGCCTGCTCGGGGTCGGCATGGTTCAAGGACCCTCGCAGCGCCCCGAACACGAGCGGCTGCAGATCCTTGTCCTGGTGAGCGGCGTCCATCCACAATGCGAGCGCCGCAGCGGGCTCGGCTTCGTGAGCGGGCGCGGAGAGCAGAGCGCTCCAGCCGGTCGACAGGCCTTCGGGTGTCGGCAGAAAGTCACTGTCGGCCGCGCTGTTTTGGAGCAGGACGGGTACAGGTGCCCTGCCTTCGCCATGGTCAGTGGTCAGTGTGGCCAGGGCGGCGAAGGATCGGCGGCCCGAGACAAGCCGGTCGGAGTCCGGTGCGCACCAGGTTCTGATTGCGTTGAACAGGCCCTCGCGGGCTGTGGATTCGGCCCAGATCGTGCGGACCGCGGCGTACAGGGACCTCTGCACGGCAGGGTCGTCCGAGGCTGCGGCGTGCTTGAGGCGCACCATGGCCTTGGTGGTGTGACGGCGGCCGAATTCTCCTGCGCACACCTCAACGGCGAGCCGGGGCAGGGCCGCGTCCTCCTTGCTCTTGGACCAGCGCAAGAGGAGTTCGTGAACGAATCGCGCCATCGTCGGGTGGAATGCGGCGGCGGAGACCAGGTCGATCGCCGCGTTCCACAGATCGCTGTCGCGCTGCCACGCGGAGATGATCTTCTCCAGAGGGTCCGCTTTGCGGTGCCGCGCGGCCCATCGGACGGCGAACGCACCGACTCGGTTCGCCAGCAGGAGCCGTTCCTCGCGGGTGAACGACTCCAGAAATTCGTTGGTGCCGGTGATCGCGGGGGCCTGCGCCATCCAGCTCAGGAATGCCTTGCGGGCTGCGGGACGGTCGATCCAGAAGTAGCTGAGGACTGCGTCGTCCCAACCTGGCCGGCCGAAGTCGAGGGTGTCCCGTACGGGGTGAAGGTCGGCTTCGATCTTGTCGACCAACTCCAGGACGCCTGGCGCTTCCTGGCCCCGCAGCGAGACGGAGGTACTGAATGCCTTGCACAGTTCCGCCGTCTTGACATACACATGCGCGACGGCTGCGTTCCTGAGGAGCGCAGCCACCAGCAGGAAGTTCCGCTCGAAGTTTGTCCGGCCCGGTTTGCTGTGCCAGTCGAGCAGTTCCCTGCGCCAGTCGGTACGGGCTTTGACGACGCTGAGCACACTGTCGTTGAAGCCGCTCGGGTCGTCCGCGGTGTCCGTTCCCTCGTCGGCTGCGTTCTCGACTCGGGCTGCGGACCGAGACGCATCCGCTTTGAGGATCAGGGCGACGGTCTGCAGAACGTCCGAAGGGGCCTGCCCGTCAAGGAGCTCCCGGATCCGTGAGTCGGACAGCCACAGGCTCGTGTCCAGGTCGGGAGCTTCTGCTGTGAGCCAGGCTCTGGCCACCTTCACCGGATCGGGACGGCCCAGGTCGGGAACGAGATCTTCCGGGGCGCCAGTCTGGATGCGCTGCCACTGCTCCGGCGTAGTCAGGACGATCAGCCGGGAGGAGCGCTTCTCGAGCACGCGTTGAATGTGGTGGAGTGCGGCGCCAAAGTCGTCCGCGACCGCAAGGTTCCCGTCCTCGTCAGTGGGCAGGTCCAGCAGATACGCGGCGTTCTCCTCGGTCGGCAGACGGCGCACGGGGAAGCGGTTGGTGCCGCCGAAGTCCAGCGGACCCACGCGTGCACCAGTGCGAAAGTGCAGATCAGCCAAGAGCGCGTGGGCGGTAAACGTCCGGCCGGCATCCGGTTCGCGGGGCAGGACGAGTACGGCGCCCGGGTTCGCAAGCCTGTCGTAGGTCTTCTGATAGCCGTCGGGTTCGGCGAACACGGCCCGTACCGTCTTCAGGTAGGGCCGTGGCAGTTCCGAGTGCTCCAGCAACTGCCCGAGCACCGCGGTGAGCTTCACCGCGTTCATCTCGCCGAAGTTGAAGAGCGCTTCCTGACGCAGGTCCGCTACGGCCGCACGCAGCACCCGCCGCGCCTCTCGCACCATGGGATCGTCAGTCTCAGGCGAGGTGCCGGGCTCGTCCAGCCTCCCCCCGCCGTCATCGTCACCGTTACCGGCACGCGGCGACGGCACAGGGTCCGCCGCGCTAAAGCCGACGCCGGAGACGGGAAGGTCCGTCCGCCCGTTTTCCGTTCCGGTCTGGTCCGTACTCCATCTCTGCCCATATGCGGCCGACGCGCCATCCGTGAACGAAGGCTGCGCGGAGTTGACGCGCTCGTCAGGCTCTCCGGGCAGGGGTGATTCCATGCGGGTTCTCCCCGTTGATGATCGAGCAATCGGCTCTCGGGGTGGTCACCCCGAAGAAGTGCTCAGTTCAGTTCGTCGAACTCGGCGCTGGTCATCTCGCCGCCGGGATGGACGACCTCTGCGGTGTGTTCGATGTCGAAGGATGCTGTGCTGGAAACGCGTCGGGCTTTCAGAGCTCGTGAGACGCCCTGGACGTCGCCGACCTTCGTCACGATCCGTCGGCCGCTCGAGGGCCGGTCCTCGCCAACAAACGTGATACGCCGCTGGTACACCTCCTCCAGCACGTTGCGAAGTCCGCCCATGGCCCGCCGCAGCCGCTCGTCCTGGCCGTCCGCCGAGGAGTCCTGCTCGGCATACAAGCCGAGCACCTCGAGCAACTCCTCGAGCCGCTGTGCCCGTTCGTCGGTAACGTTGCCCGGATCGAAGTCCAGCACTCCGCCCGGGTCTCCCGCCACGACAGCCGGGATCTGCTGCGAAGGCTCCGCCTCACCGGGCCTGCGGCGGGCAGCGCGACGATCGAGGACGACCTCGGCACGACGATAAAGGAACCCGATGGCCTGCGTGAGCGCCGATGCCGCCATCACGGGAAACCCCAATACATCACTCACCGCAGTCCCTTCTCACGTCCAGATCGCCATCGGATTGATCACAGCGCGAATACGCTCACCCACAGGATGCGACGGACCCACTAAGGGGGGAGTCTGGTTGATCCGAGATGACCGGAATCGGTCGTCGTGCTCGTGTTCGATGACACCTGCCCTGCCGCTCCTCGGCACAGAGCCACCAGGCACATGACCAGCCGCAGCGATGCCTCCTGTCGCCATCAGCGCATCAGGAGAGATGCGGACAACACCCCCATGTCCCGACCTTTCGCGCAGGCCAGCACGACGTGATCGACGCAGTTGACAGACCGCACCAACCGAGCAAGGACCCGGGCAACCGCCGCCCAGACAGGGACTCGACGACACTCTGCGCGGACACTACGGGGAGTTTCCTGGAGCCCGTCACACCCCATGACAATGACGACTTCCATCCCTACCTGACCGAAAACCGTGATGGAGACCCGCACGAATGCGCCGGTCACGACAGTGGCCTCCGAGCGGCAAAGTGGCCCAGCACGCGAGGACCGCGTGCGTGTCAACTCGGTGTTCAGTGGCCGGCTGAGTGGGGTACGCGCTGGAGTTGCGCAACTACGCGGTGCAGAGATACCGGCAGGCCAACCCGAAACCCACGTACGGCAGCCTCGCTGACGAACTCGGAGTGCATCCCGATACCGTGCGCCGCTGGGTCCGGCTAGCCGAGCAGGGAACCCGCAACACCGCGCTGAACGGAAACGCCCGTCGTCCAGATAGCTCGCCCGGAGCCTCGTCCCCCTACCCGAGGAATCCCTGGTCGGCTTCCTGCTCTGCACGTCGTACCGACTGGGGCGCACACTGCGACGCCTCGCCCAGTTGAGCGGCCTCACGGACAACGCAGGGCTAAGTCCCATCGCAGCACCTGCTCGGCCTTTCACACCTGCGGCTTGAGCACTTCAGTGCGATCATGCGCCGACTCAGCGACGCGCGACTGTGGCCACTCTTCACTCACATCGTCGAGCAAATCGCGGACGACCTCGACGCCCAGGAGAACCGAATCGACTACGCCAACCGCCGGCGCAGAATGGGAAGCTGGTGCATGCCCGACTCCGACCGGGACCGCCTCTTCGGCAACCTCCACCAGCTCGAGCGCCTGCGGACCCAGATGGATCCCCGCTTCATGTCGATCGTCGTGTGGAGCGATGTCACGCGGGGTGAACCACCGCGGTCCCCCTTCGCGGTCGCGGTACGCAGCGCCGGCGATACCCAAGGCCTCACAACACTGATAGGCCACTTCCACGAGGTCGACCTCGGCCACGGCCAGCGATTCCGACTGCGGCAGCGCCTAGCTCCATACGCGACGCACCTGGCAGGTCCTGCGGCCAAGACGAGGATCTGTCCGTCGACACGGACGTTGCGGTAGCGCAAGAAGCGGACGCGTACAGCCCGAAGGCCCCCAACCCGCCTGCCTGAAGCTCAGGTCAAACGCCCTATGCCCCCAAAGCCCAGCGGTTACACGTCGTACTGACTGCTGGCAGCAGCCGGTGCCAACTACACCGCTTTTATGCCAACTAAAAAGCCTCGTCACAGAGCGTCAGTGTGACCAAGTCCGGTAGTTGACACTCAGCAACGTTCCCGACCTGCGGTGATGCCGACTAGGTTCAGCGACTCTCGGTACGAAATCAGAGAGATAGTTGGCACTTTGGTACATCGCAGGTCACAAGGGGTTCCAGGGTGCTTTCTCCGAATCAGTTGATCGTTGGCGTACCGCACCGGCTCGCTGCGAGTGGACCCCTGCTCGTATGTCTGCACAGTTCGGTGCCACCGTCCGCGATGCTTCCGGCGGTAGGGCCCGGTGCTCCAGCTGTGACGACCACCTTCCCTCGTTCGGCTGCCGGGGCCCGAGGTTGCCTACCGGCATACGGCGCCTGTTGACGTAGTCGAAGAGGTCTCCGACAGTGACCTCGCCCGTGCCGTTCTTGCCCACCTTGCCGGGGCGCAGGGCCTCGATCACTTCGCCGGTGAAGACGGACGGCTTGATCTCGTCGGTGGCATCGGCGTAGGAGTCCTCGCCGGCCCGTGAGAAGGACAGGACGTAGACGCCTCGGCTGGTGAGCAGCGCCTTCTCGCCGGAATTCGCGACCGGCTCGGGGTCCGGCTGGTCCGAGGTGCGCAGGCCGACCGCGAAGCCGCCGCTGCGGCAGCAGTCGATCATCACCACCTTCTGCTGGGCCCAGCACTGTTCTAGCTGCTCGTTGACGAACCCGGCGCTCACGCCGGTATCCGCGACGTGGTCGAAGTGCGTGTCCGTGGCGACGAAGTAGAACTCGCCGCCTGCGCGGACCAGCCGTGTGCCATGTCCGGAGACGTACACCAGCGCCAGCTCTTCCGGCCCGCATTCGGCAATGAATTCGGTGATGGCCTGCCGCATGTCGTCGGCGGTGAGGTCGGTGCGGCGGGTAATCGAGGTGAAGCCACCGATGTTGCGGTTGAGCAGGACCTGTTCGAGTCCCCATACATCCGCCTGGGTGGACGGAAGCGGCCCGTAGCGGTCGTCGTCGTAGAACTCGTTTCCGATCAGCAGGGCCCTGCGGTGAGTAGTCCTTGTCACGACGCGCCACCTCCCGCGGAGCTACCCTCGTCCTGGGATTCTGCGGTGTCGTCGGTAACCCGGTCGAGGAAGTCGCGGACCAGACGCTCCTGATCGGCGTTCGGACGGCCCGTGAGGGTGACCGAGTGCCCGTCGTAGATGACTTCGACCTTGCGGTGCCGCTCCTTTGCGCACCACTCCTTGATCAGCGTGATGAGGACGTGCGAGGCCGGACGTGAGGCTGCGGCCACGTCCCCGGCCCCGGCGCCCTTGCGCCCGTCCGCGACGGGCCCATCACCGTCGTCGGCGTAGCCGAGGACGAGCCCCTCGACACCGCTCAACGCGGCATACAGGTCGCGCGTGAGCCGCTCCTGCCGCAGGGCGTCTCCGCCAGTCGGTACGGCCAACTGCCACTGCTGGCCCCCGGATTACATCCCTTGCTCCTTGCCTTGTGCTCTTCGTGTTCGGTGCGCCGCCAGGACCTGGTTTCAGGCGTTCTCGGCGGGTTCTTTCAGGAGGCGCATGGCCATGACGGAACCGTCCTCGCGCAGGGAGACCGGGCCGTCCCAGTCGCGGGGGTTGCGGCCTGAGCGCCACTTGGCCCGCTGTGCGTGCGCCTTGCGTCAGTACTGTTCGACCTTGCCCTCGGCCAGCAATTCGAAGAGGCCTTCCGCGACACCGGAGAAGGCTTCGACGCGGGTCCCGTTGAGCCGGAATACGTGGTCAGTCCCCAGGAAGCGGGTGCCGCTGATGACCTGTTCGGCGTCCTGGACGATCCCGGTGCCCTCGTGGACGAATCCTTCGAAGTACTGCCGCCCCTGCCGCTTGGTCAGGTATTGGGCCGTGGGGTTCCCGCCGCCGGTGAAAGCCATCAGCCCTGCCGCCCCGGCCCGCGCAGTTGCTCGCTTGAACCAGGCGTAGTGCTCGGGCAGGACCTGGAATCCACCACCCCGCCTGGGCTTGTCCTCGCCTTCGTCCGGCGGGAATTGCACCTCCGGGTAGATGTTCTCGTCGCGAAGGTCCTTGTCCGCATCGGCTGCCGGATCGCCCGGCTCGACGTGCAGGGCGGCTGCGCCCGGGGTGTGCAGGGCGTGCACGACGACGCCGCCCTGACCAAGCAGTTCGGAGGAGATCACCAGGCTCGGGGTGTCGCCCCAGGGGCCTATATGGAAGGCCTCCACCTGGGCCGAGGCGCTCGCCAACTGCGTTTGCACGTACGGCGTCTTGGCGTGGGTCCCGCGGCAGGCCAGCGGGATGATCTTCGATGGCTCGCCGGGCTTCCACGCCTCCAGCAGGAAATCGGGCCGCTGGCGCACCCAGTCACGCCGCTGTACGTCCCTGCCGACCAGTGCCCATCCGGCCTGCAGTGCGATGTCGGCGTCGATCACGGCGACCGCATGATCCGGGTACTGCTTACGGACGATGCGCTCGGCGAGGACGAGGGCGAAGCCCTTCCCCAACTCGCTGGACTGCACCGTCTTGTAATGCCGCCGGGGATTGAGGCCCTCCGCCGACAGTGCCATGTACTCCCCGGACTTGCCTTCCAGTGCCTGGCAGTACTTCAGGCCACCCCAGTGCTCGGCCAGGCCTCGGCCCGCGCCCTGCCGCCCCAAGACGAGCGCGCGCCCCAGGGCGTGCAGCACTTCCCAAGGAGTCACAGTGAAGGACAGTCCCGTGTGGGCGGAGGGGATCGCCCTCAGCCCCTCCTTGCGACGCGGTATCTCGCGGTCGTCGAGTCGGCGCTGTTCGTCGTCCTTGGCGACGGCCTCCTCAACGGACGCGACCAGGGCCTGAGTTGAGTACACCTGTACGTGCCAGGGTTTGTTCAGATCCGTGAGTACTTGCGCAGCGTGCCTCGGCATTCCGCCCCCGTTTCGCGATCACGCGATATGACGGGGGCGGACATTAGTGCCGGGCGGTGGGGCCCGTACAAGGGGGCACGTGCGGGGGGCGGCTGAAATCGATGCGCTTCGATTTGTCCACGGCGTGGGCAACCGTGAGGTGAGCCAGGAGAAATCGGTGTCTGACGGGAGTGGCTACGGACAGTCGTGGGCGTGAGGGATTGGCTCGATCTTCTCGGGTTCGCGGCCGGCTGTCTGGCATGGTGCCGGCAGGGTTAAACGTTCATGGACCATGAACTGGACTATTGCGCGTTCTGTGTTCGGTGCGGCGACAGGTGCTGTGGGGCTTCTGGCAGATGTGGAGCCACTGGCTCACGGGCGGGCGGGTGCAGGTGCTTGCCTTGCGCAAGCGAGTTGGAGACGGAGGCTGGTCCGTAGCGACGGAGGTGGTCAACGTCGGCCGGCAGGACGTGACCGTCGTGGCGTACACGGTCTGGCTGGACGTCGACGGAATGCGGTGGAGATGCTTCAAGTGGAAGGTTCGCATGCTGTTCCGTGTCGGCCTCAGCCGGATACGGAGCACTTGATCACGATGCCGCCCTCATTCAGTGTGCAGAGCAGCGGTTGGCTGCGCTCTGGCCCCGTGAGTGTCCAACTGCCGGTGACGGTGCGGGCCGGGACCATTCTGCGACTGCCGGGGGTCGGCATGGGATGGGAGTAGGACACGAAGTGCGGGCCGCGGGTCGCGATCCACATAGGCTCCGGGAAGATCGTGCAAATGGCGGCGGTGGCCGCGGACGTCTTCGAGCCGTTGCACATCGACACCGCGCACCGGATCCATGGGTACATGAACGTGGACGTACGGTCGGACGAAGCGGTGCGCCGTCCGGACGGCGGCCCCGCAGGACTGATCCGGGTCGCTGTCAGCGTGAGAAGCCGCAGCGCCAACCGGGTCAACAGTGTGATCCAGCTCGGTCGTCCGCCCGACGATGCCACGTGATCAAGATGTGGCCAAGGCGAGCCTTGCCACCGTGTCGCGTCGACCACACGCGAGGGTTCGCTCGGCGCACCGACGAAGAGGGCCTCTGGGGATGTAGGTCGCGTCTTGAGGAGGCCTCTATCTGCGCAGGCAGGCGGTGGTGTCTACGCCCGACAGGGGTGCGTTCAGGTCGCACCGGGCTGCAACCTGATCCGCGTATCGCTCGAGCCGGCCTTGTAGGGCGACATGGCCACTCGTTTGTCTGGTGAAGTACTTGTTTGCCTGCCTGAGTACCGCCTTCGTGTCGGGCAGTCTCTCGCCGATCCCTTCGGCTCGCACCAGCGGGCAGAAGAGGTGATCGCCGTCGGTGGCGCGGGTCCACACGATCACTGACCCCGCCCTACGGTGACGCGGCTCAGTGACCTGGAGACGCAGATCACGCGTGAGATCCCGCCAGTCGCCGATCGGGATGTCCCACTGAGCCAGTCGCTGCCGTCGGTGCGCAAAGTCGATCCGAGCCGGGTCCTGTTCGATTTCGTGCGCGATCGCCTCCACCGCCTCCTGGAACTGCGCCCATGCCCCGTCGGGGCAGCGGCCTCGCAGCTGCGTGAGAGACGACCGCACAATGCTCCGGGGCATATCTAAGAGTTGCGCACACGTGGACACTGCGCTGCCGGACGCCATCTCCACGAGTTTGAGGGAGGCTGCCCTGCGGATGAAGGTGACGTTGTCGCGCGAGGGGACCGTCAGCTGTTCCGCGAACCCCTGAAAGTGTCGGTGGTACCAGCCGAGCGGAATGAGTTGGGGTACGTACTGAGTGCTGAACTGGCTTGCGCGTGAGGGGGGTCGGAGTCGGTCGGTCGCCCTTCGGGACCCCTTGGCAAGGAAGCCTCGGTGTTGTGGTGCCAGGGCGCGAGCGAGGGGTTCGGACAGCGACGGGTTCTCGAACAGACCCAGGAACCGGCGGTTGTTCTGCCGGAAGGCCCGTTCAGCCAGCGTCTGCATGGCGGCGTACAGCTCCGAGGGTCCGCCGACGGAACGCAATTGGTCGGCCTGCAGGAGAAGTGCCGCACAAGGAAGAGCTTGGTGTGGCGGGCCGCCCAGCTCTCCGCCCCTCGGATTGTTGGCGTCTGCCTTCGCCAGCGTCCGCTGGACGCCTTCTATATGAGCGTCGAGGACATCGCTCATGAAGGACGGCATCGGCACGAGATCCGCTGCCGTAGGCCAGGACAGCTTGATCAGCTGAGCGACCATGATCAGATCGTCGAAATAGCCGGACCCACGGTCCCCGGAATTCAGTTGGCGCTCAATGCGCCGCTGGAGCGCGAGATACGGGGCCATCTGGTCGGGCGACAGCGTAGGAGATGGGGCACGCCGGCCGGAGAGGTCCGCTCCGCAGAGCATTCGGGGTCGTCGAGTGGGGGCGTCGGCATCGTGATGACGGCACAGCCCAGGGTGCAGTGCTTCACTCACAGGATGGAGAATCAGGGTCGACCGACGCTTCCCTGAACTACCCATGGGTCGGTGGCACTTGGGGCAGTCAGTTTCGAGGACCCGCGGATGTCGCGTACACGCGAAAATCACTGGAAGGTGCCAGCGCTGCAGCCATGGCCCTCCATGGGCACGCTGTGCGGGGCTGTGATCGCCAACGAGACACATCGGACAAAACCTGCTCGCTGCCAACAAGGCCCAGGAGGTGGCCAGTACACGACCATCGCCCTGCGCGCCCGCCCGGGCCAGCGGAGGGTACGCAGGCGCGAGACGGCGCAGCCCGAGGGCTGCAGCCTCGTCCGGAGCGAGGCCTGTGGCGGCGGCGAATGCCGCCAACGTGTGCGGACGCAACTCCACGAGTTGGTGGACGGGGAAATACCCACGCGCCACTCCCGTACCCGTACTGCGCAGCCGGAGGGGAACCAGTCCCGTAAGTTGGCCGATCCTGGCGGGCGATCGACGCAGACGATGTGCCAGCCGCAGGACATAGCCCGGCAGAGATTCACACTCCAACGGTGACAGGCTGCGCGGCAGGGATCTCCGTGCGGCGGCATCCATCCCGATCGATCCCTTCTCTGCCCTCAACTGCATGTGCGTGCACTCGATCCCGGCGTCCTTGCGGCCCGCGTGAGCGCTCTGCACGACAACAGATCAGCCCGAGCTTTCTCTGCGGACAGTTCCACCCCCAGATTCACTCGAACGTGTAACTCTCGAGAGTGTGGCCGTGTCACGGTGCCCCATGCGTCGTACCGTCGTCTCGCTCCTGAGTTAAGGATCATGAGACAGGGCAGGCCCCAGATGAACTCGCTTTATTCCGCCAGAAGTTGGCATTCGGCACCACCGGCACCCTCCCAAGCTGTCTGGTCGGACGCCTGCCGCCTTGAAGACCTCGCTCTTCTGGACACCGGGTTCACCGAACATGTGAAGACCTTGGACCTCGATGCGCAGTGGCCCGCGCGCTGGACAACTACATGGAAGTTCGGCCGCACTCCAATCACCAGCCCGGTACACGACCTGGACAAGGTGGATCTGCGGCGTAGTACTCCCGTGCGCCGCTTCACCTGGCGCACGGACCAGTTCCACCGCCCTGGGCTCGAATATCTGATGGCCACCGACCGCCACCATGGCTTCGAGAGCCACGAGGAGGAGCGCCTGCTGCTGGTCGCCGACTTCGCGGCCGGCCTGGTGGAGGCCTTATGCCAGCCCTTCCGGCTGCGGTTCCTCTCCGGCGGCAAGGCGATCCACCACACCCCGGACTTTCTCCTGGTGACGGAGTCCGGGCTCCTCTTGATCGACGTTCGTCCGGCGGATCGGATCAAGCCGGAGGACGCGCTGAAGTTCGCCGCCACAGCAGAGGCCGCATTGTCGGCAGGCTGGCAGTACGGCGTCGTGGCGGGATGGCACCAGCATGTGTGGACGAACGTGGACGCGCTCTCCGCCGAGCGGCGCCCGACACCGGATGTGCTGGGAGTCCAGGACCAGTTACGGGAGATTGCGGCGCAAGGACCGCTGCCGTTCGGCGAGTTGGCGGACCACTGCCGTATCCCGGCGATCGCCCGGGCCCATGCGATCCATTTGCTGTGGCACCGCCACCTCGGCGCGGATCTCTCAGGGCCGTTCGGAGACGCGAGCCTGATCCGCCTCGCTCCCCAGCAGCATCACCGGAAGCTGCCACAGTGAGCCCCGCGCTCGAATCCACGTGGAACCTGGAGCCCGGCGCCGAGTTGATCATCAGCGGCAGTGCATGGGAGATCAGGTCCTGTCTGCCCCATCTGGGCCAGGTCGCGCTCGTCGACGAGGACGGCGAGGTATGGAAGACCTCGCTGAGCGAGCTGATGCATCGCCCCGACTGCCGCCCCTCCACTCGGACCCGCAGGGATCTGCCGGCCGCGGACCGGGGTCGGCAGCCCAAGTCTTTGGATGACTTGGAGGAGCACGAACGCGAGATCGTCATGCTCCGCGTGGAGCACCTGCTGGAGGCCGAGACGGGGTATCGCAGCGGCGATCCGCTCGACGCGCTGCCGCATGAACCGCGGCCGCAGTACGACCCGGACACCACCACGCTGACCCAGCGCCGCGAGGCGAAAGCGAAGGAGCTACGGAAAGCCTCGGCCGAGGCCCCCGCGCAGGCGAAGGCGAACGGCTTGCACAAGGCGAGCCTGCGCACGCTGGTCCGGTGGGACACCGCACGGGCGAAGTACGGTCCGATCGGCGTCGCGGACGACCGCTGGCTGCGGGAAGCGACCGGGCACGCGATCTCCCCCGAACTGCGCGAGGCCCTCTTCGCGGTCTATGCCGAGGCCTCGGGGCGCCGCTCAAGATTGACCATGCGGGACGTAGAGCGGCTCATCCACCAGTACATACGCGAGGTATTCGAATCCGAGGATCCGGATGAGGACGCCGAACCCGCGGATATCTCACGTGTGGAGATCCCCTGCTACGACACCCTGCGGGCCATCTGGAAGGAGTGGTTCGGCTCCAACGGAGGGCGGCAGCGCTACGTACGCTCGGCGGCGAAGGCGAAGCAGTACGCAACTGGCCGGCACATCGTGGTCCACCGGCCCGGCCAGGTGGTCGCCCTGGACAGCACGCTGCTGCCGGTGAAGGTGCTGGACAACGTGTTCGGCGACCCGGTGTCCGTGTATCTGACGCTGGCTGTGGACGTCTACACCCGCTCGATCGTCGCGTTCCGCCTCAGCCTTGTCTCCGACAAGTCGATCGACGTGGCGATGGTGCTGCGGGACATGATGATGCCGCTGCCGATGCGTCCGGACTGGGGCAAGAACGTGGAATGGGCCTACCCCGGTGTCCCCGGCACGGTGGTCGCGGAGTTCGCCGGGTACGAGGTCGCGGGGCTGCCGTTCTTCGCTCCCGAGACCGTCACCACCGACCACGGCTCCGTCTACCGCAACCACCACCTGGTCGAGGTGCAGCGGGTCATCAAGGCGAACATCAAGCCCAGCCGCGTCCTGCGCCCGACCGACAAGCACTCCGTGGAGCGCACCTTCGGTGCCATCAGGTCGTTGCTGTTCGCCCTCCTCCTCGGCTACCAGGGCACGGACGTCGCCGACCGGGGCGTGGACCCGGAGGCCGACGCCTGCCTGACCGTGACGGAGATGGAGCACATCATCGCCACCTGGGTCGTCGAGACCTGGCAGAACCGGCGCTTCGGCTCGTACGCCCCCAGCTGGGACCCCCGCGGTGACCACAGCCCCAACAGTCTGTTCGCGACGGCGATGTCCCAGGGCGGCTTCGCCCTGCGGATCCCGCCCGCTGAGCTGTACTACCAGCTCCTGCCGCAGCACAAGCTCATGATCCACGGCAAGCGCGGCGTGAAGGTCCAGAACCTCTGGTACGACGGCCCGGCCCTCAATCCCTACCGCGGAAAACTCTCCCACCGAGGTGGGAAGTACAAGAACAGGTACGTGATCCACCGAGACCCGCGTGATCCGTGCTTCGTGTTCTTCAAGGACCCGAATACGCACGACTGGCACACGCTGCGCTGGACGGGCCTGCCCGAGGAGGGCGAGGTCCCCGCGTTCAGTGACGCCCGAGTCCGTGACGCCATGCGGGAACTTCGCAAGACGGGTCTCGCCCCGAAATCGGACACCGAACTCCTTCCCGTGCTCTTGGAGTTGATCGGTGGCAACATCCCAGTCGAGAAGTGGCCGTCGCAGCTCTCCAAACGGCAACGCACCGAGCACGCACGCGAAGTCGCCCAGGCGGCCGCGGCGGCCGCCGACCGGCCCAAGAACGCGGTCAAGAAGAAGCCGACAGCGCAGCCCGCCTCCGTTTCCGAAGTGCAGCCGAGCTCGCCCGACGGGAAGGTCGTCCCGCTGCGCCCGAAGGACCGCGCCGAGCAGGTACACGACGCGGTGACCAGCGAACGCCGACGCCGTCGCGAAGCCGCGGTCACCGACGAGCTCCCCACACCTCCTGATCTGTCCGAACGGCTGAGCTCCTCCAGCCTGTTGGCGCTGCTGGGAGACGACTTCGACGATGACGACCCCATCATCACGGCTGACGAGGCCGAGGAAGAGGCCAGCCAGTGACCTCAAAGAAGAACCCGCTGTCGTTCCTGCCCGGCCCGGCAGTGGACCGCACCACCGTCGAAGGGTGGAACCGATGGTGCGAGACCCGCGACGCCTTCGCCCCCGCACCGATCCTCACAGCCGAGGAGTACGGCCGCCTGACGAAGCGCCAGAAGCGGATTCACGACCTGCACCGTCTTGCGACGCACAGCTCTCTGCCGATCCAGGCCACCCCGATGAGCGAGCGCGTCGCCCACGCGGTGCTCGCCCGCGTTGAGGACGGCGCCTACAGCCACAAGGCTGGAACCCGCGGCGGCATCATGGTCAACGGCGACGGCGCCCAGGGCAAGACTGAGACCATCTGTGAAGCCCTGGCCGTCTTCCAGAAAGAATGGCTGGCCCTCCACAACTACGCGAACCCCGACGCCATGCCGGGCACCCGCGACCTGGTCGCCCCCGTCGCCTACGTCCGCTGCCCGGTCAAGGCCACCCCCATCTCCACCTGCCAGCGGATCCTCGACTTCTATGGCGAGGACTACAAGGGCATGCGTCTGGAAGACCTCGTACGTACCGTGAAGACCGCCGTCGTCGAGCACGCCACCAAGGCTCTCGTGATCGACGACATCACCCGTCTCAAGCTCCACCGGGAAGCCGACCAGGACGTCCTCGACCTCATCCGCGAAATGATGAGCATGCCTGTCACCCTCATCCTCGTCGGCGTCGGCATCCCCACGTCGGGCCTGCTGCGCGAAGGCCGCCGCGATCCCAAGACCGAGGAGTGGGTCTACGAGCCGGTCAAGGACCGCGGCCGCAGCCCCAACGACCACGCCGCCAGTCAGCATGAACGCCGCTTCCAACTCGTCGACCTCGGCCCGTTCAGGTATGTCACGCCGGCGGAGATACAGGCGTGGGTGGCCCATCTCCGGCGCCTGGAACGCGAGTTACGGCTGCTGACCAACGCCGCCGGCATGCTCACCGAGGGCGACATGCCCGAGTACCTGTGGAAGCGCACCAAGGGTGTCGTCGGGATCCTGGAAAAGCTCATCCAGCACGGCTGCCGCCGCGCCATAGCGGACAAGAGTGAGCGCCTGACCAAGGAACTGCTCAACCAGTTCACCGTCACCCCGGACGATATGCCCGACCTCGACGCGGCTTCCGGCGAGCAGCCCCACATCCCGCTCCACGAGCCGACGCAGAAGAAGAAGCCCAAGGGTCGCAACACCGTGTTCGATGACGACGGTCCGGCCGCAGCCGATGCCGGATGACCGAGGTACGGCGCCGTGCGCTGGCCCGGAGCCTGCAGCCGCTGCCGGAGGAGTCGCTGCCCGGATACATCCTCCGACTGGCCTACCGGCTTGGGCAGTCCCCAGCCCGCGTCGGCGAGTTGTGCGGGCTCAGCACCTTGCACCGCCGTCTGCCGGCCGACTATCTACGCGCCTTACCCGCGCAACCCGCCCACGCCCTTGCCGAATCCGCACGACTCACCCCCACCGAGGTACAGGCGCTCACATTCGCCGGATCTGGACTCACCTCCACCTACGCGCCCCTCGGCAGCCCCAACCTGAACCAGGGCTGCAATTACGCCGCCACACGACGGCGTTGGGCCATGAACCTGTCCAGCCGCTTCTGCCCCCGGTGCCTGGCAGGCGACGGGACCCCCGTGCAGAACGCTCTCGGTGGCGCCTGGAAACTGCGCTGGCACCTTCCCGTTGTCTTCGCTTGTCCCGAACACTCGGTCCTACTGTCCGCTGTGTGCCCTCACTGCCACAACGCACCCAACCGTCCCCCGCGGACAGAGCGCGTCGGCCTGCTCATGGAACGCGCCAGAACCGGCACTCATCCTGCACAGTGTCGTCATCCTCTACCTGCCACGCAATCCCGCTCGGCCGGCACCGACCTCTTCTGTGCAGGCCGTCTCGATCGGACCGTCCCCGGCCCGCCGGAAATGACGCCCCAGGACCTGGGCCAGATTCGCTCGCTCCAACTCCGCATTAATCAGCGCCTCTTCCCCGAACATCCGCAACCTGGTAGATCAACCCCGCACTACTTCCCCGATCTGATCGCCATCGCACACCTAATCAAGTTCAGTTGGCCGGCGGGGGCCGGTCTGATCCGCTCCGCGCACCTGGCCGCCCTCGTCGACACCCACGCCATGGCGATCTCCAGGCAACTCGCTCAGCCGCTCCATCCGGGCCCACGTCCCTCCAGCCCGTGGCCCGCTCCCGACGATCCCGCCCAGTCCGCAGCACTCCTCCTGGCCGCCGACACACTGCTCGACTACCACGAAGGTGACGGCACCAACCTGCGCGAGCACGTCCAGCTGCTGGCCCGGACGGCATTCGACCGTCTGCCGCCCAATATGGCCGCGGGGTTCCGCCGCATGGACTTCTCACCGAACCTCGCCCGCGCACTCGCCCGTCGGACCAACGGCTTCTACCAGGCAGGCGGCCATCGCAATGCGAAACTCCACGCGCCGTCCCGAGAGTGCAGCTTCTCTGGTGAACACGTCCCCGCGCTTCTGCCCGCCGACCTGTTCACCAGGCACTTCAGCGAACTTTGCAGCGAAATCGGGCCGCTCACGGAATGGAACGCACGCCACCTACGCCGCGCCGCTTCCTTGAAGCTCGTCGAGATGGCCGCCGGCGGCACATGGTCCGCATGTGCACGAACGCTCGCCCTGCCGTGGAACACCACACAACAGAGCCTGAAGGTCCTCAAGCACCTCTTCGCCACCACCGCATCGCGAGAACCGTTCGACCGCGCCGTCGAACAAGTCGCTCGCACTCTGGACGGCAGCACGCCTCGGATCAGCTACGCCCAACGCCGCCGCACGCTGGCCACGTGGCAACTGCCCGAGGACGACTGGGCGGCGCTGTGCGAGGGACTCACCACTCTCAAAGGACGTCCGACATCGCCCAGTTCGCAGGCAGCCACCGCCCTGGTCTGGGCTCATGTCACTCAAGGTGACTACCTCCACAGCCCCGTGCTCACCGCGCTACGACGGGCCGGGGAAAGCACCACTCGCCTGGTCGCGGCAGTCAACCAAACCCGCCGCGCCTCCGGCAGCACGGGAGATAGAACGCACCTCCTTCATCGCCTTGGACACTACGCAGATCAGGTGGCATTGGTCTGCGACCAATCGCCCGGATCTGCCGCCGCCCCGGCATAGCCGAGACTCACCGACCGGATCACGGCACGGAGACCTCGTTGGCCGAAGTGGCCTCAACCTGCTGCCTCGCCGGTAGAACCGGCCGACGCCGCGCGGAGGAAGACCAATGCGACCAGCAGGACCATCGCCGTCTGGTGGCGCGGGGGAAGCGACTCCCACAGATCGTGCGCGATGGCGTTCCGGAGGTTCGGCCCCGCCGTCGGTTCGGCGAGCAGCAGCAGGAAACTCCTGGCCCATGCGCTTCCGGCCAAGTCCGGCGTATCGGCCAGGGAGCGCAGGAGACCCCCCAGCTGGCCGACACCGCCGGCGGAATTGCCCTTGGCTAGGTTGATCACCGGAATGTGCAGTTGGAGGTAGCGGCGCAGGATGTTCTCGGCCAGGGGGACCGCGACGAATACGGCGATCTCGTCGTACTCCCAGTACAGCCGGAAGGCGCGGGCCAGCAATCTGGCGCGCTTGGCGGGAAGAACGACCGGATCGGTGAGTGCCGTCATCATCTCCCCAATGGTGGGCTCGAAGCGCTCCCAGAGCACATCCAGTTGGTAGCTGATCAAGACGCCGGTCAGTTCGAGGCGGATGACGCGCTGGTCCTGCCCGGGGTCGGCCTGCTGTCCCGCGTTGTGGACGAGCACCGGGCCGGCCGTGTTGATCCGGTTCGTGTCGAGGCGGAGGAAGGTGGGCCGCAACCCCTGTTCCTCGCCCTCGGCGGTCGGGCCTTGTTCCCACGGCCGGGTAGTTAACGTTTTCGCAGGTCACGCAAGCCAGTTGAAGGATTTCCGACGCAGAACAGCGGAGCTCGTTGGTACAGGCAGTCGTCCAAGACAGCTTGTACTTGAGGAGCTCCGTTGCCGTTTCATCCTGTCCTGCCGTCCCCGGTGATGACCATCACCCATACAGTCACAGTGGCCGCGGGCAGGTTCGCGCCCGGGCATCTGGGCGAGCTGACGGCCGTCGTTCCGTTCGAGCTGGTCGACGCGGTCCTGGAGGAGACGCGGTCGGTGCAGCGGCGACTGCGTGATCTCCCGTCGCGGGTCGGGATCTACTTCCTGCTCGCGATGTGTCTGTTCCCTGAAGTCGGCTACCGGCTGGTCTGGGACAAGCTGACGGCCGGGCTGGCCGAAGTGCCGGTGGCCTCCCCGACACCGAACGCCCTGCGTGATCTGCGCCGACGACTGGGCAGTGCGCCGGTGCGGGCGCTATTCGAGGTTCTCGCGGGGCCTCTGGCCCGGCCGACGACACCCGGCGTGCGGTTCGGGCCATACCGGACTGTGTCATTCGACGGCTGCAGTTCCCAGAAGGTCCCCGACTCCAGGCGAAACAGAGCCTGTCTGGGGCGAACCTCCCACCACGGCTATCCCACAATGGAGTTGATGACGCTGGTCGAGACCGGCACACGAGCCTTGCTCGGCACGGTGTTCGGTCCCACCGCAGAGGGCGAGACCAGCTATGCCTCGCGCCTGCTGCATCTCCTGCGGCCGGACATGCTCGTCCTGTGGGACAAGGGCTTCGACGGCAACGACTCCCTCGCCTCCGTCACCGCGACCCGCGCCCAGTTCCTGGGTCGGCTCCGCAGCAACCGGCGTACCCCCGTCCTTACACGTCTCGCCGACGGCTCATACCTGTCGGTGATCGCCGCCGAGAAGGTTCGTGTGATCGACGCGAACATCACGGTGACCTGCGCGGACGGCACCGTCTTCACCGGCTCCTACCGGCTGGTCACCACCTTGACCGACGTCGGCCGCTACCCTGCGGCCGTGCTGGTGGGCCTCTACCACCAGCGGTGGGAACACGAATCTGCCTACTACGCGCTCCGCCACACGATCATGAACGGGCGCGTCCTGCGCTCGTGCGACCCGGCCGGCCTCGAACAGGAGATGTGGGCCCTGCTCACCCTCTACCAGGCCCTGCGCACCATGATGGTCGAGGCCGCCGAGTCCAAGCCCGGCACCGATCCGGACCGCTGCTGTTTCACCATCGCCCTCCAAACCGCCCGCGACCAGGTCGTCCAGGCCGCCGCCGTCATCACCGAACCCGCCGATGTCGGTCGCGTCGGGCTGATCGGGCAGCGGATCCTGGCCCGTCTCCTGCCGCCCCGACGGCAGCGCGTCAGCACCCACCCGCAAGGTCAAGTCACCAATGTCCCGTTACAGCACCCGCCATGACGACGGCAGGCCCGATACCAGCCGCACCATCACCGGTCTCGGCATCAGCGTCCTCGAACCTCGCGAACTACACCCCCAACTCCCCGCCATCTCCCGCGACGACCGGAACACCGCCCTCGCCGACCGCCGCCGTCACCGGATCCTTGGCCTGCTCGAGGAAGACCCCACCCGCCTCTGGCGCCCCCGCGACATCGCCTCCCACTTCGGCGACATCACCATGGAGACCATGTACCGGCAGCTCTCCAGATGGGCCGAGACCGGCCTCATCCACAAACTCGGCCCCGGCCTCTACGCCGCCACAGCATGGACCCCTACACCCTTTGCGTGACCTGCGAAAACGTTAACTACCCGGCCTTGGGACAGGTCCCCCAGGGGCTCCGGAGGAATCGGGCTGATCAAGCACCCACGTCTCGCGGGCCTCCACCCGCTGCAGTGCCGACACATCGTTGTGGCCGATCAGATCCGCAAGCGCGCCTCCAGGGCGGACGCCGCATGCGGTGCGCGACTCGATAGGACCCCCGGCCGCGACAGCCCTCTGGGTTCCGAGGATCTCAACGAGTTGCTCGCCCTCCAGCAGCGTCTGGACCAGTCACTGGACCCTGCACAGCGTCAGGTCGGCTCCCGCCAGCCTGTCGACCCGTCATTCTTCCCCGACCTGGTCATGGCAACGCATCTGATCAAACTCAGCTGGCCGGCCGGTGCGGAGCTCCTGCCGTCAGATGCTCTGGCCTCGTTGGTCGACGCGCAGTGCGCGCCCGTCGCGGTGAGCGGAACGACCGAGGAGGGCAGTTCAGCAAACCGCCGGCATGTCCAGACCAGACCTGCCCCTCCCGACGCCGCACAGTGCGGCGCGCTGCTTCTGGCTGCTGACACTCTGCTCGGTAGCCGGGAACTCACTTCGTTGCACGAGCGCGTCCAGCCGCTGGCCCGCGAGGCTTACGGACGACAGATGAGATACCTCAGCAAGATACTCAGTGCCGCTGACATTTCCGTCACTCTCGCGCGCGCTGCGGCTCGCCGCGTCTACGGTCACTCCAACAGGGCGATCCCGCGAATGGTGCCAACCGGTCACCGATACCGTGTCGAAGAGGTGCCACCAGCTCTGCCACAACCACTCTTTGACGCCCACTTCGCGCCGCTCATCGAACGGCTGCCATCCGTCACGTACGAGATGCAGCGCTACTTGCGCCGCGCCGCATCGCTGCGGGTCCTCGAGCTGATCTCCGGCAGAACCTGGCGTCAGTGCGCACCAGCCCTGGACATTCCCGAAAGCAGCGCCAGGCAGACCCTCAACGTGCTGGGCCGCGCGTTCGCCTCTGACGGTTTGTGGCCGGTCTTCGAGGACGCCGTGGACCGCGTCGCAGAGGAACTGGACGTATGCGACGCTCGCGTCGATTACGCCAAGCGCCGACAGCTGATGGCTCAGTGGTATTTACCCAAGGACATCACCATGCAATGTGCGAGAATCTCCCCAAATTGCAGAAGTTTCAGCAGCAGAGCGATCCTTCGCCTGTAGAGGTCCTCGTATGGAGCGCGGTCGCCGAGGCCGAGTATCGCCACAGCCCGCCCCTCAATGCCCTGCTCGGTGGGGCGGAGGCGCGAAGCCTGACGCTGCGCATCCATTGGATCGTCAGGACGCCCTCCTCGGAGGGAAGCTCAAGTCGGAGACTGCGCGGACGGATCGACAGGTACGCCACTCGCCTGGCTGCGGCTTGCGACCACGACCTGGAGCTGAAAGTCTCCCGTGGCGAGGTCGTAGACGAAGAGAGCACAGCCTTCGCGAGCCGCATGACGAGATGACGCCGCGGAACGCCTGCCAATCCGAGTCCTCCGACGCCGATCTTGCCGAGGCTGGTTCAGGCAGAACATGAAGGTACCCGACTACATGCGCTTCGACGCCGGATACTCATCTCCCAGCACCGGCAGCGGGGCAACACCATTGCAGGACGAGGGCAGACGGGGTTCCGTGCTCCTGAATGAGCGCCTCGCTCAGCCTGACCGGAGGGTGCCGCGTTACGCGGACGTCGATGTCCGCTGCAGCGAAGGCCACTGCGCGTGCAGCGAGTCGATGTGGAAGTCGTGTCCGTGGCGCCACCCCGAAGCGGTCGCGACCGCGTCCTGCACGTGTGGGTGGTCCGCAGGCAGTTCACAGTGCAAGTGGTCGAGATGATCGGGGTCCGTGCGCGGCCAGATACCCACTGCGGCCACAGCGGCACCAGTGGCAATCAGCGCCAGAACGACCGCGGTCACGGGCATCCCGGCCGCAGACGCCACCCATCCCGCAAGGGGGTAGGTCAACAGCCAACAGCTGTGGGACAGGGAGAACTGAGCGGCGAATGCAGCGGGCAAGTCCGCCGGGGCGGCGGAGCGGCGCAGCAGGCGCCCAGAAGAAGTGAGTATCACCGACGTTGCGGCGCCCAGGAGAAGCCAGGAGGTAAGCAGGGCCGGCCAAGTCCAGCTGCCCGGCTCTGCTGCACCGGGCACGCAAAGCACCGTCAGGACTCCGGCGAGGAGGAAGGCGGCGGGTAGCATCACCGTCCGGTCTGCGACCCGGCCAAGCAACCGCGGCAGCAGAATCGCCGCGACCATGGACCCGGCTCCGTATGCCGTGAGTGCCAGCGACACGTCACCCGCCGACCGGCCGAGATTATCGCGGACCAGCACCACCGTGTTCACCACGACCATCGCACCGCCCGCCGCCACCGCCAGGTCCAGGGCGAGCAGCGCGCGCAGCCTGGGCGTGGCAAGGAACAGCCGGGTTCCGAAGGCGGCCTTCCGGTAGACGTTGCCTTCCCGTTCGACCGGCATTGGCTTCGGCAGGAGCACCGAAACCACCAGAGCACCGGAAGCCAGAAAGCCCACGGTGGTGCCAATAAATAGCCAGTTGTACGTGATCACGGAGAGCAGCCCTGCAGCGAGGGCCGGGCTGAACAGGCTTTCCATGTCGTAAGCCAGGCGCGACAGCGAAAGTGCCTGCGTGTACTCCCGCTCCTTCGGCAGCACTTGCGGGATTGTCGCCTGGAAGACAGGGGTGAACGCCGCCGAGGCAGACTGGAGCAGGAAGATCAGTACGTAGACCTGCCACACCTGAGTGACGAAGGGCAGTAGCAGGGCCACTCCGGCGCGGACAAGGTCCATCGTCACCAGCAAGGTGCGGCGCGGTATCCGGTCGGCGAAAGCGCTGACGACGGGTGCGATTCCCACGTAGGCGACCATCTTGATCGCCAGAGCGGTTCCCATGACCGCAGAGGCATTGGTCCCGGCGATGTCGTAGGCAAGCAAGCTGAGGGCCACGGTGGCCAGCCCGGTCCCCGCCAGTGCAATGACCTGGGCGGTGAACAGATGCCGGTATGTGCGGTTGCGCAGCACAGAAAGCATGCAACCCTGCCCTGGGTCGGCGGCAAAGAGTCAGCCTTCATGCTAATGCATAAGTGCGCACATGTGCACGCTTTTGATAGGGGCATCCCCAGCCGGGAGAGATGAGCTCTCAGTCGTGCCAGGGCTCTCCTGTGACCTGATGGTCCGCATGGCTGACCGCTTCGACGACCAAACGGCGCAGATGTCCGTCGGTGAGTGCATACACCACGTGCCGCCCCTCCTTATGCGACTGCACCAGTCCACCCAGGCGCAGCTTGGCCAAGTGCTGGCTCACCGCGGGTCGAGCGGCCCCGCAGGCTTCGGTCAGGGCAGTCACATCGGACTCCCCGCGTGTCAGCAACCAAACAAGGTGAAGCCGTGTGGGATCGGCCAGCATCGAGAAGACCGCTGCGGCCGCGGCGAGCTCACGCGGGCCAGGGGTTCGGTGATGCGCATTGGTTGCTGTTGGAGATCTATCGCGGCCAGGCATGGAGCCATCGTAGGCACGCTCGGCCCGCAGTAGCGTCCAGCAGAACCACTGCGGACGGGAAGTTGGGCAACCGAAGCTGGACCTCGGCCGGGTGCCCCTGAGACCTTAAAGCGTGCTACCAACCAAGTTGGTGATGGTGACGACCGGTCCGGTGCCCGGCAACACCCCGGATGCCAAAGCGTGGCGGGACTTCGGACTGGGCGGCATCTGCCGGCGCGTGACCGTATACGGCGAAGGTGCCTACCTCAACACTGGGCTTGATCCGCTTTGACGGACATTCGAGATCGGAGGTTCTGCCCCGGAAGGATGTCCATCATGGAGATGTCGGCGTACACGTGAACGTGCAGGACCGCGTACGGATGAACGTGCAGGGTTCCTGATGTGCTGAGGTTGAGGATTCGGCACTCTGCTGCCTGTTGGTCGAGGTCGCAGAGATGGGGTGGCCGTGGTCCTGGATCCGCAGCGCTGGCTGGAACTACGGCGTTTTCGTGGTCTGGTCGAGTCCGGAGCGATGAGCCTGACCGAGGTCGCCAAGGAAACGGGCCTGAACTGGCGGACGGTCAGCAAATAGCTGGCAGCCGACGGACCCGCCGCACCTCCGCGCCGGTCGCCGAACGGTCGGTCGAAGGCGAGGGTGATCGACGAGTTCGCTCCGCTGGTCGACTCGATGCTGAGGGCCGAGATCCTGATGAAGGCCGCAGTGATCCACGAGCGCCTTGCGGCGGAGTACGGGTTCACCGGCAACTACCAGCGGACCAAGCTCTACGTCCAGGAAGCCCGGCCCCGGATCGCCGAGGAACTCGGTATCACGCCCAATGAGCTGGCGGGCATGCACCGCCGTTTCGAGGTGATCCCCGGCGCCCAGGCCCAGGTGGACTGGGGCGACGAGGGCAAGATCCTCGCCCACATGGGAATCCCGAAGGTCTACTCCTTCCACATGACGCTGTCGTACTCGCGCGACCCGTTCTGCTGCTTCACCACCAGCCAGGACCTGCAGACGTTCTTCGACTGCCACCGCCGCGCGTTCGCGCACTTCGGCGGGGTGCCGATGACGATCGTCTACGACCGCACGAAGACCGTCGTCCGCCGCCACGTCGCCCCGGGCGAGGCGGTTCCGCTGCACCCGGAAGCGGTCGGGTTCTCCGGCCACTACGACTTCGACATCGACGTCCTGGCCGCCTACCGGCCCACAGGCAAGGGGCGTGTCGAGCGCCAGGTTCTGATCGTCCGCGACCACGTCCTGTCCGGCCGGTCGTTCTCCTCCGTCGAGGAGATGGACGCCGCCTTCATCACCTGGGTCCCGCAGCGACGGGCCCAGGCCCACAGGACTCACCAGCAGATCATCGGGGAGCGGGCGGCACGTGATCACGTGGCTCTCCGGCCTCTGCCGCCGACCCCGTATCTGGTGGCCGAGCGGCATCTGCGGCCGGTCGGCAAGGACTGCCTGGTCGCCTTCGGCGGCAACCTCTACTCGGTGCCGGCCCGCAGGGTCCGCCCCCGGCAGCTGGTGGAGATCCGGGCCACGAAGTCGCAGATCATGCTGCATTCCACCATGGCCGACTCCAGCGGCGAGACGCTGCTGGCTACCCATCCTCGGGCGATCGGCCGCGGGGACCGCGTCGTCGAGGAAGCCCACTGGGACGGCCTGCCCACGGGCAAGGGACGCCGGAGCACCACCGGCGATGTCCTGCCGCAGCCCCGTCGTGAGCGTCCTCGGGGCGAGGAATCAGGGCCTTTGCGGGCTCTGCTGAACCGGGCCGCGGCCACCCATATCGAGGTCGGACGCCGTCCGCTGTCGGTCTATGACGAGCTGACCGGCACCCGCCCCTTCACCACCCACCCGAGCACGAGGGAAACGTCTTGAGCGAGCTGGTCTCCACCCGCATCCGCAACACGGCCGGCAAGCTCGGCCTGCCCCACCTCGCCGAAACCATCAGGGAGTACACCCGTCGGGCCGACGAGGGGAAGATGGGCTACCTCGACTTCCTCGACCTGGTCCTGTCCGAGGAACTGGCTGTCCGCGACGACCGCCGCTTCCGCCAGGGCCTGCGGCTCTCGAAGCTGCCGCACCACAAGACGCTCGACGAGTACGACTTCTCCTTCCAGCCCGAGCTCGATCCACGGAAGGTCAAGGACCTCGCCACCCTCTCCTTCGTCGAGGGCAAGGCGAACGCCGCCCTGCTCGGGCCGCCCGGGGTCGGCAAGACGCACATCGCCGTCGCCCTGGCGGTCGCGGCCTGCCGGGCCGGCTACTCGATCTACTTCACCAGCCTCGACGACATGGTCCGCAACCTCAAAGCCGCCGAGACCACCGGGCGCCTGACGAACAAGCTCGGCACCTACCTGCGGCCCGGCGTCCTCGTGGTCGACGAGGTCGGCTACCAGCCCCTCGAACGAGCGGAAGCGAACCTGGTCTTCCAGGTCATCTCCAAGCGCTACGAGAAGGGCTCGATCATCCTGACCTCGAACAAGACCTTCAGCGAATGGGGCCAAGTGTTCGGCGACGAGGTCCTGGCCACCGCGATCCTCGACCGGCTCCTCCACCACTGCGAAGTGATCTCCATCAACGGCCCCAGCTACCGGCTGAAGAACCGCCTCCAGGCCATCGAGCGAGAGAACGACGTGGCCTGACCAGCTGCGATCAGGACCCCAAATCCTGGCCCGGCGGGATGAAGGCGTCGGCGCCATCGGCATCCTCGACATGCCCCTGGGCATCGACCGTGATGGCCGTCGCACGCCCCTGCGACGTGATGAGCCAGGCCAGCACCTGTTCCGTCAGCGGCGTTCCACCCGGGCCCTCGTCCTTCCAGTGCACCCGCCACCCTCCGCCAGGCACCGCGGCCACGACCTGGTCGGCTCGCTCCAAGTGGGAGAAGTCCTCGTAGTCCGTCACCGCACGCAGGGCACCACGCTTGGGATCGACGACCAGGGCCGTCCCGGTCGCCTGGTCCCAGCCCTCCACACGCACCATGCGGCCGACCTCGGTGTCGGTGCCATTGAAGATCGCGGTCCAGCCAGTCTGATTGAAATAGCGAAGAGACACTGCTCCATCATCTCGAACCACGACGCCCGCGCTTCACAGGTCTCCTTGCTCTGCACGTTCATCCGTACGCGGCTCTGCACATAGGCGAGTACGCCGACAGGAGAGCATGGCAAAAGGAAAAATCGCCGCCCTCGTCGTTCGTTCACACCGGAGTTCAAGGCCGAGATCGTGGGTCTGTGCCGACGAGGTGACCGCTCGGTCGGACAGGTCGCCAGAGACTTCGAACTGACCGAGACTGCGGTGCGGGACTGGGTGAAGCAAGCCTAGGTCGACGCGGGCGAGCGCAACGGGCTGACCAGGAGCGAGCGCGAGGAACTGGCCGCGTTGAGGCGGGAGAACCGCTGGCGGCGTGAGGATGTCGACGTCCTCAAGCGGGCCACAGCTTTCTTCGCGAAGGAGACCCGGTGACGGTGCACCCGTTCATCGAGGCGGAGAAGCGCGCAGGTCACAGCGTCAAACGGGCGTGTGAGCTGATGAAGGTCTCCCGGACCGCTTTCTATGCCCGTCGCTCCGGCCTGCCCGGACCCCGCGCGTTGCGGGATGCCGAGCTGACCGAGCAGATTCTCGAGGCCCATGCGAAGTCCCGCGGAACCTACGGATCCCCGCGTGTGCATGCCGTGCTCAAGCGCGAGGGTGCCGGGTGTGGCCGTCGTCGTATCGCACGACTGATGCGGGCCGCCGGGCTGCAGGGCCGGCACTGCAGACGACGGCACGTGACCACGATCCCCGATCCCAGGGCTGCCTTCCGTCCCGACCTCATCGTCCGGGACTTCCAGCCAGACCGCGCCGAGCTCGATGCCCGCTGGTGCGGCGACATCACCTACGTCCCGACGGAGGAGGGCTGGCTCTATCGGCCACGGTCATCGACATCGCCTCCCGGCGCGTAGTCGGCTGGGCAACCGCAGGTCACCTGCGGACCGAGCTGGTGGCTGAGTCGCTGACAGCCGCCTGCCGGCAGCGTCGCCCCACCCACCCCGTGATCTTCCATTCGGATCGCGGCTGTCAATACACCAGCCAGCAATTCGCTTCCCCAGCAGCCCAGTTCGGGATCAGACTATCGGTCGGCCACACCGGCCAGTGCTGGGACAACGCGCTCGCCGAGTCGTTCTTCTCGACCATCAAACGCGAACTGCTCGGCACCTCCAACTGGCCCGGCTACCTCAGCCCCGCCGAGTACGAGACCGCACTCACAGCCTGACCACCACACCAATGGTGTCCGTCAAAGCGGAACAAGCTCACCACTCGTTGAACTCTGCCAGTCGCTGAGTCGTCCGATGAGCCAGACGAATGGCTGTGTATGGCCGGTGAGCACGCAGGTGCTCGCGATCACGCTCTCTAGCAGGCTCTCCACGTTCCGTGAGCACAGTGCGGCTGTTGCCTCATCGTCGACCAGGCGAAGCGAACAGGCAGGCGTTGAGGCGGTGCTGTCGGGTTCTCGGGTGACCTCATGTTCGTTGATCCGGACTACAAGATCCTCTTCCTCCCCTGGCAGTACGATCGTGACCACGAGATGTGGTGCCGGTGCGGGAAGCTCGGCCAAAACGGATTCCAGGTAGGTTGTGAACGCGTCAGCCCAGCTCGCCACATCGAATCGTGTGGACTCCTCGTCCCTCCCCTGTCGCAGCTCCATGTCACCGTGCGACGGGGGCACTGTCGCGGCTTCTGCCTCGGCGTCGGTCAGGGCCTGGAGCGTCTCGTCGACGTCCGCTCGAGTATGGGACGCCGAGCAGATGAACCTCAGGCGGCCTCGCCCGCGCTCGACAATCGGGTAGGTCACGGCAGCGGCATGGACACCCCGCCGGAAAAGCCCTCGGGCTATCCCGTGCAGCTTCGCGCCGTCGGAGAAGAAGGGGGTGACGATAAGCCCGCCCCCGGTGCCGAGTTCGTAGCCGGCGTCCGAGAAGCGCTTCCGCATGTAGTACGCGGTATCCCACAGCCTCGCCCGCAGCGCGTCGCCCGCAGCGACCCTGCGCAGGGCGGCAAGAGCCGCCGCCACGTCGGCAGGTGAGATGTTTGCCTGGAAGACATACGACCTCGCCGACACCCTCAGCAGGGCAATGTGCTCCTCCCGGGCGGCGACCACACCGCCGATGCTTCCGAGAGCCTTGCTCAGGGTCGTGAGGACGAAGTCGACTTGCTCGGTGACGCCTTCCGCGGCGCACAGCCCCGCACCCCGCGCTCCGTAGAGCCCGAACGAGTGGGCCTCGTCCACTAGAACGAGCGCGCCGTACTCCTTCGCGGCGGACACGATCTCCCGCAGCGGCGCCACTCCCTCGCCCATGCTGTACACGCTCTCGAGCACCACCAGCGTCGTACGGTAGGGCGAGGACTCCGCTTTGAGGACCGCCCGCAGGTCGGCCTCGTCGTTGTGCCGGAAGGTCCGCACACTCGCGCCGCTCAGGCGGGCCCCGTCCACCAGGGAGGCGTGGCAGAGCTGGTCCATGACCACAACGTCCTGATCGCATACGATCCCGGCGACGACTCCGAGGCTCGCGGTGAACCCGGTCGGGAACAGGCAGGCGGCCGGCTTGCCCACCATCTCGGCGAATTCTCGCTCGAAGTCCGTGTGGAGGCCGGTCTGTCCGGAGCCGGCCGCTGATATCCCCATCCCGGTACCGAACCGGCTCAGCGCCCTGCGCGCCTCCTCGATGACCTCCTCGTCGCGGTTGAGTCCGAGGTAGAGGTTGGTGGTCCAGATGAGCGCCTCGTGCTCCTCGCCCGTAGCCGGGTCGGCGACGAGACCCCGCTCGGCGCTTCCGGTGCGGACGACCTTTCCGTACGGGTCCGTCCCCGAGCGCGCCAGGAGACCCCGGAAATGCTGTACGAGTGCGCCCCGGTCGGTCGCCGACCAGGCCGGCACCTTGGCGGCGAAGGCCGGCGGGTACCCGGACCGGAGCTGCTCCTGGAACACATCGAGCCGATCCGCGGCCCCGACGCCCTGTGGGCGCCCGCGCACCTCGCCGCCGCCGGAAGCACGGCCCAGCACCGCCAGCAGCCCGTCGGCGGCCTCCTTGGAAGTCATGTGCTCCACCAAGGTGGATGAAGGCAGGTCAGTGGCCAGCCTCCGCGACAGGCGCACCGTGAGCTCCGCGATGTCCAGCGAATCGACCCCCAGCGCGGCCAGCGGCTCGTCCTGCCGGACCGCCTCGGGGCCGGGGGCGCCGAGGAGCAGCGCCGCCTCCTCCATCACCATGGCGAGCAGTACCGAGCGCCGCTGCTCGTGCGGCGAGGGCAGCGGACCGGCGGTCCGCGAGGCGGCCGGGCCGTCGCCGCACGCCTTCCCTTCGGGAGCCGCCTCGTCGCCGTGGTGCGCGGCGGCGGGGAGCCGAAGCCGGTCGATCTTGCCGTTGGGCAGTTTCGGCAGCTCGGCCGGCAGCATGACGTGGTGCGGGATCATGTACTTCGGCAGGCGGTCGGCCAGCTGGGCGCGCACGGTCGATGCTGTCACCGACTCCTGCCGGCTCACCGCGTACGCCGTCAGGAGGTTCTTGCCTTCGCCTGTGGTGGCAACGACTGCGGCCTCGTCCACTTCGGGCATCGAGGCCAGCACGGCCTCGATCTCGTCGAGTTCGATGCGATGGCCCCGGATCTTGACCTGCCGGTCGGCGCGGCCGAGGAACTCGAGCTCCCCTGTCTCCGTCCACCGGCACAGGTCGCCGGTCCGATAGATCCGCTGCTCCGGGACCGGGCCGCCCGGCGCGAGGGCCGGGAAGCTCTGCCGGGTGCGCTTGTCGTCATGGAGGTACCCCCTGGCCAGCTGGTCGCCTGCGAGAGCCAGCTCGCCAGCCGTGCCCGCCGGAACCGGCCGCAAAGACTCGTCCAGAACATACGCCCGCGCGTCCAGGACCGGGCCGCCGATGGTGATCGGCCCGCTTCCCGCTTCGACGGCGGTGACGAACACGGTGGCCTCGGTCGGGCCGTAGACATTCACGACCCGCGGCGCACAAGGATCAGCGTGCAGATCCTCCACCAGAGAACGGGACAAGACCTCACCACCCAGCACCACACACCGCAACCCACCGGGCAGCGGCCCGGCCGCGAGCAGCGCCTTCATCGCGGACGGCACCATGATGGCCGTGCGCACGCGGTGCACTGCGGCCAGCTCGCGCAGGGCGAGCACGTTCTCGGAAAGGACGACCGTGCCGCCGAGGACGAGCGTCCCCAGAATCTCCATCACCGAGGGGTCGAAGCAGACCGAGGCCGCGGCCAGAACGCCCGCCAGGTCCTCGTCGCCCAACAGCCGGCGCATCGAGGCGGCCATCGCCACCACGCTGCGATGCTCCACCGCCACACCCTTGGGCTTCCCGGTCGACCCCGAGGTGTAGATGACGTACGCGAGATCACCGGCCGAACAGGCCGCCGGCGATGCCGCCGGGCGGTCCGGCACCGCGTCGAGGCGCACGCGATCGGGAGCCGCCGAACACAGCGCCGCCGTACCGGCGTCAACGACCACCGACGCCACCCCGGAATGCTCGATCAAGTAGCGCACCCGTTCGGCCGGGTAGGCGGGATCCATCGGCACATAGGCGCAGCCCGCCCGCAGTACGCCCAACAGGGTGGCGACCAGCTCCCACGTCCGCCCGAGGCACACGCCGACGAGCGCCCCCGGCGCAACGCCCCGGGCCGCCAGCTCCCCGGCGATCACCTCCGCCCGGGCCCACAGCCGCTCGTAGTCGATGTCGACCGCCCCGTCCACGACGGCGATCCGACTCCCCTGACGCGCCGCCCGGGCCTCGAACAGCCCCCAGACGGTCTCTTCCCGACCGCCACCCGCAGCGGATACGCGCGCGTCCCTGCGGTCCGGAGCGCTCGCTCTCCCGCGGGCGGCCTCATGTTCGGTGTGATGCATCTCCTGCTCCCAATAGATAGAGATTGTGATGCTTCGTCGAGCTCCTGGGGAAACGCTGAGACCTGTGAGCCCCTGCCGGGTGATGTGCAAGCTCGATCAACGAGCCCCCCTGCGCCTCCTCGCGCAGCGCGTTCCAGGTCTGCGGCACCGCGCCGGGCAGCTTCACTGCGGGCTCCGGCGCGGGCGTCCGCGGTTATGTTGCTGATAGCAGCCCGGAACGGAAGATCCAGGAAGTCTTCCAGGTCTTACGTGTGCTCCACGGCACGGCCTCATACTCCACAACAAGGTACGAGCCGGGACGGACGCTTCGAGCAGCGGCCAGCCAACCGTTTTCCCAACAGGCCACTTCTTCGGGAGCCGCATCGCGTGTCTCCGGGTTCGGGCCTTGACCCCGAATCCTGAACACGGGTTATGCGGCTTGTGCCAGCGTAGTTGGTGTGCGGTGGAAGGTGTTCTCGAAGGCGATCGGTGATCGTTGTCCGAGGCGGGAGTGTCGGCGTCGGGTGTTGTAGCGGTTCAGCCATCGGAAGGCGTCGAGTCGCGCCTCACGCTCGTTGGGCCAGCTCTTTCGTCCTTGCAGGGTCTCGCGTTTGAAGGTCGCGTTGAAGGACTCGGCGAGTGCGTTGTCCGCGCTGGACCCAACCGCGCTCATGCTCCGCCGAACCCCCGCTGACCTGCAGGCTTCGGCGAAAATCCTGCTCGTGTACTGAGCTCCGTGGTCGGTGTGCATGATCGATCCGGCGAGGCTGCCGCGGGTGCGGGTCGCCGCGGCCAGGGCGTCGGTGACGAGGTCCGCGCGCATGTGGTCGGCGATCGCCCAGCCGGCCAGACGGCGTGAGGCGAGGTCGATGACGGTCGCCAGGTAGCAGAACTTCCCGCCCTCGATGGGCAGGTAGGTGATGTCGCCGACGTACTTCGTGTTGGGGGCCGTGGCGGTGAAGTCGCGGCCGATCAGGTCCGGGGCCCTGGCCGCGGCCGGGTCGGGGACGGTGGTGCGGTGCCGGCGGCGCAACCGGACTCCTTCGATCCCCGACGCCCGCATGATCCTGGCAACCCGCTTGTGGTTGACCGACTCACCGTTCTCCTCGCGGAGCTCGGCGGTGATCCTCGGCGCTCCGTAGGTGCCGTCCGATTCCTGATGCACCGCCCGTATCCGGACGGCCAGCTTCGCGTCGGCCACCTGCCGGGCGGCCCGGTTCGTAGCTGTCCGGCGCCAGTAGTAGAAGCTCGAGCGGCTGACGCCGAGGATGGTGCAGAGCCGCTTCACGCCGTAACGGCGCTGGAGGTCGGCGACACACTGGAAGCGGTTCACCAGCGCGTCTCCCCGGCGAAATACTTCGCCGCTTTGCGCAGGATCTCGCGTTCCTCCTCCAGCTCGCGGACCTTCTTCCGCAGCGCGGCGTTCTCGGCCTCCAGCGGGGCCGGCGGCTGCGAGGGTTCCTGCGTCCGACGTCCCCGGGGACGGCTCACCCCGGCTGCCCTCACCCAGTTCCGCAGGGTCTCCGGGTTGATGCCCAGATCGGCTGCGACCGACCTGATCGTCGCTTCCGGCCGCGACTCGTACAGCGCGACCGCGTCCGCCTTGAACTGTGGCGGGTAGTTCTTCATGACCACGAGATGTCCGTTCTCAGATCCTCAGGATCCAGTGTCTCGTGTGTTCAACATCCGGGGTCAAGGCCCTTCCACGTACGGTCGCCGATCCACCGAAGCATGCTTGACGTGACAGCCACAGGGTGGCGCACGAGCACGAGGAAGTGGGACTGGGGAAACAGCCGACGGGCCCATAGTGGGCGGGCAACGCGCGACGGGCGGGCTCGAGCTCCTTCAGGTTCCAAGCGTAGGGGTGCTTCCGCTTCGCCACGTGATCGCGCGCTCAGGAAAGCGCCACATTCCAGCTCGCACGGCGGCAGCCGGTCGTTCAGGGTGTCTCAGTCCTGGCCGCTGTGGGCGGCCTCGAACTGATCATCAAGCTCCTTGCCGATCGTGTCCAGCAGCACGCAGGCGTGCTTGGCGGCAGGATTCTCGTACACCGTGCCCTTCCACCCTCCGCCATGTCAGGGAACCCGGACAGATACCGGAAAAAGGGCATAGTGGATTGTCCGGGCGCCGTGCTGCACAAGTCGATCCCCTCACCCTAGGGCCTGTCGGAAGTCGTGATCAAGGAGTGGCATGCCCCTTCCGGCGATCGTTCGCCGGCTGATAGATCTCTGTGATGGCACGTAGGCAACTCACGGACGATAAGTGGGTGTTGATCGAGCAGTTCCTGCCAGCAGACAGGTCATCTTGCTCCCGGCTCAGGTCGTGGACCGGCAGGGTGCGGCGGACGGTGTCGAGGGTCGGCTGGTGGATCGCCCGGGGCTTGGGGAGGACGGCGCCGATCGTGAACACCGAGGTCATGGCGCACAAGAACGCAGATCGTTCCGGGAGCAGGTGGGTGATGATCAGCGTCGTGATCGCCTGGCCGACGGGGAACTGCGCGGTGATCCGCCGGAAGAAGGCGTCAAGCCAGGGACGAGAGCGCGGGAGTAACCCTTCTTCGTGTAACCGATGTGGTGCTCTCGGAGTTCGGCGATGGGGCGAGCTACTGAACTTGAATGTGTGATGCCAGCCTGATCGTGTCAGCTGGTCAGGGTCAGGCCGGTGCCTATGAGGCAGCCGTCGATGAGGTGCGGTCGGTACTGGGTCTGCTTGAGACTGCGCTTCACGGCGGCGGCGAGCTGGTCGAGGTTCGCTGCGGCGAGGTTGCCGATGGTCCGTTTCACCAGGGACCAGATGCCTTCCTGCGGGTTGAGGTCAGGTGCGTAGGACGGAAAGTGGAAGACGGTCAGCCAGTCCTCGTTCGCGGCGATGAAGTCCTTTATCTGCGGCATAAGATGGGTACGCAGGTGTCCCGGATCAGACGATGTGGCCTTTGAGCTGGTTCTGTGCCCGCACGATGAGGTCGCGGTAGTCCTGCCAGGTGAAGCCCTTGGGTTCGCCCTTGCGGCCCCGGTGGACGCGGAAGCTGTAGATCAGCCGGGAGCGGTCTCCGGGGCGGAAGCAGACCATTCCCGCCATCGAACTCCCTTCCGGAACCGCGGCCCCAGACGCGCACGACCGGCGTCTGGCCGATGCGGCCCCAGGAACTCGCGCGTGGCGGCCTCAGCGACTGGCTGGCCTCGTCCTCGCAGACGATCCAGGCTCCGCGGGCCGCCGCCGTCCTTTTACCTGCAGCCACACCTCATTTTTCCACAACTCCACTGCTTCGTCGTCACGTTCGATCGCCCTGCGGGCCGGCTGCTGCCAGGACCAGCCATGACGCTTAAGCAACCGCCATGTCCCCTCCACTGTGTAGCTGACGTGGAACAACCGCCCGATCAACGTCTTCACCCGGGCCAGCGTCCACCGCTGGTCAGCCCATCCATGGGCGAGCGGACCGCGCACCAACTCTCGCTGCAGCTTGACGATCTGGCGATCCTTTTAACCGGACACCCTCCTCGCCTCGCTCCCGCCACTGGCGGCGCCAGCGCTCCACGGACCGCTCGCTCACCCGCAGCGCAGCCCGCAATCTCCCGGTTCTTCGCGCCGCCCTCGAAGCGACCGACCGCCTCCAGCCGGATCCTTTCCCTCGCGGCTCTTCTGGCGTCGGTCAATCCCCCGCCCTGCGCGTATCTCACACCCCACAGCTGCCTACTCGGCTCAGCCGCTGGCAGGCGAACGACCCGACATCAGCCAATCAAGTTCAGTAGTCAAAGCCTCCCTCTCTGCAAGCCGGAATACAAGGCACTTCCACTCAGAGGAAGAGTGCATGGCAACGAGGTCGGCTGCTGCACTCTCCTGCAGGCCAACACACGCTTGTCATCGGAGGGCTGGTTTCCGCGCACTGCTGCCCGCAAGGCAGGCCAGGGCGTCCGACCAGGACCGACCACAGCTGCAACAGGTGCATTCTTGGGCAGCTTACTCCCCCGCACCCTGCGAGAATCACGGACAAAAGATATTGCAGATTACCCAAAAGAGCCTCAGGCGCTAATAGGAGTTCGCAACTCTAGCGCATTCTGCAATGACGGGTCGACAAATTCTAGCCTGCTATCAAAACGGTGCTGGAGGTTACTCAATAGCCTAGCAATAGCGTTTCCGCACCCACCAGCTTCCAGATGCACACGCATCCACTGACGACCAATTTCCATTCGGATTTGCTGACCAACATGCAAGTCAACGGCGTCGACGTAAATCACGTCGCCCTCGAATTTCGGAATGCCCCACAACCGGAATGGCTGCCTAGCCGCGAATAGACTTGCAGCAAACTTTTCCATATCCGGGATCTCTCGACTGAATCGAATAGAGATCGGACCCCCACTGTACGCAAACCCACCATCAGGGCTATCGCTTGCCTGATCCCATGACAAAGAAGATTGTTCACACAGCTCAACTAGCTTCCGATATCTCCCTACAATGATGTTCACAAATTGAAGGTGATACTCAAAGTCTCCCGTGACAGCAAATCGACCCATGCGATGAACTGCCTCTTCCAACCTCCCCATAGAGTCTCGAACGGATACTTGAACGCTGTCAAAGGATACTGCGGACCGGTATTCATCCTTTTGTGAGATATAAGCAAGAAGTCGCTCGGCGCCTTCGCCTGCCAGGTTGATACTCATGTTCTGCGCAGGGTCGTCCGCGGGAAGGAAGTCGCGTCCCTGGAATTTCGTCTTGACGCGATTCGAGTTGGCACTTGGCCATAGGTTCTGCAAGTGATTCGATGGGAGCCAGAGCCAGTCCAACTCCCGCCGGTCTTCAATCTTTTCCTTGAGGAGAGGAAGGATCCCACCCATAGGCATTTTGGTATGAATAGACCAGAAGCGACCCTGAAGTTGATCGACCCACACTTCACCGTTATCAACGAATGCCCGCTTGATATAGACATCGTCTGTCTCGACGAAGTTAGAGGCACCGAAAAGTGTCGCCATGATATCGTCCGGCGAGGAGGATCCGCTTGGGTCATGCGCCTCTACCACGATGGTCCTGGTGGGAGAGGCCGCGTCACACCCCAAGCGATCGATCATGTTTGCGCGCGTGGTCATAGCGTCTCCTCTCCTTCCATGCCCTCTTCGTCGTCGGATGATACGGAGAGAACTCCCACTTCAGAGGCCCCTTCGACATCAGCGAGCAGGTCGAGCTGGTTGGGGTCGACTAATCTTTTGCTGCGTCGCCTAGATACCCGCGCCAGCGCCTGATACGCGACAGTACGGCCTCGGTGGTCGAACTCTTCAGGGGTACGCAGTAGCCTTACCACACCTTCAGGGCCGCCGCCTGGTACTTGCTCATAACGATACGTGTCGGGATCTTCGGAACTCAGCTGGCGCACAGCCGTTTGGAATCGTTTGGCGATCTGCAGCCTGACCGCTTGTTGGTATCTGCGATAGTGGATGCACAAGTCTTCGGCGATACGCGGTATCGAAACTTCCTCGATACGTCGGGCTGCAGCTCTGATGAGATACGGTCGCACCTTGTCAACGAAGACCTGAACGGGCGAGTCGTGATCAAAGTCGATAATTCGCGCCGGCGGTGCCAGCAACTTGACCGTGCCGTCGGGAAAAGCGTCCCGGAGAAACTTCGAGGCATCCTCCGCCCGCTTTAACGTGATCCCAGAGCCGTTTACCGTCAACAATGGGTAGTTGGCAGAAATACCATCCAGCCCCTGAAGGATGCGTTCAGTTTTATCCGCGCGGCATACGTAGAGGACCTCCGACGTCAGAGGTCCTCTGTTACTGAGATTGATGGCAGCTGCCGTAACAACCGATCTCGGATCAATCTTTCCGTAGCGTTCAGCCTGCTCATTCTCAATATTGCTGCCGGACTTACATTCACAGAAGATGAGATGTGATGCGGCCTCGTTGAACAGGACGACATCGATCGCCACTTTGCCACCAGTCGAGCAGGCGACGGTGATCTCAAGGCCCACGACTCTGAACCCAGCTCGGGCCAGCACGCCGGGATTGATGTCATTCTGCCCGCACAGGCCGAAGAGAGCGTTGACCGGCACCAAGCGCTCTTCCAACTACGCCCCCTTGGCGAATGTGTTTGCCCGTGATGGTAGCTGCTACGTCTCCGTAACGAACCGGATTTCCTGACCGGAGCTTGCGTTGCTCTGAGGCAAAACCACAGCGGTAGCACAACAAGCGGGCTCAGGGTGTGCTGATTGGGGATCTCGATTGCATACCAGTGCGACCGAGCCATCAGTGCGTAGATGGCCAGCGAAGAGTCCTTGCTGGCCAGGCCCGGTGCGGCAGCACACTGGCTCCGTTAAGAAGCGGCTGCCCTTCCCTCCACCAGCTGCACGAATCGATGACGTTGTTCTTGGGAGAAGGGACAGCGCTCAATCTGACCGGCAGGGATGGTCTGACGGCCGACTGCGTAGCGGAGCCGGCTCCAGCACGAGAAGCGGCCGCAAGCGCTGGATGACCCGGGAGACGGTGGCCGGGGAGATTCCGAAGAGCGGGGCGAGTCGGCGGATCGTGAGGTTGGTGCGGTAGTAGACGGCCACCAGGAGACCCCGGTCCGCCAGCGGCGGGCACCACGGGCGGCCGCCACCGGGGACGTTCCCTCCCCGCTCGCGTAATACCTTCACCAACTTCTCGAACCGACTCATTCGCAAGCCGTGAACGTCTCCACCCAAAGCGCCTCAGCCCGCAACACCCCACCCATACAAGAGAAATACCCGCACCACAGCGTTCTGCAACACGCTTCGGTGGCGGCGAGCCGGGTCTCGGCACCCGACCTGCCCCGCCGCCTCCGGATCTGGGCCCGCAGCTACTCTCTGACTCGGCTCGATCCCACCGACGGAAGCCAGTGCCCGCCAACGATGGCTTGTGAGCGACCCGACCGAGGACAGACCAGCAGAGGCCAGGTGATCAACCCGGCTTACGCTGCGGCCTCGACCACACTTGCCGCGCGGGGCTTCGGAATGAACAGGAGGGCGAGCACCGCACCGGCAACCGCCACGATCGCTCCGGTGGCGAACCCTCGGGAGAAGCTCGAGGGGTCGGTTCCGGCGATCCCGGCTGCGGCCATGCTCGACACCACCGCAGCCCCCAGAGACGCTCCGAACTCATGGAACGTGCTGACGATGCCGGAGGCAAGCCCGGCGTCCTGCGGCTCCACCTGACCGAGCGCGGTGGCGGAGGCCACGACGAAGACGACGCCTGTTCCTGCGGCCGCCAAGCCCACGCCGATGACCATAGCCGCAGTGCCTTCCCACAGAGCGGGAGCTGCCATACCGACGGCCGCCAGAAGGAGGCCACTAGATCCAAGCACGCGGGGCCCGCTACGACCGATGATGCGTCCGCCGGCATTCGCGCCGATCATCGTGGCAAAGGCGACAGGCAGGAAGAGCAGGCCTGTGGTCAGGGCCCCGTAGCCGCGCGCATTCTGCAGGTAGAACGTCCCCAGGAAGAACACCATGATCATGAGAGCAGTGGCGACGAGAATCAGCAACGTGCCGGTAGCGACAGGCCGGAGAGTGAGGAGCCGGATGTCCATCAGCGGACTGGTCGCAACCCGCTGCCGCCAGACAAACAGCGCGTAGAGCACGGCGGCAGCGGCCACGAGACCGGCCGTAATCCAGGTGAACCAGCCCTTGTCCCCGGCCCGCACCAGGGCGAAGGTCAGAGTGCCGGTGGCCCCGGTCACCAGCGCGGCGCCCAGTACATCGAGCTTGCCCCGGGTGGCCGCAGGCACCGGCTTCGGCAGTTGCAGAGCCAGAGCGATCAGCAGAACGATCCCGACCGGCACATTGATGAAGAACACCCACGGCCAGCCGGCGCCGGCTGTGAGAAGACCGCCGAGCAGAACACCCAGGGCCGCGCCGCTGCCGCCGAGCGACGACCAGATACCCAGGGCCTTGTTGCGCTCCTCGCCCTCGAAGAGGGTCACGACGAGCGAAAGCGCGGCAGGCGACAGAATCGCCGCAGCGAGGCCCTGGGCGACACGCGCGGACAGGAGGACAGTCCCAGATGTCGCGAGTCCGGCTACCAGAGAGGCTGCGGCAAAGAGGACCAGGCCCGCGAGGATGAGGCGCCGGGCTCCGAACAAGTCGACTGCGCGGCCTCCCAGTAGCAGCAGGCCACCGAAGGCAAGCGTGTAGCCGCTGACCACCCAAGTAAGAGTTTCGCGACCTTGTCCGAGGTCGGCGCCGATGCTGGGCAAGGCGATGGCGACCACGGTGACGTCCAGGATCAGCATCAGTTGCGCGACGCCTACGAACCCGAGGATCTTCCATCGCCTGGGGTTCGGACTGCTTGCGGGCTTCTCGGAGGCCAACGGCTCGGCCATGACAGCACACACCTCTTCCGTTAAGTCGTACACCGATGTCTCACTTACGTCCGGTACCCTAACTCATACAGAGGTGTTCTACATAAGAGGAGATGCATGTCCCGCTCGGCAACGCGGCCCGCACGCAGGGCTGATGCTCAGCGGAACGCGGAAAAGATCGTCGAGGCGGCGATCGTCTGCCTGGCTCGGAACCCCGGAGCCAGCGTGGGTGAGATCGCCACGCTTGCCGGGGTGGGCCGCGTGACGCTATATGGCCACTTCGCCACCCGCGAGATCCTTGTGGAGGCTGCGGTGGAACAGCTCATCGACCGCGGCGACCAGATCCTGGAGGGTCTCGATCTGGATGGGGAGCCGCAGGAAGCACTGCGGTCACTGATCACGTCCAGTTGGTTGATGCTCGCTCAATATCGTGCCGTGCTGGAAGCCGCGCAGAACGCTCTTCCTGCGGGGCGCGTCCAGAAGCTGCATGCGAGGCCCGAACAGCGCGTGAGCGAGTTGATCGAGCGAGGCCGGAAGGCCGGGGTTTTCCGCACGGACCTGCCGACGTCGTGGCTTGCCAGCGTTCTCCACCACATGATCAACGGAGCGGCGGCCGACGTGAGTGCGGGGCGCCTCGATGAACGTGACGCCCCGCGTTTCATCACTGAGACGGTTCTCAACGCTTACGAACTCCGTTGATCCGGAGCTCGTCTACCAACCGGTAGTGCTACAGCTCAGCGAGGGGAACCTCTACTCGGCGGTCGATCCGGTCCTGCTCCCACACGCGGGTGTCGATCAGCCACAGCTGCTCGACCTCGACCAGGTACAAACGGTGCGGAGCGGACCCCTGCAATGAGGCAGGCGGCAGCATCCACTGTGCTCGTTCGGTCTCGTCGGTGAACACTGCCTCGTAGAAGGCCTGGTGGTACTCGTCCAGTCCCTGGGGGTCTATCTCACGGCAGTGGCCGGAGAACTGTGCACCGTCGACCGCATCCACATCGAGTCCAGATCCGTAAGGTGCGGTGAACAGGGCGCCGCTGACGCGGGAGCAGCCGACGATGTTCCGACTGTGCAGGGCCTGGTCGGGTGAGCCGAAGACCAGGCGCAGCGGGTGGCCGAACCATGCGTACTCCAACGTGGCGACCCATGGGTGCCCCTCACCCGAGACCGTCGCGAGGTTGACGTAGCGGGCACGTTCCAGCAGGCGCAGCGTCCGCTTGCTCAGCTCCTCGACCGGCATCGGGTCAAGCTTCCCGGGCGGACTGCTCATCGTCATCTCCAGAATTGTGGCTTCGGTAATGGGTGGCCCGCGCCGGGCTCAGTAGCCCGTCCGTCCGGCTGGTTGTGCGTGCTGGAGGAGGAGGGGGAGGCTGGTGAGTCCGTTGCCGATGAAAGTACGTTCGTGCGGGATCTCCTGCGGGTCGATCGCGAACCGCATGTGCGGAAATCGGTCGAAGAGAGCCGGTAGGGCTACAAGTGCTTCCAGGCGTGCCAGATGTGAGCCTGGGCAGAAGTGCGCGCCGAGACCGAACGCCAGGTGGTCTTTGTCCTCTCTATCGAGGTCGAAGGTCTCCGGGTCTTTGTGCACTTGGGGGTCCCGGCCGTGAGCGCCGTAGGCGATCAAAATGGCGTCCCCCTTGCGGATGGTGACGCCCTCGCCGAGGTCGATGTCCTCGATGGCCCACCGCATCGGGAGGTGCATGACGGGGCAGTGCACCCGCAGCGACTCCTCGATAGCGTCGCCCCACCGTTCCGGGTGCTGGCGCAGTGTCTGCACGTGTTCCGGGTGGGCCAGCAGTTCGCGGACCGTGTGGTCGATCAGGTTGATGGTGGTGGTGCTGCCACCTCCGAGCATGAGGAGCAGGGTCGAGATCAGTTCGTGCTCAGTGAGCGGTTCGCTGTCGGCCTCGCGGGCCGCCAGCAGGAAACTCGTCAGGTCTTCGCCGGGATCGTTCTTCTTCGCGGCGATCAGGGTCCGCATGGTGGAGACGAGATCCTCGTTGATCGCCAGGGACTCTTCCTTGGTGACGTCGGTCTCGCCGACTGCGACGAAGAGCTGTAGCACCTGCACACGCTGCTCGGGGGGAACACCGAAGAGGTCGCAGATCATTTCGGTCGGCACGCGGTAGGAGAACTCGGCGTGCAGGTCGACCGGTTCGTCGGCCGGCCGGGCCTGCAGCTCGTCGAGGAGGCGATTGACGATGGCCGTCACCTGGGAGCGCATCCTCTCCACCCGGCGCGGAGTGAAGGCCGGGGTGATGAGCTTTCGCAGACGCAGGTGCTCGTTGCCCTCAGCCGTCGCCATGGAGTCGACGTCCACCCAGGGGGCCAGCCACGGCACCGAGCCGGGAGCGTAGGAGGGGAAGTTCTTCTTCAGGTTCCGTGAGACACCGCGGTGAGTCAGCAGTTGGCGGACGATGTCGCCGCGGGTGACAGACCAGGCCGAGACCCCTTCGGGCAGCTGTACCGGGACAGCAGGGCCCATGGTGCGGAGCCTGTCGACCTGTTGGTACATGCATTTCCCGCCGGAGCTGTCGAGAGGCTCGGTGGGGGCGGTGCTGAAGGCAATCATGGCGTGAGCCCTTCGTTTCGTTCGGTTCTCTTTCGGGTTGTGCAGAAGGCGGTCACTGCAGTTCCACGTCGTTAGCCAGGCAGGACCAGAAGAGGCTTTCGTATGCCTGCACCATTCGGGCTGTGCGGACAGCCTCGGTGGGGTCATCGCCGCTCGCCAGACCTTCCCTGAGGGTGGCTGACGCCATGTCGATCAGCTCCTGGGGGGTGTCGGCGAAGTAGCGGAAGTGGGCGACGGCCTTGTCGCTGTAGCCGTAATGGGCCTGGAGTGTGTTGGCGACACGTCTGTACTGGTCGCCCGACTCCCCCACATTGGCCAGCAACGCCAGTGCCACGGAGCTCTGGGACGCATAGAGCGCGGTCTGCGTGAGGTAGGCGGGGTAGGCCTGTGCCATGGCGCGGGTATCGTAAGCCCTCAAATACGCCTCGTCGCGGCCGAGAGCTTTCGCGAAGTCCAGCAGCAGTGCGAGCGCTTCGCCTTCTCCTTGTGCCATGGCCAGGAACAGGTCGCCCGCGGTAGCGGACGGGAAGCGTGAGGCCAGCAGCGAGAAGCTGCGCCGGTCGCTGCGGACGAGGTGGTACAACTCCCCGGCCATGGCCGCGAGGACAGTCTCGGGAACACGTCGGTTTTGCAGGAGGCTATGGAACTGATGGCTCCCGCAGTGATCACGCAGTCCCGTCTGAGCCGATTTGATCAGGTGGGCAATGTCATCCATCGAGGTTCCTTGACTGAGTCACGCCGTCTGCGGTCTGCCGGGGGACGCGACGGCGCACATTGGGGCGGGTGTCGCTCACACTTGCTGAAGCGATCCAGGGGCCGTCGGTGGAGGCATCAATCACGCCTCCCTCGAGCCAAATATGCGCTTCCTTGAACACTGCGTCTGCCAGGGCCCGGTCGTCGGCGTCGCTGTTCGTGTCGTACTGGGTGAAGAGGGCTTCGATGCGTTGTGCCGCTTGTGCGCAGAACGCATCGGCCAACTGCACCACCGCCGGCTGATCCTGGACGAGGGCTTGTGCGTAGGTGCGGCTGGCGGCCATGGCGTATAGCTCACTGGCGATGTCCACGAGCCTCCCGACCTGGCGTTGCGGGTGCTGCCCGGAAGCCGATGTTGCCCGCAACTGCTCGATCAGGCCGGCAAGCCGGGTGGCTGCCTGCTGGACGCAGGCCTGGTGCCCTGTCGCCGTGCCGTACCCGTCCTGTGCAGCCGCAGGATCATGGGATGGTACGGGTTGGTTCAGAACGGTATCGGCGAGGAAGGACCGCAGTGCTTCGGTCGAGCCGTCGAAGATGCGGCCTATGCGAACGTCACGCAGATGCCTCTCGACCGGGATGCCACGTTCGCCGCGGGCGGCCGCCGAGGAGGCGGTCTCGTAGCCGCGTCCGCCGCGCAGCTGGAGCAGTTCATCGGCGATCCGCCAGCTGTGCTCGGAAGCGAAGAGCTTCGTGAGTTCTGCGTCGAGGCCTGTGTCGCGGTCCTCTCGTTCCGCGCAGCGCGCGGTGACCTCAACCATGGCCTCGAGAGCGAAGGCGGTGGCGGCTATGCCGGCGACTTTGGCTGCGACGGGCTCCAGGTCGCCTATGGCCCGCCCCCATTGCACTCTGGCACCTGCCCATTCGCGGGCGACTTTCAGGCTCCATTTGGCGGATGCCGCGCTCACGGCAGGCAGCGAGAGCCGTCCCGTGTCCTGGGCTGCGAGAGCGACCGTGAGGCCGGCGCCTTCGTCGCCGATGCGATTGGCCGCAGGGACCGTGACGTTCTCAAGGCGAATGACGCCGTTCTCCAGGCCGCGCAGACCCATGAACGTACTGCGGTGCTCGACGGTGACGCCGGGCGTGTCCGCCTCGACGATGAAGGCGGTCATGCCACCGTCGGCGTCGTCGGTGGGCGGTACTTGGGCCATCACGACCAGGAGATCCGCGATGACGCCGTTGGTGGTCCACAGCTTGCTGCCGTTGAGAGTGTAGGCGTCGTCTGGGCCTGCCACGGCGGTGGTGTGAATGCCGTAGGGGTCGTTCCCGACTTCTGGCTCGGTGAGGCTGAAAGCGGTGATCTCACGCACGCATCGCGGGAGGAATGTCTGCTGCTGTGTCGGGGTGCCGAACAGGAGCAGGGGCTGGATGAGGCCGATCGCCTGGTGAGCGGCGAGGAGCTCCCCCAAGGACGCGTGCACGCTGTTGACGATCATCAGGGCGCGCAGGTAGCAGAGGTTGGAGAGCCCTTGGCCTCCCCAGCGGGTGGGCAGTTTGATGCTCATCGCGCCGAGGTCCTTGAGGGTTTCGATCACCTCGTCGGGGATGCGGTCCTCACGTTCGATGGCTTCGGCGTCGATGTGCTCGGAGCAGTACTGGTGCAGTCGGGCCAGAAAGGCTTCCTCCGGGGCTGGCAAGGCTCGGGGGTTGCCGGGAGGCAGTATCAGGAGGTCGGTGCGGAGCCGTCCGTGGAATAGCTCCGCACCGAAGCTGGCGGGCGTGGTCACTGGGCGGCTGCCGGACGTGCTTCGATGATGGAGAGCGGGCCGGCAGCCCCGATGAGGACCTGCTGGACGCTGAATCCGGTCTCCTGCAGCATGGCGCGGAACTCGTTCTCGGTGCGTTCGCGGCCGCCGGTGTTGACCAGCATGTTGAGGTCGGTGAAGAACATGATGGGCTGCTCGGGCGACGAGGTCTCGGGCAGCACGGAGCCGACGATCAGAAGCGTGGCGGAGTCGGGGATGTGCGCTCGGCAGGACCGCAGCAGGGCGTAGGAGTCCTCGTCGCTCCAGTCCTGGAAGACGGACTTGATGACGTAGAGGTCGCCGTCGGTGGGAATGTCCTGGAAGAAGTCGCCTGCGCGGGCTTCGCAGCGCTCCTCGAGACCGGCCTTCTTGATAGTCTCGGGGGCTTCGGCGACGCCGCTGGGGCTGTCGAAGACTATCCCGTTCAGGTGGGGGTGGGTGGGGAGGATGGCGGCCAGGAGTGTGCCGTCACCGCCGCCCAGGTCCACGATCTTCTTGGCCTGGGAGAAGTCGTATCCGGAGGCCAGCTGGGCAGCTGCGATCCGGGACTCCTCCCCCATGGCTTCGTTGAAGAGAGTGTTGGCCTCTCCCTGGTCTGCGACGTAGGTGTAGAAGTCCTTGCCGTAGACGTGGTCGAAGGCCCGGTCGCCGGTGGCGACGGAGTGGCCCAGTCCCTGCCAGGCCCGGAGGAGGATGGGGTGGCAGAACATGCGGGAGAAGGCGCGCAGGGAATCGGGGGAGTCGCTGCGCAGCTGGGATCCGATGTCGGTGAGGGCGAAGCGGCCGGGCTCCGGCTCGGTGGTGAGGCCGACGGCGGTCAGCGTGCGCAGCAGGCGGCGCAGGGAGGGCTCGTGGGTGTTGCTCTCGGCCGCGAGTTCGTCGCTGCCGCGGACCTCGTCCTTGATCAGGTCGGCAATCCCCAGTTCGGCGGCGACGCCGATGGAGTGGGCGGTCATGTAGCCGCCGATGCGCTCGATGAGGGCGTTACGCAGGGCCATCTTGTCGGTGGGGTCGAGGTGGGTCGTCATGGTGTCGGCCTTTCTGGTTACGGGGTAGAGCGGGTCAGGATGCGGTGGTGAGCGGGTGGTGGACCCACACGTTGGGCTCGATGTAGGTCGCGTGATCGTGGTCGGTGTTGACGTTCAGGTGTGAGAGGGCTCCTGGGACGTCGGCTTGCCCGCTATGGTCGAGGGGTAGCCCGGTCCACTGGCGCCACTGGCGGAGGCTTCCGGAGATCGTCATCGAGACGGGGCAGACGCTCACGATGCGACCGCCGGAGCGGACGTGGACGCGCAGCCAGGGGTCGAAGGGAAGTCCGTCTTCGCGGGTGTGCTGGATGTACTCGGCCATCGCCAGGCCCGGTTGAGTGTGTTTGAGGCTGGGTCTGACCGGCGCGATCATGTTGTGGAAGCCGGCCTTGCGGCCTGCGTCCTTGAGCGCGTCCAGGACATGGCTTGAGAGGTGGCGCGCCTTGTGTCCCGGGACGATGGCGATCTCCATGGCGCACAGAGTGTTGAGGGTGGCGCCGGTGTAGGTGTCGTCCATGCATTGGCGCAGGACCCCGTCCCAGCCGTTGTCGAGCAGTGAGTTGTCGTTTCCGTCCCAGGCCACGGGGATGCTGGCGGCGCGGGCGACGACGCGCGATTCGTCGTCGAGGACGACGAGTTGAAACTGGGGGTGGCGCTCGAAAACCCAGTGGATGAGCATCGGATCGGGCTGGACGTAGGGAGGCCAGGTGGATTCCATGTTCAGCATGGCGTCTGCGAGGTCCGGCCGTTGGGCCAGGCTGGTGACATGGAGGGGGACGCTGTTGGTGGATGGCATCGCGGTTCTCCTGGGGTTGTGTCCGCGCCGTCAGGCGTCGAGGCGGCGCGCTGGCTTCGGGCCGGTGGGGAGAGTGACCGTGCCTGGAGCTGTGAGCAGCTGCAGGTATGCGGTGCGTGCGACGGGGCCGGCGCCCAGCATCTGAACGTGGTCGCTGTCGCGCTGGACATCGACCGCTGTGCCGCCTGCTTCTGCCAGTCGGCGGCAGAGGTCTGTAACGGCGACCTTGCCGGCGCCGCTGCGCAGGGTGAACTGCGAATCGGCGCTGAAGACACCGTTTATCAGCACGCCGAAGGTTCCGCCGATGAGCTCTCCGTGTTCCCAGACTTCGATGCTGTGCGCGTATCCGCACTCGTGGAGCCGGTTCAGACTGGCGGCCAGCTCGTCCGTGAGCCATTTCTCGGATCGTCCTTGCCGGCAGTGCTCCACGACGCGTGTGAAGCAGGTGTCCAGCGTGGTTGTCCACTCTGTGCGGCGTAGGAGCCGGCGCAGGCTGCGGGACAGATGCGGCCGGTCTGAGCTGATGAGAGGGCGGGGGTCGGGCGAGCACCAAGCGACTGCGAAGGGGGCTCGGCTGCCGTCCAGGACGTGGATGCGTCCGGCTGCCACTTCCGCTTCGTAGCTGAGTTCGTTGAGGAGCTCGTGCTCGATCGTTTCGGCGGGAAAGGGGTACAGGCCGTGCCGGTAGGCGCTGAGCAGGGTCTGGGGGCGGAGGTCATCGCCGAAGGCGACGGGGCCCTCGCTGGGTGCGGACGCCAGATCGAGTTGTTCCCAGACTGAGGCCGGCCGTTTGAGAGTCGTGGTCAGCATGTGTCGCTCACAGGAACTTGATGTCGGTCAGATAGCGGATATAGCGATCGAGCATCGCGTCGTCGACCGCGGGGATGGTGATGCCGCTGTCGCTGAGTGCGGCCTCGACGTTCTCGCGGCTGAACACGGGGAAGGTCGTTTCCAGGTACATCTCGGCCACGCTCATCTCGCCTGTGGAGCAGCGGTCGATGAACAGGGGCGCGAAAGGCGTCATGGGGTGGTCGGGCTGCTCGACGGCAATGCGGACGACGTGCTCAAGCCATTGCTCCCAGGTCACGTCGTGGATCACGTGGCCGTGGGCTCGGAGGCGCTCGGTGAGGCGGGCGACGTTGACCTTCCCCGGATTCGTCAGGTGGTAGACCTGCCCGCTGGCGGGTCGGGTGCGGGCGATGTGCGCAACTGCTGCGGCGAAGACATCGACGGGCGTGTAGTCGAGCGGTAGTTCCGCCAGGGGTGAGGTGCCTGTGTCGACGATGAAGCGCTTCATGGCGCACATCTCGGTCGAGGTGTTCCATGCGCCGGTCTGCTGGTCACCGGAGATGTCGGCGGCGCGATAGATGGCGACGGGGAGGCCGGCCTGTGCGGCATTGGCCAGGAGTGCCTCGGCAACCCATTTGCTCTCCACGTAGCCGACGGACAGGTGGTCGGCGTGGTCGAGCGGCGTGGTTTCGGTGACGTGGCGTGCCCCGGCCGTTCCGAAGCCGGAGATGACGGCCATTGTCGAGGTGTAGTGGATGGGGGAGTTGCGGTAGCGGGCGGCCATGCGGATGATCTCGCGTGTGCCGTCGACGTTGGCGGCGCGCATGTGGCTGTAGGGGTAGATGAAGTTGACCAGTCCGCCGGGATGGTGGATGACGTCTGCTGAGGCCGCGAGGAAGTCAAATTTCTCTTCGGACAGGCCCAGCTGGGGCTCGGCGAGGTCTCCGGGGACAGCGACGATGCGCCCTTGGTCGCGGTGAGCTCCCAGATCGTCCTGGAAGTAGTGCCGGGCGTTGTTCTGGATGCGCTGCATGGCCTGGGTTTGGTTCTGCGCACGGACGAGGCAATGGATGGTGGCTTCGGTGGTGGTGAGCAGTTCACGCAGGAGGTAGATGCCGAGGAAGCCTGTGGCACCGGTGAGGAAGATGGTTCGGGGCTCTTGCCACTGAGCCGGGTCGTGTGCGGCCTGGACCTCGACGCCCAGTGCGCTCTCGGCTCGGAAGTCGACCGTCTTGGCTCCGGTGTCGTCGAACGTTCCTGCCCTGGCAGCCTCGACCGCGGCCGCGAACTGCTGGAGTGTCGCGCCGTCGAGCAGGATCCTGATGAGTGGCCGCACTTGGGTGATCATGATGCCGAGAGAGGCGCGCACCTTGGCGAGCAGTTGAGCGGCCAGCAGTGAGTTGCCGCCCAGGTCGAAGAAGCTGTCCGTGCGACCGATGTGGTCGAGGGAAAGGACCTGGCGCCAGATGCCGGCTACGGCGCGTTCGACCGGTGCCACCGGCTGTTGCGGGGCGGATGCGTCGGCAGCGGTCTGCGGCCTGGTGTCGGGCTGGGGCAGTGCGTCGACGTCAACTTTGCCGTTCGCCTTGAGGGGCATCGTCCCGACAAGGAGGAAGGCAGAGGGAAGCATGTACGTGGGCAGCCGGTCGCGCAGGTGCTCTCGCAGCTGGGCGGCAGTGGGTTCGTCTGCCTGGTTGGTGACGTAGTAGGCGGCGAGTGCGACGTCTCCGTGCTGTTCGAAGGCCTTGACTGCGGCATCCGTGACGGCAGGGTGTGTGGTCAGTGCGGCTTCGATCTCTGCGGGTTCGACCCGGTATCCGCGGAGCTTGAGCTGACGGTCCGCTCGGCCGGTGATCAGCAGGTCGCCGTTGGTGCTCTTACCGAGGTCTCCGGTGCGGTAGAGACGGTGCCCAGCTAGCTCGCCGGCGCCCGGTACGAAGCGGGCCTCTGTGGCACTCGCGCTCACGTATCCGCGAGCCAGGCCAGGGCCTGCGAGGTAGATCTCCCCCTGCTGTCCCGCGGGTACTGGATGCATCGAGTCGTCGAGGATATGGACCTGGGTCTGCGGGAGCGGCTGGCCGACCGGGGCGCTGCCGTGATCCGGCAGGGTCGCGGCGGTGATCTCCCTCGTGCAGGAGGTGATGGTGGTCTCGGTGAGCCCGTAGGCGTTCACTAGCCGGGATCCCGGGAGGAGGCGGAGAGACGTAAGGCAGTCCCCGGCGTGTACAGCACTGCCGCCGACAATGGTCAGGCGAACGGGCAGGTGCTGCGGCCTCATCTCCAGCTCGGTGAGGAAGGCTCGCCAGTAGGAGGGGGTGAGGTCCATGACGGTGATGCGGTGCCGGAGCAGCTCCGCTGCGAGCTCGCTGGCAGCCCACAGGCGGTCGGGCAGGACCAGCGTGGCCCCGTTGAGGAGAGTTACCAGGATCTGCTCGATCGAGGTGTCGAAGGTGGTGGCTGCGAACTGCAGCACTCGGTCTTCAGGTGAAATCCCGTAGCGCTCGTTGATGTGTGTGAGCAGGTAGGCCAGCGAGGCGTGCTCGACCTCGACACCCTTGGGTGTACCGGTCGAGCCGGAGGTGTAGATCAGGTATGCCCGGTCGCTGCTCCGTGCGAGGTCGTGGACGCCCAGCGATTCCGCTGCCGGCTGGGTGTCGCTGAGGTCGATGAGAGGGAGCTTCAGGCACTGCAGATGAGGGGTGGGCGTGCCGGTGACGATGGCCGCGCAGTCCGCCTCCTGAGCGATGGTTGTAATGCGCTCCATCGGTGTGACGGGGTCGACCGGTAGGTAGGCGGCGCCGACCTTCCAGGCCGCGAGCATGGCGGCTATCAGGTCTGGGGATCGATCGAGGTAGACCATGACGACGGCGCCACGGGCGATGGTCTGCTTCTTCAGGCGCGCTGCGATTTGATTTGCGCGCGCGTCGAGTTCTGCGTAGGTGAGCTGGTTTTGCCCCTGTGTCACGGCGAGCGCGCCGGGCTGAGTGGCGGCGCGAAGTGCGAACTGTTCGTTAATGAGCTGCATGCCGTCGTGTCCCATCGGTTCCCTTGGCTCTGTAGTGTCAGCGGCCGTGCCGGACTTGAGGGCTTCAGGCACGCTTTCGTCCAGCAGGTCTCACAGATCCCGGTTCAGCGCACCGGCCTATTCTCAATAGAGATTGCTTCCCGAGCGGAGGGGGATTCAAGCGAAGGGAGCTTCACCAGCCCTGCTTAATTTCCCCTATTCAGCCAGGGATTCAGCGTGAGCGGCAGGGAGTATAGGGATCCAATATTTCCCTACCTCCCGGCGGCTTCCCTGACAGCGAAAGCCAATCGCACGAGCGAATCCCTGTCAACCCAATCTCGACCTCCATTTTGCCATCTCTTGCATCACTTCAATTCTGCGAATCATCGCAGCTCGGGGCCGATCAGCCGACCTCAAATAGGCATGCTTGTTAGAGGCCCGGCGGGATACGATCGATCCGGTAGCGGGCCCCTACTGACTCTTCTTTTGCCGATTCAATCCTTTCTTTGCGAAACGTCCACACAGAGTCATTTCTACTTCATCGAAGAGTTGATTGCCCTCGCCTGGATTTGGCGTGTCAACAGCGCTCCGGATCGCATCACGCCTGGAAATAGTTCGTGATCACGAGGTCGTCCAGGGTTCGCGCTACCGGGTGGGAGTGTTTGAGGACGTGGCCATTTTCCTCGCGCTGAATCGCGATGGTGCGCCAGTTCGCCTGCGCCGCCGCATCCAGTTCGTCGGGTGAGTCGCTTAGGAATACGGTCGCCTCGGGGGCAGCACCGATCTTGTGCGAGATACGCCGGTATGATGTTGCGGCCTTTTTGTTTCCCGCCGTTTCCAAGTCGAAGTGGCCGGCGAAGCAGCGCGACAGGTCGCCATAGGGGGTATGGGCGAACCATGCGACCTGGGCGGAGATCGACCCGGACGAGTAGACGTACAGCGTGACACCCGCCCGGACCCATCCGTCGAGGACTCCCGGCACTTCTGCGTAGACGTGGCCGGTGAGAGAGCCGTCGGCGTAACCCGCTTCCCAGATCCATCCCTGCAGAGTCTTCAGCGGTGGCGCCTTGACGTCGCTGTCGGTCCATTGCTCGAGCACGGAAATGGCGTCTGCCTCATGGAGGCAGGCGCGGGCGGCGTGGGCGGCGATGCTGGCGATCAGTTGTTCTGCGCGTGGGGTGCCGCGGTTTCTGGCGAACCATGCGGGCAATCGGTCCCGGGCATAGGGGTAAAGCACGTCCTTGACGTGCCGGACCGAGCCGACGGTGCCTTCGATGTCCAGGACAATGGCCTCAGGCCTCATCGTTCGCCGCCAGCAGGGCGTCAAGGCGGGGAAACCTGTCAGCGACGGGATCCCCCGTGAAGTCGCCGACCCAGCCGTCCTCTTCTTTGAAGAAGCGGATGGCGGCGAAGTCAGGGCTGGGGCCCATGTCGAACCAGTGCAGAGTGCCGGCCGGGATGGACAGCAAGTCGCCCGCCTCGCACACGACGGCGTAGACACGCTGGTCGATGTGCAGATAGAAGCAGCCGGTGCCCTGGGCGAAGAACCGCACCTCGTCCTCGGCGTGGCGGTGTTCTTCGAGGAACGTCAGGCGGGCCTTGGCGGCTCGTAGTTCCGATTCGGGGTCGCTGGAAGGATGCAGTTGCGCAACGTCTACGAGGACCAGGTCGTCGCGGGCGCACAGGGTGTCGATCTCACCACGGTAGGCCTTCAGAAGCTCGTCGGGCGTTGTCTGCGGCGTGACGGCTGTGCGCAGGTTCCAGCGGGCGTATTCGATTCCGAGGCCGCCGAGTATTTCGCCGATCTGCGTCTCGTCCCGTGTGCGCAGTTGCGGTGTCTGCGGGGCGTCGTGCGTCATGACCTGGAGGATGGTCATCGGTTGGGCCTTTCCTCGTCAGCAGGCTGGAGTCCAGCGTTCAGCGTGAGCAGTTGGAAGATGGCTTCGAGACACTCGAGTCGGTTGCGGGCTTGAGCGAGATCGTCTCCCCAGGTGGTGATCCCGTGATGGGCGATCAGCAACCCCGGGGCGGCATCGGCCTGGTTCTGCAGGTGACTTCGGATGTCGTCAGCGATCTGCGGTACGTGCGCCCAGTTGCGAAAGACAGGCACGTCGGTATGGGCGGCGTCCTTGAGGCCAAGGCCTTTGAGGAGCTCCCACTGGCTCAGAGTCACTACCGCGGTGCGGTCGCCTCTGGCTGCCCTGGTGGCGATAGCGGTCGCGTAGGGGGAATGGACGTGGACTACGGCGCGCGCATCGGTGGTGTCGTAGATCGCGGTGTGGATGGCGGTCTCGGCAGATGTCTTCAGCTCAGTGACTTCCTGCGGGGTGCCGCTGATGGCGTGGATGACGATGGAGTCATCGGCCGTCAGTGCTCCCTTGTCCCGACCGCTCGCGGTGATCAGAGCAGTGTCTGCCTGCTGGTGCTGGAGGCGCACGGAGAGGTTTCCTGACGTTCCGGGCATCCACCCCTGCAAGTAGAGAAAGCGCGCGAAGTCGGCCAGATCCTGCGCGGCCGCTGATCGCTCGGAGGGATTGCTGTGGGGCGTCACGCGACGGCCTCCGTCTCGGCGTCTGAGCCGCAGGAGCGGGCGGCTGGGTGGACGACGCGGCGCTCGGTGATGATGGCGGTGATCAGCTCTGCTGGTGTCACGTCGAAGGCGGGATTGAACACTCGGGCGTCTGCGGGTGCTACGGATTGTGTGGAGAAGGAGGTGACTTCGCCCGGATCTCTCTCTTCGATCTCGATGGCGTCACCGCTGTCGAGGCTTGAGTCCCAGGTGGATTCGGGTGCGACGACGAAGAACGGGATGCAGTGACGGGCTGCAGCGACAGCGAGCCCGTATGTGCCGATCTTGTTGGCGGTGTCTCCGTTGCGTGCGATGCGATCTGCGCCGACGAGGACGCAGTCGACCAGGCCACGTGACATAGCGGCAGCTGCAGCGGAGTCGATGCAGATGCGGTAGGGAACGCTGGCCTCGGAGAGTTCCCAGGCTGTGAGGCGAGAGCCTTGCATCAGAGGGCGTGTCTCGTCGACGAGGACCTCGGTGACCTTCCCCTCCCCGGCGAGGTGCAGGATCGTTCCCAGTGCTGTTCCGACAGCAGCGGTGGCCAGGCGGCCGGTGTTGCAGTGCGTCAAGATGCGCAGCGGCCGGCTGGGGGTGCGCGCGCGCACTTCGCGGGCTGCGTTGGTCACCGCCAGTCGGTTGGTCGCCGCGTCCTCGGCAATCATCTTCAGGACTGCGTCGAGGATGGTGTCCGGGCTTCCGTGCAGATGGGAAAGTGCCTGTTCAACGCCCCATGCCAGGTTGACGGCAGTCGGGCGTGCGTTCGCGAGTCTGGCCGCATCTGCGCGGGTTGCTTCTCGCCACCCTTCCGAAGTGCTCTGGTGGCAGCGGGCGGACAGCGCCACCCCTAGAGCCCCGGCCAGGCCGAGCGCCGGAGCACCGCGGATGGCGAGCATGTGTATGGCTTCGATGAGAGAGTCGACGGTCTTCAGGTGCATCAGACGCAAGGTCTGCGGCAGGGCAAGCTGGTCAACGGCGACGATGCCGTCGTCCTGCCAGTACAGGGAGAATTCGCGGTCATCAGGGGTGTTCATGTCAGTCCTTGCGTTCGGGTTCGTCGGGGTTCGGCACGGTGAGGGTGTCGTCAGCCGACGTTTCGCTCCCTCCCCTTCCAGTGCGGCTCGCGGAGCTCGCGCCGTAGGACCTTGCCGCTGGGGTTCCGGGGCAGCTGGTTGAGGAATTCCCAGCTGGAGGGGATCTTGAAGGCTGCAAGCGACTCGCGGAGCCGGAGGGACAGCTGCCGGGGCGTGGTGTTACTGCCGGGTGCGAGAACCACCGTGGCGTGGAGCCGTTCGCCCCATCGCTCGTCCGGGATGCCGATGACGGCGGCCTCCGCGACGGCTGGCAGGGTTTCCAGCGCCTTTTCGATCTCTGCGGGGTAGATGTTCTCCCCAGCGACGATGATCACGTCTTTGATGCGGTCGCAGAGGTAGACGTACCCCTCTTCGTCGAGGTAGCCGGCGTCTCCGGTGTGTATCCACCCCTGCCGGAGTGCCTGCTCGGTGGCCTCTGGCAGTCCCCAGTACTCCATCATCGACGCAGGTGTGCTGAGGCAGATCTCGCCGACCTCGTACGGATGCAGGTCCCGCCCGTTGCTGTCGCGTACGGCGATGCCGATGCCCGGGTAGGGGCGGCCGGCGGCTTTGAGGAGCTGACCCCCTTCGTCGTGTGCTGCGGGCGGAAGGCAGACCGCGGTGTTTCCTGTCTCGGTGAGGCCGTAGATCTGGGCGAATTCGGCTTTGATCAACGTGCGGCACCGTTCCAGGAGGGCTTCCGATATCGGAGATCCCCCGTAGACGATCTTCCGCAGGGAGTCGAAGTGGCCCGGAGTGGCCGTCTTTTCGGCGGTGACCATGTGCAGCATCGCGGGCACGAGGCAGGTTGTGGTGACTGCGTGCTGGCTGATGAGGCGAAGTACCTCGCTGCCGATGAGGGTGCGGACAACGATGTTCTCGACCCCTGCGTTGAGTCCTTGGAGTGCCCACCAGAGTCCGCCTATGTGAAAGCTGGGAACACCGATCAGGCTGACGTCGTCGGGCTTCCAGTCGATCCAGTCCAGTTCTGCCTCGTCAAGCAGGTGGCGCACCGCGAAGAAGGATCGGTGCGCGAGGACTACCCCTTTGGGGAGGCCGGTGGTGCCGCTGGTGTATATCTGCACGATGGCGTCGTCTGCGGAGGGGGGCGGTGGGGGGACTGCGAGGTGGGCCGCGCTTGGATCGGACTCGTTGAGCCAGCTGTCGAAGCTGTAGGCCGGGTGGTTGTCCGGGGCATCGAGGGTGACGATCTGCCTCAGCCCTGACAGGTCGCGTGCTGCCGCTTCGACAGTGGCACGGAAGTCCGTGTCCACGAAGACGAGCTCGGCAATCGAGTCATCGAGGATGTAGGAGATCTCCGACGCGGTGAGTCGCCAATTGATGGGCACGAGAACTGCGCCTGCCTTGGCGCAACCGAAGAGAATCTCGTAGTAGCGGGTCGATTCCTTTCCGAGATAGGCGATGCGGGTGCCCTTGGTGATGCCGCAGTTGTTGAGCGTGTACGCGAGGCGGTCACTGAGCTCGTTTAGCTGGCGGTACGTCAGATGGGTGTCTTCGCCGCGGACTGCTGTCTTGTCGCCCAGTGCGGCTGCGTTCTCCTGGACGATGTCAACGAGAGTGCGCGTCGGCCCGGTGTGCGTCATGCCGGTGTCTCCTGGGGGTTGGCCGGTTCTTCCTGCCCGGTCGCCAGCAGGTCGGCCAGCGCCTCGATGGTGGGATTCCCGAGGATGGTGCGCAGGTCGAGAGTGATCCCGAAGCTCTTCTCGGCGACGTTCTTCAGCCTGACGGCGAGGAGTGAGTCCATCCCCATGTCGAAGAACGAGGCGCCCTGGGGAACGTCCTCGATGGTGGGGAACTGCAGAAGGTCGGCGATGTGGGCGAGGACGAAGGTGCGCGCCCTCTCACGCTTGGCCTGCGGGGTCATGGCGTGCCAGGCACCGATGTCGATGCTGGGAAGAGCTGCGGCCGGATGAAGCTCGTTGTGGGGCAACTGTGGACGTGCGGCGGAGAACCGCTGAAGCTCGACGCCTCGCATACGGAAGGCTTCTCCGTACTGGTCATACAGCGTGAGGTCGACGGTCACCCGCTGCTCTGTCTCATGGGTCACGGTGAGCTCGCTTCTCAGGGAGCGGCCGCGTGGTTTGCGCACCAGGCGGGCGAGCTGCACGCGGACTGCGGTGTAAGCGGAGCCGTCATCGGGACCTTCGGCGAAGAGGCAGGCTGAGGTCTGGAGTGCGCCGGCCAGAAGGGCGGGGTGGAGAACGTCAGCCACGGAATGGGGAGTTGTCTCGATGTCTCCGATGACCAAGGTCTTCCCGTACCGGCTTGCGCGGGCGGCGGTGCTGAAGGTGGGGCCGTGGCAGGCTCCGCGGGCCTCGAAGTACGCGGCGAGGTCCTGGGTGGCCATCTCGGCGTCCGGTGCGCCGCGCGTGGCGGTGGGCAGGACTGCATCGGCGAGGCTCTGTCCGGTGTTGCGCGGGGTGCGGGCTGTGAGATGAAGGGTTCGAAGGCCGTCTGCTCCGGAGCTGGAGATGCGCCAGTGGAGGTAGCCGTCGGGCTCGCTGGCTGCTTCGGTGTGCAGCGATACCTCGGAGGACGTCAAGAAGAGAGGCTCGTGGAAGGTGAGGTCCTCGATGGGTTTGGTGGCCTCGCCGAGCGCAGTGTCCTGAGCTGCGAGGAGCATTTCGATGAAGCCGGTGCCGGGAAAGGCGGGCGCGCCGTGGACGGTGTGTTCGCTCAGGTAAGCCGGCTGATGAGCGCTGACGACGGAGCGAAAGGCGAAGCCGCCTTCGGCCTGGGGTGTGGTGGTCTCTGTCCCGAGGAGGGCGTGCTGGCCTGCGCTCACAGGCTGGTTCTTCGGTGTGGGCAGCCAGTGGGGTTTGCGGTCGAACTGGTAGAGCGGCAGCTTCCCGTGCCTCAGAGGCTGGGCTGGCTGTCCTTCGTGCCAGGCCGCCCAGTCAATGGCGAAGCCGGCGGCGTAGAGACGCGAGACGGACTGGCTGATCGTGTTTGCCGCGGTGTCCTTGCGGTGCATGCTGCCGAACCATCCGGCGCTGGGCGTGGCAGTGCAGTCGCGGCCCATGCCGAGCAGTTCGGAACCGGGACCGATCTCCAGGAAGCTGTGCGAGCCGCGTGTCTCGATGGCTCGCATGGCGTCCACGAGACGGACGGTGTCTCGCAGGTGGCGCAGCCAGTGGTCGGGGGCGGTGATTTCCTCCGGCTCCGCGATACGCCCCAGGACTGTGGACGCTATCGCGATCTTGGGAGGGTGCAGCGTGATGGTCTCCAGGCAGGCTTGATACTCGTCCAGGATCTGGTCCATCAGCGGCGAATGTGATGCCACGGGGACCTGAAGGATCTTGACCTTGAATCCTTGCTGCGCCAAAGCCGAGGCCAACTCCGTTGCGGCGTCCCGGGCGCCGGAGATGACACATTGCTGTGGGCCGTTGACCGCCCCGAGGCTGAGGTCGGGGGCAGAGTCGAGTAGGGGCATGACTTGGTCGGGCGAGGCTTCGATCGCGACCATGGCGCCGACGGGGGTGCTATCGAGCAGCTGGCCGCGGCGGAGGACGAGACGCACGGCGTCCGGGAGTTCCATGACGCCCGCGACAGCGGCCGCGGTGATCTCTCCGAGACTGTGGCCAAGGAGTACGGAAGGCTGTACTCCCAGGGACATCCAGAACTGCGCGAGCGCGTACTCGAGGGTGAACAGGCGCGCTGTCAGCACGGTGGCATTGTCCGTGCCGGGCTGCGGTGCGGTGCTCTGCGCGATCTCCTGTGACAGAGACCAGCCCAATGCGGGTTCGAAGAGGGCACTGCACTGATCGTAGTGCTGTCGGAATCGTGGGAATCGCCTGTAGAGGTGACCGCCCATGTCCGGGTACTGCGTCCCGCCTCCGGGGAAAAGGAAGGCTGCACGCTTTCTTCCCGCAACGGGGGCAGTTCGCCGGCCATGGCGCAGCTGCCGCTCGAGAAAGGCGTTGAGGTCCTCGGTGCTGCCCACTGTGGTTGAGACTCGCCAGAGGTGGTGGGCGCGGGTGACATTGGTACCGCGGCAGAGGGCTGCTATGTCTTCACGGCCGATGCCGGCAGCCAGGTCGGTGTAGGCCTGGATCTGGCGGTGCAGCGAGGCTTCCGACTTGGCGGAGATCGTCAGAACGCCGCCGCTTTCGCCGTTATCTGTTGGAGGGCACGGCTGTTGCGGTTCCGGGGCCTCCTGAAGAACTACCGAGGCAATGGTTCCGGTGGCTCCGTAGGAGTTGACCATGGCGGTGCGCGCTCCTGTCGCGGTCCACGGGGTGACAGCTGTGGGAACGGAGACAGGCGAGGTGCTCCAGGGGATCCGGCTGGAGGGGATGGAGAAGTTCAGGTGCGGGTAGATCGTGCGGTCCCGTAGTTGCAGCAGCGTTTTGATGAGGCCGGCGAGCCCTGCGGTGGATTCGAGGTGTCCGAGATTGGTCTTCACCGATCCCACCGCAACAGGTCTCGTCTGTGAGTGGGAGGCCGAGAAGACCTCGCTGATGCCGCGCATTTCGATGGGGTCGCCGATGGCGGTTCCGGTGCCGTGCGCCTCGATGTACTGGATGTCGTGGGGGGTGAGGCCTGCGTTGTCGAGCGTGGCACGCATCAGCGCGGCCTGTGCCTTGGCGTTGGGGGCCATCAGCGCTGCGCTCTCGCCGTCTTGCCGCACGGCGGATCCGCGGATGACCGCCAGGACACGGTCCCCGTCGCGCTGGGCGTCTTTGAGGCGTTTCAGCGCGATCATCGCCGCGCCTTCGCCGCGGACGTACCCGTCGCCTGCCTCATCGAAGGTCTTGCATCGGGAGTCCGGGGCGAGCACTCCGGAGCGGCTTGCCATGACGGGGTAGGCGGGATCGCTGATGGTGTTGGCTGCACCGCACAGCGCCAGGTTGCATTCGCCCAGCCTGAGCCCCTGGACGGCCAGGTGAACGGCAACGAGGGAAGAGGCGCATGCCCCGTCCACGCTCAGTGCGGGTCCTCGAAGGCCTAGGAAGTAGGACACGCGGCCGGATGCTCCGGCGTGGAACATGCCGGTGCCCGCATAGAGTTCGACCTGGTCGAGCGGAAGGCGAGCGATCTCCATCGCGTAGTCCATGCCTGTGACGGCCACGTACACGCCCGTATTGCTGTGCCGTAGTGATGTGGGGTCGATGCCCGCGTCTTCCAGCGCTTCCCAGGACGTCTCCAGGGACAGCCGGTGCTGCGGATCGATGAATGCGGCTTCCCGCGGTGAGATTCCGAAGAATGTGGCGTCGAAATCCCGAAGGCTCTGGAGGTATCCAGCATCCGTGTTCGCGTCCTCCGGAATTACCGAGGGCAGCCGCCCCTCCGGTACGCGCGTGACGCCTGACTTCCCGCATCGCAAGAATTCTGCGAACTGTTCGCGCGTGCTGTTCTCTCCAGGGAAGCGCAGCCCGACGCCGATGATGGCTATCGGCTCGTTCTCGAATTGCGCGCTCATGCGGTGCGGCTCGCCTTCTGGGTCAGGAGGGTATCGAGATGTTCGACCAGTTGCTCAACGGTTGGCTTTTCGAAGATCTCCGACGTGTTGATCACACAGGCGAACGTCTCCTCGAGGTGTTCTTTGATCTCAACCAGTTGCAGAGAGGTGAGGCCGAGATCGAAGTAGTTCTGCTGCAGCGAGATCTCCTCGCCGTCGCCCATCACGAGGTGGCGCTTACACTGTCCGATCACCACGTCCTCCAGGAGGACCTGGCGGTCGAAATGCGGCATCAGAGCGAGCGTCTGGGTGTCGTTCTGATTCATCTCGTGCGCGGTCACTCGCTCCCCCGCGCCGCGTGGGGTGGGTCGGTGATCACGAGTTTGGCTTCGCCTTCGGCTCGCCCCCCGTCGCCGTCTTCGAACGAACACGACGTGTCAAGGATGATGAGCGGCCGGCTGGCACTGCGCTGGCTCAGGCTGTTGAGCGTGATCACACCGCGGAAGGCCGCGCTCTTCATCGGCCGGCGGAATCTGCTGTGGAAGTCGGCGATCAGTACGTTGGGCAGCTGGCGTTTCCAGTACTCGTCCAGCGTCCAGGCGCTGAAGGGATCGAGCAGCGAGGAATGGACGGCTTCCGCTATGAGGATGTAAGCCATCTGGTTGTAGCAGATGTTGAATTCAACCGCATTGAAGTGACCGGTATCCGCAATGTAGCAGGATTCCGGAATGCGGAATTCGCAATGCGCCTCCAAGAGTCCGGACTCGGCCCCGAAATCCACAATCGCAGATTCTAGGTACCGGCAGTTCTCTTTATAGGGGTGCAGCACCTTGGCAAGCAGATCAGGCTCTGCTGCACGGTTGGGCGGGTGCAGGACCTTGGCGTTTCCGGATTGCATGACGATCTCTTTTCTGTGGCCGGTTCAGCGACGGAATACTGTCATCCGACTTTCCCCGATGGCCTCCCGCCTGGCCACATCGGTCACACCCAATCCTTCCTTCGGAGCCATGCACAGCACTCCGACCTTCCCAATGTGCTGGTTCGTCTGCACAAGGCGAGCCGCTTCAGCTGTCTCCTTCAGAGGAAACACCCGGGAAAGAATGGGGTTCAGCTTGCCGAGACTGAACAAGCGTGCGGTTTCCGCTTGCTCGTGCAGATTGGCGGCGTGGCTTCCGATGATCCGCTTCGAGTTCATCCACAGGTAGCGGTTGTCGTACGTGTGGTGGTAACCACTGCTGGATCCGCACGTCACGACGGTTCCTCCTCGCCTCACCAGGAAGACGGACAGCCCAAAAGTGGCTTTCCCGATGCAGTCGAAGGCGACGTGCGGGTCTTCTCCCACGCGGGCGCGGATGGCCCGTCCGAGACGTTTGCCCTGTTGGATGACGTCTGCGGGGGCATCGCTACCGGTCAGGCCGACGTCGTCACGATTGATGATCACGTCGCATCCGAGAGCGGCGAGGGCTGCCTCTTTCTCCGCTGAGCTGACGATGCCGACGGGTATACCACCGGCCTGCTTGACCAGCTGCACGGCGAAGGCGCCGAGGCCGCCCGCGGCGCCCCAGATCAGTACCACATCGCCCAACTTGATGCGTGCGCCAGTGCTACTGATGAGCATGCGGTAGGCGGTAGTGGCGGTGAGCATGTTGCTGGCCGCCTCTTCCCAGGTCAGGTGACCTGGTTTGGCCACCAGCTGACTGGCCTTGACGACGGCGTAGTGAGCCAGCCCGCCGAAGTTCGTCTCGTAGCCCCAGGCTCGCTGCTCAAGCCCCAGAATGCTGTCGGCGTGGGTGGCCGGCTCGTGGTCGTCCACCTGGATGCAGGAAATGAGGACGTGGTCGCCGATGCTCCAGCGCCGCACACCTGCACCTGCCCTGACGATCACCCCGGAGCCGTCTGAACCCAGGACGTGATGAGGCTGGTCGTGCCTGCGCGCGTCCCCGCCGCGGGCTCCGTAGCGCTGGAGGAAGGTGAAGGTGGGCAGCGGCTGGAATGTGGCGGACCAGACGGTGTTGTAGTTGATCGAGCTGGCCATGACGGCTACGAGCACTTCGTCGACTGCCAGTTCCGGCATGGGCACTTCACCCACATGCAGGGAACGGCGAACATCAGGATCGGAGTCCCCGTCGAACATGCCGACATCGCTGACGCGAGTGTGGGCCGCGGTGTAGGTATCAGGCACCGGCCGCTGCTTGATGAGCTCCGCGGAGCCTCCGTCTATGACGGCCTGGGCGAGCGAGTCCATGTGTTCCTCTCCGCCCGTGTGGGGGCTGAGGCTGCTGGGTCAGGGCTGGAGTACTGCGTGGAGTGCGCGCATCAGCGCGCCGTGCTCGTTGCGCAGGTAGAAGTGGCCCCCGGGGAACCGGATGGTGCGCGCTGGAGCAGTCAGGTACTGGTCCCACTCCTCAAGCTGTTCCGAAAGGGGGTCATCGGAGCCGGCGAACAAGGTGGTGGGCACGGGAAGGACAGGATGCTGGCGACCTTGGCAGCTGGCCAGTACTTCGAGGTCGACCCTGTAGGCCTCGGCCATGATGCTTCGGAGGGCTGGGTCGGCCAGCGCATCAGGAGGGACGGTGCCGTAGCGGCCCATATGGCTCAGTAGCTCGCCATCACTGGCACCGGACGGATCGAGGATCTGAAGGGGCGTGTGTGGAGGCGGCATCGCGGACAACAGGAGGTGCCGGGGAAGGCGCCCGTCTGCTTCCAGAAGTGCGACTGCGGCATGAAAGGAGATGAGAGCGCCGAGGCTGTGGCCGAAGAAGGCGAAGGAACCTTCGAAGGACGTGACCTCCAGGAGCTGCCTCACGAGCTCGTCGATGTCGCGGACGGGCGGCTCGAGCAGCCGGCTGCCACGACCCGGTAGCTGCACGCCCCATACCTCTACCTGGGGCAGGTCGTCCGCCCATCGCAGGTACTCCCCAGGTGAACCGCCGCTATGGGGGAAGCAGTACAGGCGGATGGCTGCCTGCGGATTTGGCCGTCGGCACAGGAGCCACGGCGAGGCGCGGTGATTCACGGATGCTCCTGTGGTCGGGGGCGGGGGAGAACGTGAGCGCACCGGGGCGGAGCCGGAGTTGTTACACAGCAATGCGCAGCGCGCCAGGGGCGTTGAGGCTTCGCGCCGATCGCCGGTGGGAATCTGGTGAGCGGGGATGCTCGTGTCACCAGGCGTGCGAGTCCATGACGGTGACACGGAAGGACTCGGCAGGCTCCGGAGTGTTCGTGTGGAGCGCCCGGTGGATAAGACTGCGGTTGTCCCAGATCAGCAGGTCCCCTTCCTCGAAGGTCTGGAGATGGATGTTGTCGTGGGTGAAGGTGTTGTCCCTCTGCCCCGTGGCCTCGAGCAACTGGTCGAGCAGCTGAGGGTCTAGCGGAGTGTTCTCCTGGTCCAGCAGCCCGTGGCAGAGGGCCTCGCTGATGTAGAGGATCTGCTCCCCCGTTTCGGGATGCGTGGCGACCGTGGGGTGGAGGACGTCTGGGGATTCCTTCTGGATCTCCGCCAGGACCTCGCCGATGGGACGGAACACGTCGGTGGGGCGGATCTTGAAGTAGCGGCTCGCACTGTGCTGAGCTCTTGTTCCGGCAACCGCGGTCTTCAGCTCTTCGGACAGTCCGGCATATGCCTTGCCCATGTCGATGAAGTACGTACCACGGTTCTTCTTGGGAACGATCTGCGGGTAGATCAGAGTGAGAGAGAAGGGGCGCGGCATGAACGAGTAGTCGGAATGCCAGAACTTGCCGGTCTGCGGGACTCCGATCTGCTCGCCGCTCTTGGGAACGTTGGAGGAAACGAAGATCTCTTTGAACTCGGGGTGGTGGTACATGGGCTGGTAGTAGATCTCGGGTTCGCCGAGGAGCCGTCCGAGGCCTACGAACTCTGCCGGGGACAGGTGCTGCTGCTTCAGCACAGCGATCTTGTGGGTGTAGACAGCTTGCTTGATCGCTTCGGCTTCGGCAGCGGTGGAGGTCAGGGCGTTGAATCCCTCGACCGTCACACCGAATTTGCCGCTCTTCTGCGGTGCGATGTGCACAGTGTGGTCCTTACTTCCCGTACCAGCGTGGGGGTGGCGCTTGAGTTGGCGGTGAAACAGGTCAGGCACCGCGGACGCGGTGGAGAAGCTGTGCGTAGCGGGCGGCGATCTCCGCGGCCTGGGCTTCGCTTTCCTCCAGGCGCATGGTCTGGCATTCGTAGCCAAGAATCCGCTTCATTACGTCCATGTGCTTCTGGCCGTAGCGGACTTGACCGTCGTCGAGAATCTCGTCGATGCCCTCGTGGGCGAGCCCCTCGGCATTGATGGACTGGGCTTCCTTGAGTGTCAGTCCGTCTGGCAGGGCGAGAGTGAACTCGGAGGAGCTGACGTGCACCGGGTAGCCCCCTATGTGGTTCAGGGCGCCGGGTGCGTGGACAAGCCTCGGCTGCGGGCTCATGAGCGCGTCAAGTGCAGTGACTGCGGAGGCGGCGGTGAGCATCACGCCGACCTTGCCTCCGGAGCGGGGATACCGCTTTGCGGAGGTCTGGAGGACCTGATCGAGGTCGACGGTGGCGGTCACGTCGATGTCGTCTCGGTAGACCGACAAATGGAAGGGGGCCCCGTCTGCGTGTCCCTTCTTCGGCAGCCGGCTGGTAGCGAAGTGCTCCGCGACCAGCCGGACCGATACCCGGTCGAGCGGTGCTTGCAGTTCTTCGGCTGCGGCCCGCCGGAGGGCAGGAATCGCGTTCGCGACGTTGCCGATGCCGATGGTGGGAGCTAGCCCTACGGAGTCGAGGATGCGGTGGGTGGCGTCCGGCAAGGCTGCGTTGGCGACCTTGATGTCGATGCCAGACGCTCGGACAGCTTGCATGAGCTTGTAGATCAGGGTGAGCTGCATCGGGAGCCACGGACCGATCTCGGCCGTGTTGAGCTCGTTGAGTATCGGAGTGGGCAGCTCGTTGACGACCCACCATGCCTGGAGGCTGACAGTGCTGAGAATGATGTCGGGCCGGGTCTGTGCCAGAGTCTGGGCGGTGCGGTCGATGTCGTGTACGTCGATGACCGCTGTCTCGACCCGGGGCTGATAGCCGAGATGGGTGGCTGCGAGGACGGAGAGGTTGGCACGCCGCTCCAGGTGTTCGGGGTCCCGGCCGGCAACGATGATGCGAGGGCTGTCGGGTCGGCGGAGCAGCATGTCGAGAACGTGGCCGCCCATGTTCCCGAAGCCGATGATCATGATGGTGTGCTGTGACATTTGCTGTGTCTCCATGTGCTCGTGAAGGCAGGTGGGGCAGCTGCCTGAGTCAGGTGCTGTGGTGGGCGGTGGCCAGCGTCGAGCGGCTGGCTTCTGGGTGGCAGATCAGCTGAGCGAGATGACTGAGGTCGACCTGGTCTGTGATGTCCATCTGCCGAGGATTGGACAAGACCGTCGTCTGCTCGGCGGTGCATGCGGATCCGAGGCTGCTGACCACAAGGGAGGCACCGGTGAAATCGTGTCCCGCGGAGAGTCCGGTAGGCGTGACGAGGCACGTCATTCCTGCTGCGAGGGCGGCACGGACTCCGTTGCGGGTGTCCTCCACGACAATGCAGTCCGAAGGGGCTGTGCCTATGGTCTGGGCTGCCAGTTCGTACACGTCGGGCGCTGGCTTCTTGGCATGCACGGAGTCCCCGGCAAGTACGTGGAATGCTGCGGCGAGTCGATCTCCCATGACGTGTCTCAGGGCGGCCCGTACGGACGGCTCGGCACTGGCGGAGGCTATGGCCAGCGGCCATCCTGCGGCGTGAGCTTCTTCTGCGAGACGTCGGACGCCGGGTCGGGGCGCCACTCCTCCGTCTTTGATGATGTCAAGGAAGATCTGTGTCTTGCGGCGGTGCCAGACGGCGACGACACGGTCCCATTCGGTGGGGGTTATGGGAATTCCCCATGCGGCACGGAAGTCGGCTTCGTACTGGAGGCTGCTGAGGCGCTCTTTGCCGCCGGAGATCTGCAGCTTGGCGGCGTACTGCTCGGTGGACCAGTTCCACGGTATGCCGAATTCGCGCCACATCTGGTTGAAGGCTCGCAGGTGGCCGCCCTTTTCAGTGTCGATCAAAACGCCGTCGCAGTCGAAGATGAGCGCCGGCATCAGGCTGCCTTTCCTCGGCTGTGAAGGACCGTCATGCAGTGCTCAGCGGCCTTGGCGACTCGGGCGCGGGTTTCGAGCAGGAGGTTGAGGGGCTCCAGGGTCTCGCCAGTTTCGCGGGCGTGCTGACGCACAGCGTCCGTGTGCGCGGCTTTGAGCACTGTCGAGAAGTTGACCTTGGTGATGCCGCGGTGGACAAAGTCACGGAGTGTGGTGTCGTCCAGGCCGGTTGCGCCGTGGAGTACCAACGGCGTGGTGGTTCGTTCGACGAGTGCGTCGACGCGCTCGGGCTGAAGGGCGGGGCGTTGGCTGTAGTGGCCGTGGAGCGTGCCGACTGCCGGGCTGAAGGCTGCAACGCCAGTGGCTTCGATGAATGCGAGTGCGTCCGCGAGGGGTCCAGCAGTGGGAGCGGTCTGCTCGGTGGTCCTGCCGATGCGCTCAAACTCTCCTTCTATGGCGGCGTCGTGGGCGGCTGCAGCCTTCACTACCTGGGCGGTAGTGCTCAGTGCCTTGCTGTATTCCAGGTGTGAAGCGTCGTAGAGGGCCGAGTCCCAGCCTGCGGTCAGGCACACGTCGATGAACCCGGGGTCGCCGCAGTGGTCGAGGTGAAGGGCGGCAGTGGCTCCGGTATCAGACACGGCCCGGTCGTAAGCGCTCTTGAAGTGGTGGGGTCCCAGCGCACGCGCCACTCGTTCGGAGACCTGAATGATGACAGGCGATTCGACCAGTTCTGCGGCTTCCAGGACGCCGAGGAGCATCGCGTCGTCAACAACGTTGAACGCAGGTACTGCGTAGCCGTGTTGGCGGGCAGAGGCGAGGAGTTCACTGAAGGACATCGCTGCTCCTCGGGTTGGCCAGAAGTGTCATGAGGGTCTCGGCGAGACTTCCGACTCCGGGCTCGGCCACGAGGGAGTAGTGGTCGGCATCGAAGACATGCACGGAGGTGTTGGCTGCATCGGTGCACCACGGGGAGCTCTCTGCCGGCCAACCGCCGTGCACTCCGCGGTTCGCTCGCAGGTCGTGGACCGTGCCCTGGTGGGGGCCGCCGCGATAGCTGGCCAAGGCCGACGTGTGAGCGGTGAACACGTCGAACAGGGTGGTCACCTGCTGCTCGTCGGTGTCGGGGGGGAGTGCTCCGGCGGCTCGCAGCTGCCGTACGGCTTCGGTGGCTGAGGCATCGGGCGCCAGGCTGGCGAGTTGCTCCTTCTCACGCTGGGTCGGTGCGCCCCCGGCGCGGAAGTCTGTGAGGAATCGCTCGGCGAGCTCGGAGATGGTCGGCGCCGTCCGTTCGGCGGACTGGGGGTGAGGGCTGTCGATGAGGACGACTTCGCACTCGGGGTGTGTAGGAGAGAGCTGGCGGGCCATTTCGAAGGCGATCACGCCGCCCATGGACCAGCCGCCGAGGCTGAAGGAGCGTCCCGCGCTGTGTTCGAGAACAGCGCGGACGTAGGTGGCGGCGATCTCTTCGATGGTGCTGCTGCTTGCTTCTCCGCTGAGACCAGGGGCTTCCAGTCCGAACAGGGGCTGAGTGTCTCCGAGGTGACGGGCAAGGCTGCTGTAGCAGACGACATTGCCGCCCACCGGGTGTACGCAGTAGAAGAGTTGCTTGTGCCCGTCCGGTTGGATGGGCACAACCAGGGACTTGGAGGGCTCAGCTGCGTTCCGTGCTTCGCGGACGACGTCTGCGAGGCGGGCGACGGTTGCCCCGCGGAAGAGCGCGGACAGAGGCAGCTTCACGTTGAGATCACGGCGGAGCGCAGCCATGACCCTCATCGCGGCGAACGAGTTACCGCCTATGTCGAAGAAGTCGTCGCTTACCACTATGTCTTTGGACTCGAGGATCTCTTCCCAGATAGTGAGCAGTCTGCGTTCGGTCTCGTCACGTGGGGTGGAGCGGCTGCTGCTGTTCGCACTGTGGGGGACGTAAGGGTCAGGCAGGGCGCCGCGGTCGACCTTGCCGTTCCCGGTGAGCGGCAGTTGTTGCAGGAAGACGACACGCGTGGGGACCATATAGGCCGGCAGTTGCCGGGAGATGTCACGGCGCAGCTTGTCGGCATCGATAGGGCTGGTGGAAACCACGTAGGCGGCCAGGACGTTGCCGTTAGCTGTTTTGTGCGTGGAAACGACGGCATCCGCTACGTGTTCATGGCGCTGCAGAACCGACTCGACTTCACCGAGTTCGATGCGGTAGCCCTGAATCTTGACCTGGCCGTCCTCACGTCCGAGAAATTCGATGTTGCCGTCGGGCAGATGGCGCGCCAGGTCGCCCGTCCGGTAGAGCTTGGCACCGGTGATCGGGTGGGTAATGAAGCGCTGCCCGGTCCGCTCGGGGTCTCGCCAGTAGCCGAGGGCGACACCGTCTCCGGCGATGTAGAGCTCTCCTACTGCCCAGGCAGGCCTGGGCTGCAGGGCGTCGTCCAGGACATGGACGCTTTGGCGCGCCATGGCTTTGCCGTAGGGGATGGAACGCCAGGAGGGGTCGACCTGGTCGATGGGATAGAGGATCGACCAGATCGAGGCTTCGGTGGCGCCTCCGAGGCTGATGACTTCCTCGGTTCCGAACTGCTGGCGGATGCGGTCGGGCAGTGTCACGGGGATCCAGTCGCCGCTCATCATGACCAGCCGAAGCGTCTGAGGGAGGTCACCGGCGTGGGCGGCGTACTTCGTGAGCATGTCCATCAGAGCGGGGACCGTGTTCCAGATGGTGACCTGCTCTTGCCTCAAGAGTGTCAGCCACCGAGCTGGATCCCGAAGCTCGGTCGGGCTGGGGATGACGAGCGTGCCGCCTGCGGCGAGCATGCCGAAGACGTCCCAGACGGATAGGTCGAAGCTGAGGGAGGACAGTGCGAGAACCGTGTCGCCGCTGTTGACCGCGAAGCGGTGGTTGATGTCCTCGATGGTGTTCATGGCGGCGCTGTGGTCGATGGCGACGCCTTTGGGCAGGCCGGTGGAGCCGGAGGTGTAGATGACGTAGGCGAGGCTTTGCGGGCCGGCCGGCCCTGGCGAGAGCCAGTCGTCGGGGGTCCGGTGAGCAAGGCCGGTGTCGACGGGTAGGGCGTCGGCGGGGTAGGTCCAGGGCCGGTCTTCGGCGAGCAGCGGCTGAGTGATCACCAAGGAACTGTCCGACTGGCCTATGAGGTAGTCGATTCTGGCGGCGGGCAGCGCTGCGTCGATGGGGAGGTAGGCGGCTCCAGCGCGCAGGATGCCCAGGACCGCGACTACTTGCTCCCAGCCCTTGTGCATGACGACGGGAACCAGATCCCCTGGCCCGATGCCCCGTCCTTTCAGTTGCTCAGCGACCGCAGCTGACCACTGGGCCACTTGTCCGTAGCTGAGCTGGACGCCGTCCGCGCGAACCGCAATCTGCTCGGGTCGATTCGTGGCCTGCTGCAGGAAAGCATGATGGAGGATTCCGGTGCAGGGCGTATCGACCGCGGTGGGCAGCGGCGGCAGTTCGGTGGTGAGGAGCTGAGCAGCCGGCACCTGCCACGCGGATTCGTCGTCGGCGAGTCTTTCCAGGAGGGCCTGGTACGCCGCGAGGAGCTCGTCCAGCAGGCCTTCGGGGAACAGGTTCTCGACCGCGTCCCAGTTGCTGATCAGCTCTCCGCCGATCTCGTACACCTGGTGGTCGAGGTGGACTTGGGGGGTCTGCAGGGCGCCGCTGATCTCGCGGGCGTTGAGCGGCGGGGCGCTCAGTTCAGAGGTGTCCATGTCCAGCCCGCTGGCGAAGACGACGGGCAGAGCCGACTGGCTGTTCCACCCTCGCAGGCGGGCTGCCTTGCGGGAGATGTCGATCGCGCTGACCCCGGCGTACTCGACGTGGTCCCACAGTTGAGTCTGTACAGACCGCGCGGTGTGCACGAAAGGCTGGCGCTCTCGGCAGTCGACAGCTAGCGGAAGGGTTGTGCCGAAGTTCCCGCCAAGACGGGACACTTCCTCATGGAGTGGCAGTCGGCGCGAAGCGAGAATGTTGAGTGTGAAGTGGGGGTCCTTGGCCCAGTGCGCCAGGATCTCGGCGTAGGCGGTGCACAGGGCACTGGTAGGCGTGATCTTTGCAGCCGCGGCGTGATTTTTGAACCGGGCCCATTTATCGGCGGACATGCGGAGGCGGCGGCGGCGGAAAACTGCGCTGTGCGTGGCGTTTTCAGTCTTGTGCAGAGGCAGCTCGGGCGCAGCAGGCAGGTCGTTGAGCCGGGCGTTCCAGTACTCCCACGCTTCGTCTTCCTCGGCCACGGTCTCATCGTGTAGGGCTTGGCTGTAGTCGCTGTAGCTCAGGGCAACGGGGTCGCCGAGGTCGCCGAGGTCGCGGTAGAGGCGCAGGAAGTCGTTGAGGAGCAGTCCTTCGGTATGGACGTCGAGCAGAAGGAGACTGACGCTGACGAAGAAGCGGTACTGGGTGTCGGACGTGCGGTAGCACAGGGTCTCGAAGAGCGGCCAGGCGTCGGTGGAGGGACCGTGCGCGGCGAGCCGTTCCCGTGTGCTGGTCAGGTCTGCCTCGAGCCTCGGCAGGTCCCAGTCCCTGGCGTCGACGACCGGGATCTTGTACGGGGGTGTGCTGGGGAGGATGTCCAGCTGCCCGTCTGTTCGCGCGACGAGGCGCAGCACTTCGTGGCGGTCGATCAGGGCGTGGATGCTGGCGTTGGCGGCGTCGATGTCGAAGTCGTCGATGTCGAACTCTTCGTACAGGTGGGCGTTGACGTTGCCCAGTTCGAAGTAGTCGCTCTGCCCTACGAGGTAGGCCTCTTGGAGCGGGGTGGGCTGAACGGTTTGAGGGAGGGACGTGGGGGCATCACGAGCGAACGTGCGCACATGGGCACTCATAGTGCATCTCTCTTTGCCTGGATGATCTGGGGGTGGTCGGTCAGCCGGCCTGGAGGATGTTCTTGTTGGCGAGGGCCAGGCGCACGGCGGCGGCGGATATCCGGTTCTCGAAGGCTTCCCTGATCAGGGATCGTCCTTCGGCGAACGTCTCGCCGACTCCGTCAGTGATGGCGGCAGACGTGATTCCGGCGGCCTGCAGACGCTGGGCCAGGTCGGCCCGGCCGGCGGACGGGTCCGCGTGCTGGAGGAGGGCGATGGCCGCTGCCTGCGTTTCGGCTGCGCGAGAGTGTGCCCAGGTGTGTTCGGAGCCGAGGCATCCGAAGCTGACCCGCAGGGTGCAGTCGGTGAATCCGTTGGAGATGGCCGGGGAGAAGCAGACCTTCTCCGTCCGCAGGAAGTAGCGGGTGACATCCGTGCTGTCGTCTATGGCCGACCCGCCGGGAAGCGTGAGGCCGCGCATCCCATTGCCATTGATCAGCATGGAATGTCCGCTCTTTGGCTGGTGTGCCACGCGCAGGAAGGGCGTGCGGGGGCTGAATCCGAGGGCGGAGGCTACATCCGTGTTGACAGTGTCGACAAGGTCTGCGACCAGGGCAGCTCGTACGGAGCACTCGAGAGCGTTGGTCTCGAGATACGCACTGGGGGCGTTGATGGCGGCGAGTGCCATGGCCTTGGCCTGGGAGGTGATGGTCATGGAGGTGACCATTGTGTGGTAGTTGATCCGCTCCATGATGGCTGCGGGACCACATGCCCAGCCGATTCGCGTATTTGCCAATCCGTATGCCTTAGAACCTCCGTCGACGGTGACGACGCGTTCGGCCATTCCTGGCAGCGAGGCAAGGCGTACGGATTCATTTCCGGGAAATTCGGTGCGGTAGAAGATGGCGTCCTCTAGGACGACGAGGTCGTGCTCCTCGATGAAGGCGCTGAGCTCACGCAGCTCTTCGGCATCGTAGAGTGCTCCGGTGTAGCTGGGGTTGAACAGAATGATGCCGCGGGGTGCCTTGACCCTGCCGGTGGTGACGTACCGGTCGTACCAGGCCTCAAGCGTGTCCCGGGTCAGCTTGTGATCTCTATCGGCTGAGGTCTCCACGCTCTCCAGTTGGACCTTCGCCATGTCGCACCACATGTTGATGCCCTGGTAGTACGACTGTGCGGTCAGGAAGACGTCGCCAGGTTCTGCGACGGCGTGGAAGAAACCGAAGAAGAGGCGGGTCACGCCGCTGTCGATGCCGAGGTTGGACGCGATGTCTTCGGGGATACCCTGCTTGGCGAACAGTTCGACGAGGGCTGACTCGAAGTCCTGGTTCTGTCGCAGGTAGAGGTAGTTGTCCAGGGAGTTCTTCGTGGAGTCCAGGACGGCAGTTACGCCTGCGGCGACCACGGTTGGGTGCGGCCGGCGGATGCCCTCGCCGTGCGCGAGCGAGATGACGTCCGGATCGAACCATCCCGCCGTAGCGGTTTGGCCGTGCTCGTCCAGGCCGCTGATGGCGTCGCGGCCGCGGCGGAAGTTTCCGATGGCGTCCCAGACGGGACCGGTTTCGGTGTTGCTGGCAGTGCTCATGACTCTCCATGCGCAGGTTCGGGCCGGCTACGGACGGGGCAAAGGTCTCAAGACCATCCGGAGCGGGTTCAGTGTGGGCCGCGGGGCTGGTGCACCGGAGGTGCAGTGGGCTAGCGCGGCGTCCTCTAGCGGAGGATGGCGGCGAGCGACGGTACCGTCGGGTGCTTCATCAGCTGCGAGAGTCTGATGCGGACGCCGAGATCACTCTTGATACGTACTGCAAGGCGCTGAGCCAGGAGAGAGGTACCGCCGAGCTCGAAGAAGTCGTCCTGCGGCCCGATGCCGGGTGCTTGGAGGATCTCCTCCCAGATGCCAGCGACCTGCTGTTCGAGCGACGTGGCCCAGGCTGCCGACGGGCCAGTGGAGAGCTGTGGCGTCGGGAGCTGATCGCGCAGTACTTTGCCATTGGCCGAGAGAGGTAGTCCGTCGGTCAGGACGATGGGCTTGGGCACCATGTAGTCCGGCAGCTTGGCCCTTAGCTGTTCGGCAAGCTGGTCGGCGCGGTGGCTGTTGTCGGTGTCGGAGGTCTCGGTATCGACCCAGGCTACGAGCTGCTGCTGGCCGGCAGGGCTCTCGTAGATGTCTGCGACGGCATGCCGGACACCGGGTAGGTGGTTTAGCACCGCCTCGATCTCTTCCAGCTCTATGCGATATCCCCGTAGTTTGATCTGCCGGTCGAGGCGGCCGAGGAACTCCAGTTCGCCCTCGTCCGACCATCGGGCGCGGTCGCCTGTCCGGTAGAGCACTGCTCCTGGTAGCAGGGGGTCCGGCACGAATCGCTCTGCGGTCAGCTCGGGGCGGCCGAGGTAGCCAAGGGCTATTCCGGCTCCTCCGATGTAGAGCTCTCCCGGTGCCCCGAGCGGCACCAGGGCATGACTTTCATCGAGGATGCGCAGCGTTGTGTTGGCGATTGGCCTCCCCACCGGGAGTGCTTTGGTGGTGTCTTGGACACGGTGGCTGGTCGACCAGACAGTCGTCTCACTCGGGCCATAAAGGTTCCATACGGAGCCGACGGCGGCTTTCAGCTGCTCGGCAAGGTCCGGTGGGGTGGTCTCTCCGCCGCAGACGGCGGTGAACCGGCGGTCCGCCTGCCAGCCGGCTTCCAGCAGCATGCGCCACGTCAAAGGGGTGGCCTGCATGAAAGTGACGTCGAAGGCGGTTAGTGCTTCCTTCAGCGCGTAGCCGTCGGTCACTGTCTCCCGGGAGAGCATGGCAAGACGTGCGCCACGGACCAGCGGCAGGTAGAGCTCGAGGATCGACATGTCGAAGGCAACCGTGGTGACACCGCCCACGGTGTCGCGCGGTGTCAGGCTCAGTTCGGCGTCGAAATGCAGCAAAAGGTTATTCAGAGCCCGGTGAGGGATCTTCACGCCCTTCGGCGTGCCTGTGGTGCCTGAGGTGTAAATGACGTAGGCGGGGTCTTCCCCCTGAGGGTGCTCCAGGTCTACATCACCAGGGGCGGGTAGCCGAGCGCGGCCTGCGTCGTCTATCTGGACCGCGGATGCTCGTACGCCGGCAGGGAGGCTTGCGGGCAGGTCGGTGAGCACTAGGGCGACATCGGCGTCGTCGAGTACTGCTTCCAGCCGCTGGGCCGGATGTGTGGCGTCAAGGGGCAGGTAGGCGGCCCCAGCCTTCATCACGGCCAGCATGGCGATGTAGAGCCGCGGTGTCCGCTGCATCAGGACCGCAACCAAGCTGCCCTGAGCCACTCCCGCCGCCCGCAGTTGCCGGGCGAGGTAGGTAACGCGCTCGTCCAGCTCGCGGTAGGTGAGGCTGCCGTCCGGACCGACGACCGCTTCATTCGTGGGCGAACGCAGTGCCTGCCGCTCGAGCAGTTCGACGACGCCGAGGGTGCTCGGTGGGGTGCGTGTCTCTGTCAGTGCGTGCAGACGCTCGACCTCGGCCTCCGTCATGAGCGGAAGGGACTGCACGGAGACTGAGGGATCGGCGAGGGCCCCGTCGAGGAGGGTTTCGTAGTGCGTGATCAGCCGTTCAAGTGCCGGCCCGGTGAGACCTTGGGCATCGGTGTGCCATGTGAGGTCCCACTCGTGTCCGCGCTGGGTGAGGCAGACGGACAAATGGTTCGGCCCGAAATTCGGTGTGGTGCCAAAGGCGCAGGTGAGGTGCTGCGCCGTGAGTGCTCCGACCTGTGCTTCGTCCGGCAGTTGCTTCGTCTGGCCAAGGGCTGTTGCCGTCTCCTGGGCGTGCTGACGGAAGGATGCGCCGGCAGGAAGGAGGGAGCGCACGGGCACGGCGTAATCGCGTAAGCCCTGAGCCTCTTGCAGTTGGGTGGCGATGTGCAGCGACTCTGCTCGTCCGTGACGGTGAAGCAGGATGGTGAATGCGGCCATGAGGACCGTGTCGGGCCGCAAACTCAGCTCTCTGCTGAAAGCGTCCAGCCGGTGAGCGGTGGACGCTTGCACGGTGCTACACCGCGATATGCCGGACGCGTGGGTGGTGGTTAGGTGATGCCGTGGCAGCGGCAGCTCAAAGGGAGGGACTGCTGTGAGGCGGTGTTGCAGATACTGCAGCGCACGCTCGTCTCTCTCTGCGGCATCTGCATGGATCTGAATACTTGTGACATGGCTTTGCGCTGTCATGTTTGACTCCCCCGGTAAGCCGACGCGACGGCATGACGTAGCCCGGCACGACTTTCAGCCAACTTGCATCCTGTATTAGACACTCAGCTTCTAGAGCTGGTAGGGGGCGTTCCCGAAACGGGACGCATCACCCTCAGTCAGGCGCTATCACGCCGACAGGACCTATAGCGGAATGCACGTTTCCGCTTCCTGCTGCGCCAGCGGTACCGGCGCAAGGATCCAATTCAACTCCCCCGTGGGTTGACGGCCTCGATCACACTGCACTGAAAGCTGTTACTAAGCAACCACCCAATTATAACGGAACGATAAACCCGAGATGGGCCACCCCCTCCCACCTGGGCCTTTATCACGCCACACACAGCATCAATTCAGACATTACCCCCGACCGCGCGGAGGTCGAGGGATTCCATAGCGCACGTCACATCGACCCCCAGGAGCCGCTCGGGCACTATTGCAATGGATGCGCAACAGCCGGTCGCCAGCGCCTCTCAAGTCCGTTGAGCCATGGTTAACTCTGATGTACGGTCCCTGTATTGAGTCTCGCCTCGCGGCATGTTCGCCCTGCGAATGTCCGATATGGCCAGCAATGCGGGCGGCCGCTCGCCCGACCTACCACGGCATCAGCGCCCACTGCCTAACGAGAGGCATTATTTCGATGGCTATCGCCGTTATCGAGACACTCAATTTCGGCCTCGGATATTTGGCCGAAGCGGCACGAACCCGGGGGCATGACCTCTACCTGCTCACGACCGACCGCAGCTTCTACCGGCACGAGCTCGGATCCGGCAGGGCGGCAGAGGTTCACGTGGTCGACGTGGACACATCGAACGTCGACGAGCTCGTCGCCAAGCTGCGGGAGATTCCCGGGCTGGCGGGCATCGTGAGAATGACCGACCTGTGGAGCATGCCGGCGTTGGCGGCAGCGGAGGCGTTGGGGCTCCCCTGTCAGGACAGGGAAGCCGTGGCGCTGTTGCGCAACAAGGCGCGGCTGCGCAACGCCTTGCACGAGAAGGGGCTCTCCAGGGCGCCGAGCATCCTGCTCGATCCTCACACAGACGTGGCGCAGGCAGAGTATGAGTCGATGCCAATGCCCTGCATCGTCAAGGACGTTGCCGGCAGTTCCAGCCAAAACGTCTGGCTGGCGAAGTACCCGGCAGACCTGCCCCGGATCCTCCACGAAGCCCGCCAGGTCGACGAAGTGCGCGGCGGAGCACTGACGGTGGAACCGTACTTTGTCGGACCTCTCTACAGCGCAGAGACGCTGTCCTTCGAGGGCGAGATGCGCATCCTGGGCATCAACAGCCGGTCCCTCTCTCCTGAGCCGTACTTCCGGGAGGACGCGCTGAGCTTCCCGGTCAGCTTTCCCGAGGACCAGGCGAAGGAGTTGCAGGACTGGCTTAGCAGCATCCTGGCATCAGCGGGCTACAGCGAGGGGTTCACTCACACGGAGTTCATCGTGACCTCCGAGGGCCTTGAGATCGTCGAGGTCAACCCGCGGCTCGGCGGCGGGATGATCGGCGAGTGCATACGGCAGTCTCTGGACGTGGACGTTCACGGGGCCTTCATCGACCTGGCCCTCGGTGAGCGCCCCGCCTTGATGGACATCCCTCTAGACGTGGAGCGCGGTACGGCCCAGATCCTGATCTACCCCTCCCATACTGGTGTCTTCGATCACTTCACGGGCGAGGATCTGCTCGCCCACCATCCGGGTGACCCCAGGCTCTATCCGCTCAAGCGCCCCGGGGACCCCGTGCCCTCCACCACCGACCAGCGCGGAGCCGTCGCCATCCTGTTCTGTACAGGGGCCACGGCGGAACTGGCGCTCCATAACGCGATGTCGGCCGTCGGGAAGGTCGGTGTGCACGTGCGGCGGGAAGACCAGCGGTGACCGCGCACCCCTGGTCGGCTCCAGCTGAAGCGGCACGGCGCGCGGCCCCGTTGGCGACTGAGTGGCTGAAATATCCGGTCGTCATGCGGGGCGGGTCCATGTCCGCCGCTCCCGCCTCTGCCGGCTTGCCCCACGTGACGAGCCGCTGCAGGCGGTCTGAGGTGCCAGGGCGCAAGACCGCTGTAAATCCTGCTGGCGAGATCTGTACGAACTACTGGGCGGAGTGCGCCGATGGCCGACACCGGCAACCTTCTCTCTAGGAAGCTGGGGCAGCTGCCCCAGGGTTTCCGGCTGCTGCTGATCGCGTCCTTCCTGATCCCGCTCGCCGGGTTCATGGTGATGCCGTTCATGTCCTTCTTCCTGCACAGCAGGTTGAAAATGGACATGAGCACGGTGGGCATCGTTCTGGCTGTCGCCTCGCTCGTACAGATCTCTGGCGGGGTCGTCGGCGGCATCATCGCTGACCGTTTCGGACTGAAGCGCAGCATGGTCGCGGCATTGATCGTACGGACCTGCAGCTTCGCACTGTTTGCCGCCTCGTTCGCGATGCCGTCCCTGTCCATCATCGCGTTGCTCCTGTCATCGGCAGGCGTGGCCCTGTACCTGCCCGCCAACAAGGCCTACGTAGTACGTGACTGTGAAGAGGAGCGGCGCCCGCTGTTCCTGTCACTCAGCAACTCCGCGCTCAACGGCGGGATGGCGCTCGGGCCCGTGCTTTCCGGACTGTTCATCATGAACGCACCCGTCGCGGTATTCGTCACCGCCACCGGAATCTTCGCGCTGGTAACCGTCTTGCATATGCGGGCTCTGCCGTCGGACGGCAAGGGCACCTCGGGAGCGGTGAGCGCCAGGCCACCTCGAGGCAGTCTGCGCAAGGGACTGCTCATCCCGCCGGTGATAGCCGCCGCGCTCGGTTACTACGTGTACATGTTCTTCCAGAACTACATGAGCGTATACATGGTCGGCAAACATGCACCGGTGGTCTTCGGGCTTCTGCTGCTGCTCAACGGAGTCCTGGTCATCGCACTGCAGCCTCTCCTGTCCCAGCGGATCGACCGTCTGGGCTACCCGGCCGCACTATCCGTGTCCTTTCTGGCGTTCGCTCTCGGGCTGTTGCTGATCGCCCAGGCAGGCATCGTCGCCCTGGTGGCTGGTGTCGTCCTGGTGAGCGCGGGCGAGGTGGTGCTGTTTCTGAAGAACGAGCTGGAAGCCCTGCGCTACTCCCCCGACAACCCTGCGCTGGTGTTCGGTAACCAGCGCCTCGCCTCTGGCATCGGAGCATTCGCCAGCGCTGCGGTCGGCGGCTGGTTGTATCAGTCCGCGACACAGTGGCACGGCAGCAATCAGTACTTCTGGGTCTACAGCGCGGGCCAAGCGGTGCTCGTCGGGCTCCTGGCTCTCCTGATCACCCTGCTGATAGCCCGGCCGAAGAGCGCCAGGAAGACGACGCCAGGCCCCGGGGCGCAGGAACACGCGATGGCGGACGAGAAAGTGGAGCAGAACCGTGCCTGATAGAACCTCTTTGGCCGGCAGCAGCGGTAGGCCGCTGTGCGAGGTCTACGACGCCGCGTTCCTTGATCTGGACGGGGTGGTGTACGTCGGGCCGTATCCAGTGCCGCACGCCGCCGCCTCCCTGCACCGTGCAGCAGAGTCGGGGATGAATCTCGTCTATGTCACCAACAATGCATCCCGCACTCCTTCTCATGTGGTCCAGCATCTTCGCGATATCGGCATGCCGGCCAAGGACGGGAGTGTCGTTACCTCCGCGCAGGCCGCTGCGGGTCTCGCACGGCAGACGTTCGGGCCGGAAGCATCAGCTCTGGTCATCGGGGCGGAGGGGCTGCGCGCCGCAGTCCGCGAGTACGGATTGCGTGAGGTCAGCAGCGCCGAAGAGGGGCCGGATGTCGTCCTCCAGGGTTTTGGGCGTGATGTCGCCTGGAGCGACCTGGCTGAGGCCAGCTTTGCTGTAGGCAAGGGGGTGCCGTGGATCGCGACGAACACCGACCAGACGGTGCCTACTCCGCGGGGCCTGGCTCCTGGCAACGGGACGCTGGTGGCGGTAGTTGTGAGCGCAACAGGCATCCGCCCTACCGTGGCCGGAAAGCCAGAGGCTCCTCTGTTCGACGAGGCAGTCAAGCGGACGGGAGCCGTGCGTCCGCTGATGGTCGGTGACCGCATGGATACCGATATTCAGGGTGCCAGTGCCGCCGGCCTCGACAGCTTGCTAGTGCTCACGGGGGCGACGGATCCTGATGCTCTGGTCAGGGCTCCTGCCGCTATGCGTCCCAGTTTTGTGGCGGAGGACCTGCGCGGACTCCTCCAGTCGCACCCCGCGGTGGACATTCACGGGTCAGTCTTCGGCTGTGGTGGCTGGCAGATCTCTGTTCACGGGACAGACCTCGTCGTCGATGGCAGCGGCGGGAAGCACGATGGGCTCCGCGCAGTCTGTGCTGCGGCCTGGTCGCATGACGGCCTCCGAGGGACTGCCAAGGCTCTGAGCGAGGTCGGCTGGTGACGTCGCCGCCCGTTGCCGATATGCAGTGCAGTCAGGCGTGAGGGATATCCGACCAACCTGTCCCTCCTGTGCCACCAGAAGGCAGAAGGCGCAGGGTGCTACCTGACGTGTCGCGGCCTGAAACCTCAAGAATCGGCCTGATCCCGCGGTCGCGCGGAAGCGGCCGTGTCAAGGTTCCCATCCACCCGGCGGGTAGAGCCACGCGACAGGGCCGGCTGAAGCGCAGCGAACGCCAGACAGGCGGCAGAAGCCGTGCCCCACAGCGCGAAAGGCCCCGCCTGTTGCAGGAGTTGTGTGCCGATCAGCGGGGCGACAACGCCTGCAATACCCCAACTGGTGCCGTACACGGCCAGATAACGCCCCTTGTTGTGGTCGGGCGCGAGATCGGCGACGAGCGCAGGCATGCGGGCCAGGAGAACGGCGTCGCCGAGGCTCCACACCACAGTTGCGGCCACCAGTAAGGGCAACGTGTGGGCGACGGCGTAGCCGCCCAGCCCTACGGCGAGCAGGGCGTAGCCGATCACGAATATCCGGGACGGTGCCATGAGTGCGACACGAGGACTTCGGACAAGTGGCTGGCTGGCAACGACGGTGAGCGCAGAGGCCGTCATCAAAATGCCAGCATCGGCGGCCCGCAAGCCGCTGTAGGTCAGCGACAACGGCAGCGTGAGAAGGATCTGCAAGTAGACCAGCGCGAAGAAGGTGCCGTTGGCAAGCAGTAGGAGCAGGGCACGGTCCCGCCACGGACTGCCTTTCCCTTGCTCGGCCTGACGGCCGGGGAGCGGCCGGTCGGCGGGCAGGACACGGTGCACCAGCGCTGCGCAGATCAGGCAGGTCAGGGCATCGGCGAGGAACAGCCATCGCAGGTCCCAGCGACCCAGGGCGGCAGCCATGAGCCCTGCCATCATTCCCGCTACTGCCAGTGCGGCGTTCAGGAGACTAAAGGCCCGGACACGGGTGGCGGCCGTGGTGGCGTTGGCGATCAGCGCCTGGCTCGGCGGCTCGTACACCTCGTAGACAAGGCCGAGAATAAGGACGAACACGATGACGGTGGGCAAGTCCGGGGACGCGGCGATGCCGAGCTGGGCCAGGCCGCAGGCGCTGAGCCCGGCCACGATCGCGCGGCGGCTCCCTATCCGGTCAGAAAGACGCCCGCCCGCCAGGCGTGAGGGGATAGCGGCCAGCCCGAACATGGCGGTGACGAGACCGGCCAGCACGGGGCTGGCTCCGAACTGCGTGGTGATCAGCACGGCTAGAAAAGGCAACGAGAAGGCTCCGAGCCGATTGACCGCTCGGGCACAGATCAAAAGCCACACGGAACGGGGAAGCGGTTGCCCCGACGACAGAAACCTCATCTGTTACACCACCGAGTGACTGTCTAATCGGATATCGTCAGGAACGACACTAGACAGAAGGGGGTGACTGGTCAAGTGATGTTCGACAGTCACGTGAGGGTGTTGTTGGACGTGTCCGTCTCCTTGGTCAATACGCTCACAGACGGCCAGTCGGGGGGGAAACCGTACATCGCGCCGGCAGGAGCACTCCTGGCGGAGGCAGTGCGAGCCGCCCTCCCTCTCGCTTCGGCACCCGAACGGGTCGAGCCCAGTCAGGCCGCCTACCTGGCAGATGCCGCACGGCAGATGAGAGTTGTGTTCGAAGCGGTGGAGGCGGAACGTCTCCATGAGGCCGCCGAAGGCATCAACGCCTTGCTGGCGGCGACGGGCGCGCGACCGCAACTGGACCGGGTGGGCGGCGAACCGTGGCAGGTCCATTTCCATGGTTCCGATGACAGTGTCGCCCTGGGCTGGGGTGCCGGCTGCGCCACAGCCCTTGCCTTGGCTCTGGGCAGCGACCTGGCGGGCCGCCTCGGCGTCTGCCGCGCCCCCCGATGCGACCGCACCTACGTAGACACCTCGCGCAACGGCGCCAGGCAGTTCTGTTCCACCGCCTGCCAGAGCCGGGTCAAGGCGGCCGCCTACCGGGCCCGCCAAGCCGAGGGGTGAGGACAACGGCCGCACCCGAATCAGGAGTCGGCAGCGGGCCAGCCGACTCATCAGCAAGCCCGACGGGGCCCCGCACTGCGCGCCCGGGCCCGCCGAGCAACCTCGCCATACGTCATCCCGGGCGGGCTCACAGCGGACTCCCAACTTGAACCAACAGAGAACACCTCAACCGACAGAAGGGACGGCACCAACGTGACCCGAATAGCGGACCGCGCTGAAATAGGCGTCATCGGCGGCAGCGGCTTCTACGAGCTGCTCGCCAACGTGGACCGAGTGACGGTGGCAACTCCTTACGGAGAGCCGTCCGATGCCATCTGCATCGGCAGCATCGGCGGCCGGCAGGTCGCCTTCCTTCCCCGTCATGGTAGGCAGCACGAGCGAGCGCCTCACGCGATCAACTACCGGGCGAATCTATGGGCGCTGCGCTCACTGGGCGTGCAACAGGTACTGGCGCCCTGCGCCGTAGGCTCGCTGCGCAGGGACCTGGGGCCAGGAACCCTCGTTATCCCCGACCAGCTGATCGATCGGACCAGCGGCCGGGTGCAGACCTTCTACGACGAGGGCGCCGTCCACGTCTCGTTCGCGGACCCCTACTGCGAACCCGGCCGCGCTGCCGCCCTCAAGGCCGCTGCTGGAACGGAATCCGGAGCCCACGACGGCGGCACGATGGTCGTGGTCGAAGGACCACGGTTTTCCACCCGTGCCGAGTCCCAGTGGTTCGCTGCAGCAGGCTGGTCCCTCGTGAACATGACCGGCCACCCGGAGGCAGTGCTCGCCCGTGAACTGGGTCTCTGCTACACCTCTATCGCCCTGGTAACGGACCTCGACGCGGGAATTGACGCAGACGATAGCGTCGCCCAGGCAGAGGTCTTCAAAGTTTTCGCCGAAAACATTGAGCGCCTGCGAACTGTCGTCCTCGAGACCATAAAGATACTTCCGGAGCAACGGGATTGTTTTTGCGCTCACGCCCTGGACGACCTTCACCTTCCCATCGACCTTCCCTGACCTATATTTCCTTGCCGGGATATCACCGAAACAGGCGCGATTTCCCATTGCCCAAAGCGACTCCCCCGGCGGGTTGATCGCCTGGCCCTGGGCCTCACAGGCTTCCACGATGATCAGTACTTCAAAGAACGCGAGGATCCTTCATGCACCTTGAGACAGACCACGGAATCTCCACAGCCGAGGTAAGTACCGAAGAAGCCCTGTCCACCGACTGGTCAGAGCATCGCCAAAGCATCGACATCATCCGCGTGGTCGAACCTGCTGCGGATATCGAGCTTCCACTCGTCGAGGCGGGCTTCATCGCTAAGCCGGACCGCCTGATCTGGCTTGCTCCGGCCGGAAGCAGCGAGGAAGAATTTCTGAGCCGACTTTCACAGAACAGTCGATACCTGTTTCGAAAGTCAGTGCGGAGGACCGAGAATGACGGCGTTCGGATAACTGTCCAGAATCCGTTGACACCGGAGACGCTGGACCCATTCCTGGATGTTTACAAGTCCCGGGTCAGCGAAATGCGCAACGGGCTCATGCTCGCCCCCCTTGAGCGGGATGACTTCCTGGCCCAGAGGGGTGAGTATCTTACGGTCAACGCACTTCAGGACGGCGTAGTCGTGGGCGGCTGCATCTGCCACCACTCCACGACCGATTCACTTCTCCGACTCCGGTACGTCGCTGTAGCACCAGAGCGACACAGCGACAGCTTGACCCGAAGCATCTACGCAATGGTCTTTCGCGTTGCCCGTGAACTGGGATGTCGAAACGTCTCTCTGGGGGTCGACATAAATCTCTATGGACATATTGTGCGCACTGGACTTTTTCGGTTCAAGGCGCAGCTGGGATTTACCCCCATGCCGTTCCAGCAGTTCACAGCCGGCGCCGGGCGGGACGTGGCGGAGCGAGTGCTGCGGCTTGAAAACCTCAGCGATCCCAGTTTTGTTCTCGGGTACAAGCCGGCACAGCCAGGAGAAGCCCTGGACCGATCCACTCTCCGTGGGGAAGTTCTCGCGAGCGACGAAGCCGTCGATCTCCGCCCCTTCGGCGCAGGGTTCCTCGAAGATCTGCGCCTGACCGTGATCAAGCCAGTCTGAGCCATAGCCCTGGCCCCCTTGCCCGTCCAGGCTCAGTTCAATAGCCACCTCGCCCTGGGCGGCCTTCCTCACGAGCCATGAGGGAGACCCCTCGAACGCCAGCCGACGGCGGCCGCCTCACGGAAGGCCGCTCGAATATGTTGGCGATCTAGGTGACAACTAACCTCAGCATGTGTCAACTAAAGCCAGTAGTCGCATGCCAACTACCCCTCTTTTGTGTCAACTAAAAATCCTCGTCACAGTCAGCGTCGTACCCGTGGCATCCCCAGTCCGATCCACGAGATGATCTCGCGCTGGATCTCGTTGTTGCCGCCGCCGAAGGTGAAGATCACGGCGGATCGGTAGCCGCGCTCCAGCTCCCCGCCGAGGACCGCCCCGGCCGAGCCCTCCTTCAGCGGCCCCGCCGCGCCGACGACTTCCATCAGCCAGGCGTAGGCGTCCCGCCTGGCCTCGGAGCCGTACACCTTGACCGCGGAGGCGTCCTGTGGGGTGAGGGTGCCGTCCTGGACGGCGTTCACCATCTGCCAGTTGAGCAGTTTCATCGCGTCCAGCCTGCTGTGGGTACGGGCGAGCCGGCCTCGTACCCAGCCGAGGTCGATGACTCGGCGGCCGTCGGTGAGTTTCGTGTCCGCGGCCCAGCGCTGTACGTCGCGCAGGGCTCGGATGGCCATGGTGCCGTGAGCGGCGAGGGTGACCCGCTCGTGGTTGAGCTGGTTGGTGATCAGCCGCCAGCCCTTGTTCTCCTCGCCGACCCGGTGCCCGAGCGGGACGCGGACGTTCTCGTAGTAGCTCGCGGTGGTGTCGTGAGAGGCGAGCGTGTTGATGAGGGTGCACGAGTAGCCGGGATCCGATGTCGGGACGAGGAGCATGGTGATGCCCTTGTGCGGCGGGGCGTCCGGATCGGTGCGGACCGCGAGCCAGATCCAGTCGGCGGTGTCGCCGTTGGTGGTCCAGATCTTCTGCCCGTTGACGACGTACGCGTCCCCGTCCCGTACCGCCCGGGTCTTGAGCGCGGCGAGGTCGGTACCGGCGTCGGGTTCGCTGTAGCCGATGGCGAAGTCGATCTCGCCGGAGAGGATCTTCGGCAGGAAGTACGACTTCTGCTCGTCGGTGCCGAACTGCATGATCGTCGGACCGACCGTGTTGAGCGCCATCAGTGGCAGGGGGACGCCTGCCTGGGCCGCCTCGTCGAAGAAGATGAATTGCTCCATGGGGCTGAGCCCTCTGCCGCCGTACTGCTCGGGCCAGCCGACCCCGAGCCAGCCGTCCGAGCCGAGCCGGCGGATCGTCTCGCGGTAGAGGCGTTTGCGGACGGCCGGCTCCGCGTACCGGGCGTAGGCGTTGTCGGGGACGAGCTTTGTGAAGTAGGTGCGCAGTTCGGCGCGCAACTGCTCCTGCTGCGGCGTGTATCGAAGGTGCACGGCCCCTCCAGGCGTCTCGCGGTCGTCCCTGTGCGGCGGCGCACACAGTAGAACGCGTTGCAGTAATTCGGAAGGGTGATGCGGCCGCAGACGAGTCGCCGGTGTGCCGACGGGCACGGCCGGAGGGCTTCGTGACCTCGTCGGCAGCTCGAAGCGTCGAGCGGCGACTCTGTGACACGGCAGGAGGCTTGCGACCCACCTCCTCCTGGGCAGTGGAAGGTTGTCACAAAGGTACGTAGCAGGGGGTGGGATGGCGCGGCTGCTGGTGGTTCAGAACAGCCCGGGCGGCGGGCCCGGCCGGTTCGGTGACTGGCTGGTCTCGGACGGGCTGTCACTGGAAGTGGTGCGCGCGTATGCCGGGGAGCCGCTCCCCCGGCACTTGGCGCACGAGGGTGTGATGGTGCTCGGCGGCGGCTACCTCCCCGGGGACGACGTCCGTGCGCCCTGGCTCGCGCCCGCTCGCGCACTGGTGGCCGAGGCGTTGGAGCGGGGACACGCCGTATTCGGGATCTGTCTCGGCGGACAACTCCTCGCACAGGTCGCCGGAGGAACGGTCCAGGGCGAACACGGCGAACCGGAGTTCGGCAGCACGCCGCTCCGCGTCCGGTCCGAGGCTGACGGTGATCCGCTCTTCCAGGGACTGCCGAAGCGGGTGACCGCAGTCGAGCACCACGTGGACGCCGTGACCGCCCTGCCCCCGGGTGCCGCCTGGCTCGTGGAGAGCGAGAGGTGCCCGTACCAGGCATTCCGGGTCGGCGACCGGGCGTGGGGGGTGCAGTTCCACCCCGAGGCGGGCGCGGACCGGGTCGGATCATGGGCTTCGGAGCGGTTACGGGCCAGGGGGCTGGACCCTTTGGAGCTGTGCCGCCGTGCGGAACGCGACGAGCCCGCGGCCGAAGTGGTCTGGCGAGAGGTCGCCCGACGTCTCGCCGGCGTCGTCGGCACATGAGCGTCAGTCACCACAACCCGCACCGAGAACCGCTGACCACTGACCACGCACAACCACCCCGCACCGGCGGTGTACGCCGGTGCGGCCGGACCTTCATCTCCGTGAGCGCGCGGGTCGTGGTCCGTTCGTGTGGCGCTCCGGATCCGGGCGCGGGCCCGAGGGGCGGCACCAGGTGGCGCCGCCCCTCACCGACGGCGTCACCTGTCGCTTCTCACCTTGCGTACCAGTTCGAGATAGCGATCCCAGTCCCAGTTGGCTCCAGGGTCGGTGTGGGTGGCGCCGGACACCTCGTGGTGCCCCAGGATGTGCGTACGGTCCAGTGGAATCGCATGGCGTGCGCACACGGCCTCGGTGAGCGCCGCGGACGAGGCGTACATCTCCTCGGTGAACCATGCGCCGGCATTGACCCAACCCTCGTGTGTGATGCCGATGCTGCGGTTGTCGTGGTCGGGATCGCCGGCGTGCCAGGCGATGTCCTTCTCCCGGACGCACTGGCCGATGTGGCCGTCTGCCGAGCGGACCACATAGTGGGCCGAGGTTCTCCTGTCACTGTTCCGGAAGACGGCGACGGCGTCGTCGAAGCGCTCCTGCGTGACGTGGATGACGACGTGGTCGACCGGATGACCGCGGGGACGCCACGCGGTGCGGTAGTTGGCGGGGTCGGCGGGCAGCCACTGCGCGCCCGGGTGGTCGACGGCCGCGCCGGCCGCGGAAGCCGTACCGCCCGCGGCCATGGTCGTGGCTGCCGCGGCCAGCGTGACGGCGGTACCGCGCAGGACCGTACGGCGTGACGGGGAGGATCGCCGGTGGCCGTCGTCGCGGCGGATCGGTCCGGTCATGCTCGATCCTCCTCCGAGGTCCGATACCAGTTGTGCTGAGCGAGCCTGGCGGTGTAGCGCCCTTGCGGCAGGTCGTCGGTGAGGCGGACCGACCATCGGTGCAGTCGCTGCATGAGGTCGGCCTTGACCTTGCGCAGGCTCGGATCGTCCCAGCGGTTGTCCAGCTCCATCGGATCCTTGGCGAGGTCGTACAGTTCGCCGCCGTCGGCGACATGCTCATAGAGCTTGTAGTGGTCGTGCCGGAGCATCCGCGACGAGCCGCTCTGCGTCACACTGTTCAGCTCGTCGTACTTGGTGCCTTCGTAGGGGAAATGCAGCGGTGGCCGGGCATCGTCGGAATAGGGCAGGCCGCCGTAGCCGCGCTCGGTGACGATGTCGGAGAACTCCGCGGCCGGGTAGTCGGAGCCGGTGAGCATCTGCCACAGGCTGCGGCCCTGGACGCCCAGGGGAATGGGGCGGCCCACCGCCTCGCACAGGGTGGGCAGGATGTCCGCGATCGAGACGAAGTCCTTCTTGTTCTCGTTGGTCCGGACGCCGCAGCCGTGGACGACCATCGGGATCTGCGCCAGGGCCTCGGACATGCCGGCGCCCTTGCGCTGCAGGCCGTAGTCGGCGACGTAGTCGCCGTGGTCGGCGAGGAAGATGAGCAGGGTGTTCTCCCACAGACCCTGGGACTTGAGGTGGTCGACGAGCCGGCGCACCTGGTCGTCGACGAAGCGGAGCATGCCGCAGTAAGTGGCCCGGTAGCGGCGCCAGTTGTCGTCGTAGCCGGGGCGCTTCTCCTCCACCAGGTCGCGCAGCCACTTGTATGCGCCGCCCTTGGCCTCCGCGGCCTCGGGACCACAGGACCGGTCGGGGACCTCGTCCTCGTCGAACATGGAGAAGTACGGCTCGGACGCCTGGTACGGGTTGTGCGGCTCGGGCATGGAGACCCAGGCGAAGAACGGCTTGGCGGCATCCCGGGCGTCCACCTGCCCGATGGTGTCGGAGACGATCCGGTACGCGTACTGCTGCTCCGCCGGGAACGGGGTGGGAGCACTCGTCGGCCCCATGTCGATGGATCGCAGCCAGGCCGTGAAGGCGCGCTGCTCGGTGGTGGAGTCCGGCCCCTTCGTGTGTCCGTAGGGGCCGGAGAAGGCGTCGTAGTCCTCCGGGTTCTCCCGGTACATGTGCGTCTTGCCGGCGAAGAACAGCTGGTAGCCGGCGCCCCTCAGCACATCGAGCAGGTCGTCGCCGCGTGCCACGTCCAGCGGGTCGAGGGTGGAGTTCTGCCGTGCCCGGTGGGTACTGGGCCATCTGCCGGTGAGCAGGCTGGTGCGCGCCGGGACACAGGCCGGGGCGGTGGTGTAGGCGCGGCGGAAGCGGGTGCCCTCGGCGGCGACGGAGTCGAGGAAGGGCATCGTGTCCAGGGCGAAGCCCATGCTCGCGGTGAAGTCGGCACGAAGCTGGTCGGTCATCACCAGCACGATGTTCGGAGCGGTCGGGCAGGTCACAGTGCTCCCTTCCGGGAGGAGAAGGTGATGGAAGCCGAGCGGGGAGGAGCCGCCGGCCGGTGCGAGGCGTCTGCCGTGCTCGCCGCGCGCGGAACGATCGCGGGGCCTCGGGCTTTCACCTGCCGCCCCGGCTCTCGCGCTGGACGTACAGGCGGTTGTCGTCGGGGCCGGTCCACTCCAGGCGTACGACACCGGGTACGGCCGCGTCGGCGATGCGGGAGGGGTCCGACCAGTGGCCGAAGTTCGGGTTGCGGAAGAACGTCGCCCACAGTCCGCCGTCGTGGTCCTCGAAGATGTTGTTGTGTCCGGCGCCGACGCCGGCGGTCCACCGCTTCGAGTACGGGCCTTCGAAGTGGTCGGAGACGGCGAGGATCGCGTCGTACTGGTACTGCACACGGCCCGGCGCGGGCGGGTCGTAGGCGTTGCGCGTGCTTCCGTAGGCGTCGACCGACGTGCGGTCCCACGCGGCGTGAAGCAGGTAGTACTTGCCCTTGTGCTTGAAGACGTGGGCGCCTTCGAGGTACGGCTCGGGTGAGTAGGGCAGTTGCCGGAACTCGGGGAGGTTCGTCGTGGTGACGATGTCCTCCATGTCGCTCCGGAATCTGGCGTACAGGTCGTTGTGCAGCACGAGCCAGGCGTCGTCGCCCTCGGTGTACAGGCCGCCGTCGATATGAAAGCGCGCCCCGGGTTCGATGTGCGGCACGTCAGGGAGGGCATCGCCGAAGGGCTTGTCGAGACTGCCTTCGGCCAGTCGGTACGGGCCCTCGATGCCGGCCTCGCTCACGAGCATGAACGACCCCACCTTGCGGGAGTGGTCACCCATGCACGCGACGATGTACCACTTGCCCTTGAAGCGGTGCACCTCCGGCGCCCACACGTTGCCGCGCCTGCCGAACTGTTCGTCGTGCCAGTACTCCTGCCAGGGTGCGACGACCGTACGTCCGGGCCGGTTCTCGCCGACGAACTCGGGCGACCACACCTTGCCCTTCTCCGCGCCGGGCCGGACACCGGTCGTGTCGACCAGCTTCCACGGTCCCTTCAGTGACGGGGCCGTCCACACGAAGATGCCGTCGTTCCACGGGCCGGCAGCCTCGAGCCCCGGGACGCGGGTGGTGCCGGTGGCGACATAGAGAGCGCGGCCGTCGACCACGAAGCAGTTGACGTAGGTGTCCCGCATCCAGACCCGGCCGAGCTCCCGGTCACGGGGGCGCGGTTCGAGCGGGAGGACGAAGGAGTTGTCGTCCCGCGGCCACAGGTCCAGCCGGGTGTCGGCGAGACCGTACGGCTCGGGGTCGGGCCAGTTCGACGGGCGGGGGCGGGGCCCGCTCGCCGCGCTTTCAGCGGGGGCCGAGGCCGAAACGGGCGGGGCCGCTCGTGCGGCGGTCACGGGAAGGGCGGCCGCGGCTCCCATGCCGGCGGCACCGGCCAGCAGGGAGCGACGGCGCAGACGATTCTCGCCACCGGTCATCAGTCGGATTCTCCTTCGTCGTCCCCGCCCGAACGTCCATGGGCAGCCCGGGAGAGCTGTGTGACGGGGTGTGCCGCACAGCTTGCGAACGCCGGAGCTTTTACGTCAACCCCCCGAATAAATAATCCGTAGAACGCGGACAGCCAGTGTTTGAGGGACCATCAGGCCTCGTCCGTTGAACGATCTATCGCGATTTTCTGCCGGGGTGTTGTCGGAAAAATTCTGGGTCCCTACCTTGGCGGGCATGGAGACGCCAAACGCAGCGCACCCCCGGCCAGGCCGATCCGGGCGGCCCGGCCGGGGGTCCCCCGCCGCCGTCGTCAGGGCGGCGGCCTGTTACGGCGGCCTGCGGCTCAGCGGCCGACGGCGCAGGCGTCACCGTTCAGCGTGAACCGCGGTGGTGGCGAGGCGTCACCGGTGTGGTCGGCGAGATAGCCCAGGGTGATGCTCGCGCCCGGAGCGACGGCGGCGTTGTGCGACGCGTCGGTCGCCGTGATGGTGTTGCTTCCCTGGGTCAGGTCGGTGTTCCAGTCGGAGACGACCGTCTGCCCGAGGGCGAGCGGGAACTCGAGCGTCCAGCCGCTCAGCGCCGTGCTGCCGGTGTTGGTCACGGTGAGGTCGACCGTTGTTCCGGTGCCCCAGGCCCTCACGGTCCGGTCCACACGGCAGGTCGGCTCCTCCCGTTCGAACGACACTCGGTGCAGGCCACCGGGCAGATCGTTGACCACGTAGAACTCCCCGTCGGCGGTCGTGCCGATCGACGTCACCTGAGTCGGCATCTCCCCGATCTCGGCCTGCTCGTAGCCGCCGCTGCCGTCGGGGCGCAGTGCCCAGACCGTCGACGAGCAGTAGTCGGTGGCGATGTAGGTGCCGCCGACCAGGTCGGCGTACTGCCTTCCCCGGTAGACGTGTCCGCCGATGACCGAACAGCCGCCCGTGTAGGGCGAGTACGTGAAGACTGGCTCGGTGTACGTCTCGCCGGGCGCGCAGTGGCCGCCGCCGAACTTCTCCAGGCCCTCGTAGCAGGACCAGCCGAGGTTCAGCCCTCCTTGTCCGGCGGCGAGATGGTCGACCTCCTCCCATCGGCCCTGCCCCACGTCCCCGATCCACATCGAGCCGTCGGCGCTGTCGAAGGAGAACCGCCACGGGTTGCGCAGCCCGTACAGCCAGATCTCCTCGCGGGCGCCGGGGGTTCCCACGAACGGGTTGTCGTCGGGGACACAGTAGGCGAGGGGGGCGCAGGCCCGGCTCACGTCGATACGCATGACCTTGCCCAGCAGGGTGTCCAGCCGCTGTCCGGCGCGGAGGGGGTCCGCGGAGCCGCCGCCGTCGCCGATGCTCCAGTACAGGTTGCCGTCGGGGCCGAACGCGAGCTGTCCGCCGTTGTGGTTGCTGTACTCCGCGTGTTCCTGGGAGAGCAGGACCTCCAGGCGGAACTCGTCGAGCCGGTAGCGGGCGAGTGTGACCGCGCCGTCGGGCAGAGCCGTGTACGCCAGGTAGAGGTCCTGGCTGTCGGCGAAGTCGGGCGGGAGGGCGATGCCGAGCAGCCCGCGTTCGTTGCCCGACTCGTCCAGGACCGAGGTGATGTCGACGAGCGGGGTCCGCTCGAGGCCGGTGTCCGGGTGGTAGACGCGGACGGTTCCGGGTTTCTCCGTGATGAACAGCCGGCCCGTGCCGTCGTCGGGGGCCGCGATAGCGGTGGGCCGTTTCAGCCCGGAGGCCACCTGGGTGGTGGTCGTGCTCAGCGACGGCAGGGGCACGGGTGCGCTCGACGCCGTGGGCGAGGTGGGCGCGACGGTGCCCTCGGCCGCTTCCGCCCGGGGCGTCGCGGCAGCCGCTGTCATGGGGGGAGCCGCCACGAGGGGCGGGGACGGAGACGGAGACGGGGTCGCGGTGGCGGTGGCGGCGGCAGTGGCAGTGGCAGTGGTGTTGACGGGCAGGGCGATGAGGGCGGTCAGCAGGAGGGCGGGCAGAAGAGGCCCTGTCCGGCGGCGTCTTGGCATGTCGGCTCCGGTGACGAGGATGCTGTTCCGGTCGGTGGGCGGATCGCCGTGTGTCGGCGGGCGGCGCTCCGGTCTCGGGGCGCCGCGCGGTACGTCAGGGCACGGACGGGTCCCGCCGGACGGCGCGCGACGCCCGGCGGGACGGCTCGGTGACGGATCGATCAGCGGAAGTTCACGTCACTGCACAGGAAGTAGGTCTGGTCCATGTGCGATGCCTGCCAGACCGTGTAGACGACATGGCGACCGCTGTAGCCGGACGTGCTGACGGGGATGGAGTAGTTCTGGCTGGGTGCGTACCTGCCGGTGCGGGTGACCAACTGGAGGTCGCTCCAGCGCAGGGGCTGGGTGGTCGGGTCGAAACCCTGCCGCGAGACGTAGACCTGGAAGTAGTCCGCGCCGTGGCTGGCCTGGTCGTACAGCTTGACGGTGAAGTTCGCGCCGATGTCCGTGGTCTTCCACGCGCCGACGGTGTCCAGCGAGTTGTAGCGACCGCCCTCGGTCCGGCCGCCGCTGCACAGCTGCCCGTCAGGGACGACCGCCTGGAAGTTGCCGCCGGAGCCGTTGCGGTACAGGCCGTTCCAGTTCCACATGGCGTTCGGGTCGGCCTGCCAGGCCTGCCAGCACATGGGGTCCTCCTGGGCCATGGCCGGGTTCTGGAAGTCACTGCCCCAGCGCAGCCAGCAGCCGTAGTTGCGCGAGGCCGGGTCGACGACCGACCCGTGGGCGACGGCGGTACCGCTCCAGGGGATCAGGCTGAGCAACGCCGCGACGAGGGTCGTCAGGGCGAGCGTCAGCCGCCGTCGAATGTTGCGTGCATGACAATTCATGATTGCCTTCCTTCCGTGGGGGAATGCCGGATTCCTGTGGGGTCCGACGAAATGGGAGCGCTCCCGCGAAAGCATGGGAGCGCTCCCGCAGCACCCAGGCTGCGCCTCATGAAGCGGAGCGGCAACGTTTGATTGCGCCACATTCGCGCCGAGTGGCGCGATCGCGACGACCGGCGGCGATGGCTGCGCTCCGGCGCGACGGGGACGGCACGGGGACGGGACGGGACGGGGACGGGGCGGGGCGGGGCGGGCGCGGTCCTTGCGGTCGGCGGTCGAGAGCGTGCTCCAGGCGCCCCTGAAGGGAGGCGTACACGGCGTCGACGAGGGCCACCCTGCGCGGGTCTTCGGCGATGTGCGGACCCATCCGGTTCATGACGTGCCCCCCGACCGAGAGGGAAGGGGGCGTGCGTCTGTCGCAGGACGGGTGAGCGAGTATGGACCGCGAGATCCAACCCCGGAAGGACGAAGCGATGGCCCCGGACAGCTCCTCAACGCCGAACGACGACGCCGTACTGCTGCGCACCGAGGGCCGCGCCGGGTACATCACACTCAATCGTCCCCGGGCGATCAACGCGCTCACCCATGCGATGGTGCGTGCCGTCGACGCCGCACTCGACGCCTGGGAACGCGACGACGACATCGCCGTCGTCGTCGTGTCGGGAGCCGGTGAGCGCGGTCTGTGCGCCGGCGGCGACATCCGCGCCATCCACGACGACGCACGCGCCGGCGGGCGTGCGTCGGCCGCCTTCTGGCGCGACGAGTACCGGCTCAACGCCCGCATCGCCCGCTGGCCGAAGCCGTACGTCGCCCTCATGGACGGCATCGTGATGGGAGGCGGAGTCGGCATCTCCGCCCACGGCAGCATCAGGATCGTCACGGAGCGATCGGCCGTCGCCATGCCGGAGACCGGGATCGGCTTCGTGCCGGACGTCGGCGGCACCTACCTGCTGTCACGGGCCCCCGGCGAACTGGGCACGCACCTGGCGCTCACCGGCGCGGCGGTCGGCGCGGGCGACGCGCTGCGGCTTGGCCTCGCCGACGCCTTCGTGCCGTACGAGCGGCTCACCGGCTTCGCGGCGTCCCTCGCGACGGCCGAGCCGGCCGAGGCGCTCCGGCGGTACGGGGCGCCGGCACCGGAGGCGGAACTGGCCGTGCACCGCGAGTGGATCGACCACTGCTACGCCGCCGACTCCGCGGAGGAGATCGTCGACCGGCTGACGGCCTGCGGGGAGCCCGCGGCCAAGGAGGCGGCGGAGACGATCCTGTCGAAGTCACCCACGTCGGTGAAGGTGACGCTCGCCGCGATCCGGCGGGCTCGGCAGCTGAGCGGCCTCGAGGCCGTCCTGGAACAGGAGTTCCGCGTCTCCTGCGCCGCACTGGTCTCCCCCGACCTCGTCGAGGGCATCCGCGCGCAGGTCGTCGACAAGGACCGCAGGCCACGATGGTCTCCGGCGCGGCTCGACGCGGTGTCGGCGGCGGACGTGGCAGGCCACTTCGCCCCGCTCCCGGCCGGCGAGCCGGGCCTCGGACTCGTCCACTGATTCCGGGACGTCGCCCCACGCGCCGCCACGAGGCCGGTTCGGCCCGGCCTTGTGCCGGCGCGTGGGGCTGGCACGGAGAGGAGCCAGGGCGGGCCGGGGTGCCGGCACCACTCGTCCCGGTCCTCGCCGCCGCGGGCAGCGACACGCCCGCCACGCCGTACCGTGTCAGCCGAAGGGCCTGTGCGCGGAGGTCGAGCAGACGCCCCGACACGGGCCCGCCCACAGACACACCGGCCCACGCACCCGGCACCGCACCGAGAACCGGCCGCACCCCTGCACACAGGTCGAGCAAACGCCCCTGCCCTGCACGAAGGTCGGACAAGCACCCCGGCACAGGGGGCGGGCAAGCGCCCCGGCACGGACCGGGCCGCGCCCGGCGGCGCGGAACCCGGTCCGTGCCGCGCTCAGGCGGCCCTGTCCCGCGGCGTCACCACGTTCACGCGCACGTCACGCGTCACGCCGCCCACGGTCACCGCCAGCGTGAACGCACCGGCGCGCAGCGCCGTGACGCTGCCCGTCGCCGGGTCGAAGGCCGCCACGTGGCGGCCCCGCGCGTCGTGCTCGGCGCCGATGTGGACGTTCGGCGAGCCGGACCAGTCCGCGCTGACCGGGAACGTCACGGGCACCCGCCTCGCCCCCTGGACGACCGTCGCCTTCGCGTCGGCGGTGTCACCGGGCTGCAGGACGACCGGCGCGGACAGTTCGAGCGCGTCGACATGGGTGCGGGTCTGGACGGAGACCCAGTCGGGACCCGCCTCCCACGGGGCGCGGCGCGCGGCCGCCTGCTCGGCGTGCGAGACGCCGTCGACACCGACGAGCGACCAGCCGGTGAAGCCCCCTTCGTCGGCCGGCCCGGCCGGTGCCTTGCCCGAGTTGCCGTTGACGAGATACGGCACGCCGTCGACGTGCGCGGCATGGAAGACGCCGACGTGGCTGCCGATCAGCCCCGCGCCCTTGCCCGAGGAACGGCGGAACTCCGCGAGCCAGTCCTCGATCAGGGCCGCTTCCTTGCGGTCGCCGAGCCGGCTGGCCTGCTGGACGGTCGGGTCCCGCGGCGGTACGTGCTCGACGACCATCACGGAGCCGATCGTCCGGTCGGTCGCGGCAGCGTCGAGCTGGGCCCGGAGCGCCTTGATCTGGGCGAGACCGCCGCCGCGCAGGCTCAGGCTTGAGGTGTCCAGGGTGATGAACCGGGTGCCGCGGTGATCGAAGGTGCGCTGCGCCGGGCCGAACTCGGCGACGAAGTTGTCGATCCGGCCCCCCATGACCTCGTGGTTGCCCGGCACGTAGTACCAGGGCAGTTCGTCCCCCAGTTCCTCGGTCAGCACGCGGCGCGCGAAGGCGAGGTCGGCCGGTGATCCCTCGTCCACGAGGTCGCCGTTGACGACGAGGAAGTCGGGTCGCGCGGCCTTGATCTCGCGGAGCGTCCGGCGGGCCTGTGCGACGATCGGGCTGTTCGGGTCGCGGGCCACGAACTGCGCGTCGGACATCACCGCGAACTGCCAGTCGCGTCCCTCGGTCACGGCCGCCGGGTCGATCAGCGGGTCGACGACCGGCGGCGGCTGCGGCACGTCGATCGCGGGCGGTACCTGCGCGTCGAGCCCGTCGATCACGATCCGTCCGGTGTACTGCCGGCCCGCGGCGGTCTCCGCCAGGTAGAACCGGTGCACGGACAGCGGCATGGCCGCGCCCTGCGGCACGGGGAACCTCACCTGCCGCCAGCCGGTCCAGGTGATGTACGGGCCGCGCAGCAACTGGTCGGAGCCGGCCGCGTCCTTGAGGTGCAGGGTGGGCCAGGCGCCGTTTCCGTCGCCCTTGATCCAGAGGGTGAAGGACTGCGGCTGCCCGGCGACGGCGATCCGCTGGGGCGGGTTGGCGTAGGCGGCGCGGGTCGCGGTCGACTTCGTGAAGTCGTAGGAGAGTTCGAGACCGGTGCCGCTGTGTCCGTCGGGCGTGGCCGCGACGGAGCCGCCGGCACGCGCCTGGCTGAAGGTCCAGGCGCCGGCGTCGTCGAAGCCGCTGACGGTCTGTTCGGTGAGTCCCACGGTCACGGCGAGGACGGTGGTCACGCCACCGGCGGTCGCGGTGATCCGCCCGGCGGTGCTGTCGCCGGTGCGCGAGGCGACGGTGAAGGAGCCACGGCCGTCGTCGCGTACGTCGAACATGTCGCGGTCGTAGTCCAGTCGTACGTCGGCGGGCTCGATCGGCGCGCTGTTGCCCTGTGCGTCCAGGCCGAGGATGCCGAAGGTGCCGGCGGAGCCGGGGTCGGCGAGGGAGACGCGCCGGGTGGTGGGCTCGATGCGGGAGAGGTCGTCGAGCACGGTGAGCCGGATGCTGCCGTGGGCCGCGCCCCGCTCGGCGCTGACTTCGGTGGTGCCGCTGCTGCGGGCCCTGAAGACGCCGTCGTCGTCCACGCGGCCGACGGCGGGCCGCTGGGAGCGCCAGCGCGGGTCGCCGGCGGCGGGGCCGTACGTCTCGTCGTAGCCGGCGGCGGTGAGCCTGCGGGTCAGGCCGGGGAAGACCCGTTCCGGGTGGCCGCCCGCCACCGGGTCGGCGGTGGGCGCCGCGGAGGCGGGTACCGCGGTCTCGACCCAGTAGCCGCGCAGTTGTCCCGTACCGTCGGGGGCGGTCAGGGCGAGGCCGTTGGGGACCTGGCGTTCGCTGCCGTCCGAGGGGCTGTTCTCCACCTGGAGCGTGTCACTGCCGGGTTCTCGGGCGAGGAGCGTCGAGGAGCCGCCGCCGTCGAGGTTGAGCGCGCTGTGCGCGCCGGCCTTCTTCATCATCAGGCCGAGTTCGGTGAGCGTCACACCACCGCTGTCGGCCTGCCGGCCGTCGACGGTGATGATCTGCATCGAGCGGCCGTCCTCGGAGAAGCCGACGGCGGTGCGCGGTGCGGTGGTGTTGTTCCCCGCGCCGTCGTGGTTCTGCGGGACCCCGTCGACGACGAGGAGTTCGCGGCCGCCGACCGCGGTGCGCGGCACCGGGCCGCTGTCGGTGCGGGGCCGGTACTCGATCTTGACGGGGTCGCCCGGTCGCAGCGCCGCGAGGACCGCCGCCCCGGCCTCACGGCCCACGAGGACCGTGGTGCCGTCGGGCACCGGCCCGGCGCCGGGCCGGTCCGCGACGGTGACGACCTCGCCGTCGCGGACGACGGCCTCCGCGACCGGGGCGGCGCTGTCCACGGTGAGGGCGCGGTCGGCGCCGCCCCAGGCGGAGGTGTACGCGCCGATCCCGTCCGCCGGGACGTTGGCGGCGTTGTACGCGCCGAGCCGGTGGTCACCGCCGGGGACTGAGAGGGTGCCGTCGAAGTACAGCTGCAGCACGCGGCCCGCGCCTTCGGGGCCGATGCCCACAGCGCGGTTGGCGCCCGTGGCCGGTGAGTGGGTGACCTCGCCGTTCCTGATTCCGGGGCCGAGGGGCGCGCCGGTCTGGTTGATGTCGAAGAAGTCCGCGTTGATGGCGGCGACGGTGCGACGGCCCTCGCCGGCGTCGTGGCGGGCGGCGAGCTCGGAGACGCTGTGCCGGTCGGCGACCTTCCCGGAGGACAGGTAGTCGGCCTGTGTTCCGCCGCTGCCGAGATCGACGGAGAGGGCGTCGACACGCAGCCACTTGTCGGCTTCGAGGCGGTCGTACGAGGTGAGTCTGACGCCGGGTGCGACCGGTCGTGAGCTGCGGGCGGTCTCGATGCCCCGGTCGTCGGTGACCGCGGCGTGGGCGCCGGCCGCGTCGCTGGCCGGCGGCGGCGCGACGGGCCGCAGTATCTCGGCGGACTCCCGTGGCGGTGGTACGGGATCGGCGACGGCGGGAAGGGTGCCTCCCACCGCCAGTGCGGACAGTGTCGCGACCAGCACGACGGTGTGTCTTGCTCTGCCAAGGCCCACAAATTCTCCTGGATTATGGCTGCTTGAGCACGCAGAAAGCGCTGTCGGCGGACAGCATCGCCGGGCCGGGAGGATCGCGCCAGAGGGTGGGAATGAAGGACTGGGGAACACGCGGAGCCCTGGCATCTTCGCGCGGCGGGTGCCTCTGACCGGGTGTCACACGCCGTCGGCCGACGGGCCTCCCCGTTCGGCGCAAGATGTCCGTGACGTCTCGCCGGGCGAAGGGGCTGCGCGGGCGCCGGCCCGTTCCCCTGGGCCGGCGCCCGCGCAGCCGGTGAGGCAGTACACGTCGGTCGGGTTCAGGTCACGTATCCGCCGCCCGCCCTCGGCCGCTCGGACGGCCGCAGCCACATGTGACGGAACGACGAAGGGCGGGCGGACCGAAATGGCCCGCCCGCCCCTGTGTCACGTCAGTGCTGGGCGCCGCGCCGCCTGCGCGCGGCCCACATGATGCCGCCGCCGGCGAGGATCACCGCGGCCGCCGCTCCGGCGATCACCGGGGTGGCGCTGGAGCCACCGGTCTCGGCCAGGCCGCCACCGGGCGCGCTGGTGCTCGGCTCGGCCGGAGGCGTGGCGGGGGCGCTGGTGCCCGGCGTCTGGCTCGGGACCGGCTCGGACTCGCTCGGCGTGGGCGAGGGGGTCGGCGAGGGAGGTGTCGTCGAAGGAGGCGTCGTCGAGGGCGACGGCGACGGCGACGACGGGGGCTCCTCGCAGGCCGGCGCGCTCTTGGCGTCGTCGTACGAGAACTTGTCGTCGTCGCCGGCGTCGACGATCAGACGGACCGTGATCGCCTTGTCGTGCTCGGGAAGTTCCAGCTTTTCGTGGAATTCCTTCCTGAACGTCTTGGTCGGCAGCAGATCCTTGCCGTCCACCGTGATCGTGACGGTGTTGTCCTCGTTGGCGCTGTAAGCGGTCAGGTCGACGCTGACCTCGTCGCACGTCACCGTCCAGATCGGGGTGTGCGCGATCGCCGGTGCGGCGGAAAGGCCGACTCCCAGCGCACCGGCTGACGCGACGGCTATGAGCGCTCCCGTACGCCGCCACGATCTTCTGATTTCAGTCACTGATTCCTCCACGATTACCGCGCCATTCCGTCTGGCGGTGCGCGCACAGTACCGCCGGCGCGTCGTGGCTTCACAACCGGTCTGTCGCCTTCGTGCACAAGGAGGCTGAAATCCCGTCAGTCAGGGCCACGGCGGGTGACGCGGGTCCACGCGGGCAGAACGAACCAGCACACCACGAACCAGACCACCATCGCGACGACGAGCCACAACGCGAGGGTGTCGTCGAGTACCACCCGAAGGATCAGAAGCAGTGCGGCCGCCATGGTGCACAGCAGCAGCAGCAGTCCCAGCATGGTGAGGCGGGAAGCCCAGGCCACCGTCTCCGGCTTGAGCCGACGGCCCGTGAGCATCCGGTGGAAGGCCACCGGTCCGACGAGCACGCCCGTGGTGGCGGCCCCCAGCAGAACGGTCACGGAGTAGATGGTCTGGTCCGTCTGCGACAGGTCGGTGAAGCGTGGCTGAAAGGCGACTGTCAGCAGGAATCCGAAAAGGATCTGCACCCCTGTCTGAGCGACGCGCAATTCCTGGACGAGGTCGGCCCACTTGCGATCGGCCCGTTCCTCCTCCGTCTCGTCGCGTCCCTGGACGCCGCTTCCCTTTCCGTTGTCATTGTCTCTGTTCCTGTCCATCACGCTCAGGCTCCATTCGCATCGGACGGTGCGTGCTGCATGGAATGCGAGGATCCGCTTTCGGGGATACGGACAATGGTTCCCGTCCTGCTCGTTCTCCGTCTCGCTGCCGTTCTTTCCGGCGCCGGTTTCACCCTGACGCGGGGGATCGGCCTGGCCGTGCGGGTCTGCCGAGAAGGGCCCCTCCTATCGCAGAGCGGCGAGCCGGCGGCCCGCCGGGCCCAGTGCCCGCCGGTTGCCGAGCGTGTCGCCCCACGGCCTGGTGCGGGCCTGTTCGATCGCGTTGGCGACCGTCCAACGCCGCGGGCCGGTGCCGGGGTCCTCGAGCTGGTCCCAGCTGATCGGGGTGGCGACCGGCGCCCCGGGCCTGGCCCGCACCGAGTAGGGCGCCACCGCGGTCTGCGCGTACCCGTTGCGCTGCACGTCCAGATAGAGGCGGTCGCCGCGCGCCTGTTTGCGGACGGCGGTGGTCAGGTGATCGGGGTCGCGCTGCGCGAGCGCCTCCGCGACCTCCTGCGCGAAGGCGCGTACTCCGTCGAAGTCGGTCTCGCCGGTGAGGGGCACGATGACGTGGAGTCCGCGGGAGCCGGTGGTCATCAGGGCGGACGGCAGGCGGAGGTCGTCGAGGAGTTCGCCGAGTTGCCGGGCCGCCCGGCGCACCGTCTCGAAGTCGTCGGCCGAGTCGCCGGAGGGGTCCAGGTCGAACACCAGCCGGTCCGGCCGGTCGAGCCGTCCCACGCGTGACTGCCACCGGTGGAGGGTGATGCAGGCCTGGTCGACGAGGTGCAGCAAGGTGGCTGTGTTGTCGCACACCGTGTGGACGACTGTGCCGTCGGCCTTGCCGACCTCCGCCCTGCGCACCCAGTCGGGATAGTTGTCCGGAGTGTTCTTCTGCATGAAGCGCGGTCCGCCGATGCCGTCGGGGTGCCGTTCCAGCATCAGCGGCCGGCCTCGCAGATGGGGAAGCATGTGGGGTGCGATCGCCCGGTGGTAGTCGGCGAGATCCGCCTTGGTGATCTTCTCGTCGGGGAACATCACCTTGTCGGGCCGCTGGATGCGGACGGTCCGTCCGCCGACCCGTACGCCGATCGTCCGGTCGTCCGTCACGGGCGCACCATGGCCTCGGCGACGAGCAGACGGACCGCTGCCGCGATCGACTCGGCGTCGATGCCGGAGGCGTGCAGTTGTTCCTCGGGCTTCGCGGAGGCCGGGATGTTCCGTACCCCGAGCCGGACCAGGCGGGGCATCGGCCGGCCGTCGGAGAACGCCTCGGCCACGGCGTCGCCCAGGCCGCCCTCCGTACGGTGGTCCTCCACGGTCAGCAGGCAGCCGGTGTCGTCGGCCGCTTGCTGCAACGTGCCCGCGTCGACCGGCTTGACCGAGTAGAGGTCGACGACGCGCACGGGGATTCCTTCTCGTTCCAGCAGCCCGGCGGCCGCCATCGACTCGTGGAGGGTCACCCCGGCGGCGACGACGCACACGCGGTCGCGGTGGGAGGAGCGCAGCACCTTCGCGCCGCCGACCGGGAATTCCTCGTCGGGTCCGTAGATCACCGGCATGTCGGCCCGGCTGGTGCGCAGGTAGCTCACCCCCGGCAGGTCGGCCATGGCGGCGACGAGCCGGCCGGTCTGGTTGGCGTCGCACGGATAGAGAACGGTGCTGCCGGGGACGGCCCGGAACATCGCCAGATCCTCCAGGCCCATCTGGGAGGGACCGTCCTGACCGATGGCCACGCCCGCGTGCGAGCCCACGAGGTTGATGGACGCCCGGCTGACGGCGGCCATGCGTACGAAGTCGTGGGCGCGGGTCAGGAATGCCGCGAACGTCGAGGCGAAGGGTACGTAGCCGCGTGCGGACATGCCCACCGCCGCGGCGACCAGTTGCTGTTCGGCGATGTAGCACTGGAAGTGGCGTCCGGGGTGCTCCTTGGCGAAGTACTCGGTGCGTGTCGAGTCGCCCACCTCCGCGTCGAGTGCCACGACGTCCGTGCGCGCCGAGCCGAGCGCAGTGAGGGCCTGCCCGTAGGCCGTACGGGTGGCGACCTCGTCGCCCTTGTCGTGGACGGGGAGGGCGAGACCGCCGCTGCGCCGCGAGTGCAGGACGCGGGACGCGGGAGGCGGCCGGACTTCGATCCTGGCGGTGCGGACACCGCCGAGTTCGCCGATGGCCTCTTCGGCGTCGGGCAGGGGCTTGCCGTGCTTGCCCTCCTGGTCCTGGACCGCGGTGACGCCGTGTCCCTTCTCGGTCCGGGCGATGACGGCCGTGGGGCGGCCGACGGTGCCGGCGGCTTCGGAGAAGGCGTCGTCGACGGCGCGGACGTCGTGCCCGTCGATCTCGACGGTGTGCCAGCCGAAGGCGCGCAGCCTTCGGGCGTAGGCGTCGAGGTCCCAGCCGAAGCGGGTGGGGCCGCGCTGTCCGAGGCGGTTCACGTCGAGGATGAGCGTCAGGTTGTCCAGCCGCTCGTACGACGCGTGCTCGACGGCCTCCCAGACGGAGCCCTCCGCCATCTCGCTGTCGCCGGAGACGACCCACACCCGGTAGGGGATCTGGTCGAGCCGCTTGCCTGCGAGGGCCATTCCGACGCCGACGGGCAGTCCCTGGCCGAGCGACCCGGTGGCGACGTCCACCCAGGGGAGCCGTGGGGTGGGGTGTCCCTCGAGGCGGCTGTCCTTCCGGCGGAAGGTCAGCAGTTCCTCTTCGCCGATGGCGCCCGCTGCCAGGTACATGGCGTACAGCAGCGGTGACGCGTGCCCCTTGGAGAGCACGAGCCGGTCGTTGCCCGGATGTTCGGGGCGGCCGAAGTCGTAGCGCAGATGGTGTGCGAGCAGTACGGCTCCGAGATCGGCCGCCGACATGGAGGAGGTCGGGTGGCCGGAGCCCGCGGCGTCGGCGGCGCGTACCGCATCGACGCGCAACTGCTGGGCAAGCTCCGCGAGTTGTTCGTCGTCCATCTCACTGCTCCTTGGAGGGGGTGCCCAAAACCCGCGCCAGTTCGGGCGAGGCGGTGTCCAGCGGGACCGATCCCGAGCGCACGAGCCCCAGTTGGACCGCCTGCCTCGGCAGCACGGCGTCCAGCGCCCAGTCGGCGGCGACGCGCACCCGGTTGCCGGGCATCGCGGCGAGGTGGTAGCCGCGGGTGACGGCGCCCGCGAGCGGCCCGGACAGTGCCACGCCGAGCGGGTTGGCGGCGGCCTTGACGCCGCCGAGGTCGACGGCGAAGCCCAGGTCGTGGTGGGAGTAGGCGCGGGGGGTGCCGCGCCCGAGGGAGGCGGCGACGTTGTGACCGGCGGTCCTGCCCTGACGGGAGGCGTGCTGTGCTGTCATGGGTGTGTATTCACCGGGCCTGGTGACGTCGGGGACCGCGGCGGCGTCGCCGCAGGCGAAGACCTCGGGGTGGCCGGGGACGGTGAGCCGGGAGTCGACGACCAGCCGGCCGCGCTCGACCGGCAGTCCGACCTCGGACACGAGGGGGTCCGGGCGCACGCCCACGCACCACGCCAGGGTGCGGGTGGCGATCTCGTCACCGTCGTCGAGCAGCACCCCGGTCGACGTCGCCTCCTTGACGGAGGTGTTGGTGCGGACCTCGACCCCCCGTTCGGCCAGCACGCGGGCGGCGGTGTCGGAGAGCCTGTGGTCCAGTTCGGGAAGCACCCGGTCAGCGATGTCCACGAGTATCCAGCGCGGCCTGACGCCACGGTGGCCGGCGCGTTGCCGGTCCGCCATCGCGCGGGTGAACATCGCGCCGTGGGCCGCTACTTCGGTGCCGGTGTATCCGGCGCCGACGACGACGAAGGTGCGCCGGGCGGCGCGTTCCTCGGCGTTGTCCTTCGAGGCGGCCAGTTCCATCTGCCGGGTGACGTGGTCCCTCAGGTAGAGGGCTTCGGGCAGACCGCGGAAGCCGTGGGCGTGCTCGGCGACGCCGGGTACGGGGAGCAGCTTGTTCACGCTGCCGACGGCGAGGACGAGCCGGTCGTAGTCGAGCCGGCCGCCCTCGCCCTCGGGGCCTTCGTAGCGGACGTGCCGCCCGTTCAGGTCGATCTCCGTCGCCCGGCCGAGCACCAGTCGTACCCGCGGCAGTGCTCCGGGCAGGGAAACCGTCACCCTGCGGGGTTCGAGGATCCCTGCCGCGACCTGTGGCAGGAGCGGCAGGTAGAGGAAGTAGTCGGTCGGATTGAGCAGGACCACCTCGGCCTCGTCGCGCAGGCTCCGGACCAGGGTGCGGGCGGCCTGGAAGCCGGCGAACCCGGCTCCGACCACCACGACTCGGGAACGGCTCACAGTCGGCTCCGTTCACGAACGGGGGTGATTTGTACGCAATGTGCATGTCGAGCGTGATCCGGGTGCCCCTGGCCCCGTCCGGCAAACCCCGTCGAGGGGCGCCTCACTCGTACGTGCGGTGGTTCGGCCTGTCCTCGACGACCGGCGTCGCGGGGGGCACCACGACGCGCCTGCGCCTGGCGATGCTGGTGAAGGTGGCGACTCCGATGATCCCGACGGCCATGAGGATCAGGCCGATCACGTCGAGATTGGCGCCCTCCACCTCCCAGTCGGTGGCGAACGTGAGAATCGCGCCGGCGGCGATCAGGATGATGCATCCGCCAAGACCCATGTGACTCACCTGCTTCTCTCTGTCGTACGGTCCGGTTGCGGGTACCCGACTGCGGTAGCGGCATGCGTGCGGTGCCGGGGCGTGAGGCCCGTGGCTGCGGGGCGGATAGGGCACGCCACGCAATGGATCAAGGGGGAGCCGGAGAGGGCAAGGTCACAGCCGTGGGCACTGCCGTGACTCTGGGTGCTGTCCTAACATCCGAGCATGACGGTCCTCCCCGAAGACGGGTTCTCACTGGCCGCCGACTTCCCGGATGCGGACCATGAGCAGTGGCGGCGCCTGGTCGAAGGCGTGCTGCGCAAGGCAGGCAAGGACGCGCCCGGCGCGGCGGCCGAGGCCGCGCTGTCCACCGCTCTGGAGGACGGGATCACCACCCGTCCCCTCTACACCGCCGACGGTCTCGCGGACGCCGCGGGCGCGGCGTCCTTCCCCGGGTTCGCCCCGTTCACCCGCGGTGGCACCGCGCAGGGCGCGTCGGTGGCCGGCTGGGACGTGCGCCAGCGCCATGAGCGGCCGGACGCGGCCCGTACGAACGAGGCGGTCCTCGCCGACCTGGAGAACGGCGCCGCCTCGGTGTGGCTGGCCGTCGGCGAGGCCGGTGTGCCCGTGGAAGGGCTGGCCACGGCGCTGGACGGTGTCCACCTGGACCTGGCTCCCGTGGTGCTCGACGCGGGTGGTGCCTTCGACGCGGCGGCCCGCGAACTGCTTGGCCTGTACGAGAAGCGTGGGGTGGCGCCCGAGGCGGCGCTCGGCCGTCTCGGTGCGGATCCGCTGGGCCATGCCGCGCGCACCGGCCGCCACGCGGACATCGAGGAAGGTGCCGCTGCCGCGGCCGCACTCGCCGCCCTGTGCGACAAGTCGTACCCCCAGCTGCGATCCGTGAGCGTCGACGCGCTCCCGTACCACGAGGCAGGGGCGAGCACCGCCCAGGAGCTGGGCTGCTCGCTGGCGACCGGCGTGTTCTGGCTGCGTGAGCTGACCGCCGCCGGGCTGGACGCGGAAGCGGCCTGCGGGCAGCTGGAGTTCCGGTACGCGGCCACCGCCGACCAGTTCCTGACGATCGCCAAGCTGCGGGCGGCACGCCGGCTGTGGGCGCGGGTGGCCGAGGTGTGCGGGGTGAGCGGCACGGCGGCCGCCCAGCGCCAGCACGCGGTGACGTCGGCCGTGATGATGACGCGGCGCGACCCGTGGGTGAACATGCTCCGCACGACGGTCGCCTCGCTGGCCGCGGGCGTCGGCGGCGCCGACGCCGTGACGGTGCTGCCTTTCGACCACGCGCTGGGCCTGCCGGACGCGTTCGCGCGCCGCATCGCCCGCAACACGTCGACCATCCTGATCGAGGAGTCGCACCTGGGCCGGGTCGTCGACCCGGCGGGCGGGTCCTGGTACGTCGAACAGCTCACGGACGAACTCGCGCGGGCCGGCTGGACATGGTTCCAGGAGATCGAGCGGGCCGGCGGCCAGGCCGCCGCGCTCCGCGGCGGGCTCGTCGCTGACCGGATCGGTGCCGCGTGGGAGGACCGCCGGCGGAAGCTGAGCTCGCGCCGCGAACCGGTCACCGGTGTCAGCGAGTTCCCGCTGCTCACCCAGCCGGCGGTGGAACGGGACCCGGCCCCCGCCAGGCCGGCCGGCGGACTGCCCGTGGTGCGCCGCGACGAGGCGTTCGAGGCACTGCGGGCACGTTCCGACGCGCATCTCGCGGCGACGGGAGCCCGGCCGAGGGCGTTCATCGCGGCGCTCGGCCCGGCCTCCGCGCACACCGCGCGGGCCGGTTTCGCCGCCAATCTCTTCCAGGCGGGCGGGATCGAGCCGGTCCACGACCCGGTGAGTGTCGACGCGGCGTCCGCGGCAGCGGCGTTCACGGCGAGCGGCGCCCGCGTGGCGTGCATCTGCTCCAGTGACGCGCTCTACGCGGAGCAGGCCACCGAGGTGGCCGGGGCACTGAGGGCGGCAGGCGCACTGCGGGTGTTCCTCGCCGGGCGACCCGGCGAACAGCGTGAGACGTACGAGAGGGCCGGTGTCGACGAGTTCGTCGTCGCGGGCGGCGACGCTGTCGCCGTGCTGACCACGGCCCTCGACCGGATCGGAGTGGCGTGATGGGCATCCCGGACTTCACGGGGATCGAGCTGGGCACCGCCGCGGCGGAGAAGGCCGACGAGGAGCAGTGGCGCGAGGCCGTCCGGGCCGCCACCGGCAAGGATGCCGGTGAGCTGGTGTGGGAGACACCGGAAGGCATTCCGGTGCAGCCCCTGTACACGGACCGGGACCTGGCGGACGTCGACTTCCTGGGGACGTATCCAGGTGTGGCGCCGTATCTGCGCGGCCCGTACCCGACGATGTACGTCAACCAGCCCTGGACGATCCGTCAGTACGCCGGGTTCTCCACCGCGGAGGAGTCGAACGCCTTCTACCGGCGCAATCTGGCGGCCGGGCAGAAGGGCCTGTCGGTCGCCTTCGACCTGCCGACGCACCGCGGCTACGACAGCGACCACCCGCGGGTGACCGGCGACGTCGGCATGGCGGGTGTGGCGATCGACTCGATCTACGACATGCGGCAGCTGTTCGACGGCATCCCGCTGGACCGTATGAGCGTGTCGATGACGATGAACGGCGCGGTGCTTCCCGTGCTCGCGCTGTACATCGTGGCCGCGGAGGAGCAGGGCGTACCGGCCGAGAAGCTGGCGGGGACCATCCAGAACGACATCCTCAAGGAGTTCATGGTCCGCAACACCTACATCTATCCGCCCGGCCCCTCGATGCGGATCATCTCCGACATCTTCGCGTACACGTCGCAGAAGATGCCGCGCTACAACTCGATCTCCATCTCCGGCTATCACATCCAGGAGGCCGGAGCGACGGCCGATCTGGAGCTGGCGTACACGCTCGCCGACGGCATGGAGTACCTGCGCGCCGGGATCGCGGCGGGCATGGACGTGGACGCGTTCGCGCCCCGGCTGTCGTTCTTCTGGGCGATCGGCATGAACTTCTTCATGGAGGTCGCGAAGCTGCGGGCGGCCCGTCTGCTGTGGGCGAAGCTGGTCGCGCGGTTCGACCCGAAGAACCCCAAGTCCCTGTCGCTGCGCACCCATTCGCAGACGTCGGGCTGGTCGCTGACCGCGCAGGACGTCTTCAACAACGTGACCCGCACCTGTGTCGAGGCGATGGCCGCGACACAGGGCCACACCCAGTCGCTGCACACCAACGCCCTCGACGAGGCGCTCGCGCTGCCGACCGACTTCTCCGCCCGCATCGCCCGCAACACCCAGCTGCTGCTCCAGCAGGAGTCGGGGACGACCCGCGTGATCGACCCGTGGGGCGGCAGCGCGTACGTCGAGAAGCTGACGCACGACCTGGCCCGGCGTGCCTGGCAGCACATCCAGGAGGTCGAGGCGGCGGGCGGCATGGCGAAGGCCATCGACGCCGGCATCCCCAAGCTGCGGGTGGAGGAGGCGGCTGCCCGCACCCAGGCCCGTATCGACTCCGGCCGGCAGCCGGTCATCGGCGTCAACAAGTACCGGGTGGAGACCGACGAGCAGATCGACGTGCTCAAGGTGGACAACTCCCAGGTGCGGACCCAGCAGATCGAGAAGCTGCGGCGGCTGCGCGAGGAGCGCGACGAGGCCGCCTGCCAGGACGCGCTGCGCGCCCTGACGGCGGCGGCCGAGTCCGGCCCGGCGCAGGGCGGCGGCCTGGAGGGCAACCTGCTGGCGCTGGCCGTCGACGCGGCCCGTGCCATGGCGACCGTCGGCGAGATCTCCGACGCCCTGGAGAAGGTGTACGGACGGCACTCCGGCCAGATCCGTACGATCTCGGGCGTGTACAGGAACGAGGCAGGCATGTCACCCGCGGTCGACACGACCCGCGCCCTGGTCGAGGAGTTCGAGCAGGCCGAGGGCCGCCGCCCGCGCATCCTGGTGGCCAAGATGGGCCAGGACGGGCACGACCGCGGCCAGAAGGTGATCGCCACCGCGTTCGCCGACCTCGGCTTCGACGTGGACGTCGGCCCGCTGTTCCAGACGCCCGCCGAGGTGGCGCGGCAGGCGGTCGAGGCGGACGTGCACATCGTCGGCGTCTCGTCGCTGGCGGCCGGGCATCTGACGCTGGTGCCCGCGCTGCGCGAGGAGCTGGCGGCGGAGGGACGCGACGACATCATGATCGTCGTCGGCGGGGTGATCCCGCCCCAGGACGTCCCCACGCTGCTGGAGATGGGCGCGGCGGCCGTCTTCCCGCCCGGCACGGTCGTCCCGGATGCCGCCAGGGACCTGGTGCGTACCCTGGCGACCGCACTCGGCCACGAGCTGTAGGCCCATGCCGCGGAAGATCGACATCGACGCCTACGCCAAGGGTGTCCGCGACGGTTCGCGGGCGTACGTCGCCCGTGCCGTCACGCTGGTGGAGTCCAGTCGCCCTGACCACCGGGTGCTGGCCCAGCAGTTGCTGACGGAGCTGCTGCCGTTCGCCGGTGCGGCGCGCAGGATCGGCATCAGCGGGGTGCCCGGCGTCGGCAAGTCCACGTTCATCGACGCGCTCGGTTCGATGCTCACCGGGCTCGGGCACCGGGTGGCGGTCCTCGCCGTCGACCCGTCGTCCACCCGGACCGGCGGCTCGATCCTCGGCGACAAGACCCGGATGGAGCGTCTGGCTGTGGACCCGGCGGCGTTCGTACGCCCCTCCCCCAGCTCGGGGACGCTTGGCGGTGTCGCCAGGGCGACCCGGGAGACGATGGTCGTGATGGAGGCCGCCGGCTACGACGTGGTCCTCGTGGAGACGGTCGGGGTCGGCCAGTCGGAGACCACCGTGGCGGGCATGGTCGACTCGTTCCTGCTGCTCAGTCTCGCCCGCACCGGCGACCAGTTGCAGGGCATCAAGAAGGGCGTGCTGGAGCTGGCCGACGTGGTCGCGGTCAACAAGGCCGACGGTCCGCACGAGCGCGACGCCCGCTCCGCCGCGCGGGAACTGGCCGGGGCGCTGCGGCTGATGAACCCCGCGGACGCCGCGTGGACCCCGCCGGTGCTGTCGTGCAGCGCCCGGGAGGGCAGCGGTCTCGACACGGTGTGGGACCGGCTCGAACAGCACCGCCGCGTGCTGGACGCGAGCGGCGCTCTCGACGCCAAGCGCCGGGAGCAGCAGATCGAGTGGACGTGGTCGATGGTCCACGACACCCTGCTGGACCGGTTGCGCGGCCACCCCGGCGTACGCGCGCTGGCGCCCGGTCTCGAACAGCGGGTCCGAGACGGGGAGTTGACCGCCACGTTCGCCGCCGAACGCATCCTCGACGCCTTCGGCGGCCCGGAGCCGCGGTAGGGGGCGGGCCGGGCGCGGAGGTCCGCCGATTCTCCGCGCCCGGCCCGTTCTCCCATCCCATGGCCGCTCGGCCGATCTTCGGGTCCCCGCCTCCGGCGGGTCCAAACCCCGCACCGGTGAACCGGTGCGCCGTTCGGCCCTTCCTTTCGTGTCACCGCCGCTCGACCTGGGTACTCGCCTCCGTCAGCCGCCCTGAACAGGTTGGTACGTGACGAACGACGGAAGGCGAGCAGTAATGGCACAGTTCGTGAGAGAAGTCATGACGGCCGGTGTGGCGGCGGTACGGCCGGATGCCTCACTCGTCGAGGCCGCTCGGCTCATGCGGGACCTGGAGATCGGCGACGTACTGGTCGCGGACGGCGACGCGGTGGTCGGAGTGCTCACCGACCGGGACATCACACTCCGCTCGGTCGCCGAGGGCGCGGATCCCGTCGGTGTCAGCGCCTCCTCCGCGTGCACCCCCGACCCGGTGTGCGTGGCGCCCGGCGACTCGGTCGACTCGGCCGTCCGGCTGATGCGCACCCACGCCGTGCGCCGGCTGCCGGTGGTGGAGGACGGCCGGCCGCTGGGGGTGGTGAGCATCGGCGACCTGGCGGCTGCCCAGGATCCCGGCTCGGCGCTGGCCGAAATCAGTCTCGCGGCGAGCAACAACGAGAGGAGCTGAACATGCTGATCGCATTTCTGACGGCCCCCGAAGGCGTGGAGCAGGTCGAGCTCACCGAGCCCTGGAAGGCGGTGAGCGACGCGGGCGACGAGCCCCGGCTGGTCTCGACGGCCTCCGGCCGGGTGCAGGCCTTCGACCACCTCGACAAGGCGGACACCTTCGCCGTCGACCAGGTCGTTTCGGACGCGTCGGCGGACGAGTTCGGCGCCCTGGTGCTGCCCGGCGGTGTGGCCAACCCCGACGCGCTGCGGATGGACGACGACGCGGTGGCGTTCGTGAAGGCGTTCTTCGAGGCGGGGAAGCCGGTCGCGGCGATCTGCCACGCGCCGTGGACGCTGATCGAGGCGGACGTCGTACGCGGCCGGACCATGACGTCGTGGCCGAGTCTGCGCACGGACCTGCGCAACGCGGGCGCCGAATGGGTCGACGAGAAGGTCCAGGTCTGCGAGAACGCGCCCGGCACGCTGATCACCAGTCGCAAGCCGGACGACCTCGAGGCGTTCTGCGAGGCGTTCACCGCCGTATTCGCGAAGGCCTCCGGCACGGGCCACTGACGCTGCGGCCGCACGGGTGACGCCGGGGCCGCGCGGGTGACGCCGGGGCCGCGCGGGCGGACCTGCCGGGCGCGGACCGGTCCTGCGGTCCGCGCCGGGGCCGGTTCCGTCCGCGGCCCCGCCCCGCTCGTCATCCGCTCATGCTCGTCATCCGCTCATGAGTGCCTCGACCGCGCGCCCGAGCGGGTACGGCCCGACGCCACGGGCCGCTCCGGGTGACGCCGCAGGTATTCGGCCTCCAGGTCCGCCATGCGCACGTTGTGGGCCTCCAGGGCCGCGGCCGAAGCGTAGAGCAGGGTGTCGTGGCGGCTGCGGTGGATGGTCTCCAGTTCCCGCAGCAGATCCTGTTCGCCCAGCTCAGCCGGGTCGACGCCGGTGTGCCGGTGCTGGCTCTCGTTCACGGCAATCCCCTTCCGGTGGTGCTGGTCGTGGCGTGTTGTGGATCGCCTTGCGGGTACCCGCTCGTGACGCGATACCCGGCCTCCCAGGGAGGAAGTCATGCAGCTCTCGTTTCTCACCCCTCTCTACGAGCGCCCGGGCCCGTGGGCGAGTGTCCATCTCGACACCGGCTGGGAGAACGAGTCCACCACGGCCCGGCGCGAACTCCAGGCCCGCGACGTGTGCGACTCCCTCGCACGCCGGGGAGCGGACGACGCGACGGGACGCGCCGTGTACGACGCGCTGATGTCACGGCCCGGGCCGGTGCACGGGGCGGGTCGCGCCGTTTTCGCCACCGCCGGTCAGGTGGTCCTCGATCCCCCGCTGGCCACGCGTCCGCCCGCTCCCGTCGACGTCCGGTGGTCCGCGCTGCCGCATGTGGCGCCACTGCTGGACCTCGCGGCCCGGGAACCGATGTGCGTCGTCGCGTACATCGACCGGCTGGGCGCCGATCTGGAGGTGCGCACCCCGCTCGGCAGCCGGGCCGCCGGAGAGGCACGCGGCAGGGACTGGCCGATCCACCGCACCGGGCGTGACGACTGGTCGGAGCGGCACTTCCAGCAGAGCGTCGAGAACACCTGGGACCACAACGCCGCGGAGGTCGCCTCCGCCGTGACGGCCTGCGCCGAGGACGTCGGCGCCGACCTGATCGTGCTCGTGGGCGATCCGCGCGAGCGCCGGGCGGTCCACGACAAGCTGCCCTCGAAGCTGCGGCCGCTCGCGGTGGAGAGCGAGCACGGCGGCCGCGCTGAGGGCTCCGCGACCCGGCTGCTCGACGAGGACATCGAGCACGCGCGGCGCGAGCACACCCTCCGTACGGCCGACGAGCAGCTGGACCGGTTCCGTTCCGCCCACGACGCGACCGCGGAGGGCGTGCCGGCCCTGCTGGAGGCGGCGCGGGAGCACCGGATCGCCGAGCTGTTCGTACGCCCGGACGGGGCCGACACGCACCGCGAGGTGTGGGTCGGGGGTGACCCCGACCAGGTGGCCGTGCGCCGCTCCGAGTCGCAGTACCTGGGCGACACCCGCCCGTCGTCGGCGCGCGCCGACGACGCGCTGCTGCGGTCGGCGACGGTGACCGGAGCGGAGGTGCAGAGCGTGCCGGCCGAAGGCGACATCCCGGTCGGCGGGCTCGGCGCACTGCTGCGCTGGCCGTACGAGGAGATGGAACGGCGATGAGCGCCGGGCGGCCCCGGAGCACGGCGCGGCAGCGCGACGTGCTCCACGCGCTGGTCGACGACCACGGCCGCACGTACGCGGAGGAGGCCGGGATCACGCTGCGGGACACCCCGCAGCCGCTGTACCGGCTGCTCGTCCTCGCGCATCTGCTCAGTGCCCGTATCCGCGCGTCCGTGGCACTCGCCGCCGCCCGTGAACTGAGCGACGCCGGGATGCGCAGTCCGCGGGCCATGGCGGAGGCGTCGTGGCAGGACCGTGTCGACGCCCTCGGCCGCGGCGGTTACCGCCGCTACGACGAGCGCACGGCCACGCAGCTGGGTGACGGGGCGGAACTGCTGATCGAACGCTACGGCGGCGATCTGCGCCGGATGCGCAGACAGGCGGACGGTGATGCCGACGAGCTCCGCGGCATGCTGCGGGAGGTCCCCGGTCTCGGCCCCGCCGGTGTGAACATCTTCCTGCGGGAGGTGCAGGGCGTCTGGCCGGAGGCCGGACCTCTGCTGGACGAGAAGGCCCTGCAGGGGGCCCGTCGCCTGGGAGTGGGCGACGATCCGCGCACGCTGCTGAAGCTGGCGGACGATGTCGATCCGGCGCATCTCGCGGCCGGTCTGGTGCGCGCGGCGCTGGACAAGGAGCTGGCCGAAGCGGTTCTGGCGCACGCCGCCTGAGACGGGCGCGCCCCGGCTGCCGCGGGCGGTGCCTCCCGTGGCAGCCGGCGTACCCGTGCCCCGCCCGGCGCGCAGAGCCGGAGCGGGGCGGGCGGAGCCGGAGCGGGGCGGGGCGGGCGGAGCCGGAGCGGCCGGACCGGGGCACGGAAGGCGGGCCGTACCCGGCCGGACCTGGGCGATACGCGTAAAATCTGACCGGTCGCGATCACCACCGGTCTGGTCGCCCGGCTGCTCGACGATGGGAGTGGTCCTGATCATGCCTGCCCAGGGTCCCGCGTCGGCGGGCGACGGGCAGCGCCGGCCGAAGGCGCTCGTCGTCCGCCTGACGGAGGAGAACACCGCCCTCCGCGAGGAGCTCACCCGGCGCCATCTGACCGACCTGGCGACGGGCATTCTCGCGGCGCAGCTGCGCACCTCGCCGTCGGACGCCGCTGAACATCTCGCCCGGCTGGCCGAGTCGGCGGCGCTGAGCCGCGAGGACATCGCCGCCGACATCGTGAACGGTGTCGCCGGGAGCATCTCCGTCACCGCGCCGGGTGCCCCGGCGGACACGCCGGACGTGGACGGGGCCTCGCCGCACACCGAAGCACGACGACTGCGCCAGGTCGTCACCGCTGCCGAGGCCGCGGACACGGTGGCCAGGGGCGCGGCCACTCTGCTCGAAGGCGGTCTGCGCCCGCTCGGCGTGGAGGCGCTGTGGCTGTGGGAGGTGACCGGGTCCGGCTGTCTGCGGCTCGCCGGGCACGCCGGGGTCGGCGCGCTGGAGGCGTCGCAGTGGAAGTGGATCCCCCCGGCCTCTCCCGTACCGATCCGCACGGCCTTCGCCGACGGATCACCCGTGTGGCTGCCGACGGGCCCGCCGGAGGGGGAGATCCTGCCCGGCCCGTCGGAGCATGCGGCCCGCGCCGTGATTCCCCTCCGGTTGCGGGGCAGGACCATCGGGCTGGCGCTGGCCGTCTGGCCGGACAGCTGCGACCTGGACGACAGACTCCGTGCCGCGCTCAGGGGACTGGTCGAGGTCGCCGCGAGAGTTCTGGGCGCCGAGCCGTCGGCGCCGTCCGAGCAGCCCGCGCTCGACGACCTGCTCGACGCGCTGGTCCACCCCGCGATGACCCTGAAACACGATCCGCAGACAGCGGCTCTGCTGGTGGAGCACGTCAACGGTCCGGCGGGCGAGGCGCTGGGCGGCTCCCAGCAGGCCGTGGGCCGTTCTCTCGAGGCCGCGTTCCCCCTGATCCACGCCGACCTCGAGGCCATGGCGCGGCGGGCCCACCATGCGAACATCCCGCAGCGGGCGGCGCGGCTGCCCGCGGAGCACCGGGCCGGCTCCCGCGGGCCGCTCCTGGATCTGCGGATGCTGCCGTCGGGCCCCGGCCGGAGCGTGGCTCTGTGGCACACGTACACCGACCGCCGTACCGCTGTGGGGCGTGCTGTCGGCAGGCTGCAGGGACTCGCCCTCTTCGAGGACGATCTGGGCACGGGGACGTCGACGTGGACCGAGCAGACGTACGCCATCTTCGGCATGACACGCGAGTCGGCGCCCCTTCCGCTCACCGAACTCGGGCCGCGCGTGCACCCCGACGACGCGGGCGAACTGGCCGAGCTCCTGACGGACCTCGTCGAGCGGCGCAAGGGGGCGGCCGCGGTCGTCCGGGTGATCCGTCAGGACGGCGGCCTGCGCCATGTCCGGATCGCCGCGGAACCGCTGCTGCACGGGGCCGCCCTGTCCGGCATCACGGGCGTCTACCAGGACATCTCCGCCGAGTACCACACCGAGGTGGCTCTGACCGCCACGTTCGACCAGCTCACGGCCGTACGTGCCCAGGCGACGCTGCGCCACAGGCTGGTGCTCCAGCTTCAGCAGGCGATCGTGCCCGAGATGCCGTCACCGGCGCAGCTGCCGGGGCTCAGCGCGGCGGCCCGCTACCGCCCGGCGGCACACGAGTACAGGGTGGGCGGCGACTGGTACGACATCCTGCCGCTGCCCGGCGGGAAGGTGCTGATGGCGGTCGGCGACATCGCGGGACACGGCATCGACGCGGCGACCGGCATGGTGGCCCTGCGCAACGCGCTGCGCGGACTCGCGTTCACCGGGCACTCCCCCGGCCGTCTCATGGCTCTGCTGAACGAGGTGACCCTGCACACCGCCGGGCATCCGACGGCCACGGCGCTGTGCGCGATGTACGACCCCGCCGACCGGATGCTGCGCTGGGCGAGCGCCGGCCATCTGCCGATCCTGCTGCTGCGCCGCGGGACGGCGCGGTTGCTCGACCCGCCGCAGGACGTGCTGCTGGGTGCCGTGCACGCGCCGGTCTACAAGGAGGCGACGACCCAGCTGGACGCGGGCGACACGCTCATGCTCTACACCGACGGGCTGGTCGAGCGCCGCCACGGCGGACTCGACGAGGGGCTGGCGGCACTGCGCCGCACCGCGGAGCAGTTGACGGCGTCCGCGGTGGACGAGCAGGTGGAGCGGCTGCTGCACGCGGCCACCGGCGACACGGACGACGACACCAGCCTCATCGCGGTGCGCGTCGACTGACGCCTCGCCCTGGCGCGGACCACCGCCCGGCTCGTGCCCGCGACGGCTTCGCTCACCGGACAGGGCTTCAGAACGCCGCGCGTGTCCTGCTCGCGCGGGCCCCGGGCCGTGGCCTCTTCGGCTATCCGTTGCGCTTGGTGCGCCGGTGGCGGCCGTGGGGCTTGGCCTCCGCGGCCTCCGCCCGGCCCTCCTCCTGACGGCGCCGCCCCTCCTCCTTCATCCGTTCGTTCTCCAGAACGATCCCGTCGGACTCCTTCATCCGGCCCCTCAGCTCCTTGAGCTTCGCCTTGGCCTTGCCCATCGCCGCCGCCTCCATGATCGTCTCTGCGGTGTGCCGTCCGGTGTTTCGTGCCCTGCCGTCCGTGCAGGCGCGGGTTCCCGGGACGTGCCTCCTCACACGTCAACAAACACATCCCCGGCACGCATCCCGCGCGGTGGCACCGGCACGTCAGCGGCGGCCCTGCTCCAGCCACAGCCGGATCTTGGTCACCAGGTGTTCCGCGTCCACCGGTTTGGGCACGTAGTCGTCGGCTCCGGCGGCGAGCGCCTCCGCCCGGTCGCCCGGCATCGCCTTCGCGGTGACGACGATGATCGGCACGTCGGCGGCGTGCGGGAGCCCTCTGATCGCCTCCATGGCCGCGTACCCGTCCATGCCGGCCATCATCACGTCCATCACGACGAGGTCGATCTCCTGATGGTCGCGCACCATGTCGATGCCGGTCCTGCCGTTGTCCGCCTGGAGGACGTGGACGCCTTCGTGCTCGAGCAGTTCGGTGAGGGCGAAGACGTTCCGGGTGTCGTCGTCGACGACCAGGACGGTGCGGTCCGTCACCGGCGCGCCCGACGGCGGGACCGAGGCGGGCCGACCGCGGATCTCCTCGCCCGGTTCCGCCTCGGTGGAGCCCCGCCGGTGCACCGGCAGGTACAGGGTGAAGGAGCTGCCGCGGCCGGGGGTGCTCTGCGCCTCCAGGGCGCCGCCCAGCAGCCGGGCGACCTCCCGGCTGATCGACAGCCCGAGGCCGGTGCCGCCGTAGTGGCGCGACGTGGTTCCGTCGCCCTGCTGGAACGCCCCGAACATGCTCTCCAGACGGTCCGCGGGGATGCCGATGCCCGTGTCGACCACGCGGAAGGCGACGACGGGGCCGAAGTCCCGAACCGCGGGCGGCAGTTCCTCCTCGTGTGCGAGGGAGACCCGCAGCTCGACCCGCCCCTCGTCGGTGAACTTGAGCGCGTTCGACAGCAGATTGCGCAGCACCTGGCGCAGCCGGGACTCGTCCGTGGTCAGCCACTGCGGCGCGTCCGGCTCCGCGACGGCGTCGAAGGCGAGCTCCCGCTCGGTGGCCACCGGCCGGAACGTGGCCTCGACGTGTTCCATGAGCCCGCTGAGCGGGAACTCCGCCGGGTGGATCGGCATCTTGCCCGCCTCCACCTTGGACAGGTCCAGGATGTCGTTGATCAGCTGGAGCAGGTCGGAGCCGGCGGAGTGGATGACCTCGGCGTAGTCGACCTGCTTCTCCGTGAGGTTGCCCTCCAGGTTCTGTGCGAGCAACTGGGCCAGGATGAGCAGGCTGTTGAGCGGTGTGCGCAGCTCATGGCTCATGTTGGCCAGGAACTCGGACTTGTACATCGAGGTACGGGACAGCTGCTGTGCGCGGGCCTCGAGTTCCTGGCGGGCCTGTTCGATCTCCAGGTTCTTGCGCTCGATGTCGCGGTTGCGGTCGGCGAGCTGCGCGGCCTTCTCCTTGAGTTCGGCGTTGGAGCGCTGGAGCTCCCCCTGGCGCGCCTGGAGTTCCTTGGACTGGGTGCTGAGCTCCGCGGTGAGCCGCTGCGACTGGTCGAGGAGTTCGTCGGTGCGGGTGTTGGCGATCAGCGAGCTGACGTTGACGGCGACCGACTCGATCAGCTGGTCGAGGAAGTCACGGTGGAGGGCAGTCGGAGGCTGTACGGCGGCGAGTTCGACGACTCCCAGCAGCTGCTCCTCGACCACGAGGGGCAGCACGATCAGATGGCTCGGATCGACCTGGCCGGTGCCGGAGAAGACCGTCGCGTAGCCCGGCGGAAGGTCGTGCACCTCGACGGTGCGCCGGCTGCGGGCGGCCTGCCCGACCAGGGACTGCCCGAGCCGGATACGGCGTCCCTGCCCGGTCGTGTCGTCCTGTGCACCGTACGAGGTGATCATGACGAGGTCGACCCCGCGGTCGCTCTCCTCCGCGAGGAAGAAGCCGCCGTACTGAGCTCTGACCAGTGGCGGCACCTCGTGCATGATCAGCTCGGCGACCGCGTAGAGGTTGCGGGTGCCCTGCATGAGGCCGGAGATCCGGGCCAGGTTGGTCTTGAGCCAGTCCTGTTCCTCGTTGGCGCGGATCGTCGCCCGCAGCGACTCGACCATGGCGTTGATGTTGTCCTTGAGGTCGCCGACCTCGCCGGGCGCCTCGACGGTGATGGAGCGTGTGAGGTCTCCCTCCGCGACCGCGCTGGTCACCTCGGCGATGGCACGCACCTGGCGGGTCAGGTTGCCGGCGAGTTCGTTCACGTTCTCCGTGAGCCGTTTCCATGTGCCGGAGACGCCCTCCACCTCGGCCTGGCCGCCGAGACGTCCCTCGCTGCCGACCTCGCGGGCCACCCTGGTGACCTCGGCCGCGAACGACGACAACTGGTCGACCATCGTGTTGATGGTGGTCTTCAGCTCGAGGATCTCCCCCCGCGCGTCGACGTCGATCCTGCGGGTCAGGTCGCCACGGGCGACCGCGGTGGTGACCTGGGCGATGTTGCGCACTTGGTTGGTGAGGTTGTTCGCCATGGAGTTGACGTGGTCGGTCAGGTCCTTCCAGGTGCCCGACACACCGCGGACCGTGGCTTGTCCGCCGAGGCTGCCGTCGGTCCCGACCTCGCGGGCGACGCGGGAGACCTCCTCCGCGAACGACGACAGCCGGTCGACCATCGTGTTGATGGTCTCCTTGAGCTCCAGGATCTCCCCCCGCGCGTCGACCCGGATCTTCTGGGTGAGGTCGCCGCGGGCGACCGCGGTCGCGACCTGCGCGATGGAACGGACCTGGGAGGTGAGGTTGTCCGCCATGGTGTTGACGCCGGATGTGAGCTCCCGCCACACCCCGCCGACCTGCGGGTCCCTGGCCTGCCCGCCGAGCAGGCCCTGTCCGCCGACCTCGCGGGCCACGCGGGTGACCTCGGACGTGACGAGGGACAGTTGGTCGACCATGCCGTTGTAGATGGCGGCGATCTCGCCCAGCAGGCCGGCGTCGTAGGGCAGCCGCACCGACAGGTCGCCGTCCCGTACGGCGGTGAGCCCGGCCAGCAGCTTCCTGAGCCCCTCCTCGCTCAGCTCCGCTGGAGGCCGGCCCCGCTGGGGCTCGGGCGTACCGGTGGACGCGTCCATCGCAGACCTCGCGCTGTCGTGACGTACGGCGCCAAGGTCCGACCTCCGGTCTCCGTTGGAGCGGCGCCGCCCCGGCATCCACTGTGGCACGGGGACACTTTCACGACACCCCGGCAGCGGCGTCCTGCCGGGCACCCCGCTCCCGAATTGCTTCGAACCAGCCCAAAGGGGAATCATCAGTCCATAAGGAGCGCGCCCGACGGTCCCGCTGCAGCCGACAGCGCCGGCCCCCCGCCCGTCGAAGGAGCCTCGATGTCCACCTCGACGCACAGCCCGCAGTCCGGCGGTATCCGCACGGGGAACGCGGAATCCTCCGCCGGTCCACGCCGACGGCCCGGCACGGCCGCGAGTGCCGTGCTGGACGATCTGCCGGACATCCCCGATCCGCGGACGGTCAGCCCGGCGGACGCCCGAGCACTGTCGGTGACGCTGTTCCAGCGGCTGGCCGAACTCGAAGAGGGCAGGCCCGAGTACTCGTACGTACGGAACACGCTGGTCGAGCTCAATCTGAGCCTCGTCAAGTTCGCGGCGCTGCGGTTCGCCAACCGGGCGGAGCCGATGGAGGACATCATCCAGGTGGGCACGGTCGGGCTGATCAAGGCGATCAACCGGTTCGAGATCGAGCGCGAGGTCGAGTTCGCCTCGTTCGCGCTCCCCACGGTGGTCGGCGAGATCAAACGGTTCTTCCGGGACGCCAGCTGGTCCGTTCGGGTGCCGCGCAGGCTCCAGGAACTGCGGATCGACCTCGCCAAGGCGCTCGACGTACTGGAGCAGCAGCTGGGGCGAAGGCCCTCCACGGCGGAGCTGTCCGAGTACCTGCACGTCAGCGAGGAGGAGGTCGTCGAGGGTGAGCGCGCCGCGAACGGCTACACGGCGCAGTCGCTCGACGCCACGGTGAACGACGAGGACGTGGCCAACACCGTCACCCGTCGCCTCGGCAGGGACGACCCCGCCTACGACATCATCGACTCCCTGGAAGCGCTCAAGCCGCTGATCGCGATGCTGGACGAGCGCGACCGGCTGATCCTGGCGCTGCGCTTCCGGGAGGAGCTGACGCAGGCGGAGATCGGCGAGCGGCTCGGAATCTCCCAGATGCACGTCTCGCGGCTGCTCTCCCGCATCCTCGAGAAGCTGCGGCACGGGATCATGGACGACCCGCCCGCCGCCCCGGACCAGGACTGAGCCGGATCTCCAGCCACACCACCTTGCCGGTCCCGCGCGGCTCGGAACCCCAGGTGTGGGCCAGCCGTTCCAGGATGATCAGCCCGTGTCCGCCGGGCTGGGAGATGTCGCTCTGTGCCCTGGGCGTGGGCTCCCGCGGGTCGGCGTCGGCCACCTCGACGCGCAGCCGGCCCTGCGGCCGGTCGAGTGCCAGGACCAGTTCCCGGGGGCCACCCGCGTGCAGGCAGGCGTTGGTCACCAGCTCGGACACCAGAAGCAGCACGTCCTCGACGACGTCGTTGTCCTCGCCCGGGCCGTTCACCGTCCATCCCCAGTCGGCCAGCGCCTGCTCGGTGAAGTCGCGGCAGCGGCTGACCACCCCCTTCATGCCGAACAGCACCAACCGGCGAGTCTGCCCGTGCCCGCCGTGGCCCGTGTTCATCCGGCACTCCTTCGTCAGGTGGACCGCTCGTCGGCCAGCGCTTCGTCCACATCCGCGTACACCCGGAACACCGCGTACGCCCCGGTGATCTCGAACATGCGCGCCACCGGCGGCCGCAGAGCGGCGAGTGCGACGTGCCCGCCCGTCTCCTGGGCGGTGAGCCGCCCGTGCAGCAGTACGTTCAGTCCGGTGGAGTCGCAGAACAGCAGGTCCGCGCAGTCGACGAGGACCCGAGCAGCACCCGCCTCCAGGTGCCGAGTGATGGCCGCCCGCAGGGGCTCGGCCGTGTCGTGGTCGAGTTCGCCGCTCAGTGAGAGGACGACGGTGCCGCCCTGCCGCCGTGCGGCGACTCCGAACCGCTCACCTCCGGAAGAGGTCTCCTCCTCCGGAGGCTCCTCCGGCGGCCGGGTCGCTCCCGAGACCATGGGCCTCCGCCTCCTCGACACTCGTACCGGCGCTCGTGCGGTTGCCGGGGCGTCCGATCGCGGCCGCCTGTGGCCGTTCGGGTACCCGGCGCGGGCGGCGCCACACCGCCGCCACGCCGAGCAGGCCCACCCGGCCCGCTCCGGGCAGACTACGACCACCCGAACACGGATCAACTACCGTCAAAGGGGTACCTGTCGTTTCCTCACTCACAGCGTCCACGGGGGACCACCTCCCAGGAACCAGAGACGGACCCAGGACGGAGCACCGCCGATGAACCACACCAAGGACGCGGCCCGGCCGGGAGCTGTGCCCCTGGCCCAGGGGCACGACGAGGATCTCGCCGCGGCCGGCGTGGCACCGGTCCTCGCCGACGGCCCGGACGAACTGCCGCAGGACCACACCCAGGCCATCCTGCAGGCCACCAAACAGGTGGGCGCGCTGCTCAAGGCGTCGGGCTATCCGTTCGCCCTGGTGGGCAGCGTGGCCGCCTACGCCCACGGAGTGCCCACCCGACTGCAGCACGACTCCGACTTCTGTCTGCGCAGGCAGGACGCGGAAGGCGTGGTGCAGACCCTCATCGAAGGCGGGATCCAGGTCGTCTCACCCCCGGAGGACTGGCTGGTGAAGGCGAGGACGGGCGGTGAGGAGATCGACCTGATCTTCGAGCTGGCACACCGACCGGTCACCAAGGAGATGCTCGACCGGGCCGAGATCCTCCCGGTCGACTCCGTGCACATGCCGGTACTCGCCCCGTCCGACCTGATGGAGAGCCGGCTCACGGCACTGTCGGAGCACCACTGCGACTTCGGCGCGCTCCTTCCGGTCGCCAGGGCGCTGCGCGAGCGCGTCGACTGGGACCGTATGCGCCGTGACCACGCCGCCTCGCCCATGCCTGACGCGTTCCTCTACCTGCTGGAGCGGCTGGACGTCATCCCGCCGCGGGAGGTGCCCCGTGAAGGATCCTGAGGCCTCCGACTACCGCATCGCGCGGCTGCGCGAGCGGCTCGCGGAGGACGAGATCTCCGAACTCGGCGTACAGATCGACATGCGCGGCGGTTACGTGCACCTGTGGGGCACGGTCTCCAGCGCCGCGTGCAGGACGGAGATCCTGCGCATCGCAGATACCGAACTCGGCGGGCTCCCGGTGCGGGCCGACCTCACGGTCGCCTGCGCCACGGCCCCCGAAGGGCCCGAGGAGCTCGAGTGATCCGTGTCGCCGCCGTGGGAGACATCCATCTGTCGCCGGACAGCCGGGGGCTGCTGCGCCCGGCGTGGGAGACGCTCGGCGACTGCGCCGACATGCTGCTGCTGGCCGGGGACCTGACCCGGCACGGCACGGTCGAGGAGGCCGAGGTGGTGGCGGCGGAGATCAAGGGACTGCCGGTGCCCGTCGTCGCCGTGCTGGGCAACCACGACTACCAGAGCGACCTGCAGGACGAGGTGACGAGCGTGCTCGAGCGGGCCGGCGCGACGGTCCTCGAGGGCGACGGCACCGTGCTCGACGTCGGCGGCACCAGGGTCGGCATCGCCGGCACCAAGGGCTTCGGGGGCGGCTTCGCGGGCCGCAGCGCCGGTGAGTTCGGCGAGCCGGAGATGAAGGCGTTTGTCCGCTACAGCCGCCGCTGCGCGGCGGATCTGGCCCGCTCCCTGCTGGACCTGCGGGAACAGGAGTGCCAGGTGCGCATCGCCCTGACGCACTTCTCGCCGGTGCCGGACACCCTCGCCGGGGAGCCCCTGGAGATCTATCCGTTCCTCGGCAGCTATCTGCTCGCGGAGGCGGTCGACGACACGGAGGCCGATCTGGCCGTGCACGGCCACGCCCATCTCGGCACCGAGCACGGGATGACCGCGGGGGGTGTGAAGGTCCGCAACGTCGCCCAGCCCGTGATCGGGCACGCCTTCGCCGTGTACCACCTGCCGGTGAACGCGAGGATCGACGCACCGGCGGTGGGCTGAGCGACACAGCCGGCCGGGCGGGAGGTTTCAGCCGCACAAGCCCGGGCAGGTGCGTCATGTGCTTCGGACAGGAGGCACGCCCCGTGGGAGCGGATGCTCCGGGCGCGTCAGGTCCCTGTCCGTCTTCCTCGGGTCAGTCGGTACGGCAGTGCAACCCCCCATACCCCAGGGAGTCGCGACATCATGCCCACGTTCGCTCAGACCAAGCACTCGCACTCGGACGCCCCCGACACGGCTGCGGCCTTCCGCAGGATGGCCGAGCTGGACGACGGGCCGGAGCGGCAGCAACTGCGACGGGAAGTCGTGTCGGCCTGGCTGCCGATGGCCGAGCGGATCGCCGGCCGGTTCCGCAACCGCGGCGAGTCCCTCGAGGATCTGCAACAGGTCGCCGCACTCGGCCTGGTCAAGGCAGTGGACCGGTACGACCCGTCCCGCGGCGCGTTCGAGAGCTTCGCGGTGCCCACCGTCGTCGGCGAGGTCAAGCGGCACTTCCGCGACCACATGTGGGCCCTGCATGTGCCCCGGCGCGTGCAGGATCTGCGCAACCGTGTCCGGTTCGCCCGCCAGGACCTGGTCCAGACGGTGTCGGGACGTGCCCCCACGGTCGCCGAGATCGCCGAGCGCGCCGGAATCTCGGAGGAGGACGCCCTGGTCGGCCTGGAGGCGCTGGAGAGCTTCACGGCGCTGTCCCTCGACGCGGAGCTTCCCGGTGCCGACGACGGCTACTCGCTCAGCGACACGCTGGGCTCCGCCGACCCGGCCATCGACGTGCTCGTCGACCGTGAGGCGGTCAAGCCGGGCCTGCGCAAGCTGCCCGAGCGTGAGCAGAACATCCTCTACATGCGCTTCTTCCGCGACATGACGCAGAGCAGCATCGCCCAGACGCTCGGGATCTCGCAGATGCACGTGTCCCGGCTGATCAGCCGGAGCTGCGATCAGCTGCGCAACGAGGTCATGCGGGACGAGATCAGGCGTGACGACGCCGGCGGCGACGAGTTCATGCGCCGCGCCGCATAGCCAGCGCCACATGCCTCGAGACCACGTCCACGGCGCGTGCGTGCGCCATCGAGAAGGCGGGTGCGCTTCCGCTGCGGAACAGCGACAGCACTCCCAGGACCTGGTTCTCGCCCTCCCGGCGGGTCTGTACCGGCACGCACATCAACGACGTCACGTCGGCCTGCACGAGCACCGAGTCGCCGCCCTCGTCCCGGCCGAAGCATTCCAGGTCCTCCGGGCGCGCCTGGAGGACCGAGGCGGCCTCCGCGGCGCAGTCCACGACGATCGGGCAACCCGCGGGGTCCTGCGCCGCGATCCGCGCCGTCAGCGCCCCCGCTCCGGGCGGCCCCTGAACGGCCGTACGGCGCAGCCCGGATCCGGTGACGAGGTCGGCCACCACCCAGTCCGAGCCGTGCGAGGCGAGGACCGCCGCGGCGGCGGCCAGTGCCGCTTCCGGCTTGCCGGCAGGAGCACCGAGCAGTGCGGTCGTCATGCCGTCGAGGAGGTCCATCTGCGCCGCGTGCGCGGCTGCTTCCGCGAGATCGGGAGCGGTGACACGGCGCAGCCGGGGCGCGGTGCGGGTGCCGTCGTCGCCGGGTCCGCCCGCCAGGTCACCGGCACAGTCGTCGCCCGCCGTGCCGTGGACCGGATCGGACTGGAGGACCATCAGGACGGCGGGCTGCGGCTCGTTGGGAGGGCGCAGGGCGGTGAGTGTCGCGCGCAGCGACTCCCCCGGCCGCTGCTGAAGGCGCACCCGCAGGCTGCGCGGGCCCTCGCCGCGCACGACGGCCGCCGCCTGTGACCGCAGGGCTCCGCGGTCTGCGGGTCTGAGCAGCCCGGACAGCGGGCGCCCGGCGGCGAAGCCGGACCGTACGCCGGTGATGTCGGTGGCGGCGAGGTTCATCCGCCGGACGACCGTGTCGCCCTCGATGAGGGCGACGGGCAGTGGCAGCCGCTGGAACAGGGCGCGCAGCAGCTGGAGCTCGGTACGGTCCGCGGCGGCACGGGCGGAGCCCTGCGTCGCGAGGCGCTCGTACTTCGGCCACAGCGTCTCGGCGACGTGCTGCAGTTCGAACAGGGCCGCGTCGAGCAGGGGCCGCTGTTCGTCCGGCGGGAGCCCCCGCGCAGCTCTCAGCTCACCCACCCGGCGGACGAAATCCTCGAGGTCCTCGCCGAACTCATCGCTCTGGGCCATGGGAGCAAGTTATCCGACATCGCGGCGCGCATGCGCCCGGCCAGGGGGTTTGTGGTCCGGGGAGGCGGGCAACCGCACCTGCGGAAAGGGAGGAAAGAATGCTGCCCCCGCCGGAACTCACCGTGGAACCCGCAGTCACCGCTCGTGACCTCTCCGACTTCACAGAAGCGGCGATGCGTTGCGTCGAGACCTGCTGCGGCGCCGCCACGACGGTCACCGACGGCTCGTCGGAACGCCGCGCGGCAACCACACACCCCGATCTGTCCACTCTGATCTCGGTCGAGCTCGACACGGGCGAGGGCCCGACGTCGAGCGCTCTGGACGCGGGCGAACCGGTCGGGGCCAGCGACCTGCTGGACGAGGAGCGCTGGCCCGACTACCGCGCCGCGGCCCTGGACTCGGGAATCCGTTCCAGTGTCACGATGCCGTTCCGCCGCGGGGAGGTGGAGGTCACGCTCAGTCTCTACAGCTTCCGGCCCGGGACGTTCGCGCATCTGGCCCACCATCCGGTGATCGTGCTGGGAGAGCAGTTCGCCCAGGGACTGGTGCGCGACCATCACTACCGGGCGGCGCTCGCCCAGGTGAACCAACTCGAGACGGCGCTCGACTCACGCGCCGTCATAGACCAGGCCAGCGGCATCCTCATGCACGCCATGGGCTGCGGGGCCGGGGAAGCCTTCGACATGCTCCGGCGCATCTCGCAGCGCTCCAACCGCAAGCTGAGCGCCGTCGCCGAGGAGATCGTACGCAGCAGGGGGCGCGGCCTGCGGGAGCAGTAGGCGCGCCCCCGCCGCCGCGGGCCGTGGTTCAGCCGGCCCGCGTGCCGGTGCCGCCGTCGCTCTCGGCGGCGGCGACCGACAGCGGGGTGGCGATCTCCTCGAGGGGCCTGCGCTCCGCGGCGACGGCGAAGAAGACGGCGACCACTCCGGCCGCGACCATCAGAGCCGCGCCGATGGAGAACGCCAGGACGGCGTCGGCGACCACACCGCTCGCCGTCAGTTCGGCGAAGATCAGCGGGCCGGAGATGCCGCCGGCCGCCGTACCGATGGCGTAGAAGAACGCGATGGCCATCGCGCGGGTCTCCATGGGGAAGATCTCGCTGACCGTGAGATAGGCGGAGCTCGCCCCCGCGGAGGCGAAGAACAGCACCACGCACCAGCAGGCGGTCATCGTCGTGGCGGTCAGTACACCGGCCCCGAACAGCCATGCCGTGCCGAAGAGAAGCAGGCCGGAAAGGATGTACGTTCCGGCGATCATGGGTCGTCGCCCGACGGTGTCGAACAGGCGGCCGAGCAGCAGCGGTCCGAGGAAGTTTCCGAACGCGATGACGGCGAAGAAGTATCCGGTGCTGCCGCTGGACACGTCGAAGAACCGCACCAGGATCGAGCCGAACCCGAAGGTGATGGCGTTGTAGAGGAACGCCTGGCCGATGAAGAGCGAGAATCCCAGCACGGCCCGTTTGGGGTAGGCACGGAACAGCGTGCGGCCGATCTCGATGAAGCCGACGCTGCGGCGCTGGTGGATGGTGATGGCGGTCTCCGGCTCCGGCAGCCGCTCGCCCTTCTCCTCCTCGATTTCCCGTTCCACGTCGGCGACGAGTTTCTCCGCCTTCTCGGAGCGGCCGTGGATGAACATCCAGCGTGGACTCTCGGGCACGTGGCGGCGTACGAGCAGGATCACCAGGCCGAGAACGACACCGAGGGCGAAGGTGAGCCGCCAGCCGACGTCGATGGCGAAGATGTCGGTGTCCAGCGCCACGACGGACAGCAGCGCACCGCCCATGGCGCCCAGCCAGTAGCTGCCGTTGATGATGAGGTCCACCCGGCCCCGGTACTTGCTGGGGATCAGTTCGTCGATCGCCGAGTTGATCGCCGCGTACTCCCCGCCGATGCCGAAACCGGTCAGGAAACGGAAGAGGAAGAACCACCAGACGGAGAACGACACGGCGGTCAGCGCGGTCGCGGCGAGGTAGACGGCGAGCGTGACGAGGAACAGCCTCTTGCGCCCGAACCGGTCGGTGAGCCAGCCGAAGAACAGCGCCCCGGAACAGGCCCCCGCCACGTACAGCGCGGCGGCCATGCCCGTCACCTGGGCATCGGTGATGGGAAGTCCGCTGCCCTCCTCCGAGAGCCGGCTGGCGATGTTGCCGACGACGGTCACCTCGAGACCGTCGAGGATCCACACGGTGCCGAGGCCGATCACGATCATCCAGTGCCACCGTGACCAGGGCAGCCGGTCGAGCCGGGCGGGAACCTTGGTGGTGACGGTGCCTGTCTCCGCGTCGGAAGTGGGACTCATCGGGTCGGTGCCTCCTGTTCGGCGGTTCAGCGGGCGGTGCTTCTGCGCGGGGTTCTGCCCCACACCCAGTCACGGAGCGCGGACAACCGCGGGCGTTTCTCCCGGCGTTCCCGGGTGTGGCGGTCGAGTTCCTCCATGAGGCGCCGCGACCGGTGGTCCATGTCCAGCTCGTCGAGGATCCGGTCGATCTCCGTGAGCAGCGCACCGTGCAGTTGCCATTGCCGCGGCTGCCGCTGGACGCCCTGGAGCAGCAGGTCCGCGGCGTTGTCGCGGCTGGTGCGCGCGGCGGCGAGCTCCCCGGTGAGCCGCTCCTCCGCGGCGTCGGCGCTCTCGCTGGTCTGGGTGGTGACGAGGACGGCGAAGCTCACGAGGGTGTCGGCGACGTGCGCGAGGAGCTCCTCGAGCGCGACGCCCACCTCGTGGCCGAACAGATCCTCCTCCCGGCGTTCCTTGGCCAGGTCGGTGAGGGTTCGGGCCAGCACACGCAGCACGACGGCGCAGATCTCCAGCGTGTCGAGGCCGGTGCGGAGCACGATGCGGTGCAACAGGCCTTCCTTGACGCGCGGGTTGAAGCGGAGGCTGTCCTCCGCCTGGCGCAGGGCGGCGTCGACGTCGGCGATGTCGTTGTCGAGCCTGCGGGCTTCGTGGAGCCGCTCCGCCGCGCGTTCGACCGGGGTGTGACTGGTCAGCTCCTCACCGATGCGCAGCAGCAGCTGCCGCATGCGGCGACCGAGGTCCTCGATCGAGTCCCCCGCGGCCTCGACCCAGACCGGGGGCACGAACAGGACGTTGAACAACAGGCCCACGACGGCGCCGATGAGCGTCTCCAGCACCCGGTCCCAGGCGGTGTCCGTCACCTGGGTCACGCCGAGTACGAGCATGGCGCTGATGGCCACCTCGGGGACGAACTCGTCGACGCGTACGAATCTGCCGACGACCAGGGAGGCCAGGATGATCAGCCCGAGGCTCCACCAGGTCAGTCCGACCAGCGCGCTGAAGCCGATGGCGATGAGCACACCGACGACGACGGAGTTGACCCGGCGGATCCCGGTCGTGAGCGTGGAGTAGAGGGTGACCTGGACGACGAGGAGCGCGGTGAGCGGCGCCGTCAGCGGGGGCGCCTGGCTCTCGAGAAGATGCAGGGCGACCACGTAGGAGATGGTCGCCGCCGCGGTCGATCGGACAGTCTGTACAACGGCCGGCTCCTTGCTCCGGCTGACGATGCCGGCCACCGGTGCGCGGAGCCTCGTACGAACCTCAGACACCTCGGTCCTTCCCCGCTCCCTGGCCCGGACGCGGTTCGCCGGCGGTTTCCCGCCGGTGTGTCCGGTGCCCCGTCAGCGCCCGGCGGATGCCGCGCCTTCGCCGACGGCCGGAGCAGCACCCGGCCTGATCCGACGGCCCACATACGTCTCGGCCGCGAGCAGGGCGTCGCGGGCCGTGCGCTCGCACATCAGGACACACAGTGTGTAGGCGGTGTCCTCGAACCGTCTGCGGGCGGAGTCGTCGTGCGGAGCGGCGAGGACGTAATGTTCCTGCGCCCGGTAGCGGGCAATCAGCCTGGTGATCACACTCGTGTCGGGCATCAGCATCGTGGTCTCCCGGTTTATGCGGCCCCCTGACACGGCGGAGCGAGGTCCGTCCGGTGCCTCATTGTGAACCGGAGCGGTCCAGTCCGCCACACAGCTGGCTACTGTAGGTAATCGTTGGTGTGTGAGGTGGGTACGGCACGCCGGAAGTGCCGCATTGTCAGCTGCTTTCCGGCTCCCACAGGGGCGTCCGCAGGCTCGTCGAACCGTTCCGCCATGCCGCCAGGAGGCGGTCCGCCAGCCGGTCCTCCAGACAGGTCGTGGCCGCGATCCCGAACGCCACGTCGGCGGCGAGGGCGGGTTCGTCGGCCAGCAGGCCGCCGATGACGTCCCGGCGCACGATCTGCTCGTGCACGGCGTCCGCGGTCACGTGCTCCGCGTAGAAGTGCTCGGCCGCCGGTCCCGCTCCGGTGCGGCGCATGGCCTGCGCGAGCCGGCGTGAACCGGGCGAGGAGGTCACCTCGACGGTGGCGAAGTGCCCCACCAGCGCGCCCCGGTGGGCGCGGTGCAGCCCGAGGAGCGACATGAGGTTGACGCCCGCGAGCATCTCGGCGGACGCCGCGTCGACGTAGCGGCCGTAGGCGGTGTCCAGCCCGAGATCCGTCATCAGGTCGGCGAACAGGCGCGCGTGCACCCGCTCGGCCCGCCCGCCGCCGAACTCGTCGTACTCCACGGCGACGAACGCGGCCTTGGCCCTCCCCCGCAGCCGCGGGATCACCCAGGCGTGCGGGTCGGCCTCCTTGAGGTGGTAGAGGGAGCGCTGGGCGGCGTACTCGCGCAGCTGCCACAGCCGGCCCTCGTCCCTGAGGAAGTGCGACACTCCCGTGCCGTCGACGGGTTCGACGAGCAGTTCGTCCAGGGCCTCGTGCACATCGGCGTGGCCGGCGGTGCGCTCACGGAGCTCCGCGAGGAAACGGCGTTCCAGGGCCGCGCGCAGGCCGAGCAGCCCGGGTTCCCACTCCCAGGCCGCGTCGACGCCGCGAAAACCCCGGTAGTGCAGCTCGTAGCAGAGATAGAGGGCGAGTTGCAGATCGTCGCCCAGGGGGTCGGCGTCACGGGCGGCGCCCGGCTGGGGCACAGCGCCGCCCACCGGGCCGCGCAGGGCGTCGACCACGCCCTGCGACAGCTCTCCGCGCGCGCCCGGCAGTTCGGCCTCCGCGGGGCCCTCCCGGTCAGGGGTCCTGTCAGGCATCGTTCACCTCCTGCCGCGCCGTCTGTGGCTGGTGTCGCACCAGGGATACGTCCGGCTGCGCCGGCAGGTGCACAGCGCCACGGTGAACCGGTCGGACCGCACGGTGGTCCCGTCCTCGAGGAGGACCTCCACGGGGCCGTCGACGAGCATCGGGCCCTCGCTGGTCACCGTGACCCGGCAGGGCGCCGCGGTGTCGCGTTCGTCAGGCTCGATCGGCACGGATGATCACCAGCTCTTCCTTCTCCTCGCCGGGTGCGATCAGTCCCTGCCGCTCGAGCCAGTCGGCCCGGGAGCGCAGCACGGGTCCGAAGGGGACGAAACGGCGCTCCACGACATCGGCGTGGAGTCCGGCGTCGTGCAGCCGGTCCAGGGTCGCCTGGACCCCGCTCAGCGCCGAGTGCACCAGCAGCAGCGCTCCGGCCGGGTGCAGAAGTCCTGCCGCTCCGTCGCAGATCCGGTCCAGTACGGCCCGGCCGTCGTGACCGGCGTCCCAGGCGACGGCAGCCCCGCGGCGCGGCGGCCGGGACCGGGGTGCGGGCACGTAGGGCGGGTTGCACACGATCAGGTCGAACCGCCGGCCGGCGGCCGGATCCAGCAGGTCGCCGCGCAGCACGCGTACCCGTTGGCGCCGCAGCGCCGCGTTGAGCCTGGTGGCGGCGACGGCGCGCCAGGAACTGTCGACCGCCGTGACCCGGGCGCCGCGCCGGGCGGCGGCGAGGGCCAGGGCTCCGGTGCCCGTGCCGACGTCGAGCACCTCGGCGTGGGGCTTCAGCTGTTCACGCTCGAGCGCATCCGCGAGCAGGAACGTGTCACTCTGCGGGGCGTACACACCAGGGGCGACCAGCAGGGTCCCGCCGCTCCGGTCCACTCCGAACACACCGGGCATGCGCGGCTCCCCTCGACGGAAATGTGCCGACGGCGTCCGGATGCCGGTCGGCAGCTTCTTGATCCCCGAGTGCCCGCTCCCGCGGATTTCATCCGTTTCGCTCTGGCCCGGCCGGGGACCCGGTGGGCAGCCGGCCCTGTCACGGGAACCTCGGAACCGCACGGAGTGGCTGATGAGCGCGAACACCGGACTGCGAGTGGTGGTCACGGGAGCCACCGGAAACGCCGGCACCAGCGTGGTGCGGGCGCTTGCCGGGGACTCACGGATCGCCTCGGTCCTCGGCCTCGCACGCAGGATCCCCGACCTGGACGTCTCGCGGACCGCCTGGGCTGCCGTCGATCTCTCCCGCGACGACGCCGGCGAGCGCCTCGTACGGCATCTGGAGGACGCCGACGCCGTGATCCACCTCGCGTGGCGGTTCCAGCTGACGCACTCCCCCGTCACCACCTGGCGGACGAACGTCCTCGGATCGCTGCGGCTCTTCGAGGCGGTCGCCGCGGCGCGGGTGCCGGTGCTGGTGCACGCGTCGTCGGTCGGAGCGTACTCGCCGGGGCCGAAGACCGGCCCCGGCGTCGACGAGTCGTGGCCCACCCACGGCTGGCCCGACGCGGCCTACTGCCGGGAGAAGGCCTATCTGGAGCGGGTGCTCGACGCCTACGAACTGCGGCACCCGGAGATACGGGTGGCACGCGTCCGCCCCGGGTTCCTGTTCAAGGAGAGTTCGGCGAGCGAGCAGCGGCGGATCTTCGCGGGCCGGTTCCTGCCCGGCCCGCTGCTCAACCCGGCCGTGCTGCCGTTCGTGCCCGATCTCGAGGGGTTGCGGTTCCAGGTGCTGCACACCGACGACGCGGCCCAGGCGTACCTGAATGCGGTGCTCCTCGACGCGCGCGGGGCGTTCAACCTTGCCGCCGAGCCGGTGATCGACGCCCGGATCCTCGGGGAGATGCTCGACTCCCGGGTCGTCCGCGTTCCGCGGCGGGCGGTGCACACCGCGCTCTCCGCCGCCTGGCGGCTGCGTGCCGTGCCCGCTTCGCCGCACCTGTTCGACGCACTGCTGCGGATGCCGGTGATGAGCACGGCACGGGCCGAGGAGGAGCTGGACTGGCAGCCGCGGCACACCTCGCGGGCGGCGCTCGAGGAGTTTCTGCGCGGCGTCCGCAAGGGTTCCGGCGACCGGACGGCGCCGCTGGCGGGCCACCGGGCGCACTGACCTCTGCGGCCCGCCGGGACCCTGACGCATTCCGCCCGCCCGGCGCCGTCACCCGCCACCCGTCACCCGCCGGCTTCGGCGAAGGGGCTGGTGGCGAGCCCGGCCAGCAGGTCCGCCGGGTGGTCGTAGACGGCCGCCGCCCCGGCGGCCTCGAGGGCGGTCCGCGGAATGCCGCCGCACAGCAGCGCCACACACCGCACTCCCGCGCGCGAGGCGGCCTGCATGTCCCACACCGTGTCGCCGACGAACACGGCCCGCCCGGCCGGGACCCCGGCCAGATCCAGCGCCTGCTCGACCGGATCGGGTGCGGGCTTGCCCTCCTCCACGTCGTCGGCGCTCGCGACCGCGTCGATGACGTCGTCCGCGTCGATCGCCCGTCGCAGCGCCGCGAGTTCGGATCCGCCCGCCGAGGTGGCGAGCACCACGGTCCAGCCGTCCGCCGCGAGCGCCCGCAGCAGTTCACCGGCCCGGTCGAAGGCCGGGAGACGGTCGGAGTACGTCGCGTAGAGGGCCTTGTGCGCGGCCTTGACGCCGTCGTCCCCCGCCGTGTCGCGGTCGTCGCCCAGCAGATGCGCGACCAGATCCTGGCCGGACAGGCCGACGGAGCGGTGGATGTCGTGCATGGGCACCCGGTGACCCGCCTGGCGGAAGGCCTCCCACCAGGCGACGACATGAAGGTGGTTGGTGTCGGTCAGCGTCCCGTCGACGTCGAACACAGCGGCACGTTCCATGTCTGCGGGTCCCTTCCGGTGGCTGCTGCTACCGCGGTACGGCGTAGTCCGTGGCGGTCACGGTGAAGATGGCGCCGTCGGGATCTCTGAGGCTGACCTCCGCACCGTGCGAGGTGCCCCGCTCGCCGAGGACGGTGCCCCCGTGGCGGACAGCCGTCTCCACCGTCTTCTCGAGGTCCTTCACCGCGAAGTGAACGTGCCAGCGCGGATGCAGCAGCGGGCTCGCGGCCGTGCCGTCGGCGCCCGAGGTGAGCCGGGCGAGCACCCGCCCCTCACGGTGCAGGACGACCGCACCCTCCAGATAGCTGACCTCGCAGCAGCCGTCCCGGCCGGAAGCCCAGTCGAACACCTCGCCGTAGAAGATCGCCGACTCGAACGCGTCCTTGGCCAGCAGCCGGATCCAGGCGGGTGCCCTGTCGCGCCAGGCCGGCCAGTCCCGCATGAGCTCGCCCTCCCAGAGCCCGAAGACCGCGCCGTCACGGTCCGCGGCCAGCGCACCGCGCCCCATGGCCAGGGCCAGTGGCCCGACGGCCACGGTCCCGCTGCGCTCCCGGATGCGCGCGGCGGTCCGATCGGCGTCCTCGACGGCGAAGTACGGGGTCCATGCGACGGCCACCGTCAGCGCCGGGGCCAGCGCTCCGATACCGGCGACCGGCATGCCGTCGACGACGGCGACGCTGAACTGGTCGCCCAGCCTGCCTCTGCGGAACGTCCAGCCGAGCACCGCCCCGTAGAAGTCCTGGGCAGCCTGCAGATCGCGCGCCATCAGGCTGACCCAGCATGGTGCGCCGAACACCGCCGCGGATGCGGCTGCGTCGGCGGTCGCGGTCGGGGTCGAGTTCTCGTTCATCACCATGTCCGGTGGTAGTGGGCGGGTCGGTCGGGGCCGTTCCCCATGCTCCTACCCCGGTCGCGGACCGGCGAACGCGGCAGTCACCCTGCGTGTCCGGTCGCGGGCGGCCCGGGGTCGAACGCGTTCCGTGTGCCGGGCGTCGCCGGGGGTAGCCGAATCCCATGACCGTTGAGAAGACCAGCGTCCTTGTCCTCGACGCCGCCGAACCCATGGAGCTCGCCGAGTTCTACGCCGGGCTGTTCGGAGCCGGGATACGCGTCGGCAGCGATCCCGACTTCGTGGAGGTCGTCGGGCTCGGCGGCGTCCACCTGGCGATGCGCCGCGATCACGGCTACGCCCCTCCCAGCTGGCCACGGCCGGAGGACTCCCAGCAGGCGCATCTGCGCATCCTCGTGGCACGGGACGACCTGGACGCGGCGGAGCGGGAAGCGGTCGGGCTGGGGGCCCGGCCGGTGGACACCAATCACCGGCGCGGACCGCACGAGGAGCGCCTCTTCGCCGACCCGGCCGGGCACTCGTTCTCGATGGCGGTGTCCCCCGCCCCCGCGGAGACGGAACCCCGGAACTGACCCGCCGAAGGGGCCCGGCCGGGTCGGTCCCGGCCGGGCTCCTTCACGGGTTCAGCGGCCTGCCAGCGCCTCGACCACCCGCTGCGCGGTGTCGGCGCTCGACTGCGGGTTCTGGCCGGTGATCAGGTTTCCGTCGACGACGACGCGGCTCGCCCACGCGTCGCCGGGCCGTACCACGGCGCCGAGTTCGCGCAGGCGGGACTCGACGAGGTACGGGGACTTGTCGCCGAGGCCGCCCTGCTGCTCCTCGTCGTCGCTGAAGGTCGTCAGCTCGCGGCCGGCGAAGACGAAGGAGCCGTCCTCCCTGACCGCGCTGAGGAGAGCTGCCGGGCCGTGGCAGAGCGCCGCGACGATCTTCCCTCCGGCATCGGCCTCGTTCAGCAGACGGCCCAGGTCCGCGCTGACGGCCAGGTCGGCCATCGGGGCGTGACCGCCGGGGATGTACACCGCGTCGTAGTCTCCGGCGGACACGCCGGAGAGGTCGGCAGGCCGGGAGAGTTCGGCGCCGAGGCTCTCCAGGTACCCGCCAAAGCGCTCGGCGTCCGCCTTCTCGACGCCCCCGCGCTCGTCGAGGCTGATGGGGTCCACGGTCGGCCGGACGCCGCCCGGGGTCGCGATGACCACTTCGTGGCCCGCGTCCCGGAGCACCTCGTGCGACGCGGCCAGCTCCTCGGCCCAGTAGCCGGTCGGATGGCTGGTCCCGTCGGACAGCTTCAGGCTGTCGGCGCCGGAAACGACCATGAGGATCTTCGACATGGAAAGTCCTTACGTGGCTCGGATGTGCTGTGCACCTTGGAACGGACAACACCAGCTTTGACCCGACTCCCTCCCGGGGCATCATGAGCGTCATAAGTTCTCTTATGGAACGGGTGTTGCGTGCCAGGCCTGGATCTGCTGTCGACCTTCGTGGAGATCTACCGCTGCGGGTCGCTGTCGGCCGCCGCCGAGCGACTGGGACTCACCCAGCCGGCGGTGAGCGGGCACCTGGCCAGACTGGAGGAGCAGCTGGGTGAACAGCTGTTCGTCCGCTCCCGCAAGGGCGTCACCCCCACCGCCCACGCGGCCGACCTCGCCGCGCGGATCGGCACCCACCTGGACGAGCTCCGTGCCGCGCTGGAACCGTCACGAGCGGGCGCGGCCCATGTCGGGACCGTACGCGTCGCGGGGCCGGGAGAGCTGATCGCCATGCGCGTGCTGCCGACCCTCGCGCCGCTGACCACCCGGGGGCTGCGCGTGCACGTCACGCTGGGGCTCGCCCGGGATCTGCTGACCGCGCTCTCGGAGGGCCGGGTGGACCTGGTGGTGTCCGCCGTCAGGCCGGCGCAGCAGGACATCGCCGCCACACCGCTCGTCGACGAGGAGTTCGTCCTGGTCGGACCGCCGACGCTGGCCCGCAGCATCGACAGCGCGCGGCTGGCCCGCGATCCGGTGGACGCTCTCGCGCATCTCCCGCTGGTCGGTTACGCGGAAGACCTGCCGATCGTCCGCCGGTACTGGCTGAGCGAGTTCGGCCGCCGGCCGCCGAATCGCATCGCCGTGATCGTCCCCGATCTGAGAGCCGTGCTGGCCGCCGTGATCGCCGGCGCGGGAGTGAGCGCGCTCCCCCGGTACCTCGCCGAGCCGGCCCTCTCCGCGGGTTCCGTGGAACTGCTCCACGAACCCGCCGCCCCGCCTCTCAACACTCTCTATCTGGCCACCCGGGCAGGAGCCCTGGTGCACCCGCCGCTGGCCCTCGTCCACGACCATCTCCGCACCCGCGCCCATTCGTGGGGCGCGCTGTGAGCCGGTCGCAACGCCTGTTGCGGCCGGGGCAGTTGGTATGAAGAATCTTGGCCGAAAGCCGACGTACGGGTCTCTCTCCGCCGACCGTCCACCTGTACCGCCGTCCCCGCGCTCCCTAGCATGTGGATCCCACTGAACCGGATCTCGATCAACGCGGGTGAGGACTGGATGCAAAGCTCGTGGCGCCCCGACGCCATCGACACCAAGGTGCCAAGTGTGGCGCGAATGTACGACTTCTTCCTGGGGGGCGACGACAACTACCAGTCGGACCGCGACGCCTGCGAACAGTTGCTCGAGCAGGTCCCGAGCACCAAGACACTCGCCGTCAACAACCGGCGTTTCCTGCGGCGCGTGGTGCGGCTGCTCGCGACCGAGTACGGAATCCGCCAGTTCATCGACCACGGATCCGGCCTGCCCACCCAGGACAACGTCCACCAGGTCGCGCAGGCGGTCGACCCCGAGTCGCGGGTCGTCTACGTCGACAACGACCCGATCGTGCTCGCGCACGGGCGCGCGCTGCTCGACGAGAACGACCGCACCACGGTCATCCAGGCCGACATGCGCGACACCGACGGCATCTTCGGCCACGAGGAGACCCGGCGGCTCATCGATTTCAGCCAACCCGTCGCGGCGCTCTTCGTGTCGGTGATGCACTGCATTCCCGACGAGGACGACCCGGCCGCGCTGGTGCGGCGGGTGGCGGAACGACTCGCGCCGGGCAGCTTCATGGTCGTCTGTCAGCTGGTGAGCGACCGGCCCGAGATCCGCGAGTTCGTCACCCAGTTCATGGCTCAGGCCACCGACAACCACTGGGGCAGGGTCCGCGAGGAGCACGAGGTCGCCGCCTACCTCGACGGCCTGGACATCCTTGAGCCGGGGCTGGTGGAGGTCTCCACCTGGCGCCCGGACACCGAGCTGGCGCCCGTGCAGCTCACCGACGAGTGGATCGAGTGGGGCGGCGTCGCGCGCATACCGTAGCGACGCACCGGCGCGTACAGCCGACTGTGGCCGGGGGATCCGCTCGACAAAGCGGATCCCCCGGCCACAGTCGTGCGGACGGCGGTGCCGGACGGGGTCAGAGGCTTTTGATGCGCCGCTCGAGCAGTTCCAGCGACTGCTTGGGCGTGAGGGCGCACGCGCCGAGGCGGTCCAGCATGTCCCGGTACTGCTCGACGGCCTGGGGCTTCTGGCTGAAGGTGCTGTCGGTCAGGTGCTCGATGTAGACCGCGTCCTTCAGGTCGCTCAGCGCGAAACGGAGATAGGTGACTCCCGTGCCGACGCCCACGGAGGCCGTCACCTCCAGCGGTGCGACCTGCAGTGTCACCCGGGGCCGCTCCATCATGTCGACCAGATGCAGGAGTTGTTCACGCATCACGTGCGGCCCGCCGACCGTGCGCATCAGCACGGACTCGTCGATCACGGCCCACAGGCGCGGCGCGTCCGGCAGGTCGATCTGCCGCTGACGCTCCTGACGCAGGGCGACCCTGCGCTGCACGTCGTGCGTGAGGAGGTGTCCCGGCCCCGACCGTACGACGGCCTCGGTGTACGCGGGCGTCTGCAGCAGACCCGGCACATAGAACGGCTCGTAGGTCCGAATGGTCGCGGCGGCACCCTCGAGGGCGACGAGCGGGGCGAAGAAGTCGGACAGGACGTCACTGAAGGAGCGCCACCAGTCCGACTGTCTGGACTGCGACACCAGGCGCATGAACTCCGCGACCTGCTCCTCGGCGCCCACGCCGTAGAGATTGAGCAGAGCCATGGCGTCGGCCGGCTTGCAGCCGTGGCGGCCCAGCTCGATCCGGCTGGTCTTGGAGCGTGAGAAGCCGAGCCGGAGGTCGACGTCCGCGGGGTCGAGTCCGGCGATCGCCCGCAACTGGCGCAGTTTGCCGCCCAGGATCAGCCTGAGGGCGGTCGGGTTGTTCTCGACCGCTCCCAGCGGCCGGACGAACAACGACGGACTCGGTTCGGCTGCAGCCATCAGGCGCTCCTGCGGAGGAATAGGGACGACGACAGTATCCAGCACTTCGGCGGCGAAGCCATGGGGATGACGCCTACCCAACCGCATTTTTCAGCCGATTACCGAGTCGAAACCTCCCTCGCGGGCGCCGGCCACGAAACCCGCGAAGTCCTCGCGTGTGCAGACGATGGCCGGCCCGTGCGGGTCGCGGGAGTTTCGGATCGCGATCCGGTCGCCCGGCAGCGCGGCCATCTCCACGCAGTTGCCGGTGGCATTGCTGTGGCTGCTCTTGATCCAGGCCACCGACTCCAGTGCGCTGGCCCGCATCCCGTTGACGAACTCCATGCCCATCAACTCCTCACTCTTCGCACGTGCGTTCACAGTTATCCCGCCACTGCAATCTCAGATGCAATTGCATCATCGGGTCGGCTCGACAATACTCGCCCTGCGTCTGCTGTCGAACGGCGAAGCCTGCAGGGAGACATGACCAGTGACGACTCACATGCCGGCCTTCTCGAGCACCGGCACCGGGCATGCGGGCCGCAGTCGGCCTGTGCAATCTGGCGTGAAACCCCTGCCCCGCCCGTCGGTGTCCGGTGAGCCCGAACTCACCCTGGACGAACCGGTCGTTCCCGGTGGTTTCTCCGCCTGCGGACTGGACGGCCGTCCGCTGAACGCGGGCCAGGCAAGGAAGTTCGCCACACGCACACTCCACGCATGGGCACTGCAGCCACTCGTCGCGGACGTCGAACTGATCGTCAGCGAGCTGGTCGGCAACGCTGTACGGCACGCCGTCCCCCCGCACTCCGCCGTCGCGGGCGACGCCACCCCGGACGACGCACCGCACACGGCCGAGTACCCCGTCTGGCTCGGGCTGTTCCGCTACACCCGGCACCTCGTCTGTGCCGTCACCGATCCCAGCCCTGCCCCGCCCTCCCTGTGCGATCCCGGCGACTCGGCGGTGGGGGGCCGGGGCCTGATCCTGGTCAGCACGCTGAGCGACCACTGGTCGTGGCGTCCGACGCCGCCCCGCGGCAAGACCGTCTGGGCGAGCCTCCCCCTGCCGCCGAAGCGCCGCACCGCCTGACGGCCCGCTTGACCGCCGCTTGACGCCACACCTGAAGCGGCGACGACCCGGCCGGCCCCGGCACGACCGGGCGAGGAGTTCAGGTGCTCACGTCCGCCCCGGCGCTCCCCGCACCAGGATCCGGCGCCCCGTTACCCGCTCGGGGGCGAGGACGACCCACAGGTCACGGTCACCGCCCGCCCAGGGCGCGCTGTACGCCTGACGCTCCAGTTTCGCGACGGCTTCCGGCTCGGTGACCGCGCGGGCACCGCCGACGGCCAGAACGCTCCACCCCTGGCTGAACGCGTCGTCGATGTGGTCCACCTCGAACGCGGTCTCCGCACCGACCGCCTCTGCCGGCACGGCCTCCGGTGCCGTACGGAAGGCGATCTCCCCTTCGGCGACCAGGTAGTTGACCGGCAGGATGGCGGGGCCCTCTCGTGTGCTCACGGCGACCCGGCCCACGCCGTGCGTCCCCAGCAGCGCCCAGCACTGGTCCCGGCCGAGCTCCACCAGTTCCGGACGGCCGCCGGCCGCACCGATGCCGGGCGGCAGGTCCGCGCCACCACCCGTCAGCGAGGTGACGGTCGTCTCCAGGGCGTCCGCCAGCCGCAGCAGGAAACCCATGCCGGGTGTGGCGGTCTTGTCCTCGAGGTACTCGATGTAGCCGGGCGCTGAGCCCGCCCGCAGCGCGACGTCCGCGCGGGACAGCCCGAGCTGCTGCCGGCGGGCGGCCACGCGCCGGCCGATGTCCCCCTTGGGGTGGCCGGACCCGACGCCGTGTCCGGTCTGCGGTTCTTCGGGCATGGCGGGCACCTTTCCCGTATGGGTCGCCGACTGCGGCGACGCGCGGGCTCGCCGCGCACGTTCACGGTAGCCAGCGGGTCCCAGCGGCGCACGGCGACGGTCCCCGGCGGTGCCGTGGAGCCGGTGCGTGCCGGCATCGACCGCCCCGCCGCGGCGTCGATCGCAGACGTACGGTCCCGGCCGTACGGGCACCCGCGGCGTTCCGCCGGGCTGCCAGGGCGAATCAACGTGCCGTGCGGGGTGGTCGGCTCAGGCGTCGGCGGTGACGGTCGGGACCCGCACCCCGCCCGCCGTCGCTGGGGCCGGTCCGGGTGCCGGGACCGAGCTCCTCCGCCGCCTGCCTCACGGTCCCGTACGGGTCGGCGTACCGGCCCTCGGGATCAGGCACGGTCGGGCACCGGCCTGCTGGTGATCTCGGCTCACTCGCCGACCGCCCGGGGGACGACGGGGGCCTGACCGGACGGTGATCGCGCCGTCCACGGCCGCGCGGCCCCCGGAGCCAGGGACGGCGGACGGCCGAGCTGTCCGGGCCTGCTTCAGCGGGTCCTCGGAGCGGTGCTGCCGGCCGTCGCCGCTCCCGTGCTCGCCGACGCCGTCACACGACCAGCTCGTGAGCCCGGCCGGAGATCGGTCCTACGCCAGGGACAGGAAGAGCTTCTCGAGCCGGGCACGCATCTGCTCGCGGTCGCCGCTCTGCGCCATGTCCGAGTCGGTGAGGCAGTGCTGCAGACCGGTGGCGATGATGGCGAAGCCCGCCCTGTCCAGGGCGCGCGACGCCGCCGCCAGCTGCGTCACCACTTCCTCGCAGTCCCGGCCCTCCTCGATCATCCTGATGACCCCCGCGATCTGCCCCTGCGCCCTGCGCAGCCGGTTGACAACGGTCTTCAGTTCCTCGGCTGCCATCGCCAGTTCCACGAGCCGCTCCTCCGTAATACCCCTGCCGGTATTCTACCCGTAGGGGTGTCGCCCACCGCGAAGACCGGAAGCAGACCCCGACAGGCCCGACACGAATGGAGCGTCCTCACGTGACCACTCCCGCCGCCCTCGCCCCCGCCCAGGCCAGCGCCCGGCTGCACGAGTTGACCGTCATCGATGTACGCACCCCCGGTGAGTACGCGTCCGGGCACCTGCCCGGAGCCCACAACATCCCCCTGGACCACCTCGAGACGGCACTGCCCGTGCTGAGGTCCGCCGCCGGCAGGGGCGACCTGCTCGTGGTGTGCGCCTCGGGCGCCCGCTCGGCCGCCGCGTGCGCGACCCTCGCGGAGAACGGTGTCACGGCCGCCACGCTGACCGGTGGCACCACCGCCTGGTCGCAGCTCGGCCACGACGTGCACCGCCCGGCAGGGGCCCGCACGGTATGGGCGATGGAACGCCAGGTACGCCTCGCGGCGGGGTCCCTGGTGCTCGCCGGTCTCGTGGCCGGGCGGCGCCACCCGGCCGCCCGCCTGCTCAGCGGGGGCATCGCCGGCGGCCTGGTGTTCTCCGCGCTCACCGACACCTGCGGGATGGCCCGGGTGCTCGCCAGGCTCCCGCACAACCGGCCCCGCCCCGCGGACCTCGACGCCACGCTCGCCGCACTGTCCGGCTGAACCGCGGCAGGCGCTCGGAAGCGGGAGAATTGGCGCAGGGGTGGCACGGGTGGCGTGCCATGCCGCGAAGGGATCCGATCGGCGATGAGACACCGCAGCGTGGCCGACCTCATGACTCCGGAGGCCGTCGCCGTCCAGCGCGGCACCACGTTCAAGGAGATCGCGCGGCTGCTCGACGAGTACGGCATCACGGCCGTACCGGTGATCGACGACGAGCGCCGGCCTGTCGGCGTCGTCTCGGAGGCCGACCTGCTGCGCAGGCAGACCTCGGGTGACGGCGGCGAGACGGCGGGTGAGCTGATGACGAGCCCCGCCGTGGTGGCCGGACCGGAGTGGAGCGCCGTCAGGGCCGCCAGGACGATGGAGGAGCGCCACGTCAAGCGACTGCCGGTGGTGGACGGCTACGGCGCCCTGATCGGTGTGGTCAGCCGCAGCGACCTGCTGCAGCTGTTCCTCCGGCGCGACCGGTCCATCCAGGAGGAGATCGTGGAGGACGTGCTGGCCGGAACGCTCGGAGTGTCCCCTGCCGCGGTCACCGTCGAGGTGGCCGACGGCAGGGTGACGCTGAGCGGCACGCTCAGGCGCCGCAGCCTGGTGCCGGTCGTCGTACGGCTCTGCGAGAGCGTGGACGGCGTCGTCAAGGTGGTCGACCGGCTGTCGTTCGAGCAGGACGACCTCGCCGGCGAAACGTCCCTGGACGGCTGAGCCGGCCCCGTCAGGACGAGGGCCGGTGGCCGTCGTCGGGCAGCATCAGCAGACGGGAGTCGCCGGGCCCCACCGACACCGAGCGGTCGGAGAGCCGCACGTCGATCGGTGTGCCGTCGGACGCGGGCACACCGATGTACAGTTCCCCCGGCCTCATCCGCACCCTCACGCCCCAGTGACCGTGGTAGCGGATGGAGAACCCGTACTCGGCCAGCTGCGGCGAGTGCACCGGGTCGAACCAGAGCGCCCCGCCGCGGGTCTCCATCCCGGTGAGTCCCCGCTGCACCAGGTCCAGCGTGCCCGCCATCGCGCCGAGGTGCACGCCTTCCTCCGTGGTGCCGCCCTGGATGTCGGCGATGTCGCCCTCGAGGGCCTCCCGGACGTACGTCCACGCGTCCTCGCGCCGGACACGCGCCAGGACCCAGCCGTGGACCAGGCCGCTCAGGGTCGAGCCGTGGCTGGTGCGCTTCAGGTAGTAGTCGACGGTTCGGTGCCAGGTCTCGTCGTCGAGTTCGTAGCCGAGCCGCTCGAAGAGACCGCTCAGTTCGGCCGGGGAGAAGAGGTAGCCGAGCATCAGCACGTCGGCCTGCTTCGACGCCTTGTAGCGGTTGACGGTGTCGTCCTCCGCCTCCAGCACCCGGTCGAGGCGGCGGATCTCGCCGTGCCGTGCCCGCAGCCCGTCCCAGTCCAGCTCCTCCAGGCCGCCGTATCCGTGGAACTGGCTGATCACGCCGGCGTGGAAGGGTACGTACAGGCGGCGCGAGACGTCGTCCCAGCGGGCGAGTTCACCGCGGTCGAGGCCGGTGCGCTCGTACAGCTCCCGCCGTCGCGGCTCGGGCAGTTCGCGCACCACCTCGAGGGCGCGGGCGAGCACCCAGGCCGCGGTGACGTTGGTGTACGCGTTGTCGTCGAGGCCAGGCCGCCCGGAGTCCGGGTATGCCTCGTGGTACTCGTCGGGGCCGACCACGCCGCGGATGCGGTAGCGCCCGAGCTCCTCGTCGAAGGTGGCGAACCCGGACCAGAAGCGTGCGATCCGGGTGAGCATCTCCGCGCCCTTGGTGTGCAGGAACTCCGCGTCGCCGCTCGCCTCGCAGTACTGCCACACGTTGTAGGCGATGGCGGAGCCGACGTGGTGCTGGAGCCGCGAGTGGTCGGGCAGCCAGCGACCCGAACGCGGATTGAGGTGCAGTTCCTGCGTCTCCTCACGTCCGTCGCTGCCGCTCTGCCACGGATACATCGCGCCGCTGTATCCGGCCTCACCGGCCTGGACCCGGGCCTGTTCCAGCCTGCGGTACCGGTACATGAGCAGGGCGCGGGAGATCTCGGGGAAGTGCAGGTTCAGGTACGGGAGGACGAACAGCTCGTCCCAGAAGATGTGGCCGCGGTACGCCTCGCCGTGCAGTCCTCGTGCGGGAACGCCCACGTCGAGGTCGGCGGTGTGCGGCGAGAGCGTCTGCAGGACGTGGAAGAGATGCAGCCGCAGGATGCTTCCCGCCTCCCCCGGTACGTCCAGCTCGCCCCTTCGCCACAACTGGCGCCACGCCGTCCGGTGACTCGCCAGCAGTTCCTCGAAGCCGGGCGCCCGGCCGACCCTGGCGGCCGCCGCGTGCAGCGGGTCGCTGATCGCGGCGTCCCTCGAGGTGTGCAGCGCGACCGTCTTGTCGACGGTACGGGGGGTCCCGGCGGACAGCGAGAGGCGCAGGACCTGTACGGCGCGCAGGGGTTCGTGCGCGGTCCGGGCACGTTCCTCCTCCGCGGGGTCGTCCGCGACCGTACGGGCCGCCATGCCGATCCGGATGTCGGAGCTGGTGGTGCGGCAGCGCAACCACATCGTGTCGGGCTCGCCGTCGCCCGCGTTGATGTGAACGAGATGGTTGCCGTTCAGGTCCCGGTAGCGCGCCACTCCGCTGTTGGTGACCGACCCGTCGAGCGCGGCCTCCACCTCGAGGTCACCGGACCAGCCCTCCGCGGTGAACCGGGTGCGGAGCACGGCGAGATGGGGATCGCCCATGTGGACCAGCCGGAGCTGGTGGACGTGGAGGACGCGTCCGTCGTCGGACACGTAACGCATGGTGCGTTCGAGCGTGCCGGCGCGCAGGTCGAGGCTCTGGCGGTGTTCGCGCAGGGCCGTGCCGTCCGGGGTGAACCAGGGGGCGTCGCCGGCGAGCGTGTGCATACGGAAGCGCAGGGGCAGCCAGTTGGGGAGGTTGACCATGTCCTCGTTCTCGACCTGGCGGCCGGAGACGGTCGACGTCAGACGGTTGTAGCAGCCGGCGGCGTACGTGCCGGGGTAGTGGGTGTCGCCGGCGCCGCACTCGGGGGCGGCTCCCCGGGTGGCGAAGTAGCCGTTGCCGAGCGTGCACAGCGCCTCACGCAGCCGCTCGCGCTCGGGCTCGTACCCCTCGTACGTCCAGATCCACTCGTGCATCGTCAGTCCTCACGCTCGCGTACGGGGTGCTGGGCGGCGGGGTCGTCCGGCAGGAGCTCGGCGAGGTCCCTCACGACGAGGTCCGCCCCGCGCTCGAGCAGGGCGGCCCCGGTGCCCGGGCCCGCCGTACGGTCCACACCGATCACGAGGGCGAAGCCGCCGCGCCGGCCGGCCTCGACGCCGGCCAGGGCGTCCTCGACGACCGCCGACCGGCCCGGGGATACGCCGAGCCGTCGGGCCGCCTCCAGGAACAGCGCGGGCTCCGGTTTGCCGGGGAGCCGCAGCCGGGCCGCCTCCGTGCCGTCGACCAGCGCGTCGAGCAGGGGCAGCACCCCTGAGCTGCCGAGCAGTTCCCTCGCGTGGCGGGAGGCGGACACCGCCGCCAGCGGCACGGCACGGTCCCGCAGCATCCGCAGCAGCCGCACCGTTCCGGGGTAGGCGTCGATGCCCTCCTCCCGGAGCCGCTCGGTGAACAGCTGCTCCTTGTACGCCGCGACGGCGCCCACGCTCTGCGTCCCCGGCGCGTCGTCGGGGCTGCCGGGCGCGAGCCGCAGGCCGCGCGAGGCGAGGAAGGCCGCGGCGCCGTCCTGCCGGGACCGGCCGTCGACGTGACGCAGGTAGTCGTCCTGGACGTCGAAGGGACGGCGGGCGGCGGGATCGTCCGGCGGGTTGGCCAGCAGGCAGGCGTCGAAGGCCGTCTTCCATGCCGCGGCGTGGACCCGGGCGGAGTCGGTGATGACTCCGTCCGTGTCGAGGACGACGGCGCTGACACCGCGCCAGCTCTCACCGCCGGGGCGGCTCATACCGGCGCGTCCGTGCCGCCGCCGCGGTCCGGTGGTGGCGGTCCCGCGCACACCGTCATGTCGGTCCTCCCTGCTCGGCGGTTCGTCCGGCGCCTGGCGTGTCCGGCGCCGGACGGCGACCCGTGCCGTGTGCCGCGGGCGATGCCGTCGGTCGTGCCGCACGATCGCCGGTGCCCTGCGACAAGGATGGCCGCGTACCCCGCCTTCTGCGCGTCCAGACATCCGGGGAGGGCTTCGTGGAGCGGCCAGGGCGCCGTGAGCCAGGCCAGGGCGCCGTGAGCCGGGTCAGGGCGCCGTGAGCCGGGTCAGGGCGCCGTGTAGGGGCCGTATCCCAGTTCGGCGGTGTTCTGCGGGCCTGCGCCCATCGCCTCGATCTCGTGGTCGGCGGTTTTCATCAGCCGGCGTGCCAGGCTCTGCATGGCGCGGCCCGCGGCGATCTCGTCGCCGATCTCGGGGACGTCCTCGTCGTCGGGACTGCGATGCGCCGTGCCGTGCCCGGTGAGTGTGATGGTGCCGGTGTCCAGCACCGCACGGGCCTTCGTCGTGCCGTCCTCCTCGGAGAGGAACAGACCGACCTTCCACTCCAGCGTCCTGGCCATGGCTCACCCTCCGGCCCTGTCGGCGGTCCTGGTCCCAGCATCCGCCCCGGCGGGCGTCCCTGCGACAGCGCCGGGGCGGGCCGGGGAACACGATGGGTTGCCTCCGTCCTGCTGGGTACCCGCCGGGCATGGCGACGAGACCGCCGCGATCCCCAGGCGAAGGGCCTCCCATGGCACAACGGCAGCCGGACGGCTCGGACAGGCCGGTGGCCGGGGCGGTTCCCCCGCCGCCTACGCAGGAGGACTATCTGGACCAGATCCAGGTGGGACTGCCGCAGGTCGCGCACGACCACGAGCGGGTGCAGGAGCTGCTGGGGGCGGTTCTGGCCATCAGCAAGGAGCTCGAACTCGACTCGGTGCTGCACACCATCAACGAGGCCGCCCGGCAGCTGGCGGGCGCACGGTATGCCGCGCTGGGCGTACTGGACGACTCCGGTGAGTTCACGGACCTGATCAGCGCCGGCTTCGGCCGGGACCAGCATGCCGCGCTGGGGGACGCGATGCCCCACGGCCGCGGTCTCCTCGGTGATGTCGTGCGGGATCCGCAGCCGCTGCGCGTCGCCCGGGTGGCGGGCCATCCCCACGCGGTCGGCTTCCCGCGGGGCCATCCGCTGATGACCACCCTGCTCGGTGTGCCCATCCGGGTCCGCGACAAACTCTACGGAACGCTCTTCCTCGCCGACCGCAAGGGCGGCGGGTCGTTCACCGACGACGACGAGAACATCGTCGTCGCGCTGGCGGGGGCCGCGGGTGTCGCGATCGAGAACGCTCGGCTGTACGAGCAGCTGCGGCAGGCGACCGAGGACTTCCAGCGCAGGCTGCTCCCCCGGATGCCGCGCCGCGAGGACCTCGAGCTGGAGGCGCGCTACCAGCCGTCCACGGAGGCCCCGCGGATCGGCGGCGACTGGTACGACCTGATCCGCCTGCCGGGCCGCGTGCCCTGCCTGATGGTCGGGGACGTGATGGGCCACGGGCTGGAGGCGGCCACGGTCATGAGCCAGATCAGCAACATGCTGCGGGTCATCGCCTTCGAGGAGGAGGAGCCGCCCAGCCGTATCCTGCGCCGACTCGACGAGGTTCTGCAGGAACTCCACGGCGGGCCCATGGCCACGGTCATCGTCGCCAGGCTCGAGCCGAGCGGCCGGGGGAAGGAGCTGCGCTGGGCGAGTGCGGGGCATCTGCCGCCGCTTCTCGTCACGCCGGACCACCGGGCCCGCTATCTGGAGACCGACACCGGACCGCCGCTGGGCGTGGACCCGGCGATACCCCGCCGGGACCACTCGGCGCTGCTGCCGCCGGGCAGCACCCTGCTGCTGCACACCGACGGACTGGTCGAGCACCGGGGCAAGTCGATCGACGAGGGCATGGCCGCCGCGATCGGTGTCGCTGCCGTCCGGGCGTCCACCCCGCTGCCGGAGCTCTGCGACGCGCTCCTGGCCCACGGTCACGACCCGTTCCACGACGACGTCGCCCTCCTGGCGGCCCGTCTCGCGGCCTGACCTCGTCCGCGTGCCGCCGGCCGGTGGCGCCGCCGGGCCGGTGGCGCCGGGGCGACCGCCCGCGTCAGGAGGTGTCCCGCACCGGGCTGTTCTCCACGAGTGATCCGGGGGCGGCGCGGTCGGCCGCGGCCGGACTGTGCGCGTGCACGGGCGGCGGCTGCTCGCCGCCCACGCCCTCTCCCCTTGCCGGTATGCGCAGGGCGAGCAGGGCGACGTCGTCACCGCTGGGGGCCAGGCGCGCGAGCAGTTCGTCGCAGAACTCCTCCACGTCCCGGTCGGCGAGGCCCGCGGCGTGGCGGCGCAGCTGGGCCAGGCCGGTGTCGATCGGACGGGTGCGGCTCTCGACCAGGCCGTCGGTGTAGAGCAGCAGAGTGGACCGGGCCGGCAGCTTCTCGACGGCGTCGGGCCAGTCCAGGCCCAGGTGCAGGGCCGAGTTCATACCGAGGAGGGGGCCGTGGCCCGCCTCGAGGAAACGGGCGTGCCCGTCGGACGTCACCAGGAGCGGCGGCGGGTGGCCGGCATTGACCCAGTGCAGCTGCCACGGACCGCCTTCGGGGCCTTCGATCCGGGCGAAGACGGCGGTGGCCATGGGGGCGTCACTGGTGTTGGTCATGGCCTCGTCCAGCCGGCGCATGATCAGGCTGGGCGGTTCCTGACGGTCCCAGGCCAGTGCGCGGAGCATGTTGCGGACCTCGGCCATGTGGGCGGCGGCCTGAAGGTCGTGGCCCACGACGTCGCCGATGACCATCGTGGTGACGCCGTCGGCGAGGAGGAACGCGTCGTACCAGTCGCCGCCGATCTCCGCGGCGCTCTGTGCCGGCAGGTAGCGGGCGGCCATCTGCAGGTGATCGACCTGGGGAAGCGGGGTGAGGAGCTGACGCTGCATGGTCTCGGCCACATGCCGCTGCTGGTCGAACAGCTGGGCGTTGTCGAGCACCAGGCCCGCCCGGCGGCCGATGTCGGCGAGGACGAGAAGTTCGGCCTCCGTGCACGGCGGGCGGGCGCCGGTACGGCCCACGGTGAGCGCTCCGTACACCTGCCGCCGGGTGCTCAGCGGCACCACGACGGCCGAGTGCCCGCCGAGGCGGTCGAAGAGGTCCCGGTGCGCCCGCGCGAGCGGCGGCTCCGCGTCGCGGGCGAGGTCGTCCGCGCCCAGCCGCATGGGCCGGCTGCCGCGCATCACCCGCACCAGCGCCGACGACGAGGGTGTCTCCGTGAGGGGCGGCAGCGGCCCCTCCAGCGTCTGGGCTCCCCTGTGCTCGTCCCTGCTGCGCACGGCGATCCGCCGGACCTCGTCGGCGTGATCCTGCAGACGCAGGTCGACCGCCGCCCAGTCGCCGAGTTCCGGCACCAGCAGACGCACCAGCCGGTGGAGCATTTCGGGGATGTCCAGTGTGGAGCTGAGCACCGCCGAGATCTCCGCGACCATGGTCAGCCGCTCGGTGAGGTCCTCGAGCGCGGAGAGGTGCGTCGCTCGCCGGTCGGCGGCGTCGCGGTAGAGACTGAAGTCGTGGAAGACGACCACCGCGCCTTCCGTCCGCCCGTGCAGCACCAACGGGCCGGCGGACCAGATGATGGGGACGGCGGTGCCGTCGGACCGGAGGTAGAACTCGTCACTGCCCTCGGCCGTGCGGCCGTCGGTGAGCACGGACAGGACCCGGCACTCCTCCCGGGGGATGCTTCCGCCGTCGGACCGGCAGTGCAGGGCATCGTGCAGGTTCTGGCCGCGCATCTGCTCCCCGGCCCGGCCGACGAGCCGGTCGGCCCAGGGGTTCGAGGCCACGACCCGCCCGGAGGTGTCGGTGATGTACACCCCGGCGCCCAGACAGTCGAACACGGCACGCAGAAAGTCGAGCTCCTGCTGCCGGTCTGCGGCATTCAAGGCCCCACCATCCTCGGGTCGCCCGTTGATCCTGCGCCCCACCGGCGCGGGCCGGTGTCCGACGGCCCTCTCGTCATGCTCGCACCGGTGGCGGCGGTGTGCCGCGTCGTAGGCGTCCGGGCGGACGCGCACGACGCGGCACCGTCCGGCGGGAGCCGGTCGTCAGGAAGACGCCTCCAGCACCGCCGCCCGGGCCGCTCGCGCGTCCGGGGCCGCGAGCGCGAGCCCGGCGAACCGGCGGCAGTCGTCCAGGCTGTGCGAGGCGAGCGAGGCCCGCACGTCGGCGAGGCAGCCGGGCGCGGCAGAGAGGCTGGTGACCTCGAGCCCGACGAGGACCAGGGCGAGCAGCGGGTCCGACGCGGCCTCGCCGCACACCCCGACGGGGCGTCCCTGTGCGGCGCCCGCGTCGGCTGCCGCGCCGACCAGTTCGAGCAGGGCGGGCTGCCAGGGGTCCAGGAAGTCGGCCAGGCTGCCGAGGCCGCGGTCCGCGGCGAACGTGTACTGGGCGAGGTCGTTGGTGCCGATGCTGAGGAAGTCGCACTGCCGTACCAGCGCCCCGGCCCGCAGCGCCGCGGCCGGGACCTCGACCATCGCGCCGGCGGTGGGCAGCCCGTGGGCCCTGGCCCGTTCGGTGAACGCGCCCGCCTCGCCCGGCACGGAGACCATCGGGGCCATCACCCAGACGTCGGCCTCGCAGCCTTGTGCCGCGGCGGCGATCGCGGCCAGCTGTGTCTCGAGCAGCTGCGGGTCCCGGCGTGCCGTTCGCAGACCGCGCACGCCGAGCGCGGGGTTCTGTTCGTCGGCGGCCGTGACGAACGGCAGCGGCTTGTCCGCGCCGGCGTCCAGGGTGCGTACGACGACCCGGCGGCCCGCGAAGGCGGAGAAGACCTGACGGTAGGCGGCCGTCTGCTCCTCGAGGGTGGGGGCCTGGTCCCTGTCGAGGTAGAGGAACTCGGTGCGGAACAGGCCCACGCCCTCGCTGTCGGCGGCGGCGGCCGTGTGCAGATCCTGCAGCGCGCCCAGATTGACCAGCAGCTTGACCGCATGCCCGTCTGCCGTCCGGCCGGGGCCGCTGACCTGTGAGGATCGGTGGCGCCGCGCCTCGTCGCGTTCGGCGGCCTCTGCCACGGCGTGCGGTGCCGGGTCGGTCACCACCGTGCCCGCCGCGCCGTCGACGAGAACGGGTGTGCCGTCGGTGAGGGTCGCGGCGTCGGCGCAGCCGACGACGGCGGGCAGGCCGAGGATCTTCGCCAGGATGGCGGTGTGGCCGGTGGGTCCGCCGCGCTCCGTGACCAGGGCGAGGACTTCGGCCGGGTCGAGAAGGGCGGTGTCGGCCGGCGCGAGGTCGTCGGCGACGAGGACGTACGGATGGCCGGGGTCGGGCAGACCGGGCATCGGCCTTCCGAGGACGCGGGCGATCGAGCGGTCGCGCAGGTCGTCGAGGTCGGCGACGCGTTCGGCGAAGTAGCCGCCCGCCGCCTGGAGGGACATACGGAAGACGCCGAACGCCTCCGCGAGGGCGTGCGGCGCGTCGACGCCGGCGAGCACCAGGTCGCCGACCTGGTCCGCGAGGGTCGGGTCGGCCGCCATCATCGCCTGCGCGGTCAGGACCTGCGCGGCGTCGGTGCCGACGGTGGCCGCCCTTGCCTCCAGATCGGCGGCGACCCATGTCAGCGCGGCGCGGGCGGCGGCGGCCTCCGCGGGGGCGTCGACCGGTTGCACGGCGCGCGGCGGGGGCATGGCGGAGGGCGGCGCCATGCGGGCGACGGGTCCGGTGGCACTGCCGCCGCCGATGCCGATGCCGTGCAGGACGGCGGGGGCGGGCCCGGTCGTCGCCATGGCGGCGGCCCCGTCGGCCGGCATCGCGGACGTGGACGTGGTCGTCGTGGACGTGGTCGTGCGGGTGGTCACCGCTGCTCCTGCGCGTCGAGGTCGGCGGCGACCAGCGCGGCCAGTTCCTCGATGGCGGCCTCCGCGCCGTCGCCCTCCGCCGACAGCACCAGGGGTTCACCGTGCTTGGCGCCGAGGGCGAGCACGGACAGCAGGCTCCGGGCGTCGACCGGGGCGCCTCCGTCGCGGGCCACCGTCACCCTGACCGGCTGGCGGACGGCCGCCTGGACGAAGAGGGACGCGGGGCGGGCGTGCAGTCCGGAGCTGGAACCGATGACGACAGTGCGCTGGGGCATGGTGATGACACTCCTACGGGGTGCGGGACGGGTACGGGAGCTGCTTGTCCACCGTGGGAAGGCACAACGCTGGGCCGGTGGGCGGGGCCGAGCCGGATCGGCCCCGGCTCCGGCCGGGGCACGCGCCCCGGCCGGGTGTCTCAGGCGGCCGCGGTGACCTTGGGGTCCTCGGCGGCGGCAGCGGGCGGGGCCGCTTCGGCCGGCTCCGTCTGCTTGCGGCCGCTCTTGAGGAGGACCACCAGTGCCGTGGTGACCACGGTGCCGGCCGCGATCGCCAGCAGGTACAGCAGCGGCCGGCCGATCAGCGGGACGACGAAGACGCCGCCGTGCGGGGCGCGCAGTGTGGCGTCGAACGCCATCGACAGGGCGCCGGTGACGGCGCCGCCGGCCATCGCGGACGGGATCACCCGCAGGGGGTCGGCCGCGGCGAACGGGATGGCGCCCTCGCTGATGAACGAGGCTCCGAGGACCCAGGCGGCCTTGCCGTTCTGGCGTTCGGCCTTCGTGAACAGCTTCGCGCGCACGGTCGTCGCCAGGGCCATGCCCAGCGGCGGGACCATGCCCGCCGCCATGACCGCGGCCATGACCTTGAGGCTGCCGTCGGTGGGTGTCGCGAGGCCGCCCACCGCGAAGGCGTAGGCCACCTTGTTGACCGGGCCGCCGAGGTCGAAGCACATCATCAGTCCGAGCAGGACACCGAGCAGCACGGCATTGCCGCCGGAGAGGCCGCTGAGCCAGTCGGTCATGGCCTTCTGGAGCGAGGCGATCGGCTTGCCGACGACGATGAACATCAGGAACCCGGCGACGGCGGAGGAGATCAGCGGGATCACGACCACCGGCATGATGCCGCGCAGCACGGACGGGACCCGTACACGCTGTATCGCCATCACCACCGCGCCCGCGATGAGACCCGCGACGAGTCCGCCGAGGAAGCCGGCGTTGACGGTGACCGCGATGGCACCGCCGACGAAGCCCGGTACGAGGCCGGGCCGGTCGGCCATCCCGTACGCGATGTATCCGGCGAGCACCGGGACCAGGAAGCCGAACGCGGCGCCGCCGGTCTGGAAGAGGAGCGCGGCCCAGCTCGCGGCCTCCGTCCACACGAAGTGCTCGGCCACGGACGGGGCGGTGTTGATCTCGTACCCGCCGATGGCGAAGGCGAGCGCGATGAGCAGGCCGCCTGCGGCGACGAACGGGACCATGTAACTGACCCCGGTCATCAGCCATTTGCGCAGGCGGGTGCCGAAGTGGTCGCCGGGTGCGCCGGTGTCCATGGGTGCCGTGCGAGCGGCCGGCGCGGTGGTCTCGCCCCGTGCGGCCCTGCCGCGCACGTCGGCGATGAGCTCGGCGGGCCGGTTGATGGCGGCCTTGACGCCGACATCGACGGTGGGTTTGCCGGCGAACCGGTCCTTCTCCCTGACCTCCACGTCGTGGGCGAGGATCACGGCGTCGGCGGCCGCGATCACACCGGGGTCGACGCGGGTGAAACCGGCCGAGCCCTGGGTCTCGACGACGACCTCGACGCCCGCGGCCTCTCCAGCCTTCCGGAGCGACTCGGCGGCCATGTAGGTGTGGGCGATCCCGGTGGGGCAGGAGGTGACGGCCACGATCCTGAACGGTGTGGAGCCGGCCGTCGTCGCACCCGCTTCCGCGGCGGTGAGCGGGTCCGCGGCGGTGGGCGGGACGGGGTCCGGAGCCGTCGGGGCCTCGTCGGTCCCGGGACCGGCCGGGGTCTCGGCAGGGGGCTCCTCCCCGCGGATCAGCGCCGCGACGGTCCGCGGGTCGCGCTCGGCGCGGAGGGCGTCGGTGAACGCGCTGTCCATGAGCCGGCGTGCCAGGGCGGACAGGATCGTCAGATGGTCGTCGTCCGCGCCCGCGGGTGCGGCGATCAGGAAGATCAGGTCGGCGGGCCCGTCGGGAGCACCGAAGTCGATACCGGCCGGGCTGCGGCCGAAGGCGAGCGTCGGTGCCGTGACGTGCTCGCTGCGGCAGTGCGGAATGCCGATGCCGCCGTCGAGCCCGGTCGGCATCTGGGCCTCGCGCGCCGCCACGTCGGCGAGGAAGCCGTCGAGGTCGGTGACGCGGCCGGCGGCCACCATCCGCTCGGCGAGGGACCGTGCGGCGGCCTGCTTGGTCTCTGCGGTCAGGTCGAGGTCGACCAGTCCTGCGGTGATCAACTCACTCATCACGCGGCTCCTTGCTCGCGAACCGCCGGGGGGCGGTGGTGGGACGTGGTGGTGCGGCGGCCGTCGGGCGGGCCGTTCCGGGTGCGGTGCGGTGGGACCGCGCGCCGGTACGTGGTGGACGGGGGGCCCGGCCCGGGCGGGGTGTCATGAGGCGGGGTTCCCGAGAACCCGGTCGAGGGGGACGTTCTCGGTGACGGTGACCGCCGCCGGGTCGAGGTCGGCCGGCGACGGCATGACGCTGCCCGGCAGCTGCACTGCGGCTGCCCCGTGGGCGACGGCTGCCGCGAGGGCGGCGGGGCCGCTGCCGCCGCCGGCGAGGAAGCCCGCCAGGGAGGCGTCGCCGGCGCCGACGTTGCTGCGGACGGCGTCGGCGGGTGCCTGACCGAACCAGGTGCCGTTGTCGGCGACGAGGAGCTGGCCGTCCGCGCCCAGGCTGGCGAGGACCGCCCGTGCTCCCCGGTCGCGCAGTTCCTCCGCCGCCTTGACGGCTTCGCCGACGGTGGCGAGGGGGCGGCCGACCGCTTCCGCGAGTTCCTCCGCGTTGGGTTTGACCACGTCGGGCCTCTCCCGCAGGGCGGCGGTGAGCGCGGCACCCGAGGTGTCCAGTGCGACCCGTGCGCCGGCCCGATGGATACGCGCCACCAGCTCGGCGTACCACTCGGGGCGCAGGCCGCGCGGCAGGCTGCCGCAGCACGCGATCCAGTCGGCGTCGGCCGACCGCGTCCGTACGGCTTCCAGCAGCGCCTCGGCCTCGGCAGGGGCGAGACGGGGGCCGGCCGCGTTCACCTTGGTGAGGGTGCCGTCCGGCTCCACGAGGGTGATGTTGACGCGGGTCGAGCCGCTGACGGGCACGCCGGCGGCCTCGATGCCGTGCTCACCGAGCAGCCGGTCGAGCAGCGCGCCCTCGGGACCGCCGAGCGGCACGACGGCGACCGTGCGGTGGCCTGCCGCGGCGACGGCCCGCGAGACGTTGACGCCCTTGCCGCCGGGGTCGACCCGGTCCCTGGCCGCGCGCAGTACGGCTCCACGGTCCAGGGAGGGCAGTTCGTAGGTGCGGTCGAGGCTCGGGTTGGGGGTGATGGTGAGGATCATGCGCGGACCACCTCCGTGCCCTGCGCCTCGATGGCGCGGGCGTCGTCCGGGCTGAGGCCCGTGTCGGTGATCAGCAGGTCCACGTCCGTCAGATCACCGAAGCGTGCGAAGTGCTGCTGACCGAACTTGGCGGAGTCGGCCAGCAGGACGACCCTGCGGGCGGCGGCGACGGCGGCCCGCTTGACCGCGGCCTCGGCGAGGTCGGGGGTGGTCAGGCCGCCTTCGACGTCGAATCCGTTGGTGGCGAGGAAGACCACGTCGGCCTTGATCTCCCCGTACGCCCGCAGCGCCCAGGCGTCGACGGCGGCGCGGGTGCGGTGCCGGACGCGGCCGCCGACCAGGTGGAGGGCGATGCCGGGGTGGTCGGCGAGCCGGGCGGCGACGGGCAGCGCGTGGGTGACGACCGTCAGCGGCGAGTCCACCGGGAAGGCGGCGGCCAGCCGGGCGGACGTGGTCCCGGCGTCCAGGATCACGCTGCCGTCGCCGGGCAGTTCGGCGAGCGCGGCACGCGCGATGCGCTCCTTCTCGTCGGCGGCGACGGCGTCGCGCTCGGCGAGGTCGGGCTCGAAGTCGAGCTGCCCGACCGGGATGGCGCCGCCGTGCACGCGCCGTACGAGCCCCGCCCGGTCGAGAGCCTTCAGGTCACGTCGCACGGTTTCCGCGGTGACCTGGAACTCCTCGGCGAGGGACAGCACATCCACCCGGCCGCTTTCGCGGGCAAGGCGCATGATCTCCTGCTGGCGCTCCGCTGCGAACATGTGGTTTTACATCCGTTTCAATGACCGAGTCTGTGGTTTTCACGGATGCTACGCCGCCACAACCACGAAGTAAACAGATTCGGGCATGCAAACGGACAGAAACAGGAGCGGAGCCGCTCGAGGCCCTACGAGGGTCGTCCGCCTTGCCGCGGCGGAGCACGGTCGGGTCCCGCGAGCGTCACTGACTGGTCAGGAGTTGCGGTGCGAGGTTCTTGATCATGGTGTTGGCCCAGCGCATCTGCCTGAGGGTCCCTGGATGGCAGGAAGAGGCGAGCTCCAGCAGCCGGGTGTCCTTCGACGCCTGTGCCGCCTGCGCGAGCATCTCCCAGTGCAGGGAGTTCGCGGACGCGTCCAGATGCAGGTCGCGCAGATCCCGCAGGAGAAGCAGACCCGGCTCCGGCCGGTGCCCGACGGCCTGCGCCGCCTTCCCGCGCATCAGCGTGAACAGCCCGTGCGACGGCTTCACCGGTGATTCGTCCAGGTCGAGGCCGTAGGAACGGCCGGTGGCGGCCAGTCGTTCCGTGTGCTCGCGGGACCAGTCCGCGAGGTCCTTGGCGACGTGGTGGACCTCGTGTTCCGTGCGGTGGCGGTCGGCCACGGCCAGCAGTTCGCCGGCCAGGTGCCGCTCCCCGTCGTGGAGGGCGCGCAGGGTGAGAGTGATGCCGTTCATTTCGAACCGCCTTCCCGCGAGGTCCCGTTGTCGTCGGCCGTCTGCGTGACCCGGGCGGCCGGGCCGCCCGTCGTCGCCGGTACTCCGGCGTCCCCGCCGGGTTCGGACGCGGTGGTCGTAGGGGCGGGAGACGGCCGTCCGTCGCCCTTCTCCACGAGGGTGAGCGCGGCGGCGGCCGTCTTGAACAGCGGCTGCTTGGAGGCCGGGTCCCAGTCGGTGATGGTCGCCTCGTTGGCCGCGCGTCCCGGTGTGCTGCCGTCCGGGCCGGAGCCGGCGGGTGTGTCCCAGTACCCGTAGTGGAAGGGGACGAACAGTGTCCCCGGGCGCAGGGCCGTGACCCGCAGCCGTCCGCGCAGGGCGCCGCGCGGCGAGCTGACCTCGACGAGGTCTCCCTCCGCGAGGTCGCGCGCGGCGGCGTCGGTCTCCGAGATCTCGACCCATACGTCGGGGGCCGCCGCGTTCAGTTGCGGTGCGCGCCCGGTCTTGGTGCGGGTGTGGAAGTGGTAGAGGGTGCGCCCGGTGGTCAGCTGGAACGGGTGGTCCGGGCCCGGTGCCTCGTGCAGCGGCAGGAACTCGGCCGCCTTGATCATCGCCTTGCCGTCCGGGTTGAGGGAGCGGTACTCCACGGCACCGTCGGACGCGCCGGTCGACAGGTCCTTGCCGTAGCTCTCGCACCGGTCGGGGTGCGCCCAGCTGATGCCCTCGGTGTACAGCCGCGGCGTGCCGTCCGGTGAGTCCTCGGTGCACGGCCACTGGATGCCGCTGCCGCCGCGCAGCCGGCCGTACGTGAGACCCGTGTAGTCGCACGGCCGGCCGGCGCTGCAGCGCTTCCACGCCTCGAACGCCGACTCCGGGTCGTGCCAGGTGATCAGCGGTCCGCCGTCCTTGTCGCGGAAGTCCATGCGGGCGGCGTAGTCCAGGAAGATGTCCAGGTCGGGTCGTGCCTCTCCCGGCGGTTCCACCGCCTTGTCGGACAGGTGCACCGTGCGGTCGGCGTTGGTGAACGTGCCGGTCTTCTCGCCCCAGGTCGCGGCGGGCAGGACGACGTCCGCCAACTGCGCGGTCTCTGTGAGGAACAGGTCCTGCACCACCGTCAGAAGCCGTTCCTGGGACAGGATCGAGCGGATGCGGGAGAGCTCGGGAAGGGAGACGGCGGGGTTGGTGCCGCTGATCCAGAGCATCCGGATCGAGCCCTGCTCGGCGTAGCGGAACATCTGCATGGCGTGGGTGGGCGGCGCGTAGTGCGGGACGGTCGAGGGTTCGACGTTCCACACCTTCGCGAGTTCGGCGACGTGCCGGTCGTTCTGCCAGTTGCGGAAGCCGGGCAGGTCGCCGTTGGCGCCGCACTCGCGGGTGTTCTGGGCGGTGGGCTGCCCGTTCATCTGCAGCACGCCCGCGCCCGGCCGTCCGAGCATGCCCCGGACGAGATGCAGGTTGTTGATCTGTACGGCGGCTGCCGTCGCCTGGTGGGACTGGTAGATGCCCTGCAGCACCGTGGAGAGGAGCCGGTCGGTGGTGCCGAGGACTTCCGCGGCCTCGACGATCAGCCGGGCGGGGACGTCGCAGATCGCGGCCGCCCATTCCGCGGTGCAGTGCTCGACCCTGGCGGCCAGTTCCTCGAAGCCGACCGTGTGCGCCTCGATGTACGCGTGGTCGACGCGGTCGTGACGGATCGTCTCGTGCAGGAGTGCGTCGAGCAGGGCCACGTTGGTGCCGATACGCGGGGCCAGGTGGACCGTCGCCCGGCGGGCCACACGGGTGGGCCGCGGGTCCACGCACACCAGACGGGGCGGATCCGCGCCCTCCAGCCGGTCGAGCACGCGCATCCACTGCACGGGCTGCGTCTCCGCGATGTTGTGCCCGTAGAGCGCGATCACGTCGGCGTGGTCGATGTCGTCGTAGCTGCCGGGCTGTCCGTCGCAGCCGAACGACTCCTTGAGGGCCTCGGCCGCGGTGGAGGTGCACAGGCGGGTGTTGCCGTCGAGGTGGTTCGTCCCCACGCCGGCCCTGGCGAGCACCGCGAGCGTGTAGTACTCCTCCAGGAAGAGCTGGCCGGAGGTGTAGAAGCCGATCGATCCGGGGCCCCGTTCGTCGAGCAGTTCACGGGAGCGGGAGACGACGCGGCTCATCGCGGTCTCCCAGTCGGTCTCCACCAGCCGTCCGCCGTCGCGGATCAACGGCCGCGTCAGCCGGTCGGGCGAGGCTCCCGCCTGCCAGGCGAACAGGTCCTTGGGCCCGAGCCTGCCGCGGTTGACCCGGTCGACCGCCCTTCCCCGCACACCGACCATGCGGCCGTCCTTGACGGCGATGTCCATGGCGTCCCCGTCCGAGTGAAGGATCGAGGCCGCCTGCACCCACCGTTCCACCTCGTCGACCGCTACTCCGTCGGCCAGGTGGGTGTCCACCCGCGTCGGCCACTGTCCGTGCCGCGCATACGGAGTGCGGCCTCCCCAGGGCTGGGCGATCCGGTCCACCGAAGCGTCCACGTCTGCCTCCCGTGACATGCGGGCCGGTACCGGGCGCACCGACCGCACAGAAGTACCCGGCATACGGAACTCGTAACGCGGGGCCCGGCCGGGCCGGTCACCGCAATGGCGGATGTCGCGAACACCCGGAAAGCACCCGCACATATACATTGCACCGGTATAGGTCATCGGGGTCGCCGCCTGTTGGTGCATCTGCGCCTGAACCAGAGCAGAAGGCAACCGAACGTACGGGAGTTCGTGTGGCATCTGAGTCAGGTCCTCGTCTCGACGTTCAGTCGGAGGACGCGTACGAGAACGAGCTGCCGGTGCGGCGGAGGCATCCGGGCAACGTCGTGATCAAGTGGCTGACGACCACCGACCACAAGACGATCGGCACGCTCTACATGTCGACCGCGTTCGGCTTCTTCCTGTTCGGCGGCCTGATGGCGCTCTTCATGCGCGCCGAGCTGGCCCGGCCGGGCACGCAGATCATGTCGAACGAGCAGTTCAACCAGGCGTTCACGATGCACGGCACGATCATGCTGCTGATGTTCGCGACACCGCTGTTCGCCGGTTTCGCGAACTGGATCATGCCGCTGCAGATCGGCGCGCCGGACGTGGCGTTCCCGCGGCTGAACATGTTCGCGTACTGGCTGTACCTCTTCGGCTCGCTGATCGCGGTGGCCGGCTTCCTCACCCCGCAGGGTGCCGCGGACTTCGGCTGGTTCGCCTACAACCCGCTGTCGAACGCGGAGCACTCGCCGGGCGTGGGCGGCGACCTCTGGATCATGGGTCTGGCCTTCTCCGGCTTCGGCACGATCCTCGGCTCGGTCAACTTCATCACCACGATCATCTGCATGCGCGCTCCCGGCATGACGATGTTCCGGATGCCGATGTTCACATGGACCGTGCTGCTGACCGGTGTGCTGGTCCTGCTGGCCTTCCCGGTGCTGGCTGCCGCGCTGTTCGCGCTGGAGGCGGACCGCAAGTTCGGTGCCCATGTCTTCGACTCCGCGAACGGCGGGGCGATCCTGTGGCAGCACCTCTTCTGGTTCTTCGGCCATCCGGAGGTGTACATCATCGCCCTGCCGTTCTTCGGCATCGTCTCGGAGATCATCCCGGTGTTCTCCCGCAAGCCCCTGTTCGGTTACATCGGCCTGGTCGGTGCGACGATCGCGATCGCGGGTCTGTCCGTGACGGTGTGGGCGCACCACATGTTCGTCACCGGAGCCGTGCTGCTGCCGTTCTTCTCGTTCATGACGTTCCTCATCGCCGTGCCGACCGGCGTGAAGTTCTTCAACTGGATCGGAACGATGTGGAAGGGCTCGTTGTCGTTCGAGACACCGATGCTGTGGTCGATCGGCTTTCTCGTGACGTTCCTGTTCGGCGGTCTGACGGGAATCATTCTGGCGTCGCCGCCGCTGGACTTCCACGTCTCCGACTCGTACTTCGTCGTCGCGCACTTCCACTACGTCGTCTTCGGCACCGTGGTCTTCGCGATGTTCGCCGGATTCCACTTCTGGTGGCCGAAGTTCACCGGCAAGATGCTGGACGAGCGGCTGGGCAAGATCACCTTCTGGACGCTGTTCGTCGGCTTCCACGGCACGTTCCTGGTGCAGCACTGGCTGGGCGCGGAGGGCATGCCGCGGCGTTACGCGGACTACCTCGCCGCCGACGGGTTCACCGCCCTGAACACCGTCTCCACGATCGCCTCCTTCCTGCTCGGCGCCTCGATGCTGCCCTTCGTGTACAACGTCTGGAAGACGGCGAAGTACGGCAGGAAGATCGAGGTCGACGACCCGTGGGGCTACGGCCGTTCACTGGAGTGGGCCACGTCCTGCCCGCCGCCGCGGCACAACTTCACCACGCTGCCCCGGATCCGCTCCGAGTCTCCCGCGTTCGACCTGCACCACCCGGGCATCGCCACCCTCGACCAGGTCACCGACGCGGGCCGTCGGGACGTCATCGAGCCGGGGAAGGGAATCGCCCCGCCGCTCGGCGAGGGCAAGGAAGGCAAATGAGGGGCCCGGTGCGGCGGCCCGAGTCGGAGGCCGCCGCGGGAATCGCCAGGCTCGAGGGCTATCTGCTGGCGCAGAGCCGGATGCGGGAGGCCGAACGGGAGGCGGAGGCGTTCGCGGGCCGGATGCCGTGGCTGACCACCGCGCAGCGCGAGGAGGTCGTCCGCATCTACACACAGGACCGCATCGCCCTGTCACGGCGCGTCCTGGAAGCCGTGGTGTCCCGGGCACACGAACTGCGGCTGGAGTACGCCACGCGTTACGAGGAGCTCCGCCGCCGGCTGCTGTGCGCCGGGGCCGCCGCACTGCTCGGCTCGGCGGCGCTGTGCGTCCTGGCGGGAACGCTGGTCACCCACCGCTGAGCGCGGTGTCCCGCCCGGCACGCCCGGCACGCCCGGCACGTCCGAAAGCGGATACTGGTGGGATGAGCATGTCGGCGCGCCGGGTCCAGAGTCTGCGGAGACAGCTGGGCAGCAGTCTGTTCACCCGTGTCGCGGGCCCGGCCGGCGCGGAGACCCGTTCCCGTATCCATGACACCCCTGGGCCACGGTGGTTCGGTCCCGACCGGCCGATCCGCACCGTCCACGGTGACGCGTCGATGTTCGTCGGCGGGCTCAGCGCCCTGCTGCTGCAGTCACTGCACCCCTTGGCCATGGCCGCGGTCGCCGCCCACTCCGGGTATCGCGGCGACCCGTGGGGGCGGTTGCAGCGGACCAGCACGTTCCTCGCCGTGACGACCTACGGCACGGCCGACGACGCCCGGGACGCTGTCGAGACCGTACGGGCCGTCCACGAGCGGGTGAGCGGCAGGGCCGGCACCGGAGAGCCGTACAGCGCCGCCGACCCGCACCTGCTCGGGTGGGTGCACGTGGCGGAGGTGGACAGTTTCCTCCGCGCCCACCAGCGCTACGGTGCGCATCCGCTGGACCGCGCCGGCTGCGACGGGTACGTCGCCGACACGGCACGCGTCGCGGCGGCCCTCGGTGTGGTCGACCCGCCGCGTGACCTGGCCGCCCTGGCCGACCGCCTCGCCGCCTACCGTGCCGAACTCCGCCCGTCACCGGAGGCGAGGGAGGCGGCCCGCTTCATCCTGCTCCACCCGCCCCTGCCCCGGCTCGCCCGAGCGCCGTACGCGCTGCTCGCCGCGAACGCCGTCGCCATGCTGCCGCCGTGGGCCAGAGCGCCACTCGGGCTCCCGTACGTGCCGTCGGTCGAGAGGTTCTGCGTACGCCCGACCGGAACGGTGCTGACCCGCACCATCCGCTGGGCCATGACACCGCCTCCCCCGCCCTCCGGGCAGGCGTGACCGGGCGCATCCCGAGCAGGCCCCGGCCCGCGGAAATACAATGAACGCGGGCTCCACGGCCCAACCGGGCCGATTTCCCCGTGCTTCGCACGAGCGACCGGGCCGGCCGGCTTCGGACGCAGTTCGGAGAGGTCCATGATCCGGCGCCGCCCCGTGCGAACGGCGACCGCGGACGAGATGCTGACCGCGCTCGGACGCCTCACCGACCGCGCTCGGAAGGGCGCGGAGCGGCAGAAGGCCCGGGTCGAACTCGCCGAGGCGCTGCAGCGCTCCATGCTCCCGGTGCCGGCGGACCTTCCCACCCTCCCCGGCCTGCGGGTCGCCGCACGGTACGCACCGGCCAGGAACGGTCTCGACATCGGAGGGGACTGGTACGACGGCTTCGTCCTGCCCGATGGCTCCCTGGGCTTCTCCATAGGCGACGTGCAGGGTCACGACGTCGAGGCGGCGGCCTTCATGGGGCAGGTGCGCATCGGCCTGCGCGCCGTCGCCATGGCGACCACCGACCCGGGCGAGGTACTGCGCCGCGCCAACGAGCTGCTGCTCTCCGTCGACCACGGACTCTTCGCGACATGCAGCTTCCTGCGATACGACCCGGTCGCCGGCGAACTCCAGAGCGCCCGTGCGGGCCATGTCCCGGCCATATGGGCGACGGCGGGCGGGCACGGCGGGATCGTCGACGACGAGGCGGGAGTACCGCTCGGCATCCTGCCCGGCGAGGTGTATCCGGTGGCGAGGCGGCGGCTCTCCCCGGGCGATGCGTTCGTCCTGCTCACGGACGGCGTCGTCGAGGGCCCGGCGTACCCGATCGAGGAAGGACTCGAGGCCGTGGCCGGGCTGGTCCGCTCGGCGGCCCGGGAGCACACGGAGGCGGGGGAACTGGCCTCACGGGTGATGAGCACCGCGGCGCTCACCGATCACACGGACGACGCCGCCGTCCTGGTCCTCTTCCACGACCTCGCTTAGCCGGGGCGGAACGGTGGAACGCCGGTCCGCCCGCGGGGGCCGGCCCGCCGGCAGTGGAACGGGTTCTTCCGTCCGCACCGGGACGGATCGGCGAGCCCCCGCATGATCCGGCCTGATGGGCACCGGCTGGACTGATCACGATTGATCACGGGCGGCGTCCTCAGGGACGTCCTTGACGTGCACGAGCCCGTCGGGTCGGGCCGGACGGGCCGAGTCGAAACGGGGAGCAGCCGTAGCAGGGGGAGATGCGAGGGGCGGGCCGTGCGGCACCGAGGACGGCGGCCGCCCCGGGGCCGCCCGGCGCCGACGGGACCGCGCGCGGTCCGTTCGAAAGCGCGTCCGGCCAGATCGGGCCGCTCGCCAGCGCGTGTCACGAGGACGCGGCGACGCTGACGCTGTGTGATGACATGCGTGGTCTGCAGCGAGCAAATCCGACGTCCGGTCGCAGCACTGCTGCGTATCCTCGCCGTCACCGCCGCCTACTGGGCAGGCGGACGGATCGGCCTCTCCCAGGAGGTGGTCGTCGACGGGGCGGTCGTCACGCCCCTGTGGCCGCCCACCGGGGTCGCCCTGGCCTGCCTGCTGTGGATGGGCGCCGGGGTGTGGCCGGGCATCGCGCTCGGTGCGCTGCTCACCGTCGCGACGATCGACCACTCGCTCGATCTCAGCACGCTCGGCATCGTGACCGGCAACACCGTGGCGCCACTGGCCGCGTATCTGATGCTCCGGCGAACCGGTTTCCGCACGGCGCTCGACCGGCTCAGGGACGGACTTGCGCTGGTGTTCCTCGGCGCGCTGGCCGGGATGCTCGTCAGCGCGACGTTCGGCGCGGTGACACTGGTTCTGAGCGGCTCGTTGCCGCTCGGGGAGTTCTGGCCGGTCTGGTCGGCGTGGTGGGTCGGGGACGCGATGGGCGTTCTGGTGATCACCCCGCTGCTGCTCGTCCTGCGCCGGGCGAGGCTGCCGCGCGACACCCGGGCATGGTGGTGGACGGAGGCCGTGGCCCTGTGCGTCACATCGGTCGTCGTGACGCTGGTGGTCACCCGGCTGGAACTGGCCCTGCTGTTCCTGGTGTTCCCGATGCTGATCTGGGCGGCGCTGCGCTTCCAGCTGCCCGGATCCGCCCCGTGCGCCCTGCTGATCTCGGTCATGGCGATCTCGGCGGCGACCAGCACCGAGGGGCCCTTCGCCGACCGGAGCATGCTCGAGGTGATGATCATCCTGCAGGCCCTGAACGGGTCGGCGACACTCACGGCCCTGCTGCTGGCCGCGATCGTCACGGAGCAGAACGCCGTCCGGCACAAGATCGAGGAGGCGTGCTCGGCTCTCGCGGAGGTCGTCGATCAGATCGCGCCGGGCGAGACGGCCCATCTGTGGCCGCCGCTCGACGGCGACAAGCGCTCGGACGGCTGAAGGGCTGTCCCGCAGGATCCTTCGTTCGGATCTTCTGTTCGGGTCTTTCGTTCGGGTCTTTCGTTCGGATCAGTAGGCGGAGTCGACGTTGTCGATGGAGCCGTACTTGTCGGCTGCGTAGTTCGCGGCCGCGGTGATGTTGGCGACCGGGTCGGTCAGGTCGTGCGGGGTGCCGTCGACGTGGTACGCCTCGAAGGTGGGCTGGATGACCTGGAGCAGGCCCTTGGACGGCGTACCGTTCTGGGCGTTCACGTCCCAGTTGTTCTGGGCGTTCGGGTTGCCGCTGGACTCGCGCATGATGTTGCGGTGCAGCCCCTCGTAGGTGCCGGGGATGTCCTCGGACTTCATGATGTCCAGGGCCTCCTTGATCCAGCCGTCGAGGTTGTCGGCGTAGACCTTCTTGGTCTTCTTCGCCTTTTTGGCCTTGTCGCTCTTCTTCGGCTCGTCCTTCTTCGCCGCCGGGACCTCGGACGCCGCGGAGACCGCCGCCGGAGCCGGAGCGGCCTGGGCGGGAGAGGGTGCCAGCGTGAGCGCCACCGCCGCGGCACCGGCGGTTGCCATGCCGGTCAGCGAGAGCTTGCGGAGACGGTCGGTGCGGCGGGCGAAGGTCTGCGTGAAGGCGGTCATACGAAAGGAACTCTCCAGAACGGGGACGTCGTGGGGGCCGGCCATGGTTCGGTCCGACGGGCGACCCGGTGGTGTTCGCCGGGACGTCAGCCATGGTTAGGGGCCCCTCGAGCAGGGCGCAAGAATGTGACCTACTACCCGATTGAAGAGAAATGCCGGAAACTGTCGCCCCTGGCCCGATTTACCGGCGTCTGGACGAGTCGGCGGCAACGACCGCTCTTAGTAAGTGACGCGCCCCCTATGCGCGGCATCACAGCCAAGCGGGCGCGACGAGGACCTGGGCGCACTGTGCGTGAGCGCCCCTCACCCCCGTGAGCGGATATCTGCGCGAAGCCGTGGAAACGGTGCGAGGCATTCGGAACCGTACGTCTTCACCGCATGTCTTCCTGAGTGACAGCACAGCCCCCGCACCGGAAGAAATGGGGGACATCATGCTTTATCAGTCAAAGCTCGCAGCCGCTGCCGCCGGCATCCTTCTCACCGCCGCGGTCGGCGCCACGATCCCAGCGTCCGCGTCCGCGTCCGCGTCCGCATCCGCGCCCCGGTCCGCCGCACCCTCGGTGGCTCCGGCGACCGCGCTCGTCACCAATGCACGGTGGGGTGGCCACGCCTCCTTCGACCGCATCGTCATCGACGTCCGGGGCGAGGTGCCGCCGGTCACCGTGAAACCGGTGAAGGAGTTGCGCCACGACGGCCTCGGAACCAAGGTTCCCCTCGCCGGCAGATACTTCCTCGAGATCAGACTCTCCCCCGCCGCCGCCCACGACGACGACGGAAACTCCGTCTACAAGGGTCCCCGTCTGACGAGGATCTGGCTGCCCGGCCTCAAGGGTCTGGCGCTGACCGGCGACTACGAAGGCGTGGTCACGTTCGGGGCGGCCTTCGACAGCAGGCCCGCGTACACCACGCACCGGCTTCACGCGCCGGAGCGCTTCGTCATCGACATCCGTCACGCACCGCCGGCCTGCGGCCGGTGAGGCAGCGCGGTCCCGGCCGTCGGGCCGGGGCCGCGTCACCGCCGCCCGCCGCCGATGGCGGGACGGTCGGTTTCCGGAACGACCGTCCCGGACCGTCACGCCGAACCGTCACGCCGAACCGTCCCGCCGCATCGTCAGGCCCGGACCCGGTCGACCGGTCACGCCCTGTGCCGCGACCGTCATTCGAACCGTGAGACGTCACCGGCCCCCCGGCGGACGATCTCCGGCTCGTCACCGGAGAAGTCGATGACAGTGGTCGGCTCCGTGCCGCAGTCGCCGGAGTCGATCACGGCGTCCACCACATGGTCGAGCCGCTCCTTGATCTCCCAGCCCTGCGTCAGCGGCTCGTCCTCGTCGGGCAGGAGCAGAGTGCTGGAGAGCAGCGGCTCGCCGAGCTCTGCGACCAGGGCCTGCGCGACGACATGATCGGGGATCCGGACCCCGACCGTCTTCTTCTTCGGGTGCAGCAACTGACGCGGCACCTCCTTCGTCGCGGGCAGGATGAACGTGTAGCTGCCCGGCGTCGCCGCCTTGATCGCGCGGAACACGTCGTTGTCGACGTGGACGAACTGCCCCAGCTGCGCGAAGTTCTGGCAGACCAGCGTGAAGTGGTGACGGTCGTCCAGATTCCGGATGGTGCGGATCCGGTCAATGCCGTCACGGCTGCCGAGCCGGCATCCCAGCGCGAAACAGGAGTCTGTGGGGTACGCGATGAGCGCGCCGGATCGGATGCTCTCGGCCACGGTGCTGATGGTGCGCCGCTGAGGGTTCTCGGGGTGCACGTCGAAATACTTCGCCATCCGGCGAGTCTAGGACCTGCGAGCGATCGAACCCGGCCAGTGGCCGCACGAGTTCACCCACCGGATGCGGCCCCGGCAGAAGCACCCGATGCGGCGGGCGCACCGCGACGAGGGGAAACTTCGCACTTAAAGTCAAGGTCAAAGAAAAGTCTGCCGCGCATATTGACCCCACTCCCGGCGCCGGGCAACCTCTCCGGTTGAAAGCACTCCGGAGAGCGCTCTCCGACTTCATTCCCAACGACCTCGAGGAGTACGGGCATGCCACCAGCCGGCATACCGGTCGCGCCGACGCGACACCTACGACGATCCGACACCGCCGGGCGGCGGGGCATCGCGGGGGCGGTCGTCACCGCGCTGGTGGCCACACTGCTCGCGTTCGCCCCGGCCGCCACCGCCAACGCCGCGCCGGTCCTTCTCTCGCAGGGCAAGCCGGTCACCGCTTCCAGCCAGGAGCACCAGGGCACGCCGGCGGCGGACGCCGTCGACGGGGACAACGGCACGCGCTGGTCGAGCGCGGCCGCCGACCCGCAGTGGCTCCGGGTCGACCTGGGCACGGCGACAGAGCTCGGCCACGTCGAGCTGCGCTGGGAGACCGCGTACGCGAAGGCGTACCGCATCGAGCTCTCGACCGACGGGCAGAACTGGTCGACCGCCTACTCGACCACGAACGGCGCCGGCGGAACGGAGACCGCCGACATCTCCGGGACCGCCCGCTACGTGCGGATGACGGGCACCGAGCGGGCCACGCAATGGGGCTACTCGCTCTGGGAGTTCAAGGTGTTCGGCACCACCGACGACAGCGGGCCGGTCATCCCCGGCGGCGGCGATCTGGGACCGAACGTCCATGTCTTCGACCCGTCGACGCCCGGCATCCAGGCGAAGCTGGACGAGGTGTTCAAGCAGCAGGAGTCGGCCCAGTTCGGCTCCGGCCGCCACGCCTTCTTCTTCAAGCCGGGCACCTACAACGGTCTCAACGCGCAGATCGGCTTCTACACCCAGATCGCGGGCCTCGGCCTGAAACCGGACGACACCACCATCAACGGCGACGTCACCGTCGACGCGGGCTGGTTCAACGGCAACGCCACCCAGAACTTCTGGCGCGCCGCGGAGAACCTCGCCCTCAACCCCGTCAACGGGACCAACCGCTGGGCGGTCTCGCAGGCGGCCTCGTTCCGCCGTATGCACGTCAAGGGCGGCCTCAACCTCGCCCCCGACGGATACGGCTGGGCCAGTGGCGGCTACATCGCCGACAGCAGGATCGACGGCACCGTCGGCCCGTACTCGCAGCAGCAGTGGTACACCCGTGACAGCTCGGTCGGCGGCTGGACCAACGGCGTGTGGAACATGACGTTCTCCGGGGTGGAAGGCGCACCCGCCGCAGGCTTCCCCGACCCGCCCTACACCACGCTCGACACGACGCCGGTCTCCCGCGAGAAGCCGTTCCTCTACCTCGACGGCGACCAGTACAAGGTGTTCGCCCCCGACAAGCGGACCGCCGCACGCGGCACCACCTGGAGCTCCGGCACGCCGCAGGGCCGGTCCATCCCGCTCGAGCAGTTCTACGTCGTCAAGCCCGGCGCCGGCGCCTCGACCATCAACGCGGCGCTCGAGCAGGGCCTGCACCTGCTCTTCACGCCCGGTGTGTACCACGTGGACCGGACCATCAACGTCAACCGCGCGGACACCGTCGTGCTGGGCCTCGGTCTCGCCACGCTCATTCCCGGCAACGGTGTCACCGCCATGAAGGTCGCCGACGTGGACGGGGTGCGCCTCGCGGGCTTCCTCATCGACGCGGGCCCGGTCAACTCGCCGACGCTGCTGGAGATCGGCGGCCCGAACGCCTCCGCCGACCACTCCGCGAACCCGACCACGGTGCAGGACGTGTACATCCGCATCGGCGGGGCGGGCCCCGGCAAGGCGACCACCAGCATGGTGGTCGACAGCGACGACGTGATCATCGACCACACCTGGGTGTGGCGTGCCGACCACGGCGAGGGCGTCGGCTGGGAGACCAACCGGGCGGACTACGGCGTACGGGTGGGCGGCGACGACGTGCTGGCCACCGGGCTGTTCGTGGAGCACTTCAACAAGTACGACGTGGAGTGGTTCGGCGAGCGCGGCCGGACGATCTTCTTCCAGAACGAGAAGGCGTACGACGCACCGAACCAGGCGGCCATCCAGAACGGCTCCACCAAGGGCTACGCGGCCTACCGGGTCGACGACTCGGTCGACACCCACGAGGCCTGGGGCATGGGCAGCTACTGCTTCTACAACGTCGACCCGACGATCCGTCAGGAGCACGGCTTCCGGGCGCCGGTGAAGCCCGGCGTGCGATTCCACAATCTGCTCGTGGTGTCGCTCGGCGGGAACGGCCAGTACGAGCACGTGATCAACCAGACCGGTTCACCGACCTCGGGCACGGCCACCGTGCCGTCCACGGTCGTCTCGTTCCCCTGATCCGCTCATCGGCCGCCCCCGGGTCCCCGTGACCAGGGGCCCGGGGCCGGCCGGCATCCGCCAGGAGCTCATGTGTCCACACCCCCCTCCACGACCTCCCTCGTCCGCCGCGGCACCGTTCCCTTCCTCGCGCTCGGCGCACTGCTCGCCTCCTCGTTCACGGTCGCCGCCGCCCCCGGCGCGCAGGCCGCGGAAACACTCCTCTCCCAGGGCGCGGCCGCCACCGCCTCCTCCCAGGAGGGTGAGGCGTTCGCGGCGACCGCGGCCTTCGACGGCGACCTCACCTCCACTCGCTGGGCCAGCGCCTGGAACGACGCCCAGTGGATCCAGGCCGACCTCGGCTCGAGCAAGGAGCTGAGCCGTGTCGTCCTCACCTGGGAGGCTGCCTACGGAAAGTCCTACGAGATCCAGGCCTCCGACAACGGCACGGACTGGCGGACCCTACGGTCCGTCACCGCCGGCGACGGCGGCACCGACGACCTCGCCGTCTCCGGCACCGGCCGCTACATCCGGATGCAGGGCATCGCCCGCTCCGGCGGCTACGGATACTCCCTGTGGGAGTTCCAGGTCTACGGAACCGACGGCGACACCGACCCACCCGCGGGCGGCGCCGTGCGCGTCACCGGCTCGCAGGGGAACTGGCAGCTCACCGTCGGCGGACAGCCGTACACGGTGAAGGGCCTGACCTGGGGACCGGCGCTCGCCGACGCGGCGCGCTACATGCCCGACGTGAAGTCCATGGGCGTCAACACCGTCCGCACCTGGGGCACGGACGCCGCGTCGAAGCCCCTGCTGGACGCGGCCGCGGACCACGGTGTCCGGGTCGTCAACGGCTTCTGGCTCCAGCCCGGCGGCGGGCCCGGCAGCGGCGGCTGCGTCAACTACGTGACCGACTCGGCGTACAAGGCGAACATGCTCGGCGAGTTCGCGAAGTGGGTGGAGGCGTACAAGAGCCACCCGGCGACGCTGATGTGGAACGTCGGCAACGAGTCGGTCCTCGGGCTGCAGAACTGCTACAGCGGCACGGAGCTCGCAGCCCAGCGCAACGCCTACACCTCCTTCGTCAACGACGTCGCCGAGAAGATCCACTCGATCGACCCGGACCATCCCGTCACCTCCACCGACGCGTGGACCGGCGCCTGGCCCTACTACAAGCGCAACGCCCCCGACCTCGACCTGTATTCGATGAACTCCTACGGCGACATCTGCGGCGTCCAGGAGGACTGGGAGCAGGGCGGCTACACCAAGCCGTACATCATCACCGAGGGCGGGCCGGCCGGCGAGTGGGAGGTGCCGGACGACGCGAACGGCGTACCCGACGAGCCGACCGACATGCAGAAAGCGGAGGGCTACAGCCGGGCCTGGGGCTGCGTCACCGGCCACCGGGGAGTCGCCCTCGGGGCGACGCTCTTCCACTACGGCATCGAGCACGACTTCGGCGGCGTCTGGTTCAACCTGCTGCCCGACGGGCTGAAGCGCCTGTCGTACTACGCGGTGAAGAAGGCGTACGGCGGCTCGACGGCCGCTGACAACACCCCGCCGGTCGTCTCGGACATGACGGTCTCCCCGGCGTCCTCGGCCCCTGCGGGCGGCGAGTTCACCGTCCGCGCCGATGTGCGCGACCCCGACGGCGACCCGGTCAGGTACCGGATCTTCCTCAGCGGCAACTACGCCAACGGGGACAAGCGCCTGGTCGAGGCGGCCTGGCGGGCCACCGGGAACGGCACGTTCGCCGTGACCGCGCCGGACAAGCTGGGCGTCTGGAAGGTCTACGTCCAGGCCGAGGACGGCCGCGGCAACGCGGGCATCGAGACCCGGTCCGTCAGGGTCGTGGCTCCCCCGGTGCAGGGCACCAACGTCGCGCTGAACAAGCCGACGACGGCCAGCTCCTACCAGGCGGAGTACGGCGACTGCCCCTGCCCGCCGGCCAGGGCCACGGACGGCCGCACCGACACCCGCTGGGCGAGCGACTGGAGCGACCCGCAGTCGATCCAGGTCGACCTCGGCGCGCCGACACCGATCCGCCGGGTCCAGCTGGTGTGGGACCCGGCCTTCGCCAAGTCCTACGAGGTTCAGGTGTCCGACAACGGCACCGACTGGCGCACGCTGCACTCGACGACCACGGGCAACGGGGACGTGGACACCGTCGAGTTGTCGGCGACCGCCCGGCACGTACGGCTGCACCTGACGGCGCGTGGCACCGGCTGGGGCTACTCGCTGCACGAGTTCGGCGTCTACAGCTGACGCGCTTCCAAGGCGGAGGGGCAGCCGGGCGCGTCCCTCTCCCGGCGGCCTCGCTCCATCGTGTCCCATCCGTCCCCCACCCTCTGTCAGGAGGAACCTGTGAAAGGCAGTCAGAGAACACTGTCCGCGCTGCTGGTCTGTACGGCGCTGGCAGCGAGCGTGCTCGGCCTCAACCAGATCGCCACGGCCGCGGGCACGGACCCCGCGCCCGCCGCCGCGCCCGCCCACGACCCGGCCGCGGTGGCGGCGTACGCGGGGCACGTGGGGCACGCGGAACCCGTGGGGCACTCGACGGCCGTCTCCGCGTTGCCGTCGGACGACGACCCGGACGGCGACGGCTACATCCCGGCCGACCCGCCGGTGACCGGGGTGACCCCGTCCCACGCCACACCGCCGCCCCGGTACTTCCACGAGTTCCAGGCCAACTGCGCCGTCAGCCACGCCGCCCCGGACGACCCGATCGTGTACCCGGGTCAGCCCGGCAGGTCCCACGACCACACGTTCATGGGCAACACGTCGACGGACGCGGCCAGCACCACGGCGTCCCTGTCGGGCGGCGAGACGACCTGCAAGGTGCCCGGCGACTCGTCGGCGTACTGGATGCCCTCCCTGTACGACGGGGACGAGAAGATCCTCCCGATCGGCGACCAGGTCATCTACTACAAGGCCGGGGTCACCGACTACACCAGTGTCCGGCCCTTCCCAAAGGGACTTCGGTTCGTCGTCGGCAGCCCGGCGCAGAGCCCGCAGGAGTTCCGTGACCATCCCGGCTGGGTCGAGGGCTGGGAGTGCGGCGACAGCTTCGGCAACGTCGCGTTCCCGCAGAACTACCCCTCGGGCACACAGCTCAACCTCCGTATGCAAGCCCCGAGTTGCTGGACCGGTCTGCATCTGGACACGCCCGGCCACCAGAGCCACATGGCGTATCCGGTGGTCAAGCCCGGCACCAACGACAACGTCTGTCCGCCCAGCCACCCGGTGGCGCTGCCGATGATCGAGTTCAAGATGGCGTTCCCGGTGGACGGCGACATGTCCCGCGTACGGCTCGCGAGCGGCGGCGCCCACTCGTTCCACTACGACTTCTTCAACGCGTGGGACGAGCGGACCCTGGACGCGATGGTGGACCACTGCGTCGTGGGCGGCCTGCAGTGCGACGCCCGCGGCTACGACCAGAACCGTCCGGAGGCGGGCGCGGCACTCAACGCCGACTACGAGCTGCCCTAGTCGTTGCTCGGCGCGAGTGGCCCGTTCCCGCGGCGGCGGGAGCGGGCCACTCGTGCTGCCGGGTGGCCGCGCCGACGGTGCAGCTCGACGGTGGTTGTGCGGACGGCGCAGCTCGATGGTGATTGTGCGGACGGCGCAGCTCGACGGTGATTGTGCGGGCTTGCCGCCGCACAGGAGCAGCGCCGGGTCACTGCCGCACGAGCCGCGCCGGACAACTGCTGCCGGGGCTACGCCGACTCGCGGATCACCAGCTCCGCGTCGAAGACGACCGAGGTGGGCTCCTCACGGGTCCCCTCGATCTGCTCCTGGAGCAACCGCGCCATGGTGGCGGCCATCTCCTCCATCGGCTGCCGGACCGTCGTGAGCGGCGGCCGGCAGGCGAGGGCCGCGCTGGAGTCGTCGAAGCCGACCACCGCCACATCGTCCGGCACGCGCCGCCCGCTTTCGCGCGCCGCCTCGCACACTCCCTGCGCCATCAGGTCGTTGGCCGCGAAGACCCCGTCGATGCCGGGATGCTCCGCCAGCAGCCGGTTCATGGCGGCGGCACCGCTGTCGACGGTGAACCGTCCCTCCACGACGGGGATGTACGGCCGGCCGTGCCGGGCCATGGTGTCGCGGAACCCGGCCAGCCGGTCCTGGGCGGCGGGCAGTTCCAGCGGTCCCGCCACCGTGGCGATCCGGCGGCAGCCGCGGGCCAGCAGATGTTCTGCCGCCAGCCGCGCGCCGTCCCGGTGCGCCACGTCGACGAAACTGACGGGCACCTGCGGCACCGGACGCGCGAACAGTGCGCAGGGCAGGCCCTCTGCCGCGAGGAGTCCGGGGAGCGGGTCCTCCGCATGGGTGGAGAAGACGAGCGCGCCGTCCGCGCTGCCCTGCCGCAGATACGCCACGACCTGCTGCCGGGCGGCCTCCGTCTCCGCGAACATCAGTACCGGGTACATGGATCTGGGCCGCAGGAAACCGACCACTCCGCTGACGACGCGGCCGAAGAACGGGTCGGCCAAGGCGCGTGAGGCGAAGGCGTTCTGCTCGCTCTCCGAGTCGTCCCCGGCTCCGGAGACCACCAGGGCGATCGTCTCGGCACGGCGGGTCACCAGGGAGCGCGCGGCGCGGTTGGGCGTGTAACCGGTGCTGCGGATCGCACTGCGCACCGCGTCCTGGATGGCGGGGTCCACGTTGCGGATGCCGTTGACGACGCGGGAGACGGTCGCGCGGGAGACTCCCGCCGCCCGCGCGACGTCCTCCAGCGTGGGCGGCTGTCTGGTCATGCACGGAACCCTATCGGCAGAGCCCTCCGCTCTCGTCGGCCTCCGTGGCGACGACAGTGCTGGTCAGCGGCAGATCGCCGGCCGACCTTCCCACGAGGACCTGGTACCCGCCCGGCTCCAACTCCCAGCGGTGGGACGTAGTCGACCAGTGGGCGAGCGCCCGGGCCGGTACGCGCACGGACGCCGTGACCGTCTCGCCCGGCGCCGCCACGACCGCCGCGTACCCGGCGAGCCAGCGCGCCGGACGCTCCACGGCGGAGCGGGGCCGGGACAGATACACCTGGACGACCTCCCGTCCCGTCCGGCCTCCCGTGTTGCCGACCCGTACGTCCACGGTGAACACCCCCTCTGTTCGGCGCACCCGCACATCCTCGTACCGCCAGGTGGTGTAGCCCAGGCCGTGTCCGAACCAGTAGGCGGGCGTGCGCCCGGTACGCGCCCAGGCGCGATGGCCGATGTGCAGCCCCTCCTCGTACGGGAGTGTGCCGTTCAGGGGGCGGGTACGGGTGACGGGGGCGTCCGCGAGCAGGGCTCCCCAGGTCGTCGGCAGCCGCCCGCCGGGCTCCGTGCGTCCGAAGAGGACGTCGGCGGCGGCCGCGCCGCCTTCCTGGCCCGGGAACCAGGTCAGCAGCACCGCCGCGACCTGGTCGCGCCAGGGCATCTCGACGGGTGCTCCGGCGTTGACGAGGACGACGGTACGGGGGCCGGCCGCCGCCACCACCCGTACGAGAGCGTCCTGGTGACCGGGCAGGGCCAGGCCGGTCCGGTCGTGACCCTCGGACTCGCCGTCCTCCGTGGTGCCGACGCAGACCACCGCGGCGTCCGTGTCGCGGGCGGCCCGGGCCGCGTCGGCGAGGGCCGCCTCCGGTGGGGGCAGTGGCGGTCCGGCGGTCAGCAGGGTGGCGCGGCCGGTACCGGGGGCGAGCTGCCGTCGGGCCACGACGCGCACGGCCCGGCCGGCCGCCAGCGGGACGCGCCCGTGGTGACGAGGCGGGTTGACATGGACCACCGCCGGGTCGTCGGTCTCGCGCGGGAACTCGCCGTCGACCAGGGTCCGCGAGCCGGCGGTGAGCGTGATGCGGCCGAAGCCTCCGACGCCGAGGGTCCACTCGCCGGACACGTCGGGAGTGAGGAGCGCCTCGATCTCGACGGTGTGCGCGCCCGGCGGCGTCGGTGGCTCCAACTGGCGTCCGGACGACCGGTGTTCCGCGTGGAGCTCGCGTCCCTGTGCGTCGAGGACGCGGAGCAGCACGCCGGGCAGACCGCTACGGGGATCGCGGCACAGGCCGGTCCCGACCGGCGGCGGGTCGCCGAGGGACGGTCCGGGTACGTGCAGGACGCGCGCACCGGGGCCGAGCGCCTCCCGGATTCCGTCCAGCGGTGTCGTCACATACGGCGGGAAGACGCCGGCGCTGCCGCCGCCCTGCGCCCGCGGCACCGCCGCATGGGGCCCGATCACCGCCACACTGCGCAGTGTGTGCGCGTCGAGCGGCAGCACTCCGGTGTTGCGCAGCAGTACGGCCCCGGCGGCCGCGGCGGTCCGCAACAGGGCCCGCACTTCCGGATCCGGGGCCGCGGCGGCCCGATTCGACGGCTCGACGACCGGGTCGGGAAGCACGGCAGCCGACACCGGCGGCTGAGGGACCGGGACCGCGGCAGGTCCGGGAGGGGCGACGCCCGAAACCGGCGGCTGAAGGACCGGGACCGGGACCGCGGCAGGTCCGGGAAGAGCGGCAGCCGGCACCTGCGGCTCGACGACCGGGTCAGGAAGCACGGCAGCCGACACCGGCGGTTCGACCGCCGGGTCGGCAGCGCACCCGCCCGCCAGCGGCGGCCCGGCGGGCCGGTCCAGGCTCACGACCGGTGTCGCGGCGCCGGGGCCGGCCGTCCCCGCCGGGCCGAGCGCGTCCAGCGCGCCGACGCGCGCGGCCAGTCGCAGCAGCCGGCGCACCTTCTCGTCGACGACCTCCTCCGGCACGGTCCCCTCCCGTACGGCCCGCAGCAGTGCCTCGCCCCACGGGCCCTCCGGCCCGGGCATCACGAGGTCCTGGCCGGTCAGCGCCGAGGCCACGGTGGAGCGGACCGCGCCCCAGTCGGAAACGACGACTCCGTCGAAGCCCCACTCGGTCCTGAGCGGAACGTCGAGCAGCCTGCTCTCGGTCATCGTGGTGCCGTTGACGCCGTTGTATCCGGCCATGACGAGCCACACCCCGGCTTCCACCGCGGCCTCGAAGGGCGCGAGACAGACCTCGCGCAGAGTGCGCCCGTCGACGCGGACGTCCACCGTGAGGCGTTCGGTCTCCGAGTCGTTGGCGACGTAGTGCTTGGCGGTGGCGGCGACGCCCTGCGCCTGGATGCCCCGGATCAGGGCGGCGCCGGTCCGGCCGGTGAGCAGCGGGTCCTCCGAGAAGCACTCGAAGTGGCGGCCGGCGAGGGGTGAGCGGTGCAGATTGAGGGTGGGTGCGAGGACCACGTGCACCCGTTTGCGCCGGGCCTCGGCGGCCAGCAGGCCACCGAGGCGTTCAACCAGTTCGTCGTCCCACGTCGCAGCGAGCGCGGAGGCGGAGGGCAGCAGGGCGGAGGTGTTCCGCTCGTCCCAGGACTCTCCCCGTACGCCGGCCGGACCGTCGGAGAGGGACAGGGCGGCGAGGCCGGCGGACGGATCGGGGTGGGTTCGCCAGGTGGTCGCCCCGGTGAGAAGGCGGACCTTCTGCCGGATGTCCAGCTTGTCCACCAGCCGTGCCGGCTCCTCCTCCGACCGTGGCAGCTCCCCTTCCAGCCGTGCCGGATCTTCCGCGGACATGGTCGGCATGGTTCCCCCTACGCCGTTCGGAGAGCGCTCTCCGAGATCATGGGGAACGCCACGCCGGACTGTCAATGCACCGCCCGGCCCTCCAGGGCCGCCCGCCACGCCGGCGCTACGATCTCGCGGACCGGCCGGGCCCTTCTGCCACCGGCCGCGAGGAAGTGCGCGAGCGGCAGGGTCGCCGCGCCGAGTGTCACCGCGTCGGGCCCCAGCGCACCGAGCTCGATCGTGACGCGCCCGGCGGGGTACCCCAGCGAGTACGCGGTGGCGTGCTCACGGACGGAGGCGAGGAACCGCCGGCCGAGTTCGAGACCGGCCCAGCCGCCCATGAGGATCCGCTCGGGCTGGAACAGGTTGATGAGGCCGGAGAGACCCGCGCCCAGATACTCGGCGGTCTCCTGGAGCACCGCGAGGGCCACCGGGTCGGCGGCGCCACCGCCGTCCGGGTACGCCGCGGCCAGCAGGGCACCGAGCGCGGTCTCCTCGTCGGAGCCCTCCGGGCAACACCCGCCCGCCTCACGCCAACGCTCCAGCAGCGCCTCCGCCCCCGCGTACGCCTCCAGGCAGCCCAGCGCGCCGCAACGGCACCTGCGACCCTGGACCTTGACCGTGAGGTGGCCCCATTCGAGGGCGCGGCCCTGTTCGGCCACATCGGTCACATGGCAGGCGCCGACACCGGAGCCGAAGAGGATCACGGCCACGCTCTGGGCGCCCCGCCCCGCACCGAACCACATCTCCGCCTGCCCCAGGGTCCTGGCGCCGTTCTCGATGAAGTACGGCACCGTCTCGGGCAGTCCGCAGGCCTCGCGCAGCAGTTCCTCCAGCGGGACGGCGTCCCAGCCGATCGTCTGGCCGTGGACGACGGCCCCTTCCTGCTGGGTCCTGGCGACGATTCCCGGTACGCCCACCCCGACGCCGACGAGCTGCCCGGCGGTGGCTCCCGCGTGGCGCAGCACGTCCCCGATGGCGTCGCGGATGTGGTCCACGATGACGCGGACGTCGTATCCGTCACCGGCCAGGACCCTTTGCGCGCGCGACAGTTCGGTGAGGGTCAGGTCGAAGAGTTCGACGCGGACCCGGGTCTCTCCGACGTCGACGCCGATGAGATGGCCGCTGGCGGGGACGATGCGCAGCAGGGTACGCGGGCGGCCACCTCCGGAGTCGACACTGCCCGCCTCCTCCACCAGCCCGTCGGCGGTCAGTTCGCCGACGACGTTGCTGATGGTGCCCGAGCTGAGTCCGGTGGCCGGACCCAGCGCCTGCCGGCTCATCGATCCGTCGAAATACAACCGTTGCAGTACCGCGGCTCGGTTGCTCCGCCGCAGGTCGTTGACCGTCCGTCCGGCCTGTCCAGCCATGCAGTGCTCCTCGGATCCGCGCGGGATCCGCGCGCTTGGAAGTCAGCTTCGCGCCACCCCTTGACGCCGTCGCCCCCAGGAGCTTAACTCACGTCCTAAATTAAGCCGTGAGGTCACCCAGGAGTCGCGCCGTTCACTGTCGGCCCCCTGCCCGCGGCGCTCGACGCTCCGACAGGAAAGGGACACCTGGAGCCATGCGCGGATTCAGAGCAGTAGCCAGTGGTGCAGTCGCCGTCTCCTTGCTCGCAACCGCCACCGCGTGCGGTGGCGGTTCGTCGACAGGAGGCTCCAACGAGTCCCCCAAGACCCTCACTTACTGGGCGTCCAACCAGGGCCCGAACATCGAGGCCGACAAGAAGATCCTCGAACCCGAGCTGAGGAAGTTCGAGGAGCGGACCGGGATCAAGGTCAAGCTCGAGGTGGTCCCCTGGAGCGACCTGCTCAACCGGATCATGACCGCCACGACCTCCGGGCAGGGCCCGGACGTCCTCAACATCGGCAACACCTGGTCGGCCTCACTGCAGTCCACGGGGGCGCTGCTGCCGTGGGACGAGAAGAACCTGGAGAAGATCGGCGGCAGGGACCGGTTCGTCGAGGCCGCCCTCGCCTCCACCGGAGCGCCCGGCTCCGACCCGGCGGCGATCCCGCTGTACTCGATGTCGTACGCCCTCTACTACAACAAGAAGATGTTCGCCGACGCGGGCGTCGAGAAGCCGCCGGCCACCTGGGACGAGCTGGTGGCCACAGGCAGGAAGCTGTCGAAGGACGGCAAGTGGGCGCTCGGCGCCGAGGGCTCCAACCTCTCGAACAACATCCACCAGGTGTTCGTGCTCGGCAAGCAGCACGGCGCCGACTTCTTCGACGCGTCCGGCAAGCCCGACTTCACCTCCGACGGCGCCGTCGCCGCGGTCAAGCAGTACGTGGACTTCATGGCGACCGACAAGATCATCGCCCCGGGCAACGCCGAGTACGCCCAGAACCAGTCGCTCAGCGACTTCGCCAAGGACAAGACGGCGATGGTGCTGTGGCAGGCCGCCGCCTCCACCTTCAAGTCCCAGGGCATGGCCGACGACGAGTGGGGGGTGGCCCCCGTCCCCGTACAGGCGGGCGCCCCCGGTCAGGGCAAGAGCCTCAACTCGATGGTCGCGGGCATCAACATGGCCGTCTTCAAGAACACCAAGAACCTCGACGGGGCCCTGGAGTTCGTCAAGTTCATGACGAGTGACGAGGAGCAGAAGCTTCTCTGCAGGACCTACGGCTCCATACCGCCGGTCAAGGCCGCGCAGAGCGACCCGGCCTTCGACCGTCCGGAGCTGAAGGTGCTCCGCGACACCCTGGCGACCAGCGCCGCGCCCCTCCCCCAGGTTCCCAACGAGTCCCAGTTCGAGACGGTCGTCGGCACCGCCGTCAAGAACCTCTTCGCCGCGGCCGCCGGCGGCGAGCCGGTGACCACCGGGTCCGTCAAGGCCGAACTGGCCAAGGCCCAGCAGCAGATGCCCCAGCAGTGAGTGACACCCTGATGAACACGACCGCCGACTCGGAAGTCCGGGAGCGGGCCGTGCGCAAGGACACCCCCGGGGCGGCGCGTGGTCCGCGCCGCCCCGGGCGGCTGAGGCGTTCCGCGCTGCCGTACATCCTGCTGCTCCCGGCCCTCCTCCTGGAACTCCTGATCCACCTGGTGCCGATCGCCCTCGGCATCGCGATGAGCTTCAAGGAGCTCACGCAGTTCCACCTCCGCGACTGGGGATCGGCTCCCTGGTCCGGGCTGGACAACTTCGAGGTCGCCGTCGACTTCGACGCTCCTGTCGGGCAGGCCCTGCTCACGTCGTTCTTCACCACATGCCTGTTCACCGTGCTGTCGGTGGGGCTGTGCTGGCTGCTCGGTACGGCCGCCGCGGTCTGCATGCAGGAGAGCTTCAAGGGCCGCGGCGTCCTGCGGGCGCTGTTCCTCGTCCCGTACGCGCTGCCGGTCTACGCGGCCGTGATCACCTGGGCGTTCATGTTCCAGCGGGACAACGGTCTGATCAACCACGTACTGCACGATCAACTCGGTCTGACCGACAGCCCGTCGTTCTGGCTGATCGGCGACAACAGCTTCTGGGCACTGCTGATCGTGTCCGTGTGGAAGGGCTGGCCGTTCGCGTTCCTCATCGTGATGGCGGGACTTCAGAACATCCCCAAGGAGCTGTACGAGGCCGCCGCGCTCGACGGGGCCGGCGTGTGGCAGCAGATCCGGCGGATCACGCTGCCGTCGCTGCGGTCGGTCAACCAGGTACTGGTGCTGGTGCTGTTCCTGTGGACGTTCAACGACTTCAACACGCCGTTCGTGCTGTTCGGCAAGGCGGCTCCGGAAGCGGCGAACCTCATCTCGATCCACATCTACCAGTCGTCGTTCGCCACCTGGAACTTCGGCACGGGGTCCGCCATGTCCGTACTGCTGCTGGCATTTCTGCTGCTGGTGACCGCCGTCCATCTCGTCGCCACCTCGCGCGGGAGGAAGGTGTCCGATGTCTAGCACCACGACGCACCGGCCGCGGACGCGCCGGTCCCCCATGGCGGCTCCGCGTTCCTTCGTCTGGACCCGGCGCGTCTTCCTGACCCTGCTGACGGGCTTCGTGCTGCTGCCCGTCTATGTCATGGTCTCGAGTTCCCTCAAACCGCTGGAGGACGTCTCCGGTGAATTCCGCTGGATACCGAACGGGCTGACGATCCGTCCCTACTTCGACATCTGGGAGACCGTCCCGCTGGCGAAGTACTTCGTGAACTCGCTGATCGTGGCGGGCGCGGCCACGCTCTGCTCGGTAGTCATCGCCGTGTTCGCGGCGTACGCGGTCAGCCGCTACCGCTTCCGCGGCCGGCGGCTGTTCACTGTCTCCGTGCTGTCGACGCAGATGTTCCCCGGCATCCTCTTCCTGCTGCCGCTCTTCCTCATCTTCGTCAACATCGGGAACACGACGGGTGTCGCCCTCTTCGGATCGCGCGGCGGTCTGATCCTCACCTATCTCACGTTCTCGCTGCCGTTCTCCATCTGGATGCTCATCGGGTACTTCGACTCGGTGCCCAGGGAGCTGGACGAAGCCGCGCTGGTCGACGGCTGCGGCCCGGTCAAGGCCCTCTTCCGGGTCGTCGTGCCGGCCGCCGTCCCGGGGATCGTCGCCGTCGCCGTCTACGCGTTCATGACCGCGTGGGGCGAGGTCCTCTTCGCCTCCGTCATGACGAACGACACGACCAGGACCCTCGCCGTCGGCCTCCAGGGCTACTCGACACAGAACGACGTGTACTGGAACCAGATCATGGCCGCCTCCCTGGTCGTCTCCGTCCCCGTGGTGGCGGGGTTCCTGCTGCTCCAGCGCTATCTGGTCACAGGACTCACCGCCGGCGCCGTGAAGTGACCGGCGCGCCGCCCTCCCCCCGCTCCGTTCCCCCATCCGAAAGGACGTCCGTGACCGAGTTCACCGACCTTGCCGCCCTCCCGCACGACTTCGCCTGGGGCACCGCCACCTCGGCGTACCAGATCGAGGGCGCGGTCGCCGAGGACGGCCGCTCCCCGTCGATCTGGGACACCTTCTCGCACACGCCCGGCAAGACCGACAACGGCGACCACGGCGACGTCGCCTGCGACCACTACCACCGCTGGCGCGAGGACATCGCGCTGATGAAGCAGCTCGGTACGAACGCGTACCGCCTCTCCGTCGCCTGGCCGCGCGTCGTCCCCGGCGGCGACGGCCCGGTCAACGCGAGGGGGCTGGACTTCTACGACCAGCTGGTCGACGGGCTCCTCGAGGCCGGCATCACGCCTTCCGTGACCGTCTACCACTGGGACCTGCCCCAGGTCCTCCAGGACCGCGGAGGGTGGACCGAGCGGGACACCGCCCACCACCTCGCCGCCTACGCCTCCGCGGTCGCGGAGCGCCTCGGCGACCGCGTCAACCACTGGGCCACCCTCAACGAGCCGCTGTGCTCGGCCTGGATCGGGCACCTGGAAGGCAGGATGGCGCCCGGTCTGACCGACCTGGCGGCCGCCGTGCGCGCCTCGTACCATCTGCTGCTGGGTCACGGACTGGCCGCCCGAGCCATCCGGGCGGCCTCGCCCGGCGCGCAGGTCGGGATCGTCAACAACCTCTCCACCGTGGCGCCGGCGAGCGACAGCGACGCGGACGTCGCCGCCGCTCGACGGATGGACGGCCACACCAACCGCTGGTGGCTCGACCCGGTCCACGGCCGCGGCTTCCCCGCCGACATGCTCGACGTGTACGGGGTCGAACTGCCCGAGCGGGCCGGTGACCCGGAGACCATCGCGGCGCCGCTGGACTGGCTGGGTCTCAACTACTACTTCCCCGCCGTCGTCACCGACGACCCGACGGGCCCGGCGCCGTACGCCCGGCAGATCGACCGGCCGGGCGTGCCCCGCACCGGCATGGACTGGGAGGTCGACGCGAACGGCATCGAGTCGCTGCTGCTCCGCCTCACCGACGAGTACGGCGCCCGCCGGCTCTACGTCACGGAGAACGGCTCCGCCTACCCGGACACCGTTCGCGCCGACGGCACGATCGACGACCCCGAGCGCGCCCGCTACCTGGAGGAGCACCTTGCCGCCTGCGCCCGCGCCGCCGGCAAGGGCGCCCCGCTGGCCGGCTACTTCGCCTGGTCGCTGCTCGACAACTTCGAGTGGGCCTACGGCTACGACAAGCGCTTCGGCCTCGTCCACGTCGACTACGAGACCCAGCGCCGCACGGTCAAAGGCAGCGGCCGGCACTACGCCGGCCTGATCCGCGCCCACGCGGCGAGCAGGTCCGGCCGGGCGGCCTGACACTTCCCGCCAGGCCCCGGGAGGCCGGCCCCGGGGGGGGGGGGGCGGGGGGGCGGGGGGGCCCCCCCCCCCCCCCCCCCCCGCCCGGGGGGGCCCGCCCCGGGGGGGGGGGGGGGGGGGGCCGGGCGCGCCCGCCCCCCCCCCCCACGACGCGCCCGTTCCCGAGCCGCCCGGCCGTGGAGCTGCCACAGTGGCGGGGAAGGAGTCCGTGCCGCTCCGCGGATCCGGGCACGGACGAGGGCGCAGGAGAGGGTGGTCGCTGTGACATCGGCTTCCTCCGGCGGTGATCCGCCCAGCGGTGTCCGACTGCCCGACGGTGACGGTGACGGCGACAGGGCCGACCGGCAGCGGTGGAAGGCACTCGCCGTCTGCCTCGTCGCCGGATTCATGACGCTCCTGGACGTGTCCATCGTCAATGTGGCGCTGCCGTCCATCGGCGAGGGCCTCGACGCGCCCGAGTCGATCCTGCAGTGGGTGCTGTCGGGTTACGCCCTGGCGTTCGGACTGCTGCTGGTTCCGGCGGGGCGTCTGGGGGACGCAAGGGGCCGGCGTGCGGTGTTCATGGTGGGGCTGGCCCTGTTCACACTCGCCTCCGCCGCCTGCGGTGCCGCGCAGTCCGGCACATGGCTGGTCGTCGCCCGTGTGGCGCAAGGTTTCGCGGGAGCTCTGATCTCGCCGCAGATCTCGGCGCTGATCCAGCAGATGTTCTCCGGCGCGGAACGCGGCCGGGCCTTCGGCATCTTCGGCACCGTCGTCGGGATCTCCACCGCCGTCGGGCCCCTGCTCGGCGGGCTCATCATCCACGTCGCCGGGGCGCAGGAGGGATGGCGCTGGGTCTTCTACGTGAATCTGCCGCTCGGCGCGGTCTGTCTCGTCCTGGCCAGGAGGCTGCTGCCGGACACCCCGTCGGCGGGCCGGGTCTCCGTGCGCCGGCTCGATCCCGTCGGTGTGCTGCTGCTCGGGCTGGGCGTGCTGACGCTGCTCCTGCCGTTCGTCCAGGCGCACCAGTGGCCCGGCTCCGCCAAGTGGCTGCTGATCGTCGTGGCCCTGCTGCTCCTGGCCGGCTTCGCGCGCTGGGAGAACCGGTGGCGGAGCCGCGGCAGGGAGCCCGTGCTCGACCTGTCGCTGTTCCGGATCCGCAGCTACTGGCTGGGCTGTCTGCTCATCGTGTTCTACTTCGCCGGATTCACCTCGATCTTCTTCATCAGCACGCTGTATCTGCAGAGCGGTCTCGGCTTCAGCGCTCTGCTGGCCGGCGCCGCCATCACCCCTTTCGCCGTCGGCTCCGGTCTGTCGGCCGGGATCGGGGGCCGCCTGGTGAGCCGGTTCGGCAGGCCCCTCATCAGTGTCGGTCTGACGATGGTCGCGCTCGGACTCGCCGGGACTGCGGTGGCCGTCCGGCTGGTTCCCGGTCCGGGGGTGGGCTGGGCCATGGCCGCCCCGCTGCTCCTGGCCGGACTGGGCAGCGGCCTGGTGATCGCGCCCAACCAGACGCTGACCCTGGACCGGGTGCCGGTCGGGTCGGCCGGCAGCGCGGCCGGAACGCTGCAGACCGGGCAGCGGGTGGGCTCGGCGATCGGGATCGCCGCGGTCGGGTCGGTCTTCTTCGCGCATGTCGGCCCCGACGACTGGGCTTCCGCGTACGACGCCGGCTTGATCGTGTCGGTGGCCTTCGTCGTCGCGGCGCTCGCCATCTCCCTGGCCGACATCGTCGAGTGCCGGCTCCGCCCCGGCCGATCGGCGGCGAAGGCGCCCGACCGGACCGCGGGGACCCGGCGCTGACGTGGCTCAGCGTCGCAGTTGCGCGAGTTCCTGGTTCATGGCGCCGAGGAAGCGCACCACCACCAGCAGTTCGTCTTCGCTGAACCGCCGACGGGCCGCATCGGTGCTGCGGGCGAGCGGCATGAAGTACTCGCGGGCCACGGGCTTGGCCGCGGCGGCGTAGTGGAGATGCACGACGCGGCGGTCGTCGGGCGCCCTGACGCGCTGGACGTGGCCGGACCGCTCCAGCCGGTCGAGGCAGGCGGTCACCGCGCCCGAGGTGAGGTTGAGTTGCGTCCGCAGCCTCCCCGGGGTCATCGGCTCGTCTTCCTCGCCCTGGTCACTGTCCATGATCGCGACGAGCGCCTGGACATCCGTGAGGTGCAGCCCCTGCGACTGCGCGAACTCGTGGGCGATGCGGTTGAACTCCGAGTTCATCCGGCGCAGCAGGACGGCGAAGCCCTGCAGGCTCGTGGGGCCGTCCGGGGAGGGCTCGGTCGGGGTGTCGTCAGTGCTGCGCATGCGCCCAGGATATGATCTCTCAACAATTGAGATACTCGATGATTGAAATACTCCACCTCATGACTTGGGGAAAGCAATGACAGGCGCGTCCCGCGGGGCCCGATGGCTGGTCCCGCTCGCACTGCTGATCGTGTGGCTGGGCGTGGGCGGCGCCCTCGGGCCGTACGCCGGAAAGCTGGGCGAGGTCTCCACCAACGACCAGGCCGCCTTCCTGCCCGAGAGCGCCGAGTCCACGCGGGTCCTGAACGCGCAGAAGGCGTTCGACCAGTCGGAGACGGTGCCCGCGATCGTCGTGTGGACCGTGTCCGAGGGCCGGGTGACCCCACGGCAGCAGACCGAGGCGACCGCGCGGTTGGCGGCTCTGCGGGGCACGGAGGGAGTCGTGGGCGGTCCGTCCCCCGCCGTTCCGTCCGAGGACGGCGCGGCGCTTCAGGCGGTCGTGCAGCTCGAGCCCGACCTCGGGGACGAACTGCCCACGGTCCTCGCGGAGATCAGGGACGCCGCCGAACGGGTGCCGGGCGCCGAGGCGCAGCTCGCGGGCCCGGCGGCGAGCCGGGCCGACCTGTCGGACGCGTTCTCCGGCATCGACGGCCTGCTGCTGGGCGTCGCCCTCCTGGCGGTTCTGCTGATCCTCCTGCTCGTGTACCGCAGCGTGCTGCTGCCGCTGGTGATCATCGTCGGCGCCGTGTTCGCCCTGGCCCTCGCCTGCGCCGTCGTGTACGCGCTGGCCGACAACGGCGTCGTCAGGGTCGACGGCCAGGTGCAGGGCATCCTGTCGATCCTCGTCATCGGAGCCGCGACCGACTACGCGCTGCTGCTGGCCGCACGGTTCCGCGAGGAGCTCGCCGCCGGCGGGGACCGGGCGGCGGCGGCACGGGCCGCCGTGCGCAGGTCCTTCGGCGCGATCACCGCGAGCGCGGCCACGGTCGCCCTGGGCCTGCTCGCCCTGCTGGCCAGTGACCTGACCAACAACCGGGCGCTGGGGCCGGTCGGCGCGATCGGCATCGTCTGCGCCGTGCTCAGCGCCCTGACGTTCCTGCCCGCCGTCCTGTGCCTGCTCGGCAAGGCGGCGTACTGGCCCGCGAAGCCGCGTCCCGCGGACCCCACCGGGCGGGGCGGGGGCGTCTGGCGCCGCGTCGCGTCCCTGGTCGGCCGTTCTCCGCGACGCGTGTGGGTCACCACGGCGATCGTGCTCGCGGCACTCGCCGCCTTCTCGCCGACACTGTCGTCGAAGGGCGTGCCGCTGGACGAGATCTTCGTCGGTGACGCTCCGTCCGTCGCCGCCCAGAAGACCCTGGGCGAGCACTTTCCCGCCGGCGCGGGCAATCCCGCCGTGATCATCACATCCGCGGGCCGGGCGGCGGAGGTCGCAGCTGCCGCGACGCGGACGGACGGGGTGGCGTCGGCCGGCGCGGTCGACGCCAGCGGCAGGCCGGGCGCCGGGCAACCACAGGTGGTGGACGGCCGGGTACGGATCCACGCCACCCTCGAGGACGCGGCCGACAGCGACGCGGCCAAGCGGACGATCGAACGGCTGCGTGACGCCGTCCGTTCCGTCTCCGGCGCCGACGCGCTCGTGGGCGGCTACACGGCCCAGCAGTACGACACCCAGCGCACCGCCTCCCACGACCGGACGGTCATCGTCCCCGTGGTGCTGGCCGTCATCCTGCTCATCCTGATCCTGCTGCTGCGCTCGGTGCTCGTCCCCCTGCTGCTGGTGGCCACCGTCGCGCTCAACTTCGTCGCCACCCTGGGCGTGTCGGCGCTCGTCTTCCGGCACGCCTTCGGGTTCAGCGGCACGGACGCCTCCGTTCCGCTGTACGGATTCGTCTTCCTGGTGGCCCTGGGCGTCGACTACAACATCTTCCTCATGTCCCGGGTACGGGAGGAGACACTCGTGCACGGCGTCCGTGAGGGCGTCTTGCGCGGGCTCACCACCACCGGCGGAGTGATCACCTCCGCCGGAGTGGTGCTGGCGGCCACCTTCGCGGCCCTGACCGTGATCCCGCTGGCCTTCCTGGTCCAGATCGCCTTCATCGTCGCCTTCGGCGTCCTGCTCGACACCCTTGTCGTGCGCTCGCTCCTCGTTCCCGCACTGGTGCTCGACATCGGCCCCCGGGGATGGTGGCCGAGCCGGCTCTCCCGCGCCGGAACCGCGACGCCGGGACATGATCGGGCCTGAGCGGGACACTCAGGGACGAACCGACCACCCGAGGAGGCCACCGGTGAGCGCCGGCCAGCGACAGGACACGGAACGGCTCCACTGCCTGGTGACCGGGGCGACCGGCTACATCGGCGGGCGGCTGGTCCCGGAGCTGCTGGCAGCCGGGCACCGTGTCCGCTGCCTGGCCCGCTCCCCCGGCAAGCTGCGCGACCACCCGTGGGCCGGGGACATCGAGGCAGCCGAGGGCGACGTGACCGACCCCGGTTCCGTCGAAGCCGCCATGCGGGGCGTCGACGTCGCCTACTACCTGGTGCACGCGCTCGGCACGGGCGCCGGATTCGAGGAGACGGACCGCCGGGCCGCCCGGATCTTCGCGGAACAGGCCCACGCGGCCGGGGTGCGGCGCATCGTCTACCTCGGCGGGCTGACCCCGCGGGGTGTGCCGCCGCGGCAGTTGTCACCGCATCTGAGGTCCCGCACCGAGGTCGGGCGGATCCTCCTCGACGGCCCCGTGCCCGCCGTGGTGCTGCGGGCGGCCGTCATCATCGGGTCGGGCTCCGCGTCGTTCGAGATGCTGCGCTACCTGACCGAACGGCTGCCGGTCATGGTCACCCCCAGCTGGGTACGCACCCGGATTCAGCCGATCGGCGTACGGGACGTCCTGCGATACCTGGTGGGTTCCGCCCGCATGCCGGCGGACGTGAACCGGACCTTCGACATCGGCGGGCCGGACGTGGTCACCTACCTGGACATGATGCGGCGCTACAGCGCGGTCGCCGGGCTGCGCAAGCGCCTGATCGTCCCGGTGCCGGTGCTCACGCCCCGGCTGTCCAGCCACTGGGTGGGGCTGGTGACGCCCGTACCGCACTCCATCGCCCGGCCGCTGACCGAGTCGCTGCGCCATGAAGTCGTCTGCCACGAACACGACATCGCCGAGTACGTGCCCGACGGCGACGGCCGGCCGCTGCCGTACGACCAGGCACTGGCCCTCGCGCTGCGGCGGGTGCGGGACGCCCAGGTCGCCACCCGATGGTCGTCGGCAGCCCTGCCCGGCGCGCCGAGCGATCCGCTGCCCACCGACCCCGACTGGGCCGGCGGCAGTCTCTACCGCGACGAGCGCGAACTCGTCGTGGACGCCCCGCGGGAGGCTCTGTGGAAGGTGATCGAGGGCATCGGCGGGGACAACGGCTGGTACTCGTTCCCCCTCGCCTGGGCGATCCGGGGATGGCTGGACCGTTTCGTGGGCGGGGTCGGGCTGCGGCGCGGGCGCCGGGACGCCGAGCGGCTGCGGGTGGGCGACTCGCTCGACTTCTGGCGGGTGGAGGAGATCGAGCCCGGCCGTCTGCTGCGCCTGCGCGCCGAGATGCGGCTGCCGGGTCTCGCGTGGCTGGAGATGTACGCCGAGGAGGACGACTCGGGCCGCACCCGGTTCCGGCAACGGGCGCTGTTCCACCCCAGGGGGCTGTTCGGGCACGCCTACTGGTGGAGCGTCTCCCCGTTCCACGCTGTGGTCTTCGGCGGCATGGCACGCAACATCACCCAGGCGGCGGCCAGAGGCATGAGCGCGCGCGAGCCCCGCGCGCGGCGGCGCCCACGGGGATAGGTGTGTTCTGTGCAGACTTTTCTTCCCTATGCGGACTTCACGCGGTCGGCCGCGGCACTGGATCCCAGGCGGCTCGGAAAGCAGCGGGTCGAGGCGCTGCAGGTGCTGCGCGGACTCACGGTGCCCGGATACGGCTGGCGCAGGCATCCGGCCGTCCGCATGTGGGTGGGCTACGAGGAGGCGCTCGTGCGGTACGGGCTGGACGTCTGCGGTGTGTGGACGGCGGAGGGGAGGTCGGACACCTGCGCCGCCACCCTGGTGAACGACTTCCTGTTCTGGCGTCCGGGTGTGACGGTGCGCTCCCAGGACCGCCTCGCGGCCGACGGCGACCTGCCGCCCTGGTTGGGCGACACGGCCTTTCACCGCAGCCACCGGTCGGCGCTGGTGCGCAAGGACCCCGGTTTCTACCGGCGCGAGTTCCCCGGTGTGCCGGACGACCTGCCGTACGTCTGGCCCACGTCCGACCGCGAAGCGGAACCGGGGCCCGGGCCGGGGCCCGCCAAGAGGAGGACCACATGACGGATCCAGCACGCTTTCTGCACGGCCGCGTCGCCGTCGTGACCGGCGCCGCCCGCGGGGTCGGAGCGGCGACCGCACGGGAACTGGCCCGGCGCGGCGCCACGGTGGCCCTGCTCGGCCTGGAGGAACCAGAACTCGCCGGGGTGCGGGACGGCCTCGCCGGGCAAGCCCTGTGCTGGGAGGTCGATGTCAGCGACGAGCCCGCGATGCGGCGGGTGGCCGCCGACGTCCGCGACCGTCTCGGCCCCGCCTCTGTCGTCGTGGCGAACGCGGGAGTCGCCGAGGGCGGCCCCTTCGCGGAGTCCGACCCGGCGGTGTGGCGCCGGGTGATCGAGGTCAACCTGATCGGCAGTGCGATCACCGCGCGCGCCTTCCTCCCGCAACTGCGCACGACGCGTGGCTACTACCTGCAGATCGCGTCGCTTGCCTCGATGGGAGCGGCGCCCATGATGAGCGCCTACTGCGCCTCGAAGGCCGGCGTGGAGTCGTTCACCCATTCGCTGCAGGCCGAGGTGGCCCACACCGGCGTCGGGGTCGGCATCGCCTACCTGAACTGGACCGACACCGACATGATCCGCGACGGGGACCGGTACACCGTCCTGCGGGAACTGCGGGGGCACATGCCGCCGCCGGCCCGCAGGGTCCACCCGGTGGAAACCGTGGCGGCGCGCATCACGCGAGCCGTCGAGCACCGCAGCGCGGCCGTGTACGCGCCGGCCTGGCTCCGTGCCGTCCAGGTCGTCCGCGCTGCCCTGCCCCCGGTGGTCACACGGCTCTGCAGGCGCGAACTGCCCAGGATCGAACGCAGGACCGCGTTCACGGACACGGGCCTGCTGGGCGCCGGCGGCCGGGCGGACACCGAACGCCACCGGCGCACGGGCCGCTGAGCCGCCTCGGGTACGCACGCTTCTAAGAGCGCACGGCCGTCGCCGATTGGGCCACCTCGGTGAAAGCCTCCGGGCCGCGTAGCCCGGCGGGCCCGCCCCGGCGGCGGTGCTCGGCAGTCTGGACCGCACAGCGGCGGTCCGGACGCGCCGCACGAGGAGGCCGCCCGATGAGAACCGTCCCCGGCCGCACCGACCATGTGGTCGTCGTCGGCGCCGGGCTGTCCGGTCTCGCGGCGGCGCTGCACCTGCTGGGCAGCGGCCGCCGGGTGACCGTGCTGGAACGCTCGGACCAGCCCGGCGGACGGGCGGGACGCATCCGCGCGGGGGGTTATCTCCTCGACACCGGTCCGACGGTGCTCACCATGCCTCATCTGGCCGACGAGGCCTTCGCCGCGGTGGGGGACTCTCTGGCGGACCGGGTCGAACTCGCCGAACTGCGTCCCGCCTACCGGGCGCGGTTCGCCGACGGTTCCGGCCTCGACGTGCACACCGACGGCGACGCGATGGCCGAGGAGGTGCGCGCGTTCGCCGGGCCGGCCGAGGCCGCCGGATACCGCCGGCTGCGGCAGTGGCTCCGTTCCCTCTACGAAGCCCAGATGCGGCGGTTCATCGACACGAACTTCGACTCCCCGTTCGGACTGCTCCGTCCCGAGCTGGCGCGGCTCGCCGCGCTGCGCGGCTTCGGCCGGCTGGACACGCAGGTCGGCAGGTACATCAAGGACCCGCGGCTGCGCAGGGTGTTCACCTTCCAGTCCCTCTACGCGGGGGTGCCGCCCGCACGGGCGCTCGCCGCCTATGCCGTCATCGCCTACATGGACACCGTGGCCGGGGTGTACTTCCCCAGGGGCGGTGTGCACGCACTGCCGACGGCGATGGCGGACGCCGCCCAGGGCGCGGGGGCCGAGTTCCGCTACGGAAGCGAGGTCGTCGGCCTGCGGATCGCGGCGGGCCGCGTCACCGCGGTGCGGCTCGCCGGCGACGAGCGGGAGGAAGTCGGCTGCGACGCGGTGGTGCTGACTCCCGATCTGCCCGTCGTCCACCGCCTGCTGGGCCGCAGCCCACGCCGCCCGGTGCGGCTCACCCACTCGCCGTCGGCGGTGGTCCTGCACGCGGGCACGCGCCGCACCTGGCCCCAACTGGGGCACCACACGCTCTCCTTCGGCCACGCGTGGGAACGCACCTTCGAGGAGATCACCCGTGGCGGACGCCTGATGAGCGACCCGTCGTTGCTGATCACCCGGCCCACCGCACACGACCCGGCGCTGGCTCCCGAAGGCCGGCATCTGCACTACGTGCTCGCACCGTGCCCCAACACCGAGACCGGCCCGTCGGCGGAGCAGTGGGCCCGTCTCGGACCGCGTTACCGCGACGGACTCGTCGCCGAGCTGGAGAAACGGGGGCTCGAGGGCTTCGCCGACTCGGTGGAGGAGGAACGTCTGGTCACGCCCGCCGACTGGACGGCACTGGGGCACGCGGCGGGCACTCCGTTCTCCGTGGCCCACACCTTCGCGCAGACCGGCCCGTTCCGGCCGCGGAACCTCGTCGCGGGTGTCGAGAACGCCGTGCTCGCCGGCTGCGGGACGGCCCCGGGCGTCGGCGTGCCCACCGTACTGATCAGCGGCAAGCTCGCGGCGGCCCGCATCGGCGCGGGTGGGAGGCGTTCATGACACGACGTGAACTCGACGCGGCCCGGATCTCGGACCCGGCGCTGCGCGCGGCGTATCTGCACTGCCGGCGCCTCAACGCCCGGCACGGCAGGACGTACTTCCTGGCGACACGCCTGCTGCCCGTCCATCGCCGTCCGGCGGTGCACGCGCTCTACGGCTTCGCGCGCTGGGCGGACGACATCGTGGACGACCTGGCGTCCGGACAGACACCGACGGTGCGCGAGCGGCGGCTCGCATCGCTCGGACGCGAACTCGCCGAGGGGCTGCGAACCGGCCTGAGCACGGAGCCCGTGGTGCGGGCGGTCGCCGACACGGCCCGGACGTACGCCATCCCGCACGAGCACTTCGCCGACTTCATGACCTCCATGCGCGACGACCTGACGGTCACGGACTATCCGACGTACGACGACCTCCGCGCGTACATGCACGGGTCCGCCGCGGTGATCGGACTGCAGATGCTGCCGGTGCTGGGCACGGTGGTGCCGCGGGAGGTGGCCACGCCCCACGCCGCCGCGCTGGGCATCGCGTTCCAGCTCACCAACTTCCTCCGCGACGTCGGCGAGGACCTCGACCGGGGGCGGGTGTATCTGCCGGCCGACCTGCTCGCCGCGCACGGCGTCGACCGCGGGCTGCTCGAATGGAGCCGCGCCACCGGGCGGACCGATCACCGGATCCGAGCGGCGCTGGAGGCCGCCGCCGCGCTCACCCGCGGCGTCTACCGGGAGGCGGAACCCGGGATCGCGATACTGGAGCCGCGCGTCCGTCCGTGCATCCGGACGGCGTACACGCTGTACGGCGGGATTCTCGACGCGATCGCGGACGACGGCTACGCCGTGGTCCAGCGGAGGGCCGCGGTGCCGCGTCGGCGGCGGGCGCGGGTGGCGCTGGCCGGGCTCGCGGGCGTCGTCACGGCCCGCCTGCGTCCGCGGCGCCACCGGGCGCCCGGGAGGCAGGCGGGCGCGCCGACGGGCGTCGCACCGGTCGCGGGCCGCGGGAGGCAGGGCACATGACGGACGTTCGAGGACAGCTGCGACGCGGCCTGCCGCTGAGGTCGCGGCGCCCGGTCCGCTGGGAGAGGCAGACGCCCACCTGGCACGAGGCGAGGCCGTCCCTCATCGCGGACGCCCTGAAGCGTTCCGCGGCACGGCCGTCGGGCAACTGGTACGTGATCGGGGCCTCACGCGACATCGGCCGCGGCGGGCGGCCCTTCGCCCGAAGCGTCGGGGGTACGGAGGTCATCGCCTGGCGCTCCGGCACGGGTGAACTGCTGGCCGGGCCGGGGGCCTGTCCGCATCTCGGCGCTCCGCTGCGGGACGGGCGGGTGGTGTGCGGCACCGTCGTGTGCCGCTGGCACGGACTCGCCCTGGACGGCGGCCCCTTCGCGGGCTGGGACCCGCTGCCCGCCCACGACGACGGCCTGCTCGCCTGGGTGCGCCTGGACGAGCTCGGCGGGGAGCCGCCGCTCGAGCGTCCGGTCGTGCCGGACCGTCCACGCAACGGTGCTGTGGACGCGGTGTTCTCGGCGGTGGGCCGCTGTGAGCCGGAGGACGTCGTGGCCAACCGCCTGGATCCGTGGCACGGTTCGTGGTTCCATCCGTACTCCTTCGCCGATCTGACCGTCGTGTCGACACCGGGGGAGGCCGCGGCGGCGGCCGGGTCCGGCGACCGCTCCGCCGACGTCGGCGCAGACCCCGACCTCGAGCCCGACCCCGATACCGACGCGTTCACGGTCGACGTGTCCTTCAGGGTCGCCGGACGCTTGGTCGTCCCCGTACGGGCCGTGTTCACAGCACCCGGGCCGCGGACGGTCGTCATGCGCATCACCGAGGGCGAGGGCGCGGAATCCGTCGTGGAGACGCATGCCACTCCCCTGGGCCCTGACCGGTACGGCACCCCGCGCACGGCCGTCACGGAGGCGATCGTCGCCGTGTCCGACCGGCGCGGGTTCGCCGCCGCGCGCGCCGCGGCTCCCGCGCTCAGGCCGCTGATGCGGTGGGCGGCGGGACGCCTGTGGCGGGACGACCTCGCCTACGCGGAGCGGCGCCGGCTGCTGCGCAGCACCGGCCGCTTCCCCGGATGAGGAGCGCCGGGATCAGCGACGCCGGGATCAGCGACGCCGGGCGGCCGGGGCGCCGGGATCAGGAACGCCGGGCGGCCAGGGCGGCCATGCCTCGGAGCATCGGGGAGCGCCCTCTGCGGGGGACCGTCCACAGCGGGTGGCCCCGTACGCCCCAGCGCCGCAGCAGAGCGTTGGCGGCGAGGAACCCGGTGGTCGCCGCTCGCTCCATGAGCGCCACGGGGAGGTCGGTGCGGACGAGGTCGCCGGCCACCATCAGGGCGGGGTGCGGGGTGCGCACCGTCGGGCGCGTGGGGTGGCCGCCCACGGGGAACATCGGGCAGTCCGCCCGCCACTCGTGGCGGACGTCGACGATCCTGGCGGCCGCCGTCTCCGGGTAGACGTGGTGGAGCTGCCGCAGCAGCCTCCGCTCGACCTCCTGGCGGTCGGCCCGTGCCTCGACCGCGTACGCGTGCAGTTCCACGACGCTGCCGCCGGTGCGCCGCGCCCACCGCGCGGCTTCCCCCTCCCAGCGGTCCAGGACGCTGACGTTGTCCAGCCCGTCGAAGCCGCTCGTACCGAGGAAGCCGGCCCGGCCCGGCTCGACGGGCCGGTCGAGCCACAGCCGGGACACGAGGAACGCGGGCGCGCTGCGCTGGGCGGCGATGCCCTCGCGCCACGGCCGGTCACCCAGCCCGGGCGAGGACGCGACGAGACGCCGCAGACCCGGCACGTCCAGGGCCAGGACGACGGCGTCGTAGTCGGTGCACCTGTCGGCGGCCTCGACGCACAGCGCCGTCCCGGCGGTCTCGCGGACGGACTCGACGGGGGTGCGGGTCAGGATGTCGACACCCAGCCGGCCGAGACGGCGGGCCAGCGGATCCCACAGTGCCTGCGGGTAGGGCTCGTCGGGCACGTCGAAGAGCAGTCCCTCTGAGGAGCCGAGGAAGTAGATGTGGAACATCAGCAGCAGTTCCGCGGCCGACAGTTCCCGTGGGTCCGAGAAGAAGCTGCGGGAGAAGACCTCGAACGCCAGATGGTGGGCGGCCGGGGGGAAGTTGACCGCGGCGAGGAAGTCGCGGGCGCTGACACCGTCATGGCGTTCGTAGACGTCCGGTACACGGACGTCGAACAGCGGGAGGGCCGCTTCGGGGTTCATGGCGGCGAGGTCACGCCATCCGAACGTCGGGCTGAGCGCGGCGAAGCCGAGGGCACTCCAGGGAGGTGTGCGGGGTACACGGGCGAAGCTGTCGGTGAGTCCGCCGCGGTGGCGCAGCGGGTAGTCGGGCAGCGGTCGCAGGACGGAGAGGGTGGGGTCGGCGCGGCGCAGCAGGCCCCGCAGGTTGTAGTACTGGCGGAAGAAGGCGTGGAAGCCGCGGCTCATCGTCGCCGTTGTGCCGTCGGAGAGTTCGGTCCGCCAGCCGGCGAGGCGGCCGCCGAGTACTGGCTCCCGCTCGTGGAGCGTGACGCGCACGCCGCGCTCCGCCAGGGCGGTGGCGGCGGCCAGACCGGCGATGCCGCCGCCGACGACCGCTGCCCGCGGCCCCGGGCCGTGCGGACGGTCCAGGCCGGGTTCGGGCATCAGGATCTGCGCCTTGCGGTCCCTTCCCCGGCGGGGGGTGTACGTGGCCCGCCCGGTCATCGGGCACCGCCGCCCGACTCGTGCACGGGGCGGCGTCCCAGGAAGGTGTGGACGATGCCGGTCTGCCAGCCGGGGACGGGCAGGACGCGGACGCCGGTGAATCCGGCGCCGGTGAGCCTGGCCGCGAAAGCGGGTGCCGTGTCGAAGTCCAGCACGCTGCGGCGCAGATGACGGTACAGGTCGGTGTCGCCGAAGAGCGCGCCCGCCGGGACGATCACCGATGCGCACACGGCCGACCACAGCGCCCGGTGCGCGACGCGGCCGCTGAGGGTGTACTCGTGCACGGCGATCCTGCCGCCGGGGCGCAGCAGCGAGCGGGCGGTGGCCAGTACGGCGCCGGGGTCCGCCACGTTGCGGAACAGGTAGCCGGCGAAGACCGCGTCGTAGGGACCGGTGACCGCTGCGGCGGTCAGCCGCTCCACCGGCGAGTGGACGAACGACACTCCGGCGGGCCACGGCTTGGCGGTCGCGCGCTCGAGCATCCCCGCCGAGGCGTCGACGGCGGTGATCCCGGCGAGCGGGGCGGCGCGGAGCAGGGCCGCCGTGGAGGCGCCCGTACCGCAGCCGAGGTCGAGGATGTGCAGGCCGGCACCGCCGCCGGGCAGGCGCAGCCGGCGCGCGGACCGTCTCAGGTCGGCGTGGTAACCGGCGTTGAGGCCGACGAGACGGTCGTACGCCGGGGCCGCGTGGTCGAAGGCGTCTGCCAGTTCCGCGTCCCGCATCACGGTCATCGGGTGCTCTCCTCATGGGTGGCCGGGCTGGTTCTCCGCGGCAGGAAGGGGAGTTCGGCCGCGGTGCGGATCATGGGGGCGACGGGCGTGGAGAAGCCGATGAGGACGTCCTCCCACAGTCGGGTGCGGCCGTCGAGGAACCGCAGGACCCGCTCGGCCGGTGTCCGGCGGAACAACCGGGTGAAGAAGTCGGGGCCGTCGACACGTCCGGTGTCCAGGGCCCGCAGCATGACCGCGTCCATGGCCAGTGCCCGTCGTGCGTGGGGCGCCGGCGGCCCCGGGTTCCTGCCCGCGCGCAGTGCGGCGGCGATCGCCCCGCTCTGCCGCTGCACGGCCGAGAACGTGTAGCCCGTCGCCGGGCGGGTGGCGCCGCCGGCCGCTCCGATGCGGTGGACGGCGGCGCCGGCTGCGCGGGGGAAGCGGGCATCGGTCATGGGGATGACGCCGGTTTCCGCGGCGGTCACCTCGAACGGACCGAGGCGCAGGACGCGGTGGGTGTAGTGGTCCAGTGCCGCCTCGTACGCCTGCCGGGTCAACGGGGCGCGGGAGAACTGGGTGTACTCGACAAGGGCCTCTCTCGGTCCGAGCGGGAGGACGTACCCGAAGGCGAGGCCGTGGGACGGCTGCGGGACGCGGAAGTCCATCAGTTCCACCACCTCCTCCTCGAAGGCGTCGGCGGACGTGCGGACGAACCAGCCCCGGAAGTGCTGGAGCAGGGTGCTGCGGGCCGGTGGCAGCGATCGGACGGGCCGCGAGTCGAACAGGTGCCTGCCCGCCAGGGTGAGGCGGCCGCCGTCCGCGCCGGTGCAGAGCGCTTCGGCTCCGCCGGGCACGTCGCGTACCGTCTCCGCCGTCGCCTCCACCAACCGCACCTGGGGCAGTGCCGCGAGGCGCGACCGCACCAGGGCCTCGAAGGTGTCCGAGCGGAGCATCCGGTACCGCAGCGCCCGCAGTTCGCCGTCGGTGACCTCGCCGTCCCGGCCGCGGACCCGCAGCCGCCGCCAGGAGGCGACGACGGCGTCGTCGAAGTCGCCCGTGCCCTCCTGCCAGTAGCACCAGGTGCGCCGGGCGGGGCGCAGGGACCGCAGCGGAGTCTCCACGAGCGTCACCGTCGGCGGGCGTGCGGCGCCGGGCGCGGTGATCGCGTGGGCGAGGGAGAGGCCGGCCGCGCCGGCACCGACGATCACGACGTCGGAAGCGACCCGCTCATGGTTCACCGGTCCTCCTCGTGCATGCGCCGCTGCGCCGAGTCTGCCGGTCCGTGGCCTCGGGAAGTGGCTTCCGGCCGTCGCCCGCGTGGCGGCGCGTCCTTTCCCGTGGCCCCTGGGCGGGAGGCGAGCCGGCGGGTGGCTCTCCGCCATGCCCCATGCGGCTCTGCGCAGCACGGATTTCATGGCCCTGACACCAGGGGGAGTTGGGATGAGTCAGCCCGTCCAATGAGTCAGCCCGTCCAACTCCGAAGGGGGTACCACCTTGAGAAGCGTCCTTCGCCGGCTCGGCGTCGTCGTCGCGGGCGCCGCCCTGATCGGCGGCGCACTGTCCGTCTCACCGGCGGCGGCAGACGACGCCGTCGACGTGCAGCTGCTCAGCATCACCGACTTCCACGGCTATCTGCAGCCGCCCACCGCCGGGCAGGGAGGCCGAATACCCGCGGGGAACGGCACCTCGGTCACCGTCGGCGGCGCCGCCTATCTGGCCACCCACCTCGAGCGGCTGCGGTCCGGTCACCGCAACTCCGTCTTCTTCTCCGCCGGTGACAACTTCGCCGGCTGGCCCTTCGAAGTGGACGCCTTCCAGGACGAGCCGACCGTCGAGGTCCTCAACAAGCTGGGCCTGAGCTTCTCGGCCATGGGCAACCACGAGCTGGACGTCTCACCGGACTTCCTCGTCAAGCACATGGAGCGGGGCCACTGCTTCGGTACCGTCGGGGTCGACAGCTGCTACCCGGACTCCTCCGGACGGCGGTTCAGGGGGGCGAACTTCGACTTCCAGTCCGGCAACGTCGTCTCCGCCCGCACGGGCCGCACGGTCGTGGACCCGTACCGCATCGAGTGGTTCCGCGGCGCGAACGGCAGGCACGTCCCGGTCGGCTTCATCACGACGACCGTGCCCGGCACGGTCACCGGCTCGACCTCGTACCAGCCGGGGCTGCGCGAGCTCGACCAGGTGGCGACCGCCGACCGCTACGCCCGGGAACTCAAGCAGCGCGGGGTCGAGGCCATCGTGCTCAACGTGCACGACGGCGGATCGACCAGGTCCGCCGCGACAGCGGGCTTCAACGAGTGCGACTCCCCCTACGGCCCGGTGATCGACCTGGCGAAGAAGGTGTCGCCGGAGATCGACGCGGTGATCACCGGCCACTGGCACTCCCGGTTCAACTGCACGCTGCCCGACCCGGACGGGAATCCGCGCCCGGTCGTCGAAGCCGGTCACCACGGCGGCCTGATCAACGAGATCAACCTGTCCATCGACGCACGCACCGGTGAGGTGGACCGCGGCCGCACGACCTCGGTCAACCACGCGGTGACGCGCGACGTGGCACCCGACCCCGAGGTGCAGAAGATCGTCGACCACTGGGCCGAGCGCGGGGCCCAGCGCTTCGCCGAGCCGCTCGCCACTCAGACCGGCTCCTTCACCCGGACACAGAACGCGGCCGGGGAGAGCACGGCGGCCGACCTGTTCGCCGACGTCCACTACTGGGAAGCCAACCGCACCCGTGCCACCCGGGCCGATCTGGCACTGGTCGCCGCGAAGCCCGCCATCGGCAGCACCGCCGTCCGCGGGGACCTGCCCTTCGCCAAGGGCAGTCACCCCGCCGACGCCGACGGCCGGATCCTGTTCGGCGAGTCGTGGAACGTCTACGGCTACGGAAACCCGGTCCTCACCGTCTCGGTGACCGGCAGCCGGCTCGACGCGATCCTCGAGCAGCAGTGGCAGCAGCAGACGGACGGCAGCGTGAAAGCGGCGCCGCTGGCCGTCTCCCGCAATGTCGCGTACGCCTACGACCCGACGAAGGCCCCGGGCGACCGGATCGAGCCTGCCGACGTGCTGATCGACGGTCGGCCCCTGGACCCCGCACGCACCTACCGCGTGGCCGCTCTCGCGTACACGGTGATCGGAGGAGACGGCTACACCGCCTTCGCGGGCGCCACGGACCCGGCACGAGGCGGACCCGACCACGAGGTCTTCGTGGACTATCTGAGGGCCCACAAAAAGATCTCCCCGGCACCGCTCGACCGGGTCCGGATCAAGGGCTGACCGGCCCCGCCCACGAGTCCGCCCGGGCGGCGGCACGCCACGCCTCGCATCCGCGAGCGGGCGCGGCCCGCCCGGGCGGTTCGCCGCTCAGGCGTGCTGACTGCTGACGGAGACGACTTCGCCCGTCATGTACGACGAGTAGTCGCTGGCGAGGAAGACCATCACGTTGGCCACCTCCCAGGGCTCCGCGGCGCGGCCGAACGCCTCACGGGAGCTGAGGTCGGCCAGCAGTTCGTCGCTGGTGACCCTGGCGAGGTGGGGGTGCATGGCGATGCTCGGCGCGACCGCGTTGACGCGGACGCCGTGCGGCGCGACGTCCAGGGCGCTGCAGCGGGTCAGCGCCATCACACCGGCCTTGGCGGCGGCGTAGTGGGCCTGTCCCCGCTGGGCACGCCAGCCGATCACCGAGGCGTTGTTGACGATCACACCGCGCCCGGCCGGGAGCATGTGGCGCAGCACGGACCGGGTGGCCTTGAAGGTGCCGGTGAGGGTGACGGCCAGGACGGTGTCCCACTGATGGTCCGTCATGTCGGCGACGCCGGCGGTGCCGCCGAGTCCCGCGTTGTTGATCAGGACGTCGATGCCCCCGAACTCCTCGGCCGCCGCGTCCATCAGGCGGTCGATCTGCGCGCCGTCGGTGACGTCGCAGGGTACGGCCAGGGGGCGTTCGCCGGTGAGCTCGTGGAGGCGGTGGGCCGCTGTCTCGAGACGCTGTTCGTGCCGGTCGCTGACGACCAGCCTGGCGCCTTCCTCCGCGCACCGCCGGGCGGCCGCGAAGCCTATGCCCGTACCGGCGGCGGCGGTGACGACGACCGTGCGTCCCGCGAGCAGGCCGTGGGAAGGACCGGGGCCGGCCGGGGCGGGGTCGCGGCCGGCCGGGGCGGGGTCGCGGCCGGCCGGGCTCGGATCACGGTCGGCCCGGCTCGGGTCGCGGCCGGCCGGGGCGGCCGTCACTTCTGGACGTTCGTCCGGTGCGGACATCCGTGCTCCTCTCCTCGCGGCGGAGTCGTCGTTCCGGTGTGGGCCGTGGTGTCACGGCCGTCTGAGCTCTCCGGGGCACGGCCTTCGGAGCCGTCCGGGTGGCCAAGGCCGTGGACGCCCGCCGGGGCACGCTCGTCTGAGCCGTTCGGGCTGCCGAGGCGCACCAGTACCTCGTCCGCCGAGGCCACGATCCGTGCGATCAGCTCGGCGCAGCTGGGCAGGTCGTCGATCAGGCCCACCACCTGACCGGTGGCCATCACACCCATGTCGGTGCGCCCTTCGAGCAGTGCCGCGCGGTAGAGCATCGGCGCGTTGGCCGCCATCACGACCTGGCTCCAGGTGAGTCCGTGCGCCTTCCTCATGGCGAGGCCCTCCCTGACCAGGGCGGGCCACGGGGTGCCGGAGAGGTCGCGGAAGGCGACGGCGTTGCGCACGGCACGCAGCATCCGCCCGGTGGCGGTGCCGCTCTCCAGCCGCTCGACCGTGCCGGTCCGAAGGACCCTCTGGGGTATGCCGTCGATCTGCAGCGTCAGCACCGTGTCGGTGACGGTCGTGGCGAGGTAGGCCTCCTTGACCCGCTGGGCGACCGGCGAGTCGCTGGTGAGCAGGAACCGGGTGCCCATGGCGATCCCGTCCGCGCCGTAGGCCAGTGCGGAGACCAGGCCCCGTCCGTCGAAGTAGCCCCCGGCCGCGACGACCGGGATGTCCACGGCGTCGACGACCTGGGGCAGCAGGAGGCTGGTCGGCACCGGGCCGGTGTGCCCACCGCCCTCACCGCCCTGGACGATCACCGCGTCGGCGCCCCAGGCGGCCACCTTCTCCGCGTGGCGCCGCGCGCCGACGGAGGGCACGACGACCAGGCCGCCCTCCTTGCAGCGTTCGACGAGTTCCCGCCTGGGCGCGAGGGCGAAGGACGCGACCTTCACACCGTTGCGGATGAGGACGTCGATGCGGCGCTCCACGTCCGGCTGGTCGGCGCGCAGGTTGACGCCGAAGGGCCTGTCCGTCGCCGACCGCACGGCGGCGACGGCCTGTTCGAGCTCGAAGAGACCGAGAAGCCCGGCGGACAGGATGCCGAGACCGCCCGCCTCCGCGGTCGCCGCGGTGAGGACGGCGTCGGAGACGTACCCCATGCCGGTCTGGACGATCGGGTACTCGACACCGAACAGTTCGCAGGCCCGGGTGCGCAGCGCCGGATGCGGCGCCACCGGCCGGCTCACCCCGCGACCTCCGTGCCGCGCAGCCCCTTCGGGTCGATCACCTCGCGGATCAGGCGGAGTTCGTCCTCGGTCGGCTGTCTGGTGGCGGGCACCTCGTCTTCGCCGAGCAGGGGGAATCCGGTGCGCTCGCGGACCTCGTCGACGCCGGTGCCGGGGTGTACGGACACCAGTCGCATCGTTCCCGACCGCGGTTCGAAGTCCAGCACGGCGAGTTCGGTGACCACTCGGCGCAGGTCGTGGTGGCGGCTCGCGGCGGGTCCGGCCTTGGCGGCGGAGTCCGTGCCGACGCCCGCCACCATGTCGACGCCGGGGACGAAGACCCTGGTGCTGTGCCGGGGCACCCAGTAACTGACGGGGTGACAGACGGTGTTGCCCGGGGCTCCCCTGACGCCGACCAGCTGCGCCTTCGGCCTGGCGTGCGGTCCGATGGCGGAGATGTTGACGTTTCCGTGGGCGTCGATCTGGGTCGGGATCATCATGGCGTGGCGTTTGCCGCTCCACACCAGGTCGAAGACGGTCCGGAACGGCGACCAGCCCTCGATCGTGCCCTCGGCCCGTGCGCCGACGGGCCATGTCCCCTGCACCAGGTACGCCTCCCCGTCGGTCAGCAGCAGTTCGGGCGAGAAGGTGTGCCTGGCCAGCCGGACGCCGATCGCGGGAATCGTGCCGAAGGCGCTGGCGAGGATCTCGCCGTTGTCCCGGAAGGCCTCCGCGCAGGCGACGGCGCAGATCTCGGCCCGGGTCGCGCCGCTCATGCCGGCTGCTCCTCACCGCGGCGGCCGCCGACGGTGCTTCGAGGGCGCTCCCGGTCGTCGGCGAGGAGGCGCCGGTGGAACGCAGCCCATGTTCCGGGGTCGCGGGCCGCGGTGACGTACTCCTTCTGGAAGGTCTCGTCCCGTTCGTAGTCGGGGGCGCACGAGGTGAAGTGCGCCCCGCCAGGGGCCTCGACGACACCGGTCACGGCGAGCCGCCGGATCACGATCGTCGAGGGGTGGGCCCCGGTGGTGAGTTCGGCGGTGGGCACGATCCGCTCGCAGGAGACGAACGCCTGTTCCGCGGCGTTGCAGAAGACGTCGTCGAAGTACGGGTCGGGCCCGAGACACTGGGCGTTGCCCGCAGCGTCGGCGCGGTTCATGTGGACGAGCGCGACGTCGAGGGGGATCGCCGGCACGGCGAGCATCTCCTCTCCGCTGCCGTACGGGTCGGCGACGGTGCACAGGTCCGGGTTCACCGACATGACGTCGGAGCCAAGGCCCGCGCGGGTGGGCAGGAACGGCAGGCGCAGCGCGGCCGCGTACAGGCCCCACTGGAGCATGCCCTCGTCGTACTCGGCCACCTCGATGCGGCCGGTCTGGCGGGCGGCCCTGAAGTGCGGGTCGAGTGCGACGGTGTCCAGCGAGACGAACCCGAACACCAGCTTGCGGATCTTGCCGGCGGCGCAGAGCAGTCCGACGTCGGGGCCTCCGTAGGAGACGACGGTCAGATCGTCCAGGTCGGAGCGCAGGATCTCGCGTACCAGTGACATCGGTTTGCGACGGGAGCCCCAGCCGCCGATGCCGATGGTCATGCCGGATCTCATCCGGCCGACCACCTCTCGCTCGGTCATCCTCTTGTCGCGCATGCGGCAGCTCCTGACGGGCCGTCAACCTAGCAAATGTTTGGTAGAAACCTTAGGCTGGTCCGACCGGACTCGGAAGGGGCTCACCATGGGCACCGGCAATCCGCTGGACTTCACAGGCCGGGCGGTGGTCGTCACCGGGGGGACCAGGGGCATCGGCCGGTCGATCGCCGGCGCGTTCCTGGCCGCCGGAGCGGACGTCGTCGTGTGCGGACGCCGCGAACCGCCGCCACTCCCCCGCGCGGACGGACGGAGCGCGCTGTTCCACCCCGCCGACGTCCGCGACCCGGCGGCGGCCGAGGAGCTCGTCGAGAGCGCTGTGAGCCGCTACGGCAGGCTGGACGTGCTCGTCAACAACGCCGGGGGTTCACCCGACGCCGACGCGGCCACCGCCTCGCCCGGATTCGCCGAGCGGGTCGTGGCACTCAACCTGCTGGCCCCGTACTACACCGCGAGGGCCGCCCACCGGTTCATGCGGCAGCAGGCCGACGGCGGCTGCGTCATCAACATCGGCAGCGTCTCCGCGCACTGCCCCCAGCCCGGCACGGCCGCCTACTCGGCGGCGAAGGCCGGTCTGCTGGTGCTGACCAGGGCGCTGGCCCTCGAGTGGGGGCCCGCCGTGCGCGTCAACCACATCACCGCCGGGCCGGTCCTCGCCGAGGACGCCGTGCCCGTTCCCGCCGAGGACGGCGCACCCGCTCCCGGCGAGGACGGCGCACCTGTCCCCGCCGAGGACGGTGGCGGCGGCATGGCCCGGGTCGTCGCCCTGGAGCGGCTGGCCGCTCCAGGGGACATCGCCGGAGCCTGCCTGTATCTGGCGGGCCCGCTGGCCTCCTATGTCAGCGGCGCGGACCTGGCCGTGCACGGAGGTGGCGAACTGCCCGCCCGCTATCTCGCGGCCAGGCGGCAACTGCGCTACCCCGCCCCGTAGACGGCACCGGGAGGCTCCGCCTCGGCCAGCAGCTCGCGGGCCGTCTCCCCCGCCTCCGCCGGCGTCCGGCGGGCGGCAGCGTCGGCGCTCGGCCCCGGCCGCCAACCCTCCATGACGGTGATCCGGCCGCCCTCCGCCTCGAAGACCCGGCCGGTCACGCCCGCGCAGGCGGCGGAGCCGAGCCACACCACCAGCGGGGAGACGTTCTCCGGCGCCATCGCGTCGAACTCCCCCTCGGCAGGCGCCGCCATCGCCTGGGCGAAGGCCTGTTCCGTCATACGGGTGCGAGCGGCCGGGGCGATCGCGTTGACCTGGACGCCGTAGCGGGCCGTCTCGGCGGCGGCGACTAGGGTCAGCGCCACGATGCCGGCCTTGGCGGCCGCGTAGTTGCCCTGCCCGACGCTGCCCAGCAGACCCGCGCCGGAACTCGTGTTGACGACCCGGGCCTTCGGGGTGCGGCCCGCCTTCGCCTCGGCGCGCCAGTGCTCGGCCGCGTGCCGCAGCGGCAGGAAGTGGCCCTTGAGATGGACCCGCACGACCGCGTCCCAGTCGTCCTCGTCCAGGTTGACCAGCATCCGGTCGCGCAGGAAGCCCGCGTTGTTGACGAGGGTGTCAAGGCGGCCGAAGGCGTCGAGGGCCGTGGCGACGAGTGACGCGGCGCCCTCCGCGGTCGCCACGTCACCGCCGTGGGCCACCGCCTCGCCGCCGAGGGACCGGATCTCGTCGACAACCTTCCGGGCCGGGGCCGCGATCCCGCCCGTGCCGTCGAGTCCGACACCGAGGTCGTTGACGACGACCCGTGCTCCCTCGGCGGCGAAGGCGAGGGCGTGGGCGCGCCCCAGCCCCCGGCCGGCTCCCGTGACGACGACGACGCGCCCCGTGCACAGTCCACTCATGGTTTGCATCCTCTCGGCGGCGGAACGACGACGGGGACCGGACCGGGACCCGCCCCCCTGCTACCTTTTACCTAACTAACGTTTGGTGAAGGGTAGTTGATCCGCTCATGGGTGTCTCCACCTCCGTCGCCGAACCGGGCGTCGCCGTCGTCACCGTCGACTTCCCCCCGGTCAACGCCCTGCCGGTGCAGGGCTGGTACGACCTGGCCGGCACGCTGCGCACCGCGGGCGCCGACCCCGCGGTCCGCTGTGTGGTGCTCACCGCCGCCGGTCGTGGTTTCAACGCGGGCGTCGACATCAAGGAGATGCGGCGCACCGCCGGTCACGAGGCGCTCATCGGTGCCAACCGCGGCTGCTACGAGGCGTTCGCCGCGGTCTACGACTGCGAGGTCCCGGTGGTCGCCGCCGTGCAGGGCTTCTGCCTCGGGGGCGGTATCGGGCTCGTCGGGAACGCCGACGCGATCGTCGCGAGTGACGACGCGACCTTCGGCCTGCCCGAACTCGACCGCGGCGCGCTCGGGGCCGCGACGCATCTCTCCCGGCTGGTCCCGGCGCATCTGATGCGCACCCTGTACTACACCTCACGGACCGTCACCGCCGAGGAGCTGCACCGGCACGGCTCCGTGTGGCGCGTGGTGCCGCGCGCACGGCTTCACGAGGCGGCGCTGGAACTGGCACGCGAGATCGCCGCCAAGGACGGCTGCCTCATCCGCCTCGCGAAGGCCGCGATCAACGGCATCGATCCCGTGGACGTCCGCCGCAGTTACCGGTTCGAGCAGGGTTTCACCTTCGAGGCGAACCTCGGCGGAGCCGGGGCCAGGCACCGGGCGGCCTTCGGCTCGTCCGGGGAGAACGGACGATGAGAAGGAGGCCCGGCGCCGCACCGGAGCACGTCAGAGGCGTTCGAGGACGGTGACGTTCGCCTGGCCGCCGCCCTCGCACATGGTCTGCAGCCCGTAGCGGCCGCCGGTGCGCTCGAGTTCGTGCAGCAGTGTGGTCATCAGCCTGGTGCCCGTGGCTCCGAGGGGGTGCCCCAGGGCGATCGCGCCTCCGTTGACGTTGACCTTCGCGGGATCGGCGCCGGTCTCCTTCAACCAGGCGAGGACGACGGAGGCGAACGCCTCGTTGATCTCGACGAGGTCGATGTCGTCCATCGACAGGCCGGTCCTCTTGAGCGCGTAGGCGGTGGCCGGGATCGGCGCGGACAGCATCCGGATCGGGTCCTCGCCGCGTACGGAGAGGTGATGGATGCGGGCGCGGGGGGTCAGTCCGTGTTCGCGGACCGCCCGCTCGGAGGCGAGCAGCATCGCGGAGGCGCCGTCGGAGATCTGCGAGGAGACGGCGGCTGTCAGCCGCCCGCCCTCGACCAGGGGCGGCAGGGCCGCCATCTTCGCCGGCGTGGTGTCCCGGCGCGGCCCCTCGTCGGCCCGCATGCCGGGGAACGGCACGATCTCGCGTTCGAAGCGGCCCTCGTCGGCCGCCCTGACCGCCTGCCGGTGGGACCGCAGGGCGAACTCCTCCATGGCCTCGCGGCTGATGTCCCACTTCTCCGCGATGAGTTCCGCGCCGTGGAACTGGTCGACCGGCCGGTCGCCGTAGCGGGCCCGCCAGCCCCGGGAGCCTGCGTACGGACCTTCGGTGAGGCCGAGGGGCTCGGCCGCCCGGCGGCTCGCGAAGGCAATCGGTATCTGCGACATGCTCTGGGTGCCGCCCGCGACGACGAGGTCCTGGGTGCCGGAGAGCACTCCCTGCGCGGCGAAGTGGACGGCCTGCTGCGAGGAGCCGCACTGACGGTCGACGGTCACGCCCGGCACTTCCTGCGGGAGCCCGGCGGCCAGCCAGCAGGTGCGCGCGATGTTCCCGGCCTGGGGGCCGACGGTGTCCACGCATCCGAGGACCACGTCCTCGACGGCCGCCGGGTCGACCCCCGAGCGCTCCATGAGGGCCGTCAGCACATGCGCGCCGAGATCCGCGGGGTGGACGGCGGACAGGCCGCCGCCACGCCTGCCCACCGGGGTGCGGACCGCTTCGACGATGTACGCCTCTGACATGGCTTCGGCTCCTTCTCGGGATCCTGCTACGGGTGACGGCCCCCGAGTGCGATGCCGTCGAGCACCATGGACAGGTACTGGCGGGCGATCTCGTCGGGGCTGTGCAGTCCGCCCGGCCGGTACCAGGACGCGGCGACCCAGACCGTGTCGCGCACGAAGCGGTAGGTGAGCCGGACGTCGAGGTCGGCGCGGAACGCCTCGGTGGCGACACCGCGCTCCAGGGTTCCCAGCCAGGCCTTCTCGAACTTCCGCTGCGATTCGGCGAGATAGCCGAAACGAGGCTGCACGGACAGGTACTTCGACTCCTTCTGGTAGATCGCCACGGCGGCGCGGTGCCGGTCGATCTCCCGGAAGGACTCGACGACGAGCGCCTCGAGCGTCTCCCGCGGGCCGAGGCCCGCGGCCAGCACCGCGTCGTAGCCGGCCCACAGCTCGTCGAGGAAGGTGGACAGGATCTCGTCGAGCATCGACTCCTTGGAGTCGAAGTGGTAGTAGAGGCTGCCCGCCAGCATTCCGGCCGCGTCCGCGATCTTGCGGACGGTGGTGGCGTTGTAACCCTGCTCGGCGAAGACCTCCGCGGCCACACCGAGGAGTTCACCGCGGCGCTCGGGCGAGGGGCTCATCGACTTCTTCTTGCCTGTGGTCGGCACATTGCTTTTCGGCACGCTGCCATTGTCGTCCCCCGTTGCCGTGCCCCGTCGAGGTGACGGACCGGCGGACCTGACCTCCCCGCCGTTCTCGACGGCCGGCGATCCGCAGGTTAACCTACCAAACACTTGTTAGGGAAGGAGGGCGGATGTCCGCTGCCCCGACGGAGCCTGTCCGCTACGAGACCCGCGGCCCCGTGGCCGTGGTCACCATGGACCGTCCCGAGTACCGCAACGCCCAGAACTCCGCCATGACCTACGCACTGGACCGGGCGTTCTACCGCGCCGCCGACGACGACGAGGTCCAGGTCGTCGTCCTCGCCGGAGAGGGCAGGCACTTCTCGGCCGGTCACGACATCGGCACCCCGGAACGCGACGCCCATGTGCCCTTCGACCGCCGGGCCGGCCTGTGGTGGGACCACTGCGGCAAGCGGGGCGCGGAGAGCCGCTTCGCCCGCGAGTCCGAGGTCTATCTGGGCATGTGCCGGCGCTGGCGCGAACTGCCCAAGCCGGTGATCGCCCGCGTCCAGGGCGCCTGTGTCGCGGGCGGGCTGATGCTCGCCTGGATATGCGATCTGATCGTCGCCTCCGAGGACGCGTTCTTCGCCGACCCGGTGGTCCGCATGGGCATCCCCGGTGTCGAGTACTTCGCCCACCCCTGGATGATGCCGCCGCGTGTCGCCAAGGAGTTCCTCTACACCGGGGACCGGATGAGCGCACGGCGCGCGTACGAGGTCGGCATGGTCAACCGCGTGGTGGCGCGTGACGAACTCGTGGACGCCTCCATGGAATTGGCGCTGCGGATCGCCGAGATGCCACGGATGGGGCTCGCGCTCACCAAGCGGGCGGTCAACCAGGCGGAGGATCTGCAGGGCATGCACGCCGGGATGGACTCGGTCTTCGGCCTCCACCACCTCGCGCACGCGCACAACGCGGAGACCGCCGACGACCCGCTCGGCGGCATGGACGTCAGGGCGATGAAGGAGGCCGGATCCTGATGGACCTCGACCTCACCGCCGCACAGCACGCCTTCCGCGCCGAGGCACGCGACTGGCTCGCCGCGCACGTCCCCGGCACTCCGCTGCCGTCCCTGGAGACAGCGGCGGGTTTCGCCGCCCACCGCGAGTGGGAGCGGACACTGGCCGCGGACCGCTGGTCGGTCGTCTCGTGGCCGAAGCGGTACGGCGGCCGCGGGCTCTCCGTCGTCGAATGGCTGATCTTCGAGGAGGAGTACTACGCGGCGGGCGCGCCCGGCCGGGTCGGCCAGAACGGCATCAGCCTCCTCGCCCCCACCCTCCTCGCGCACGGCAGCGCCGAACAGTGCGCCAGGATCCTGCCCGGCATGGCGAGCGGTGAGGTGATCTGGGCGCAGGCCTGGTCGGAACCGGGGGCCGGCTCCGACCTCGCGTCCTTGCGCTGCACCGCGACCCGCACCGGCGGCGGCTGGCTGCTCGACGGGCAGAAGACGTGGTCGTCCCGTGCCGCGTTCGCCGACCGCGCCTTCGGACTGTTCCGCAGCGCGCCACGCACCGACCGGCCGCACCACGGCCTCACGTATCTGATGTTCGCGCTCGACGCCCCCGGCGTGACGGTCCGTCCGATCGCACGGCTCGACGGGAAGCCCGCGTTCGCGGAGCTCTTCCTCGACAGCGTCTTCGTCCCCGACGAGGACGTCATCGGGGAGCCGGGTCAGGGCTGGCGCCTGGCCATGAGCACGGCCGGCAACGAGCGCGGGCTCACCCTGCGCAGCCCCGGCCGCTTCACGGCCGCCGCCGAGCGGCTGACCGCGCTGTGGCGCGAGCGGGGCGAGACCCTCGGCACCGCGGTGCGGGACCGGGTGGCGGACGCGGTCATCGGCGCGGAGGCGTACCGCCTCTTCACGTACGCCGCCGCCTCGCGCATCGCCGAAGGCGCCGCGACCGGCGCCGAGTCCAGCCTCAACAAGGTGTTCTGGTCCGAACTGGACATCGCGCTGCACGAGACCGCGCTCGACCTGCTGGGGCCGTACGGGGAGCTCGCCGACACGGCCGATGAGGCCCCCGCCCACGGCAGTTGGGCCGAGGGGCACGTCTTCGCGCTCGCCGGCCCGATCTACGCGGGCACCAACGAGATCCAGCGCGACATCATCGCCGAGCGGCTGCTCGGCCTGCCCAAGGGACGCCGCTGATGCGGTTCCTCCTTGACGACGAGCAGCGTGAGTTCACCCGCTCGCTCGACGCGATGCTCCGCGCGGCCGGCACCCCGGCGGCCGTACGGGCCTGGGCGGCCGGCGACACCGCACCGGGCCGCGCCCTGTGGACCCGGCTCGCCGGGGCGGGGGTCTTCGCCCTGGCCGTTCCCGAGCGCCACGGAGGTCTCGGTCCGCGCCCGGTGGAACTCGCCGCGGCCTTCGTGGAGCTGGGCCGCCACGCGGTCCCCGGACCGCTGGTCGAGACCGTCGCCGCTGCGGCCCTCCTGGACAGGACGGATCGGGTGGGCCGGACGGACGGGGCGGAGACGGCGGGCGGAACGGACCAGGCCGGCGGGACGCAGACGGCAGGCGGAACGGACCAGGCCGGCGGGGCGGACCCGGCGTACGAAGGCACCTGGGCGGGACGCCAGTTGGCAGGCATCGCCTCCGGCCGGACGGTCGCGTCCCTGTGCCTGCTCGGCGCCGGAAACCCGTTCGCCCTGGACGCCGACAGCGCCGACACCGTGCTCGTCGTCGAGGGCGACACCCTGCGGCTGGCCCGGACGGCGGGCCCCGTACAGCAGTCGGCCGACCCAGCCCGCCGGCTGGCGCGGCCCGGTGACGGCCCCGTCCTCGCGCACGGTCCCGAGGTGCCCGCGGCGGCCGCCCACGCCGCCGATCTCGCCGCGCTGTCCACCGCGGCCCAGGCCCTGGGCCTGGGCCGTGCCCTGCTCGACGCGACGGTCGCCTTCGCCGGGCAGCGCGTCCAGTTCGGCGTCCCCATCGGCTCGTTCCAGTCCGTCAAGCACCGGCTGGCCGACACACTCGTCGCCCTCGAGTTCGCCCAGCCGCTGCTCTACGCCGCCGCTCTCGACCTCGCCGCCGGCGAACCGGGCAGCGGCCGCAGGGTGTCGGCGGCCAAGGTGACGGCCTGCGAGTCGGCGTACGCGGCCGCCCGTACGGCCCTGCAGATCCACGGAGCCGTCGGCTACACCGACGAACTCGATCTCTCCCTGTGGATCCGCAAGGCCCGGGCGATCCGGGACGCCTGGGGAACCCCTGCCTCGCACCGCGCCCGCGTCCTGACGCCGTGACCCGGCCCGACGGGCTCCCGCGCGGGCGCCGCTTCGGCGGTCAGGCGCCGCCCGGCGAGCCGGTGAACGTGTCCCAGTCGATGAACTCGGCCTCGGTGCCTGGCGGTACGAGGGTGCAGCTGCGGGCCAGCCAGCGGCTCAGCGCGCTCCGGTCGACGGCGAACAGGGCGTGACTGTGCACAGTGCCCAGGCGCAGATGGACCAGGCCGTCGCGGCCGGGACCCGGAGCGGGCCGGACACGGGCGTCGCCCACGCCGCTCAGGACGCGGGTGCCGGAGATCAGCAGCTCGCGCGCGAGGTACCAGACGACGGGCGGCGCGTGCGGCGGCCGGAAGGCGATCCGGACGGCGAAGGGATCCGCCGTCGTGTAGCGGAAGGTCGCGGTCACGGGGACGCTCAGGCAGCCGCGGAGCTGGTGGACCCTCGCCTCCCAGGTCATGGTGCGCCGGGGTGTGCGACGTACGGCTGCTCGGCTGTCTCGTGGCATGCGGCACCGCTTCCGGGTCGGGCGCCGTCCCGGTCGTGGCAGCGCGTCCGGTCCGAGTTGCCGCCGCGGGCCCGCTCATTCCCGGCGGCCGTGCAGATGCTGTGACGGTACGTTCACATCCCGGCCCGCTCGCGGGCCGCCACGCCACAGAGGGTTCATCACGCTCGATGTCGGACATGAGCGCCAGGTAACCGAAAAGGACCGGTCCATGCCGTTCGGGGACGGTCGGAACACGGTCACGAACCGGCTGGGGCCGTGCCGGCGGGAGCGGCGGGCGGCAGCAGATGACCTTGTCGGCGGAAAAGTGACGCACGCCCTGGCTGCCCGGGCCCCGTTCCTGGTAGCCAGGGCCATACGCTGAGCGCAACGGAGCGTTCCCATGTCACAGCGGTCGCCCGGGCTTCCTGAGCGGCCATCACAGGAGACGGAGCGACATGTTCGGCAAACTACTGGTGGCCAACCGCGGCGAGATCGCGATCCGGGCCTTCCGGGCGGCATTCGAGCTCGGTGTCTCCACCGTGGCCGTCTTCCCTCACGAGGACCGCAACTCGCTGCACAGGGCGAAGGCGGACGAGGCCTACCGTATCGGCGAGCCGGGTCACCCCGTGCGCGCCTACCTCTCCGTCGACGAGATCGTGAAGGCCGCCCGCCGCGCGGGCGCGGACGCGGTCTACCCCGGCTACGGGTTCCTTTCCGAGAACCCGGAACTGGCCGCCGCGTGCGCGGAGGCCGGCATCACGTTCGTGGGACCGCCGGCGGCGGTGCTGAACCTGACGGGCAACAAGGCGCGTGCGGTGGCCGCCGCCCGCGAGGCCGGGGTGCCGGTCCTGCGGTCCTCGGCACCCACCAACGACGTGGACGAGCTGGTCGAGGCGGCCGGGGACATCGGCTTCCCCGTGTTCGTCAAGGCCGTCGCGGGCGGCGGCGGGCGCGGCATGCGACGGGTCGAACGTCCCGGTGACCTGCGGGAGGCGGCGGAGGCCGCCATGCGGGAGGCGCGCTCGGCCTTCGGTGACGCGACCGTGTTCCTCGAGCAGGCCGTGATCGACGCCCGTCACATCGAGGTGCAGATCCTCGCCGACGCGGCGGGCAATGTCGTCCATCTCTACGAGCGGGACTGCTCGGTGCAGCGGCGCCACCAGAAGGTGGTCGAGATCGCCCCTGCGCCCGACCTCGATCCGCAGCTGCGGGACCGTATCTGCGCCGACGCCGTCGCGTTCGCCAGGCACATCGGCTACGTCAACGCCGGCACGGTGGAGTTCCTCGTCGACGCGCGCGGCAACCACGTCTTCATCGAGATGAACCCGCGCATCCAGGTCGAGCACACGGTGACCGAACAGGTCACCGGACGGGACCTGGTCATCGCGCAGTTGCGCATCGCGTCGGGCATGACGCTGCCCGAACTCAACCTGACGCAGGACCAGATCACGCTGTCCGGTGCCGCGCTGCAGTGCCGGATCACCACCGAGGACCCGGCCAACGGCTTCCGCCCCGACACGGGGACCATCTCGGCCTACCGCTCCCCCGGCGGCCCCGGCGTACGGCTCGACGGTGGCACCGTGCACACCGGCGCGTCGGTCTCGGCGCACTTCGACTCCCTGCTGGTGAAACTGACCTGCGAGGGCCACGACCACGCGAACGCGGTCCGGCGGGCCCGGCGGGCCATCGCCGAGTTCCGCATCCGGGGCGTGTCGACCAACCTGCCGTTCCTCGGCGCCGTGCTGGACGACGCCGACTTCCAGGCCGGGCGGGTGACCACGTCCTTCATCGACGAGCGCCCGCACCTGCTGCGCACCCGGCCGCCGGCCGACCGTGGCAGCCGCATCCTGGGTCACCTCGCGGAGACGACCGTCAACCGCCCGCACGGCCCCCGGCCCGTCGTCGTGGAGCCGGCCGACAAGCTGCCCTCGGTCGACCTCTCGGCGGCACCGGCCGACGGCTCGCGGCAGCGGCTGGCCGCCCTCGGGCCGGAGCGGTTCGCACAGGAACTGCGCAGGCAGTCCGCCGTCGCCGTGACGGACACGACCTTCCGCGACGCCCACCAGTCGCTGCTGGCGACGCGGGTGCGCACCCGCGACCTGCTCGCCGTGGCACCGCATGTGGCCCGAACCGCACCGCAGTTGCTCAGCCTCGAGTGCTGGGGCGGCGCCACCTTCGACGTGGCCCTGCGGTTCCTCGCGGAGGACCCGTGGGAGCGGCTGGCGGCCCTGCGCGAGGCGGTGCCGAACATCTGCACGCAGATGCTGCTGCGGGGCCGCAACACGGTGGGGTACACGCCCTATCCGACGGAGGTGACCGACGCGTTCGTGGCCGAGGCCGCCGCCACCGGTATGGACGTCTTCCGGATCTTCGACGCGCTCAACGACGTGTCGCAGATGCGTCCCGCGATCGACGCCGTACGGGCGACCGGGACATCGCTGGCCGAGGTGGCCCTCTGCTACACAGCCGATCTGTCGAACCCGGCCGAGAAGCTCTACACGCTGGACTACTACCTGCGTCTGGCCGAGCAGATCGTGGAGGCGGGGGCGCACGTACTGGCCATCAAGGACATGGCGGGCCTGCTGCGTCCGCACGCCGCGCGCACCCTCGTGACGGCGCTGCGGGAACGGTTCGACCTGCCCGTGCACCTCCACACGCACGACACGGCGGGAGGCCAGCTCGCCACCCTGGTCGCGGCGATCGACGCCGGCGTCGACGCCGTGGACGCGGCGGTCGCGTCGATGGCCGGCACGACCAGTCAGCCGTCGCTGTCGGCGCTGGTCGCGGCGACGGACCACACCGAGCGGGCGACCGGCCTGTCGCTGCAGGCCGTCGGTGACCTGGAGCCGTACTGGGAGGCGGTCCGCAAGGTGTACCGGCCGTTCGAGTCGGGGCTCGCGTCGCCGACCGGCCGTGTCTACCACCACGAGATCCCCGGCGGGCAGTTGTCGAACCTGCGCCAGCAGGCCATCGCGCTCGGGCTCGGCGACCGGTTCGAGCTGGTCGAGGAGTACTACGCGGCGGCGGACCGCATGCTGGGACGCCTGGTCAAGGTCACGCCGTCCTCGAAGGTCGTGGGCGACCTGGCGCTGCACCTGGTGGGCGCCGGCGTCTCGTCGGACGCGTTCGAGTCGTCCCCGGAGAAGTTCGACGTCCCGGACTCGGTGATCGGCTTCCTGCGCGGCGAGCTGGGCGACCCGCCCGGGGGCTGGCCGGAGCCGTTCCGCAGCCGGGCGCTCGAGGCCCGGCCGCCGCAGGCCGAGCCGCCGCGACTCTCGGAGGAGGACCGGCAGGGTTTGCGCCAGGAGCGCAGGTCCACACTCAACCGGCTGCTGTTCCCCGGCCCGGCCATGTCGTTCGAGTCGCACCGGGAGAACTACGGCGACACGTCGGTACTGTCGACGAAGGACTTCTTCTACGGGCTCGAGCCCGAGACGGAGCACACCGTCACCCTGGAGCCGGGGGTGACGCTGCTGATCGAGCTGGAGGCCATCTCGGAGGCGGACGAGCGCGGCTACCGCACCGTACTGACCCGGCTGAACGGGCAGATGCGCCCGGTGTCGGTGCGCGACAGTTCCGTCACCACGACGGTGAAGGCGGCACAGAAGGCGGAGCAGGGCAACGACCGCCATGTGGCCGCGCCGTTCGCGGGTGTGGTCACGCTCCAGGTCGCGGAGGGCGCGTCGGTGAGCGCCGGTCAGACGGTCGCCACCATCGAGGCGATGAAGATGGAGGCGTCGATCACGGCGCAGAGCTCCGGCACGGTGCGGCGGGTCGCGATCGGCGAGGTCCAGCAGGTGGAGGCCGGTGACCTGCTGATCGAGATCGCGCCGTGACGCGGCGGCACGGGAGGCGCTGAGGAGGGCAGGCGCGCAGCGTTCCCCCGGGGCGCTGCGCGCCCGCGCTCCCGCGGGGTCCCGTCGGCGGCGGCATGGCGGCGGGCGGTGCGGGCCGGGAGCCCGTACCGCCCACCGCCGTCTCACCTGCGGTTCACGGCTTCATCTCGTACGCCCCGGACAGCGCCTCGACACGCGCCCAGACACGCGCCGACCTGCCCTCGTCGACGACGGAGCGCCGTACGGCGTCCAGGGCCCAGCGCTGCTGCTGCGCCGTGGCGGAGTCCTTGCCGTGCAGTTCGACGGCGTGCGCGGAGAAGTCGCGTACGAGGACGGCGAACAGTTCGTCGAGCACGTCCTCGTCCGGGTTCGTCAGCCCCGACTGCTCCAGGATCAGCTGACCGTGCACGACCAGCGCGAACAACTGACCCACGGCCAGGAGCAGGTCGAGGTCACGGCTCTGCTCCTCGTCGGGGGCGGCGGTGGCGACGAACTCGCACAGTGCCTCGGCCTGTTCGCGGAAGCGGCCGACGTTGGGCAGGTGGGCGTAGGCGTCGAAGGCGGGACGCCAGTCGTGGAAGCGGACGGAGCCGAGGCCACGGGCCGGTCCCTGCCGGAAGAGGAACGCGTCGTCGGCGGCGTCGAGACGGGTGGGGACGGGCGCGTGGTCGACCGGGTTCAGCAGGTGGTTGCGCATGAACTTGAGGATCAGCGCGAGATTGACGTGGACGGTCCCCTCGAGCTTGGGCAGCCCGCGGATCTCGACGGCGGCCTGGGCGAAGTACGTGTCCTTCTCGAAGCCCTTGGCGGCGATGACGTCCCAGAGCAGGTCGATGACCTTCTCGCCCTCCGTGGTCACCTTCATCTTCGTCATCGGGTTGAAGAGCAGGTACCTGCGGTCGTCGGGGCCCGCGGAGCGGAAGTAGTCGACGGCGCGGTCGCTGAACAGTTTCATGCCGACCAGGCGGACGTACGCGTCGGCCAGCTCGCGGCGCACGTGCGGGAAGGCGGTGACGGGGCGGCCGTACAGGATCCGGTTGTGGGCGTGGGTGACCGCCTCGTACATCGCGTGCTCGCAGATGCCGATGGAGGCGGTGCAGAGGTTGAACTTGCCGACGTTGACGGTGTTGAGCGCGGCGTCGAAAGCGGCACGGCCGGTGTGCAGCACGTCCTCGGGGGCGACGGGGTAGTCCTCCAGCCGGAACTCGCTGACGTACTTCGACGAGTCCACCACGTTCTGCACGAGGTGGTAGGCGGGGTGGCGGCTGTCCGCGGCGAAGAAGACATAGCCCTCGGGGCCCTCGACGTCGGTGCGGCGTCCGAAGACGGAGACCAGCCCGGCGGCGTTGCCGTTGCCGATGTAGTACTTCGATCCCCGGGCCCGGAAGCCGCCGTCGCCGTCGGGCTCCAGCAGCATGTCGGTGGAGTAGATGTCGGCGCCGTGGGACTTCTCCGACAGGCCGAAGGCGAACACCTCGCCCTGGGCGAGCAGTTCGGCGGCACGGGAGCGGGCCGCCGTGTTGCCGCTCTGCCAGACCGGTCCGAGGCCGAGGACGGTGACCTGCCAGGCGTACCAGTAGTCGAGCCCGTAGAAGCCGAAGATCTCGTTGAGGGCGGCGATCCGCGCCGTGTCCCAGCGCTTGTCCTGCCCGGCGTCACCCGCCTCGGAGGCGGGGGTGAGGAAGGTCGCGAACAGCCCTTCCTCCGCGGCGAACGCGAGGAAGTCGGCCAGCCAGGCACGCGTGCGGTAGTCCTCGATCAGCCGGCGCCTGCCGCGGGTCTCGAACCAGTCGACGGTGGCACGCAGCAGCCTGCGGGTCTCCGGGTCGAAATGCGCCGGGTCGTACGTGCGGGGATTGAACAGCAGCGGGTCGGTCATGGGTGTTCGCCTTTCCGGCTCGTTGTCGTCGGGAGGTCGGCGGTCGGGAAGAGAGGTCGGTCGGGAAGAGGTGCGGTGGTGAGCGGCGAGGGCGAGGAGACCGGGCCGGCGCGGGGACGGTGGCCGGCCGTGGGCGGGACGCCGGGTCACCGGCCGGGGCGGAGCCGGTGCAGGGTGGCGAGTACGTCGTCGAGCCAGGCGATCATCATCCGCTCGTACGCGATCCCGCCGCGCAGGACCGCGTGCTGCAACTCCCGCCCGGCGTCGGGGCGCTCGTGGCGGGTCGCCGGGGCGTTGGGGGTCGCCGGGGTGTTGGGGGTCGCCGGGGTGTTCGGGGTCGCCGGGGCGTCACCGGGGCCGAAGTCGCGTCGCTCGCCCTCCAGGTAGTGCTCGAGCTGGTCCCTGTGCATCCGCTGGTGCCTTTCGACCTCGCCGATCAGGGCGTGCGGGTCGTCGAAGGCCGCGCCGCGGATCTTCACGGCGAGCTCGTGCCGGACGCTTTCCGGTTGGATCGGCTCGTGCAGCCACTCGCCGAGGGCGGTGCGGCCGTGCCTCGAGACCGAGTACTCCTTCTTGTCCGGCCGGCCCTGCTGCGCCACCTCCCGCACGTCGATCCAGCCGTCGGCCTCCATACGTTTGAGGACGCGGTAGATCTGCTGGTGGGTGGCAGTCCAGAAGTAGCCGATGGACCGCTCGAACCGCCGGGCCAGCTCATAGCCGGAGCCCGGCTTCTCCAGCAGGGAGACGAGGATCGCGTGTTCGAGCGCCATGCGGCGATCCTTCTATGCAACTTGTTGCATAGGCAAGCCGGGGCCACTCCGGTGAGACACGGCTCACTCCCCCGGGTCCGCCGCCCGGTACCCACGTGCGTGAGACGGCGCACATGCGGGTCAGCGGCGGTGGAGGTGCGTGTTAGCGTCCGCGCGTGACATTTCCGGCCCTTGACGCGAACGCCTCGGGTACCGCGGTGGCGGGCACCGAGGTGGAAGAGGCGCCCCGTCGGACGGCGTCCGTCCCGCAACCGTTCGACGGGTTCGATGGGTTCGACGGGTTCGACCGGTTCGACGGGTTCGACCTGTTCGGTGAGGGCTTCACAGGCGACCCCCACCCCTGGCTGGACGCCCTGCGCACCGACGCGCCCGTGCACCACGACGCGGCGACGGGACTGTGGCTGGTCAGCCGGCACCGGGACGTGCGGCGGGTACTGTCGGAGCCGTCCGTCTTCCTGCCCGACAACGCCCAGCACGCGGTTTCCCCGCTGCCCGTCGCCGTGCTGCGGACACTCGCCAGGGCCGGCTTCACACTTCCGCCCGCGCTGGCCAACAACGGCACCGCCGGCCATGCCGGGCTGCGCCGGGTGGTCAACCGGTTCTTCAACGCCGGGCGGGTGGCCGCCGCCGTCCCTGTGATCGAGCGCTGCGCCGAGGAGCTGCTGGACGCGGCGCGGGCCCGGATCGACGACGAGGGGCGCTGTGACCTGTTCGCCTCCTACGCCCAGATCCTGCCGTGCCGGGTGCTGATGGAGCTGCTCGGCGTCCGGGGCGTCACGCCGGACACACTGATCCGCTGGAGCGACGCGTCGCTGGAACTGTTCTGGGGCAGGCCCTCCGCCGATCGGCAGCTGGAACTGGCCTCCCTGGTCGGCGAGTTCCACCAGTGGCTGACCGCGACCGTGCGCAGTGCCGTGTCGTCGCCGGACTCGTTCGTCGGAGCGCTGTCACGCCACCGGCTGCCCGACGGGGAACCGCTGGGCACGGCGACCGCGGTCAGCGTCTGCTTCTTCGTCTTCATCGCCGGACAGTCCACCACCGGTCAGCTGATCTCCACCGTGCTGCACCGGGCGCTGGGTGAGCCGGGTCTCTGGCCTCGCCCGGCGTGGGAAGCCGGCCTGGCCGAGGCATGGGTGGAGGAGGTGCTGCGGCGCGAGCCGCCGGTGACCACGTGGCGCCGGGTCACCGCACGCCCGGTGGAACTGGCGGGCACGGCCCTCCCGGCAGGCGCGCAGCTGCTCCTCATGCTGATGGGCAGCGGTTCCGACCCGGACGTGTTCGCGGACCCCGAGCGGATGTGCCCGCACCGGCCGAACGTCCGTCACCATCTGGCGTTCGGAGCCGGACGCCACCGCTGCCCGGGCGCGTCCCTGGCCCGCACGGAGGCCGCGATCGGCCTGCGGGCGGTCGCGCGACGGCTCCCGGAGCTCCGGCTCGCGCCGGAAGGGGCACGACCGCCGATGCTCGGCCTGCTGTCCTTCCGGGCGCCCCTGAAGGTGGTCGTGGAGCGGCACTCCGGTCACTGACTCGTCCTGCTGCGCACCCTCGTCCCACAGCGAGCGCGGATGTCGCGGCCGGTGTCCGCCGGCGGGCGTACGGAGTCAGGAGCAGGAGGGGCACAGACCTCTGTAGGTGACCTCAACCGCGGACACCGTGAAGCCGAATCGTTCCTCCGCCGGAAGACCGGCCAACTGGTCGCCGGTCGGGTGGACATCACGGATGGTCCCGCAGCGGGAGCAGACGAGATGCTGGTGCGGACGGTGCGCGTTGGGGTCGTAGCGCTTGGCTCGCCCGTCGGTGGTGACCTCCAGCACCTCGCCGAGGGACACCAGTTCGCCAAGGGTGTTGTAGACCGTCGCGCGGGAGATCTCCGGCAGCCGCTGCGCCGCGCGGGCGTGGACCTCGTCGGCGGTCAGGTGCACATGGTCGCCGTCGAGGACCTCCGCGACGACGCGCCGCTGGGAGGTCACACGCCAGCCGCGCCCTCGCAGTCGCTCCAGCAGGTCGCTCATATCGGTTCACCTATTCAGGCTTGGCGGAATACCCGGAGTTTACCGGCAGGTGTCCGAATCCCGATGGGATGCGAAACCCGCAAACTTCTTGACCTGGACTCTGTCCATCGTAGGATCGGTTCCGGCAACAGCCAAGGGAGCCGGAGCCGCCAGTACGGCAGGAGACTGTGCCATGACGGGACCACCGCCGAGAGGCCGCACGGTGTCGGCCCGAGCGGCTGACGGCCTTTCACGCCGCGCTGTCCCAGGCGTCACCCGGCGGTGACCACACCCCGCGTCACGTCGAGCGCCTCGAGCGCCTCGCGTACGCAGACTCCACTCCGGCGCAACGATCCCGCCCCGCCCGAAAGGATTCCCATGTCCGAGAACCCGGATGCAATCGTCACAGACCCGAAGACGGAGGGCGAAGGCGGCTGCCCGGTCGCGCACGGGCGCGCCCCGCACCCGACCCAGGGCGGTGGAAACCGCCAGTGGTGGTCGGAGCGGCTCAACCTGAAGATCCTTGCCAAGAACCCCGGCGTGGCGAATCCGCTCGGTGAGGAGTTCGACTACGCCGCGGCCTTCACGTCCCTCGACCTCCCGGCCGTGAAGCGGGACATCGCCGATGTGCTGACGACGTCCCAGGACTGGTGGCCGGCCGACTTCGGCCACTACGGCCCGTTCATCGTCCGGATGGCCTGGCACAGCGCGGGCACGTACCGGATCAGCGACGGCCGTGGCGGCGCCGGCGCGGGTCAGCAGCGCTTCGCGCCCCTCAACAGCTGGCCCGACAACGGAAACCTCGACAAGGCCCGCCGCCTGCTGTGGCCGGTCAAGAAGAAGTACGGCCAGTCGCTGTCGTGGGCCGACCTCATGATCCTCGCCGGCAACGTCGCCCTGGAGTCCATGGGATTCGAGACGTTCGGGTTCGCCGGCGGCCGCGCGGACGTCTGGGAGCCCGAGGAGGACGTCTACTGGGGCCCCGAGTCCACCTGGCTCGGCGACGAGCGCTACACCGGCGACCGCGAGCTGGAGAACCCGCTCGGCGCGGTCCAGATGGGTCTCATCTACGTCAACCCCGAGGGTCCCAACGGCAATCCGGACCCGCTCGCCGCGGCCCGCGACATCCGTGAGACGTTCCGCCGGATGGCGATGAACGACGAGGAGACGGTCGCCCTGATCGCCGGCGGCCACACCTTCGGCAAGACCCACGGCGCGGGCCCGGCGGACGCCGTCGGCCCCGCCCCCGAGGCCGCCCCGATCGAGGAGCAGGGACTCGGCTGGCGGAACAGCCACGGCAGCGGCAAGGGCGGCGACACGATCACCAGCGGTCTCGAGGGGATCTGGACGAACACCCCGACCGCCTGGGACAACAGCTTCTTCGAGATCCTTTTCGGCCACGAGTGGGAGCTGTTCCGGAGCCCGGCGGGAGCGAACCAGTGGCGGCCGAAGGACGGCGGCGGCGCGGGGACCGTTCCGGACCCGCACGACCCGTCGAAGAGCCACGCCCCGACGATGCTGACGACCGACCTCTCGCTCCGCGTCGACCCTGCGTACGAGCAGATCTCACGGCGCTTCCTCGAGAACCCGGACGCGTTCGCGGACGCCTTCGCCCGGGCGTGGTACAAGCTGACCCACCGTGACATGGGCCCGGTCGTGCGCTACCTCGGTCCGGAGGTCCCGAGCGAGACCCTGCTGTGGCAGGACCCCCTCCCGGAGGTCGCGCACGAGCTCGTCGACGCCGACGACATCGCCGCGCTCAAGGCGCAGATCCTCGCCCAGGACCTGTCGGTGTCCGAGCTGGTGTCCACCGCGTGGGCGTCGGCCTCGTCCTTCCGCGGCAGCGACAAGCGCGGCGGCGCCAACGGAGCGCGCATCCGCCTCCAGCCGCAGAGCGGCTGGGAGGTCAACGAGCCCGACCGGCTGGCGACGGTGCTGCGCGCCCTGGAGGGTGTCCAGCAGTCCTTCAACTCCGCCGCGGCGGGCGGCAAGCAGGTCTCGCTCGCCGACCTGATCGTGCTCGCCGGCTGCGCCGCCGTCGAGCAGGCCGCCAAGGACGCGGGCTTCGACATCGAGGTGCCCTTCACGCCGGGCCGCGTGGACGCGTCGCAGGAGCAGACCGACGTGGAGTCGTTCGCCGCGCTGGAGCCGGCCGCCGACGGGTTCCGCAACTACCTGGGCAAGGGCAACCGGCTGCCGGCCGAGTACCTGCTGCTCGACCGGGCGAACCTGCTGACCCTCAGCGCCCCCGAGATGACGGTGCTCGTCGGTGGCCTCCGTGTCCTGGGCACGAACCTCCAGCAGTCGCCGCTGGGCGTTCTCACCAAGACGCCCGGGACGCTGACCAACGACTTCTTCGTCAACCTGCTCGACCTGGGGACGACGTGGAAGGCGACCTCCGAGGACGCGAACACGTTCGAGGCCCGCGACGGCGCCACGGGTGAGGTCAAGTGGACCGGCAGCCGGGTCGACCTCGTGTTCGGGTCGAACTCCGAACTGCGGGCGCTCGCGGAGGTCTACGCGAGTGACGACGCGAAGGAGAAGTTCGTGAAGGACTTCGTCGCGGCGTGGGACAAGGTGATGAACCTGGACCGGTTCGACATCGCCTGACCGTGACGTCCGGGGCCGGGCCGGTAACGGCCCGGCCCCGGACAGCGGAAGCCCATGGAAACGACGGGCAGGGCTACGAAGGGACGGCGGCCGCGGCGGGCGTCCCGTCGGTCTCCGGCTCCCGCGACGGGTCGGCGAGCTGCTCGCGCAGATAGTTCCAGACGACCGCGATCAGCGCGGCGGCGGGAACGGCGAGCAGGCTGCCCACCACACCGGCCAGACTGCCGCCCAGCGTCACCGCCAGCAGCACCACAGCGGCGTGAAGACCGAGTCCGCGGCTCTGGATCATGGGCTGGAACACGTTGCCCTCGAGTTGCTGCACCACGACGATGATCGCCAGCACCAGCAGCGCGTCCGTCGGACCGTTCGACACCAGTGCGATGAGCACCGCGACCAGACCGGCGAACAACGCGCCCACGATCGGCACGAACGCGGACACGAAGGTCAGCACCGCCAGTGGGAGCACCAGGGGCACGTCCAGTATCCACAGGCCGAGACCGATGAAGACGGCGTCGAGCAGACCGACGAACGCCTGCGAACGCACGAACGCGCCGAGGGTGTCCCAGCCGCGCGCGGCCACGGCCGGGACGTCGTCGGCGAGCCGACCGGGGAGCTGGCGGGCCAGCCAGGGCAGGAACCGCGGGCCGTCCTTGAGGAAGAAGAACATCAGGAAGAGTGCCAGGACGGCGGTGACCACGCCGCTGAAGACGGTGCTCACCCCCGTGACGACGGTGGTGACCATGCTGCCGACGCTGTCCTGGACGCGGGCGGTCGCGGCGTCGAAGGCGCCGGTGATCTGATCGTCGCCGATGTTCAGCGGCGGCCCGGCGGCCCACTCCCGCAACTTCTGGATGCCCTCGACCACACCGTCGGCGAGCTCGCCGGACTGGGACGCCACCGGCACCGCGATCAGCGCCACGATGCCCCCGGCGGTCAGGAGGAACATCACGGTCACCACCGCCGCGGCCAGTGCCGGGGGCCACCCCCAGCGGCGCAGGCAGCGGGCCAGGGGCCAGGTCAGCGTGGTGAGGAAGAGGGCCACCACGAGCGGCCACACGACCGACCACATCCGGCCGAGCAGCCACAGGGCCACCCCGGCCGCCACGAGGACCAACAGCAACTCGACGGAGACGCGCGCCGATACGCGAAGGGCGTCGCGGGTTCTCGTGGAACTCAACCTGGCAGACATGGAGTCACCCTATTCGCACGCCAGTCGCACCACGGAATCGGTCCGGTCGAGGTGGACGGCCACGACCGGTAGGCAGGCCGTCGAACCGGTCGGCACCGCCCTCCTGTTGGGCCGACGGCGTGGGCGTCCGCTGTCCGATCCGCATGCGGGGAGTGCGCGCCTGAGCCGTTACGGCTTGGGAAGCGATAAGAATCTGGGCAGGCTCGGCTGAGCAATCCGCCTGGGATTGATCAGCAGAACGTCGGGCGGGCGTCGGCGGCGAGGACGAGTTCTTTGCTCGTCTTGAGGCGGGCGGCCCGGCGGGCTGACCGGTCGGAGACCAGGCCGGCTATGGCGGCTTGGATCTCGGCGAAGTCTTCGCGGCGGCCGGTGTAGCGCTGCAGGGGCCGCCACTGCTGGTACTCGGCGTTGGCGTGCTCCACGCAGATCCGGTTGGAGGACTGTGCTCGACGTTCGTGCCGCCAGGCGTGCTGTTCGCCGAGGGCCGCGTCCTTCTTCGGCTTGCGAGGTGGAGCGATGACCTGGTGTGGGAACTGGTTGGCCAGGCCCCGGTAGCCCTCGTCGACATGCACCTTGACGCCGGGGCGGCAGCGCAGCTGCTCGGCGATGCCCTCGGTGCGCACCGCGGTCTGGTCGTGCATTCGTCCTGGCCGCGCGACCCCGGAGTAGAGGGTGCGGCCCTGGCCGTCGCTGAACGTGGTGGTCTTGATGGCGTTCTGCTTGCGCTTGCCGGATACGAACGCCTTGCGGCCCGGACGCCCGGCCTTCGGGCGTCTCACCTGCACGTCGGTGCAGTCGATACGCAGCTCGACGTCCTCGGCCTCGGCGCAGGCGAACACGTCCTCGATGGTGCGCAGCCGGATGGCGGGCTGGTCGGGCACGGCGAACCCGCGCGCCGCCAGCAGCGGCCGGACCTGCCGGATCGCGGCGGACACTGTGGAGCGGTCCACTCCTAACAGCACAGCCAGGGCCGAGTGCGGAAGATCGTGTCGCAAGTGCGCCAGCGTGACCAGCACTCGATCGACGAACACCAGACGATGCTTCGGGCCAGCACCGGCCTCGGGGGGGGGGGGGCCGCCCCCCCCCCCCCCCCCCCCCCCCGCCAGCGCCCCCCCCCCCCCCCCCGGCGGCGCCCCGCCCCCGCCGGCCAGCATCTGTTCGGGTAATACCCAATGGGGCCCCAGAAAAAAA